>NZ_NEIT01000001.1:0-809670 GCF_002112855.1 Pseudomonas sp. B40(2017)
CCCCCCAGCCCCGACAAACCCCAGCACGCTGGCCATCCGGATATTGTTCTCCCACCGATACAAACAGTACGCCAGCAACTGCGGCGCCAGGTTCGGCAGCGTGCCGTAGCAGAACGCCAAAACCGGATTCCCCCCCTGCAACCGAATCGCATCCGCCGGTTCCGGCGGCGTGTTCTCCAGCGCCTCAGCAAACAACCGCCCCAACACGCCCGTGGTGTGCAGGGCCAGCGCAAGTGTCCCGGCATTCGGCCCAAGCCCAGCCGCCAGCACCATCAACGCAGCCCACACCAGTTCGGGAATCGCGCGCAGTGCATTGAGCAGCAGGCGCGCGGCACTCTGAAAAAACCAGCCAAAGCGGCCAGCGGCGGGGAGCGCCAATAACAAGCCCAGCACAGCGGCGAGGAGGGTTCCGAGGGCGGACATGGCGAGGGTTTCCATCGAGCCACGCAGGATGGCGCTCAGGTAGTCAGCGCTCAGGTCGGGGCTGAGGAAACGTGCCACATACAAGCCCATCTGTTTCAGGCTGGTGGCGCTGCCAAGTTCTTCAAGATCAAGGCCCAGGTAGGCAAACGACGCGATAACGGCCGCGACAATGGCGAGTATCAGCACCGAATTGATCAGGCGTTTCATGCCAGCCTCCAGCGCAGCAGGCGGCTGAGTTGGTCGGCGCCGAGGACGAGGAGGAGGAAGGTGAGGAGCATGCTGGCGACTTCGCCGCCGGCGAACATGCGGATCGACAGGTCGATCTGTTGGCCGAGGCCGCCGGCGCCGACGAAGCCCATGACCACCGAGGCGCGGATGGCGCATTCCCAGCGGTAGACGGTGTAGGAGAGCAGTTCCGCCGCGACGTTGGGCAGTACGCCGTAGGCGAAGCTGGCGAGGCGGCCGCTGCCGGCCTGGAGCAGGGCGTGGGCCGGGCGTTGGTCGGTGGATTCGTAGATTTCGGCGTAGACCTTGCCGAGCATGCCGCTGTAGGTGATGGCGATGGCCAGCACGCCCGCCGCCGGGCCGAGGCCGACGGCGCGTACGAACAGCAGCGCCCAGACGATTTCCGGCACGCTGCGCAGGAAGATCAGCAAGCCGCGCACTGGCCAGCGCAGCAGGCGGCCCAACAGGCTCGGGCGGCCGCTGCGGGAGGCGGCGGTCAGCGACAGGGCGCGGCTGGCGAGCAGGCTGGCCGGCACCGCCAACAGCAGCGCCAAGGCCATGCCGGCGGTGGCGATGGCCAGGGTTTGCAGGGTGGCTTTGAGGAGTAATTGAAGAAACTCGCGATCATGGGCCGGAGGCCAGAACATTGACACGAAGCGGCCCATTTCACTCTGGCTGTCGGCGTGAAACAGCACGCCCAGATCCAGTTCGCTGAGCTGAATGCCGGGCCACAGCAAGGCAATCGCCAGCCCGGTCAGCAGCAACCGTGGCAGCGCGGCGGGGTCGCGGGTGTCGGCGTTCAGCATCGCGGAATCTGCACAATCAGCGGGGTGACGGCGGGCGCCGGGGATTGCAGTTGTTCGTTGGCGTAGAGGGTGTCGAGCATGTCGCGGCTGACTTGCGCGGACGGGCAGTCGAACAGGATCTGCCCCTCGCGCAAACCGATGATTCGCGGGAAGTGCGCCAGCGCCAGTTCCACCGCGTGCAGGCTCGCCACCAGCGTGACGTTATGCTCGCGGGCATGGCGCGACAGGATCGACAGCGTGTGCCCGGCCAGCACCGGGTCCATCGCCGAGACCGGTTCGTCGGCCAGCAACACCTCCGGCGCCTGATACAGCACGCGGGCAATGCCGACCCGCTGCAACTGCCCGCCGGACAGTTGCTGGCATTGGCTGAAGAGTTTGTCGGCCAGATCCAGTTTTGCCAGGGCCGCGCGAGCGCCGGGCACGTCGAGCGGATGCAGCAGGTTGATCAGGCTTTTGCCCAGGCTCCATTGGCCGAGTTTGCCGGCCAGCACCGCCGTCACCACCCGTTGCCGGGGCGGCAGGGGCGGCGCCTGATGCACCAGGCCGATGCGGGCGCGCAGGCGTTGTCGTTGGCGGGCGGACAAATGCCAGGCGCGCTCGCCCAGCACTTCGATGTCGCCGCTGCTGGGTCGAATGGCGGTTGCCAGCAGGTTCAGCAGGCTGGATTTGCCGGCGCCGGACGGGCCGATGATCGCCACCTGTTCGCCGGCCTCGATCTGCAAATCCACGCCGCGCAAGGCCTCCACGCCATTGGTGTGGTGCAGAAAAGCCTGTTTGAGGCGCAGCGTCATTTCAGCAAGTCGGCGGCGCGGGCGGCTTCCTCGATGCCTTTGTAATTGTCCGGGCTGGTTTCGATGAAACGGCTGGCGGCTTGCAGGTCGAGGATTTTCTTGTGCTCGGGGTTGGCCGGGTCGAGGTCGAGGAAGGCTTTTTTGATCTTCGCCGCCAGCGCCGGGTCGAGGGTGCCGCGCACGGTCCAGTTGTAATCGAAGTAGGCCGGGGTGGTGGCGAAGACTTTGACCTTGTTGGTGTCGACCTTGCCGGCGTCCACCAGTTTCTGCCAGACGCTGGCGTTCAGCACACCGGCGTCGACCTTGCCGGCCTGCACCCAGGCCACGGTGGCGTCGTGGGCGCCGGAGTAGCCGACGCGGCTGAAATAGCTTTCCGGTTTGATGCCGTCCTTGAGCATGAAATAGCGCGGCATCAGGCTGCCGGAGGTGGACGACACGGAGCCGAAGGCGAAGGTCTTGCCCTTGAGGTCGGCGAGGCTTTTGACGTTCGGGTCGGCGGTGATGAATTTGCTGGTGAACTGCGCGTCTTGCTCACGCTGCACCAGCGGAATGGCGTTGCCGGTTTTCAGCCGCGCCTGGACGAAGGTGAAACCGCCGAGCCACGCCAGGTCGAGACGGTCAGTAGCCAGCGCTTCAACCACCGCCGGGTAATCCGCCACGGGGACGAACTGCACGTCCATGCCCAATTGCTGTTGCAGGTACTTGCCCAGAGGTTCGAACTTGCGCAGCAGCTCGGTCGGGGCTTCGTCGGGAATCGCGCTGACCTTCAACACCTCCGCGGCTTGCGCCAGCACGGCGGACAGGGACAGGGCCAGACCAGCGGTCAGTGCCAGGGTTCGCTTGAGCATGGAATTCTCCGTTTCGTGGGCATCAAGGTCGATGCACCCGTCGATGGGCAATCATCGTCGGGTGCAACGTCAGGTTAGACGAAACGGTGAAAGTGCGAGGGCGCCGAGATCACTTCAAGCGGTCAACGAGGGTCTTGCCCACGGCCAGGGCCGACGCCGGGTTCTGTCCGGTGACCAGTTCGCGATCGACCACCACATGGCTGGCCCACGGCGCCGTGTTACTGCTGAAAACGCCGCCAGCCTTTTCCAGGGCCGTCTGCGGATAGAACTTCATCGCGCCGCCGTTCAACAGGCCTTTGGCGATTTCTTCTTCCTGATTGCTGATGACCGTGAATTTGTAGCCGGCGTAGGTCCAGTTGTTTGCCGTCGTGGTTTTGCCGGTTTCCAGTCGGCGGGTGAATGCGGTCGGATCCGTCAGGGTCGACAGCAGTGCAATCGGGCCGTGGCACACCAGCGCTGTGGTTTTGCCTGTTCGATGGAAGTTGTTCAGCAGTTTGCCCAGCGCCTGGCTGTGCAGCAGATCCTGCATCGGTGCATGGCCACCCGGAATGTAGACGGCATCGAAATGCTCGTAGCCGACTTGCTCGACCCGCGACAGGCTGATGACCGGCGATTCACCGGGCGAGGTGATCTTCAGTTGTTGCAGCAGCGCCTTGTGGGTCTGCAAGGCTGCCACGTCATTGTTGAAATACATCTTGTCGTCGGAGGAACGATCCAGTGTCGGCGCCTTGCCGGTCGGGGTGGCGAAGGTCACGGTGTGGCCGGCATCGAGCAGCAGCTTGACCGGTTGCATCAGTTCGTTGAGGTAGAAACCGGTGCTGAAGACCTTGCCGTCCTTCAGATCGAGATGGTCGGAGTCCGACAGCACCACCAGCACATTGGCCGCCTGGGCGTTCAACGCGGCAACGGAGAGAGACAAGGCGAAAGCAAGACGTGTAATTGAGCGCATGGCGATTCCTGAACGTGGAAGAAAGTGCGGCTCACTGTATTGATGCTCATGGCGGCGATAAACTCGCGCCACAGCAAAGCATTTGTTCTCTGGAGATCAAGATGAGTCGCCGATTCGATTATCTGGCCGACGTCGAAGTGTTCGTCACGGTGGTGGAGAAGGGGTCGCTGAGCGCCGGTGCAGTGTTTCTCGCAACCACGCCGTCGGTGGTCAGCCGGGCGATTTCGCGGCTGGAGGCGCGCCTGGGTGTGCAGTTGCTGCGGCGCACCACGCGGCGCCTGAGTCTGACCGATGCCGGGGTGTTGTATCTGGAGCAGTCGCGGGCGGCATTCGGCCTGATCGACGACGCCGAGCGCACGATTCAGGGACAGGACGGCGAACTCAGCGGCCGCGTGCGCCTCAGCGTGCCGACCACTTACGGCCACTATCGTTTGCCGGCCATGCTCGCCCGTTTCACCCGGCAGCATCCGCAAGTGCGCGTTGAGTTGAGCATCAGCAATCGCAACGTCGATCTGGTGGCCGAAGGCTTCGACCTGGCTATTCGGCTGGGCGCGTTGCCGGACAGCGGGCTGATCGGTCGCAAACTGGAAGACGCGGGTTTATGTGTGGTGGCCGCGCCGGATTACCTGCGACGGGCCGGAACACCGCAGAGCGTCGACGATTTGCAGCGGCATGCGTGCCTGCCGTTCGTGATGCCCAGCACCGGGCGCGTCGGGCCGTGGCTGTTCCGTGAGCAGGGCGAAGACCGCGAATGGTTGCCCAGCGCCAATATTCAGGTGTCCGACGATGTGCTGGGGATTGTGTCGCTGGCGGAGCAGGGGCTGGGCATCTGCCAGACCTATGACTTCATTGTCCGCGAGCGGATCGAGAGCGGGCGACTGGTGCGGCTGCTTGAACAGTCGGGCGGGCGCTCCCGACCGTTCTCGGTGATCTATCCGCCGCACCGGCAGCTGTCGGCTTCGGCGCGGGCGTTGATTGACTGTTTGACCCGGGAGGTCAGTCAAGGCGCTGGGGAAGGCCTCGACTGACGCGATTCAAACGACGGGCAGACGCGTCACCCATTTCCCGCCACCCGCGCCGTCCTTCAGGGCGCGCAAGGCCTGGGGCAATTCATCGAAGTTGAACATCTGCAGCGCCGGGCCGATCAGGCTGCCGTCGAGCAGCGCTTGCAGCAACTGCTCGCCGTTGCGGCGCAAGGTCTGGCGATCGTGCAGGCTGGCGTGGACGTGGAAGCTGTTCAATGCCACTTCATGCAGCGAAATCGCGCTGGTGAACGCCGGCAGCGGCGCGCTTTCCTGACGATCCTGAATGCACACCAGATGGCCGTTGTAGCCCAGCAGGTCGGCCATTTTCGCCGCATGAGCGCCGCTGACCGTGTCGAATACGGCGTGCAAACGACGTTCGCCGAGGCTGGCTGCGAGTGCGGTTTGCCAGTCCGGTTCGCGGTAATCGAATACGCCGACTGCGCCCAGGGCCTTGAGCTTTTCATGATGCGCGCCGGACGCGGTCGCCCAGACCCGCCATCCGCGTTGTACCGCCAGTTGCACCAGCAGCAGGCCGACCGCGCCGCCGGCGCCGATCACCAGCACATCGGCCGCGCCATTCGCGGGGACTTTTTCCACGGCTTGCCACGTGGTCAAACCGGGGCAGGGCAGTGACGCCGCCGCGGCATCATCGAGCGCGGCGGGCACTGACAGCACGGTGGCGGCGTCCAGCAGGCAGTACTCGGCGAAGCTGCCATCGCTCGCCAGTGATTGGTGATACGCCACGCGACTGCCCGGTTGCAGTGTCACGCCGGCGCCGGCCGCGACCACCACGCCCATGCCGTCGACACCCGGCACACGGCCGGTGCTCCAGGCGGGATGGCCCCACTCGATGATCTTCCAGTCCACCGGGTTCAAGGCGATGGCGCGGTTGGCCACCAGCACTTGCCCGGGGCCGGGTTGCACGAGGGGTTTGCGGGTCAGTGTCAGGCCATCCAGCCCTTGGCCGGACGTCCAGGCCCAGGCAGCGTAATCGGTTTGCATTGTGCGGTTTCCCATGACTGTCAATGGCCGCCAGTATCGGTGGCAACGTGCATGAGAAGAACCGGCCCTGGGTCAAAGGTGTTTTGCGTAAAAGTCAGCAATGCTCGTGCAGCACCTCAATCGACCTGCGCAAACCGCTCCACCAGCCAATCAATGAACACCCGCACCCGATTGCTCAAATGCCGGTTCGGCGGATACAGCACATGAAACGGATAGGCCGGTGGCCGCCAATCCTCGAGGATCGGCACCAGTTCGCCGCGCTCGATGGCGGTCCTGACCGTGTAGCTGAAGGTGTGGATGATGCCCAGTCCGGCGAGCCCGGCCGCCAGGTGCGCGTTGCTCTCGTTGACGCTGATCAGGCCTTTGCCTTCGATCTGATGGCGTTCGCCGTTGCGCTGGAAGTTCGACGGCAGGATGCGCCCGGTGGAGGCCGAGCGGTAGGCGATCAGCTGATGGCTGGCCAGGTCGAGCGGGTGGCTCGGGGTGCCATGGCGTTGCAGATAATCGGGCGTGGCGCAGGTGGTCCAGGACACTTCGCCGAGGCGGCGTACCGCGAGGGTTTGTTCGGTCAGCTGGCCGCCGCGAATCACGCAGTCGACCCGTTCACTGATCAGGTCCACCGGGCGGTCGCTGACGCCCAGATCAACCTGGATATCCGGATAGCGTTCGAAGAACTTCGGCAGTTCGGGGATCACCAGCATCGTCGCGGTCGAGCCGCCGATGTCCACGCGGATCTTGCCGCGCGGCAGGCCTTGGGCCTGGCTGAAGCCTTGGTCGATGTCGTCCAGTTGATGCAGCAGTTGTTGGGTCAACTGGTAATAAGAGGCGCCGTCGGCGGTGACGGTGAGGCGGCGGGTGGTGCGTTGCAGCAGGCGTACGCCGAGGTGGTTTTCCAGTTGGCCGATCAGTTTGCTGACCGTGGTTTTCGGCAGGTTCAGCGAGTCGGCGGCTTTGGTGAAAGAACCGCTTTCCACGACGCGGGCGAAGGTGCGGATCGCCATTAACTGATTCATCGATTCGGGCTCGGTGGGGTAGATGCGGCTGAGTATTGTGCATGTCTGTGCACAAACAAAACCGATTTTGCGGATTTTTCAATTCAATCGATCGGCCTAAAGTCGCTTCCAACGGCTCACCTACGACCCGTCACCAACCTCGAAACGGTTACTGGAGATTCATCATGAGCAACAGACTTGAAGGCAAAATCGCACTGATCACTGGCGGCACCACCGGCATCGGCCTGGCTTCGGCGCAGGAATTCGTCGCCCAGGGCGCCACGGTATTTATCACTGGACGTCGTCAGGCCGAACTGGACAAAGCAGTCGCCGCCATCGGCCCACGGGCCATCGGCATTCAGGGCGACGTGGCGAAGCTGGACGATCTGGATCGCATCTACAGCGAGATCGCCGCGAAGGCCGGGCACCTCGACATCCTGTTCGCCAACGCCGGCGGCGGGGACATGCTGCCGCTGGGCTCGATCACCGAAGAGCACTTCGACCGGATTTTCGACGCCAACGTGAAGGGCACGCTGTTCACCGTGCAGAAGGCCTTGCCGCTGCTGCGCGATGGCGCCTCGATTCTGCTGACCTCGTCGACCACTTCGGTGCAGGGCACGGAGAACTTCAGCGTCTACAGCGCGAGTAAAGCGGCGGTGCGCAACTTCGCTCGGTCATGGTTGCTGGACTTGAAACCACGGCGCATCCGCGTCAACGCCATCAGCCCTGGCCCGGTGCGCACGCCAGGTCTGGCAGGGCTGGTGCCGGCGGAACACACCCAGGGGCTGTTCGATCAACTGGCGTCGATCGTGCCGATCGGGCGTCTGGGCGAGCCGAGCGAGATTGCCAAGGCTGCGCTGTTCCTGGCCTCGGATGACAGCAGCTTCGTCAATGGCATCGAGTTGTTTGTCGACGGCGGTACTGCGCAGACCTGATGTGATTTAAACCGCTTGATGCCCCGGCACTTGTTCAGTCGAGTGCCGGGGTTTTTCCGTTTCTTCGTCCGGCGCGTTGTCCCAGATCAGGCGCGGGTCGAAACTCATGGCCGAGAGCATGGTGAACACGACCACCAGGCCGAAGAACAGAATCCCTACGCGCGGCTCGATATCCCCCAGCGCCTGGAATTTCACCAGCGCCGCCACCAGCGCGACTACCAGCACATCGAGCATCGACCAATAGCCGATCAGCTCGACGAAGCGGTACAGCTTCGAACGCTCCTTGCGCGCCCAATGGCTGTCCCGTTGCACGGTGACCAGCAGCAAGGTCAGCGCCACGAATTTCACCCCCGGCACGGCGATGCTGGCGACGAAGATGATGACGGCGATGTCCCACGCACCGTGCTCCCAGAACTCCAGCACGCCGCTCATGATGGTGCTGTCGGCGCCGCTGCCGAGCAGGGTGGTGTTCATCACCGGCAGCAGATTGGCCGGCACGTAAAACGCCAGCGCGGCGAACATGTAGGCCCAGGTGCGGGTCAGCGAGTTGGTCTTGCGTCGGTGCAGCGGCGCGTCGCAGCGCGGGCATTGGTGCGGTTCGCCGGTCATGTCGCAGGCCAGCCCGCAGCTGTGGCACAGGCAGAGGTTGAGTTCGCTGGCAGTCGGTGGCCGTTTCATAGGATGTCCCACAGTTCACGCACGTCGCGCCCGGCGATGCGGATCAGCAACAGGCTGAGCACGGCCAGGGCAAACAGGCCGATGCCGGGAATGACGTCGAGCATGCCCGCCAGTTTGAACACCGCCACCATCGCGCCGAGCAGGCACACTTCGAGCATGCTCCACGGCCGCAGCGTTTCCAGCCAGCGCATGCACAGCTTGAACCCCGGTGAACGGCGCGAGGCGAGGGCGAAGCTCAAGACCCAGATCAACAAAACCAATTGAAAGGCCGGGGCGATGATGATCGAGATCGCCGCGACCATCGCCATGAAGGTGATCGGCCCCTGACTCAGGGCCAACACTGAATCCCACAGGGTCGCGCTGTTCTTCAGGCCTTTCATGCTGATGCTCATCACCGGGTAGAAATTGGCGAACAGCCACAGCATCGCTGCGGTGAAGCTCAGGGCCAGCCTTTGCTCCACGCTCAGGTTGTTGTAGCGCTGGAGCACGGCGCCGCAACGCACGCAGAGGGTCTTCTGGTGTTTGGCCAGCACGACTTTTTCGTACACGCAGTCGCAATGCTCGCAGATGATCAGTTGATCGGTGCTGGCCATGGGGCGCTCGACGGAGGAGGGCTTGAACCCCTTCACTATAGAAGCGCTGGGGCATTCGGCAACCGGGGTGCCATTCGTCCAATACCGGGCACTAAGCACCACTCACTCGTTTCACACCTTCAGGTACGAAAATCCCGCAACAAAACGGAGCCCTCCATGGACATTGATGAAAATGCACCCGGCAACCTGTCACAACAGGCCGTGACGCGCACCACCGACAACGAAACCGGCCATGATCCCCGCAAGGATGAGTCGCCAGTCCCCTTGCCGCCGGACGATGAAGCACCACTTGAAGAAGACATGAGCGATGTGGCGGCCAACGATTCGGTGGGATCCGAGCATCCGCAGGACGGCAACCGCTCGGGAAGCGCCAACGCCAACCCGCAAAGCACCGACAAGGATGATGAAGACAGAGAAGCGCGTGGCCTGCCGGCGAGCGATCCGGAGTCGGGCGCCTGACTGCGCGCCGGCCCATTTGAGGGCGTTCAGCGCAATCGGTCGCGTCAGAGCACCGGTTGCGTGGCTCCCTCTGCCGCGATGGCAGCCCGCACACTGGGCCGCTCGGCGATGCGCGACATGTAGCTCGCCAGCGCTGGCCAGTCTTCGATAGCGATACTGAATGTCGGCAACCACTTCAGCACGGTGAACAGATAGGCATCCGCTACGCTGAAGGCCTGCATCAGAAACGGCTGGGTGGCGAGGAGGCGGTTCAGGTAATCCAGACGCTTGAACAGCTTGTGTTTAAAGAGCGTTTTGGTGGATTCCGGGATTTCGCTGCTGAACAACGGCGCGCTGCCCCCATGAATTTCCGAGCTGATGAAGTTCAGGTATTCCTGAAGGCGCGAGCGCTCCCAAGTGCCATTGGCCGGGGCCAGTGCATGGTCGGGCACGAGGTCGGCGAGGTATTGCAGAATGGCCGGGCCTTCGGTCAGCACTTCACCGTTGTCCAGCATCAGTGCGGCCACATAACCCTTAGGGTTGATCTGGCGAAAGTCCCGGCCGTCGGCGGTTTGCTTGGTCTGGTTGTTGACCCGGATCAGCTCGAACGGCAGCTCCAGTTCGCGCAATACGATGTGCGGCGCCAGTGAACAGGTCATGGGGGCGAAGTATAGTTTCATGGGATCTCCTTACAGATGGAGGCTCAGAATCCGCCATCGCGGCTCGGCTTCGCAAAGGACAAATCCGGTGCTAGCGTATGACAAAATCTCATGGACTGAAGAGGTCATATGCTCCCCCGACTGCCATCGCTCAACGGATTGCGCGCCTTCGAATGCGCCGCCCGGCATATGAGCTTCACCCGCGCCGCCGAAGAACTGAACGTCACGCAAACCGCGATCAGCCATCAGATCCGTCGCCTCGAGGATGAACTCGGCGTGCGCCTGTTCATGCGTTTGAAGGACGGTTTGGCGTTGACTGAGGAGGGCAATGCGTACTTGCCCGGCATTCGTTCGGCGTTTCTTGAATTGCGTTACTCGACTGAAAAGCTACTGGAATCCAGCAACAACAGCGTCCTGACCATCAGCACCCTGGTGTCGGTGGCGTCCAAATGGCTGTTGCCGCGTCTGCCGTCATTTCGCGAGGCGCATCCGGACATTGATGTGCGGATCAGCGCCTCCACCGAGTGGGTGGACTTTCGCAAGGGTGGCATCGATGCGGCTATCCGCTACGGCGACGGGAACTGGCCGGGGCTGCGGGCCGACTGGTTGATGTCCGACGAGATCTTCCCGGTATGCAGCCCGCGCTTGCTGACCGGCGACAAACCGTTGAATACGCCGGTGGACTTGGCCCATCACCCTTTGCTGCAAGTCAGCGGCGTGACCGCCAATGACTGGAACGACTGGTTGCATGCGGCAGGCCAGCCACCGCTGACGGCCAAGGGCCCGCGATTGACCTTCGACCTGGCGATGATGGCGGTGCAGGCGGCGATTGACGGGCAGGGCGTGTGCATCGGTCGCTCGACCTATGTCGATGATGATCTGCGCGCGGGCAGGCTGGTGGCGCCGTTTGATTTGCGCTTGAAATCCGCTTCCGGCTTTTACCTCGTCACGCCCCACGATCAGGCCGAATCGAAAAAGATCGTGGCGTTCAGAGGCTGGCTATCGCAGGTGCTGGCCAAACCCTTTGTATAAGCGTGTATCCATCGCGCCGCCGTACACAAACGGGTAACAAACCCCGTCATCAGGACACATCCCGCATACAGGCCTCGCCCAAAGTAGGTGCCAACACACCACGACTTCCAAGAGGACAACACCATGCGCCGCACACTTCTGATGACCGCTGCCGCCGTACTCGTTTCGCTGACCGGCCTCGCCCACGCGGCGGAAACCCCATCCGCCGCCCCGGCGAAGAACTGGCAACAAGGCCTGAGCCGTACCGATCTGGTCCGTCAGGATCTGGGTGCTGCAGATCGCGAGGTGATCCAGGCTCGCGTCGATTTCGAACCGGGTGTCACGTCGCCCAACCACGCGCATCCGGGTGTGGAAGTGGCTTACGTGATCAGCGGCACGTTCGAATACCGACTGGAAGGCCAGGCGCCGGTGACGCTCAAGGCGGGGGATTCGCTGTTCATCCCGGCGGGCGTGGCGCATATCGCCAGGAACGTTGGCAACGAGAAGGGCTCGGAGCTGGCGACTTACATTGTGAAGAAGGGCGAGCCGTTGTTGATTCTCAAGCAGTAACGCTCCGCGAAAACGAAGAAGGCCTGCCGCTTTGGCAGGCCTTCTTGCGTCTGGCGTGCAGCAAAAGTCGTGGGTCGCGGCGAACGACTGTTTCAACTGTCGTTTTCGAGTGCCGACTCCACGGCCCTGAGCAGCACATCACCGGAGAACGGCTTGCCCAGGCAGGCGAAGGCGTTGTAGCGACGGGTCTCGGCCAGGGCGGCGTCGTCCCAATGGGCGGACATGCAAATGACCGGGAATTTCCTGTCTCGGGACGCCAGCGCCTGCATCACCTCGATCCCTGACAAACCGTGCATTTTCAGGTCCAGCAACAGGCACGCAATGTCCTCGAAATGTTCCTGCGCCAGGAAATCCTCGCCACCGCTGTATAACCGGGCGTGGTAACCAGCGGAGCGCAGCAGGTTGGCGAGGCTTTTACGTACGGAAGCATCGTCGTCGACGATACAGACGATAACCGCGCTGACGGTGAGCGCGGGCGTGTCGGTGTCCTGACTCATGAAGGGTTCTGCACGCCGGACGGTGGCGGCGCGCTGATCAGGCCATACAGCTCGACGAGCCCGACCAGCGAGCGCGTCTGCATTTTCACCATGATGTGTTTGCGATGAACCTTGGCCGTCACTTCACTGGTGCCCAGCCTGTTGGCGATGTGCTTGTTGGACAGGCCCGCAACGATCAACGGCAACACTTCACGCTCCCGTGGCGTCAGCAGGGCGGCTCGCTGGCGCACGCTCTGGACCCGCTGCCACTGCTGGAAATCAACCGCTGCGCGCTGGCGGGTCGCTTGCAGGATGGCCAGCAACTGGTCGTCGTCGAACGGCTTGGTCAGAAACTCGACGGCGCCCGCTTTCATCGCTTGTACCGACATCGGGATGGTGCCGTAACCGGTCATGAAAATGACCGGCCATGGATGTCCTCGCTCGCCGAGCGTCGACTGCAGCTGCAGACCGGTGGCCTCCGGCAGGCTGACGTCGAGCAACAGGCAGGCGGGTCCGGCCTCGATATCAGCGCCAAGCAGCTCTTCAGCCGAATTGAAGATCCGGTGGGGCACGCCTTCGGCCCGTAGCAGGCGGCTGAGTGACGTGCGCACGGAAGCCTCGTCGTCCACGATGAACACCGGCACGCTGTCCGGATCGATCGCAGGCTGATGCTCTGCTGCAGGGGCGCTCGCAGCGACCGGGTGGAACGGGGGCAGGGAAGGGGCACTGTCTTTCAATAATCGGTAACCTCGGCGCGGGACCGTCTGGATGATCTCATTCTCTCCAAATAACTTGCGCAGCGATGAGATCTGCACTTGAAGATTGTTTTCCTCGACGACGGTATCGGGCCAGACCTGGGTGAGCAATTCATCTTTGCTGACGATCCGGCCATCGGCCTGCATCAGCACCGACAGCAGTTCGAACGCCCGTCCTCCCACGCGCAGCGGCCGCCCGTCAAGAAAGGCTTCACGCCGCTCCAGGGAAATAGTCGCTTGGCCGAGTCGGATCATACGGTTCTCTGCGTGGTGTCGAGGGAGTGGCACAGGGCGCCGGTTCATCAGGACGACACGCTAGGCGACGACCTCGCACAATGCAATTATCCCGAGGGATAAGGCCGGTGGTTTTTCAATCCCTGCAACCGGTCGGGACAGGCGCTCGACGGCCATGATGGTGCCGGATGCGGACATGGGCATCACGACGAAACCTCTGCGCCAGAGCCTTGCGTATACTCCTGCGCCAGGCCTGAAACGAATAATGAGCGGTGACAGCGAATGCCCGGCAGACTTTCCTCCTCTCCAGCCCTCTGCAACCCGGATGTCGTGCCGGATGACGCCTGGCTGGAGGGCTGTGCATTCGAGCTGCTGCGCCGGGAAAACGACCTGACCTGGTTCACCATCCACGATCCTCGGTCGGACTCCCGCTGGCTGGCCGCTCGCGCACCGATCCAGCGTCCTGACGTGGGCAAGCGTCTGGAACGGGACTTTCATCTGCGTCCGGATTCAGCCTGGGCCATCCGGCCGGTCGCCTTCATCCGTTCGGCAGAAGGGCCGTTGCTGATCTACCCCGAGACGGGCGTGGCCCTGTCTGATCTGCTCGGTCAGCCTGGCCTGCCGCCGGGCCGCTTGCTTGCCATCGCGGTCGCCGCGGCCCATGCGCTGGTCAATGCCGGGAAGGCCGGCACACGACAGTCCAATCTGTTGCCCTGGCACTTGCGGGTGGGCGCCGATGATTCGGTGTGCCTTCTGGGTTATCACACCGACGAGCAGGCGGGCGCCGTCGCCGAGCTTCCTGCGCTGGAGCACTGGCCCTACCTGGCCCCCGAGCAGGTTCGGCGCGATGGCGCCGGTTTCGATGAGCGCAGCAATGTCTACGCGCTGTCGAGCATTCTTTATCACGCCTTGACCGGCCAGCCGCCCCTGACGGCGCGCGACCCTTCGCACTGGCGGCATGTGCATGCCGCGGTCCAGCCGGCATCGCCGGCCGTGCATGTCGCCGACCTGCCGGAAGGCCTCTGCCGCGTGTTGCTCAAAGGCCTGGCCAAGGAGCCGGGCGCTCGCTATCAGAGCATGGAGTCGATGGCCACTGACCTTGTCTGGTGCCGTCAGCAATGGCTGGAGCATGGCCATGTGAAGGCTTTCAGGCTGGGCACCTTCGATGCACTGCCATCCGTTGCTGACGACCCGGTGCTGTTTGGTCGGGAGGCGGAGCGCGCACAACTGCTCGAGCAGATCAGCCAGGTGCGCAGCGACGGTATCGCCCGAGTGCTATTGGTGGGCGGTACACCGGGGGCGGGCAAGTCAACCCTGATCCATCAGGGCGTGCGGCCGTTGGTTCCCGGCTATTGGGCCAGCGGCAAGATCAACCTGTTGCAGCAGGAAATCCCCAATGCGCCGCTGGCGGAAATCTTTCGTTCGCTGATGACTCAGTTGCTGGGCAAACCCGCACTGGAACTGCAAACCCTCGGCGCGCAACTGATTGAACGGCTCAAGGGGCGCGGCAGGATCCTGGTAGATCTGGCCCCCGAGGCCGAACTGGTGATCGGTGCCACGCCGGAATTACCCAACATGCCCGCCCGGCACGCACTTGAGCGGGTCAATCGCACGTTGCTCGATGCGCTGGACGTGTTTGCTCAGCCCGGGCGGCCGCTGGTGCTGTTCGTGGATGACGTGCAGTGGGCGGACGATTCGACGCTTGCGTTTCTGCGCGCTTTCTTCGCCCGGCCACCGCGGCATCTGGTACTGATCCTGGCGTACCGGGACAGCGGGTCGAAGGCCTTTGCGCGGGAGGACGTCATACTCGACGTGCTGCGCGGCGAACAGGCATTGCCCGGCATTCACATCACGCTGGGCGCCTTGTCGGTGTCCGCCGTCGCGCAACTGCTGGCCGCAGAACTGGACACCGATCCCGCCAGCATTGAAGTGCTCGCCCAGGTCGTCCATTTGAAAACGGCCGGCAATCCGCTGTTCGTCAGCCAGGTGTTGCGGGCGCTGATCGATGAGCGTCTGGTGCGTTTCGACGCGGCGGCGGATCGCTGGGTCTGGAACCAGAGCGACGTGGACAGCTATCGCTATGCCGACAACGTCGCCGAGTTGATGGTGCAGCGACTGGACCGTCTGACACTGACCGAACGAGACGTACTGCGCACGGCGGGTTACATCGGCGGTCGCTGTGACGAGTCGCTGCTGGGCCGGTTGTTGCCGTTTGATTCGGTGCAACTGGCGCGCGATGTACAAAGTCTGGTCGATGGGGGATTACTGCTGCGCGCCGGCGCGCAACTGGTGTTCGGCCACGACCGGGTGCTCGAGGCGGCCTGTCAGCTGCCTTCGCCGGTGGGGCGTGGCAGTGAGCATGCGCGCATCGCCGCTGCCATGCTGGACCTGTGGGGCGAACAGGCGCATGAGCGCGTGTTCGAGATTGCCAGTCAGATTCAGCGTGTCGACGATGCTGTGCTGGCGGAGCCGCACCGCGCCGCGTTTATTGATGTCCTGGTCGAGGCTGCCGAACGCGCGAGGGATTCGGCCGCCGTGCAACTGGCGGCGGATTATCTGCAGACGGCCGGACGCCTGCTCGGTCAGAGCGGCTGGACCCACCTCTATCCGCAAGCGTTCGCCAGCACCTGGCTGGCTGCCGAGTGCGCGATGCTGCTGGCGGATCTGGCGGGGGCCCGGGGACGTCTCGATGATTGCCTGAACCACGCGCTCACGGACGCTGATCGCGCGAAAACCTTTCGCTTGCGTGCCACGTTGCGCACGCTGCACTCCGACTATGAAGGGGCGATCACCGAGGCTTTGACCGGCCTGGCGCTGCTGGGCATCACCTTGCAACGCAAACCTCCCGAGGATCATCTGACCCGGGCCTTTGCGCAGGTGCGCGACCTGATCGGCACGCGAGCGATCGCCGATCTGGTTCATTTGCCCAAGGCTGAGGATGCGCAGATCGAGGCGGCCATGGAGCTGCTCGGCACATTGATTCCTTCGTTCTTCGTCGATGACGATCTCCGCTTGCTACACCTGGCGAAAATGGTCGAACTCACGCTCGAGCACGGCACTACGCCAAGCAGTGGCTACGGATTTGCGTGGTTTGGCGTGATGATCGCCGAGCGTTTCGGCGAATACGTGGACGGACTGGCATTTGCGCAAGTCGCCCTGAAACTGACTGACCTGCATGGCTATGAGGCCGGTCGCACAGGCACCCTGGTGGCGCTCGATCAGGTCAGCCCATGGACCCGGCCGATGGCGTATGCCCGGCAGACAGCGCTCGCGGCGTTCGAGTGCGGTCAGGCCGGGGGGGACCTGGGCATGTCCTGCTATGCCTGCAATCACATTGTTTCCGACTTGCTGTTCATGGGCGAACCCTTGCAAAAGGTGCTGGACGAACTGGAGCACGGTCTGGCCTGGGTGAGGCAGTTCAATTACATCGATATCGAACGCATTCTGCTGGCGCAGCAAGCGTTCGCCAACGACCTGCGCGACGGTCGCCCCGTGCGGGCACTGTCTGAACTGGAGGGCGTGGAACACGACCGTTTCGGCCCCATTGATCGCGCCTGCGTTTCGCAGTCGACGTTGTTCCTGTCGTGGCTGTATTCCGGCATGTCGGCCTTTTATGCAGGCGATGCGCTGTATGCCTGGCGGCGTTTCGAAGACGCCGCGACGGTGGCCTGGTCCATTCCGGCGCATATCAATCTTGCCGATTACCATCTCTTTCGCAGCCTCGCACTGGCCAGTGCGCAAGTGCCGGGTGACGTTGAGCGGAAGCTGCAAATGCTTGATCAGCAACGCCAGCGCTTTCTTGCATGGGCCGTGCTCAATCCGGCGACGTTCCGCAACAAACTGCTGTTGATCGAGGGCGTGATCGCGCGCTTGCGCGGTCAGGACCTGATTGCCATCCGTTGCTTCGATCAATCGCAGATCGCAGCGGCCGCCGCCGGTTTCGTTCACGAACAGGCATTGGCGCACGAGCAACTGGCCGACGTCTGCATGTCCAATGAGCTGGTCTCGGGGGCTCATCACCACCTGCGTTTTGCCCGGGATTGCTACGACCTCTGGGGGGCGAGCGCCAAGGCGCGGCAACTGGAAAAACGCCATCCGTTTCTGCGCACGGAACCCGCTTCGCAACCTTCACAACCGATCAACCGGGGCCGGCTGGACCTGGAGGCGGGTATCGAGGCCGCGCGGGCACTGTCCCAGGAGGTCTTGCTGGATCGGCTGGTCGAGACCTTGATGAACCACCTGATGGTTCAGGCCGGGGCTGACCAAGGTGTGCTGATGATGGTCGCTGAAGGCGACCTGCGCCTGGCGGCCGCCGCGTCGATGGAAGCCGGCAATCTGCTGATTGCGCTGGACAGCGATCAGGCGCTCGAGGCGCTGGCGCCTGCGTCGGTGCTCAATGCAACGATGCGCACCCGTGCACCCCTGGTGCTCGACGATGTGCGGGTCGATTGCCCGGAAGCCTATGGCGCCGATCTGCGTCGACGGCAGACCCGCTCGATGTTGTGCCTGCCGCTGCTCAGACAAGGCACGTTGATCGGTCTGGTCTATCTGGAAAACAGCCTGGTGCCCGGCCTGTTCAGTGCCGAACGGCTGACCATGCTGGAAATTCTTGCCTCCCAGGCAGCGGTGTCGCTGGAGACCGCCCGGCTGTATGCGCAATTGGTGGAAGACAACCGCCTGCGGGCGCAGATGGAAGCGGATCTGCGCAGCTCCCGCGCCGAACTGGCGCGCAACTCGCACCTCAAGGTCATGGGCGAACTTTCAGCCTCCATCGCCCACGAGATCAGTCAGCCGCTGCTTGGCATTCAATCCAATGCCTCGGCCAGCCTGCGCTGGCTCAAGCGTGAAAAGCCCGATCTGGACGAGGCGATTCAGGGCCTGGAAGACATCCGCTCGGACAGCACGCGGGCCGCCGACATTGTCCAGGCGTTGCGCGCACTGGCCAGGCAGGCGCCGCTCAAGCGTTTGCCGGTGCAAATTGACGAGTTGGTGAGTGGCGTCGTTCAACTGACGGCGACCGAACTGGCCAACCGCAACGTCGCACTGCACACCCGACTCGATGCGCAATGTCAGGTGTGGGGCGACTCGGTGCAGATCCAGCAGGTGGTGTACAACCTGATCACCAATGCGATGGAGGCGATCGCCGGCGCCGGGGTGCCGGATGGGCGCATCGTCATCAGCTCCACCGTCAGGGACGGCCATGTGCGGGTGACGTTCCAGGACAACGGGCCGGGGATTGGCGTGCCTCAGCGCGAGCAGGTATTCGATGCCTTTTACACCACCAAGGGCAGCGGCATGGGAATGGGCCTGGCCATCTGCAGATCAGTGATCGGCGCACATGGCGGAACGTTGCTGATCGAGGACAGCGAGCAGGGTGCCCGACTCAGTTTCGACCTGCCGCTGGAACCGGCTGGCGCCGAATAAAAAAAGGCCGCATCAGCGGCCAAAGGGGAGGAGCGGGTAACGTCAGGTTCGGTCAGGTCAAGCGTGCGAGGGGTGGGCGTGCCCAGCGTTGTGCACGCTCCAGAGTGCAGCGTCGAGTTCGATGGCAGGCAACTGAAGCGCGATGGGCGCGCGGTTGGCGACGAAGGCGCGACGCCATTCTCGGGGCGGCATGCCTTCGAGGCGGTTGAAGGTGCGGGTGAAGTGCGAATGGTCCGAAAACCCGCATTCGTAGACGACCTCGGTGATCGGCATCGAAGTGATCAGCAGGCTTTTGGCTTTCTCGATCTTCATCCTCAGCCACCACTCCTGCGGTGAGTACCCGGTGTTCTTTTTGAACGCACGGGAAAAATGACTGCGCGAAAGATTGCAGAGGCCGGCGATCTCGCTGATGCGCGCGCTGCGGCTCAGGTCCCTGAGCATCAGTTCTTTGGCGCGACGTTCCTGCCAACTGGTCAACGATCCCAGCGGGCGCATCAGGGGGCGTGGATGGTCGGAAATCAGCGATTGCGGGCTCATGTTTGCTCTCCTTATCGTTGTGCAAAGTCTCTGCGTCGACGCCCTTTAAAGTCCTTAAACAATCCTGAAGAGTTATTAAATTCCCTCGGTCAGCACCCTGCGGTCAGCGGGTCAGGCATGGGACGGGTAGTCAATGTAGCCACGCTGATCGCCGCCAAAGAACGTGCTCGGGTCCGGTGCGTTGAGCGTCAGGCCTTCGCGGATTCGCCGAGGCAGATCAGGGTTGGCCAGAAACGGTCGGCCAAACGCGATAATGTCGGCGCGACCGTCGGCCAGGGCCTGTTCCGCCGACTCGGGGTCGTAGCCGCCGGCGATCATCAGCACGCCTTCCCATGCCGCACGCAACTGGCCGATGATCGCGTCCCAGCGCGGGTCGAAATTCTCGTCCTTGACGGTGCCGACCACGGCCGGCTCGACCAGATGCAGGTAGGCCAGTTTCCAGCGGTTCAGCGAGCGCACGATGTAGCCGAACGTGGCTTGCGGGGTTTCATCGCCCATGCCCATGAAGCGTCCCATGGGCGTCAGGCGCACGCCGACCCGGTCGGCACCGACTTCGTCGACCACGGACGCCACCACTTCCAGTAACAGGCGCGCGCGATTTTCCAGGGTGCCGCCATAACCGTCGGTGCGCTGGTTGCTGTTGCTGTTGATGAACTGGTCCAGCAGATAGCCGTTGCCAGCGTGAATTTCCACGCCATCCATCCCGGCCTTCAGCGCATTGCGTGCGGCCCGGCGGTAGTCGTTGATGATGTCGGCGATTTCCGAAGCCTGCAGTGCACGCGGCACTGGCACGTCGCCCCACACACCATTGCCCTCGGCATCGACGATGAAAGTCTTGCCCGGTACAGGCAAGGCGCTCGGCGCCACCGGCAAGGCGTTGTCCGGTTGAAAGCTTGGGTGCGATACGCGGCCCACATGCCACAGCTGCATGAAGATCAACCCGCCAGCCTCGTGTACCTGGCGGCTGACTTCGCGCCAGGCTTGCACCTGTTCGTCGTTGTAGATGCCAGGCGTCCACGCATAACCCTGGCCCTGACGGGAAATCTGCGTGGCCTCGGTGATGATCAGCGCGGCGCTCGCCCGCTGGCGGTAGTACTCGGCGTTCATGGATGTCGGGATGTCGCCCGGCTGGCCGGCACGGGAGCGAGTCAACGGCGCCATCGCCACCCGATGGGGAAGTGTGTAGGGGCCGAGGGCGATGGGACGGAACAGTTGTTGTGTCATGGAGGTTCTCCAGTCTTCGAAAAAGGTCGGTGGACGGTGTCGGGACATTTGGCCCGACACCGGATGGCCCTACGTTAAGCGGCTGTCCGGTGCTTGATAATCCACACGCGACGCCACGCTGCATTGCGTGAAATGCAACGTGGCGCGTTTCAGGAAGGCTGTTGCGAGCGGGTCAGGGGCAGGTTCAGCCAGCGCCGTCCGGTGGCATTCGCCACGGCATTGCCGATGGCAGCTGCCATGGGGCCCTGGACGATTTCGGCGGCACCGAGAAACGGTTGCCCCGGCTGGTCGAGCAGGTGAACGTCGACCTTTTTGGGCACTTGCGAGAAGCGCAGGATCGGGTAGCCGCTCCAGTCGTAGCTGCGGATGCCACCGGCGTCATAGGCGACCTTTTCATACAGCGTCCAGCTGGTGGACTGCACGATCCCGCCCTCGACCTGGTTGCGCAGGCCATCGGGACTGACGATCTGCCCCACGTCGACCGCCGTGACGACGTGATCGATCTGCACTTCGCCGGTCTGCGGATGCACCCGCAGACGCACGGCAATGGCGCAGTAACCCATGATGTTTTTGTAGCGCGCGAAGGCGAAGCCAAGACCTGCGCCAGGGTCGCTGCTTTTGTGCGGCCAGTCGATTGCATCGCGCACCCGTTCCACCACCGCCCGCGCCCGAGGGTCTGTCAGGTGCGCCAGGCGCAGGGCAACCGGATCGACTGCGGCCTTGGCGGCCAGCTCGTCGATACAGGCTTCGATGGCGAAGACGTTGATGTGCGCGCCGAGCGAGCGCATGGCTGAAGTGCGAAACGGCATTTCAGTGATGAAGTTCATGTCGATCCGCGAGGAGGCCACGGTGTACAGCGGCACCGCGTTGCGATCGCCGTCGCCTTCGGGCTGAGCGATCGGCACCGAGGGTGCGGAAGCGAACGGCCGGGCCAGCAGGCGTGCGGGCAGCAAGCGCCCGGCGTTGACGATGCGTTCGTTATGCGGGGTGGTCCACAGCTCATAGTTCCAGTCCTGCAGCCGACTCTGTGCGTCAAGGTTGGCTTGCACCTCGCTGACCATCGCCGAGCTGTAGGGCTCCCAGAGGTTTTCCTGCTCGCGCATCCATTGCACCCGCACCGGCGTGCCCGGTACGCGCATGGCAATCAACGCCGCGTCGGCCGCGGCATCGTCTGCGCCGTTATGGCCGTAACAGCCGGAACCTTCGGTGTGGATGCAGCGCACGCGCTCGGGCGGCAGCCGCAGCATTTCGGCGATCCCGGCGCGCAGCGGATACACGCCCTGGGTGTGGGTCCAGACGGTGAGGGCGCCATCCTTGAACCAGGCCACGGCGCAGGACGGACCGATCGAGCCATGCATCAGATATTGCTTGGTCACCCGGGCGCGATATTCGTTGTCGGTCTTGCCTTGGGGCGTGCCTTCATGGCTGATCGGATAACGCCGTGAAGGCAGACGTTCGAGCAAGGTGTGGATGTCCCGCGATTCGGGAATCGCCAGTCCGCCGCTCCAGCGCGCCGAGGCGTATCCATGACGCATGGCTTTGATCGCTTGCCATTCGTCCCGCGCGACCACGGCCAGATAATTGCCGTCGCGAATCACCTGCACCACCCCGGACAGCGCCTTGATCGATTCAATATCGATGACTTCCAGCGTGCAGCCGGGGCGCGGCGGGCGGATGACCCGGGCGTGGAGCATGCCCGGCAGGCGAATGTCCTGCACGAACGCCGCGCCGCCGCTGACTTTGCCCGGGATGTCCAGGCGTGGCAGCGAATGGCCGATGAGCTTGAATGACGCCGGCGGCATCGAGGGTGACTCGGACGTTGCATAGCGGTGCAGATCGACCTGCTGCACGGCGTCGGCGTAAGACATGTGTTGCCCGGTCGGGCCGAGAATGCTGCCGTCGCGAGTCGTCAGCAATGCCGGCGCAACGTTCCAGCTGCGCCCGGCCGATTCCAGCAGCATCTCGCGCACTTGTGCCGCCGCGTTGAACAGCGCGGTGCCGCTGTCGAAAATCGTGTGGCTGCCTGCGGTGTAGCCTTCGTTCGGCGTGAGTGCGGTGTCGGCGGTGAGCAGGTTGATCGCGGTCGGGGCGACCTCCAGCCGTTCAGCGGCAATCTGCAGCAACGCGGTTTTGACCCCGGTGCCCAATTCGACCTTGCCGGTGTAGACGGTGATGCCGTCGGGGCCGACGCGGATCCAGGCATCGAGCCAGGGGTTGGTGCGCAGGCTGCCGGGCAGGTCCGGCGCCAGCACGACCGTGCCGAGAGTATCGACTTCGGTGTCAGCCAGGGCGCGGCGCGAGACCGGCACCAAAGCAAACGCCACCAGCAGCGCGCCCCCGCGCAGGAACGCACGGCGACTTTGATCGACCTCATTGATCGTGGTCATTGCGCACTCCCGTTTTGCCGGGCGACCAGGCTGATCGCCTCGATGATGCGCAAGTGCGTGCCGCAGCGGCACAGGTTGCCTGCCATGTGCTCGCGGATGGTCTGCTCGTCGGGATGCGGATTGCTTTCGAGCAGTGACTGCGCACGCATCAACATGCCGGCGATGCAGTAACCGCATTGAGCGGCCTGTTTGTCGATGAATGCTTGCTGCAAAGTGCCGGGGCGTTCGGCGGTGCCCAGGCTCTCGACCGTCCGCACCTTTTTGCCCTCAAGACCCGCGCAGGGTGTCAGGCAGGAAAACACCGGCTGGTCATCGACGATGACGGTGCAGGCGCCGCATTGGCCCAGGCCACACCCGTACTTGGCGCCGTTCAGGCCCAGGTGATTGCGCAGCGCATAGAGCAGCGGCATGTCGGGTTCCAGCTCGAGAGCCCGGGAAGAACCGTTGACGTTGAGGGTGATCTGAGTCATTTCGTCTCCTGACGTAGCGCTTCGAGGGTGGCGGAAAGGTCGGTCCACGGTTGATCGGGGCTGGCCTGATGGCGCAGGTAGACGGCCAGGGCGTTGAGTTGGGTGTTATCGAGACTGGCGGCGAACGAGGGCATCACCGGCCCCGGCTGGCCGGGTTCTGCAGGGATGCCTTCGAGTACGGTTTTCACAAAGTTGCGCGGGCTGGCGGACTGCAGCGCCGAGGTGCGATCCAGTGCCGGGCGTCCGTCGATGTCACGCATCGGCGCGCCTTGGGCATGGCAGCCGGCGCAGGCACTGGCGAACAGCAACGCGCCAGAGGATCGATCCGCAGGTTCAGCGCTGGCGCTCGGAATTTCGTTGATCGCGGTTTTCGCCGGCAGACTCAGCAGGTATTCGGTAATCGCCTGTGCATCTTCCACGGGCAAGCGCGCGAGACTGAGACTGACCGGGCGCATCGGGCCCGCCGCCGTGCCGTGTCCGTCGACCACTTCGGCTCGCAGGTAACTCACCAATTGTTCGCTGCTCCATGGGTTTGCCCGGTGCGCCATGCCCAGCAGTGACGGCGCGTCCCAGCCATCCACGCTGCCGCCGGCCAGGTTTTCGCCGGATTTCTCGGCACCGATCAGGTTCAACGGCGAATGACAGCCCGCGCAGTGACCGGGCCCCTCGACCAGGTAACGCCCGCGATTCCACGCTTGCGATTGCTGCGCCACCGGCGTTAGCGGCTTCCCATGCAGGAACAGCAGGTTCCAGAACGACACCAGTGGCCGGATGTTCATCGGGAAGTTCATGCGGTTCTGTTGTGGCGGCGAGTCCACGGCCGGGCCGCTCATCAGGTACGCATAGGCGTCGGCGATGTCGTCTTGGCTCATGCGCCGGTAATGAACGTAAGGGAAGGCCGGGTACAGGAAGTGGCCGTCGCGGGAGATCCCTTCACGCATCGCCCGCTCGAAGGCCGGCAACGACCATTGGCCGATTCCGGTCTGTGGATCCGGGGTGATGTTGGTGCTGTAGAGGGTGCCGAACGGCGTCACCAGCGGCAGTCCACCGGCCAGGTATTGGCCGCCGGGACGCGTGTGACACACCGCACAGTCGCCCGCCTCGACGACGCGCGCGCCGCGTTGCAGTTGTGCGGAATCGAAGGTTTGCGGGCGCTCGACCGGCGCAATTGCCGGACGCCACATCAGCGCCAGGGCCGCGATTGTACCGATCGACGCGAGGGCTGCCGCGCTGACCCATAGCGCTCTGGATTTCATGAATTGGCCGTTCATGAGCGGTTGCCCAAGAGGCACGCGGTGGGCGTGAGGGACGGATTCGGCATCTTCGACAACTCCTTGAACGACCGGGGAAGGGCGCCGATGCAAAGCCCTGCGCCAGGTGCCCAAGGGTAGAGAAGGTGCAAACGTCCGAGTATTGCCAGACCGCGCAATAGCACGTTGCGCCAAGTGCAACGCCGAGGGTCGTTGCATTTGGCGCATCACTCAATTGCCTTTGGGATGGATACTCGAAGGCCTGCGCGACCCTTAGCCTTGGCGTCACTTTCCCAACTCATTGAGGTGTCATCATGCTTACGGGCAATCCGGCAGCGGCGGCCAAGGCCGAGCCATCCGCTTCTCTTTCCGGCCTGATGGTCGCGTTCCTGGCATTCTGCTGCGGCGCGGTCGTGGCTAACCTTTATTACGCTCAGCCGATCGTCGAACTGATCGCGCCGCAGATCGGCCTGTCCAGCGCCAATGCCAGTCTGATCGTTTCACTCACGCAGTTCGGTTATGCATTGGGCCTGCTGTTGCTGGTGCCGCTGGCCGACCTGATGGAAAACCGCCGGCTGGTGGTCGGGTTTACCCTGGCGGCGAGCGTGACGTTGTTGTGCGCCGGCCTGACGCATTCGCCGTCGATGTTCCTTGTCCTGTCGTTGCTGATCGGCCTGACTTCGGTGGCGGTGCAGATCCTCGTGCCGTTGGCCGCGCACCTGGCGCCCGAGGCGAGCCGTGGCCGGGTGGTGGGCAACATCATGAGTGGCCTGTTGCTGGGCATTCTGCTGTCGCGGCCACTGTCGAGTCTGCTGGTGGAAGTGTTCGGCTGGCGCGGGGTGTTTTTCAGCGCGGCGGCACTGATGGCCGTCATCGCCCTGATCATGGCGATTGCCTTGCCGCGCCGCGTCCCGAGCCATCAGGCGACGTACGCTGCGCTGATCGGCTCGGTGTTTGCGCTGGCCCGTCGGCACGCGGTTCTGCGTCAGCGTTCGCTGTATCAGGGCTTGCTGTTCGCCAGCTTCAGCCTGTTCTGGACCCTCGCACCGATCGAGCTGATGCGGCACCACGGTTTCAGTCAGGCACAAGTGGCGATTTTTGCCCTGGTCGGCGCCGTCGGCGCGGTCGCAGCGCCGATTGCCGGGCGGCTGGCCGATGCCGGGCACGGTCGGCGCGGGACGCTCGTGGCACTGATGCTGGCGCCAGCCTCGTTGCTGATCGCCGCGCTGCCGGGCAGCAGCTATGTCTGGCTGGTGGTTTGCGCGGTGCTGCTGGATTTCGCCGTGCAACTGAACATGGTGCTGGGTCAGCGCGAGGTGTACGCCCTCGATCCGCACAGCCGGGCCCGCCTGAATGCCGTGTACATGACCAGCATCTTCGTCGGCGGCGCGCTGGGATCGCTGGTCGCCAGTCCGCTCTACGAACATTTTGGCTGGAACCTGTCCGCCGTGACCGTGGCGTTGCTGCCGGCGCTGGCCCTGGCGCTGTTCCTGAGCCGCAAGGCCGATGCCTGAACCGCAGGCACCGCTGAGTCCGATGAAGCACGGTCTTACAAGACGATTGGCGAACGGTGATGCACAATCATCACCGTTTCCTTTCGATCGGGCTCCACTTATGGACAAGTTGCTGGCACTGAAGATGTTCGTTGAAACCGTCCGTTGCGGTGGTTATTCCTCGGCGGCGCGCAAACTCGGCATCTCCACCTCTTCGGTGACACGCCAGGTGGCCGGGCTGGAAAGCGAATTGGGCGCCAGCCTGCTCAACCGCACGACACGCAACACTAGCGTGACGGTCGCCGGCCAAACCTATTTCGAGAAAGCGCTGGCCATTCTCGATGCCATCGACGAGGCCGACGCGGTGGTCGCCGACCGTGGCAGCGAGGCGCAGGGACGCCTGCGCATCAGCGTGCCGGTGGAGTTCGGCCGGCAGATCATTGCGCCGCAACTGGGGGTATTGCTCGACCGCCATCCGGGGCTTGAAATCAGTGTGTCGTTGAGCGATCAGGTCAGCGATCTGCTGAGCGAGCAGATCGATGTCTCGGTGCGACTGGGATCATCGGTGGTCAGTGACGATATCGTCAGCAAGCGCGTGGGGGGCTTCCAGCGCTGGGTGGTGGCGAGTCCGGATTACCTGAGCCGTCACGCTGTGCCGGCGCATCCGCGAGACTTGCTCGAGCATCAATGCCTGCGCTTCGACTACGCGGGTTCGCACCAGCACTGGACGTTCCAGGGCGACGAGGAAACCATCCAGCTCAATGTGCATGGTCGCCTGCAAAGCAACAACGCCGATATCCTGCGCGAAGCGGCGGTGGCGGGGCGCGGGGTGGCCCTGCTGGCCGACTGGCTGGTGCGCGCCGATGTCGAGTCCGGTCGGTTGACGCGGCTGCTGGAGGGTTATGAAGTCAACCCCGGTAATGCGAGCTGCTGCATCAATGCGTTGTACCTGCCCAATCACCGGGGCTCCAGTCGTATCAATGTGTTCATCGACTTTCTGGAAGACATTCTGGCAGCGGAGCCATCGCGTCAACGCTAGAGTGCCGTTTATTGCCGCCCGACGCTTTGTGAGTTCTGCATAAAAAAAGCGCCCGCCAAAAAAACCGTGGCGGGCGCCTGGGAATGCGCAGCGATAGGGAAGTGTGAACCGTCGGGTGATCAGGCCACCGGAATCAATGGGTCGGCCGCGGCCAGTGCGGTTGCACGATCGGCAGCCGGCGGGTAAATCCACACGGTGTTGATCTGGGTCTTGAGGTCTTTGGCCTCTTGCCCGACCAGTTTCAATTGACGGTCCCAGCCCTCGGTGAACACCGCGCCCCAGGCACCGAGGTCAAGGCAGGTCACGTACTTGGGCTGGCGGTAGGTGACCGGTGCGACACCGATCAGGTCAGCGGCCACATTGTTGCCGGCATAACGGCCCAGGCTGATCGCATGCTGGCAGGACATCGCGGCGTAGTTTCCGAGATCATCCGTAGCGGCATAAGCGACGTCGCCGGCAGCGAAGACATCCACGTGCCCCAGCACTTTCAGGTGACCGTCGACGTGCAGGCGACCTTGCGGATCACGGCTGCCCGGAATCTGTTCAGTGAGCGGGCTGGCGCGAAAGCCAACAGTCCAGATGACGGTGTTGGACTCGATACGTTTGCCGTCAGCCAAAGTCACGCCGCCGGCATCCACCGAGGCGACCGAGGCGTCGACTATCCATTCAATGCCCAACTCTCGGGACGCTTCCACAATGGAGGGCCGAATCCCGTCACCCAGCGTCGCGGCGATTTGCGGCGAACGGTCCACCACGATGACCCTGATCGGCGCATCGTCACCCAGTGCGGCACGCAGGCGGGCCGGCATTTCGGTGGCGGTTTCGATCCCGGTAAAACCACCACCGGCGACCACCACGGTATTACGCGCAGCGCTCGACGGCTGGTCCTTCAACGACTTGATATGGGCTTCGAGGCGCGCGGCTTCTTCGATCTGATCGACATCGAAGGCGTGTTCGATCATGCCCTTGAGCGGTGGCCGGATCACGCGGCTGCCGGCGGCCAACACCAGCCGGTCATAGCTCAGTGTGCCTTGCGTACCGAAGGCATCGCTGTAGGTCACTTGCTTGCTGGCGGTGTCGATGCTGTCGGCGATGCCTTTGACAAATTTCACCCCCACGGCATCGAACAGTTCACCCAGCGGCGCTTTCATGTTGTGGACATCCGGCTCGTAGAAGCGCGGGCGGATGCGCAGTTCTGCCTGGGGCGCGAGGACGGTGATCTGCACGTCGTTACGATCATGCTGGTCCAGCAGACGTGCGGCGCTCAAGGCGCTCCAGACTCCACCAAACCCTGCGCCTATCACTAAAATGTGTTGTTTCATCGGATGACTCCTGTGGAAATTCTGGTCGTTGAACGGTTTGTCCGTTCATGCGTGAGCGTCTGCCGCACTGCACGAAGCAGGTGGTTGTGAACAACCGCAGAGCCGGTTCGATTCGCTGGGGAAGATGCTATCGGGGAAGGTGCGGCGAGACACTTCTACATAGGGTCAGTGCCGACATGCTTAGGTATGGGGTGAGGTATACACAGGTATAGAAAGAGGGCCGTCAAACGGCGCGATTGAATGCGCTTTCGATGCAGGTGATGAGTTCGCCGCACGGGAAGGGTTTAGGGAAATAGGCGAGGGGCTCGGGGAATGCGGCGTTAACCCTTGGCGGACGCCCCTGGTAACCCGTGATGAAAATGATCGGGATGCGCACGCCTCGGGCGCACAGCTCATCGTACATCTCGATGCCGGACAGACCGGGCATCTGGATGTCCGAGATGATGCAGCCGGGGCGGGGCGGCGCCTTCATCGCCAGAAAAGCCTCCGCGTTCGGGTACAACTGCACGGTGTAGCCGTGAGAGCGCAACAGGCTGTCCAGCGCCATGCGCACGGACTCATCATCATCGACAACCGATACAACAGCGGTGTGGGACATTGCTTTACCAGGGCTGATCTCGGGTAGCCCGTCAAGGACGCCCGCCATTGCCGCACGATACGCCGCTCGGTTCGGCGGCGTACTTATACGTGTGTATAGCGACCGTATTTGAATGTCTGCGAGCCCGGCGCCATTGCGCTGTGTGGCGTCAGCGCGAGAACCGGCTGCGGTATTCCCGGGGCGAGACCGAGAGGTGACGGTAGAAGGTGTCGCGCATGCGTTCTTCGTCGCCAAACCCGCACAACTGTGCGATCTGGTCGATGTTGCGCTGAGAGTCTTCGAGCATTCGTCGCGCCGCTTCCAGGCGAAACAGCTCGAGTGCCTTGGCCGGCGTGCGGCCGATCTTGCGTTTGTAGACCCGCGCGAAATTGCGCGGGCTCATCTGCGCCTGTCGGGCCAGCGATTCGACGCTCAATTGCGGGTCGCCGAGGTTTTCGCTGATCCACAGGTGCAATTCTTCGAAGCAGCCTCTGTCGTCGATCTGCGCTTGCAGCAACTGGCTGAACTGCGCCTGACCGCCAGGGCGTTTGAGAAAAACCACCAGCTCCCGCGCCACCTTCAACGCCACGGCGCGGCCGCAATCGGCCTCGACCAGCGCCAGCGCCATGTCGATCCCGGTGGTGACCCCGGCGGAAGTCCAGACGTTGCCTTGCTGGATGTAGATCGCATCAAGGTCGACATCGACACTCGGAAAACCACCCTTGAGCATGTCGCACATGCCCCAGTGGGTGGTTGCGCGCAAGCCTTCCAGCAGCCCGGCCTGGGCCAGCAGAAAAGTGCCGCTGCACACCGAGGCGGTGCGTCTGGCCTTGGCTGACGCCGCGCGCAGCCAGTCGACCAACGCAACATTGTCGAGCATGGCCTGACGGATGTTCGGCGCACCGGGCACGATCAGCGTATCGATGGTTGTCTCGTCAAAGGTGCGCAGGGCCAAGGTGTTGACCGACAGCCCTTCGGCGGTGGCGATCAATCCGCCGTCCAGGCTTGCGGTGTGCAACGCGTAGCCAGGCAAGCCGCGTTCGGCCATGGCCTTGGACGCGGCCCAGAACACGGTTTGTGCGCCGGTCAGGTCCAGCAAGCCCATCTGCGGATACGCCAGGAACACCAGCGTGCGCGGTTGCGCGAGCAAGCAGGTGAGAGGGTCGGGTTGGTGAAAAATAGAGTTCATGACTGCTCAGGGACCTGATGATCGCCCGCTTTTCGGCGATCCGGTGCGCCGTAGTTTCGGTGTTTGCGGGCAGGAGCGCGAATATACATTGGTATGGGCCACAGCCACCTCAACAGCGGCGTTACTCGGTCGATGTGGTTCAAGCCCTATACCCGCGTATGGTGTTGGACGTCGTGGTCGCGATGCACACTCGATTTCAAGGCGCGCCATTCAGCGCTTGCGCCAGCAAGGGCATTCGTCCGGGAAATTTTGACTCAGCCAAGAGGAAAGCGACCATGTCAACGTATCTGAATCACTCCAATCAAACCAACGCAACCGATGACCGGCAGGCGTCCGTCACCCGCCAGCCATTCGCTCCGGCGCAGGAGCTGGTGCCATCGCGCTACGCACTGCAGGTCGGCGACATCGACGTGGTGGTGATCAGCGACGGCGTGCTGCCGCTGCCGACCTCGACCATGTCCACAAATGCCGACCCGCAGGCTCGCGCCGCCTGGTTCAAGGACATGTTCCTGGGGCCGGACGCGTTTGACTGGGCACTCAACGTGCTGGTCGTGCGCAGCGGCGAGCAGATCATTCTGGTCGACGCCGGACTGGGCGGGCAGTTTCCCGGTTTCCCCCGGGCCGGCCAGTTGCCGAAACGCCTGGAAGCGGCGGGCATCGATCTGGCCAGCGTGACTGACATCGTGATCACCCACATGCACATGGACCATGTCGGCGGTCTGCTGGTCGACGAGGTGAAGAGCCGGTTGCGTGCGGACGTGCGCATTCACGTCTCGGCAAAAGAGGTCGAGTTCTGGGAGACGCCGGACTTCACCCAGACCGTCATGCCGGCGCCAGTGCCTGACGTTCTGCGCGCGACGGCCAATCAGTTCATCAACGATTACCGCCGCCAGGTGCGCACCTTCGAGGATGAATACGAAGTGGCGCCGGGGGTGGTGGTGAAACTCACCGGCGGGCATACGCCGGGGCACAGCATTGTCTACGTCAACTCGGGCGGCGAACGCCTGACCTTTGCTGGCGACGCCCTGTTTCCGGTGGCCTTCGAGCATCCGGAATGGCACAACGGTTTCGAGCATGATCCTGAAGAGTCGGTGCGTGTCCGCGTACGCCTGATGCGTGAGGCGGCGGCAAGCGGCGAGTGGTTTGTCGCCACCCACCTGCCGTTCCCGTCGGTGGGCCGCGTGGCGGTCGATGGCGATGCGTTCCGCTGGATTGCAGCGTTCTGGGATTACTGATCGGCAGTCGGCGGCCTGGCTGCATTCGGCCGGGCTCGATAAAAATCAGGCCCCGCAAGTGATGAACTTGCGGGGCCTTTTTTTGCTTTGAGGTTTGTCGGTCGGGCAGCGGCGGCTCTGCATCGAGTTGTTCGAGAGGACCGCTCAACGACGGCGCATCAGCGCCTGCTCGATGCAAGCCAGCAGAGCCTCGGTATGGAACGGTTTGGAGAAATAACCTTCCGGCGTCTTCACCCGGGCACTGAACTCGGGGGGCAGGCCCGGTTTGCCAGTGATGAAAATCGTCGGAATGTGGATCTTCCTGACCGCCAGCGCCTCGTACATTTCGACCCCGCACATGCCGGGCATCTGAATGTCCGAGATCAGGCACCCGGTCTGCTCTGGCGCGCTCGATTCAAGAAATGCAAAAGCACTGTTGAATGTCTTGACCGTATAACCGCAAGACCGCAACAAACTGTCCATTGAAACCAGAACAAGTTCGTCATCATCGACAACTGAAACAATAGCTGAGTTGAACATGGGAAACCTTGCGTTCTTTGCGGGTGTCTGTCGCGCCCGCCATACTTGCAAGATACGCTTTCAAAAATTGTGGAATAGTATACGTGGGTATGTTTGGTTGGTTTTTTTGTTAGTTGCGAAAGTTAATCAATGTTCAGCAAATAAATGGTTGTTGATTAACGAAAGAAAGTAACTGTTATGTCGAGTGCAGGCTTCAAAGAGTTGTCGGCTCGCGTAGTCGTTGTTGGCAATTGCGCTGGCGCGACAGTCGCGGAACAAGGCATCGGCGGCCCGTAGTCGGCGCAGGGCGCGGTCAATGCCTTTAAGGCAGTCGGCAAAGCATAAAGGTTCGGGAGCCTCATTGAGGTGGTAGAGCGCGTCGCGCTGGGCATGGCCGCCCAGGTCGGTGATGCCGGTGACGAGAAAGTCGGCGTAACGGGTATTGGCATTCAACAGCCTGCGAAACAGCGTCTGCACCGGTAGAAAGCTGACAGCGTGCAGTGTCTGCTGGCTGTGCTTGAGCCGCGCCAGAATGCTCAGCGTCGCGCTCAGGGTCTGCGTCAATGCGTCGATGATCTCCACGCGCTCAGCGGTGGACAACGATGTGTGCGTGCCATAGCGGGTGACGCAGGGCGGGTGACTGACCAGGTACAGTGTGTGCGGTGCGTTCATGACCACCGTCTCCGGCTAGCGCTCGTGCGCGATTGAATGTTGTGATTGCAGCAGCGGACTCCACTGTTTCTGGTTGTCCGGGCGTCGGTAGTAAACCACCATGCGCCGGGCGACCTGCATGGCCAGCTCGCGACCGTGATCGGCCTCGACCAGTGCCAGCGCCAGATCGATCCCTGCGCTGACGCCGGCGGAGGTCCACACCGATGCCTGGTGAACGAAGATGGCCTCGCGATCCAGCTCGACCTTGGGGAACAGCCGCTCGAACATGTCAGCCATCAACCAGTGTGTCGCCACGCGCAGGCCGTCGAGCAGTCCGGCCTGAGCCAGGAAAAAAGCACCGCTGCATACCGACGTCGTACGGTTGGCCGTGGCTGACGTGACGCGCAACCAATCGACCAGCGGCGCGTTGTCTCGCAACGCCTGGCTGATGAACGCCGAGCCCGGAACGATCAACGTATTGATCGGCTCGTCGCCGAGCTCATCCAGCCGCCGGGTTTGAACCACCAGGCCTTCGCCGGTCTGCACCGGCCCGCCTTGCAGGCTCGCGGTGTGCAAGGCATAACCGGGCAAACCGAGTTGCGCCAGTCCGCGCGTCGCCGCCCAGAAAACGGTCTGCGCACCGGTCAGATCCAGCAGGCCCATTTGCGGGTATGCCACGAAAACGACGGTTCGTTCGTGTACCGGGGTTTCGGGTTCTGCGCCGGGGTTTGTACGTTGGATAGACAATGTGGGTCTCCATATCGCCACCGGGCGACATCAGGGGTGGATAGTTGTCATTGATCGTGTTCGAGCGCAGCCAATGGAATCGCAAACACAAACTGCGTGCCGACGCCCTCGGTGCTGTTGACCCAGATGCGGCCGCCGTGGAATTCAATGATCGAACGGCAAATCGAGAGGCCCATTCCCAGGCCGGTGGGCTTGGTGGTGAAGAATGGGTCGAACAGCGAAGGCAGGATGTCCTCGGCAATGCCGACGCCGGAGTCGGCGATTTCAAGCACGGCCTCGTTGTGCAGGATCGAGGTGGTGATCCGCAGCGTCCGGGCGCGGTCAAGCACATTGGCCATGGCCTGGCAGGCGTTGATGATCAGATTGATGATGACTTGCTGCAGTTGTACCCGGTCACCTTTGATCCGCGCACCGTGAGTGCCCAGTCGGGCGTGCGGGCGAACCTCATGGAAGCTGATGTCATGTTGCATCAGCGTCAGCGAGTCACTGACGATGTCGTCGAACACTTCGACATTGCGCTGCACCTCGCTGTGTCGCGATAACGCTCGAATACAGGCGATGACATCGGAGACCCTGACCGAGTTTTGAATGATCCGGTCCAGCGAACGGCGGGCTTCTTCCAGGTTGGGTTCGGGCCGGTTGATCCAGCGTTTGCAGGATTCACCGCTGGTGATGACCGCTGCCAGCGGCTGATTGATTTCGTGGGCGATGGAGGCCGCCAGTTCGCCCATGGAAGTCAGGCGCGTGACGTGGGCGAGGGTGGCTTGCGAGTGAAACAACGCCTCTTCCGACTGTTTGCTGGCGGTGACGTCCATCAGCGCCCCGGCGTATTGCGTGCGCCCGCGACGTCTGGGCAAGGGGCTGGCGATCATCTGCACGTGCTTGATCCGACCATCCGGCATGAGCAGCCGATGCTCGACTTCGACCAGCTCCTGCCGGCGCGCAAACTGCTCCAGCACCTGATCGATAACCGGCAGGTCGTCGGGATGAGTGCGTGACTTGACCAGCGCCAGTGTCGGGGTGACGTCCGGCGAGTACTCGAAAATACGCGACGACTCTTGCGACCATGACACGCTGACTTTTTTATCGATGATGAAACCGATACTGCCGGTGTGGGTAAGTTTCTGTGCGCCCAGAAAGAACGCTTCCTTGCGCCGCAGCGTTTCAGTGGCGCGTTTGCTGCGCAACGCGAGCAGAGAAATGGTCGTCAGCGCGATCAGGCACCTGACGAATCCGGCGATGCTGCGGTGATCGCGATAACCTTCATCGACCAGGAAGTCGGCCGTCAGCAGCGTGAGGCAACCCAACGCGACGGCAAGAAATACCGGTACCGGGAAGATGTTCGCTGACATGAATACCAGCGTGATGTAGAACAACGTCGGCGCAACGTCCAGATCGAGGTACGCGTTGGTGATATAGATCATGCTGCCGACCGCTATGGCGCAAAGCCAGGCGAAGGCGTCTGAACAAAGAAGTTGTGCGCGACGTTTGATGATAGACATTTATTCTTCCAGATTTTTGCTATCGGACGGCAGGGCGTGTTCTTTCGATGAAGCAGGCAAACGCTATGAAAGGCGTATTAATGAAGAGGTTAAAAAGTCTGAAGTTGTTTTTCAGGCATGACGGTTGTTGGCGACTGTCTGTCATTCACCAATCGTTGTATTGAGTAATGGTTATTTGAATAAAGATCTTATTCGAAGACTTCTACGCTGGCACTGCTGCATTGGGTCATTTGCAATATGACTGCGTATGAAATGGATATACCCAAGTGTTAGTTGTTCGGAACTTGAGTGTTGATGGTGCCGGCCAGCCACGGCGGCTTGAGCCATACCGTATCGTTTCATTCGGTCACCGATGTGCAGGCAGCGCCGCGATGACTTCGGCCATGCGCACCAGGTCGGCAAATGAGCGCGCGCCCATCTTGCGCATGGCCTGGCCCCGGTGGATCTTCACAGTGATTTCACTGAGGCCGATTTCCCCGGCGATTTGCTTGTTCATCAGGCCCGAGGCCGCCAGTGCCATGACCGTTTGCTCGCGGGGTGTCAGCGTCCCATGGCGGGCGCGCAGCTCATCGGCATGCCGCCCTGACTCGCGACGCTGCTTGTCCCGCGAGTGTGCGGCGCAGACGGCATCGATCAGGTCCTGCTCGCGAAACGGTTTGGTCAGGAAGTCCACCGCGCCGGCTTTCATCGCGCGCACGGTCATGGCGATATCGCCGTGTCCGGTGATGAACACGATTGGCACATTGATTCCGGCGGTGGCCAGTTCATTCTGGAAATCCAGCCCGCTGCTGCCTTGCAGGCGCACGTCGAGTACCAGGCAACTCAGCGTGTCCGGACGTTGATACGTCATGAACTCGGCGACCGACCCGAACAGCTCCACCCGCAGACCAATGGAGCGCAACAGGCTGCCGAGGGATTCGCGCAACGCGGCATCGTCGTCGACGATGAATACCACCGGCTCGCTGGGGTTGTTGCTGATGGGATTGTTGTTCATTGCTCTTTTCCCAAAAGGTTGTGACGTTGTGGCGAATCCCTTGGCCCGGCGGCCGGTGTTTGCTCGTGCGGGTTGATGCCCGACCAGAGACACGGTCCCGCTGGCGATAGCGCCGTGCGACACGTTGCGCAGGTGTGGGCGTGAGTAGATAGACGGTTAAGCATCGTAGTGGCGCAGCACGCCGTCAGCTAGGACAAAAAACCCGAAAAAACGGCCATTGCACCGGTCTTTGCGCGGCCCGATGCAGCTATCGTTTCAAACGGTTCATACACAAGTATCAAAACACTCACCTAACGCATGATCTCGCTGTCCCCAAGTACCACAGACGTCCGGCAGGCGCGCCCTTAACCTTTATCAGCTCTCCGTCGATTTCAATGGCCGCGTGCCGGGTGGTGAACTTCATGAACAGAAATGAACTCCGTCGTGTCGACATCAATCTGCTGGTGGTCTTCGAGACGCTGATGCATGAGCGCAACGTCAGCCGGGTCGGCGAGAAGCTGTTTCTCGGTCAACCGACCATCAGTGCAGCGCTGGGCCGTTTGCGCGTGCTTTTCGACGACCCGCTGTTCGTTCGTGCGGGGAGGGTGATGGAGCCGACAAGGCGGGCCGAGGAAATTTTCGCCAACCTGACGCCGGCGCTGGATGGCGTTGTCGCGGCGTTGAGCCGTTGCCAGCCCTTCGACCCAGCTACCAGCGAGGTGACCTTTCAGGTCGGCCTGTCCGACGATGTCGAATACGCGTTGCTCCCGCGATTGCTGCGCCAGCTTCGTAGCGAGGCGCCGAATATTGCCTTGGTGGTGCTGCGCGTCGATCAGCAGCAGATGTCGCAGCGGCTGTTCAATGGCGAGATTTCTCTGGGCATCAGCCCTACGCTCGATCTGCCGGCCAACGCTCGACGCAAGAGTCTACGGTCGATCCGGCCAATGCTCCTGCGCTCGGATACCCGCCCGGGCCTGCTGGCGCTTGATGAATTCTGCGAGCGACCGCACGCCATCGTGTCATCCATGGGCAAAGCCAAAGACGACACCGACCACGCGCTGGACCTGCTCGGACGTCGGCGCAAAGTGGTGCTTGCAGTGCCGCAGTTCAGTGCCTTGCCAAGGTTGTTGGCGCAGAGCGACATGCTGGTCATCGTTCCGGATTACGTGGCCAGGGCCATGGCCTCGGTGAATGGCATCAGGGCCGAGCCGGCCCCTCTGTTGCTGCCATCGCGGGAGCTTTCCATGGTCTGGCGTGCCGCTGCGCACAACGATTGCGCTCAGCGTTGGCTGCGTTCGCGTTGCCAGGCATTTCTTGGCACGCCGATTGAGTTGCAGGTAGTGCCCAAGCTGCGCCCGGCGTTGCCCTTCGATCAGACGTTGATGATGGCCCGGTAGATAACTGCAACGGCTGTGTGATTCGCCCAATAAAAAAAGCTCCGACTCGATCGGAGCTTTTCTTTTCAGGGGGCTGTACGTGGCTTGTCGTGAGGGCGCGGCCCTGGAACCTCATGCATTGATAAACGCCAGAAGGTCCGCGTTGATGGTGTCGCCGTGGGTGGTGCACATGCCATGGGGCTGGCCGGGGTAGGTTTTCAGCGTACCGTGCTTGAGCAATTTGATTGAGAGGTGAGCCGAATTGGTGATCGGCACGATCTGGTCATCTTCACCGTGCAGCACCAGGGTCGGCACATCGATGTTTTTCAGGTCATCGGTGAAGTCGGTTTCGGAGAACGCGCTGATGCAGTCGTATTGCGCCTTGATCCCGCCGTTCATGCCCTGACGCCACCAGTTTTCGACGATAGCTTCAGACACTTTCGCACCTGGGCGATTGAAGCCGTAAAACGGGCCGCTCGGGAAGTCTCGATAAAACTGGCTGCGATTCTGCGCGAGTGCCTTGCGCAACCCGTCAAACACCTCCATCGGCAGGCCGCCGGGATTTTTTGCGGTGCGCAGCATGATGGGCGGCACGGCGCCGATCAGCACGGCCTTGGCCACCCGGCCGCGACCATGCCGCGCCACGTAGCGCGCCACTTCACCGCCGCCGGTGGAGTGGCCGATGTGCACGGCGTTGCGGATGTTCAGGTGCGCCATCAACTCGGCTACGTCGGCGGCGTAGGTGTCCATTTCGTTGCCCGTGGCGGTCTGCGAAGAGCGACCGTGGCCACGTCGATCATGGGCGATGACGCGAAAGCCCTTGTTGAGGAAGAACAGCATTTGCGTGTCCCAGTCATCACTCGAAAGGGGCCAGCCGTGGTGGAAAACGATCGACTGGCCGTGGCCCCAGTCCTTGTAGAAAATCTGCGTGCCATCCCTGACGGTGAGCATTCCCGAGCCACTGCCGTTGCCGGCGCTTTTGCTGACCCCTGACGCGGATGCTGGTGTCTGCTGTGTCGCCAGCGCCGGCAATGCCACCGCCAGGGTTGCGGCCATGGCGCCCGTCGTGATCAAGCCACGACGGGTGGTTCCGTTTTTCTCGTCAGTCATTTTGAACACCCATTGAGTTAAAGAAGTTGCACAGGCGGCACAAGGCTGCAGCCCTGGCCGAAGGCAATCTTTGGGCAAAGGGGTACGACTGACCACCAGACATGGGTTTTTGAAATTAACGCTTTGGTATGTAGGGCGTGGCGGGAGGAGTGCTGCGGGGTTGGCGCGTCCCTGCGCCTGGACAACTCAGAAGGTGTACTTGGCCGTCAGCATCATGTTGCGCGGCGTGCCATAGCTGTCGCCGCCGTAGCTGACGGAGTTGGCGATGGTGGAGTAGTACTTGCGGTCGAAGATGTTGTTGGCGTTGAGTTGCAGGTCGAGGTTGTCATTGACCCGGTAGCCGGCCATCAGGTCGGTCACGGCGTACGCGCCTTGCTTGAGGCGGTAGTTGCCGCCATCGAGCAGTTCGATATCGTTGTACATGCGGCTCTGCCAGGAGATGTTGCCGCCCACACGCAGTTTTTCCAGCGGGCCCTGGAAGTTGTAGCGGGTGGTCAGTTTGAACAGGTGCTCCGGGGTGTCGGTGTCGAACTGCTTGTTGACGTTCTGCGGGTTCGCCTCGTCCTTGATGGTGTGCGTGCGGGCGTAGGTGTAGCCGCCGCCGATCTGCCAGTTGTCGGTGAGCGCGCCTTGCAGCTCGAGGTCGATACCCTGGCTGCGGATCTCGCCGGAGGCTTCATAGCAGGACGACTGCGGGCAGTTCGGCACGAACACCTGCACCGCGCGGTTTTCCTGATCGACGCGGAACACGGCGAGGCTGGCGTTCAGCGCGCCGCCCAGGTATTCGCCCTTGATGCCGACCTCGTAGTTCTTGCCCACGATCGGCTTGACCGGGTTACCGGAGGTGCCCTTGTTGCTCTGCGGGGTGAAGATGTCGCTGTAGCTGGCGTACACCGAATGATGGTCGTCCAGCTCGTAGATCAGGCCGGCATAGCGGGTGACGTTGCGGGTGACTTTGTAATCGCCGTCGCCATCGCGGTTGTCGTAGTCGTACCAGTCCAGACGTCCGCCGAGGATCAGCTTCAGCGGGTCGGCCAGGCTCAGGCGAGTCGTCAGGTACACGCCGTCCTGAGTGGTGACTTCACGCGTGTTGTTGGTGTGGACGAAGTCCGGTTTGCCGGCGTTGATCGGCCAGTTGGTGTCGTAGGGTGAGTAGTTGTGAGTGGTCAGGTCGTAGATGCGTTTGCTGGCGCCGACCACCAGTTCATGGCTGCGCCCGAAGGCTTCGAACGGGCCGCTGAAGAAGGCGTCGAGACCTGCCTGGTTTTCATCGGCCTTGGACTGGTAAACCGTGCGGGCCAGAGTGTCGTTGACCCAGCGCGACTGGTACGAGCCGGAGAACAGCGCGTTCTGCTCGGAATAGTTGGCGTTGACCTGCAGCTTCCAGTCGTTGGCCAGTTGCTGACGGATCTCGGCGAAGACCGTGTTGATCTCCTGATCCTTGTCCTCCCAGGAGGTGCCGGGGTTATACGAGCGCGGCAGATCAAGGTGATGGCCGTCGAGACCGATCATTGATGACCCCCAGAAGTAGTTGGTCCTGTCCTTCTGGTGCGAGAAACCGAGGGTCAAAGTGGTGTCGTCGCTCAGATCGGCTTCGGTGACGGCGTAGAACAGGTTGTGTTGTTCGTCCACGTCATCGATGAAGCTGTTGGCGTCGTGGTAGGACGTGACCACCCGGCCGCGCAGGGTGCCGCTGTCGTTGAGCGGGCTGGAAGCATCGAGCTCGCCGCGATAGTTGTCCCAGGTCCCGGCGGCGCCGGTCAGGGTGACGCGCTGCTCGGCCAATGGCCGTTTGCGCACCAGGTTGATCGCCGCCGAAGGGTTGCCGGCACCGGTGACCAGACCGGTCGCACCGCGGACCACCTCGACCCGATCGAACATCGCCAGATTCGGCTGGGATCCGACGTTCACGCCGTCGTAGCCGCTCGGAATGCCGTCGTACATCAGGTTGTCGATGTTGAAGCCCCGGGCTTTGTAGGCCTGTCGGCCTGGGCCGCTGGAGTAGTCGAGGAACAGCCCTGGCGTGGCGTTGACCACGTCGTTGATGCTGGTCATCGCCTGATCGTCCATGCGCTGGCGGGTGATCACGGTGACGGCTTGCGGTGTTTCGCGCAGGGTCAACGGCAGTTTGGTGGCGGTGGCCATGGTGCCGGTGGTGTAGGACTCGGAGCCTTCGGTGGTGCTGCCCAGCTGGGTCGATGTGATGGCGGTCGCGCCGAGCTCGAGGGTGGCGGGCGGGGCGGTGTCCTGCGCCTCGCGGGTTTCATCGGCCAGCGCCGGGGCCATGACGGCCATGCAGATGGCCATGGACAGGAGGTTGCGTGACGGGTTGAAACGATGCGGCGAGGTAGGGCGCGACATGAAGGCTTCCTGATTTTTAAATAGCAAACAAAGAGCTGTTGAGAATCATTGCTAATAATTGTGTCAGGGTTTTTTACAGCAACAAAGCGCTTCGTGAAAAAAATGTGAAATTGCACAGGAGGAGAGGGAGGGGACAAACGTGATCAAGGAACCGCTTAAGCGCGGCACTTGCAGCGCAGGAGCCGGTTACACCGTTGGTCAGCTTGCCATGCAAACCAACAGGTTGGTGTCTACTTTTGTGGCCGGGTCAGCCAAATGACAGGAGACATTCTGAAGTCATTAAGCGCTTTCGAGCTGACCCCGTGACGTTGATTTCAGGATGGATCTTGAATGAGGCGCGGAGCATCGCCCAGGCGATGCGTAACGGAGAACCCGCGCCTTTGAGCTCGTTAAGGAGAACGCAGATGGCAATCAGCCGAGTCACCGAAACAACCGATAAAACCGCACTCGTCAAAGCCGAGGTGTACCGCTGGTACAACCTCTTTTTCCCGTGGTCGCGCGGTGTGGCTTCCCAGTCGGAAGACGCGATCAAGCCTCTGTACGATGCCCTGGCGAATGATTTCCGGGTGGTGCTCACGGACGGTCAGATCATGAACCGGGAAAATTACTGGGAACGCCTTTGGGGCCTGCACGGCCAGCGTGCCGGCAGCCCCGAATCACACATCATCAATCTCTCGATCACGCCGCTTCCCGGTGATTTCTTCCTGACGGTTTTCGACCTGGTCAAGAACGGGATCACCAAGAAGAAAGTCGACTCGGCGCTCATGCGCCTCGACCCGGATTCGCCATCGGGAATCTCGTGGATTTACGTCCACGAAAGCGAGCACGAGACATCGTTCGCGTAAATCATTCAATGACCGTTCGCTCCTCTGGTTGTTTGAACCGGAGGAACGGCATCGCTCAACTCTGTAAAAAAAAACCGCCCGAAGCCGTGCATCGGGCGGTTTGCAGGATCAAACAGGGCTGATTCAGATCAGCCGCAGGGTGACGTCGATGTTGCCGCGAGTGGCCTTTGAGTAACGGCAGGTCTGATGCGCAGCGTCCACCAGCGCCTGGGCAACCGAAGGCTCCAGCCCCGGCAGGCTGACACTCAAGCGCGCCTGAAGAAAGAATGCATCGCCGGCCTTGCCCAGATCGATTTCGGTTTCGACCGCCACATCCGCCGGAAGCCTGATCTTCTGTGCCGCGGCTGCCTTGCCCATGGCGCCGATGAAGCAGGCCGACCAACCGGCGGCCAACAGTTGTTCCGGATTGGTGCCGCTGCCATTCGAACCCGGTGGCGAAAGCTTGATGTCCAGATTGCCGTCCGAACTGCGCGATGCGCCATCGCGCCCGCCAGTGGTGCGGGTCTTGCCGGTGTAAAGCACGGTGTCGAGTTGATTGATCATGGAAATACCTGCCTGAGTGATGGGGGATGTCGGACAGCGAAGGTTCCGATGGCCCACACTTTTGCATTGGCGTGTACCCGGGATGTGTCGTGCAGTGGCGCTTTTGTATCGCTCTGTAGCCTTATCGGCGTGGAAGAGGTCAAGGGCGCAACCAGGCTGGATGTATGTGGGAGAGGACTTGCAGGTGGCGTTAGTCCAGAGTGAAACGGATAGAGCTGACTGGCGGTTGATCTCGTATTCACACCTGGCCGTTTTTAACCGGGTGCAGCGCAGGGGGGAGCCGAAAGCCCGGACCTTGCCGGGCGGGTGATGGACGTATTCAGCGCGAATCGGCGTTTCGCGTACGTTGCGTTGCAGATGCTTCGCGGCGTCTGCGAAGCCACGTGATGACCGCATGTACCGGGTGGAGGACGGCGACGAGAACGCCAAGCAGCATGATGGTGAAGATGATGATCAGCGGGATGCTTTCATGCGAGAACATGGTGGGTAACTCCTGTAGTCACTATGTCGGAACCCGCAGACTAGACGCTTGGAGCGATGTTTTAGATGAATGTATGTTCATTCGACGAGGTGTGGAATGTGCTACGGCGCAAGAGCGTTTCCACACGCAAGTCGATGGCTCCCGTCGGGTTTTCCTCTTAACGCATCTGCAGGATGATCGGACTGCTGCTGGCCGGATCGGTGTGCTCACGTAGCTTGCCAACCGTGTTTGCATCAACAGCACTGCCCTGATTGCCCCAGGTGCTGCGCATGAAGGTCAGCACCTCGGCGATCTGCTGATCCGACAGCTGCTCACGGAAGGCCGGCATGCGATAGGCATCCGGCACGCCGGCCGTCACCACTCGTTGCGATCCATTCAGAGTGATGTTGATTGCCGAGGCACTTTCCTTGGCCAATGCCGAGGTGGCGCCCGCCAGTGGCGGCATCCACTGCGATTGACCCTTGCCGTCCAGACCGTGGCACGACGCACAGCGCGTCACGTAGGTATGCGCACCGGGCGAGTCCAGATGTTGCGCTGCCGAAACCGCTTGATACTGCCAAGGCGCGCCATCGCGTTCGCGATCCCCGGGTAGCGACTTCAGGTAGTGGGCAATCGCGGTCAGATCGTCGTCGCTCATGAACTGCGTGGAGTTGTTGAACGCCTCGGTCATCGAGCCGTAGACCACCGCGTGCTGGTTGCGACCGGTCTTGAGGAACTGCACGATCTCTTCCTCGCTCCAGCGGCCCAGCCCGGTGTTGTGGTCATCGCGCAGGCTCGGTGCGTACCAGCCATCGAGCAGGGCACCGGCCAGGTATGGCTTGCCGGACTCGTCCAGTGCCTTCTCGTTGAACGCCAGGCCGCGCGGCGTGTGGCAACTGCCGCAGTGTCCGGCACCCTGCACGAGATAAGCGCCGCGGTTCCATCGTTCATCCTGCGACGGTTTGGTCACATAAGGTTCGGCGTCGACAAACACACCGTTCCACAGTGCAATCGGCCAGCGCAGGTTCAGCGGAAACGGAATGGCACTGGGGATGTTCGCCTGTTTGACCGGCGCCACGCCTTTCATGAAGAACGCATACAGCGCTCGCACGTCGTCATCACTGAGCCTGGCGTAGGACGGGTAGGGCATGGCCGGGTATAAACGGCGACTGTCGGGCGCCACGCCGTGGCGAACGGCACGATCAAAGTCCGCCAGACTGTAGTGGCCGATGCCGGTTTCCGGGTCCGGGGTGATATTGGTCGCATGGATCGCGCCCAGCGGCGTGGCCATTTCCAGGCCGCCGGCGAATGGCGCGCCACCCGGCACGCTGTGACAGGCCACGCAATCGCTGAGCCTGGCGACGTATTCGCCACGGGCGACCAGCGCCGGGTCGATGTCGGCCACGGCGATCTGATGGTTTTCCAGACGCGGGACAGGCTCGCGGGTGACATACCAGGCCAGCAGGCCTGCCGCGACCAGGCACGGCACCGCCAGCCAGCCAGCGGTTCTTGCGAATCGGCTGTTATTCATGGACGCTCCGGCGCTGATCAACTGAAGGTGTGTCGGCTCATGGGCAGGCTGCGCACCCGCTGACCGGTCAGCGCTGCCACCGCGTTAGCGACAGCGGGCGCGACCGCAGGCAACGGCGGTTCACCGATGCCACCCATTTTTTCCCCGCTCTCGACCACGCGCACATGAACCCGTGCCATTCGCGCAGGCGGCAGGATCGGATACAAGTCATAGTTGCGCGCCCGCGGCTTGCCATCGATCCACACGGCTTCTTCCACCAACGTCTGCGACAGACCCAGCGCCACGGCGCCATTGACCTGAGCCTCGACAATCGCCGGATTGACGATGCTGCCCGGGTCAATCGCCTGCCAGATGTCATGCACCTTGACCTGGCCGTTCTCGATGGACACCTCGGCGATCACCGCCGTCTCCGTACCAAACGGCGAAGCCATGGCCACCCCGCGCGCGCGCCGGCTGCCATCCTCGGCGGTAAACGGCCCACGCTTCCAGCCGCCCGACAGTTCACCCACGGCTTGCAGCAGTGTGGTCAGCCGTTGGTTGTCGCGCAGCAAATGCAGGCGCAGGTCGAACGGGTCTTTGCCGCCCTTGTCGGCCAGTTCATCGAGGAACGATTCATAGAAGAAGTCGTTGAGGGAATTACCCACCGAGCGCCAGTAGCCAAGCATCGCCGGACCTTTGACGTAGATCTGTGCGATGCGCTTGTTGGGGATCGCATAGGACTTGCCTGACAACCCTTCAAGCGCCGTCGGGTCGAGCTTTTCACCTTGCTTGCCGGCGAGGGCTTCGGTCGGGCCTTCGGTGGCACTGATCGCTTCGATTGCCAGCGGCCAGCCGTCGTTGTCCAGCGCGGCACGGAAATTCACGGCGGCAACCGGGCGAAGCACGTCACGCAGGAACTCTTCCTCACGACTCCAGATCAGTTTGACCGGGCGACCAACCGCTTTGGACAGCGCGATCGCCTGAGGATAGGGACTGGCCGAGTCGTAAAGGAAATGTCGGCCAAAGAAGCCGCCCAGCAGCGGCGAATGCAAGGTGATGCGCGACGGATCCAGTCCTGTGCGCTTGGCGATGTCGGCGCGAAACATGTCCGGCGCCTGATTCGGCAACCAGACTTCCAGCGAACTGTCCGGATTGAACCGGGCCAGCGCTGAAGGCGGTTCCAGTTGGCCGTGGTTCAGGTATTGGTTGTGGTAAGTGGCGTCGATCCGGGTCTTGGACTCCTTGAGAATCGAAGCCACATCGCCCTCATGTTCATCGTCTCTGGCGGGGCTTTTATCTTCAGCGAGGCGCTTGAACCACGCATCGCTGGAAAAGTCGGCGGGCATCGGCCGCACTTGGCTGTCGGCCGTCGGCTCTTGCCAGTCGACCTGGATCGCCTCGACGGCACGTTTGGCGTGCCACCAGCGCTCGGCGACCACCGCCACGGCACCCGGCAGACGATGCACGGAATGCACGCCTTTCATCGCCTTGACCTGGTCTTCGTTGCGCAAGTTGCCCACGGTCATCCCCAGGCGCGGGGCATGTTGAACGGCGGCATGCAGCATGTCGTCGACCTTCAGATCGATGCTGTACAGCGCCTTGCCCGTGGACTTGTCGTAGGCATCGAGGCGCTTCACCGGTTTGCCGATCCAGCGGAACTGACTCGGATCGCGCAGCTTCACAGAGGCCGGACCGGGAACCGGCAAATCCATTGCGCGCTCGGCCAGTTCACCGTAGGCCAGCGAGCGGCCCGACTTGGCGTGCACGACTTTGCCAGGCTCGGTGGTCAACTCGCTCACCGGCACGCCCAGTTGCTGCGCGCCGGCCTGCAACAGCATGGCGCGGGCGAGGGCGCCGAGGCGACGCATGACCGGGTAACTCATGCGCACCGACATACTGCCGCCGGTGATGCGCATGCCGTTTTCCATCACCACATAGGCTTCGCCGGGCGGGGCGGCTTCGACCAGGAAGGTCGCTGGGTCGGCATCCAGTTCTTCACCGACGATCTGCGCCATGGCGGTGAACGTCCCTTGTCCGCCTTCCATGAACGGGCAGAGCAGACGCACGCGGTTATCCGGGCGGATCTCGAGAAACGCCGGGACCTGCGTGCCGCGCTCGGCCGTCGCAGAAGCGGCAGCTTGTACGCGCGTCGTACCCAGTGGCAGACCGAAGCCGAGCACCAGTGCGCCGACGGCGGTACCGGTCAGAAAACGTCTGCGCGACACATTGATCGGTTCCTGCAGATCCAGGACTGAAACGTGTTGTGAAGGGTCGATACGAACGTTCATCACGCGTCCCCCTTGCCGGCAAGCTCATGCACGGCGGCATGGATGGCGTTGTAAGTACCGCAGCGGCACAGATTGACCATCGCCGCCTCGATCTGCGCATCACTCGGTTTGGGGTTCTGCTTGAGCAGCGCGGTGGCGGCCATTACCTGCCCGGACTGGCAGTAGCCGCACTGGGCGACCTGCAGATCGACCCAGGTCGAGACCACCCGCTTGCCCACGTCATCGGCTTCGATGGCCTCAATGGTGGTGACCTCGCGGCCAACCACACCGGCCACTGGCGTGACGCACGAGCGCACGACGTTGCCGTCCACCAGCACCGAGCAGGCGCCGCATTGCGCAAGACCGCAGCCGTACTTGGTGCCGGTCATGCCCAGATCATCGCGGATCACCCACAGCAAGGGCGTATCGGCGTCGGCATCGACCTGATAGGTCTTCTGGTTGATTCGTAGTTCCATGATTCACCCGCTGATCATCGGTTGACGTGCATTGTTATAAGCAGTGACACGCAGCGAGGCGCATCACCGGTTTTCGTTCAATTCGCGACTGTGCCGAGCGCTTCTGCCTCGTAGGGCTGTCCGCGTAAAAGGGCCATGTCGCGGCTCGGTGCGGTACCGAACAGGCGGCCATATTCGCGGCTGAACTGCGAAGGGCTTTCATAGCCGACCGCAAACGCCGCCCGCGACACGTCCAGGCGCTCGACCAGCATCAGCCGCCGGGCTTCGTTGAGCCGCAGCCATTTCTGGTACTGCAGCGGACTCATGCCGGTGAGCTGGCGGAAATGATGGTGAAAGGTCGGCGCGCTCATCTGCACTCGCGCGGCCAGATCGTCGATGCGCAGGGCATCGGTGTAGTTGACCTTCAGCCAGTCAATGGCCTTGGCGATGCGATAACCCTGACCGTCGACGGCAGTGATCTGCCGCAGCCGTGGGCCTTGGTCGGTATGGAGCAGCCGATAGTGGATTTCTCGCAGGATCAGCGGCGCCAGGACCGGGATCGCCTCGGGTTCATCGAGCAGGGCCAGCAGGCGATCGAGCGCGTCTTCCAGGGCAGACGACAGGCTGCCAATCGCGGCGCCCGTACCCGTTGATGGCTGGCGTTTCGCGGGCAAGCCGCTCTTGGTGATGACCTCGGCAAGCATGCTGACATCCAGCTTCAGCACGAAGCCGACACAGGGCCGCTCGGGACTGGCGAGCATCACTTCGGAGTTCGCGGGCAGATCCAGCGACGTGACCAGAAACCGCGACGGGTCATAGCTGTAGCCCTCACCGCCGACCCACAAGCGCTTTTCGCCGCGGCCCACGAGAATCAGGCTGGGTTCGATCATGCACACCACGGGGGGCGCCGGCTGGTCGCGACGAAACAGCGACAGCCCGGGTATCGACGTGGCGAAGTCACCCGGTGCGTTCACACGCGGGTCGATGTGCCGTGCCAAAGGTGATTCCTGGGGCAGAGGGGTAGGGATCATGTGGGCTCACTCCTTTGACCGAACTCTAATGCGCGCGCGAGACGTTTCCTATCTATCACCCTGCATCCCCAGAGGATCAGGCAAGCATTCAAGAGGAATGCACTAGGGAAGCACCGGATTGACCGGGAGAATGTGTCTATCTGTTACAGGGGCAGTGCCCGGACGGGCGACAAACTGCTTGCCCCTGCGCATCACCCCCCACGTTTTTCGCATCACAGGTAGTTTCCATGACGTTTCCTTCTACAGATCCTTCTAAAAGAACAGGCGGCTGGAGCGCCGTGCTGGCGATGTCGCTGGCCGCATTCGCTTTGGTCGCTTCAGAGTTCATGCCCGTCAGCCTGCTGACGCCGATTGCGGCAGACCTGCACATCACCGAAGGCCAGGCCGGGCAGGGGATTTCCGTGTCCGGTGGCTTTGCCTTGATCACCAGTTTGTTGATCGCCTCGGTCGCCGCTCGCATCGAACGCAAGCAGCTTCTGCTGGGCCTGACCTTGCTGATGATCGTCTCCGGAACGGTCGTCGCGCTCGCCCCGGGCTACCCGTCATTCATGTTCGGACGTGCGCTGATCGGGATTGCGATCGGTGGTTTCTGGTCGTTGTCGGCGGCGACTGCCATGCGCCTGGTGAAGCCTGAACAGGTTTCCCGCGCGCTGGCCATCGTCAATGGCGGCAACGCTTTGGCCACGGTCATCGCCGCTCCGGCGGGGAGCTTTCTGGGCTCGTTGATCGGCTGGCGCGGCGCATTCTTCTGTGTGGTTCCGGTCGCGGTGCTTGCCGCCGTGTGGCTGCTGATCAGCCTGCCGTCCTTCAAGGCCGAGCGCCAGGTCGGTAGCGGCAACGTTCTGCGGCTGATGAAGCAATTGCCAGTGGCCTTGGGCATGGTCGCCGTCAGCGTCTTTTTCATGGGCCAGTTCATGCTGTTCACCTACCTGCGACCATTTCTTGAGGGCGTGACGGGCGTCAGTGTCTCAACCTTGTCGTTCATGCTGCTGGGGCTGGGACTGGCCGGGTTTATCGGCACCTTTCTGATCGAACGGTTTATGGGGCGCGGCCTCTACCGCACGCTGACCGCCATTCCACTGATCATGGCGGTGATTGCGCTGGCGTTGATCAGTTTCGGCAAATCGCCGGTGCTGACCGCCGTGTTGCTCGGACTCTGGGGGCTGGTCGCCACGGCCGCGCCGGTCGGCTGGTGGACATGGCTGGCGCAAACGCTCCCGGATGATGCTGAGGCGGGAGGCGGCTTGCTGGTAGCCATCGTCCAACTGGCAATTGCCGGCGGCGCAATCATTGGCGGTCTGGCCTTTGATTTGAGCGGCTACAAAGCGACCTTCGAGCTTAGCGCCGCTGTCCTGGTCGCCGCTTCCGTGCTGGCCTGGCTGGCCGGACGCAATGCCACGCAAATTCATCTTGTCGAGTCGAGCGCGACAGCCTGACGAGATCACCTGCAACCTTCCTCATGGCTCAAGCATCAAACTGCGCCAAACGATAACGGGTGGTTGAACCTGCACATCATCCGGTTGAAGCACTTGCTGCTCCTCTGGCGAAATCACCTCGGCTGAGGGCCGCTCCAGCAGTAAAGGCTGTGCAGTGTCTACGTTCGATTCAGAAACAGGCGGCGTGGTCATTTGAGCGCAACAACGACCTTGCCCTTGGCGCGTCCCTGCTCAACGTACTTCAATGCCTCGGCCGTTGATTCAAAGGGGAAGGAACGATCAACCACTGGTTTGATGATCCCGTCCTCAACGAGCGCAGTGATGCGTTGCAGTTGAGCGCCATTGGCCCGCATGAACACAAACGCATAGCTGACGTCCTGCTTGCGCGCTTTGCGACGAATGCCAAGGCTCAGCAGGCGCATGACTTGCTGCAATGGCCAGGACAACCCTTGCTCCTGCGCGAACTGCACAGTGGGTGGGCCCGAGATGGAAATGAGTTGGCCGCCGGGCTTGAGGACCTTGAGTGACTTCTCCAGCACGTCGGCGCCGAGGCTGTTCAGCACCACGTCGTAGTCTCGCAGCACTTTTTCGAAGTCCTGCTCTGTGTAGTCGATCACCAGATCGGCCCCCAGCGCCTTGACCCATTCGACATTGGCGGTGCTGGTGGTTGTGGCGACAAACGCACCGAGGTGTTTGGCAAGCTGGATGGCAATGGTGCCGACGCCGCCTGAGCCTGCGTGAATCAGCACTTTCTGGCCCTTTTGCAGCCGGGCGGTTTCAACCAGTACTTGCCAGGCAGTCAGTGCAACAAGGGGCAGGGACGCGGCTTGTACCATGCTGGTATTGGCAGGTTTCAGAGCGACCGCGGTTTCGTTCACGGCGATCAATTGGGCGAACGTCCCGATCCGCGCTTCGGGCGGGCGAGCGTACACCTCGTCTCCCGGTTTGAAGCGTGTCACCTTCGAACCGACTTCAACCACGACTCCCGCCAGGTCATTGCCCAGGATCAACGGCAAGGCGTAGGGCAGGATCAGCTTGAACTCGCCTTTGCTGATCTTCGAATCCAGCACGTTGACACTGCTCGCATGGACCTCGATCAAGACGTCGTGGGCACCGACTGCGGGGGCGGGCGCTTCGCCAATGCGTCCGGGGTTCTTGCCATAGCCATCAATCAGAAATGCTTTCATCGTGGTGCGGCTCTTGCTGGTTGTACGGAGGGTAGTCGGTGGGTTGCGGTGTTGCTGCGTGACGTGATCAAGCATCGAGAAACGCCTGCGCCTTGGCCACAAAGTCGGCGTGATGCTGGAAAATCCCGCCGTGCCCGGCATCCTCATAAATCACCAACTGCGCGTCGGGGATAAGCCTGGCCAGTTCAAACGAGTTAACGCTGGGCACCATGATGTCGTTGTCGCCGTTGACGACCAGCGTCGGCGTGCGCAAGCGTCCAAGCGCTTGCCGCGGTTGTTTGCCCCACGCCGTGATGGCTTTCAATTGCCGCAGGAAGGCGCGCGGCGTCGGGCCCTTGTCGCGATTGTTCTTGCGTGCCTTGAGGCGTCTTAAATACTGCGAGGCAGACCGTCGCCCATTGGCCGACGAGGTGAAGAAAAGGTAGAACTTGGGATCGCGCAGGGTCAGCAAGCCTTTGAGGATCAATGGCCATGACACTGTGCCGACCTTGTCGATGCCGGTGCCGCCCGCCGGTCCGGTGCCGGTCAGAATCAACCGGCGTACCAAGTCAGGCGCCTTGAGGGCAATGTCCTGAGCGACGAAACCTCCGAGGGAAAATCCGAGCACATCCACGGTTTTCAGCCCCAGCGCCCTGATCAGCTGGATGGCATCGTCGGCCATTTCACCCACCGTCAGTGGCGCGGTCCCACCCGAGTTGCCGATGCCGCGATAGTCTGTGGTGATGACGCGTCTGGTTTGCGCCAGGCCATCGATGATCGCGGGGTCGAAGTTGTCCAGCACCGCGCCCCAATGATTGAACAGCACGAGGGGCACGCCGGTTGTGGGCCCGGTGTCGCGGTAGGCGAAGGGAATGCCGTTGACCGTGATCGACTGGTTCGCCGCGTCGATGAATGACGTCGGCGAACCCGGGCGGGAATTTGTCTGTATTGAACTCATTGTCACTCCGGCCAGCGGGCAGGATTCGATGCAATACCATGTGCCTGCATCGAATCTGCCGCGAATGCTCGCTAGCAAAAAATCACTGTGGCGTCTGGTAGCGTTGGGCAACCGCAGACTGGCGAATTTGCCCCAGCAGGCCCTGGCGTGCGCCCTGCAGGTCATCCCAGCGCTCGGCTTCGTGCAGCGGCGGGATGGTCACAGGTTCGCGACGATCAAAACCGACCAGTGCGGCATCTACCAGATCACCCACTTCCATGATTTCGCTCAGGGTGTTGATGTCGACGCCGGAGCGATCCCAGATTTCCGTGCGAGTGGCGGCGGGCAGCACAGCTTGCACATAGACACCTTGCGGCGACAGTTCCAGGCTCAGACCCTGGGACAGGAACAGCACGAAGGCCTTGGTCGCACCGTAGACGCTCATGCCGAACTCCGGCGCCAGGCCCACCACCGAACCGATGTTGATGATTGCGCCGTCGCCGGCCTTGGCCAGGCGTGGGGCGATGGCGCTGGCGAGCCGCACCAGCGCCGTGGTGTTCAGGGCAACCAGTTGCGCAACGCTGTCGGTGCTTTGGTCGACAAAGTGGCCGGACAGCGCAGCGCCGGCGTTGTTGACGAGGATGCCGATACGGGCGTCGTCGCGCAGGCGGCTTTCAACTGTGGTCAGATCATCCAGTTGGGTCAGGTCTGCCGGGATGACATCGACGGCGACGTCGTGCTCGCTGCGCAAGCGCGCTGCCAGTGTGTCCAGGCGAACCTGATCGCGGGCGACCAGTACCAGATCGTGACCACGTTTGGCGAAGCGTTCGGCATAGACGGCGCCAATGCCGGTGGAGGCGCCGGTGATGAGAACAGTAGGGCGAGTGCTCATGGGGTATCTCTCTTTCAGAAGGTGAGAAACGGAACGCGCTCAGCTTGCGCTGACGCTTGATTCAGCCAGCTTCGGGTAGTCGATGTAGCCCGCCGCGCCGCCGCCGTAGAGGGTGGCGGGATTGAACGCGGACAGCGGCGCGCCCTGCTTGAGGCGCTCCACCAGATCCGGGTTGCCAATGAACGGTCGACCGAAGGCGATCAGGTCGGCCTGGTCTTCGGCGAGCCGCGCGTTCGCCAGGTCCAGGTCATAGCCGTTGTTGGCGATATAGGTGTTTTTGAAGCGCTGGCGCAGGGCGCCAAAATCGAAAGGCGCCACGTCGCGCGGGCCGCCGGTCGCGCCTTCGACCACGTGCAGATAAACCACACCGAGGGCGTCGAGTTGCTCGACGACGTAATTGAATTGCGCCTGCGGATCGCTGCTGGATACGCCGTTGGCCGGCGACACTGGAGACAGACGCACACCGGTGCGATCCGCGCCGATCTCATTGACGACCGCCTCCGTCACTTCGAGCAACAGACGCGCACGATTTTCAATCGAACCGCCGTAAGCGTCGGTTCGCAGATTGGCGTTGTCCTTGAGGAATTGATCCAGCAAATAGCCGTTTGCACCGTGAATTTCCACGCCATCGAACCCGGCGACGACCGCGTTGGCCGCGGCCTGGCGGAAATCGGCGACGATCCCCGGCAGTTCGCCGAGTTCCAGCGCGCGGGGTTCGGAAACGTCTTCAAAGCGGTTGTTGACGAACACTTTGGTCGCGGCACGCAACGCAGAAGGAGCCACCGGTGCTGCGCCGTTTTCTTGCAAGTCAACGTGCGACACGCGGCCGACATGCCACAGCTGCAGGAAGATTTTTCCGCCTTTGGCGTGGACGGCATCGGTGACTGTGCGCCAACCGTCTATCTGCGCCTGTGTGTAGATCCCGGGGGTGTCCTGATAACCCTGACCCTGTCGGGAAATTTGCGTCGCTTCGCTGATCAGCAAACCGGCGCTGGCGCGCTGGCTGTAATAGACAGCCGCGAATTCGCTGGGGACAAAGCCCTGGCCTGCGCGGTTGCGTGTCAGCGGTGCGAGAACGACGCGGTTCGACAGCGTGAGACTGCCCAGGGTGTAGGGGGTGAACAGAGTCTGTTTGGTCATCTGATGAATCTTCCGTGCCCGTGAATGGAGATCGGTGGGGTGTGAAATTAGGATGATGATCGAAATCTAAACTGTCAACGGTTTTGATTATGGGCGACATCTATGTATCATCGGAGGCAGGAATTCCCGCTAAACACGAGGTATTGCACGTGAGAGTGACCAAGGCCCAGGCGCAGGCCAATCGAGAACACATCGTTGAGACGGCCTCAGAGCTGTTCCGTGAGCGTGGCTTTGACGGCGTCGGTGTGGCGGATCTCATGGCGGCTGCCGGTTTCACCCATGGAGGCTTCTACAAGCATTTCGGGTCGAAGGCCGACCTGATGGCCGAAGCTTCGGCCTGCAGTCTCGGCAAATCGTTGACCGGTGCCCAGGCGCTCGATGTCCCCGGTTTCATCAACGTTTATGTGAACAGAGAACATCGCGACGGACGCGGCAGCGGTTGCACGATGGCCGCACTGTGTGGCGACGCGGCGCGTCAATCGGACGATGTGAAAGCAACGTTTGCCGAAGGTATTGAGCGCACCCTGCAAACTCTGGGGGAAAAATATCCGACAGGGCCGGATGCCGTGGAGGGCGAGGGCAGGAAGAAAATGATCGACTTGCTGTCGCGTGCGGTCGGTGCAATTGTCTTGTCGCGCGCCTGTCCGGATGATTCCGCCTTGGCGGATGAAATCCTTGAGGTATGCCGCGCCGAAATGTTTGCTTCATTGCCGGTGTTGCCGGTCGATGAAGTGGAAACGCCGTAGAAGGGCCGATCCGCCCTGTTCGACGGCGTGAACGTCAGCGCGTTTTCAGCCAGTCGGATTTTCGTGAAATATGTACGCTATTGGTCACGATTTGTAAGACCTCGACAGGCTGAGTAAGCTACGCCCATGAATCAGCCATCCATATCTTCGCCCGGCCCACGTGGCCCAGTCGATCACGACATTCGTGATCAGATTGTCGCGGCAGCCAATGAACACTTCAGCCAATACGGCTATGGCAAAACCACGGTTTCCGATCTGGCCAGGGCCATCGGTTTTTCCAAGGCGTACGTCTATAAATTCTTTGATTCCAAGCAGGCGATCGGCGAAGCGATCTGCTCAAATTGTCTGGGGCAAATGGTTGCAGCGGTCGAACAGGCTGTTAACGCAGAGGGGATTTCGCCGACCGAGCGTTTCCGCCGGCTGGTGAAGACCGTGATTGCCACGGGTGTGGACCTGTTCTTCAATGATCGCAAGCTTTACGACATCGCGGCATTCTCCGCAGCGGAGCGTTGGCCAAGTGCTCAGGTGTATGAGGAGCAGATCAAGCGCTTTATCTTCGACATCGTGCGTGAAGGGCGAGAGCTCGGAGAGTTCGAGCGCAAGACTCCGCTGGACGAGACCGTCGAGGCGATTCATCTGGCCCTGCGTCCCTTCGTCAACCCGTTGTTGCTGCAGCACAATCTCGATTTTATCGAGGTAGCGCCCACGCTGACCTCCAACCTCATTCTGCGCAGCCTGATGCCCTGACCTGAAAGCGATCTGCTGGTGCTGCTCAGCGTGCCGCTACAGGTTGTGATTCAGCGGGTCGCCAACCACCGCCAAGCGACTTGAATACCGCCACCGCCGCACGGGCCGATTCGGTCCGCGCCTGCGCTCTGGCGTCGGAGGCCTGCAGCAATGTTTCGTCGGCGTGCAGGACATCGATCAGGCTGGCGGTGCCTTTTTCATAGGCGGTGAACGAGGACTGGCGTGCTTGAGTCAGCGCCGCTTCGCCGCCGGCCAGGGTGGTGGTCTGGGTTTGCCGATTCACCAGTGAGGACAGCGCGTTCTCTACATCTTCGGTTGCGCGCAGTACCGACTGGCGATACGCGGCCAATGCTTCAGATTCCTGACCTTTGGCTTGATCGATCCGGGCGTTGATGCGTCCGAAGTCAAATAGCCGCCAGCGCAAACCCAAGACAGCGCTCGACTGGCTCGCGCCGCTGCTGAAAAGATTGCCGCCGGAGACGGCTGTCGCGCTGCCGAGCAAGGCGCTGAGGGAAAATTTCGGGTAGTACTCGGCAATCGCTTCACCGATACGCGCGTTGGAGGCCGCGAGGCGGCGTTCAGCCACGATCAGGTCCGGTCTGCGCCGCAGCAGATCTGCCGGTGTGCCCAGCGCAGTCAGCGACGGCACATCGGGAATCTCGCCCTCACGTGCCAGTTGCGTGCGGTGAGTGCCGGGAGGCGTGCCGAGCAGCACGTCCATCGCATTCATGGCTGCCTCCAGACCGCTTTGCAGTACCGGAACGGTCGCCTCGACTTGCGACAACTCACCCTCGGCCTGGCGCACCTGATACTCCGCGGCCAGCCCCTTGCCGTAAAGCAACCGGACCTTTTCCAGCAACGCGCGCCGGGTATCGACTTGCCGGTTGGCGATGTCCAGCCGCGCCTGCAATCCGCGCAGAGTGATGTAGATATCGGCCGTTTGCGCAGCGATCGCCAACCTCGTCGCCGTGACACCCGCTGCTGAGGCCTGATACTCAGCCAGTGCCGCCTCACGCCCGCGGCGCAGTCCGCCAAAGACATCGACTTCCCAGCCCGCCTCGAGATTGGCCTCGTAGGCATTGCCGTAACGGTCATAGCCGGGTGTTGAATTCAATACCTGGCCCAGTGGCGTCTCGACGGACTGATAAGCGCGTGCCGCCTGTGCGCTGATGTTCGCCGAGGGCAGCAGTGCTGCATTTGCGGCGCCCAGGCCGGCCTTGGCCTGGGTGACGCGCGCCGAAGCCTGTGCCAGATCCAGATTCTGCTGCAAGGCCTGGTCGATGAGGTCGGTCAGCAGCGGATCATTAAAGCTTTCCCACCAGACGGCAAGGCTGTCCGGTGTCGATCCGGATCGCGGTTCGACAGCGGACTGCCCCAGGTAATGATCTGAAAGCGGGGCGTCTGGATGATGGTAATCCGGACCCACCGCACAACCTGCCAGGAGGCTGGCGGTAACCAAAAGAGCAATCGGGCGCAGGGGAGGCATCGGCGTTCCTTAACGAGACTTTCGTGACCATATTACGTAATGGTCACAACGTGTCAATTAAGGCTTGAAAAGGCATTCACGGCATTAATGATAAAAATGGAGCGTCGAATACCTCATGGAATGTGACTGTTGACGATATTGGTCACAAAGATGAGAATATGATGGTCATCCTATTTCAGTAAGTGAACCTATGCACCGGCTTCGAATTTCCCCTATTGCCGCATGCCTGTTGCCACTCGCCCTGGCGGCGTGCGGTGATTCCTCATCCGTTGCAGACCCGCGCACACAGGCGCCTCTGGTCAGGTTCGCCGCCGTTCAGGCTGCGGTTGACGGTTCCCGCACCTTCACGGGGGTGGTGACGGCGCGCATTCAGGGCGATCTGGGGTTTCGCGTTTCGGGCAAGGTGCTTGAGCGTCTGGTTGACACGGGGCAGAGCGTCAAACGCGGTCAGCCGCTGATGCGGCTCGACCCCATCGACTTGGGGCTGCAGGCACGCGCGCAGCAGGAGTCGGTCATCGCCGCACGGGCCCGCGCCAGGCAGACAGCCGATGACGAAGCCCGCTATCGCACTCTGGTCAGCGCCGGCGCCATTTCCGCATCGGCCTACGATCAGATCAAAACCGCCGCAGACACGGCCAAGGCCCAACTCAGCGCCGCTGAAGCGCAAGCGGACGTAGCTCGCAACGCTTCCGGTTATGCGGTGCTGGTTGCCGATGCCGACGGCGTTGTGGTGGAAACTCTCGCCGAACCCGGACAAGTCGTCAGCCCTGGACAACCGGTGGTTCGACTGGCGCGGGCAGGGCAGCGCGAGGCCATCGTGCACTTGCCCGAGACCTTGCGCCCCGCAGCAGGATCCACCGCGCAAGCCACACTCTATGGCGACGCCTCGGGTGCTGTTACCGCGAAACTGAGGTTGCTTTCGGATTCGGCGGACCGCACAACGCGTACGTTCGAGGCGCGCTACGTACTGGAAGGCGCGCTGGCCAATGCGCCGATAGGTTCGACAGTCACCCTCAGAATCGCCGAGGGTTCGACACCTGCCGCATCGTTGCAAGTGCCTGTTGCCGCGCTTTACGACGCGGGTCAAGGTCCTGGCGTGTGGGTCATCGACGGCACACCGCCAACCGTGACCTGGCGAGCGGTTCGGGTGCTGGGGTTGAGCGACGATTCGGCCCGAGTCGCTGGCGATCTCCGGGTCGGCGAACAGATTGTGGCGCTGGGCGCTCACCTGTTACGCGAAGGTGAAGCAGTAAGAATGCCCGTGCCTGATGCGGCGACCGTTGCCGGGAGTCGTCCATGAGCGAGGGCCGATTCAACCTTTCCGCCATCGCCGTTCGCGAGCGTTCGATCACGGTCTTTCTGATTTTCCTGATCGCCGTTGCCGGCACCCTGGCGTTCTTCCAGCTGGGGCGTGCCGAAGATCCTCCGTTTACGGTCAAGCAGTTGACCGTCATCACGGCGTGGCCGGGGGCGACCGCACAGGAGATGCAGGATCAGGTCGCGGAACCACTGGAAAAACGCCTGCAAGAACTCAAATGGTACGACCGCTCGGAAACCTATACGCGACCAGGGCTCGCTTTCACGATGGTCTCGTTGCTCGATAGCACGCCGCCCTCGCAAGTGCAGGAAGAGTTCTATCAGGCGCGTAAAAAACTCGACGATGAAGCGATCAAGTTGCCGGCGGGCGTCATCGGGCCGATGGTCAACGACGAGTATTCGGACGTGACCTTTGCGCTGTTCGCCCTGAAAGCCAAGGGCGAGCCGCAGCGTCTGCTGGTCCGCGATGCGGAGTCCATGCGCCAGCGCCTGTTGCATGTGCCGGGGGTGAAGAAGGTCAACATCATCGGCGAACAAGCCGAACGAATATTTGTTTCCTTTTCGCATGACCGGTTGGCGACCCTGGGCTTGTCGCCGCAGGACATCTTCGCCGCGCTGAACAGTCAGAACGCACTGACCCCGGCCGGATCAATCGACACCAGCGGGCCACAGGTTTTTCTGCGTCTCGATGGTGCGTTCGACAAGCTGCAAAAAATCCGCGACACCCCTGTGATCGTGCAGGGGCGGACACTCAAGTTGTCTGATGTGGCGACGGTCGAACGCGGTTACGAAGACCCGGCCACCTTCCTGGTGCGCAATAACGGCGAAGAGGCGCTGTTGCTCGGTGTGGTGATGCGTGAGGGCTGGAACGGCCTTGATCTGGGCAAGGCGCTGGATGCCGAGACCGTCAGGATCAATGAGGAAATGCCCTTGGGTATGACCCTCTCGAAAGTCACCGACCAGGCAGTGAATATCGACTCCGCCGTCGGCGAGTTCATGGTCAAGTTCTTCGTCGCGCTGCTGGTGGTCATGCTCGTCTGCTTTCTGAGCATGGGCTGGCGTGTCGGCGTGGTGGTCGCCGCTGCCGTGCCGTTGACCCTGGCGATCGTGTTTGTGGTGATGGCGGCCACCGGCAAAAACTTTGATCGTATTACCCTGGGGTCGTTGATTCTGGCGCTCGGGCTGTTGGTCGATGACGCGATCATTGCCATTGAAATGATGGTGGTGAAAATGGAGGAGGGCTACGATCGCATCAAGGCGTCTGCCTATGCCTGGAGCCACACGGCGGCGCCGATGTTGTCCGGAACCCTGGTGACGGCGATCGGTTTTTTGCCCAACGGTTTCGCTCAGTCCACGGCTGGCGAATACACCAGCAACATGTTCTGGATTGTGGGCATCGCTCTCATCGCTTCATGGGTCGTGGCGGTGGCGTTTACTCCTTATCTGGGCGTGAAACTGTTGCCGGACATCAAGGCAGTCGAGGGTGGACATGCGGCGATCTACAACACGCCGCGATACAACCGCTTCCGTCGGATTCTGACCCGGGTCATTGCGCGCAAATGGCTGGTCGCGGGCATGGTTATTACGCTGTTCTTCGTGGCGGCGGCGGGCATGGGCCTGGTGAAGAAACAGTTCTTCCCGACCTCTGACCGTCCCGAAGTCATGATCGAGGTGCAAATGCCCTACGGCACCTCCATCGAGCAGACCAGCGCCACGGCCGCCAAGGTCGAAGCCTGGCTGCGCCAGCAGGATGAGGCGAAAATCGTCACGGCCTATATCGGTCAGGGGGCGCCGCGTTTCTTCCTGGCGATGGCGCCGGAACTGCCCGATCCGTCGTTCGCCAAGATCGTGGTGCTGACCGACAGTCAGGAAGCGCGGGAAACCCTCAAGTTGCGTTTTCGTGACGCGGTCGCTCAAGGGCTCGCCCCGGAGGCGCGTCTCAGGGCAACGCAAATCGTGTTTGGTCCTTACTCGCCGTTTCCGGTGGCCTACCGGGTGATGGGGCCTGATCCGGCCAAGTTGCGGGTGATCGCCGAGCAGGTGCGGGGCGTGATGCAGGACAGCCCGATGATGAGAACCGTGAACACTGATTGGGGCCCGCTGACTCCGTCGTTGCATTTCAATTTGGATCAGGACCGTCTGCAGGCTGTGGGGCTGACATCGACTGCGGTTGCGCAGCAGTTGCAGTTCCTGCTCAGCGGAGTACCGATCACGGCGGTGCGTGAGGATATTCGTTCAGTGCAGGTCATGGGGCGGGCAGCGGGCGATATCCGGCTCGATCCACAGCAAATCGAAGGCTTCACCCTGGTCGGTGCGTCGGGGCAGCGGGTCCCGTTGTCGCAGATAGGCGAGGTCGATGTGCGCATGGAGGATCCGATCCTGCGCCGGCGTGATCGCACCCCGACCATCACCGTGCGCGGCGACATTGCCGAAGACTTGCAGCCACCGGACGTTTCCAGTGCGCTGCTGAAGCAATTGCAGCCGATCATCGAGAAACTGCCTTCCGGTTACCGGATCGAGCAGGCGGGTGCGATCGAAGAGTCCGGCAAGGCCGGCAAGGCGATCCTGCCGTTGTTGCCGATCATGATCGCCATGACCCTGGTCATCATCATTGTGCAGGTCCGTTCGATCTCGGCGATGATCATGGTGTTCCTGACCTCGCCGTTAGGCTTGATTGGCGTGGTGCCGACACTGCTGATCTTCAATCAGCCGTTTGGCATCAATGCGCTGGTCGGATTGATTGCACTGTCGGGGATCCTGAGCGCAATACGCTGATTTTGATCGGTCAGATTCATCACAACGCGCAAGAAGGGCTGGATCCGTTTCACGCTGTCGTCGAAGCCACGGTGCAACGTGCGCGACCGGTGCTGTTGACGGCCCTGGCGGCGATCCTGGCGTTCATTCCCCTGACACACTCGGTGTTCTGGGGGACGCTGGCCTATACCCTGATTGGCGGCACACTCGTCGGTACCGTCATGACGCTGGTGTTCCTGCCCGCGATGTACTCGATCTGGTTCAAGATCGGTCCCGACGCCAGGGCGCCGACTGCAACAGTCAAACCGGTGTAGCGATAAATGCAGGAAATCGAGGCCCGTTCTGGCGGGCCTCTTTGTCCGCGCACGTGAACAGCCTGGCGCTATTGGCTCGTCATTTCCAAACCCCGGAAACGTCCGCGTCAGCCCTTGGTGCCAGAGCTTATGAAATCGTGTACCAGTGGAAATGGATGTACTCGTCTTCATACTCCGCGAACAGTGAAACGATGAAATCCGTCTTCATTGAGTACATCAGCAACGCTCCGACAAAACCTGTCGGCTCATGCAGCGGTTGCTTGAGCGGAGCAATCAAATCAATCGTCCGATCCACAATCATCTGATTGAAAACAGCTTCCGGGATTTTCTCAAACTTGGCGTCGGATACGTGTTGCGGGAAACGGCTGTCACTTTCAGGTCGCCAATCCAGGTACTCCGCCTGGAGCCAGAATTTCAGTCCGTCTTCACCATGTCGTTTGGGTGCGCGAGTTATTCTGATGGTCTCCTGCGACTCAGAATATCGAAAGGCGTCGTTTGGATAGGTGACGTAGTAGAGACCGCGACATTCACTTCGTGCAGCACTACAAATCTGCTGGTCACTCGATAGTTGATCGAAATCGCTTCTGTCGAACATGTAAATACCTGCGTTTACTTCGTGCAATTGGGCTGGAGCGCGCGATGTTAGCAAGATAGTCTTGCCGATTTCTCCGGGAGGCGTCTTCATCCCGTTTTGGCCAGACTCAAAGCAAGTCTTCAGGCTGCATCGTCAGAATGATTTTCCCGACGTTCTCGGAAGACTCCATTCGGCGGTGAGCATCGGCAGCCCGTGATAACGCAAAGGTGCTATCGACGACAGGCTCAAGGCTTCCGGCCCCCTCAAAGCGATCAAGCCAGTGCTCGCGGAAGCGCTTGATCATGTCGTGCTTCTCCGGCTGCGTACGCGACTTCATCACCGTGCCGATGATTTGCAAATGGCGGTAAAGAATGTCCTCCAGCGCTACGGTCACGTTGCCGCCTGCGCCGAGGATGCCCACTTGAACCAGGCGACCGCCCTTTGCAAGGGACGCGATGTTGCGTGCGAAGTAGGGCGCCCCGATAAAGTCGATGATGACATCGACGCCGCGCCCCTGGGTTTTGGCAGCGATTACGTCAGCGAAATCCTGCGTCTTGTAGTCGATCGCCACGTCAGCGCCCAAATGCTCGACACGCGCCAACTTGCTGCCGTCGGTCGTCGCATACACCGTGGCACCCGTGGCGTAAGCCAGCTGCACCGCGGCAGACCCGACGCCGCCGGCGGCCGCATGAATCAACACTGAATCGCCGGCCTTGAGCCGAGCCAGATGCATCATCGCTTCATGGGCCGTGACGAAGACCTCGGGAATGGCTGCCGCGTGTACATAGTCAAGCTGCGCCGGGATGTGCATGGCCATGCGGTAATCGATGCGTGCCAGTTCGGCGTAGGCACCGCCTCCGACCACGCCCATGATTCGATCTCCTGCTTCGAACCCCGTCACCGCGCTACCTTTCCCGATCACTTCGCCGGCGATTTCCAGACCGATGATCATTGAGTCGCCGAAATTCGGACGGCCGTACCCACCGGTCCGGTGAGTCAGGTCCGCACGATTCACCCCGGCGGCATAGACACGTACCAGCAGGTCGTCAGGCCGCACTTCAGGATTGGCGACTTCGACGAGTTCAAGGACGTCTGGCGCACCGAATTCTCTGATGTTGATGGCTTTCATTCAGTTGTTCTCCGTTTCGCTGAACGTGGCGTTGGCAATAGCAGAAGCAGTGATGGCGCCAGGGAAGCCCACATAGAAAGCCAGGTGCGTGATCGCTGCCGCCAGTTCGTCTTGGGTTACACCGTTGCCAGCCGCGCGGCGTAAGTGGGCAGGCAACTCTTCCGAGTGACCAGCGGCAATCAATGCCGCCACGGTGATCAGGCTACGGTCGCGCGGGGACAGCGCCGGATCGCTCCAGATGAGTGGATAAAGCGTCGAGTCGACGAATTGCGACAGCTTTGGAGTGAACGCGCGCGCTGCTTCGCGAGGACTGCTGAAATTGATCCTGGACATGGGCGAGCTCCTTAAACCTGGCTGATGAATTTGTGGGTGAGATAGTGCTCGATACCTTCAATGCCACCTTCGGAGCCGTGACCGCTTTCTTTCATCCCGCCGAAGGGGAGCTCGGTAGCGACGATGCGGTATTGGTTGATCCCGATCATCCCGGCCTCCAATCCGTCAGCGACATCAATGGCCGTGCGCGCGTTGGAGGTGAACGCGTAGGCAGAGAGGCCGTAGGGCAGGCGGTTGGCTTCTCTCAAGCCATCAGCCAGTTCATCGAACGGCATCAGCACGGCGATCGGGCCGAAAGGCTCTTCGTGCATCACGCGGGCATCCATCGGCACATCCGCCAGAACCGTGGGTTGGAAGAAGTAGCCTTCGCCTGACAAGGCTTCACCACCGACCAATACCCGCGCACCTTTTTCGACGGCGTCGGCGACCAGTTCTTCCATCTTTGCCAATTGCCTCGGGTTGGCCAACGGTCCGACCTGGGTGTCAGGATGCAAGCCGTCGCCGATCCGCAGGGCCTGGGTCGCAGCGACAAAGTGATCAACGAAGGCTTGATAGGCACCACGCTGGATCAGAAACCGAGTGGATGAAATGCACACTTGCCCGGTCCCGCGAAACCGATTGGCGACACCTTCAATGGCGGCTTTTTCAATGTCGGCATCTTCGAATACCAGAACCGGTCCGTGCCCACCCAGTTCGAGGGTGATGGGCTTCACGCCTTCAGCCGCTCGTGCAGAGAGCAGGCGCCCGATGGGCACCGAACCGGTGAACGTCACTTTGCGGATGATCGGCGAGGCGATCAGATGGCTGGACACTTGATCCGGTACGCCAAAGACCACTTGCAGCACACCCTTGGGCAATCCTGCATCGTCGAGTGCACGCGCCAGGGCCAGCGCTGTGGAGGGGCTTTCTTCACCTGGCTTGAGAATGACGCTGCAACCCGCAGCCAGCGCTGCCGCGAGTTTGCGTGCCGGGGTGATGGCCGGGAAATTCCAGGGCGTGAATGCGGCCACCGGGCCGATGGCTTGGCGTTTGACCAGTTGCAGCACGCCTGGTCGATTGGCCGGGACCACACGGCCATCGATTCGCCGGGCACTTTCGGCGAACCATTCGAAATACTCCGCCGCGCGGGTCACTTCATCCAGGCTTTCACCCAGCGGTTTGCCTTCCTCCAGGGTCATCTGCGCAGCAATCTGCGGTGCACGTTCGAGGATCAGGTCGGCGGCGCGTTTGAGAATTTTTGCGCGTTTGTCGGGTACGGTTTGGCGCCATTGCTCGAAGCTCAGGCGAGTCACTGCCAGAGCGTGATCAAGGTCGTCTGCGGTGGAGAGTGGGACGCGTCCGATTTCCCGGCCGGTTGCCGGGTTAACAACGGCGGCAGTCTCGCGCCCTGCGGCGTTGAGCCATTCACCACCGATGAAAAGATAAAGCGGATCGTAGGAAGTCTTCATGATGTGGCCTTCAGTTGGTTGTGAGATTCGTATGAAGCTCGGTGCCTGATGGGCTGTGCCGCAGAGCCTGATCAGGAAGCTTGTGCAACCAAGTCTATGGAGGGAGGGCCCGTTGATTTAGTCGGGCCGAAGGGAATCATTGTTGTCTGCAGAGGTAATATCGGGCTGCGGGCCGACCGTGTAGCATCCTGAAAAAAGCGGTTATCACGGGTGTGCGCCAGATCCACAGGAAGGTCGCGATGGATAAGCTTTCGAACATGTCGGTGTACATAAAGGTTGTCGAGATGGGCAGTTTCACGGCCGTGGCCAATCATCTGGACTCCACGGTCGGTAACGTATCGCGTGCTGTATCGGCGCTTGAAAACGTGCTCGACGCACGGCTGTTGCAGCGCTCGACGCGGCGCCTGTCGGTCACCGATGCGGGGCGACGGTTCTATGAGCGCTGCACGAAAATTCTGGCTGATCTGGAAAGTGCCGAAGCCGAAGCCAGCAATGCGGCGCTGGAGCCTCGTGGAACACTGCGGGTGCATTGCGTCCCCGGGTTGGCTCGGCATCTGGTCACGCGGGCCGTGCTGGATTACCGCCAGCAATTCCCGGAGGTGTCCGTGGATTTACTGCTTTCACAACGTATGCCTAACCTGCTGGAAGACCAACTGGATGTCTCGATTCTGATCGCCCGAGCGCTACCCGATTCCGCATACGTCAGCCAAAAGATCGGTGTCAGCCATTGTGTTCTGGTGGCGTCGCCAGACTACTTGGCCCGGCATGCGCCTCTTGAGACGCCTGAAGATCTGCGTGATCACCAGTGTTTGCTGCTGGGTACGGTGGACTATGCGCGGGATGAGTGGCAGCTCAAAAGCAAGGCGGGGGACGCGACATTTATCCCGACAGGGCCGAGTTTCAGCGTCAACGATATGGATGCGATGGCGCTTGCCATTCGAGAGGGTGCCGGGATTGGCTTGCTGGCCGGTTTCACGGCCATCGACGATCTGCGCTCCGGCAAGCTGGTGCGGGTTTTGCCTGACTACCATACCTACGAGCGTAACGTGTATGCCGTCTATACCTCGCGACAGTTCGTCGATGCCAAAATCACGCGTTTCATCGAAACGTTGAAAGATCAGGTTGGCAGTCAGCTGGCAGCCACGGCCAAAGCACTTATCGGTTGAAACGCTGCGGGGCAGAAAGGTATTTGCGCCTCGATGAAGCAACTTCCCGAGGCGCAATGATCGGCGAACAGGTTAATTAGCCTTGGCTGCAACGGCCCATGACGTTATAGGCCAGTACGTGTTGTTTGCCTTGCGAATCCTGGTAGGTCATGTGTGTCGGTACGACTGCACAAATATCCGGCACCGGGTCTTCAGAGATGACCTTGGCGATATCAAGGTGGGTGCCGTAGCCATATTGCTCGACCTGTTGATTCTTGGCATTACCGTCCTGTGCCGCTACCACAGAGCTGAAGCCCAAGAGTGCGACGATGATCATTGCAGTTTTCATGATGAGATTTCCTGAAGTAAGTGTGATCTTGCTGGCAGGACGAACTTTAGGCTCGAGGGTTTTGTGGAAACAGGAGCGAATCAGGGAAAGACTTTTCTACATTCCGAACACAATCGTCAGGTTTCGGACGTCAGAACGCTTGATTTTGGGACTGTCGGCTTTTGACTGAAAACCGCATGTTGAAGACAGCTGCCTCCCTCAGTTGCGAGGTGGAGGAACTAAATTTTTTTGGGGGCGCGCGCAGCCGTGTCGGAAGAGCAGGGGGGCGGAAATGACCGGAAAGATGCGCAAACCCTCCTGAGGGAGAGGAGTAAAATTCCCGGATGCCAGAAACGACAAAGCCCTGAATAATCAGGGCTTTGTCGTACATAAGATGGCGGAGGCGATGGGATTCGAACTCATGGACCTGTTACAGTCGACGGTTTTCAAGACCGTTGCCTTAAACCACTCGGCCACACCTCCGTTGCGTTGCGGGCGCCATAATACCTGAATGAAACACACTGTCAAACTCTGTGCATGGCTTGTTACAGAGCGTCTGTTATGATCTTTGCGACTGAACGTTTCAAACCAACAGGAGTGTCGCCATGCGCGAACAGGATTACGCAGTTCACAACAGCGTGCAGGCTGAGCAGCTAGAGGTTAGCCGCGTCCTGCGCAACACTTACGGTCTACTGGCGCTCACCCTCGCATTCAGCGGTGTGATGGCGTTCGTGGCCCAGCAGATGCGGGTCGGCTATCCGAATATTTTCGTAGTGCTGATCGGTTTCTACGGGCTGTTCTTCCTCACCAACAAGCTCCGTGATTCCGCCTGGGGCCTGGTGTCGGCGTTTGCCCTGACCGGTTTCATGGGTTTCCTGCTCGGCCCGATCCTCAACCGTTACCTGGGCATGCAGGGCGGCGCTGAAGTGGTCAGCTCCGCGTTCGCGATGACCGCACTGGTGTTCGGTGGTCTGTCGGCCTACGTGCTGATCACCCGCAAGGACATGAGCTTCCTCGGTGGCTTCATCACCGCCGGTTTCTTCGTTCTGCTGGGTGCGACGCTGGCAAGCATGTTCTTCCAGATCAGCGGCCTGCAACTGGCGATCAGCGCAGGTTTCGTGCTGTTTTCCTCGGTTTGCATCCTGTTCCAGACCAGCGCCATCATCCACGGCGGCGAGCGCAACTACATCATGGCGACCATCAGCCTGTATGTATCGATCTACAACCTGTTCGTCAGCCTGTTGCAGATCTTCGGCATCATGAGCCGCGACGACTGATCGCTGCACCGCTATAAACAGAAAACCCGCGAAAGCGGGTTTTTTGTTGCCTGCGAAAATGCGAGCAGGCGCTCAATTGATCTCGATGCTGCCGTCTGCCTGTTGCTTGTAAATCGTGTAGGGCAACAGCAACGTATCGAGCACTCCCGACACGGCTGCATCGACCAGCAGACCCGGCGTCGCGTTCTTGTAGTTGAACGCATCGACGTCATCCGGCTTTTCGGCGTGCAGCATGCAGAAATCGTACGTCACGCCGCTGTAGATGCGCGGTACAGCGCCGCAGTAGGATTTTTTAGTCTTCAACTGGTCGGTGGAAGACTTATCGCTGAACGCCACGGTCTGCACCGTCCCGCACCCGGCCAGCATCAACATCGCCAGCATCATTGCCTGAATTTTCATACCGCCAATCCTTCGTCGGAAAAAACACAATCTACGCCGCTCACGCCATCGGCGGCAATCGTCGTTTCACCGGGGTCTTCTTGACGATAGCGGTATTGGTTTCCGCCAGCGTGTTCAACCGGTCAAGCAGGGTGTCCAGCTGCTCCATCGAGCGCACATGCAGGCGCGCGATAAAACAATCTTCTCCGGTGACCTTGTCACACTCGGTGAACTCGGGAATCGAAAGGATCTGCCGCTCCACTCCCTGCAACTGCCCCGGCAATGGCCGCACCCGGACAATCGCCTGCAACTGATAACCGAAGCACTTCGGGTCAATCTCTACGGTGTAACCCTTAAGCACACCGCGCTCCTCCAGACGCCGCAGGCGCTCGGCCACGCTGGGCGAGGACAACCCGCTGATTTGCGAAAGGGCCTTGAGCGAGCGGCGCGAATCCTCCATCAGAGCCCCGATCAGGATCTGGTCGATATCGTCGGTCATACAAGAAACTCCAGCATTAGGCGAATGGCACAAACCACCCTTGATAAAAAAGGCAGAAACCGAGTTTAGCCTGCTTTTTGCGCTGGAGAAGTTTCGGTCTCGCTTGGCATACTTTTGCCACACATTAAGGAGATTGATGATGGACAAAACAATCCGTCGCGGCTCATTCGAAATGACCGCCGCCATGCTGATATCCGGGACAATCGGCTGGTTCGTGCTGGTGTCGGGGCAACCGGTGCTGGACGTGGTGTTCTGGCGCTGCGTATTCGGTGCCGGGACCTTGCTGCTGATCTGCGCCGCATTCGGCTTTCTGCGCCCAGGCATCCTGACCCGCACCACCTTCCTGCTGGCGGTGCTCAGCGGGGTGGCAATTGTCGGCAACTGGGTGCTGCTGTTCGCCTCCTATTCACGGGCATCGATTGCCATCGGCACGGCGGTGTACAACGTGCAGCCGTTCATGCTGGTGGGTTTGGCGGCATTGTTTCTGGGCGAGAAGATCTCCCTGCAGAAGCTGTTCTGGCTGGCGATTTCTTTCATGGGGATGCTGGCCATTGTCAGTGCCCATGGGGGGCAGGGCGAGGGTGGCAATGATTACCTGATGGGGATCGCGCTGGCACTGGGGGCGGCGTTTCTGTACGCCATCGCCGCGTTGATCATCAAGCGCCTGACCGGCACACCGCCGCATCTGATTGCGTTGATTCAGGTCTGCACCGGGGTGTTACTGCTCGCGCCATTCGCGCATTTTTCAGCGATGCCCGAGGCACCGAGTGCCTGGGCCAGTCTGGTGACGCTGGGCATTGTCCACACCGGTCTGATGTATGTGCTGCTTTACGGCGCGATTCAGAAACTGCCGACCGCATTGACCGGCGCTCTGTCGTTCATATACCCGATCGCGGCGATTTTCGTCGACTGGTTTGCCTTCGGCCACCAACTGCAAACTCTGCAATGGGTCGGCGTGGCGGCAATCCTGCTGGCAGCAGCCGGCATGCAACAGGGTTGGGGATTGAAGTCACGTCGTCTGCTCGCTCAGTGAATTCAGATCTCCTTGACCGCGGCTTTGAACAGTCCTCTTAGTTGTTGATTGCCGGCATCGACCAGATGGTTATCGTCGAAATACAACGGCACACCTTGCTTTGACCCCATGCAGTTACCGTCCGGACAAAGCAGCGGGGTCGGGTCCAGCACCTGTGCATTGCACCGTTTCGCCACAGTTTCAATGGCATCGTTGGCGATTCGGTTGCGTTGCTCGTAATCCTGCAACGGGATGGAAATATCGGCAGTGTCACCAAAAATGCGTTGATGCAGATTCAGGCCTTTATAGACGCTGAACGGCATCTCCGGGATTGGTTTGACGATGTAAACCGGATGGTTTTCGGCGATGGCGCACACGGTGTTCGCGTATTCAGCGACGTAGGCCTCGCTGAAAGACATTGGCTGCTGATCGGGAAAGCGAATCCGATAGCTGTTGTTACGACTCGGATCGGCATACAGCGCCGCTCTGCTGAACAGCACCACTGGAATTCCCGTGTATGAATTCTTCAATATTTGCAGTTTTTCGTGATTGAACGCCTGACATTTACGCTCTAGTGTTTTGTCGTGCATCTGGAAGTTCTGCAATGTCGGACAACCGCCCAGGGACCACGACAAAGCTGCTTGCGGATTATCCATCTGCACGGCAGCGGCGGTGGATTGCGCATGACTGTCGCCAAACAGAATGACTGACACCTCGCCGTTGCCCAGTTTGCAATCGGCTGCGCCATGGGCATTCGGGTGGCATTCCTGGGTATAGAGTTTGCTGGTGTACTCGGGTTGCCCGAGGTCGACAAAGGCAAAGCGCAGTGATGGGTGATTCTTGACCAGCGACGCCGTCGCGGCAGACACGACAACCATTCCGGTCACCCACGATGCATACCTGAAGAGCGTACCGCGTACCGACTTTATCGGCTTGATCCTGGATTCCACCAGGTAATACGACCCGGCACCCAGAACAAATGACAGCGACACTGCGCCCCAGACGTGTGGCCAGCTATTGAGCAGGCCACAAGTGTAGAGAAGAACCACCAGTGGCCAGTGCCACAGATAAACCGAGTAGGAAATGGTGCCGGTCAATTGCAGTGGCTTGAACGTGCTGAAAACCGATCGGGTATTACCGTAAATCACCAGTACCGTGCCCAGAACCGGCAAGAGTGCCAGGTAACCCGGCCAAAGGTCCTGTTCCGAAAAACACAACACACTACCCAAAATTGCCAGAAGCCCAAGGCCTTCACAGATGGAGCCGTTGCGCTTGCTCAGTTGCAAGGGAAAGAGAAATACGAGGCCACCGGCAATCAATTCCCAGGCTCGGGTCGGCAGCATGTAGAAGGCAAACACCGGATCCGAGCGTGTGATGACAGTCGAGGCGGCAAAAGACGCAGCAGCCAGTATCAACAAGCTGTAGCGGGTCTTTTGTGCGCCCAGGCACTTGTAAAGCGCCATCAGCAGCAAGGGATACAGCATGTAGAACTGCCATTCGACTGACAGCGACCAGGTGTGCAGCAACCAGTTCTCGTGCAGCGGTGCGTCGAAGTAGCTGCCACCCTTGGCGAACATGAAGTTGGAACTGAACAGCAGGCTGCTTTTGATCGTTCTGATGACGTCGCGAAAGTCATCCAGCGGCAGAAAGACGAAACCGAACAGCAGCAGGGCGAGACACACCACTAGCAACGCCGGGATAATGCGCCGGGCTCTCGAAGCGTAAAACCCCAGTAGCGAAAAACGCTGCTGTTCCAGACCGGTGAAGATGATGCCGGTCATCAGGAAGCCGGAAATGACGAAGAACACGTCTACGCCTGAAAATCCGCCGCCGAACCCTGGAACCGCGAAGTGATAGAGCACCACCGATAGCACGGCAAGCGCCCGCAAGGCATTGATATTCGTCCTGAATTGCATTGAAGCGTCCGTCCACGTCCATTGTGGAGGCGCATTGTAGAGAGTATGTCGAGTTTGTTACATCGGAAAAGTCTCAGATATTCCAGCGCGGCTCAGTCTTCGCCAGACGCTGGCGCATCTCGCCGATGTTGGCTGCCAGTTGTCGGGTCAGCAGACGGTAGCCATCCAGCGGGCTGTAAATCGGCGTGTCGAGGCTGGCGTCCGGCAATTCCACCGGACGTCCCAGTCGCTGGACCGCACCGGATTTCAACGCTCGGGCCATGCCGATCAATTGCACGCGAATGTGCCGGTGTTCGGCCTTGAGCGCCGCTTGCAGGTGCGTCATGGCGTCGGGGTCGTTGGCGTCCGGGCGGATGTTGCCGAGGATTTCCAGAGTGCTGATGCACATGCGCAGGTTGCGCTGGATAGCGTCCAGCTCGGTCATCGACACTTTGACTTCCTTGGACACAGAAGGCATCAGCGAACGCAGTTGCACCATCACCGCGTTCAGCCGGTTCATCAACTTCAAGTGTTCGTCGGCGGTCACCGGTTGGCCGCCGATGATCCGTCCGTACACCGTCGCGCAATCGCGCAGCGCGTCGGCCAGGTTGTAGCGCCACGAGTACACCGCGTACAGCGGCAGGGCGAAGGAAAAGGCCAGGGCCAGGGCGATGCCGATCAGGATATCGACCCCACGCCACAGCCCGTCGGTGATCGGGTTGTCGCCATGCCCGGCGACGATGAACACGGTGATGGCCGAGAGCAGGGCGGTGTAGCCGCCCTTGCCGATGGCGTGATACGAGAAGAATCCGCACACCACCGCCATCGCAAAATAGGTCAGCCATGGCATGCCAAGCCACGCCTGCTGCGCCACTATCAACAAACCGACGCCGGCACCGATCAAGGTCCCGGTGGCGCGTTCGGCGGCTTTCTTGCCGATGTTGCCGTGGTGCTGCAAGCCGCCGATCACCACCAGCATGGTCACCGACGCCCACTCGCCGTGGGGCAGGTTGATGCCGGTGGTCAGCAGGATCGTCGCCAGCAATCCCAGCGCGACCCGCACCGCGTGAATCGTTCGTGCATGGCGATAACGTCGATACGGGTCGAGCAATGGCCGCAGGATCCGCCGCAACAGCGGCGGCCAACGGTGGGGGCTGAAAGTGCTCAGCGCTGATTCCTCCTCAGAAGATGTAGTCGGTGGCGATGAAGTTCGAATCACGTCCACGAATGATCTCGCTGATCAGATCCTTGTTGGGTTCCTGGAACTTGGTCGCCACCAGCGTACGGATCGAAAACACTCGCAGCGCATCGTGTACCGACAGCGTGCCTTCGGCGGAGTTCTTGCGCCCGTTGAACGGGTAGGTGTCCGGGCCGCGCTGGCACTGGGCGTTGAGGTTGATCCGCCCGACCTGGTTGGCGAAGGTGTCGACCAGGCGGCCGACCGCCACCGGGTTGGTGCCGAAGATGCTCAGTTGCTGGCCGAAGTCCGATTCCAGCACGTAGTCGATCACGGTATCGAGGTGACGGTACGGCACGATCGGCACCACCGGGCCGAACTGCTCTTCCTGATAGACACGCATCTGCGGCGTCACCGGGTACAACACCGCCGGGTAGAAGAAAGAGGCCCGCGCTTCGCCGCCATTCGGGTTGACCACCCGGGCGCCTTTGCTCTGCGCATCAGCCACCAGCCCATGCAGGTAATCGACCTTGCCTGACTCTGGAAGCGGCGTCAGCGAAACCCCGCTGTCCCATGGCATGCCTGGTTTGAGGCTGGCCAGTTTGGCGTTGAATTTCTCGATGAAGCTGTCGACCACATCCTCATGCACAAACAGGATTTTCAGCGCGGTGCAGCGCTGGCCGTTGAACGACAGGGAACCTGTGACCGCTTCGCTGACCGCGTTGTCCAGATCCACCTCGGGCAGGACGATCCCGGGGTTCTTCGCATCCAGGCCCAGCGCGGCACGCAAACGGTGTGGTTTCGGGTGCAGCTTTTTCAGGTCGCTGGCGGCCTTGTTGGTGCCGATGAAGGCGAAGATGTCGATCTTGCCGCTGGCCATCAGCGCGCTGACGGTCTCGCGGCCGCTGCCGTAGATCACGTTGATCACGCCGGTCGGGAAGCTGTCGCGGAAGGCTTCAAGCAACGGGCGGATCAGCAGCACTCCGAGCTTGGCCGGTTTGAACACCACGGTGTTACCCATGATCAGCGCCGGAATCAAAGTGGTGAACGTCTCGTTCAGGGGATAGTTGTAAGGGCCCATACACAGCGCCACGCCGAGCGGGACGCGGCGGATCTGGCCGAGGGTGTCCTGTTCCAGCTCGAAACGGCTGGAGCGACGGTCGAGTTCTTTCAGCGCATTGATGGTGTCGACGATGTAGTCGCAGGTGCGGTCGAACTCTTTTTCCGAGTCCTTGAGGTTCTTGCCGATTTCCCACATCAGCAGTTTCACCACGGCGTCACGCTGCTGGCGCATGCGCCCGAGGAAGGCTTCGACGTGCTGGATGCGTTCGGCCACGCGCAGGGTCGGCCACAGGCCCTGGCCCCGGTCGTAGGCGCGCACGGCGGCGTCGAGGGCGGTGAGAGCGGTGTCGGCGTCCAGCAGCGGTGTGCTGCCGAGGATCACTTGTTCGTCGCCGTTGTCGCCGTGCAGGTAGACCGGGCTGCGCACGGTGGCGAGCGGGCCGTCCCAGCGGCGCAGCTGGCCATCGACCAGGTATTCGCGTTGCTCGACCTGACCGTCGAGGCGGTATTTTTCCGGGATGTCGCTGACAGAAGGGAACAGGTTGCCAAGGATGTTTGCTGTGGTCATGTCGCTACCCCGTAGAAGATGTCGGCGGGCCGATTGGAAAAGGCTTTACAGGTTATACGCCTGAATTCACTGAAATTTAAACCCGCAAATGTCACGGGAATGTCACGCAAGGCGTAAGCCCTGACTGGCCCCGTATGCCCCCCTCACTGTCCCGCAATGCCCTCAACCCGCCGCCGTCGCTGCCTTAAGGTGTGATCACAACAATAAGCGGCACCTCACGCGAGGATCTTTATGCGGGCATCCCGATTCACCTGGCTGCTGATGCTGGCCGTTGCACTGGCCGGTTGCGGCGAAGACGCCAACTCCCCGACCTCATCCGGCATCGCCCGTAGCGCCATGCCCTCCGACCTGGCGCTGGCGCAGATCTACGCCAACAGCTGCCAGCTCTGCCACGCCAACCCCGCCGCCAATGCGCCGCTGACCGGTGACCGCAAGGCCTGGGAACTGCGCGTCCAGCAGGGCGCCGACACGCTGCTCGACCACGCCATCAACGGCTACAACGGTATGCCGCCGATGGGCCAGTGCGTCGAGTGCTCGGAAGACCAATTCCTTCAGTTGATCGGCTTCATGGCCGACCAGCCGCTCCCACAATAAGGACCCTGGCATGCCGATAGATCTGACACGCCGGCAGTTGTTGCAACGGGCAAGCATCGTCGGCGCGTTCAGCGCGCTGGCTTCCAATCCGGCGCTGGGCCAGTTGATGCGCGCGCCGCGGCTGATTCCCTGGCGCAACTGGTCGGGCGGGCAGAGTTGCCTGCCGGCGGCGCGGGTGGCGCCGAAGAATCTCGATGAGCTGACGACGGTCATTCAGCAGGCACCGGGCAAGATTCGTCCGGTCGGTTCGGCGCATTCCTTCAGTGCGCTGGTGCCCACCGATGGCACGTTGCTGTCGTTGAGCTATTTCAATGGTCTGCTCGATCACGACCCGAAAACCCTGCAAGCCGAATTCGCCGCGGGCACTCCGATGTCGCGCATGGGCGTGCCGCTCAAGGACATCGGCCAGGCCCTGCAAAACATGGCCGACATCGATTACCAGACCCTCGCCGGGGCGATTTCCACCTCGACCCACGGCACCGGCAAAACCTTCCAGTCCTACTCGGCCCACGTCTGCGGACTGCAACTGGTGACCGCCAGTGGCGAGGTGCTGGACTGCGACAGCCAGCGTCATCCCGAAGTGTTCAACGCCGCGCGGGTATCCCTCGGCGCGTTGGGCGTGGCGACCAAAATCCGCCTGCAAAACCGCCCGGCCTATCGCCTGCGGGAAACCCAGTGGATCGCCAAGACCGAAGAACTGCTCGAAGACCTGGACAAGAACACCCGCGAAAACCAGCACTGGGAAATGCTCGTCGTCACCCATTCCGATTACGCCTTGTCGATCGCCCTCAACGAAACCACTGACCCGCCCACGCCGCCGATCCCGCCCGAAGAGGAGGGCGGCAACGAGTTCGTGACGTTGATCGAGAAGATCGACAAGTACGGCAGCGATTTCCCGAACCTGCGCAGTTCGCTGCTCAACAGCCTGCGGCACCTGGCGAGTTTCGACGACCGGGTCGGCGACTCGTTCGACATCTACGCCAACGTGCGCACCGTGCGTTTCAACGAGATGGAATATTCGGTGCCCGCCGAACACGGCCCGGCCTGCCTGCGCGAGATTCTCAAACTGATCCGCGACAAAGACCTGCGCACCTGGTTTCCCATCGAGTACCGCTACGTGAAGGCTGACGACATTCCGCTGAGCATGTTCGAAGGCCGCGACAGCTGTTCGATCTCGGTCCACCAGCATTACCAGATGGACCATCACAACTTTTTCGCCGCCGTCGAGCCGATCTTCTGGAAGTACAACGGCCGCCCGCACTGGGGCAAGTTGCACACGCTCAATGCCCGCACGCTGCAAACGCTCTATCCGCGCTGGCAGGAATTCATTCAGGTACGCCAGGCGCTGGACCCGAACGGCAAGTTTCTCAACGGGCATCTTTTGTCGATTCTGGGGGTGAGCTGATGGCGGTCAATCGACGTGATTTCGTGCTGGGTACGTTGGGTGTCGGTGCGTTGCTGGTGGGCGTGGGTGCGTGGCTGCGGCCGGGGGATCGCGGCGGGCCTTACAGCGACTATTTCCGAGCGCTGAACAACGAACTCAAGGCCAACGGCCCGATGCGCCCGGTGTTGCTGATCGATCTGGATCGCCTCGATCACAACATCGACGTGGTAATGCGCTCGGTCAAACGCGCAGGTAAGCAGTTGCGGCTGGTGGAAAAGTCGCTGCCGTCACCGGGCCTGCTCAGTTACATCGCTCAACGGGCAGGGACGCAGCGACTGATGTCGTTTCATCAGCCGTTTCTCAATCACGATGCGGTGACGTTTCCGCAGTCGGACATTCTGCTCGGCAAGCCGTTGCCGGTCCGTTCTGCCGAGCTGTTCTATCAAACCCACAAAGGTCCGTTCGACCCGACGAAGCAACTGCAATGGCTGATCGACAACCCCGAACGCTTGCAGCAATACCTCGCGCTGGCCCAGGGATTGGGCACGCGGATGCGGATCAATATCGAGCTCGACGTCGGCCTGCACCGGGGCGGCGTCAGTGACGTGAACGTGCTCGGGCAGATGCTCACGCTGATCGCCGCCAACCCGCAGCACCTGGAGTTCGCCGGGTTCATGGGCTACGACCCGTTCGTGGGCATGGGCGTGCCGGGGATTCTTGGCTCGCCCGAGGAACTGTTTGCCAAGGTGATGGTGATTTATCAGCGCTGCATCGACTTCACCCGGCAGCAATATCCGGCGCTGTGGCATGACGGCTTGTGCCTGAACACCGCCGGCAGCCCTAGTTATCGCATGCATGAAAACGAACACCTGAGCAGTGAAGTGTCGGTGGGGACGGCGATGCTCAAGCCGACGCATTACGATCTGCCGTCGCTGGTTGAACATGAACCTGCCGCGTACATCGCCACGCCGGTGCTGAAAAGCACGGGGGCGGTGAATATTCCGGCGCTGGATGACAAGTCGAAACTGTTTTCGTGGTGGGACACCAACCAGCGGCAGACCTTTTTCATCTACGGCGGCAACTGGATGGCCGAGTTCGAATCACCGCCCGGATTGCAGAGCAATGGTGTTTACGGCCGTAGCTCGAATCAGGAGATGGTCAATGGTTCGAATGCCGTGGGGCTGACTGTGGAGGATCAAGTGTTCCTGCGTCCGACCCAGACTGAAGCCGTCCTCCTTCAATTCGGCGATTTGCTGGCGGTGCGTGGCGGCAAGATTGTCGATACCTGGCCGGTCTACACCTGACTCAAAACCACCACAAATCCCCCCTGTGGGAGCGAGCCTGCTCGCGAAGGCGTCCTGTCAGTCAGCATCTATTTGACTGGCACACCGCATTCGCGAGCAGGCTCGCTCCCACAGGGTTTTGTGTTGTCTGCCAAATCCCGATCAATTTCTGTAATGAAGCTTTTATGACAAAAGTTCGGTAGCACATCGCCAGTCCGGTCATGCCTATGTAACGCGCTTGAGGGGCCCTGAGGGGCGCTTTTCACAAGCCGAGGCGGGACGCCGGGAGTGAGGCAATGGGGACTATGGAACGCTACTCGAAAGTGGGCATGCAGGAACTCGATCAACGCCTGTCGAAGATCGTCGAAGCCGCGCGCAAGAAGCCGGTTTCGGTGTATCGCTACGGCGCGCCGTGGGTCTGGATCGTGTCGCAGGATGACTGGCAGGGCGCCTTGAAAGAGGTCTCCAGCTACATTCCGCCGGGGCATTCGCTGGTGCTGCTGCGCCCGCAGATCGACGATTTGCTCGACGCCCACCGCGACCTCCTGCACGACCTCAATGCCCAACCCGGCATGCTGATCGCCCCGCAGACGGTCATGCACATCCTGCTCCTGCAACTGCTGTATTCGGTGCCCAGCGAGCAGCAGCTCTACGAACAGCTCAATTACAACCTGCTGTTCCGCTGGTTCGTCGGCCTGGGCCTGAACCAGAAAGTCTGGAGCTTCAACGTCCTCAGTCGCGACATCGCCACGCTGCTCAACGAGCCGCGTGCGGTGCAGCTCATCCAGAAAATCATCGGTGAAGTGTTCTGCGGCGCGCTGCTGCAAATGCCCGAGTTCTCGCTGAACTTCGCGCTGCTGCACACCTGGCTGGGCAAGCACGCCGCGGTCCCGCACGTCAGCAATTAACAACGCCAGTCATTGACGCACACGCAAGGCGCAAAAGCGCCAACAGGTCATCGCGAATTTCAGGGGGTAGTGTGGAGCAGATTTTCACGTCACGGCTGGCGCTGTGGGGCTGGCTGCTGGTGACGGCCGGCGCGCAGCCGGCGTTCGCCGAAGAGGCCGAGAACGCAGCGGCGCAGCGTCTGGTGGACGTCAACGAATACTTCGTGCGCGGCAACACCGTGCTCGATGCGCGGGCGATCGAAGAAGCGGTGTACCCGTTCCTCGGCCCGCAAAAAGCCTTGAGCGACATCGAAGGCGCGCGGGATGCCCTGCAAAAGGCCTATCAGGAGCGCGGTTATCAATCGGTGTTCGTCGAACTGCCGGAGCAGGCGGTGGCCGACGGCATCGTCTACCTGCAAGTCAGCGAAACCAAGGTCGGCCGGGTGCGGGTGGTCGGCGCCAAACACTATTCGCCGCTGGATATTCGCGACAATGTCCCGGCGCTGAAGGAAGGCGAGGTGCCGGACTTCGCCAAGGTTCAGGGTGAACTGGCGCAGCTCAACAAGACCCCGGGTCGGCAGGTGATGCCGCTGGTGCGCGAAGGCCAGCGCCCCGGCACCATGGATGTGGACTTGCAGGTCGAAGACCAGAACCCGTGGACCGCCAGCGTGGGGCTGAACAACGACTACAGCGCCGACACCGAAAAACTGCGCACCGTCACCAGTCTTGGTTACAACAACCTTTGGCAGTTGGGGCACAGCGTCAACCTGACGTTCTTCACCGCGCCGCAGGAGACTGACAACGCCAAGGTCTGGTCCGGCTCTTACACCGCGCCGCTGACCGAGCGCTGGAGCGTGCAGTTCTCCGGTTACCAGTCCGACAGCAACGTCGCCACCATCGGCGGCAGCAACGTGCTCGGCAAGGGCCATTCCTACGGCGTAGCGGCGATCTACACGATCCCGTCCAGCGGCAACTGGTCGAACTCGCTGTCGGCCGGCATCGACTTCAAGGACTTCGACGAACGCCTGACCCTGTCCGGCGAGAGCGATAAGGTGCCGCTCAAATACGCACCGTTCACCTTCGCCTACAACGGCTATCGCTACAGCGAAAAGAGCCAGCTCGGCCTGGGTCTGAGCCTGGTCGCCGCCACTCGCAGCATCTTTGGCTACGGCAGCTCCGACGAAGACTTCGACTACAAACGCTACCGCGCCAACCCGAGTTTCGCCGTGCTCAAGGGCGATACCAACTTTACCTGGACCTTCGACAGCGACTGGCAGAGCGCGAGTAAAGCCGCGTTCCAGCTGGCGTCGGGGCCGCTGGTTTCCAACGAACAATTCTCCGCCGGTGGCGCCACTTCGGTGCGCGGTTATCTGGCTGCCGAACGCACCGCCGATGACGGCTTCCTGTTGAGCGAAGAGCTGCGCACACCGTCGCTGGCCAAGTACGTCGGCGGCTGGATGCAGGACTGGCGCTTCTACGCCTTCGCCGAGGGCGCGCAACTCTACCTGCGCGACGAACTGCCGGATCAGGACGCCAATTACGCCCTGGCCAGCGTCGGCCTCGGCACCCGCGCCAGCCTGAGCAAATGGCTGTCCGGCAGCCTCGACTGGGGCTATCCGCTACTCGAAGGGCCGAACACCTCGAAACAGGAATCGCGCCTGCACTTCAACCTTCAGGCCACTTTCTAACAGGAGCACTTTTCATGCAGCGCCTTTTCATTTCGTTGTTGATCTGCCTGGGCTTCGTGCTCCCGGCCACGGCTCAGGCCTGGTGGCAGGATGACTGGCATTACCGCAAACAGATCGCCGTCGACACCACGCCGCAAGGCGCCGCGATCAATCAGGCCCTCGGCCGCACCGCGCTGTTGGTGCGCCTGCACACCGGCAATTTCACCTTCGACGGCGTGAAAGAGGACGGCTCGGACCTGCGTTTTGTCGCCGCCGATGACAAGACCGTGCTCAACCACCAGATCGAAAGTTTCGACGCGCTGATGGGCATGGCGCTGATCTGGGTCGATGTGCCGAATGTCGAGGGCGGTCAGCGTCAGGACATCTGGATGTATTACGGCAATCAGAAAGCCCCGGCGACCGGCAACGGCCAACTGACGTTCGATCCGAATTACACCGCGCTCTATCACTTCGACGGCGCCACCGGCACTCCGGCGAAAGACACTACTGCTTACGGCAACACCGCGCAGAGCGCGACCGGCGCAAGCATTGACGGCGTAGTAGGGCGGGCCTTGCAGTTCAGCGGCCAGCCGTTGCTGTTGCCGGCCAGTCCGTCGTTGCAGCACAACGCTGGCAGCGCGTTCACCTTCAGTGCCTGGCTGCGACTGGATCAGGCCAATGGCGAGCAACTGATCCTGGCCCGCCGCGAAGGTGCCAACAGCCTGCTGGTCGGTGTGAATCAGGGCGTGCCGTTCGTGGACATCGACGGCCAGCGCGCCGTCGCCACGCAACCGCTGAATCCCGGCCAATGGCAGCACGTCGCGCTGACCGCCGAAGGGGCGAAAGTGACGCTGTACATCAACGGTCGCGAGGGTGCGACACTGGCTCAGGCGATGCCGGCGTTCAACTCGGTCATGGCCATCGGCGCGGATCTGCACGAAGGTCCTTTCCAGCCGTTCGTGGGCGCCATCGATGAACTGCGCCTGTCGAAAGTCGCCCGTCCGGCGCCGCTGCTTTTGGCCGACGCCACTTCCCAGGGCGCCGAGTCGAAACTGGTGGCTTACGGCGTCGATGAAGAACAGTCCGGCTTCGGTTTCGGCAGCCTCGGCTTCCTGCTCAACGCGGTGCCGGTGGACGCCTGGGTGATCATCGCGGTGCTGGTGCTGATGATGTTCCAGTCGTGGATCATCATGCTGCGCAAGAACCGCACCCTGAGCCGCGTCACTGCTGCCAACGAAGACTTCCGCGTGCAATTCGCCAAGGTCGGCACCCGCCTGGAAATGTTCGCCGACGACACTCAACTCGCCCAGCGCCTGCAGCACTCGCCGCTGTGGCGTCTGTATCAAGTAGCGGTAAAAGAGATCCGCACCCGCCGCGAGCAGGGCGCCGATACCTCGTCGGTTTCCGCTGCAACCATCGAAGCCATCCGCTGCTCGATGGACGGCGTGCGCACCCGGGAAAACCAGCAACTGAGCTCGAAACTCTCGACCCTGTCCAACGCCATCGCCGGCGGCCCGTACATCGGCCTGCTCGGCACGGTGCTGGGGATCATGGTGGTGTTCCTCGGCACGGCCATGGCCGGCGACGTCAACATCAACGCCATCGCGCCGGGTATGGCCGCAGCCTTGCTGGCGACCGCCATGGGCCTGTTCGTCGCGATCCCGGCGTTGTTTGGCTACAACCGCCTGATCACCCGCAACAAGGAAGTCAGCGCCGACATGCGCGTGTTCGTCGACGAGTTCATTACCCGGCTGGCGGAGATGCACGGCGAAGGCCAGTCCAGTGAAGCGGCGCATCAGCGCGGTCATCACGCCAACCACTCCGTACCGGCCTGAGGAGCAAAGACATGGCGTCCGTAAATGCCTCCCACGACGATGACGAAGATGCCGCAGTGGACAGCATCAACATCACGCCTCTGGTGGACGTGCTGATGGTGGTGCTGGTGATGTTCATCCTCACCGCCACCGCGCAGGTCTCCGGGATCCAGATCAACCTGCCCAAGGCCAGCGCCGCCGTGTCGCTGTCCGAGGCCAAGACCAAGGCGATTTCGGTCAACGACGGCGGCCAGGTGTTCCTCGACGCCTACCCGGTGACCTTGCCGGAGCTGGAAGAACGCCTGCGGATCGAGAAGGCGCAGAACCCGGACTTCCCGGTGATCGTGCGCGGCGACGCTACGGTGCAGTACCAGAAAGTCATCGAAGTGCTGGACCTGCTGCGCCGGCTCGAACTGTCCCAGGTCGGTCTCGTTACCGGCAAACCGACGCAGGGCTGAGTGATGACTGCACAACTGCCAATCGAGCCTTTGCCGGTGAAGAAGTCGCCACTGCGCTACGCGAAGTGGGGCGCCGGGCTGCTGCTGAGCGCCATTGCGGCGTTTCTGTTGTGGCAGTGGGCCAACGACATGAGCGGCATCCGCCGGGAAGCGCCGAAGGTGCCGACGATCATTCCGTTGCCGCCACCGCCACCACCGCCGCCGGAAAAACCGCCGGAGCCGGAAACCCCGGTGGAAGAAAAAATCGTCGAGCCCGAGCCAACGCCCGAACCGCAAGAGGTCAAGCCCGAGGAAGAGGCACCGCCATCGCCGGCGGACGACCTGGCCAACCCGATGCAAATGGACGGCGACGCCCAGAGCGGCAGCGACGCCTTCAACATCGGCGCGGGCAAGGGCGGCGGCATGGCCGGTTCCGGTGGTGGGCGGCTGGGCAACGGCACCTACAGCCAGTTCCTGGCGTTCACTTTCCAGAAGCTGCTGCGCGAGAACCCCGACCTGCGCAACCTCGCGTTTTCGCTGCAGGCCGATGTGTGGCTGAGCAGCGTCGGCGAGATCACCCGGGTCGAGCTGATCAAGTCCAGCGGCAACCCCGAGATTGACAGTCAGGTGCTGGCCGCCTTGCGTAACGCGCCCCACCTGAGCGAACGGCCACCGGCCTCCATCACCTTGCCTGTGCGCATGTCCCTGCAAGGGCGGCGTCCGGGTTAACCGAATTCATAAAGCTGTATGAAAAGGAGTTGTGTGCAGATGATTTCCAACGTGAATCGATTGTCCCTGGCGGTCGGCATGGTCATCGCGACCCTGGTCGGTCAGGCCGCGGCAGCGCCTGCGCCCTCGGAGAACGCCACGATCAATCTGATCCGCTTGCTGGTCGAGCAGGGCATTCTGAAACAGGACAAGGCCGACGCGCTGATTGCCCAGGCCCAGAACGAAGCGGCCCAGGCCAAGCAGGCTGCCGCATCCACCGCCGTGGCAGCCGGGCCGGTCGCAGCGCCTGGCGATGTGCGGGTGCAATACGTGCCGGCCGCGGTGCGCGACCAGATCCGCGATCAGGTCAAGGCCGAGGTCATGGCCACCGCCAAGCAGGAAAACTGGGCTGCGCCCAACACCTTCCCGGACTGGGCGTCGCGCATCAGCTTCGACGGCGACATTCGCCTGCGTGACGAATCGCGCTATTACTCGGGCAGCAACAGCAACGAAATCGTCGACTTCGCCAAGCTCAACAACAACGGCCCATACGACGTGAACCCCAACAGCAGCACCGCGTTGCCGCCGTTGCTCAACACCCGCGAAGACCGCGAAAACCTGTTCCGCCTGCGCGCCCGACTGGGCATGAAAGCGGTGATCTCGCCGGAATGGACCGCCGGCATCCGCATCGGCACCGGCTCGGACAACAACCCGGTGTCGACCACCCAGAACCTCGGCGGCGGCTTCTCGAAAAAGGACATCTGGCTCGATCAGGGTTACCTGACCTGGAAGCCGTCGGATGAGCTGACTCTGACCGGTGGCCGTTTCGCCAACCCGTTCATGTCCACCGACATGCTGTATTCCAACGACCTGAACTTCGACGGTGTGGCGGCGATTTTCGACCACAAGCTCAGCCGCGACTGGGGCGTGTTCGGCACCGTCGGCGCGTTCCCGGTGGACTACACCAACGACACCACCACCAGCAACGGCTTCGACAAGGAAGAAAGCGACAACAAATGGCTGTACGGCGCGCAGATCGGCGCCAAATGGGCGATCAACAGCAACAACCGCTTGAAAGGCGCGCTGGCCTACTACCGCTTCGACGACATCGAAGGCCAGCGCTCCAGTCCTTGCGAACCCTGGGCCGGCGCACCGGGCTGCGACAGCGACGGCACCCGCGCAGCATTCATGCAGAAGGGCAACAGCGTGTTCCTGCTGCGTGACATCACGCCGAACCCGCTCAACCCGACCACCACGCCGCAACCGCAGTTCGTTGGTCTCGCTTCCGAGTTCAACCTGCTCGACCTCAACGTGGTGTGGGACGCCGACCTGCCGGAAGACTTCAAACTGCGCAGCCAGGGCAACTACATCCACAACCTCGGCTACGACGAAGGCGACATGCGCAAGCGTTCGGCCGGGCAACTGGTCAACAACCTCGACAGCAACGGCAACATCGAAAGCGGCGCCAATGCGTGGATGGTCCAGTTCACCCTCGGCAACGCGTTGGAGCTGAAGAAGCAGGGCGACTGGAACCTGTTCGCCGGCTACAAGTACATCCAGCCGGATGCCTTGCCGGACGGCTTCAACGATTCGTCGTTCCACCTCGGCGGCACCAACGCCAAGGGCTACTTCCTGGGCGGCAATTACGGCCTGGCGAAGAACGTCTACGCCACCGGCCGCTGGCTGAGTTCGGAAGCGGTGTATGGCGCGCCGTTCGACATCGACGTCATGCAGCTCGAGATCAATACGCGCTTCTAAGCGCCGGGAGAGGGTTATGAAAATCCGCTGTTTATGGCTTGGGCTCGGGATGTTGATCGCCACCGGGGCGAGCGCCGAAGGCATGGAGGAGCGCCTGCGCACCCAGTTGCGCAGCACCACCCAGCAGCTGCAAACCCTGCAAAGCCAGCAGGCCCAGGCCAGCGCCGCGCAACTGGCGGCGCAGAACGAAGCCAAGGCTGCGCAGGCGCAAATCAAGCAATTGACCGCGGAACTGGCCAAGGCCAAAGGCCTCGCCGAGCAACTGGCCGGGCAGCAGCAAGCCCTGCACAGCCAGGCCCAGGCGCAAGTCGCGGCCAGCAACGAGCAGACCGGCAAGTTCAAGAAAGCCTATGACGAGTTGTTGGTCATGGCCCGTGCCAAAGAGGCAGAACGGTCTAAGCTTCAAGCGCAATTGGCTGAACGTGACACACAAGTGCAGCAATGTTCGGTCAAGAATCAGCAGATGTACGGCGTGGCCAAGCAGATTCTCAGCGCCTACGAAAACATCGATGTGGCCGAGGTGATGAAGATCCGCCAGCCCTTCGCCGGCAGTGCCCGGGTCAAGTTCGATGAACTGGCTCAGGGCTTTGGCGATGAACTGTACAAGACTCAATTCGATGCGCCGCAAGCCGCGATCGCGCACTGATTAAAAGACTCATGGACAAGGAAGAAGTAATGACTCAATTGATCTCCCACGTATCCCCGCAATCCCTGACCGACGTGCTGCAAGCCGCCGGTTACCGCGTCAACCAGACCGAACAGAACGGCATCGTCCAGTTGCTCAGCGCCAGCCAGGGCATCGGCTATGCCGTGCGTTTCGGCAACCCTGCGGTGGTGGAGCAGGGCAGCTACGTCGACTTCACCTTCAGCTGCGCCTTGCGCGTGCAGGGTGAGTTGCCGGCGGGTGTGGCCGAGCAGTGGAACGCAACACGCCGGTTTGCCCGATTGTCGTTGCAGGGCGAGTTTCTGGTGATGGAAATGGACGTGGTGGTGGCCGCTGGCGTCAGCGGCGATTACCTGCGCGGCAACCTGGAACTGTGGGATCGCCTGTTGCAGGAGTTCATCGTGTATCTGCGTGATTTCACCCAGAACGCTGCTGCCACCCAGGCTCCAAAGGTTGAGCAAGAGGAAGTCGCGCTGTGACAAAACCTGCCATGGTAATCAGCGCCGCTGCGGTGGCGCTGTTGGTGGTGGCCGTGGCGCTGGTGGTGCGGCCGGGCAATGACCCGGTCGCCGCCCAGCAACCGGCGCCGGTCATTGCGGCCAACAGCGGGCCTGCGGTGGCGCGGTTGGGCAATCAGCAGGTGTCGCCGGAGGAATTGCAGGCGCTGCTGGCCGCCGTACCGCCACAGACCCGCGAGCAACTGCGTGGCAATCGCGAGGCGCTGGAGCGCTGGATTCGTTCACGCCTGGCCGAAAAAGCCGTGCTCGAACAGGCCGACGCCCAAGGCTGGGCGCGGCGTCCGGAGGTAGTTCGGCAAACCCGTGCAGCCACCGAACAGATCGTGTTCCGCGACTATTTGCAGTCGGTGAGCCAAGTGCCGGCGGATTACCCGAGCGCTGCTGAATTGCAGCAGGCATATGACGCGGGCAAGGCCAACTGGCAGACGCCGGCGCTGTATCGGGTCAGCCAGATTTTCCTCGGAGTGAATGAGCCACAGAACCTTGAGGCGGTGCGCAAGCAGGCGACGGAGTTGAGCAAGAAAGCCCAGGCAACCCCAGCTGGCTTTGCGGCGTTGGCCAAGGAGTTTTCCCAAGATCGCCTGACCGCTGAACGCGGCGGCGACACCGGCCTGCAACCGTTGCAGCAACTGGTGCCGGAAGTACGTGGCGCCGTGGCACGGCTCAAGGTTGGCGCGGTCTCCGATCCCGTTCAAAGCAGCGCCGGTTTCCACGTGATCAAACTCACCGAACAACAACCGGCCCGCACCGCGACCCTCGACGAATTGCGTGATCAACTGACCCAGGCCTTGCGGGCACAGCGTCAGGAACAGATCGCCCAGGCCTATCTGGACGGCATGCTCAACACCGCAACGCTGAGCATCGACGGGGCCGAGCTCAACAAGGTGCTGGAGGGAAAACTGTAATTCAGATCCACCGCAGCTCCCACAGGGAATGTGTGCAAAGGCAAACAACAAAGATCGACAGGGAGTCATCGATGTCATTCACCGAACCCGCAGCACGACCGAGCAGCGCCGATTTCCGCTGGCCCCGGGACAAGGACGAACCCTGGCTGGCGCAAGCCGCAACCCTGGACGGCGACGTCGCGCAATACTTTCTGGTCAGCGCCCGTTGCGGCTGCTTCATGCAGGCCGCCCGCAGCCTCAACGTGCGCTCGACCCTGCTGCGCAAGCAACTGGCGCAGCTCGAACAGCAACTGCAATGCGCGCTGTTCAGCTTTCAGGGCAGCGCCCTCAGCCTGACCCGCGAAGGCCAGCAATTGCAGGCGCAACTGATCGCTTTGGCCCACGAACGCAAGCTGCCGGTGATTGAGCAGCCCTTGATCAGGCTGGCCGTCGCCGAATCGATCCTGCATGACATCCTTGGCCGCGACCTCATCGCACTGCTGCGCCGCAACGCCAGCGTGCGCCTCGAGATCATCGCCCTCGACAGCGAACTGGCCCTGCGCGCGGTCAGCGCCGACATCGTGCTGTGGCTCGCCCACGGCGATACCCCGCATCCGGGCCCGACCTTCGCCACCAGCGAACCGCAACGCCTTGCACAACTGGAATACCAGCCGCACATCGCCAAACGCTATTCGCGCGTGACTGCACGCCCGGAAAGCCCCGATGACCTCGCCGATTTCATGCTGGTGCAATGGCAGCACGATCGGCAGATCGACAGCTTTCGGCCGTGGAATGAACTGGTTGAACAGCGTCTGGCCGGCGTGGTGCAGATGCAGTCTTACGAGCTGATGCTGGAGATGATTCGTTGCAGCGCGTGCATCGGGTTGTTGCCGATGTACATGAGCCGGTTTGATCGCGGGTTGGTGGCGTTGCCGGGGTTGTTTGAGGAGGCGATGCGGTTGCAGGCTTGGTTGGCGGTGAACAGTGAATCGCAGGAGGTTGAAGAGGTGCAGGTACTGGTGGAGTTGATACGGCGGACGTTCAATGAGCGACAGGAGTGGTTTGAATAGCTGCATAAATTTTGTTCTGGTTTTTTAAACAGACTCAAAAAACGGCCCATGCAGGGCCGTTTTTGGTTTCAGCACTCAGGGCCGCGGCTCAGCCGCCAACTCCAGATTATCCAGCGCCCGGTTCACCGCCAGTTCGCCGAGCATGATCAACTGCGCAATCCCCAGCAGCACATGCCGATGCGAGCCGTCCACCAGCCCGGCGAAATCGGTGGCCATGGTTTTGGCCGAGGTCAGGGTTTCGCAAGCGTCGGCCAGCAGTTCTTCGCTGTCGATGCCGGGGGCGATGAGGTAGCGGGTGTTGGGTTTGAGCAGCGGTTTTCTGGGGAGCAGGGGATTGAAGTAGTGGTCGAGGGCGCGTTCGGCGGCTTCGTGGAAGGTCTTTGAGTCGAGGGATTCGTAGGGCGAGGTGGTGTCGGTTTCGGGTGGGTTTGGCGTTGGTTTGATCATGATTGAATCTCCAGAGTCATGGAGCCGCCACGATTCGCTGCGATACGAAGAGGTGGCAGCTATACGCGGGTCGCAGACCGGGACTCTAGAACCGGCAGACCCGAGGGTCTCCCACGTACAGCCGCCATAAACTGGAGGATGTTGTGCGTCTAGAGATCGCGGGCTGCGAGACCCGATCACTGATTCGTCAGCGACCCGGAAACGATAGAGCTGGCCCCCAAGGCGCACAAGCCGGCGGATTCTGGCGGATGCGTAGGCAATGGCGCAAGCCGTTGTGGCTTGCCGGACGTTTCGGTCAACGGCTTTAAACAGTCGTGGCGAATCCGTGAAGAAGCGGTTTACAGTGACCGGCCACGCACTGATCCAGGAGGGATCTTTCATGCCTGAGCACAACCCCGCCATTCACCTCGAGCGCTACAACGAATCCCACGTCGAGGGCATCACCGCGCTCTATAACGACCCGGCCGTGACCCGGCAGGTGTTGCAGATGCCGTTTCAGACCACCGAGGTCTGGCGCAAACGCCTGGCGCCGGACAACGAGCGGGTGGTGCAACTGGTGGCGCTGCATCAGGGGGTGGTGATCGGCAATCTGGGGCTGGAGCAGTATTCGCGGATTCGCCGCAGCCATGCGGGCAGTGTCGGCATGGCCGTTGCGGTCGCGTGGCAGGGCAAGGGCGTGGGTTCGAAGCTGTTGGCAACGGCGCTGGACGTCGCCGACAACTGGATGAACCTGCACCGGGTCGAGCTTTCGGTGTACGCCGACAACGAGGCGGCCATCGGCCTCTATCGCAAGTTCGGCTTCGAAACCGAAGGCCTGTTCCGCGATTACGCGGTGCGTGACGGGCAATGGGTCGACACCCTGAGCATGGCGCGCCTGCGCAAACGCTGACCTTTTGTCAGCCAATGGCTAACGAGGCGACCGTGCAGGCAAATGACTTGCACGGCCGTCACCGGCATCTGCCATGCTCGAAGTCCGCAGCATCGCTCCTTGAAGGAACACCGCAATGGACGACGTACAGCAACTGGGCGAAATGCTTCGCCACTATGCCGACAGCGAAGCGCACAAGAAGCAACTGTTCGAGACGCAATCGGCGACCTGGGCTACACGGATTACCGAGTTGTTCGGGCAGATTCAGCAATGGCTGGAACCGGTACAGGCGCCGGGGTTGCTGGAGGTCAGTCGCGAGGCTTATGTGGCGTTCGGGCCGAGCACTCCGGTTGAGACCTCAACCTTCAAGGCTGAGAAACTGAGCATCGTGATTGCCGGAAAACCGGTGGAGTTCGTGCCGGATGTGATGGGCAGTGGCGGGCAGATTTCGCTGGCGGTGATGGGGCTGACGGCAGCGCGTTATGGGAGTGTTTCGTTGGTGGGGCTGCCGGGTGGGGAGTGGCAGTGGCGCAAGACCAATGGGTTGAAGGATCCGGATACCTTTGCCTTCGATGCGAATTTTCTCGCGCAGCAACTGCAGAGCCTCATCCCTCGCGACCGCACCTAAGATCAAAAGCCTACCCCCTCATCGGAACGCCGCCCGCCCAACCCTCTCCCCCAAGGGGGCGAGGGGGAAAGGGAGCAGATCTTCGTGGTTGTCAAAAACTCAGTTCACGGGGAAAGGGCAGTTCTTCGTTGTTGATATTGCATTCACCTTCGATTTTTCAGGTCGGCGTAACTCGAAAGTACAACCCGGTCAGTTCCCTCTCCCTCTGGGAGAGGGCTAGGGTGAGGGCCGCGCGGCTGACACACCTCACATCTCAAGATTCACCCACCCCGGCTTCGCCACCTCCGGCGCCACCGCTTTCACGGTTTTACCAGTAGCCAACTCAACCCGTCGCGCCACCTCCGGATCATCCGCAAACGGCGTCAGACTCGCCTCATCCAGACTCTCGGCCGTCTCGTGCCGCAGGCAGTACTCAACCGCCAGCCACAGAAACACCACGCCCAACACATTCAATAAAACATCGAACATGATCAGCTCCCTTGATCAGGCGATCTGCGCTTCACGATGGGCGAGTGCAACGTCGGCAACCCGCACCGTGCGCCACACGTTATAGGCCATCAGCAACATGCCGCTGAGGAAGAACACCCCGCCGGCAAAGCGCACGATGAACCCCGGATGACTGGCCTGCAGCGCTTCGACGAACGAATAGGTCAGCGTGCCGTCCTCGTTGATCGCCCGCCACATCAGGCCCTGAGTAATGCCGTTGACCCACATCGAAGCGATGTACAACACCGTGCCAATGGTCGCCAGCCAGAAGTGCAGGTTGATCAGCGGCGTACTGTGCATGCGCTCGCGGCCAAACACCTTGGGCACCATGTGATAGGTTGCGCCGAAGGTGATCATCGCCACCCAGCCCAGCGCCCCGGCGTGGACGTGGCCGATGGTCCAGTCGGTGTAGTGGGAGAGGGCATTGACGGTCTTGATCGCCATCATCGGCCCTTCGAAGGTCGACATGCCGTAGAAAGCCAGCGACAAAACCAGGAAGCGCAGGATCGGGTCGGTGCGCAATTTATGCCACGCGCCGGAGAGGGTCATCATCCCGTTGATCATCCCGCCCCAGCTCGGCGCCAGCAGGATCAGCGACATCGCCATGCCCAGCGACTGCGCCCAGTCCGGCAGTGCGGTGTAGTGCAAATGGTGCGGGCCGGCCCAGATGTACAGGGTGATCAGCGCCCAGAAATGCACGATCGACAACCGGTACGAATACACCGGCCGATTCACTTGCTTGGGCACGAAGTAGTACATCATCCCGAGGAACCCGGTGGTCAGGAAGAACCCCACCGCGTTGTGGCCGTACCACCATTGCACCATCGCGTCAGTGGCGCCTGAATACACCGGATAGGACTTGAACCAGTCCACCGGAATCGACAGGTGATTGACCACGTGCAGCATGGCGATCACCAGGATGAACGCGCCGAAGAACCAGTTGCCGACGTAGATGTGTTTGGTCTTGCGCTGTACCACGGTGGTGAAGAACACCACGGCATACGCGACCCAGACTATCGCCATCCAGACTGCGCCGGAGAATTCGATCTCGGCGTATTCCTTGGTGGTGGTGTAGCCCATCGGCAGGGTGACCAGCATGATCACGATCACCGATTGCCAGCCCCAGAAGGTGAACGCTGCGAGCTTGTCCGAGTACAGCCGCACCTGGCAGGTGCGCTGCACCGCGTAGTAGCTTGCGGCGAATTGCGCGCTGCCGGCGAAACCGAAAATCACCAGGCTCGTGTGCAACGGTCGCAAGCGGCCGAAGGTGGTCCAGGGCAGGTCCAGATTCATGTCCGGCCATACCAGTTGCGAGGCGATCCATACCCCCATCGCCATGCCCACGACACCCCAGAAAACAGTCGCGATGACGAATTGGCGGACGACCTTGTAGTTATAAGCCTGTCCGATTGTTGCTGTGCTCATGGTCAGTTCATCCACGGTTGCAAAGTCTTGCCAGGCCACCCGGTCTGGCTCGAACTGCACTGTAGAAACCCCACCGGAAACAAAACAGGCTCAGGAATTGATCATTTATGCGGATCAGATCCAGGCGCTGCCTGCGGCCATCTGCCGCGTCCTGATACGGTTTTTATGCGTTCAGGTGAATCTGTTGTGCACTGCGCCGTTCGTCCATAGTCGTGAAAAATCCTGTGGGAGCGGGCTTGCTCGCGAATGCGGAGTGTCAGCCAACAAGTCAGTTGCCTGACACTCCGCATTCGCGAGCAAGCCCGCTCCCACAGTTCTTGACCGCGATCAAAACTGATGAGGTAGCCGCTGCATGTACCAGTACGATGATTACGACCGGGCGCTGGTGTTCGAGCGCGTTGCGCAGTTTCGCGATCAGGTCGAGCGCTTCATGGCCGGGGAGTTGAGCGAAGAAGAGTTCCTGCCGCTGCGCCTGCAGAACGGTCTGTACCTGCAAAAGCACGCCTACATGCTGCGGGTGGCGATTCCCTACGGCACCTTGAGCGCCGAACAGATGCGCACACTGGCAAGCATCGCCCGGGACTACGACCGTGGTTACGGCCACTTCACCACCCGGCAGAACATGCAGTTCAACTGGATCGAACTGCACGAGGTGCCGGACATTCTCGAGCGTCTGGCCCAGGTCAACATGCATGCGATCCAGACCTCGGGCAATTGCGTGCGCAACATCACCACCGAAGCCTTCGCCGGGGTCGCGGCAGATGAACTGATCGACCCGCGTCCGCTGGCGGAAATCCTGCGGCAATGGTCGACGATCAACCCGGAATTCCTGTTCCTGCCGCGCAAGTTCAAGATCGCCATCTGCTCGGCGAAGCAGGATCGCGCGGCGATCATGATGCACGACATCGGCCTCTACCTTTACCCCGGCCGTGACGGGCAAATGCTGCTGCGAGTGATCGTCGGCGGCGGTCTGGGGCGCACGCCTATCCTTGGATTGCAGATCCGCGACGGCCTGCCGTGGCAACACTTGCTGTCTTACGTCGAGGCGGTTTTGCGGGTCTACAACCGCCACGGCCGGCGCGACAACAAGTACAAGGCGCGGATCAAGATTCTGGTCAAGGCGCTGGGCATCGAGGCGTTCGCCAAAGAGGTCGAGGAGGAATGGCAACACCTCAAGGACGGCCCGGCGCAACTGACCGAGGCTGAATACCAGCGCGTCGCCAGTGCCTTTGTGCCGCCGAGCTACCGCACGCTGGCGGGTACCGATCTGGATTTCGGCACGCACCTGGCCGACAACCCGGCGTTCGCCCGTTGGGTCGCTCGCAACGTTCAGCCGCACAAAGTGCCGGGCTATACCAGCGTCGTGCTGTCGACCAAACCGGGCCTGGCCTCGCCGCCGGGGGACGTCACCGATGCGCAGATGCAGGCCGTGGCTGACTGGTCCGAGCGCTTCGGTTTCGGCGAAATCCGCATCGCCCACGAGCAGAACATCGTCCTGCCGGATGTGCCCAAGTCCGAGCTGTTCGCGCTGTGGCAACTGGCGAAAGAGCACGGGCTGGGCGCCGCCAACGTCGGCCTGCTGACCGACATCATTGCCTGCCCCGGCGGTGATTTCTGTGCGCTGGCCAACGCCAAGTCGATCCCGATTGCCCAGGCGATTCAGGCGCGCTTCGACAACCTCGATTACCTACACGACGTCGGTGACATCAGCCTGAATATTTCCGGCTGCATGAACGCCTGCGGCCATCACCACATCGGCAACATCGGGATTCTCGGCGTCGATAAGAACGGCAGCGAGTGGTACCAGATCACCCTCGGTGGCGCGCAAGGCAAGAACAGTGCGCTGGGCAAAGTCATCGGCCCGTCGTTCAGCGCCGCCGAAGTACCGCAGGTGATCGAGCGGATCATCGGCACCTTCGTGCGTTATCGCGAAGCTGAAGAATTGTTCGTCGATACCGTGGCGCGCATCGGACTGGAGCCGTTCAAGGAGCGGGTCTACCCGAAAGCGTTGGAGGCCTCGGTATGAACAATCTGCTGCGGATGGAGGCGAGTGGGGCGCGGATCGTGCTCGATGATCCATGGACGCTGATCCGCTCGCCTGAAACAGAGCCCAGCGCCGGGATGTTGATTCTGCCGCTGGCCCACTGGCTCGAATCGCCCTCGACCCATGCGGTCTGGCTCGGCCCGGACGACGGCGTCGAAAGCCTGCTGCCATGGCTGAGCTCGCTGCCACTGATCGCCCTCGACTTCCCGAGCTTTCGCGACGGCCGCGCCTACAGCCAGGCCTATCTGCTGCGCAGCCGCTTCGGCTGGAAAGGTGAGTTGCGCGCCATCGGCGATGTACTGCGCGATCAACTGAGCCACATGCGCCAGTGCGGTTTCGACAGCTTCGCCGTGCGCGAGGACAAGTCCGCCGAAGATGCGCTCAAGGGCCTGGCCGGGATGAGCGTGTTGTACGGGCGCTCGGTGATCGAGCCGCGACCGTTGTTCCGGCGCAGGTGATGCAGGGGAAACCCTTAGAACCTTGATGAATCGGGGATTTTTCCTTGGGTCGATGGTGGCCTTTTGGTAGAGTCCCCGTCGCCAGCGGGTTTTCGGCTGGACGACGGAACGAAGAAGGGAGTCTGATCAGTGAGTCCGGGCAAAAAAATTCTGGGCATCACCGCGTTGCTGCTGATGGTGACGCTGTGGGCCGGTTACATCTATGTGTTCAACGAAAACCGTGGCGGTCAGCTCGGTGGTGTCGGCGAAAGCACCGCCTGGTGCGGCACGCCGCCGAACACCGAAGCGGCGCTGCTGGGCAAGGATCAACTGACCCTGCGCATCACCAACAACCTGCGCGGCGAGTTCATGCTCAGCGGCGCGGTGGTGGTGTCCGAACGTACCTTCAACCGCTATGACCTGGGCCGCAACGAACTGCGTCTTCGCCTGGAACCGTTGCAATGGTCGTTTGGCGTCACGCCGATCTTCCTCGAACAGGTGAAAGTCCTGCCCCTGAGCCGCAACCTCGCCTCGACCGACAAGAGCGCCTTCGCCGAACTCGAATCGCGGCCGATCAGCGTCCAGGGCCGGGTCACCGAGTTTCCTTTCGACACCTATCGCTACGGCTACAAGCCAGTCCTGTATTACCTCAAGGGTAGCGAGCGCATCGACCTGCGCTTCAAGAACATCACCACGCTGATGGAGATGTCCAACACCTTCACGCCGATCCAGAAGTACAACCGCGCCGATTACATCAACGAGAAAAACTCGATGATCCGCGACGAGGACTACAAGGCCTACGGCCCCCACGAATGCGCATTCAGCGTCGAGCGCAAAGGCTCGTTCAAGGTCGTGGTGCTGTTGATGCTGCTGGTGCTGTGCCTGCCGTTGCTGCTGGTGTTCTACCGCGATGAGCCGGGGATCGACTTCCTTGCCACGCTGGTGGGGATTGGCGTAGTGCGCACGGTGCTGGTGGGGCCGGTGCAGGATTTCCAGCTGTACAACATTGATTTTCTGTTCGGTGCGGCGATTCTGCTGGTGGGCACGGTGTCGCTGATCAAGGCGATGCGGGCCAACAGCCGGCGGGAGATGGCGTTGCGCAGCGGAGAGACTTCGAGCTGGTAGAAGAAAGCCTTGAGCACCTGTGATGGTCCGGACCTTTCAAAGGTCCGGACCCGACGTTGCGCAATGTTGGGGTTTCTGATCGCAAACGGCGCGAATTTAGCTATACCTGTAACTCCCCCGACGCAATAAATTCGGCCTTCCGACAGGAGTTACAGCATGAAGCTAGCCGTAATGATGAGCACCCTGTGCATTGCCACGCTGGGCGTGGTGGGTTGCTCCAGCAAAACCGTCGCACCCGACGAGTACTCAGGCTTCCTCAAGGACTACAGCCAGCTGAGGGAGGCCAAATCCCCGTCGGGGGCCGAAGTGATGCGCTGGATCGACCCGAAAGTCGACATCGGCAAATTCACCAGCTTCTACGTCGAACCGACCCAGCTCTATCCCAAACCGCAACCTACCGTGAAGATTCCGCAGCAGACCCTTAACGGCATCACCAGCTATTACGATCAGGCGCTCAAGCGTGAACTGGGTAAATCCCTGCCGCTGGCCTCGGGCCCTGGGCCGGGTGTGATTGTGGTACGTGCGGCGATCACCGCCGTGAGCAGCAAGACCGAAGGCCTGCATGCTTATGAGGTGATTCCGGTGGCATTGGTGGCGGCAGCGGTCAGCACCGCCAGCGGCATTCGCGATCAGGAAACCACGTTGGCGACCGAAGCGGTGTTCCTCGATGGCGGCACCAACAAGGTGGCGGCGCAGGTGGTGCGCAAAGGCACCGGCAAACCGCTGGAAAACGATTCGCAGGTGATGAAGGCCGATGACGTGAAAGGCGTGATCGATGGCTGGGCGGCGGATCTGCATCAGTCCTACCTCAAGCTCAAGGCCAAGTAAGACCGGCACGCCGGGTCGCCTCTGAGGACGATCCGGCGTGTGCACTGCGTCAGAAGCTGGCGCGGGCCAGGCGGTTGTAATGGCTGAGCAAGCCGTCGTAACGGCGGGTCACGGCGTAGTAGTCCTCGCTCAAACGCTCGGGCTTGGCGTGGTTCTGCCAGTCGGCTTGCAGGGTGTTCAATGCTTCGAGATAGTTTTGCCCCGGCTCGCCGATGCGCAGCCACAGGTCCCGTGCGGCATCGGTCTTGTTCTGGAATCCACCCGTGCGCGGCGCGAGGTAGGGTTCGCGACGGTTCCACGCCTGTTGCAGCTTTGCGGTGGTGTCGGCCAGCAACTTCGGGGTCAGGGTGCGGTTTTTCATCGCTTCGTCGAGCACGTCGATGGTCTCCCGCGCCTGAATCATGTACGCCAGCAAGTCCCAGTGAATGTCCCGGCCCAGACGCGCCTCGATCAGCTTGAGCTGTTCGGGACGTTGCGCGGCGTCGAGCGACATCAGGCTTTGCCGCAGAGCGGTCGAGGCGCCGATGTACTCCTGTGACACACGCTCGATGGCAGCGAGTTCTCCAGAGGAGGGCTGTTGTGATCCGGAGATGAAGCTCGCCTCTCGGTAAAAACGCGTGGGGGCAATGGTGGTCGTGACGTGACTCAGCGCCCGGACGTACTCGTTCGCCTGTCGCGCCAGTTCAGGCTGCCACGCCAGAAGATCGAGTTTTTCCGTGAGGCCCTGACCGCAGACATCGCGCTGAATGTCTCGCACATTGAACGCGTCGCTGTCGTCGAAATCATTGAGGCTCTTCAACCAGCGCTGGTCGCGGGGCAAGGGCGGTTGAGGGTTCTTGTAGCGGTCGTAGGCCACTCGCCATTGCACGTCGATCCGGTTGACGCAGGCAATCACCGGGCTCAGGGCATTGGCTTGGGCGGTGATCGGTGCATCGCGCTCGTCCAGCCAGAGGTCCAGCTGAAGGAACGGGCGGGTCGCGCCCGTCAGCCCCATGATCACCAGCGCGAAGAAGATCCCGACGCAAAACATCACTCTGGTGGTCATGGGCGCGCCTCCTTGCCGTACCACTGTTCATCGGTGGCCGGTGCGCTGCATTCGGCGGTAGTGGCCGGCAAGCGGCTGCACAGGCGTTCGGTCCAGGGTTGCAGGCCCTGATTGCGATTGACCGTGCCTTGGCTGGCGACCACTTTGAACACGCCGAGCACGATGGCTAAAACCAAGATTCCGAGGATCGTCACGCCGACTTTCACGGCAGGTTGGTTCTCTTCCCAGGACCCCCGTGGCCTGGACCGCCAGCGCCGCACCAGTCCGAAGGTCGCCAGGGTCAAGGCATACACCCCGCCGGCAATCGGGCCGAAAAACCAGCTGAGCCCGGCCACCATCAACGCGCCGGGCACCAGGTCGCGCAACACGCCGAACGGCGGCGAGTCTTTGAGGGATCCGGGGCAAAGAACAGCGCTGAGCCGGTCATCCAGCCGCCATACGCGATGGGCGACGTTGTGCACCAGCCAATTGAGCCCGGCCACGATCACGCCGAACACCACGGTCGAGATCATGACGATATTGATCAGCCCGCTGAGGCGCAGGCCCAGCGGAATGTAATGGGTGAACGCACCGATCAGGCAGGCCAGCACAACGCCCACATACGTCGGCCAGTCATTGAAGCTCAGTTCCCAGCTTTGCCAGAAAAACGCCGTGCCGCCGGGCATCTGCGCGCAGACCTTGGGGTGATTGGCGTACAGCTCCGAACTCAACTTGCGGCATTGCGCCCAGTCGTCCTCGCGCAGGCGTCGGGCCAGTGCGCGACGGGCGCTGAACGAGCCGGTGCCCAGCAGCAGGCGGGCGGCGCGGTGTTCGGGGGTGACGGCGGGCTCCGTGGCCAGTTGTTGCTGGTGAGCCAGGAAAAGCGGCGCATTCTGGCGAGCCAGCAGGCGTTGCCATTCGCCGTCAGGGCAGGGATTTCCCGTGCAGCCGTGCCAGCCTTGACCGGCGCGCACCCGTTCGAAAATCTCGGGAGACCAGACCGGGGCATCCAGCAGTAAATGGCTGAGCATCCGGTTGAACCATTCCTGATGTTGCTGAATCGCCAACCAGTTGTGATCCGCGCAATGCTCGTAAGCCTGGAGAAATCCGTCGACGTCTTCCCGTTCAAGGGAATCACTCATCGGTTGCGTAATGCGCGCGCGTTGTTGATCCAGCAACAGGTCGATCGATATCTCGTCCAACTCGAGGCGTTGCCAGGCGCTGAACCAGAAGAAGGTCGGGATGGCCCAGTCCACCAGCGTCTGCGAAGTGTCAGGGTGTTCAATGCAATGGTGCAGCACCGTGTCTTCGAAGAAGTGCGCGCAACCCTGTTCGAGGGTGACGGCATGGCGATGATTCAGCTCTTCAACGCTGAGTCCATCCAGCGAACGGGTCGCCAGTTGCAGGGCATCGACCTCAATCACGCTCAGGCCACTCAGATCCCAGGATTCTTCAATACCCTGTTCTTGCTCTTCGTCCTGATTCTGCTCGTGATACTGCTGCCATTCCTTGTACGCCAGCGCCTGCTCATAGGCATCGCGCAGCCGCTGGAAACCCTCGGGGTCGTCGTCGGGGCGGGTCTGCTTGAGCAGGACGGCATATTGGCGTTTGATCGTGCGCACATCGGCGTCAGCCGACAGGCCAAGGACGGTCCAGCAACTCATTGCGATGACAACTCCATAAAAAACTACGACGCGATCCAGTGGTGGCATTGTGATGTTGCGCACCCTACCTGTTTCGCGTCGAAAAGTCCTCGTGTCTCGCTCAGTCGTCACCGGCCTTACGGAAAATGCTGACGCGCTCGATTCGGGGCTTCAGTGTTTTTTGGCTTGCTCGCGTATGCGTTCTTCCTGCTCGCGCAGTTCCGGGGTGAACTCGGCGCCGAAATCTTCCGCGCTGAACACTTGGCGAATCTCGATTTCCGATTCAGTGCCCGGCATGGGATTCGGGCAACGCTTGACCCACTCGATAGCTTCCTCTTTGGACTTGACGTCCCAGATCCAGTAACCGGCGATCAGCTCTTTGGTCTCGGCGAACGGGCCGTCGATCACGCTACGTTTTTCGCCACTGAAACGTACGCGGGCGCCTTTGCTGCTGGGGTGTAAACCGTCGGCTGAAACCAGGATGCCGGCCTTGGCCAATTCTTCGTTGTAGTTGCCCATGTCGGTCAGCAACTGTTCGCTGGGCATCACGCCGGCTTCGGAATCGTGGCTGGCTTTGACAATGATCATGAAGCGCATGGTGTTTCTCCGCAGGTTAGTGGGGGATTCATGGCTTAGTCGAACGGGCCGGGCTTGAATCGACAGATAGATCAAAACGTCAGCACTGTCATTCACCGGCTATGCCCCTCAAAAATGGCTTCCTCGGCGCTAGTTTTTAATGGTTATTGAAACGCTACTTAATATGCTTGGATGATATAAAAAACTGTCATTTATAACAGTTGGATAAACGCGTTGCTGGATATAGGTTGAACTTTTAACAGGCGAGTTTCAGTTTGCCGAAAATTTCCTGATGGTACATGTTGAAAACATCTACGCAAATGGAGAAAGTCATGAGCACGGACAGACCGAAAGATGATACTGCGCAAACCAGAAATGTACTGGTTCCTTTATTAAAGGAGGCTATCGCAGCCTCCCGGTACCAGGCTGTCGATATCACATTAACTCCGGCAACGGGAAAGGAAGGTCCCGGCGAACGGGAGCCGCTTCAAACCGGAGAGAGAATGCTTACGGCACAAACCGGCGGCATTCACCCATTTCGCGGAGAAATGTATTTCAAATGGCGATCCTTGGATGCAGGGGTTCGATTTGAAACAATTGAATACAGGATTGATAAGGGAAATAACAGCGGAGGAAACAGTGCCAATGTTGGAGCTATTCTCGCTGGCGGGTCTCTAGCCATTGCGGAAATAGACAACGGTATTCAAGACAGGGAATGGCATACCTTGGCCACCAATCTCGATGTCATCCGGTCCAGCACGATCCTGCTCGCAGCCACTTTCGTATTTGATAAAAGCTGGGCTGATGATCCCGAGGCTAGTGCAATCGATACTATTACCCCCTGACTTGGTGATGGCTTGAGTGGATGGGGAGCCGCCGATACTGATCACAGCATGCCACTGTTGGTTCAGTATCGGCATAGGCTGCAGACGTCATTTCGTGGTTAACTTCGGCCTCGAGATTCTCACCCATAACATTCAGAAGGACTCCGTTCATGGCTCAAGTCACGCTCAAAGGCAACCCGGTTCAAGTCAACGGCCAACTGCCACAAGCCGGTTCCAAGGCGCCAGCCTTTTCCCTGGTAGCCGGCAATCTGTCCGACGTCACCCTGAAAGACTTCGCCGGCAAGCGCAAAGTGCTGAACATCTTCCCAAGCGTCGACACCCCGACCTGCGCCACCTCCGTGCGCAAGTTCAACGCTCAGGCCAACGACATCAGCAACACCGTGGTGCTGTGCATCTCGGCTGACCTGCCGTTCGCCCAGGCTCGCTTCTGCGGCGCCGAAGGCCTGGAAAACGTACAAAACCTGTCGACCCTGCGCGGCACCGAGTTCCTCGAGAACTACGGCGTGGCCATCGCTGACGGTCCGCTGAAAGGCCTGACCGCCCGTGCGGTGGTTGTACTGGACGAAAACGACAACGTCCTGCACAGCGAACTGGTCAAGGAAATTGCCGAAGAGCCTAACTACGAAGCGGCGCTGTCCGTTCTCAAGTAAGCGCTTTTACAATTGTTAACGGCCTGGCTCTGTCCAGGCCGTTTTCATTTGTGTATCAGTGTTTTGCCTCACACCTTGAAACGTAAGTGGAAGGTAAATTGCCGGTAAAGCTGCTTTGCTAAATCCCCACCAGTGCTTATCGTTCAGCCTCCCGTAAAAGAAGCCCACGCGCCCAATGGTTAATCACTCCATGCAATCGTCTTCCCGAAACTCCCGTCGCTGGCTGCTGAGCCTGCTTGTCCTGCTGGTCATTGCCGGTCTGTGCTGGAAATTCTGGCCCGCTGGTTCGGCCCACAAGGAGGGCGGCGAGAAGGCGCAGGCCGGCCATACCGGTCGTTCGGGGATGATGCGTCCGGGCTTCGGCGGGGCGGCCGGGCCGATTCCGGTGCGCGTGGCGCCGGCGGTCACCGGGGACTTCCCGCTGTACTACAAGGCGCTGGGCACGGTGACGGCGCTCAACACCATCAATGTGCGCAGCCGGGTCGGTGGCGAACTGGTGAAGATTTATTTCGAGGAAGGGCAAATGGTCAAGGCCGGCGACCTGCTGGCGGAGATCGACCCGCGTCCGTACCAGAACGCCTTGCTCCAGGCTGAAGGCACCTTGCTGCAGAATCAGGCGCAGTTGAAAAACGCTCAGGTCGATGTCGAGCGCTATCGCGGCCTGTACAAGGAAGACAGCATCGCCAAGCAGACACTGGACACCGCCGAAGCCCTGGTCGGCCAATACCTCGGCACCGTGAAAACCAATCAGGCGGCGGTCAACGACGCCAAGCTCAATCTCGAATTCACCAAGATCCGCGCACCGATTGCCGGTCGCGTCGGCCTGCGTCAGCTCGACGTCGGCAACCTCGTGGCGGCCAACGACACGACCTCCCTGGCTGTGATCACCCAGACCCAACCGATCAGCGTCGCTTTCACCCTGCCGGAAAACAGCCTGGAAACCGTGCTCGCCCGCTACCGCAGCGGCGCCAAACTGCCGGCGGAGGCCTGGGATCGTGGCGACACCAAACTGCAGGCCACCGGTGTGCTGCAAAGCCTCGACAACCAGATCGACGTGACCACCGGTACCCTGAAATTCAAGGCGCGCTACGAGAACCGCGATCAGTCGCTGTTCCCCAACCAGTTCGTCAACGTTCACCTGCTGGCCGACACCTTGAAAGGTGTGGTGCTGGCTCCGTCGGCTGCCATCCAGTTCGGCACCAACGGTACCTTCGTTTACGCGCTGGACGGCGACAAGAAAGTCACCATCCGCCAGTTGAAGATCGGTGCCAGCGACGGCGAAAACACGGTAGTCACCGAAGGTCTGGCCGCCGGCGACCGGGTGGTGCTGGAAGGCACCGACCGTCTGAAGGAAGGCAGCGAAGTGGAAGTGGTCAACGACAGCAAGGATGTGCCGACCACCCCGACCGAACACCTGCAAGGCAAGTCCGCCGCCACCGCGCCTGACGCCACCGTCACCGACAAGGCCAAGAAGGGCGCATGAACATTTCGCGTCTGTTCATCCTCCGCCCGGTCGCCACCACGCTGAGCATGCTGGCCATCGTGCTGGCCGGTCTGATCGCCTACCGCCTGCTGCCGGTTTCGGCCTTGCCGCAGGTCGATTACCCGACCATCCGCGTCATGACCCTGTATCCGGGCGCCAGTCCCGACGTGATGACCAGTGCCGTCACCGCGCCGCTGGAGCGCCAGTTCGGGCAGATGCCGGGCCTCACGCAAATGGCCTCGACCAGTTCCGGCGGCGCGTCGGTGCTGACCCTGCGGTTCAGCCTCGACATCAACATGGACGTCGCCGAACAGCAGGTGCAGGCCGCGATCAACGCCGCGACCAACCTGTTGCCGACCGACTTGCCCGCGCCGCCGGTGTACAACAAGGTCAACCCGGCGGACACCCCGGTGCTGACCCTGGCCATCACCTCGAAAACCATGTTGCTGCCCAAACTCAATGACCTGGTCGATACGCGCATGGCGCAGAAGATCGCCCAGATCAGCGGCGTCGGCATGGTCAGCATTGCCGGCGGTCAGCGTCAGGCGGTTCGGATCAAGGTCAACCCGGAGGCCCTCGCGGCCAACGGCCTGAACCTGTCGGACGTGCGCACGCTGATCAGTGCGTCCAACGTCAACCAGCCCAAGGGCAACTTCGACGGTCCGACCCGGGTGTCGATGCTCGACGCCAACGACCAACTGACCTCGCCCAAGGATTACGCCAATCTGATCCTGGCCTACGCCAACGGCGCGCCGCTTCGGCTCAAGGATGTCGCGCAGATCGTCGACGGCGCCGAAAACGAGCGTCTGGCAGCGTGGGCCAACCAGAATCAGGCTGTTCTGCTGAACATCCAGCGTCAGCCGGGCGCCAACGTGATCGAAGTGGTCGACCGGATCAAGGCGCTGCTGCCAAGCATCACCGACAACCTGCCGGCCGGTCTCGACGTGGTCGTGCTGACCGACCGCACCCAGACCATCCGCGCCTCCGTCACCGACGTGCAGCACGAATTGCTGATCGCCATCGCGCTGGTAGTGATGGTGACGTTCCTGTTCCTGCGGCGTGCCAGTGCCACGATCATTCCGTCGGTGGCTGTGCCGCTGTCGTTGATCGGCACGTTCGGCGTGATGTACCTCGCTGGCTTCTCGGTCAATAACCTGACGCTGATGGCATTGACCATCGCCACCGGTTTTGTGGTCGATGACGCGATCGTGATGCTGGAAAACATCGCGCGTTTCATCGAGGAGGGCGACAGCCCGATGCAGGCTGCGCTCAAGGGCGCGAAGCAGATCGGTTTCACCCTGATTTCCCTGACCCTGTCGCTGATCGCGGTACTGATTCCGCTGCTATTCATGGCCGACGTCGTGGGGCGGTTGTTCCGCGAATTCGCCATCACCCTGGCGGTGGCGATCCTGATTTCCCTGGTGGTCTCGCTGACCCTGACGCCGATGATGTGTGCGCGTCTGCTCAAGCGTGAGCCGGAAGCACATGAGCAGGGCCGTTTCTACCGCGCCAGTGGTGCGTTCATCGACTGGATGATCGCCGCTTACGGGCGCAAGTTGCAGTGGGTGCTCAAGCACCAGCCGCTGACCCTGCTGGTGGCCATCGGCACACTCGCCCTGACCGTGTTCCTTTACATGGTGGTGCCCAAGGGCTTCTTCCCGGTGCAGGACACCGGGGTGATCCAGGGCATTTCCGAAGCACCGCAGTCAATTTCCTTTGCCGCCATGGGCGAGCGTCAGCAGGCGCTGGCCAAGGTGATTCTGGAAGATCCGGCGGTGGAAAGCCTGTCGTCCTACATCGGGGTCGACGGCGACAACGCCACGCTCAACAGCGGCCGGCTGCTGATCAACCTCAAGCCCCATGGCCAGCGTGATCTGACGGCGACTGAAGTGATTGCCCGCCTGCAGCCGCAGCTGGACAAGCTTGTGGGCATCCGTCTGTTCATGCAGCCGGTGCAGGACCTGACCATCGAAGACCGCGTCAGCCGCACCCAGTATCAGTTCAGCATGTCGTCGCCGGATTCCGAATTGCTCAGTCAGTGGAGCGGCCGTCTGGTCGAAGCACTGGCCCAGCGCCCGGAGCTGACCGACGTCGCCAGTGACTTGCAGGACAAAGGCTTGCAGGTGTTCCTGGTGATCGACCGCGACGCCGCTTCACGGCTGGGCGTGTCGGTCTCGAATATCACCGATGCGCTGTATGACGCGTTCGGCCAGCGGCAGATTTCGACCATCTACACCCAGGCCAGCCAGTACCGCGTGGTGCTGCAGGCTCAGGCCGGAGAAAAGATCGGCCCGCAGGCGCTGGATCAGATTCACGTCAAGACCACCGATGGTGGTCAGGTGCGGTTGTCGAGCCTGGCCCATGTCGAGGAGCGGCAGGCGCAACTGGCGATTACCCACATCGGCCAATTCCCGGCGGTGATGATGTCGTTCAACCTCGCACCGGGCGTGGCGCTGGGGCATGCGGTGGACATCATCGAACAGGTGCAGAAGGACATCGGCATGCCGATCGGCGTGCAGACCCAGTTCCAGGGCGCCGCCGAAGCGTTCCAGGCGTCGTTGTCGAGCACCTTGCTGCTGATTCTGGCGGCGGTAGTGACCATGTACATCGTGCTCGGCGTGCTCTACGAGAGCTACATTCACCCGATCACCATTCTGTCGACCTTGCCGTCGGCGGCGGTCGGGGCCTTGCTGGCGTTGCTGCTCAGCGGCAATGATCTGGGGATGATCGCGATCATCGGCATCATTCTGCTGATCGGTATCGTGAAGAAGAACGCGATCATGATGATCGACTTTGCCCTCGACGCCGAACGCACCCAGGGCATGGCGCCGGAGCAGGCGATCTATCAGGCGGCGCTGTTACGCTTTCGGCCGATCCTGATGACGACGCTGGCAGCGCTGTTCGGTGCGGTGCCGCTGATGCTGGCTACCGGTTCCGGCGCTGAGTTGCGTCAACCGCTGGGGCTGGTGATGGTCGGCGGGTTGCTGGTGAGTCAGGTGCTGACGCTGTTCACCACCCCGGTGATCTACCTGTACTTCGATCGTCTCGGCCGGCGCTGGGGCCGTGCTCCTTCGGCCGTGGAACCGGTGGAACAGCCATGAACCTGTCCGGTCCTTTCATCAAGCGCCCGGTGGCGACCATGCTCCTGAGCCTGGCGATCATGCTGCTGGGCGGTGTGAGCTTCGGTCTGCTGCCGGTGTCGCCGCTGCCGCAAATGGACTTCCCGGTGATCGTGGTGCAGGCCAGCCTGCCCGGCGCCAGTCCGGAAGTCATGGCGTCTACCGTGGCCACGCCGCTGGAGCGCTCGTTCGGCGCCATCGCCGGCGTCAACACCATGAGCAGCCGCTCCAGCCAGGGCTCGACCCGGGTGATTCTGCAATTCGACCTCGACCGCGATATCAACGGCGCGGCGCGGGAAGTGCAGGCGGCGATCAACGCCTCGCGCAACCTGCTGCCGAGCGGGATGCGCAGCATGCCGACCTACAAGAAGGTCAACCCGTCGCAGGCACCGATCATGGTGCTGTCGCTGACCTCGGACGTGCTGGAAAAAGGCCAGCTCTATGACCTGGCGTCGACCATCCTGTCCCAGAGCCTGTCCCAGGTGCAGGGCGTCGGTGAAGTACAGATCGGCGGCAGCTCGTTGCCGGCAGTACGCATCGAACTCGAGCCCCAGGCGCTGAACCAGTACGGCGTGGCACTGGACGATGTGCGCAAGACTATCGCCGAAGCCAATGTGCGCCGGCCCAAGGGCTCGGTCGAGGACGACCAGCGTCTGTGGCAGATCCAGGCCAACGACCAGTTGGAGAAAGCCAAGGATTACGAATCGCTGATCATCCACTACAACGGCGGCGCGGCCCTGCGTCTGAAAGACGTGGCCAAGGTCAGCGACGGCGTGGAAGACCGCTACAACAGCGGTTTCTTCAACGACGACGCGGCTGTGCTGCTGGTGATCAACCGCCAGGCCGGCGCCAACATCATCGAGACGGTCAACGAGATCAAGGCGCAGTTGCCGGCGTTGCAGGCGGTGCTGCCGGCCAGCGTCAAACTGAACCTGGCGATGGATCGCTCGCCGGTGATCAAGGCCACGCTGCACGAAGCGGAAATGACCCTGCTGATCGCCGTCGCGCTGGTGATTCTGGTGGTGTTCCTGTTTCTCGGCAATTTCCGTGCGTCCCTGATTCCGACGTTGGCGGTGCCGGTGTCGCTGGTCGGCACCTTTGCGGTGATGTACCTCTACGGATTCTCGCTGAACAACCTGTCGCTGATGGCGCTGATTCTCGCCACCGGGCTGGTGGTGGACGACGCCATCGTGGTGCTGGAGAACATTTCCCGGCACATCGACGAAGGCGTCAAACCGATGAAGGCCGCGTACCTCGGGGCCAAGGAAGTCGGGTTTACCTTGCTGTCGATGAACGTCTCGCTGGTGGCGGTGTTCCTGTCGATCCTGTTCATGGGCGGGATCATCGAAAGCCTGTTCCGCGAGTTTTCCATCACCCTGGCCGCGTCCATTGTGGTGTCGCTGGTGGTTTCCCTGACGCTGACCCCGATGCTCTGCGCCCGCTGGCTCAAACCCCATACGCCGGGCGAGGAAAACCGCCTGCAACGCTGGAGCCGCCGCACCAACGACTGGATGGTCGGCAAATACGCCACCAGCCTCGATTGGGTGTTGCGTCATCGGCGCCTGACCTTGCTGAGCCTGATCATCACCGTCGGGGTGAACGTTGCCCTGTACGTGGTCGTGCCGAAAACCTTCATGCCGCAGCAGGACACCGGCCAGTTGATCGGTTTCGTGCGCGGTGACGACGGCCTGTCGTTCAGCGTGATGCAGCCGAAAATGGAAGTCTTCCGCCGCGCCGTGCTCAAGGACGAAGCGGTGGAGAGTGTGGCCGGGTTCATTGGTGGCACCAACGGCACCAACAACGCCTTCATGCTGGTGCGCCTGAAACCGATCAAGGAGCGCAATATCTCGGCGCAGAAGGTCATTGAGCGCCTGCGCAAGGAAATGCCCAAGGTAGCCGGTGCGCAGTTGATGCTGATGGCCGACCAGGACCTGCAATTTGGCGGCGGCCGCGAGCAGACCACTTCGCAGTACAGTTACATTCTGCAAAGCGGTGATCTGGGTGAGTTGCGCGAGTGGTACCCGAAAGTGGTCACCGCGCTGCGGGCCTTGCCCGAGCTGACCGCCATCGACGCCCGCGAAGGCGCGGGTGCGCAGCAGGTGACATTGATCGTCGATCGCGATCAGGCCAAACGCCTGGGCGTGGACATGGAAATAGTCACTGCGGTGCTTAACAACGCCTACAGCCAGCGGCAGATTTCCACGATCTACGACAGCCTCAACCAGTATCAGGTGGTGATGGAGGTCAATCCGAAATACGCCCAGGACCCGGTGACGCTAAAGCAGGTCCAGGTGATCACCGCCGACGGTGCACGAATTCCGCTGTCGACCTTCGCTCACTATGAAAACAGCCTGGAAGACGACCGGGTCAGCCACGAAGGCCAGTTTGCTTCCGAGAGCATTTCCTTCGACATGGCCGAAGGCGTGACGGTGGAGCAGGGCAGCGCCGCCATCGAACGGGCGATTGCCAAACTTGGCCTGCCGGAAGACGTGATCGTGAAAATGGCCGGCACCGCCGATGCCTTCGCCGCCACCCAGAAGAGCCAGCCGTTCATGATCCTCGGTGCGCTGCTGGCGGTGTATCTGGTGCTGGGCGTGCTGTATGAAAGCTACATTCATCCGCTGACGATTCTGTCGACGCTGCCTTCGGCCGGGGTCGGTGCCTTGCTGTCGATCTATGTGCTGGGCGGCGAGTTCAGCCTGATCTCGCTGCTCGGGCTGTTCCTGCTGATCGGCGTGGTGAAGAAGAACGCGATCCTGATGATCGACCTGGCGCTGCAACTGGAACGTCATCAAGGCATGGCGCCGCTGGAGTCGATCCGCAGCGCCTGTCTGCAACGTTTGCGGCCGATCCTGATGACCACGCTGGCGGCGATCCTCGGCGCCTTGCCGTTGCTGCTGAGCCGGGCCGAAGGCGCGGAAATGCGCCAGCCGCTGGGCCTGACCATCATCGGCGGGCTGATTTTCAGTCAGGTGCTGACCCTTTACACCACGCCTGTGGTTTACCTCTATCTCGACAAGTTGCGCCATCGTTTCAACAAATGGCGTGGCGTGCGCACTGATGCCGCTCTGGAAACTCCGCTATGACTGACCGTTCGCTTATCAATCTGGCTACCGTTCGCGGCTCGCGTCTGCTGAGCCTGTCGCTGTGCGTGGCGATGCTCAGTGCCTGCGCCGTCGGCCCGGACTACCAGCGCCCGCAGACCGCCGAAATCGCCCAGTACAAGGAAGCCGAAGGCTGGCGTCAGGCCAACCCGAGCGACTCCCTGGCACGCGGCGCCTGGTGGGAGCTGTATGGCGACCGTCAGCTCAACGAACTGATCGAGAAACTCAACAGCTCGAACCAGACCGTCGCCCAGTCCGAAGCCCAGTACCGTCAGGCCCAGGCCTTGGTACGCAGTGCGCGCGGCGCGTTTTATCCGAGTATTGATCTGAGTGCCGGCAAGACCCGTTCCAGTCAGGGTACCGGTAGCAGCAGTTCGAGCCTGAGCAGTTCCTCCAGCGGTATTCGTGACACTTACAGTGCGCAACTGGGCGTGAGTTGGGAAGCCGATGTCTGGGGCAAGCTGCGTCGTGGCCTGGAAGCCGACGAAGCCAGTGCCCAGGCGAGCTTCGCCGATCTGGCCGCGATGCGTTTGAGCCAACAGTCGGAACTGGTGCAGAACTACCTGCAATTGCGGGTGATCGATCAGCAGAAACGCCTGCTCGAATCGACCGTGGCGGCTTACGAGCGCTCGCTGAAAATGACCATGAACCAGTACAACGCCGGGGTTTCCGGGCGGGACGCGGTGGCGCAGGCGCAGACCCAGCTGAAAACCACTCAGGGTGATCTGGTGGACCTGATCTGGCAACGGGCGCAGTTCGAAAACGCCATCGCGGTACTGACCGGCCAGCCGCCGGCCGAATTCAATATTGCCGAGACCCAGGACATTCCCAAGCTGCCGCAGATTCCGCTGAGCCTGCCGTCGCAGTTGCTTGAGCGCCGTCCGGACATCGCCTCGGCGGAGCGCTCGGTGATTGCCGCCAACGCCAACATCGGCGTGGCCAAGGCTGCGTACTACCCGGATTTCAGCCTGAGCATGAGCGGTGGCTACAGCAGCAGTACCTCGCAGAACTTGATCAGCCTGCCGAACCGCTTCTGGTCGGTAGGGCCGAAAATGACCCTGCCGCTATTCGACGGCGGCATCCGTTCGGCCGAAGTCGACCGCACCGAAGCGGTGTACGACCAGACCGTGGCCAAATACCGCCAGACCGTGCTTGATGGCTTCCGCGAGGTGGAAAACTATCTGGTGCAGTTGAAGGTGTACGAAGACGAAGCGGTCGTGCGCCAGGAAGCCCTCGATGCGGCACGGGATTCGTTGCGTCTGACCGAAAACCAGTACAAGGCCGGAGTGATTGCTTATCTCGATGTGGTGACGGTGCAGGCCACGGCGTTGAGCAACGAGCGCAGTGTGTTGAACGTGTTGCAGAGCCGTTTGATCGCCAGCGTGCAGTTGATTGCGGCGCTGGGCGGTGGTTGGGATGGGCAGTTGGAAACCACTGATAACCGCTAGCCTGTTGATCGTTCCCACGTCGAGGCGTCGAACGCGTCCGCGTGGGAATCCCTCAACGGACGCTCCGCGTTCGGCTTTGGAAGGGACGCGGAGCGTCCCGGCTGCATTCCCACGCAGAGCGTGGGAACGATCTGCGGGCGAGGGCGGACGCTCTGTCAAAGCAGCACTCCAGAGCCTTGTCCGACGATCAAACAAGCGTTTCATCGGGTTGATGGCCATTTGATTACTTTGTCAGTGCGTTCTTCTGCGCAATCAGTACAATCGGCGCATTTGGCCCCGCGGAGAACGGACGCAGTACGGCGGGGTGGTCACGAGAATTCCCATGCTCATCGGTAGCTACTCCTTCACGCTGGTTTTCATTTCGCTGTGTGTGGCGATCCTCGCTTCCTACACCGCGCTCGATCTCACCGGGCGCATTGCTACTGCCAAGGGCCGCGCCGTGCATTTGTGGACGGCCGGCGGGGCGTTTGCCATGGGCGTCGGCGTCTGGTCGATGCACTTCATTGGCATGCTGGCATTCAAGCTGCCGATCAGCCTCGGTTACGACATTTCAATCACCGCGCTCTCATTGCTGATCGCCGTGCTGTCCTGCGGTTTTGCCCTGTGGCTGGTCAGCCAGCCGAAACTGCCGGCCTGGCAACTGGCCTTTGGCGCGCTGATCATGGGCGCCGGCATCAGCGCGATGCATTACACCGGCATGGCCGCGATGCGTATGCAACCGGGCATCGACTACGATCCGACACTGTTCGGCGCTTCGCTGCTGATTGCCGTAGGGGCGTCGGCGGCTGCGCTGTGGATTGCCTTTCGCCTGCGTCAGCACTCGCCTTACGTGCGGCTGTTCCGAGCCGGGGCGGCGATTGTCATGGGCGTGGCGATTGTCGGCATGCACTACACCGGTATGGCGGCGGCGCGGTTTCCCGACGGCAGTTTCTGCGGCGCGGCACTCAGCGGCCTGAACGGCAACGGTCTCGACAATCTGGTACTGATCACCACGCTGGCGGTGCTGGCCATCGCGCTGCTGACCTCGATTCTCGACGCGCGCCTCGAAGCCCGCACCGCTGATCTGGCCCATTCGTTGACCGTGGCCAACCGCGAACTCACCCAGCTGGCGTTGCACGACACTCTGACCGGCCTGCCCAACCGCATGCTGCTGGATGACCGGATCAATCAAGCGATGAAAAAGGTCAACGAGCAGGGCGGCTGTTTTGCTTTGATGTTCATCGATCTGGACGGCTTCAAACCGGTCAACGACGCTTTTGGTCACCACATGGGCGACCAGTTGCTGCGCGAAGTGGCGGTGCGCCTGCGCGAAGACTTGCGCAGCCTCGACACACTGGCGCGGATCGGCGGCGATGAGTTTGTCCTGCTGGTGCGCCTGACCGAACCCAACGATGCGCTGGGTCTGGCGGCGCGTCAGGTCGGGTTGATCGCCCGGTCGTTCCGGGTCGCCGAGCATGAGTTGCAGATTTCCGCCAGCGTCGGCATTGCCCTGTACCCCGGCAACGGGGAGAGCGCCCAGGAACTGCTGATGAACGCTGACGCCGCGATGTACCACGCCAAGGGCGGCGGCAAGAACGGTTACAGCTTCTTCGACGTTTCGATGAACAGCAACGCGCGCAAGCAACTGCAATTGCTGCAGGACTTGCGGGCGGCGCTGGAGCATGGCGAGTTCAGCCTGCATTACCAACCCAAATTCCATGCGGCCGACGGTCGTCCGGTCGGTGCCGAAGCCTTGTTGCGCTGGGAGCACCCGACCCAGGGCATGCTGATGCCGGACAAGTTCATCGATCTGGCGGAGAAGACCGGGCTGATCATTCCGATTGGCGAGTGGGTGCTCAATGAAGCCTGCCGGCAGATGCGCGAGTGGTACGTACTGGGCTACACCGACTGGCGAATTGCGGTGAACCTGTCGGCGTTGCAGTTCTGCCATGCAGGGCTGGTAAGCAGCGTGGCCAAGGCCTTGGCCACCCACCATTTACCGGCCAACAGCCTGACCCTGGAAATCACTGAAACCACCGCCATGAGTGACGCCGATGCGAGCATGACGGTGTTGCAGGAACTGTCCGACATGGGCGTCGATCTGTCCATCGACGACTTCGGCACCGGTTATTCGAGCCTGATGTACCTCAAGCGTCTGCCGGCCAACGAGTTGAAGATCGATCGCGGTTTCGTCCGCGATCTGGAACACGACAGCGATGACGCGGCCATCGTCTCGGCGATCGTCGCCCTCGGTCAGGCGCTGGGGCTGCGCATCGTGGCTGAAGGCGTGGAAACCGATTCGCAGCAGGACTTCCTGACGCAACTGGGCTGCGATTCACTGCAAGGTTATCTGCTCGGTCACCCGATGCCGGCGGATCGCTTCCTGCAGGACATCGTGCGCGGCAAACAATTGGCGGTGAGCTGAGCCGCTAATCGCAGGTCATGCAAAACCCTGCAATGACGGTTATTCTTGCCCCGACTGTTACGTGTGCATCGGGGGAAAGGCCAGCATGGATAAAGTCATTGTGATCACCGGCGGTGGTCGTGGAATCGGCGCCGCCACCGCGCTGTTGGCTGCCGAGCAAGGCTATCGGATCTGCATCAATTACCAGACCGACGAACAGGCCGCTCACCACGTGCTGGACCAGGTGCGTGAGCGCGGCGCCACGGCCATCGCCGTGCGTGCCGACGTCAGTATCGAAGACGAAGTGATTGCGCTGTTTCACCGGGTTGACACCGAACTGGGCCGCGTCACCGCCCTGGTCAACAACGCCGGCACCGTGGGGCAAAAATCCCGGGTCGACGAAATGTCCGAATTCCGCATTCTCAAGATCATGAAAACCAATGTGCTGGCGCCGATCCTCTGCGCCAAGCACGCGATCCTGCGCATGTCGCCCAAACACGGCGGGCAGGGTGGCAGCATCGTCAATGTTTCTTCGGTCGCCGCGCGGCTGGGCTCGCCGAATGAGTATGTCGATTACGCGGCGTCCAAAGGCGCGCTCGACACGTTCACCATCGGGCTGTCCAAGGAAGTGGCAGGCGAGGGGATTCGGGTCAACGCGGTGCGTCCGGGTTACATCTATACCGACTTCCACGCCTTGAGCGGCGACCCGGATCGGGTCAGCAAGCTGGAGTCGGCCATTCCGATGGCCCGGGGCGGGCGGCCGGATGAAGTGGCGGAGGCGATTGTCTGGTTGCTATCGGACAAGGCTTCGTATGCCACCGGCACTTTCGTCGATCTCGGCGGCGGGCGCTAAGCCCGATCTTTCTATTGCAGCGACCGACCTAATCGCCAGCAGGCTGGCTCCCACATTTGGAATACATTTCCCTGTGGGAGCCAGCCTGCTGGCGATTGCAATCGATCAGGCAATATCTATTCCTCAAAACGACCGCACAATCCGCCCCAGCGTCTCCATCGCCTTCTCCGCATCCTCGGTCCACGGGCTGCCGTAGTTCAATCGAATGCAATTCCTGAAGCGCTGGGTCGGCGAAAAGATCGGCCCCGGCGCAATGCTGATCCCCTGCGCCAACGCCATCTGAAACAACTTCAACGAATCCATCTGCGGTGGCAGTTCCAGCCACAGGAAGTAACCGCCGGCCGGTTGGCTGACGCGCGTCTGCGCCGGGAAGTAGCGGGCGATGGCCGCGAGCATGGCGCTTTGCTGTTCTTCCAGGGCATAGCGCAGTTTGCGCAGGTGACGGTCGTAGCCGCCGTGTTGCAGGTAGTCGGCGATGGCTGCTTGTGCGGGCATCGAGGCGCACAGCGAGGTCATCAGTTTCAGTCGTTCGATTTTCTGTGCGTAGCGGCCGGCGGCGACCCAGCCGATGCGGTAGCCGGGGGCCAGGCTCTTGGCGAACGAGCCGCAGTGCATCACCAGCCCTTCGGTGTCGAAGGCCTTGGCGGGTTTCGGCGCCTGCTGGCCGTAATAGAGTTCGGCGTAGACGTCGTCTTCGATCAGCGGCACCTGATGCTGTTTCAGCAGTTCCACCAGTTCCTGTTTCTTGGCCTCGGGCATGGTCGCGCCCATCGGGTTCTGGAAACTGGTCATGCACCAGCAGGCCTTGATCGGGTGTCGTTCCAGTGTCTGGGCGAGCACGCCGAGGTCGATGCCGTCGCGCGGGTGCACGGGGATTTCCACGGCTTTGAGCTTCAGGCGTTCCAGCACTTGCAGGCTGGCGTAAAACGCCGGGGCTTCGATGGCCACCAGATCACCGGGTTCGGTCACGGCTTGCAGGCACAGGTTCAGCGCTTCGAGGGCGCCGTTGGTGATCAGCAATTCTTCCATCGGCAGCATCAGGCCGCCGACCATGTAGCGCAGGGCGATCTGCCGACGCAGTTGCGGGTTGCCCGGCGACATGTCGGTGACCACCATGCGCGGATCCATCTCCCGAGCGGCGCTGGCCAGCGAGCGGGACAGGCGTTGCAGCGGGAACAGGGTCGGGCTGGGGAACGCCGAGCCGAATGGCACGGTGCTCGGGTCTTTGATTGATTCGAGCACCGAGAACACCAGTTCGCTGACGTCGACCTTGGTGGACTCGTTGACCTGGCTGCTGATCACCGGCTCCGAGAACGGGCTCGGGGCGTGGGTATTGACGAAGTAGCCGGAGCGCGGGCGGGCGCGGATCAGGCCGCGACGTTCCAGCAGGTAATAGGCCTGGAACACCGTGGACGGGCTGACGCCGTAGGTCTGGCTCGCGTAGCGCACCGACGGCACCCGCTGACCGGGGCCGAGGACGCCGGAGCGGATCAGTTCAGCGATGTCGTCGGCGAATTTTTCGTAGCGTTTCATCGGGGGCCTTGGTGCTGGTTGAATGTGTAGAGTGTCAGGGAAAAGCCCCCTCACCCTAGCCCTCTCCCGGAGGGAGAGGGGACTGAACGAGTTGTTTGTTCGAGTTACGCCGACTTGAAAGTCCGGAGTCGAACTCGGGTTTGCAAGCAACTGAGATCTGCTCCCTTTCCCCCTCGCCCCCTCGGGGGAGAGGGCTGGGGTGAGGGGGGAGATTCTAACGGCTCACCGATTCATCGGCGCAACAAACCGGCTCTTCGCCACGCTATAAATCCCCGGCTCATCACTGTCGGCAATCTTGAAGCTCAAGGTCTGCGAGCTGCTGGCCGGGCGTTCGGAGGTCATCGCCACCGACACCGGCACATCGACGATCTCGCCTGGCGCCAGGCTCAGTTCGGTCTTGCCTTGCAGCTCGAAGCCTTCACCGTCCACCAGCGTCAGGTTGTAGTCCTGCCGCTGCTGGGTTTTGTTGATGACCTTGAGGGTGTAGATGTTTTCGATCTGGCCCAGACCGTTTTCACGAAACAGGCCACGGTCCTTGGTCACGTCCAGCGACACCATCGGTCGTTCCACCAACGCCAGGGCGAGGGCACCGATCATCACCACCAGCACCGCGACGTAGCCGATCAGCCTTGGACGCAGCAGATGGGTCTTGCCACCCTGCAACTCACGCTCGGAGGTATAGCGAATCAGGCCGCGAGCGTAATTCATCTTGTCCATGATCGAATCGCAGGCGTCGATGCATGCCGCGCAGCCGATGCATTCCATTTGCAGGCCGTCGCGGATGTCGATACCGGTCGGGCAGACCTGCACGCACAACTGGCAGTCGATGCAATCACCGAGGCCGGCCTCGGCCGGTTTGATCTCGCGTTTGCGCGGGCCCCGGTTTTCGCCACGGGCGGCGTCGTAGGAAATCGTCAGGGTGTCCTTGTCGAACATCACGCTCTGGAACCGCGCATACGGGCACATGTGCATGCACACCGCTTCACGCAGCCAGCCGGCATTGATGTAGGTGGCGGCGGTGAAGAACAGCACCCAGAACAGACTGACGCCGCCGATCTGCAAGGTCAGCAGTTCTTCGGCCAGTGGCCGGATCGGGGTGAAGTAGCCGACGAAGGTCAGGCCGGTCAGCACGCTGATTGCCAGCCACAGCGTGTGCTTGGCCGCACGCCGCGCCAGTTTGTTCAGGCTCCACGGCGCCGCCTGCAATTTGATCCGCTGGTTGCGCTCGCCTTCGGTGATCTTCTCGCACCACATGAAAATCCACGTCCACGAACTCTGCGGGCAGGTGTAGCCACACCAGACCCGGCCGGCGAACACGGTAATCGCGAACAGGCCGAACGCGGCGATGATCAGCAGCGCCGAGAGCAGAATGAAATCCTGCGGCCAGAAGGTCGCGCCAAAGATGTGGAACTTGCTTTCGGAAAGGTCCCAGAGCACCGCCTGACGTCCGCCCCAGTTCAGCCATACCGTGCCGAAGAACAGCAGAAACAGAAACCCCGCGCCGCTCATGCGCAAGGTGCGGAACAGGCCGGTGAAGCTGCGGGTGAAGATCTGGTTGTCGCTGGTGGCGTGTTTCGCCTTCATTGGGCGCGCCGGTACTTTTTTTATCCGGGGAGATGCTTCTACGGTTCGGACGGGGATTCGTTCGCTCATGGTCGTTCGCTCATCAGCCTCCATCAGGCCAGGGAACTATGAGCGCCGATCTGTTTGCATAACAGACTCAGGTATTTCAATAAAAAGCGTATCAGATGGGCTGTTCTGCCACGCCTGCGACAACTTGAAGCAGCCCGCAGGCCAAAGCGCAGAGGCCTATCCCAGAGCTCTGCGCCGGTTGTTGATCGAGGTCAGTCAAATCACCGAATCACTGTCGTCGGCCTTCAGGTGTTTGCGCCCATCCCGGGCGCCTGCGACGGTCAATGCGTCCGCTTCGGCTTCGGTGACGTAGATGCGCCGTCCTTCCACCTCGACGAACGACATGGCTTTTTCGCTATCTGTCCTGACTTCCAGCGTGTCGCAGATCCGGATTTCCTCACCATTCTCAACGGTGAAAAAACAGACTTTCGATTCCGGATTGCTTTCATCGATACGAAGGGGCATGGGGTTGTCCTTTTTTTTCACGGGAGTCTGAGACGTTAGGGTGCGCGGTTCTGCAGATCGTTCTACGCAACCGATTAATGGTCGGCGCTGTCCATCCTTTATCAACTTATAACAAGGACTGGACGATGAACGCCTGGTGGCATGAAGTGTGGGAAACACTGCAAGCGGAATTCGCCGACATCGGCGATGCGTCGCAGCTGACCCGGATCACCGTGCGCCTGTTGATGGCGGCCATATTGGGCGGGATTCTCGGGTTTGAGCGCGAGCACAAGGGCAAGGCCGCCGGGGTGCGAACGCACATGCTGGTAGCCCTTGGCGCGGCGTTGTTCGTGCTGGTACCGCAATTGTCCGGTTCCCAGGCCGACGCCATGAGCCGGGTGGTGCAGGGCGTGATTGCCGGGATCGGCTTTCTCGGCGCCGGCACCATCCTCAAGAACCATGAAGGCGACGAAGGCCACGTCAAGGGCCTGACCACCGCCGCCGGCCTGTGGATGACCGCCGCCATCGGCGTCGCGGCCGGTCTGGGCCGCGAGGCGACGGCGGTGCTCAGTACGTTGCTCGCGTTGGGAATATTCAGTGTCATGCCGCGGATCGTCAGGGTCTTCGAAAAGGATCACATCGAGAAGGACCGCATCGAGAAAGACCACAACGACCTACGCTGATCAGACGATTACCGGCGGCATGGTCGTCGGCGGTTCTTCCTTGGGCGGTGGCGTGGTGCCAGGCGGCTCCTGTTCAGGGATCGGTTGCGGTTCGGTTTCGGGCAGGGTCGGTTTGTCGATGTTCGGATCGGGTGTTTCAGCGGGAATTGGAATAGTCATCGGGTGAACCTCCGTGTGGCACTTGGCGTGGGACGTGCTTAAGTGGATTGACCACTTCACTGCGAAATCGATCCGATTTTGTAGCGCGGCAAATCCCTGTGAACTTTTCCCGGCGACGGCCGCTCGGAACCTGAGAGAGTTCATCCGGGCCCAGGCCCGACCGTGACCGCCAAACAGGCAAACGAGCGTCCTTGGGGCGTTAAGGAGAGATGCTCAATGACTGCTGAAAAACCTTCCGAACAGAGTTACAACCCGCACATGCCGCTGTCGCAGGCCTTGCTGTTGCCGCGCATCGTCATTGAAAACACCATGCCGACCCTCGACGGCGGGCAATTTGCCGTCAAGGCAATCGCTGGTCGGGAGATCGTGGTCACCAGCAAAGTGTTCGCCGACGGTCACGACAAACTGGCGGTGCGCATCCGCTGGCGCGAAGAGGGTGACGAGACCTGGCAGACCGAAGTCATGAGCGATCAGGGCAACAATGGCTGGCGCGGTGTGTTTCAGCCGCAGCGCATGGGCCGTTATCTGTTCCTGATCGAAGCCTGGATCGACCAGTTCGCCAGTTTTCAGTACGAACTGGAGAAAAAGCACACCGCCGGCGTCCCGGTCAGCCTCGAGCTGCAAGAGGGACGCACCATGGTGCAGCAGGCCGCCGAGCGCAGCGAAGGTCAGCTCAGCGAACAACTGGCCGGCTTGCACCACGAATTGTCCGGCCTGCTCGAAACCGAGCAGGTCGCGTTGTTTCTGCACTCGCGCAGTGCGCAACTGATGGCCGAGGCCGATCACCGCGCCTACCTGAGCCTCAGTGCGGAATTCCCGGTGGACGTCGAGCGCGAATTGGCGGAATTCGCCAGTTGGTACGAACTGTTTCCCCGCTCGATCACCGACGATCCCGCCCGCCACGGCACCTTCAATGACGTGCACTCGCGCCTGCCGATGATTCAGGACATGGGCTTCGACGTGTTGTATTTCACGCCGATCCACCCGATTGGTCGCAGCCATCGCAAGGGTCGCAACAACTCCCTGACCGCCGGCCCGGACGATCCCGGCAGTCCGTATGCGATCGGCAGCGAGGAGGGCGGCCACGAAGCGATTCACTCGCAACTCGGCACCCGTGAGGACTTCCGTCGGCTGGTGGCCGCTGCCGCTGACCATGGTCTGGAAATCGCCCTCGATTTCGCCATTCAGTGTTCCCAGGATCACCCGTGGCTCAAGCAGCATCCGGGCTGGTTCAACTGGCGACCGGACGGCACGATCAAATACGCGGAGAACCCGCCGAAGAAATACCAGGACATCGTCAACGTCGACTTCTATGCGCCGGAAGCGATTCCGAGTCTGTGGGTCGAGTTGCGCGACATTGTGATCGGCTGGGTGCAGGAGGGCGTGAAGATCTTTCGCGTCGACAACCCGCACACCAAGCCGCTGCCGTTCTGGCAATGGTTGATCGCCGATGTCCGTACGCTGTACCCGGAAGTGATTTTCCTCGCCGAGGCTTTCACCACCCCGGCGATGATGGCGCGGCTGGGCAAGGTCGGTTACACCCAGAGCTACACCTATTTCACCTGGCGCAACACCAAGACCGAACTGGCGACCTATTTCAGCGAGCTGAATGAGTCGCCGTGGCGCGAGTGCTACCGGCCCAACTTCTTCGTCAACACTCCGGACATCAACCCGGCGTTCCTGCATGAGTCGGGACGTCCCGGATTCCTCATTCGCGCCGCGCTGGCGACCATGGGTTCGGGCCTGTGGGGCATGTACTCGGGGTTTGAACTGTGCGAATCGGCGCCAGTGCCGGGCAAGGAGGAATACCTCGATTCCGAGAAGTACGAGATCCGCGTCCGCGACTTCAACCAGCCCGGCAACATCATTGCCGAGATCGCCCAGCTCAACCGCATCCGCCGCCAGAACCCGGCGCTGCACAGCCATCTGGGACTGAAGATCTACAACGCCTGGAACGACAACATTCTGTATTTCGGCAAGCGCAGCGCGGACGGCAGCAACTTCATTCTGGTGGCCGTCAGCCTGGATCCGCATAACGTACAGGAGGCGAATTTCGAGCTGCCGCTGTGGGAAATGGGCCTGCCGGACGATGCCACCACCCACGGCGAAGACCTGATGAACGGCCATCGCTGGGACTGGCACGGCAAGTACCAATTCATGCGGATCGACCCGGCGTATCAGCCGTTCGGAATCTGGCGCATCACTGCCTGAACACAGAGCCCCTGTGGGAGCGAGCCTGCTCGCAAATGCGGGCCAACATTCAATACATAGGTTGCCTGCCAACTCGAATTCGCGAGCAGGCTCGCTCCCACAGGGTGCTCATCGTTTTGCGAGCCAAGTGATCGGCTCACCGTGTTTATAGAATTGAACAGGAGTTTCACATGGCGAAGAAACCCAAGGCTGCCACCTTCATCAAAGACCCGCTCTGGTACAAGGACGCGGTCATCTATCAAGTTCACGTCAAATCCTTTTTCGACTCGAATAACGACGGGATCGGTGACTTTCCCGGCCTGATCGCCAAACTCGATTACATCGCCGATCTTGGCGTCAACACCATCTGGCTGTTGCCGTTCTACCCCTCGCCACGCCGCGACGACGGTTACGACATCGCCGAATACCGGGGCGTCCACAGCGATTACGGGACGATGGCCGACGCCAAACGGTTCATTGCCGAAGCACACAAGCGTGGCCTGCGGGTGATCACCGAGCTGGTCATCAACCACACCTCCGATCAGCACCCGTGGTTCCAGCGAGCGCGCAAGGCGAAGCCAGGCTCGGCGGCGCGGGACTTCTACGTGTGGTCGGATGACGACCAGAAATACGACGGCACCCGGATCATTTTTCTCGACACCGAAAAGTCCAACTGGACCTGGGACCCGGTGGCGGGCCAATACTTCTGGCACCGCTTCTATTCACACCAGCCGGACCTTAATTTCGATAACCCGCAAGTCATGAAAGCCGTGCTGTCGGTCATGCGCTATTGGCTGGACATGGGCATCGACGGCCTGCGCCTGGACGCGATTCCGTACCTGATCGAGCGCGACGGCACCAACAACGAAAACCTTCCGGAAACCCACGACGTCCTCAAGCAGATCCGCGCCGAGATTGACGCCAATTACCCTGATCGCATGCTGCTGGCCGAAGCCAACCAATGGCCCGAAGACACCCAGCTGTATTTTGGTGATACCGACGCCGAGGGCGTGAATGGCGACGAATGCCACATGGCGTTCCACTTTCCGCTGATGCCGCGCATGTACATGGCCCTGGCCCAGGAAGATCGCTTTCCGATCACCGACATCCTGCGCCAGACCCCGGAGATCCCGGCTAACTGCCAATGGGCGATCTTCCTGCGCAACCACGATGAACTGACGCTGGAGATGGTCACCGACAAGGAACGCGACTACCTGTGGAATTACTACGCGGCCGACCGTCGCGCACGGATCAACCTCGGCATCCGCCGGCGTCTGGCGCCGTTGATGGAACGTGACCGCCGCCGCATCGAACTGCTCAACAGCCTGCTGCTGTCGATGCCTGGCACGCCGACCCTGTATTACGGCGATGAAATCGGCATGGGCGACAACATCTACCTCGGCGACCGCGACGGCGTGCGTACGCCGATGCAATGGTCGATCGACCGCAACGGCGGCTTCTCTCGCGCCGACCCGGCCAGTCTGGTACTGCCGCCGATCATGGACCCGCAATACGGCTATCAGTCGGTCAACGTCGAAACCCAGGCCGGCGACCCGCATTCGCTGCTGAACTGGACCCGACGCCTGCTGACCGTGCGCAAGCAATCCAAGGCGTTCGGTCGTGGCACCTTGAAGATGTTGTCGCCGGCCAACCGTCGCGTTCTGGCCTACACCCGCGAATACACCGGGCCGGACGGCAAGCACGAAATCATTCTGTGCGTAGCCAACGTGTCACGCAGTGCACAAGCGGTGGAACTCGACCTGTCGGCTTACGTCGGCATGGTGCCGGTGGAAATGCTCGGTGGTAACGCGTTCCCGCCCATCGGCCAGCTGAGTTTCCTGCTGACCCTGCCGCCTTACGGGTTCTACTGGTTCGGCCTGGCGGCGGAAAACCAGATGCCGAGCTGGCACGTGGAACCTGCGCAGAGCCTGCCGGACTTCACCACGCTGGTGCTGAAAAAGCGCATGGAGGAACTGCTCGAAGCACCGTCCCGGGCCACCCTCGAACAGGCGATCCTGCCGAGCTGGCTGCAGAACCGCCGCTGGTTTGCCGGCAAGGACGCGGCCATCGAACAGGTGAAACTGGCCTACGGCGTGCGCTTCGGCGATGCGCAGCATCCGGTGTTGTTCAGCGAAATCGAAGTGCAGAGCGGCGGGCAAACCAGCCGGTATCAACTGCCGTTCGGCTTCATTGCCGAAGATCAGGTCGGGCCGGCATTGCCGCAACAACTGGCCCTGGCCCGAGTGCGCCGGGTTCGCCAGGTCGGCTTGATTACTGATGCCTTCAGCCTTGAAGCATTTGTTCGCGCGGTGCTGCAAGGTATGCAGGGCGGTACGGTGCTGGAGTCCAGTGATGGCGAGATCCGTTTCGAGGCGACGCCGCAACTGGAAAAACTCGGCCTCGGCGCGGAATCCGAAGTGCGCTATCTGTCCGCCGAGCAATCCAACAGCTCGGTGGTGATCGGCAACAGTCTGGTGCTCAAGCTGATCCGCAAAGTCGCTTCCGGCGTACACCCGGAACTGGAGATGAGCGCTTACCTGACCGCGGCCGGATTTGCCAATATCTCACCGCTGCTCGGCTCGGTGATTCGTCGGGACGGGAAGGGCGAAGACAATCTGTTGATGATTGCACAGGGCTATCTGAGCAATCAGGGCGACGCCTGGGAATGGACGCAGAACAACCTCGAACGTGCACTGCGCGACGAACTGGCCGACGCGGTGTCCGAGCAGGCGCAACACTACAACGCCTTGGGCGAACTGAAGGATTTCGCCGGGATGCTCGGCCAGCGTCTGGGGGAAATGCATCAGGTACTGGCAGCGCCGAGCGACAACAAGGACTTCGCGCCGCAAGTCAGTTCGGCCAAGGATGCCCAGGCGAGCGGCAAGGATGTCGCGGCGCAGGTCGAGCATGCGCTGAAGCTGCTCAAACAGCATCAGGGCGAGCTCAATGCGGCGGATCAGAAGCTGGTCGCTCGTTTGCTCGACAACAAGAAAACCATCCTTGCCCACGTTCAGGAACTGGCCAAGCAATCCGCCGGCGGTCTGCGGATTCGTGTGCACGGCGACCTGCATTTGGGGCAGGTGCTGGTGATCAAGGGCGACGCGTACCTGATCGATTTCGAAGGCGAACCGGCGCGGCCACTGGCCGAGCGCCGTGGCAAGCACAGTCCGTACAAGGACGTCAGCGGAGTGCTGCGCTCCTTCGACTATGCCGCGGCCATGGCCCTGAATGTGCACAACGTCGACAACAGCCCCGAGGCCGAAGCCGCGCGTCGGCGGGTCACGGAGCGTTACCTGCGCGAAGCCCGGGAAGCATTTCTCCAGGCATATCGCCAAGCGGCAGCTAGTCTTGATCATGCCTGGCAAGATCCTGAAGGTGCCGACGCCGCACTGGCGTTGTTCGGTCTGGAGAAAGCGGCCTACGAAGTGGCCTATGAAGCCGAAAATCGCCCCACCTGGCTGCCCGTGCCGCTGCACGGTCTGTATGGGTTATTGACGGGGCTCAAACCCTTTTACGATCTTGGTGGAGAGTAGTCATGAGTTTCTCGAACAGGGAACAGGGTCACGCTAAAGAAAGATTGCTGCCCACTGCAAAAGACATTGATGCCTTGGTGCGCGCAGAACACCACGACCCGTTTTCCATTCTTGGCCCCCACGGCGATGGCGCCGGCGGGCAGTTTATCCGGGCGTATCTGCCCGGCGCGTTGAGTGTTTCTGTTGTCGATAAAAACAGTGGCGAAGAACTCGGTCCGCTGGAGGCTACCGAAACGCCGGGGCTGTTTGTCGGGCATTTCGAGGGCGCGCGGCCGTACCTGTTGCGCACCCGCTGGGCCGGTGGTGAACAGGTCGCGGAAGATCCCTACAGCTTTGGTCAGTTGCTCGGTGAAATGGACTTGTATCTGTTCGCCGAAGGCAATCACCGCGACCTCAGCAGCTGCCTCGGCGCGCAGCTGAAAACCGTCGATGGCGTCGACGGTGTGCGCTTTGCCGTGTGGGCGCCGAATGCCCGGCGGGTGTCGGTGGTCGGCGATTTCAACGTCTGGGACGGCCGGCGGCATCCGATGCGCCTGCGACATCCGTCTGGCGTGTGGGAATTGTTCATTCCGCGCCTGCAGGCGGGCGAGCTGTACAAATACGAAATCCTCGGTGCTCACGGCATCCTGCCGCTCAAGGCCGACCCGATGGCGCTGGCCACCAGCCTGCCGCCGGACACTGCGTCAAAAGTCGCCGCACCGTTGCAGATCGACTGGCAGGATCAGGACTGGATGAGCAGCCGCCACGAGCGACAGCAGCACAGCGCGCCGCTGTCGATCTATGAATTGCACGCCGGATCCTGGCAGTGCGAACTCGATGATCTCGGCGAAGTGGCGCGTCAGTACACCTGGCCGGAACTGGCCGAGCGTTTGATTCCCTACGTGAAGGAGCTGGGCTTCACCCACATTGAACTGATGCCGATCATGGAGCACCCGTTCGGCGGTTCGTGGGGCTATCAGTTGCTGTCGCAGTTCGCTCCGAGTGCGCGATACGGCACGCCCGAGGAGTTCGGCGATTTCGTCAATGCCTGCCACCAGGCTGGCATCGGTGTGATTCTCGACTGGGTGCCCGCGCATTTCCCCACCGATACCCACGGTCTGGCGCAGTTCGATGGCACGGCGTTGTATGAGTACGGCAATCCGCAAGAAGGTTTTCATCAGGACTGGGACACGCTGATCTACAACCTGGGCCGCACCGAAGTGCACGGCTACATGCTGGCGTCGGCGCTGCACTGGTTGAAGCATTTCCACGTTGATGGGCTGCGGGTCGATGCGGTGGCGTCGATGCTCTATCGCGATTATTCGCGCAAGGCCGGCGAGTGGGTGCCCAATCGTCATGGCGGTCGCGAGAACCTGGAAGCCATCGACTTTCTGCGGCACTTGAACGACGTGGTGGCACTGGAAGCGCCGGGCGCGCTGGTGATCGCCGAGGAGTCCACAGCGTGGCCGGGCGTCAGCCAGAGCACCCAGCAGGGCGGTCTCGGTTTCGCTTACAAATGGAACATGGGCTGGATGCACGATTCGCTGCATTACATCCAGCAGGATCCGGTGTACCGCGCCCATCACCACAACGAGTTGAGTTTCGGTCTGGTCTACGCCTGGTCCGAGCGGTTCATCCTGCCGATTTCCCACGACGAGGTGGTGCACGGTAAGCATTCGCTGATCGACAAGATGCCCGGCGACCGTTGGCAGAAATTCGCCAATCTGCGCGCCTACCTGAGCTTCATGTGGACCCATCCGGGCAAGAAGTTGCTGTTCATGGGCTGCGAGTTTGGCCAATGGCGTGAGTGGAATCACGACCAGCAGTTGGACTGGTATCTGCTGCAATATTCGGAACACCAAGGCGTGCAGAAACTGGTCGGCGACCTCAACCGGCTCTACCGCGAAGAGCCAGCGCTGCACGAGCAGGACGATGCGCCGCAAGGCTTTCAGTGGTTGATCGGTGATGATGCGATCAACAGCGTTTACGCCTGGTTGCGCTGGAGCAAGGACGGCACGCCAGTGCTGGTGGTGGCCAACTTCACCCCGGTGCCGCGCCAGTCGTACCGGGTCGGTGTGCCGTTTGCCGGGCGCTGGAAGGAATTGCTCAACAGTGATGCCGACACCTACGCCGGTTCCAACTATGGCAATGGTGGCGGGGCGTTCACCGAAGAGGTGGCCAGCCATGGGCAGGCGTTGTCGCTGGAGCTGAACCTGCCGCCGCTGGCGGTGTTGATCCTCAAACCTGAGGGCTGACCCCACGCGAGATCGTTCCCACGCTCCGCGTGGGAACGATCATACGGGTGCTCACCAGCGCATCCGGATCCCCAGGCTGCCAATCAACCCGTTCAGGTCGTTGTCGTCCACGTCGCTGCTGTAATCGGCGCTGACGTACAGGCTCACCGTCGGTGTCATCCTCGCCACCAGCCCCAGGCCGACTTCCACGGTCGAGGACTTGCGGCTGCTGCTGATCTTGTCCACCTGATCCAGCGTCACCGTGTTGCCGGTATACACCGTGTGCCACAGGTTCGTGCGCACGTAGGGTTCGACCGGCAAGCCGTTCAGGTCATAGCTACCTTTCAAGCGTGCACCGACCCGGCCGCTCCAAGATGAAATATCGCTGGAAGACGCATTGCCCGAGCCCGCATAGGGTGTGTCCAGGGTGATGCGCTGGTTGATCAATTGCGCCTGCGGTTCAACCACCCAGTTTTCACCCAGACCGATCGGGAATCCGCCTTCCACCGACAGCGTCATCGCGCTGCCTTCGGTGGCCAGGCGTGCGCCTTGCTCGTTACGGCTGAAACCGCTGACCCGGCCGCCACTGGCCGACAGATCGACGTGCCAGCCTTGTGGGCCGATCAGGCTGTAGTAGGCGCCCAGGCTCTGGCCTTGCAAGTTGAGAGTGTCGGTGGTCGGGTCGGCGAGGGCGCGGCTGGTGATCAGGCCGTTGCCATTGCCCCGGATCTGATTGACCCCGCCGATCAGCCCGACCTGCTGGGTGTGGCCGCTGTTGCTCTTCAGCGTCAGTACGGCGGGACCCTTGGATTCGCCCGTGCCGGGCATGGCGAAGCCCGAATTGATGACGTCGGTTTGCGCCTGACGGGACGTCGGTCCGTAAAGCTGCTCCCAGGCCGAGGGGGCGAGGTCTTCGGTAATCAGCTTTGTACCGCGCAGGTCCGGCTGTGGGCTGAGCCGTTGCGGGCCTGGTGTCACGACCGTGGCGGGGAGGGTCATGACGGGAATGTCCTGGCGATACCAGGGTGTTGCTTCGTCCGCCACAGGACCCGCCTGCGCCTCCATGGACGAGCACAGCAAGATAGAACTTGAAACGGTGCAAAAGGTAACTTTGATCTCTTGTGAGGTGAGTGAGGTTTTCATGGAGGTCTACCTTGCTAGCGCATGCAGTATCTCGCCTTGGCGTCTCTCCTACCCCGAACGAGGGGCGACCGAATGGAGCGTGGCGAATCCGTGGCCGCCCGTTTTTGACGAGTGACCTGGGGTTCGCCCCGAGTAGTGTTTCCGGGGGTAGTAAGGTAGAGCTAAGAAGACCCGAGCCGCTGCGTCAAGAAATTGAACGATGAGCGGTCGAGTCAAAACAGGTGATGCAAGTTTTTGTTTTTGCGTATTTATCTAAGTTCTTGTTTGTAGGGCTAATCGCTGTGGAAGCCGCGAGGCAGAGACTTTTTGCAGCCGACAGTCGGTCTGCGAAACCGGGCCTGGCGACCAATTTCGCATCGTTGCGTATGTAAGGACAGCTGTCAGTATCGCGCTATAAATGCACTTCAACCGCCAGCGGCAAATGATCCGAAAGATGCGTCCACGGTTTGTTGCCGAGGATCTGCGGGTCGTGGCTGCTGGCATTGCGCAGGTAGATCCGGTCCAGTCGCAGCAACGGGAAGCGCGCGGGATAGGTCTTGGCCGGGCGGCCGTGGTGGCGTTCGAAGGCTTCGTGCAGGTAGTCGCGGCGGGCGAGGGCGACGTTACCCTGCAACTGCCAGTCATTGAAGTCGCCGGCGATGATCACTGGCGCATCGTCGGGCAGGGATTCGAGCAACTGACAAAGCAGCTGCAACTGCAATTGCCGATGGCTTTCGAGCAGGCTCAGGTGTACGCAGATGGCATGCACTTCGGCATGCCCCGGCACATCCAGTACGCAGTGCAACAGCCCGCGCCGTTCCGGGCCGGTGATCGAGACGTCGAGATTGCGATATTCGCGGATCGGGTATTTCGACAGCAGGGCGTTGCCGTGATGGCCATCGGGATAGACCGCATTGCGGCCGTAGGCAAAGTCACTCCACATACTGTCGGCAAGGAATTCGTACTGCGAGGTTTGCGGCCATTCGTGGTAGCGGCTGGAATGCCGCTCGTGTTCGCCCACCACTTCCTGCAGAAACACCAGATCGGCCGAGGTGCTGCGCACCGCTTCACGCAGTTCCGGAAGGATGAAACGTCGATTGAGCGCGGTGAAACCCTTGTGCGTGTTGACCGTCAGCACCCGCAGGCGATGGATGGAGGACGGGGTGGAAGTCTGCGCGTCGACGACATGACGCTTGGGATCGCTGGACACGTTCACTCCTCTGAATCATGACTGCCTGTTCATGCGACTGATCCGGGCGCGGGCAGTTCACTTTGACTGGCTGCCCGCGCCCGATGGACAGTCAATCGACGAAGACGATCTCGTAGGGCAGGCGCATGCGTTCCAGTATCGACTTGGGCAACAGTGGCGCGATTCCGATCGCCGGTTCGCCATTGAGCTGGCTGGCGTAGGCATGGGTGGCGTGGCTCTTGCGCGCGACGGTCCAGGTGTCGAGGCGCAGCTTGCGCGCGCGATGCCACGGAATCTGTCCCTGATCGCGTTCCGGCCAGTGCCAGGCCCAGACCGGCACGTCGTGGTAAGTGGCGCCGACCTGTTGCGCCGCTTTGGCACTGGCCCGGCCGACCACTTCATGATCGGCGGTGCCATCTTCGCACCAGGTGCTGAAGACCACATCACCGGGGCGCAGGTAGCGGGCGATGAAATCGGTCAGTTGGGTTTCCTGGTCGAGCAGGGCCTTGTCGGTAAAACCGCCGCGCACCCATTTCAGGCTGTGCATCGGCAAACCGAGGCGGCGCAGGGCTTCGACGCTTTCCTGCGGGCGGAAAACGCTCAGGCGTTTTTCCGACCACTGGCGCGAGCCCGGATGACTGGCGCTGCCATCGGTGATCGACAGCAGTTGCAAGGGATGTCCGAGGCTGGAAAGCAGTTGCAGCAAACCGCCGCAGGTCACCACTTCATCGCCGGGGTGCGGGGCGATGACCACGGCACGGGCGCCGGGTGGCACCAAGGTGTGGGTATTGATGACGGGAATGTTGTCGAGCTGCGGGGCGCTGTTCCAGATCTGCGCCGGCAGGCCGTTTTCGCTGAGGGATAACGGTTTCATGAGTGATACGTCCTTGTTGTGTCTCGCCCTCAGTCGCACAAGCGCCGGTCTCCAGGCGTGTTCGACCCGTGAAGGCTGGTGGATAGCCCTGCAGCGCTCCGAACCCTGGATTGCTGCGCAGCAGAGTATTGCTCAAGACGGGCGGTTCGTCGCGTCACAGATCAATCTGATCCGCTTTTTTTTATTCAGTCTGTGCCAACTGTCGCAGATAGTCGCCAAAACCACCGCGTGCGCGGCTGTCCAGACGGGCGCTGGTAATGACCTGCGGCCGATGACTCCAGGCGATGCTGGCCCCGCAAAGCTCCAGTTGGCGCACCAGCCGCACATCTTCGTCACAGGTCAATGGTTCGAAGCCTCCGGCACGCACGTAAGCTTGTGCGCTGACGCCCAGATTGGCGCCATGGATGTGCCGGTGTCCTTCGCAGGCCTGGTAATGACCGTGATAGCGAATCTGCGCGGCTTCATCGAAGGTGTCATGCCAGCGCTCGACCGTCACCGTGCCGCACACGGCATCGGTGCCCAATCCCAGTTGTTCCACCAGCCAGTCTTCGGCGACGCGGCTGTCGGCGTCGGTGCAGGAAATCCAGCGAGCACCCCGATCAAGCAGCTGTTGCGCACCGATGGCTCGGGCCTGGCCGACATTGCGTGCCTCGATGCTCAGCGCCCGCACAGGGTACTGGCTGACGATATGCGCCGAACGGTCGGTGCAACTGTCGAGCACCACCAGAATCTCCACCGGTTCACCTACCAGCATCGGATGCCCGGCGGCGCGCAGGGCGGCCTGCAGGCAGTCATCGAGCCACTCTTCTTCGTTGTGTGCCGGGATCAGGATGCCAATCATCGCAAACCCTCCAGCGCGGCCACCGAACGCGGTTCGCGGCTCCAGACTTCCAGCAGGAAATCTGCCTCCTGATGCAGGACCAATCGTGACAGGTGCAACTGTTCATGAATCAGGTCATGGACCTGGCGAGCATTGAGCGGGCAGCCATCGATGGGCGGGCGCCAGTGACAGGCCAGCAATTGACCGTCTGCCGTCAACGAATCGCTGATGCGACGGATGACCTCTGTCAGATCCTGTCGATCAAGGTAGTAGCCGATTTCGCTGAATACGATCAGGTCGAATTTTTCCTCAGGCCAGTCAACAGGCAGGCGACCCTGCCGCACCTCGGCGTGGTCGAACAGGCTCAGCCGGGTACGCGCCAGATTCACCGCGGCGGCGCTTGTATCGCAGCACAACAGTCGATCACAGCGTTCGGCCAGCGCGGCACTCAGTTCACCGTTGGCGCAACCCGGTTCGAAGATCGCGCGGTAATGCGGGCGGGGCAGTGCCGCCAGGGTCACCAGGCGTTTACGCTGCTCGTACCAGCGCTGGCGAAATCCCCAAGGGTCGTTATTGCCGGCGAACAGGCCTTCGAAGTAACGATCCTCGACGCTCATAGAAAGACCACCTCGAACGGTTGCAGCAAACGGTCGATGACATAGGGCGCGAGCACCGGTGGCAGGCCTGCGTCGGGATCGCCTTCCAGCTGACTGGCGAAGGCGTGCACCGCGTGACGCTTGCGTGCGACCTGCGCCGGGCTGAGCAGAATCTTGCGCGCCCGTTCCCAGGGCACGATGGCGTCTTCCGGCGTCGCCCAGTGCCAGGTCCAGACCGGCAGCTCGTGGCAAATCGCACCCACGCGGTACGCTGCTTCGACGCTGGCGCGGCCGACGGCCTCATGGTCGCTGTGGCCGTCTTCGCGCCAGGTGGTGAAGATCACGTCGTCGGGTTGCAGGTAGCGGGTCAAGTAGTCACACAGCATCGACTCGCGCGCGGCGACCTGAGTGTCGGGAAAGCCGCCGCGCAGCCATTGCACCTGATGCATGGGCAGGCCGAGACGACGCAGGGCTTCGGCGGATTCCTGCGGGCGCACCACACTCAGGCGCTCCACCGGCCAGCGCTCCGAGCCAGGGTGACTGGCGCTGCCATCGGTGACCGAAATCAGTTGCAGGGTGCGGCCCGCCGCTGCGAGCTGTTGCAACAGCCCGCCGCAACCGAGCACTTCATCATCCGGGTGCGGCGCGATCACCACGGCCCGGGATCCCGGCGGAACCAGGTCGAGAATGTCGATGCTCTCCACCGCTGCCAGATGACGCGAGCCCTGCCACTCATGCAAGGAGGTTCCTTCACCGATGATCGGATTGCGCTTCATAGGGCCCAACCCTCGCGCGGTTGCTGCGCAGCCAGTTGGCCCAGTACTGCCAGATCCCGTTCGGCATGGCTCTGGCGCAGATACACCGGCAGGTCGGCCGCCAGGCGGGCAAAGTGCAGGTCCTTGCAGAACGGCCCGGCGCCAAGTGCCCGGCCAGTCTCGCGCATGACCTGTGCAGCGGCGTCCTCGACCACGGCACGCACACGCCGGGCCAACAACTCGGCGTCGGCTCCGGGATTGCTGTCGATGTCCAGGGCACTGACGCGCAGCACCTGTGCGGCGCCGTGCAGCGCGCTGTCGACGGCGCCGAGACTGGCCAGTGCGTGCGGGTCCTCACGCCGCGCACAGTGCTGGCGCAAGCGTTCGCCGATCGCCCTCGCGGCGCCGTACCAGCACGCGGCGATCCCGATCCCGCCGTGCCAGAAACCCGGACGTTGCAGGTAGTCGCCAGGATCGCCGATCGCCTGCGCCTCGACCTCATCGAACAGCACCTCGACGCTGCCGGTGGCGGCCATGCCGACCGCTTGCCAGCCTTGATCGGTGACGGTCACGCCCGGTTGGTCGAGGGCCACGGCCACCAGTTGCTGATGATCGTCCTCATCCCACGCCGTCAGCAGGGCATGACTGAGCACTGCCGCCCCGGAGCACCAGGCCTTGCGTCCATTCAACCGCACCATTTGCCCCGAACGGCTGACCCGAACCCGCGCCTGCGGTGGTTCGGCTGCCCACATGCCCCACGTGCTGCCGGGTGTCGGCGAGCCACCGAGCTGCTCGATGATCGTCAGCGCGTCGGTGTGACCTTCATAGAGTTTGCACAGCCCCAGATCGTGCCCACCGACCTCGGACAGCCTCTGCCAGCGCTCCAGCGTACGACCGCTACCGGGTAACGGCAGGCGATCGAGGCCGGCCTCAACCAGTTGCCGCAGACACAGGCCGAGGGCGGCAGTGTCGCGGTAGTCCGGCGCGTGCCGTGAGAGATAGACGGGCAAGTCCATGTCAGTCCTCTTCTTCGCGTTGCAGTTCAAACAGCAACAGCGAGCGTCCGGTGACCGAGTACTCATGACCGAACTCAAAACGCTCCTGGCCACGGATCGAAGGCTGGTTGGTATCGATCATGCACGTCCAGAAACTGCCTTCAGGCACTTCCGGCAAGGTGAAGTTGACGATGTCGTGATGGGCGTTCACCACCAGCAGCAACGTGGCGTCGCCACCCTTGCGGCGGATCCCGGTTTCCTGGGCACGACCGTCAAGCAGCATGCCCATGCAGCGGTTCTGCGCGTCATGCCAGTGCTCGGTGGTCATTTCCGTGGCGTCCGGCGCAAGCCAGGTCACGTCCTTGACGCCGATGTCCTCGTTGTATTCGCCGACCAGGAACCGCCCGCGTCGCAGGATCGGATACGCCAGGCGCAACTTGATCAGGCGTTTGACGAATTTCAGCAGCGCCTTGCCGTCCTCGCTCAGGTCCCAGTTGACCCAGCCGATCTCGCTGTCCTGGCAGTAGGCATTGTTGTTGCCGTCCTGGGTACGAGCGAATTCGTCACCGGCCACCAGCATCGGCGTGCCTTGGGACAGCAGCAGGGTGGCGAAGAAGTTGCGCATCTGCCGGTGGCGCAGCGCATTGATTTCCGGGTCGTCGGTGGGGCCTTCGACGCCGTGGTTCCAGGACAGGTTGTTGTTGCTGCCATCCTGATTGTTTTCGTCGTTGGCCTCATTGTGCTTGTCGTTGTACGACACCAGATCGTTGAGGGTGAAACCGTCGTGAGCAGTGACGAAGTTGACCGACGAATAAGGCCGGCGACCGCGCTGGTTGAACATTTCCCCGGAGGCGGTCATGCGGCTGGCGAAGTCGGCGAGTTGGCCGTCGTCGCCTTTCCAGAAGGCACGCACGGTGTCGCGGAACTTGTCGTTCCACTCGACCCAGCCCGGCGGGAAATTGCCGACCTGATAACCGCCGGGGCCACAGTCCCAGGGCTCGGCGATCATTTTCACTTGGCGCAGCACCGGATCCTGGCGGCAGGCCACGAGGAAACTGTGCCGTTCATCAAAGCCGTCGTGATAGCGACCGAGGATGGTCGCCAGGTCGAAGCGGAAGCCGTCGACGTGCATTTCACTGGCCCAGTAGCGCAGCGAGTCGGTGACCATTTGCAGCACGCACGGGTGGCTCAGGTCGAGGGTGTTACCGGTGCCGGAATCGTTGATGTAGAAGCGCTTGTCGTCCGGCATCAAGCGGTAGTACGAGGCGTTGTCGATCCCGCGCATCGACAGGGTCGGGCCTTGCTCGTTGCCTTCGGCGGTGTGGTTGTAGACCACGTCGAGAATCACTTCGAGATTGGCGTCGTGCAGGTGCGCGACCATTTCCTTGAACTCGGCAATTTTGCCGCTGGCCAGATAGCGCGGATCCGGGGCGAAGAACGCGATGCTGTTGTAGCCCCAGTAATTGGTCATGCCCTTGTGCAGCAAGTGCTGGTCATTGACGAAGGCATGGATCGGCAACAGTTCGACGGTGGACACCCCGAGTTTGCGGATGTGCTCCAGCACATCGTCGACCATCAACCCGGCAAACGTGCCGCGCACATTCTCCGGCACCGAAGGGTGGCGCATGCTGATGCCGCGCACGTGGGTCTCGTAAATGATGGTCTTGTCCCACGGCACGCTGACGCGATGGTCGTGGCCCCAGGTGTGCGCCGGGTCGATGACCTTGCACTTGGGGACGAAGGGCGCGCTGTCGCGCTCGTCGAAACTGAGGTCGGCGTCCGGGTGGCCGATGGTGTAGCCGAACAGCGCTTCGGACCATTTCAATTCGCCCACCAATTGCTTGGCATAGGGGTCGATCAGCAACTTGTTGTGGTTGAAGCGGTGGCCGTTGGCCGGGTCGTAGGGTCCGTAGACCCGGTAACCGTAAATCAGTCCCGGATGCGCATCGGGCAGATAGCCGTGGTAGATCTCGTCGGTGTATTCCGGCAGTTCGATGCGTTCGAGTTCGACTTCGCCGGCATCGTCGAAAATGCACAGCTCGACCCGGGTGGCGTTGGCGGAGAACAGCGCGAAGTTCACCCCCAGACCATCCCAGGTCGCGCCGAGCGGGAAGGGCAGGCCTTCACGGATGCGCGAGGGTTCGGCGTGCGCGGCGGGCTCGGCTTTCTTTGGACGGGTCATAGGTGCTCCTGCAAAAAATCGGGGGGTAGGTGTTTTTCGAGGACGAGCGAGCCCTCGGTGGCGAGCGAACCCGCCACACGGTTATTCAAATCAATGGTTCGGGGGGGCGTCAGACCGCAGGCGGCTTGCGTGGCGCGCGGGGCTTTTTCTCGGTGGCTTTTTCGCCCGGTGGAATCACTTTGGCAGCACCGGCGGGCTTGGCCTTCGTCGTGGCGGCTGTCTTGGGTTTGGCAGCTGTCCCTTTGCCGTCGAGCGCTTTGCTGGTGGCGGTCTTGCCGGCGGTTTTACTGCCGGCGGCTTTTGGCGATTTTTTCGGCGCCAATGCTTCGGCTTCGGCCAGTTTGCGCGCCATCTCCCAGTGGCGGGCGTCCTGGCCCTCGGGTTTACCTTCGGATTCCCAGATCTGATAGGCGAATTCGCGGATGCGTTTATCGTCGGTACTCATCGCAATGCTCCTGAACTGAACTCATGCTGCTAGACGTGTTGGATAAGCAGATTGACCGGGAAATCCCCCAGCGCGGCGCTGACCTGCAGCTCCCTGTTTTTTGTGACTGCGGTGCTCGAAAAAAGTCCCTTCGGATTTTCGTCAGAGGTGTCGAACGGTAAAACCACCCGCGTATCGCCCCAACGCAGCGCGTCAACCATCGGCACAGCACTGTTTTCCAGCAAGGTTGCGCAACGGATCGGCACGATCACGATGATCCGTCGCTCCCCATGCTCGCGGGCAAGCGCGAGCACGTTGTGCGCCTGGCTGCCCAGCACCTCGAGGGCCTGGTACGAACCCTGGCGAAACAACTCGGTGTGGTCGGCGCGCAGACGCAGCACCTCGGCGATCAATGCTTGCTTGATTCGCCCGTCGCGCCAGTTCGCCAACAGTTCCTGAACCGGCCCGGGTGCCTCCAGCGCCTGCTGCCTGGCGGCGTAGTCCACTGGCCGGCGGTTGTCCGGGTCGACCATGCTGAAGTCCCAGAACTCGTTGCCTTGATACAGATCCGGCACTCCCGGCACCGTCATGCGCAGCAAGGTTTGCGCCAGACCGTTGAGGGCGCCGGCGGCGGCGATGCTGTTGACGGTCTTGGCCAGCGCTCCGCGCAGCAGTTCGCCTTCAGGAGCCAGCAGTAATTGTTCGGTGAACGCCTGGGCTGCGTTTTCGTAGGCTTCGTTCGGCGCGCTCCAGCTGCTTTGCAGCTTGGCTTCGCGCAGGGCTTTCTGCTGCCACTGCCAGACACGTTTGGCGTAATCGGCGAAGCCCGCCTGATCGTCGTCACGCAACTCCAGCGGCCAACTGCCGAGCAGCGCCTGATAAAGGATCAGTTCGTCCGCAGACGACGGCAGCTGATCGTCATGGCGCAGCGGTCGGGCGAGGGCGCGCCACAGCTCGATCTGTTCGGCGTACCAATGGCTGCGCTCGCTGAGCACGGCCAGCCGCGCGCGGGTGTCTTCCCCGCGTTTGTGGTCGTGGGTGGCGGTGGCCAACAGATTGTCGGGAAAGCTCTCCAGACGTTGCAGGTTCACCGCGTGAAAGTCGCTGACCGGCGCACTGAACTGCTCGGTGTTGTAGCCGACGTCATTGCGCGACAGCAGCACCGCCGAACGATACAGCGCGGTGTCTTCCACCGCTTTGGCGGCGGCCGGCGAAGTGAGCTGTTGAAAGCGCACGCAGGCATGGCGCAGGATTTTGCGCGAGCGCCCACGGGGTTTGCGCCGCCATGGCTGACCACCGAGCCAACCGGCTACGGAGTCCAGCACTGGCCAATCGGCTTCGCTCAATGTCTGCCGTGCACCGTCCATGGCCTGCTGGAAAAACACCTCGTCCCGGGCCGAGCGGCCCATCGGGGTGATGTAGGTGCGATAGACCGGGAAGTGCACGATCAGCGCCTGCAACACCCGGCGGATCGAGCCGAGCGTGAGGTCGCGGGTCATCAGGTCGTCGCGTGCCACTTGCAGCAGGGCCTGGGCGACGCTTTCGCAATCGCTGGCCAGCGAGCCGTTGAGGATCTGCTGGCGCGCCAGTTGGGCTTCTTCGATGAACGCGGCGGGGCGCTCGGTACGGCGTTGCCACAAGTCACCGAGCACGTGTTCGCCGTCCGGGTCGTGTTGCAGTAGCGATAGCTGGTTCATGAATTCGTAACCGGTGCTGCCGTCCACGGCCCAGTCGGTGGGCAGGGTTTCGCCGTCGCCGAGAATCTTCTCGACGTAGATCGGCAAGTGCCGGCCCGGCGCCAGGTGATCGAGGCGGCGGCGCAGCTTGCGGCAGTAACCGCGTGGGTCGGCGAGGCCGTCGATGTGGTCGATGCGCAAGCCGTCGATCATGCCCTCGCCGATCAACTGGAAAATCTTGCCGTGGGTGGCCTCGAACACTGCCGGACGCTCGACCCGCAAACCGCCGAGTTCGTTGATGTCGAAGAAGCGCCGCCAGTTGATGTCATCCGCTGCCGTGCGCCAGCTCGCCAGACGATAACTTTGCCGCTCCAGTAATTGGTGCAGACGCTGAAAACCGTCTTCGGTCTTCGAATCGTAGTGCGTCAGGTTGCGCTCAATGGCCTGCAGAATCTGCGGGTCGCTGGCCAGTTGCTGAAGTTCTTCCTTGAGCGGAATCGCCAGCGCGCGAGCGTCGGTCTGATAACTGAGCGCGCTGAAACGTTCAGCGAGGGCCCTGAGGGCTTCGTTCGGTGTGTCAGCGGACCTGAGCAGTTCGCCGTAGTCGCCGGGGCAGATGGGGAAGTGATGCTCGTAATGCTCGACGTGAAAGGTGCCGCTCTCGGCGTTGAACACCAGCGGCAGAGTCGCGTCCTGCAACGCGACGCCATAGTCACTGCCGAGAAACGGCAACAGCAACTGGCCTTCCATCAATGGGTCGGGCGAGTGCCACTGAATGTCGAAGAACTCGCCGTAGGGGCTGAGCCGTCCCCATTCCAGCAGATCGAGCCACCACGGGTTGTCCCCGCCACCGACTGCCATGTGATTGGAGACGATGTCGAGGATCAGCCCCATGCCGTGCTCGCGCAGGCTGGCGACCAGACGACGCAAGGCTGGCTCGCCGCCAAGTTCCGGATTGACCCGGGTCGGGTCGACCACGTCGTAGCCATGCATCGAGCCGGCGCGCGCGGCCAGCAGCGGCGAGGCATAAATGTGGCTGATGCCGAGTCGAGAGAAATACGGCACCAGCGGCACCGCCTGATCAAGGGTGAAACCGCGATGAAATTGCAGGCGAACCGTGGCGCGCAGTGTCGGGATAGGCAATGAACTCATTGGTCACGCTCGGCTGCTTGAAGGCGGGCACACGCCAATAGTTCCAGGCGTCTTGCGGCGTCTACACCGTCGAGCAGTGTCTCACTGGTGGCCGGCAAGCGGCGCGACCAGTTCGGGTGGGTGTCGATGGTGCCGGGCAGGTTGGCCTGTTCGTCGAGCCCCAGCGCATCTTCCAGTGGCAACAGCACCAGCGGCGCGCGGGTGTGGCCGAGGAAACGCACAGCGGCGTCGACCACCTGATCGGCCTCGTGGGATTCCTCGCGAAAGTTCTGCGGATCCTGGCTCAAGGCACTGCGCAGGCCTTCACGCTCGCGTTCGCGGTAACGGCGCCAGTCGATTTCGCCGTTGGCATCGACCAGCCCGAGCCGCGCGTTCCAGTCGATGTCGCGGCCATGCCACCAGCCGTTGAGCGTCGGCAGATCGTGGGTGCTGGTAGTGGCCAGTGCGTTGTCCGGCCAGTCGAGGATCGGTTTGAAATGGGTGTTGTCCTGTTCGAACAACAGCACGCGCATGCCGAGCATGGCGCGGGCGATCAGTTTCTCCCGCAGGCCGTCGGGTACGGTGCCGAGGTCTTCACCGAGCACTATCGCTTGATGACGATGGGATTCGAGGGTCAGCAGACGCAGCAAGTCGTCCACCGGGTAATACAGGTACGCACCGTCTGCCGGGGCGGAACCGTTGGGGATGACCCATAACCGTTGCAGGCCCATGACGTGGTCGATGCGCAGCCCGCCGGCGTGGGCGAAGTTGGCGCGCAGCATCTCGATAAACGCGCGAAAACCGTTGCGCACCAGGCCTTCCGGGGAAAACGCGGAAATACCCCAGCCCTGTCCGGAGCGATTGAGAATGTCCGGCGGCGCACCGACGGTCAGCGAGGCAAGCAGTTCGTCCTGAAAACTCCAGGCCTGGCTGCCGGCGCCGTCGGCACCCACCGCCAGGTCAGCGATCAGGCCGATGCCCATGCCGGCGCTGCGAGCGGCGGTCTGGGCGCGCTCCAGGCAGCGGTGGATCAACCATTGGCAGAACGCGAAGTAGCTGATGCGCTCGGCGTATTCCTCGGCAAATGCGCCGAGCGCTGCGCCGCGCGGGTCGTGCCAGTGTTCCGGCCATTCGCGCCAGTCGAGGCTCTCGCCACGGGCGGCGCGCATTTCCTGGATGGCTTCGAAGCGGCAGTGGTTTTCCAGCGCTTCACCGCCGGCATCGCGGAAACTGGAGAAGTCGGCGTGCAACGGGTGTTCGCCGCTGATGAAACCGTCGTACAAGGCTTGCAGGAGTTTCAATTTGGCTTCGGCCGCTTTCGGCCAGTCGACCAGTTTCAGGTCTTCCAGTTGCTTGAACTGGTCGGTCAAGCCGGCGGCGTCAATCGCATCACGCAGCGCGCGCTCGCCGAGGATGGTCCCCGGTGCGGCATACAGCGGATTGAGAAACAGCCGACTGGACGGCGAGTAAGGGCTGTAGCGCCCGGTGTCGGCGCTGAACATCGCGTGCAATGGGCTGATCGCCAGTGCATCGGCACCCCGTTCGCCGGCCACCCGGGCCAGTTCTTCCAGGGCCTGGGTATCGCCGAAACCGCCATCGCCAGGGCGACGCAAACCATAAAGCTGCACGCTCAGGCCCCAAGCGCGCGGGATCGGACTGTCCACCGCGTCGCCCACGCTGAAGCAGCGTTCCGGCGCCACGGCCAGGGTGAATTGCTGATCGGCGATGTGCACTTGCTGATAGCCGACCGGAATCTCTCCGGGCAGTATCGACTCCGCATCAAGCCGCAGGCTCAAGCGCGAGCCATCTTCAAGGTGAATCTCACAAGGGGTTTCTGGTTCGAAATAGCGGGCCAGATCCAGGCCCTTGCCGAGATCGGCAGTAAGCAGTGGCGGCAGTTGGCGATTTTCCTGTACCTGCTGCAGTTCAAGCAGGCTGGCGTCGATTTCCTGGGCAGTGCCGGCCGGGTGGCCGAGACCGATCAGCACATTGCGAAGCACGGCCGGGGCGACTTTTTGGGCTCGCCCGTTGGCGTCGATCCAGTCGACGGCAAGGCCGGCTCGGCTGGCGAGAATTTCCAGTTGCGCATCGCTCATAGGCGCTCTCCATCCAAGGGGGGCAAAGGGGTTGCGGCCGTGAGGCTGACGAGCGCGCAATACGGGGGCAGAAGGCCCTTATCCGACATCTCGGCAGCGGGGGGCTGTTGAAACAGCCACACCGCGCCGGTCCGTGGAGGGTTGACCACTGCCGTCCCGCTGAGGTTCAGGTCAATTCGCAACTCACTGCCATCGCCCAGACGCCAGCGTGCGCTGACCGCACCACGGCCCAGCATTTGCGCGCCAAGGGCCTGGGTGCCGGACAGGTTCGGGATGATGTAGCGGTGACGCAATTGCAGCAGGTGACGATAGAGCTCATTCGTTGCCTGCTGGCGCGGTGTGCCATTACCGGACCGCGTTGGCCGCGAGGCGTGGAAGGTCGATTCGGCGTTGGGGTCGGGTATCCGTTCGCGCTTATGCGGGTCGGTGAACGCACTGAATGCAGCGAACTCGTTGCGACGGCCTTCTCGTACCTGTTTCGCCAGTTCGCCGTGGTGGCTGGTGAAGAACAGAAACGGTTGCTCGGCGGCATATTCATCGCCCATGAACATCAGCGGAATCATCGGCGACAGCAACAGCAGCACCGTCGCCGCCTCGAGCGCGCGCGGATCGGCCAACTGATGCAGGCGCTCGCCGAAGGCACGGTTGCCGATCTGGTCATGGTTTTGCAGAAACAGTACGAAGGCAGTGGACGGCAGATGCTCGCTCGGTTCGCCGCGTGGTTCGCCGTGGCGGGTGATATGCCCCTGAAACACGAAGCCCTGGCTCAGGCAGCGGGCCAGTTGTTCGGTCGGTTGCAGAGCGTAGTCGGCGTAGTAGGCATCGGTTTCGCCCGTCAACAACACATGCAAAGCGTTATGGCCGTCGTCATTCCATTGGGCGTCGTAATTTTCTTCCAGCAGGCTCGATTGGTTGAGTTCGTTCTCGACGGTCAACCATACATGACGGGCAGGGTCGACCTGTTGGCGGACACGCTGCGCCAGTTCGGGCAGGAAGTCCTGACTTTCTATTGCATGGACGGCATCCAGGCGCAAACCGTCGAAACGGTATTCCAGCAGCCACATCAGTGCGTTTTCGACGAAGAAGTCCCGCACCTCACGACGGCGAAAGTCGATGGCCGCGCCCCACGGGGTGTGTTTGTCTTCGCGGAAAAAGCCCTTGGCGTAGCGATGCAGGTAGTTGCCGTCCGGACCGAAATGGTTGTAGACCACGTCGAGAATCACCGCCAGACCGTGGCCATGGGCGCTGTCGATCAGATGCTTGAGCTGTTCCGGAGTGCCATAGGAGGCTTGTGGCGCAAAATGCAGTACGCCGTCATACCCCCAGTTGCGATAGCCGGGGAATTGTGCGATCGGCATCAGTTCGATAGCGGTGATGCCCAGGGCGGCCAGTCGGGCCAGATCCTTTTCGACCTCATCGAATCCGCCTAGCGCACCCACATGCAACTCGTAGATCACCGCTTCATTCCACGGCCGACCTCGCCACGTTACGTGTTGCCATGGATAGGCGTGGGGATCGACCACCACGCTGTGACGGTCGATATCACCGTCCTGCGCCCTGGAGGCCGGGTCGGGCACCTCCAGTTCACCGTCGATGTTGAAGCGGTAGCGGCTGCCGGCAGGGCAGCGGGTCTTGATGACAAACCAGCCATCGCCCTGGGGCAGCATAGGCAGCGACTGGCCGTTGCCCAGCTCGACGCTGACGTAAAACGCATCCGGCGCCCACAGCGCAAATTGTGTGTGGTCGGCATCCAGCATGATCGCGCCGTGGGGCCAGCTTTCAGGTGTCCGTGACGGCATTGTTGTAAAGCTCCCTGGTTATTTGTGGTGCGTTTTTCCCAGCGACTTGGCCACCAGTTGTTCGTAGAGTTCGGCGTAGGGTTCGACCGCCTTGCACCAGTTGAATGGCGCGGCCATTGCCCGGCAGCGCATGGCGTTGAGCAGTTCGGGAAAGGCAAATACCTTGAACGCGCGGCTCAGGGCTTCGCGGTAGCTGTCGGCGGTCGATTCGTTGAACAGGAAACCGGTGACACCGTTTTCGATGGTGTCGGCCAGCCCGCCGGTGTTGCGCGCGACCGGCAACGAGCCGAAACGCTGGGCGTACATCTGGCTCAGACCGCACGGTTCATAACGCGACGGCATCAGCAGGAAATCGCTGCCGGCGAACATCCGCCGGGCGTCGGTTTCGTTGAAGCCGATGCGCACGCCGATCTGGCCGGGGAAGCGCAGCGCCAGTTCGCGCATGGCTTGTTCTTCTTCCGGCTCGCCACGGCCGATGATTGCGATCTGGCCACCGTTCTGCACGATGTATTCCGACACCGCCTCGGTCAGGTCGAGGCCTTTTTGATAGACCAGCCGCGAGACCACGGCAAACAGCGGACCTTCCGATTGTTCTAGGCCGAACAGTTCGCGAACGTGGGCGGCATTGACCGCTTTGCCTTCCCAGTCGCCGATGGCGAACGGTGCGAACAGGTGCGGGTCGGTGGCGGCGTCCCAGCTTTCATCGATGCCGTTGGGGATGCCGCTGAGCAAACCTTGCTGGGTCTTGGCGGCGAGAAAACCGTCGAGACCGCAGCCGAAATCCGGTGTGGTGATTTCCTGCGCGTAGGTAGCGCTGACCGTGGTGATATGGCTCGAATAGGCCATGCCGGCCTTGAGGAACGACATTTTGCCGTAGAACTCCATGCCTTCCTGTTGCAGGGCATGGGCGGGAATCCCGAGTTCCGGGCACGAGCCCAGGCTGGTCACGCCTTGATAAGCGAGGTTGTGAATGGTGAACAGGGTCGGCGTGCGTTGCCCGCGCCAGTGCATATAGGCAGGCGCGAGACCGGCCGGCCAGTCGTGGGCGTGCACCAGATCCGGGCACCAGTGGATTTGCGCGAGGTTGGCGGCGATATCAGCAGCGGCCAGACCTAGGCGAGCGAAGCGAATGTGGTTGTCCGGCCAGTCGCGACCATTGTTGGCGCCATACGGGCCACCGTCACGGGCGTAGAGTTCAGGGCAGATCAAGACATAAATGACCAGACCGTCGGGCATGTCCATGCGCCCGATCTTGCAGGGTGGCAGTGCAGCGTGGCCACCCAGTTCGCCGATGATGTGGATCGGATTTTCGCTGTTCATGACCTGCGGGTAACCCGGGATCAATACCCGCACGTCATGCAGATGTGCCATCGCGCGGGGCAGGGCGGCAGAAACGTCTCCCAGACCGCCGGTTTTCACCAGATCGGCGATTTCCGAGGTCACGAACAACACTTTTTTCTTGTTGGGGTTCTGACTGGCTATCGGCGTCAGTGTCTTGGTGATCGGGACGCTGATCGATCGGCTGCCGGGAACGCTTAAAGTGCTCGATTCACCCATCGGCTGATGAGCCCGTTCTCCCTGAATTTCCAATGCCGCACTGATCATATGAATCTCCCGTCTTTTTGATCTGATTCTTGTCTTGAACATGCGATGTCCATGGCCAGGTCCTGTGGCCGGGCGCAAACACGCCACGCATGAGTGAGCAAATCGCTACCCAACACGTGCAAGCAGAATGGGTGAGGGGGCCATTGCAAGACTTGAACCAGTCGCTTTGGCCCTGCCTATCAGATGACCCGCCGCGATCTGCAAAAGTTTCGACGAATTTTTGACTTTGTGACCGGCCGGTTTTACCCCGCGAAAACCAGTCTAGGCCAGATCCTAGAGCGGGCCAGGGCAATTGGATGAATTGTTCGACAATCTGTTGCAGGCTCACGAAATCCGTGGCTTCGGGAGGGGGTGCGCCCCGACGAAGTGCATGTCTGGCGGGTTCGGTGACGCAAAATGGTGACCGACCAGTCACGATTTCGGGCGCCGGGAAAGTGCGGGCGCACTGTTGCGGTGCGGACAGTTGTGTTGGCGGGCAGGCAGTGGGTGCTGCTTCGCGGGCAGGGATTGCCCGCGAAGGCGAGATGACTTAGTTAAGCAGGCGGATAGGTTCCCCGGCTGACCACCCTTGAATGTCTTCGATCATCTGCGAAAAGAACAACTCATAGTTCTGGCGGCTGACGTAGCCGACATGAGGCGTGGCCAGCACATTGTCGAGGGTGCGAAACGGGTGCAGTGCCGGCAGCGGTTCCTGATCGAACACGTCAAGGGCCGCACCGCCGATACGCTGTTTCTGCAAGGCCTTGATCAGCGCCGCTTCGTCGACAATCGGCCCGCGCGCCGTGTTGACCAGCAGGGCGGTCGGCTTCATCCAGTCCAGCGCCTGGGCATCGACCAGGCCCCGGCTGCGATCGCTGAGCACCAGGTGCACCGACAGCACGTCAGCCTGTTCGAACAATTGCTGCTTGCTGACATAAGTGACGCCAGCCTGTTCGGCGCGTTCGGCGGTGAGGTTTTCGCTCCAGGCGATGACGCGCATGCCGAACGCCTGACCGAACTGCGCCACCCGCTGGCCGATGCTGCCGAGCCCGAGGATGCCCAGTGTCTTGCCGTGCAGGTCGCCGCCCAGACCTTGCTGCCACTGGCCGGCGCGCAGGGCGTTGGCCTCGTTCAGCAGATTGCGGGTGGCGGCCATGATCAGCGCCCAGGTCAGTTCCGGCGCTGCGTGTTTGTAGCTGTCGGTGCCGCAGACCTTGATCCCGAGGCGGGCCGCGGCCGGCATATCCAGCGCCGCGTTACGCATGCCGCCGGTGACCAGCAGCTTCAGGTTCGGCAAGCGTTTGAGCAGGTCTTCGTCGAAGCGCGTGCGTTCGCGCATCACGCAGATCACTTCGAACCGGCCCAGACGTTCGGCCAGCGTGGCGTTGTCCGCCGGGTACTCATGGACGAAGGTGACTTCGCCGAGACTGTCGAGCACCGACCAGTCGACTACGCCCCGCGCGACGTCCTGCCAGTCATCGATCACCGCAATCTGCACCGCCATCAGCGTTACCTCTTCAACGAACGGGATTGGTTTTGTCCAGCCAGCCCAGCAGTGCCTCGTGGAACTTCGCCGGCTCTTCCATCTGCGGGGCGTGGCCCATGCCGGGGAATTCCACCAGCGTGGACTGAGGAATCAGTTTCGCCACCTGCTTGCCCAGCACCTCGTAGTGACCGATTTTCGCCTTCACTTCGGGCGGCGCGATGTCCTTGCCGATGGCGGTGGTGTCGGAGGTGCCGATCAGCAGCAGGGTCGGCATCTTCAAATCCTTGAACTCGTAGTACACCGGCTGGGTGAAGATCATGTCGTAGATCAGCGCCGAGTTCCATGCGACCTGAGTCTTGCCCGGACCGTTGCTCAGGCCGGCGAGCATGTCCACCCAGCGGTCGAATTCGGGTTTCCAGCGGCCGTCGTAATAGGTCGTGCGTTCGTAGTCGCGAATGCCCTGAGCGGTGACTTTCAATTCGCGCTGATACCACTGATCGACGCTGCGATACGGCACACCAAGGGCTTTCCAGTCTTCCAGGCCGATCGGGTTGACCAATGCCAGTTGCTCGACTTGATCCGGGTATTGCAACGCGTAACGGGTGGCGAGCATGCCGCCGGTGGAGTGGCCGAGCAGGGTGGCCTTCTGGATGCCCAACGCCTTGAGTAATTGCTGGGTGTTGGCCGCCAATTGCTGGAAGGTGTACTGGTAGTGATCGGGTTTGCTGGAGGTGCAGAAACCGATCTGATCCGGGGCGACCACCCGGTAACCGGCTTCGCTGAGGGCCTTGATCGAACTGTCCCAGGTCGCGCCGCAGAAATTCTTGCCGTGCATCAGCACCACGGTGCGCCCGTTGGCCTTGCCGTGGGCGGCGACGTCCATGTAACCCATCTGCAGCGATTTGCCCTGAGACTGAAAGGCAAAGTGCTTGAGGGTGTAGGGATACTCGAAACCCTGCAATTGCGGGCCGTATTGCGGGCCTTCGGCGTGAGCGAGCAGGGGCAGGGCGGCGGTCAGCAGCAGGCCGGGCAGCCAGCGGGTCAGCGATACGGACATAGGACAACTCCACAAGAAATCGGCCGATGCTGGAACGGCCGGATTAGGGCGACGTTAAACACAGGCAATCCCCGGGCCCGATCGTTCAACCGAGCCAGCCGAGGGTGAGCATCGCCAGCACCCCGTAGCGGGCGCCTTTGGCGAGGGTGACGATCAACAGAAATCGCCCGAGAGGTTCGCGCATGACCCCGGCGATCAGCGTCAGCGGATCGCCAATGACCGGGAGCCAACTGAGCAGCAACGACCAGTGACCGTAACGCTGATAGTGAACGCGGGCTCGCTCCATATGCCTGGGGCTGACCGGAAACCAGCGCCGGTCCTGAAAGCGTTCCAGCCTGCGCCCCAGCCACCAGTTCACCAGCGAACCGAGGACGTTGCCCAGCGTCGCCACGGCCAACAGCCCCCAAAGCCAATAGCGCTCGCTGACCAGCAGCCCGACCAGCACGGCTTCCGATTGCAGCGGCAACAGCGTCGCCGCACCAAACGCGGCCACAAACAGCCCGAGATAACCCGCCGCCATCAATGGGCCGGGTAATCCGCCACCACCACATCGGCACCGTCTTTCTTCAGGCCGATCACTTGATACGCATCGCTCATGCCGTCCATTTCCATGCCCGGTGAGCCCATTGGCATGCCCGGTGCGGCAACGCCCAGCAGGTCGTCACGCTTGCTCAGGGCCAGCACCTGTTCCGCCGGTACATGGCCTTCGACGAATTTGCCGTTGATGATTGCCGTGTGACAGGACGCCAGACGTGGCGGTACGCCGTGTTGCTGCTTGAAGCTGCTCATGTCGCTTTCGACGTGGTCTTCGACCTTGAAGCCATTGGCTTCCAGATGACTGATCCATTTTTTGCAGCAGCCGCAGTTGGCGTCGCGGTGGACTTCGATCGGAATAAGGTCGGCTGCTTGCGCCAGGGAGGAGATGAACAGGGCGCTCAGGGCGGCCAGACGCAGATGGTTTCGCATGGAGGGCTCTCGGCTTAGAGGAGAAACGGTCAAAAAAGGAAGGCATTTTGACCGGTTTTTCCTGCCGGGCATCAACGGAGTGTTTCCAAGTGATACGAGGCAGGCCTGCCAACATGATCGTAGATCAAAGCTGACAGGCCACTGAGCGCAAGATGACAAAACGGTCAGCGAACCTTGAACCGCCCCATGATCGCGCTGACCCGGCTGTTGGCTTCCAGCAACTGGCGGGTGTTGAGTTCGCTGGCCTGACCGCTTTCCACCAGCTCATCAACCATGTGGCGGATCTGCACCATGCTGCGGTTGATCTCCTCGGTGACCGCGCTTTGCTGCTCTGCAGCGGTAGCGATCTGGGTGCTGAGGCTGTTGATGTGGCTGACCGAACCGGCCATCTCGTCGAGGCCACTGTTGACTCGCGCCGTGGCATCGGCGGCCGACTGGCAACTGGCCTGGGTGTTTTCCATGGCGCTGACCGACGAGCTCACGCCCTGGGTCAGACGGCTCAACATCTCGTTGATTTCCGAGGTGCTGGCCTGGGTGCGGGCGGCGAGGGCACGCACTTCGTCCGCCACCACTGCAAAACCGCGACCCTGTTCACCGGCCCGCGCTGCTTCGATGGCGGCGTTGAGCGCCAGCAGGTTGGTCTGGCCGGCAATGGCGCCGATCACGCCGAGGATTTCGGTGATGCGCTGGGCGTCCTGCTGCATGCTTTCGACCTTGTGCGTGGCGCTGGCCACTTCGTCGATCAACGCCACCACGCTGCTTGACGCTTCGCCAACCACCACGCGCGAGCGGTCGGCGTTTTCATTGGCGCGTTGGGTGAAGGCGGCGGTTTCAGCGGCATTTTGCGCGACGCTTTCGGCGGTCGAGCTCATTTCGTTGATCGCGGTAACCGTCTGGTCGGTTTCCGAAGCGTGGCGCAGCAGAATCTGGCTGGTGTGCGCCGAGGTGCGTTGCAGGTTGTCGAGGCTTGAGGCCATGGCGCCGGTGGCCTGGGTGACCTCGCCGATCATGTTCTGCAGGTAGGCGATGAAGGTGTTGACCGAGTGCCCGATGGCGCCGAGCTCATCTTCAGCGCGGATGGTGATGCGCCGGGTCAGGTCGGCATCGCCGCTGGACAGCGAATCGATGTTGGCTTTCAGCGCTTTCATGCGCGAAACCAGTTGGCGAATCGCGTAGACCTGCAGCAGCACCAGCAGGATCACCAGCGGAATCTGCAACAGGCTCAGGCTGCTGAGCACGTCATCACGCTGGGCGGTGAGCATTTTGGTCGGCAGCGCGGTGGCGAGGAACCACGGGGTGCCTTCGATCGGGCGCATGAAGAAGGTGCTGGCTTCACCGTGATTGTCGAATTCGACGCGCTGCGCCTGCTCGCGGTTTTGCAGCCCGGCCTTGACCTGGCTGGCGAAGGTCGAGCCACCGGCCAGTTCGCTGATGTTCTTCAGCACGATCGGCCCGCTGATGCGCGAGCTGTTGCTGATGATCTTGCCGTCGGCCTCGACGATCAGCATTTCGGCGTTGAGGTCTTTTTCCTTGCGCGCCACCAGATCGTTGAAGAAGCCCAATGTCACGTCGATGGTCGAGACGCCCCAGGCGCTGCCGTTTTTCTGGATGGCCATGGCGCAGTTGGTGCGCGGTTCGGCGCTGGCGTCATCTTTATAGGCAGCGGCCCACGCGCATTGGCCGCGCGGGGTCTGCATGCCGCCCTTGTACCAGCTCTGGTCGTAATAGTTGGGGGCTGCGTCGCTGTTCCAGAAGGTGTTTACCGCCAGTTTGCCGGAGGCGTCGCGGTGCCAGAACGTACTGAACTTGTTGCGTCCGGCCTCACGCTGGCCGGGCAACGGCCAGATGCCGCCGCCGAATACTTTGAGCTCGCCGTATTGATCCACCAGCCCCGGCAACACGGTGTCGATGGCTGCGCTGTCGAGCAGCGGGATGGTCTGGGTGATGCTGCGCTGTTGCGCCTGGACCTTGTTCAGTTCGCCCTGGATCTGCTCGGCCACTTCAGCAATGCGATTGAGCACCACCTGTTCTTCGGTATGGCGCAGCTTGGGCGCAACCAGCTGGCTGATGCCAACCACGGTCAGCACCGACAACAACAGAATGAACAGAACCAGAAACAGCGTGTAGCGAGCCTGAATGGTGCGGAATGCGGGCATGGAAACCGGTCCTTGAGCAGGGATTCTTATTGTGGGCAAGGGGAAAACAGCGCGGGTTTCCTAACGTATCGTCGCGACATCGGGAAGCTTTAGGTACTTGCGTCCTAAAAGATGCAATCCCGACCGATGGAACGTATCCGGCCTGATACACGAGAACTAACTGTCCCGAACATTAGAGCGATAAACCCACTTTCATCACATTGTCATGAACGCTCTGGTCCCGTATTTCCGAGCTGTTACCGGTTTGTATCGTGAATGTACGAAAATTGTAAAAAAGTGCAGAAAGGAGTTGGTGCCATTAGTTTGCCGGCCGATACTCCGGGCAACTCAAAAGTCGTCCAACAAGGAATTTTTCATGTTTTCCTCGCAAGGAGCCTGCACATGACTATCGGCTATACCGGTGCCTGGCAACCCAAGGCGGGTTTGCTGGTTCGAGACACAGGAAGCTCGAGCAAACCGGTTTCCCAAAGCGTGAAGGTCAAGCAGATGCTGGCTCTGGTCGGCAACGACCCCAACGCAATCAGCATCGCCGAGATGGACAAGCAGGGTCTGCACAAGAACATCAAGGGTTTCGATCCCACCAACGTTTCGGCCAAACAATTGGGCAGCCTCAGTGCAATGCTGCGCAGCCGTGGCCTGATTTCCGAAGTCACGTCCATTACGCTGCTCAACGCCGGCGACAAGTTTGATCGCTTCGGCATTCAGAAGGATCCGGACGCCAAGTTCAATGCGCTGGAGTACTTCGCGACGCAACTGGATACCATCCAGAACAACAATCTCAAGGGCAACAAGTACGCCAATACGTTGATCCCCGAGTACAAGAAAGCCATCTATGTGCTGCAGAATCTGCAGACCTACGGTCAGGGTGGGGAACGCAAGCCTCCTACCGACAAGGGTGTCAGCGCCAAGGCGTGATCAGGCAGGCCCGCCCCGGCAACGGAGCGGGCCTCGTCGTTTACGCAGCCTTGAGTTTGCGCCGTCGCGTGTCGTCCTGCAGAACCTGCATGCGCGGGCAGTGCAATGTCAGCGGTCCTGGTTGAAATCCGCGATGAAACAACGCCAGCCATCCAGAGCCTTTTTCATCGGGTGCCAGCCCGGTGAAGGTGAAGTCCATGGTCGACAACTGGCGCCAGGCACTATCGAAACCCTGCGCGAGTCTGAGCCTGATCGAAATCAGCCAATGGTCCGGCAACTGCTGCAATTGCTTGAGCAATCCGTCGTCAAGCGCCTCCAATACGCAGTCATAGCGCCCCCAACGCTGATCCAGTTGGATGGGGTCGCCGACCCAGGGTGATGGGTTGTCCCGTGTCCCGAACATTTCGACCATCTGCTGCATGAATTCGCGGCAGCCATCCGGCCATGCGAGGCTTGGCAACGGTCGCTGGTATCCGTCGATCTGGAGATAGCCGAGCACCAACGACTCCGGCACCGGTTCGCCAAAGGGCGAAGGGGCATGATCGGGTAGCAGCCCGGTGTTGTGAAACCCCAGACGGGCGGCCATCCGTTGCGTGTAGAGATGATGGGTCATCTGCTTGATCGTCACGCCGTGGCATCCGAGCGCCTGGGCATGAATCAGTAATTGTCGGCTCAGTCGGGTGGCCACGTTCTGGCCACGGCTCTGTGGATCCACCACGCTCAATGCAAGTTCGGCGATGCGCGACTCCTTGTCGCGAATCAATGCCGCGTGTCCCAGAATCCGCCCCTGCGACACCGCCACCAATGAATGCCAGCGACCGCCGACATGGTTCTGCGTAATCATGCGCGGCAGGTAAACATGGGGCTGAGCGTATTGGTTGCCGTAGACCTTTCTGAAAAGCTGGCTGACGGCACGGGCGTCGCTGTTACGGTAACTGCGCAGGATCAGGGTTTCCATCAACGGTCCTCCCGGTGCAGATTGTCGTATACCCGCAGATCGACTACACGCTGCTGTTTACCTGACCGTGGATGGCGTGACAGTGACTGAATCGTGCAGCGCCGGATCTGCAATTCGAGCAAATGCCCGGTGCTCAACTCTTCGATCAATGGATAGGCTTCGATCAACGCACGGTGCAGTAACCGGTCTGCCTGCTCAGCCATCGCAGACAGGGCATCCGGTACCCAGCGCAGGCACAGAATATCCCTTGTGCCTTCCTGTTCGATCACCAGTTGCCAGTCTTCACTGCCGGTAATCCGCTGTACGGTTTGGCCGATGGCCTGAGGCAGGAGGGTCAGTATGCCGACACGAACCCGCTGACTGTCGGCACAGCGTCCCATCAACGCGAATTTGCGCCGGGGAACATTACCGGGCTCTCGCCAACAGGCGCGATCGCCGACCGGATAGCGAATCAACGGCATCAAGCGACGGGTCATGTTGGTCACCACCAGTCGTCCCACCCGGTTGCACCCGTCAATCACCTCTCCGGTTTCTTCGTCGAGAATTTCCAGCACGCTATGGTTGTCCGCCGCATGATGTTCGCCCAACGCGCAATCCCGTTGACTGGCGCCGATGAAACCGGCGTCGACACTGGCATAGCCGAGAGACGCAATGCGCGCACCGGGAAAGACACGCCCCAATCGTCGCAGTTGTGCCGGAAAGAGACTTTCCCCGGCGTAGAGCAGGGTTTTCACGCCCTCGAGTACCCGCCCGTGCTGTTCCAGCCAGGCCGCGAAGGTCAGCAAATGGGCGGGCAGTCCGGCCAGCACATTGATTCGGTGCCGAACGACGGCATCGGCGAGGATGAGCGAGTCGACATGACCGGTGAACGGAAATTCGACAATGTCCGTTTCCACCTGTGCCAGCGCATCGTGGGTGAAGATGAAACTGGCGTAGAGGTCGCCAGCGAAAAACAGGTTGGCGATGCGGTCTCCCGCGCTCAACTGCCCGCCGAGACTGCGACCGAAGTCCGCTACCAGTGTTTGCCATTCCTTGCGCTGAAAAACCGAAAATTTGCCGGTGCTGGTGGTTCCTCCTGTCTTGAATACCAGTGCGTTTTCCAGAGAATCGGTCAGTACAGGCCAGAGGTCGAGATCCTGGCTGCCTTCCCAGTAGGCAGCGGGATCGATCACCGGCAATTCAGCCAGCGAAGTGACGTGCTCGGGCACATCAGCGAAGTGGCCTGCGTAAAAGCTTGAATGGCGACGGGCAAACGCCACGAGCTCGTTCAACTCAATCCTTGTGTTCATGTTGCATTCCTTGCAAGTCAGTGGGCGGGACCACGCTACGGTTGTCGATCACCTGCGGCGTCTTTCCGCTGTGTTTGTTTCGGGCGAACTGATCGATCGCACAGTGTTCTGCGTCCACCGTCAGCAGTCCCGTGCGGATGAGGGTCGCCAGCGTCGGGTAATCCAGCAGGCGGTCATGAACTTCGCGGGCGGGCAGCGAACTGCGAAACCGCATCCGCTCCAGCCCATCGGGTGCGTGCTCCAGGACCAGCTGGAACTCGACCTGCAGATGCCGAGCCAGTGTTTCCAGACAGATAAAGTCCGTGCCGATGCGCAGCAGCCGGCCGTGACGTTGCAGCAGCTCGAAGCGTGGAGCCGGCAGCCCGCATGGACAACGGCCGGGTATCCAGCGGCCGCTGTCGCCAAGGTCGTATCGCTGAACGTCCTGGCCTTGCCGTTCTATCGAGGTGAACACCAGACGGCCGATTTCATCGCCATTCACCGGCTGATCGGCTTCAAACGCGACGATTTCCAGGTGTTGAATAGCGCTCATCAGGTGGAATACGCCATCAGACGTTGCCGGGCAGGCATGGCCGAGTGGTCCGGCGTCGACGCTGCCGTAAATGGCCGAACGGATCAGCCTGACGCCGCAGCTGCGCATCAACGCAAGGCTCTGTTCGCCGGGATGCTCACCGCCGAGAAAGACCTTTTCGATGCCGCCATAGTCACGCAATCGTGACTGCTCGTTTAGAAACAGACGATGCAGGGTGCTCGGCATGCCGACCAGTGTGGTGACGCGTTGTTCGATGATCAAACGGGCGATTTCGCGGTAATCGTCATCGGCGGGCGCGCCCATCGGCAGATGAGTGACACCCAGTAGCTCCAGCACTTTGGAAAAGCTGAAGAAGCCGCCATACAGCCCTCCACTGAAGAACAGGTTCATCACCCGATCCCGGGCCGGGTCAAGGCCTGCCGCAAACAGCCCATCGGCGGCTGCGCGCATCTGCCGTTCAAAATCACGGTAACTGAAACCCGACAACACCGGAACGCCGCTGCTGCCCCCGGAGCGGAAGTACAGGCGGGCCGCCGGATTGATCGGTCGGGTGACAAACGTTTCCTTGTTCATGATCGGGCGAGCTGCGATGCACGGCGGTGCCGGTAGCGGATCAAGCGTGGCACAGGTAGACAGCGTCGCAACCGGCAGGCTGACCGACACCCGCCGACTCAGGCGCTGCAAGGCATAGACACCGTCGTGAGGTTCGCCCTCGTAACCTTCGTGAATCGATTCAACGGGGGCGATTCGCGTGACGCCTGCTGCGATCAGCATCTGCGAAAGTTCTGCTGTCTCGTGTTCGGAGCAGATCAGGGCGCAGCTTTGCAGCATGTTTCGCCAAGGCACGAGCGCCTCGATGACTTGCGTTCGTGGCAGTGGTTTGAGCAGCACACTGCGAAACAGCGGCGAGGGCGCGAGTTGCTGGTCATGCGTCCAGATCACCCGCCAGCCCGGTGCTTTCCAGACATGTCCGGGGGGGCCGACAAAACTCTGGGTCAACTGCGCGATCGCCGTGTCTGTAGTGATTTGCGACGCCTCTTGAAGTGACGGCATCAAGGCCGGCCAGTGCTGGGCCCGACGTTCCAACGCCTTTGCCAGGCCCGCGCCGATGATGCGCAGAACAGCTTCGTCATCGCTGTCCACCAGCAGCCATTGCGGGCTGGAACAGGCCTGTTGGTCGAGACGACAGACTTCATCCGCCACCGCGTCCAGCGCCTCTGGCGAGGCGGTCTCGGGAGTCAGGTAAACAAAACTGATCCGATGACCCCAGTCGATCCAGCGACAGCCGGCCGGGATCTGTCGGCGGATGGATTGAAGCGCCGATTCGCCGCCCCAGGCTGAAATGCCGTTGGCGCGTTCGCAGAGTTGGCCGATTTGCTCGGTCGTTGCTGGTATGACCGCGACGTGTCCTGCGATCTGGCCGGTGGCGTCGCACTGAGTCAGCGCATGGAGCAAGCGAGCGGTCAGGCCCTGATCACTGCTGCTGGGACGCAGCCAGTTGACGTTGCCGGCCAGCAGGCTTTCGATCACGGCGCAGAAGGCCAGCAGCGGCGCATTGCCAGGGGTGATGTGCACCACCAGACCCAGCGGGCTCCAGCGTTCGAAGTGCGACTCGCGATAGTCGATGCGGCGCAAGGCATCCGGTTGCTCCCCCAGCTCACGTTGCAGTTTGTGCTGCAGGGCATCAGGCTGGCAGAACTCAATCAGGGATTGACGGTGTTCAGGTTCAAGAGGCAGATCCGGATCGTGCAGTCGGGTGGAGAAAACCGCGACCGCATCGAGGACTGTCCCACGCTGGAGTGCCGTGCCCAGTCGCTGTGGCAGGTCCAGATGAAGTTGCTCCAGTGCGGCGTCGAGCCGGTAGTCGGGGTGAAGCTGTCCATTGATCAGATACATGTCAATGCCTCCCCAGCAGTTCAGCGGCGGCCAGGGCGCAGCTTCTGCCGGCCGTGGTCGCGGCGCGGCCATGCAGTTCGAACCAGTCTGCAGATAGACCGCAGCCACAGCTGGCGCCTGGATGCAGGGTGGCCAGATCGCTCATGACCACGGCGTGGGCCGGACTCGATGAAATGTAGGGCGAGACGAAACTCAGCAAGCCTTGACGGCCATACGGCAGAACCGTGAAGTCGGACGGATTGCGCACGAAGACCTGCGAATAGACGGGCACATGGAAATGATGATGAGCACATTCAAGGTAAGGCACCGGATGCTCGACCGCGCCGTAACCGTCACGGCAGCGAGAGACCTCAAGGCCCAGTTGTCGGTGCATGCGCTCGTACAGTTGCTGACGGGGAATCTCCTGCGCGGCATGGGTTTTCCAGCCACCCCCGAAGAGCGCCAGCGAGTCCGGTGTCAGTTGCAGTTCGCGAACGCCGGTGGCCCGCATGCGTTCAAGGGTCTGCCAGAGAAAGGCGGGAAAGCCGAGAATCCGTACGGGCAAGCCTTCTTCGGCGAAGGATTGCAGGGCAACAATGACGCCGAAACTGTCGAACTCGTGGCCGCCGCCGGTACGGCGCAGGGCATAGGCCACTCGATTGACGGGGGCGAACCGACACAGGAACTGGTCGGTAAAGGAGGTTCCCAGGCTGATCGTCTCTTCCGGCTCATAGCTCAAAAGCAAGTAGTTGCACGGGGTTTGCGGGTTGTTCCAGCCATAATGGTGAAAGATGCGTTCGACCATGTACTGGGCGGCGCCCAGGCTGCGTTCGTCGTAACGCATGCGACTTTTCTGACCGCTGGTGCCTGAGGATGTCAGCTCCAACGCGTGGGTACCGGTGGGGCTGAGCAATAGGTGCTGCTTGAAAAAACTGGCGAAAATCGGCGGTAGACGCGACCAGTCGTCGAGTCTGTCCAGATTGTCCACGGTCAGCCCATTGGCGTTCAGCCAGCGTTCGTAGCCCGGGGTATGCAGGCTGTGGAAACGGCTGATCTCGACCATGGCCTGATCGAACAGCCCGTCCGGCACGGCGTCCGGGCAATAGGGTTGCGTCAACGCGCAGAGCTTGTCGCTGTGGGGGAAATGGAACATCAGACGTCCTTATCGTTATGGTGAACGGTCGGCCTTGCCGCAGCAGGCAAAAACCGGTTGAGCAGGGGCAGGCACAGCAGGCCGCCGACCGCGGCCCACAGCGCAAAGAAATCGAGGCGAAGGCCGCCGCCGATGGCGGCAATCAACGATCCACCGGCACCCATTACGGCAATCGAAATCATGCCGATCGCGGCCGAGACCAGTCCTTTGCTGTCATCGCTGCAAAACAGCGCCAGCCGATACAGGGCTGCGTTGCTCATGCCCAGCCCTACGGCGTACAGCGCGAGGCCGGCAATCAGTGCGGTGAGGGAGAGACCGGTCATGGCAACGGCCACCAGGGTCAGCAGCCCCAGGCAGTACGGCCACAGTGCCAGACGAATCAACTGCGGCAATTCACGTGTGGGCAGCAACCGGTCGAGAATCAGATTGCCGAGAATGACGGCTGAAAAGACCGGTATCTGCCACAGGGCATATTCCCGCGTTGTCAGCCCCAGTGACTGGATCAGCAACAGCGGTGCAAGACCGATCCAGGCGATCAGCGGCAGGCTCATCAGGCCAAGTGCAACGCAGGTCCCGAGAAAGTTTTTGTTGCGCGCCAACGCAAGGTATCGAACACCGATCTGGCGAAGGGAAAAGGCCATGGGCGGTTGCTGAGTGCCATCACGACGGACCACGCCGATGGTTTCGGGCATGCAGGCGTACAGTCCGGTCCATGCAAGTACGGCAACCAGGGCCAGGCCGAGAAACAGTTCGCGCCAGCTGAGCCATTCCAACAACAGACTGCCCAGCAGCGGACCGATCAGCGGCGAAAGCAGTGCAACATTGCCCAGCAGCGCCATCAGGCGCACCGCATCGGCTTCGCAGAATACTTCCTGAAGTGCGGGATAGCTGACAGCCACCACAAACCCCAGCCCCATGCCCTGGATAAGCCTCAATGCGTTGAAAACTTCAATACCGGGCGTAAAGACTGTCGCTGCACACGTTGCACCGAACAGTGCGCAACCGGCCAGCAACAGCGGGCGTCGGCCGAACCGGTCGGCAAGCGGTCCGATCAGCCATTGCAGGCACACACCACCGATCAGGTAGAGATTGAAGGCGTTGGGGATATGACGGGCATCGGCTTCAAGATCCCGAGTGACGGTCAGCATCGCCGGCATGACCATGTCGCTGGCCATGTAGGTCAGCCATTCGAACAGCATGATGGCGAGGCAGAAACCGAGCGCCTGCCGCGGCGAGAGATTGATGAGAGTTCTTTGCATACGCTTCCACGAGATTCGAGAGAGAGCGCAAAGGGTAGAGGCGGGGTCAGACTGTTCCTACGTCATTGCTGTGACGCTCTATGACGGGGGGTTGCGTGATGTTGCACAAGTCGGGATGCCTACTCGCAAGCGCGAATTGCCTGACAAGATAATGAATAGAGTCTTAAGAAAAATGCCCACATTCCTGTGGGCATTTCGGCTGACACTAAATCAGTTGTTGCATTTGAATGAATGGACGCTGGCATCCTTCTCGCGGCATGACTTAACGATGGTCGTAGTAGCCCGGACCTTGCGGCGCGTAGTGGCGATGATCGCCATGCCAGCCGCCGTGGGGAAAAATGATGCAGCCGCTCAGGGTGAGCAGTGCAAGGACAGGAATCAGCCAGGTGATTCGACGCAGCATTTCGAAAATCCTCATGGTTAAAGCCGCCTGAAGCCAAAGCTCTTCATCGGCTGTAACATGAGACCCCGTTTGCAGCGGCATATCCCCGTGAAAGGGTATGTGCATGGCATCGACGCCGATACAAACCCGATACATTCCAACGGTTCAGGAACCTGTAATGACCCAGAAGCAACGCTTGAAATATTCGATTCTGATCGCCCTCGCCGTACTGCTGATCATGCTCGGCCTGTCCTGGCTGCAAAACACCGGCAAGCTCAGCGAGCAAACATTTCAGTACATCGCCATCGGTGTGGCGGTGGTGGTTGTGGTGATCAACGGCGTGATGCGCCGCAAGGTCAAGCCCTGACGGCATCTGCCGGGCGCTTCAATCGTGGTTGAGCACGGCGGCAGCCTGGGGATGGAGGCTGTAGCTCTTGTCGTCGTTGAACGTGATGACACCTTCGGCGCACAGGCGTTTGAGGACTTCGCGCACGCTGAGAAAGGACAAGGGAATGTCCAGATCCAGCAACTGGCTGTGAACTCCCCGCACACCCAGACGACGGTCGTCCTCGGCGGCGACCAGCAGGGTGTCGATGACTTTGAGGCGAATCAGGCTGGTGCGCAGGCCGAAGCTTTTAAGCAGCATACGGATGCGTTCATTGCCGTGACGCTCGACCCGTTGCCCGAATACGTCGGCGTGTGAACCCATGGGCGCTCCTTGTGGGGTCTGGCTACCTTCCGATGGTAGGGGTGGGTTGTACATGCGATTACTCCTTTCAGAGCCTGATCAGGAAAGGTTTTTCGTGCTCTCTCTAAACAAGACGTTTCAGCCCGACAAATCATGAAGCGGAAAATGTAGAAAATTTGTCGTAGTTTTGTCTTTTCCCCGTGATTGCGGCATGAAACGGGTGTGTGACCGACTAAATTTTTTTCCCACGGCTTCGTTTTCTGGACAGACTCATTGCGCGTGACGCGTGGGTGATTTCAGAGCGAGCCGGGTCCGACGTGTTCACGGTGGCTGGCGGTTCGCTCTTCGGCATTTCGATCAGGAGCGAGCGTGACTATTTCCAGGCAATTCACCGGACTGACCCTTGCCGGCCTCTTTCTCGGGCTGAGTCTGTCGGCGCAGGCGTTCAGCCCTTCCGGCCAGACCGGCGCCGATATCCGTCGCACCGGTTTTGGCGTACCGCACATCCGCGCGGAAAACGAACGTGGTCTCGGGTTCGGCATCGGTTATGCCTATGCGCAGGACAACCTGTGCCTGCTGGCCAACGAAGTCGTGACGGTCAACGGCGAGCGGTCGCGGTACTTCGGGCCGGAGCAACTGACGGTCGAAGAGCGCGAGAACCGCGTCAGCGACGTGTTCTTCCAGTGGCTCAACACGCCGCAGGCAGTGAACGCTTTCTGGCAGGCCCAGCCGGTCGAAGTGCGTGATTTGGTGGAGGGTTATGCCGCCGGCTACAACCGTTATCTGGCCGAACGCCGTCAGCAGGGCTTGCCACAACAGTGCCAGGGTGAATGGGTGCGCGATATCGCCGCCGAGGACCTGGTGAAGCTGACCCGTCGTCTGCTGGTCGAGGGCGGGGTGGGCCAGTTCGCCGAAGCGCTGGCGGGTGCTACTCCGCCGCAGGCCACTGCGAAGATTGAAAACGATGCGCGGGCCTATCAACTGGCGGACACGCGCCTGCAACGCTTCGCACTGGACCGTGGCAGCAACGCGGTGGCGGTGGGCAGCGAGCGTTCGTTCAATGGCCGTGGGATGCTGTTGGCCAACCCGCATTTCCCGTGGGTCGGCGGCATGCGCTTCTATCAGATGCACCTGACCATTCCGGGCAAACTGGATGTGATGGGCGCGGCGCTGCCGGGCCTGCCGATGATCAACATTGGCTTCAACCAGCACCTGGCCTGGACCCACACCGTCGATTCGTCCAAGCACTTCACCCTGTATCGCCTGCAACTCGATCCGAAGGATCCGACCCGTTACCTGCTCGACGGCCAGTCCCTGCCGATGAACAAGCAGACGGTCACCGTGCAGGTCAAACAGGCGGACGGTCAGGTGGTGCCGGTCTCGCGGGATGTCTACAGTTCGCAGTTCGGCCCGATTGTGCAATGGCCCGGCAAGCTCGATTGGGACAATCAGTTCGCCTATAGCCTTCGCGATGCGAACCTCGACAACGACCGGGTGCTGAAACAGTGGTACGCCATGAACCGCGCCGGCAATCTCAAGGATCTGCAGGATTCGGTGCACACGATTCAGGGCATCCCGTGGGTCAACACCCTGGCCGTGGATGACAAGGGCCAGACGCTGTACATGAACCTGTCGGTGGTGCCGAACGTCAGCGCCGACAAACTGGCCAGGTGCAGCGACCCGCGCGCCGGTCTGAAAATGATCGTGCTCGACGGCTCCAACAGCGCCTGCGCCTGGGACATCGACCCGCAAGCCGCACAGAAGGGCATTTACGCCTCCAGCCAGTTGCCGCAGCTGCTGCGCAAGGACTTTGTCCAGCACTCCAACGATTCGGCCTGGCTGGCCAACCCGGCACAACCGCTGACCGGTTTCTCGCCGTTGATCAGTCAGGACGGCCAGCCATTGGGCCTGCGCTCGCGCTTTGCGCTGGATCGTCTGGCGACCCTGAGCAAGAAAGGCTCGGTGTCGGTGCAGGATCTGCAACACATGGTGATGGACGATCAGGTATTCCTGGCGACTCAGGTGGTGCCGGACCTGCGAAAGTTCTGTGCTTCGCAGTCTGAGGCCGCGTTGAAATCGGTATGCAGCAGCCTGAAGGCGTGGGATGGTCGGGCGAATCTGGAGTCGGGCGTCGGCCTGGTGCATTTCCAGAACATCATGCAAGCGATGCAGGAATCGCCGCAGGCCTGGCGCGTGGCGTTCGATCCCAAGGATGCTCAGCACACCCCGCGCGGGCTGGCCGTTGAAAAACCGGAAGTGGCCAAGGCACTGCGCGAGGCCATGCTGGCGTCGGCCGAATCGGCGGTAAAAATGGGCCTGAACGCCAGCACCCGCTGGGGGGATGTGCAGGTGGTCAGCAGTGGTGGCCAGCAAACGCCGATTCACGGTGGCCCGGGCACGCTCGGCATCTACAACGCCATCCAGAGCGTGCCCCGTGAAGACGGCAAGCTGGAAGTGGTCAGCGGCACCAGTTACCTGCAAGTCGTGACGTTCGATGACAAGGGACCGCATGCCCAGGGCCTGCTGGCATTCTCGTTATCCAGTGATCCGGCGTCGAAGTATTCCCGGGATCAGACCGAGGCCTTCTCGAAGAAACAGTGGAGTGTGTTGCCGTTCACCGAACAGCAGATCGAGGCCGATCCGCAATATCAGGTGCAGACCGTGCGCGATGACCTGGAAAAAACGGGGAAAGTCGCGGCGCAGTAATCAGCTGTTCAACCTGCGGACAACCGCAAAAGCACAAGGCCGCTCCCTCACGGGAACGGCCTTCAGTTTTTTGGCGGTTGCTGCGGCATCGGGTTGATCACCGGGTTGCCGTCCTTGTTGCGGGTCAGGAAGACCGGCAGGACTTTGGGCAGAGAACTGGCGAAGCTGTTCAGTTCCTTGATGTTGTAAATGCCGCCCACTCGGATCGAACCGGTGGCGTTGTCGGCCAGCATCAGGGGCTTGTCCAGGTAACGGTTGATCTGCGGCAATGCTTCGTTCAGCGGCAGGTTGTCGAGCACCAGTTTGCCGCTGCGCCAGGCCAGTGCGTTGTCGTTGGCATAGGTCTGGCTGATCTGCGGAGTGAAATCGCCATGCCTGTAGCGTGCCTGCATCGAAGGCCCCAGGCGCAGACCATCGCCGGGCAATTGAGTGTTGCTGGTGACCAGCACGGAACCCTCGATCAGGTTGACCTTCACCTGATCCTCATACATCCAGACGTTGAAGCGGGTGCCGGTGACGCGAATCCTGCCTTCGGCGGCCCTGACGACGAACGGGTGGCTCAGGTCGTGGCTGACTTCAAAGAACGCCTCGCCCTTTTTCAGGGTGACGCGACGCTCGTCCTTGTAATTGCTGTAGGTCAGTTCGGTGTTGAGATTCAGCTCGACCTGGCTGCCATCGCCCAGGGTGACATGGCGGACATTGTCGGTGGCCGCGAAATGCTGATAGCTGTCAGGCAGCCAGCCGAGGTTCCATCCGGTCCAGGCCGCCAGCGGCAAAGCCAGTGCGCAGACGCAAGCCGCTACGGCGTACTGGCGCCATGATCGGGTCGCCGTCGGGTGAATCGGCAGGGCCGGTGCCGTTGCCGGCCGGGGCAGGTGTTCAGCGACGTCCCAGATTTCCAGCATCGCCTCATACTCGAACGCGTGAAGCGGGTGCGCATCGCGCCATTGTTCGAACGCCATGCGCTCTTCAGCGGTGCAGTCAACGGCGTGCAGGCGCATGCACCAATGCGCGGCGGCATCGGTGATTGCATCGTATTCGGCTTCCGAGAGAGGGTTCTGGGTCATTGACTCATCCTGATTTCGCGCATTCTAACCTTGGGCGGAAGGCGCCGAGAACAGCCGTCATGGCATTTACCCATCAAACGTGGAACTTTTTTTCGCTGCAGCGCCCCAAAAAACAGGACATCCCGCGAACATTAACCATAAATGGAGTGAAAACATGATCAAAAGAACCTTGGCCGCTGTGGTTGCAACCGCCAGTCTTCTGAGCGCAGGCGCGGCACTGGCCGACCGCCCGGGCGCGGGCTGGATCACCATCGAGAAGGCCATCGAGATCGTGAAAACCAAGGCCGGTTATGTCGAGGTCTACGAGATCGAGGCCGACAACAATGGTTATTGGAAAGGCGAAGGACGCAAGGCCGACGGGGTGGTGTACGAATTCCGTATAGACGGCGCCTCCGGCAATGTCCTTCGCGATCAGAAAGACTGACCCCCACGGTTGTGGAGCGATGCGCAGGTGTCGAGCCTGCGCATTTTTTATGCGTGAATCAAACGCTCGGATCGGCTCCAGCTGGCCGACCCTTTCTAACCGGTGCTCTGGGCGACATTGATGTGATCGAGGGCAAATTCGACGAGGTTTCTGGCGGGGCCCGCCAGTGTCAGATTGGGATTGACCTGAATGTGAAGGGTATTGAGCCCGCTGTCTGGAAATCGGCTGTCTATTGCGGGGTTGACAGGCCACCGGCCAGCCGTGGTTAATCCTCTGGCGGGTTGTCCGTTCGCTGTTGTTCCCTCCAATAATTACTCTGGAGCTTCAGATGTCTGCGCCACACGATCATTCGCTCTCGTCCACGGTGTCCCTGGACGAGCTGACTCAACTGCTGGAAACGATTTTCACCCGTCACGGCACCTCGGCCGAAGTCGCCAGAACCCTGGCCGCCAATTGCGCCAGTGCCGAGCGGGACGGTGCGCACAGTCACGGCGTATTCCGGATTCCCGGTTATGTCTCGACGCTCAACAGCGGCTGGGTCAACGGCAAGGCCGTGCCGAAAGTCGAGGACGTGGCTTCAGGGTTCGTCAGCGTCGATGCCGGCAACGGTTTTGCCCAGCCTGCGCTGGCGGCGGCACGTCCACTGCTGATGGAAAAGGCCCGCAGTGCCGGGATTGCGGTGTTGGCGATCCGCAACTCCCACCACTTTGCCGCGCTGTGGCCGGACGTCGAGCCTTTTGCCGACGAAGGCCTGGTGGCGCTGAGCGTGGTCAACAGCATGACTTGCGTGGTGCCGCACGGCGCCGACCGGCCATTGTTCGGCACCAACCCGATCGCTTTCGCCGCACCCCGGGCCGATGGCGCGCCAATCGTGTTTGACCTGGCCACCAGCGCCATTGCCCATGGCGACGTACAGATCGCCGCGCGCAAGGGCGAGAAACTGCCGGCGGGCATGGGCGTCGACAGCCTCGGCCAGCCGACCTGCGATCCGAAAGCGATTCTGGAAGGCGGCGCGTTGCTGCCGTTTGGCGGGCACAAAGGTTCGGCGCTGTCGATGATGGTCGAGCTGCTCGCCGCTGCGCTGACCGGCGGCAACTTTTCGTTCGAATTCGACTGGAAGAATCACCCCGGTGCCAAGACCCCGTGGACCGGCCAGTTACTGATAGTGATCGACCCGAGCAAGACCGCCGGGCAAAGCTTTGCCGAGCGCAGTCAGGAACTGGTGCGGCAGATGCACGGGGTAGGGCTCAAGCGCTTGCCGGGGGATCGGCGGCATTTGCAGCGGGCCAAGTCACTGGCCAAAGGGATCGAACTGGATCAGCAGACCCTGGCGCAGTTGCGTGAACTGGCCGGCGAATGAGTTTTTGCCGGGCATGAAAAAGGCGAGCCCGAGGGCTCGCCTTTTTTGTTCGCGCTCAGCGGCGACCGAGCAACAATCCGACTACCAGGCCGAACCCGGCGGAAATCGCCACGGTCTGCCACGGGTGCCCGCCGATGTAGCTCTCGGTGGCGTCCACCGCCGGTTTGGTGCGATCACGCACACTGGTGACCGAATCCAGCGCCTGCTGCAATTTCTGGGCGATTTGCCCGCGCAGGGTCTCCGCTTCCTCGCCGACCAGGGATGCACTGCTCTTGAGCAGTTTTTCCGACTCTTCGATCAGCGCCTGAAGTTCGCTGAAGGCCTGGTCCTTGATTTGGTCTTCGGCGGCTTGAACGGCGGTTTTCCGGGCCATTGGGTGACTCCTTGCAGGTGAATGGACAGTGAACAATGGAGTGTGGCGCGCCTTGAAAAGTTGCAGCGATTTTCCATCCGGAACAAAAACCAGCGTCAGAGGTTTCCGTCCAGCGTGTAAGATGTCGCCATTTCATGCAGCAGGTAATTCCCGATGAGTTTCAATCTGGCCGACAAATCCCTCGCAGAGCGCGCCGCGCTGGAAGATGAGAAATCCCGACTGTTCGAACTCTGGCAGAACAATCTGGGCAAAGCCAAGGGCGAGGCCGCGCGGTTGTTCGGCGAGCGCTCCAAGCGCAAGGGCAAATGGGCCGAGTTCGTGCGCGCGGAACTGGACGGCATGTCGCCGCCGGAATTCGCCAACATGGTGCGCAGTGAAGTCAATCGCCTGATGGCGGCCAACAAGTAATCATTCGGCCCTGAAACTAGCGCCTATCGCTTCGCGCACGGTCAGCACCACCGGATCGATCTGGGTGCTGGTACGCCAGCCCAGTTCGATCGGATAACGCGGCAATGCCAGCGGGCAGGGCAACAGCGCCAGCCCGCTCATTGAAGCAATGGCCTGCGCCGCGTGGGTGGGAATGGTCGCCACCGCCTCGCTGCCCTTGAGCAGATGCGGCAACGCAGCGAAATGCGTGGTCGAGGCGCAGACCCGGCGACTGCGGCCCAGCGCCGCCAGCCCTTCATCGGTGATCCCGATAAAACCGCCCGACGACACCAGAAGATGCTCGCGGGTGACGAATTCCTCCAGATCGATCTGCTGCTGGCCCGGCGCCAGGCTCGCCGGATCCACCAGACACGCATAACCCCCTTCACCCAATACCTGACGGCTGAGCAGCCGCTCGGCGAAGCCGCCGGCGGTGATCGCCAGATCGATGCTGCGCTCCATCAGCGCCCGGGCGACGATCTGGCTGTGGGTCTGGCGGAAAATCAGCCGCAGTTTCGGTGCGCGGCGGGCGATGTCTTCGATCAGCCGACGGCCGTAAGCGATCTCGAAATCGTCCGAAAGGCCGACGGTGACCGAGCGTCCTTCGTAGTGATTGGCGGTCGGGTCGACCATGGCCAGGCTTTGTCGGCACTTGTTCAGCGCATCGCTGACCACCGGTTTCAACTGGTTGGCCTTGAGCGTCGGCGCCAGCCCCCGGCCGGTGCGCACGAACAATTGATCGCCATACAGTTCGCGCAACCGGCGCAAGGCCGCGCTGACCGCCGACTGGGTCACGCCCAGGCGCAACGCCGCGCGGCTGGCGCTGGACTCTTCATGCAGGGCTTCGAAGACTTTTAGCAGGTTGAGGTCGACGGTTGCGATATTCATCTGGTTCATATCATTCAGCAGTGGATCGGTCTTTATTCATGATCCCGTGGCGCCGGAGAATGAGCAACACCTGAACTTCACGGAGTGACCGTCATGCCCAAATCAATCGTTGCCGCCCTGCAGATCGGCGCCTTGCCCGGTGGCAAGGCTGAGACCCTGGAACAGATCCTGAGCTGGGAAACCGCGATCATCGAATCCGGCGCCGCGCTGGTGGTGATGCCCGAAGCCTTGCTCGGCGGTTACCCGAAAGGCGAGGGGTTCGGCACGCAGCTGGGTTATCGCTTGCCGGAAGGCCGCGAGGCCTATGCCCGTTACTTCGCCAACGCTATCGATGTGCCGGGGGCGGAAACCGAAGCGCTGGCCGGGCTGTCGGCGCGCACTGGCGCCAATCTGGTAATCGGCGTGATCGAGCGGGCCGGCAGCACCTTGCACTGCACCGCGCTGTATTTCGACCCGCAGGCGGGCCTGGTGGCCAAGCACCGCAAACTGATGCCCACCGGCACCGAACGGCTGATCTGGGGCAAGGGCGACGGCTCGACGCTGCCGGTGCTCGACACTCAGGTCGGCAAGCTCGGCGCAGTGATCTGCTGGGAAAACATGATGCCGCTGATGCGCACGGCGATGTACGCCAAGGGCATTGAGGTCTGGTGCGCGCCGACTGTGGATGAGCGCGAGATGTGGCAGGTCAGCATGCGCCACATCGCTCATGAAGGGCGCTGTTTTGTGGTCAGCGCCTGTCAAGTCCAGGCCTCGCCGAATGAGCTGGGCGTGGAAGTTGCCAACTGGCCGGGGGATCGACCGCTGATCGCCGGTGGCAGCGTGATCGTCGGGCCGATGGGCGATGTGCTGGCCGGGCCGTTGCGCGGCGAGGCCGGACTGCTCACCGCCGAGATCGACACCGCCGAACTGGTGCGCGCCCGCTACGACTACGACGTGGTTGGCCACTATGCGCGGCCGGATGTGTTCGAGTTGAGCGTCGATGAGCGGGCTAAACCGGGCGTGCGTTTCACGGTTTGACGGTTTGTCGGCGCCGCCATTCTTCGCGGGTGATTTCCCAGATTTCCCATGGGAAGCGGCCGCCGACAAAGTCATCCTCGTCCGTGCGAATCAAGCGCATGCCGCTACGCTCCGATAGCTTTCGCGAACCGAGGTTCGGTGCGGCTTTCGGCACGCGCATCAACGGTTGATCGAGGGTTTCGAACCAATACCGGGTCACGGCTTCGCTGGCTTCGGTCATCAGGCCCTGACCCTGCCACGCCGGGGCGAGCCAGAACCCACGGTGGTTATCCGGCTCGTCCATCAGGCTGATGTTGCCGATCAATTGCTCTGGCGCCGATCTGAGGCGAATCGTCCAGTGCCACTCTTTGCCGGCTGCAACGGCAGGCAGCGCAATGTCGCGCAGATAGGTGAGGGCGCCGTCGTCCGGATACGGCCAGGGCACAAAAACGTTCAGATAACGCACCACTTCCCAGTGGGGAAATTGCTGCTGGATGGCCTCGGCATCCGCGAGTTCAAGCGGACGCAAAATCAGCCGTTCGGTGTACAGCGTGGGCGTGTCTTGCATAAACCACAACTTCCATGTTCTGACAGTGGGCCGTGCAGACTACCGCATCTTTACCAGGTTGCGGCACTGGCCCTCGGCAGACTGAGCTTGCCGGTATCGACAAACCGCATCGTGCCAAACAACCCGCCCGCCAGTTTGCCGCGCAGCACATAGGGCAGGTTGTCGAGGGTTTGCGTCTGGCTCAGGCCAAGTGTCTGGCGCAGCACCGAGAACGCGGAAATGCTCACCGGGACGCTGACAATGGTTTCGGAAAACCGTGGAATCGAGCCGCTCTGATCGCTCACACCCGACGCCAGCGAGTGGCCGTTGACCTCCAGATCCAGCGCGATGCCGTTGTAGTCGATGGGCGTTTCGTTCGGGTTCTGCACGCGCAGCTTGATCGCGAAGCGCACTTCCAGGTCCTGGCTCGGCAGCGGTTCGAGGCCGACCACGTTGATGTTCACCGGGTCGCGGTTGGGGAACAGCGCGCAGGCGCTGAGGGAGAGCAGAAGCAGGGACAGGATGACGGCTTGGAGGCGGCGCATTGATGCTCTCTCATTGAAAAAGGGCTGAACCGTTGCCGGTATCAGCCCTTTTTGATGGAGCGGACAGGATCAACGGTTCAACTGTGCGACAGCGGCGTTTGTTGCGGGTTCAGCTTTGGCCGGCAGGTCGGGGTTTTCCATGACCTGAAGGATAGAGGCTTCCGGATCGAAGTCATCCTCTTCCAGTTCGATGAATTCTTCCGGCAGGAAGATATTCAGCACGATGGCACACAGCGCGCCGACGGTGATCGGCGATTCGAAAATATTGCGCAGCGCCTGCGGCAGCTCGCGCAGCACTTCCGGCACGGCGGCGATGCCCAGGCCCATGCCGACGGAAATCGCTACGATCAGCATGTTGCGCCGATGCAGGCCGGCCTCGGCGAGGATCTTGATCCCGGCCACCGCCACAGTGCCGAACATCACCAGCTCTGCGCCGCCGAGCACCGGTTTCGGCATCAGTTGCAGCACCGCGCCGATCATCGGGAACAGTCCCAGCAGCACCAACAGCCCGGCAATGAAGAACGCCACGTAGCGGCTGGCCACACCAGTCAGCTGAATCACGCCGTTGTTCTGGGCGAAGGTCACCATCGGCATGCTGTTGAACACCGCCGCCATGGCCGAGTTGAGGCCGTCGGCGAGCAGTCCGGACTTGATCCGGCGGATGTACAGCGGGCCTTTGACCGGTTGTCGCGAGATCATCGAGTTGGCGGTCAGGTCACCGGCAGCCTCCAGCGGCGACACCAGGAAAATCACCGCCACCGGCACGAACGCCACCCAATCAAAGTTGAAACCGTACTTGAACGGCACCGGTACGCTCACCACCGGCACTTCGGGCAGATTGGCGAAGTCCACGGTGCCCATCAGCCACGCCACCACGTAGCCGAGGGTCAGGCCGATGACGATTGCGCCCAACCGCAGGAACGGCACGTCGACCCGGTTCAACACCACGATGGTGCCCAGCACCAGCGCTGCCAGGAACACGTGACTGGCCGCGCCCAGATCCGCCGCGCCGAAGCCGCCGGCAATGTCGGTCATCGCCACTTTGATCAGCGACAGGCCCATCAGCGTGATGATGGTGCCGGTCACCACCGGGGTGATCAGCATGCGCAACTTGCCGATGAACTGGCTCAGCACCACTTCGATGAACGCCGCGAAAAAGCACACGCCGAAGATCGTCGAGAGGATTTCATCGGTGCCGCCACCCCGGGCCTTGACCATGAAGCCGGCGCTGAGAATCACGCTGATAAAGGAAAAACTGGTGCCTTGCAGGCACAGCAGCCCGGAACCGACCGGGCCGAAGCGCTTGGCCTGAACGAAAGTGCCGAGGCCCGAGACGAACAGCGCCATGCTGATCAGGTACGGGATTTCGCTCTGCAGACCAAGAGCGCCGCCCATGATCAGGGTCGGGGTAATGATGCCGACGAAGCTGGCCAGCACGTGTTGCAGGGCGGCAAACACCGTTGCGGTGAAGTGCGGACGGTCGTTGAGGCCGTAGATCAGATCGTTGTTGCGCGGGGCTTTTTCAGAGACGGTCATGGTGGTTTGCGTGCCGCAATGCGGGGCCGGGTCGGAAAATGGGTGCGCAGGATGCCGTAAGCGAGGGGCGAGGGCAACGCATTAAAACTGCCCAAAAGGTCAGGTTCGACCAAAGGCTGACAGCAGGTCTTCTTCAAAAGCCTTCTGCGCATCGCCGGGCACTTGCGCCCGATGCCGGGCCAGATGGAACGCCACGTCAAAGCTCAACTCGCCTTCGCGCACTGGCCGCAACAGGCCCTTGTCCTGCCATTGGCGGGCGTAATGGTTGGGCAGATAACCGACGTGTTTGCCGGACAGAATGAAGGCAAGGGTGCCTTCGACCTGTTCCGAGCGTGCCGAGCAGACCTTGCCCTGAAATGGCTCGTCACTGCGCAAAAACCGGTAGGGGTGATCGACCCGGTCGCAGGCCTGCAACGCCGCGTCATCAGGGGCCTCGTCGGTAAACAGCGGATGGCCGGGGGCGCAATACAGATGCTGGGTTTCGCTGAACAGCTCGCGGTAGTCGAACGCGCTCTGCACCTGGGAGAAGTAACCGATGGCCAGGTCCAGCCGCTGTTGCAGCAGCAGGCGCTCCATTTCGCCGGGCATGGCGCTGATCAACTCGATGCGCACCGATTCGTCCCGCTCGCGAAACCGGCGGATCGCATCCGCCACCCGTTGCAGCACCGATTGATCGACCGCTTCCGACAGACCCAGGCGCACTTCACCGATCAAGCGCCCGGCGACGCCGTTGGATTGATGGCGGAAGGTTTCAATCGAGTCGAACAGCGCCCGCGCGGCAATCAACAGTTGCTCGCCCTTGGTCGTCAGGCTGAAACCGCCCTTGCCCCGGTTGCACACCCGATAGCCGAGACGGGTTTCAAGCTTGGCCATTTGCTGGCTGATGCTCGACTGGCTCAGCCCCAGTTCACCCTGGGCTGCGCTGAAACCATTGAATTCGACCACGCCGAGAAACAGCCGCAGAAGCTGAAGATCGACATCGTGGAGCTGACCGAGCATCACATTACTCCTGGATAAAGTCAGGTTAACAAACTTGATATTTTTCGAATGTATCCGACGGCGCATCCTGCCACCACTTCCTTCGGTCAGGTGTTCGTCATGGCTCCCGTCTTCAAGCTGTGTTTGCCCGCGTTGTTGCTTACCGTCTCCATCGCCGCCCAGGCCGAAGAGAAGACGCTCAATCTCTACAGCTGGGCCGATTACGTGGCGCCGGAAACCTTGCAGCGCTTCGAAAAGGAAACCGGCATTCACGTGCGCTACGACACCTTCGATACCTCAGAGGTGTTGGAAACCAAATTGCTCACCGGTGGCAGTGGTTACGACGTGGTGGTGCCTTCGTCCAGCGTGCTGGCCCGTGGGTTGGCCGCCGGCGCATTGAAGGAAATCCCTCGCGACGGGCTCAAGGGCTACGCCAATCTCGATCCGGATCTGCTGGAAAAACTGGCGGCAGTCGATCCCGGTAACCGTTACGGCGTGCCTTACACCTGGGGCACGCTCGGCCTGGGCATGAACGTCGAAGCCGTGAAGCAGCGGCTGCCCGACGTGCCGCTCAACAGCCTCGATCTGCTGTTCAAGCCCGAATACGCCAGCAAGCTCAAGGATTGCGGGATCGCGATTCTCGATTCGCCACAGGAAGTGATCGGCCTGGCGCTGCACTATCTCGGTAAAGATCCCTACAGCACCGACAAGAACGATCTGGCCGCCGCCGAAGCCTTATTGCAGAAGCTGCAGCCCTCGGTGCTGTACGTCGCCACCGGGCGGCAGATCAATGATCTGGCCAACGGCAGCGTCTGCCTGGCGCTGACCTACAACGGTGACGCGAGCATGGCCGCCGATCAGGCGCGCAAGGCCAACAAGCCGTTCGAAGTCGCTTACCGGATTCCCAAGGAAGGCACGCTGGTGTGGCAGGACAACCTCGCCATCCCGAAAGACGCGCCCCACCCCGAAGCCGCAAGGACTTTCATCGAGTTCATGTTGCGCCCCGAATCCGTGGCGGCGCTGACCAATACGCTGTTCTTCGCCACCGCCAACCAGGCCGCCACGCCGCTGGTGGATGAGGCGGTGCGCAACGATCCGGACATTTTCCCAAAACCCGAAGTGCGCGAGCGGCTGTACGCCGACCACAGCATGAGCCTCAAGGACATGCGCCAGCGCACACGCCTGTGGACCACTTTCCGTAGCCGCCAATAGCCTTTCATAACAACAGGAGCACACCGATGGACGTGCCAGTGCAAAACGATCAGGCCCTGACCCGTGACAGCCTTTACGGCACTGCTGCCGAAAGCACTTACGCCGGGATCACCAGTTTCATGCGCCGACGCTACAGCCGCGACCTGCGCGGCGTGGACGTGGCGGTCAGCGGTGTGCCGTTCGACACCGCCACCAGCAACCGTCCTGGCGCACGTTTCGGGCCGCGCGGGATTCGCGCGGCGTCCACCGGGATCGCCTGGGAACGGCACTGGCCATGGACGTTCGACCCGTTCGATCATCTGGCGGTGATCGATTACGGCGACTGCGACTTCGATTACGGCTCGCCGCACACCATCCCGGAAAGCATCGAAGCCCACGCCGAGCACATCCTCGGTTCCGGCAGCGCCATGCTCACCTTCGGCGGCGATCACTTCATCAGCTATCCACTGCTCAAGGCCCATGCGCGCAAGCACGGCACGTTATCGCTGATCCACTTCGATGCCCACAGCGACACCTGGCCGGACGAGGGCGGCAAACGGGTCGATCACGGCACCATGTTCTGGCACGCAGCGCGGGAAGGGTTGGTGGATCCGGCGCGTTCGGTGCAGATCGGTTTACGCACCACCAACGACGATCATCAGGGCTTTCAGGTGCTCGATGCGCGGCAGGTGCATCGCCGTGGTTGCGAAGCCATTGTCGAAGCGATCCGCGCGCGGGTCGGCGATCACCCGGTGTACCTGACGTTCGACATCGATTGTCTGGATCCGGCATTTGCGCCGGGCACCGGTACGCCGGTGTGCGGCGGCCTGAGCACAGTGCAGGCGCTGGAGATCCTTGGCGGCCTGCGCGGGATCAATCTGGTGGGCATGGACGTGGTGGAAGTGGCGCCGGCCTATGACCATGCGGATGTGACGTCGCTGGCGGCGGCAACCCTGGCCATGGAGATGCTTTGCCTGTACGCGGCCAGGCATAAAGTCGACGCGTGATCCCCTCCGAGCCTGGTGAAAGCTCCTGACAATTTCTGACACCAGGCTCTGCTAAGCTCCGGCAAATTTCTGCCCAGAGCCTCACACCGTGTCGCGAACCACTCGACTGTTGACCCTGTTGCAAGTGCTGCGTGGCAAGAAGCGCCCGGTGACCGCCGCGACGCTGGCCTCCGAGCTGGAAATCTCCGAACGCACCCTCTATCGCGATATCGCCGAACTGACCGCCCTCGGCGCGCCGATCCATGGCGAGGCGGGCATCGGGTATGTGCTGCGCAGCGGTCTGTTTCTGCCGCCGCTGATGCTCAACGCCGACGAGACCGAAGCCATCGTGCTGGGCCTGCGTTATGTCGATCAGCGCGGCGACGAAGTGCTGAGCAAGGCTGCAGCGGATGCACTGGCGAAAATCGCTGCGGTGCTGGACCCGCAGGCCCAGGAAGCGCTGCGCAATCCAACCGTCATGCCCGGGCCGCCGGGTTACGGTTTTCCGCAAAACGCCGTGCCGTTGAACGTGTTCCGCCACGCCATCCGCGATCAGGCCAAGCTGCACATCGATTATGCCGATGCGCAGCAGGTGCAAAGCCAGCGGTTGATCTGGCCGCTGGCGCTGGGTTTTCTCAACGAGGTGCGGATCATCGTCGCGTGGTGTGAATTGCGCGGTGCCTATCGCACGTTTCGCACCGACCGGATTGCCGCCGCCAGCCTGCACGGTGAGCGCTATCCGGGGCGGCGCAGCGACCTGTTGCGCACCTGGCAGCGGCTGATGCAACTGGACGAAAACGGCCGTTTCACTCCTGACAGGAATTGACGCAGGGCTGTTCTAGGATGGCGACAGAACCCGAAAAAAGGAGCTGCACCCATGTTCCATCCCACCTCGATACTCGCCCCGGCCATCGTTGAGTACATCAATGCTGCCAATGCTCGCGATACCTCCCGGGTCGGCAGTTTTTTTGCCGAGGATGCCCATGTGTTCGATGAGGGCCATCATCAGGTCGGCCCGCAGGCCATCGCCAATTGGATGCAGGACACCGCCCAGCGCTATCAGCCACGGGTCGAAGTGCTCGGCGTCCAGCAGCGCACCGGCAAAGTACTGGTGCAAGGGCTGATCTCCGGAACGTTTCCCGGCAGCCCGCTGGAGCTGCGCTACACGTTCCGCCTCAACGAACAGGGCAAAATCGCTCGGCTGGATATTTCCCTGTAGCCGTCGTGGCATACTGCCGCGCATGACTTTCGACTCCCCCCTGAGCGCCTGGCAATATGCCGTCGACCACAAGGGCTTCATCCAGGATGAAGCCCAGGAACACGCGGTCTGGGCCTTGCAAAAATGCCATGAAGCCTTGCACGCCGGTGCCCGTTCGGTTACCGGCGTTTACCTGTGGGGCCCGGTCGGGCGCGGCAAGACCTGGCTGATGGATCAGTTTCATCAGAGCCTGCGGGTGCCGGCGCGGCGGCAACACTTTCATCACTTCATGGGCTGGGTGCACCAACGCTCCTTTCAGTTGACCGGGATCACCGATCCGTTGCGAGCCCTGGCCCGTGAGCTGGCGGCTGAAGTGCGAGTGCTGTGTTTCGACGAGCTGTTCGTCAATGACATCGGCGACGCGATCATTCTCGGGCGCTTGTTTCAAGTGATGTTCGACGAGGGCGTGGTGGTGGTCTGCACTTCCAACCTGCCACCGGATCAGCTGTATGCCGACGGCTTCAACCGCGACCGCTTCCTGCCGGCGATCACCGCGATCAAACAGCACATGCAAGTGGTCGCGGTAAACGGCGCCGAAGATCATCGATTGCATCCCGGCGCCATCGAGCAGCGCTACTGGGTCACTCAGCCGGGGCAGGGTAGCGCGCTAAGCCAGGTGTTCGACGCCTTGGCGGCCGGGCAAACCGTCAGTGGCGAACCGGTGCCGGTCGGTTACCGTGCCCTGAACGTGGTGCAGGCCAGCGATTCGGTGCTGTGGTGCCGTTACGCCGACCTGTGCGAGCAACCGTTCGCCGCCATGGATTTCATCGCGCTGTGCGACACCTACCGGGCTATCCTGTTGAGCGAGGTGCCGAACCTAAGCGCGAAAAAACGCGAAGGGCGGATCGCCCGTGGCACCGAGGATGGCGCGGAGCGGGTGGTGGCCGGCGATCGCGAATTGCCGCAGTTGTCGGTGCATGACGACGGCGTGCGCCGCTTCATCGCGCTGGTCGACGAGTGCTACGACCGCAAGGTGCCGCTGTTCATCGAGGCTGAAGTGCCGATGGACGCGCTGTATACCGAGGGCTATCTGGAATTCCCGTTCCGCCGGACCCTCAGCCGCTTGCAGGAGATGCAGCTGCAACGCTTCGCCGAGACCTGAAACACGGAGGCGCCACATGACTCAGCCCCTGTCCCACCATTTGCTGACCATGGCTTATCAGAATGCGTGGGCCAACCATCGACTGGCCAACGCCTGGAGCCAGCTCGACGACACGGAGCTGGCGGCGCCACGGGCCAGTTTCTTCCCGAGCATCCGCCTGACCCTCAACCATATCCTCACCTGCGACTGGTTCTACGTCGACGCGCTGGAGCGGGAGTTGCGCGGTGACGAACCGCATCCCGATTGCTACGTGTTCTTCAACGCTGACGAACCCTTCACCGAGTCACAGGCCTTGCGCCGGGAACAGGCCCATGTCGACCGCAGGCTGATCGCCTACTGCGAGCAACTGCGCGATGCCGATCTGGGGCGCATTGTCACCATCGCCCGCGACACGCCACAGCACGACAGCCGTCTGCGGATGATCTCGCACCTGTTCGAACATCAGATCCACCATCGTGGCCAGGTTCACGCCATGCTCAGCGGCACCTCGGTAAAACCGCCGCAACTGGACGAGTTTTTCTGTGCCGGCGAATCCGGTATGCGAGCCGAGGATTTTGCCGAGCTGGGCTGGACCGAAGAACTCATCTGGGGCCACTGAAAACGTCGGGTTGTCGCCGGGACCTGCCTCGCGCTAAGGTCGCCGAGCCTATCAGTGCGTATCAAACGCGCCGGGGCCCCGTGCGATCGAGGAAGGAAATGGATTCCGCAGAAATTCTTGTGCTTCAAGCCAGTTACACCAATCCGGTGCATGCCGAAGCCATCGGTGTCGTACTCAATCATTACGCCGAGGACCCGATGGGCGGCGGCCATCCGATTGCCCCTGAACTGTTGCAGCAACTGCCCGCCGAACTGGCCAAACGGCCCCACGCGTTCAGCGTCCTGGCCTTTGTCGGTGGCGAGCCGGCGGGGCTGGTGAACTGCTTTGAAGGGTTTTCCACGTTTGCCTGCAAACCGCTGGTCAATGTGCACGACGTGTCAGTGGTGACGAAGTTTCGCGGTCTGGGGCTGAGTCAGAAAATGCTGCGCAAGGTCGAGGACATCGCCCGTCAGCGTGGTTGCTGCAAGATCACTCTGGAGGTACTCGAAGGTAACGCCATAGCGCAAAATTCCTATGCCAAATTCGGCTTCGCGCCAGGCATGTTCGACCCGAATCACGGGCGCATGCTGTTCTGGATCAAGGATTTGCAGGCGTAAAAAAAGGCGCCCGGAAAGGGCGCCCAACTGTCATCTGCGAGGCCAGAGCCGGGCCAGCGCAGGTCCATCGGTACAGCGTTCGCTCAAGGGCGATAGGACTCGGTGACCTGGGCGGTCTGGTCGTCCGGAACCTTGAGTTCATTGGTCTTCGCGTCAGCCTGCTGACTTTGTGCGGAATGGACCGGGAAGTTGGCCCAGTAATGTCTCATGCGCTCGGCGCCGCCTTCGGCGAATGCGCTGGCGGATGCCAGGATGAGTAGACCGGCAAGAATTGCAGTCGTGGTTTTCATGGTGCCTCCTACGAAAAATGTCGGAGCCGTTCATCCATGAATCAGGGCCTCGAGGGGCAGTGTCCGTCGAGGGCATTAACAAGAGGTTAACGCTCGTTCAGTCTAGGTTTTACAGCGTATTTCCACGGCGTATCGGACGAACGCTGCACGCGTGAATGACGCGTGCAGGTTGCAAGGGAAGGGGCAGTACGATTGTAAATGTTGAAAAGGGCCGGTTCCGGCCCTTTCTGTTACTCCTGCAACACCACTTCCGTGGTCGTGGCCGCGGGTTTTTTCGGCTTCATCAGGCTGAAGTCGATCAGGGCCCGCTGCTCGCGTTCGTAAGGGTTGCCGATCAACAGCGGACGCGGCTTGAAGCTGTCGCTGACCAGGCTCTTGCTGCGATCCAGTTCATCGAAACTCAAACCGGCCAGGTCCGCCCAGGTGTGGATCAGGTGCGAGCTGCTGTAAGGGCGGCTCAGATCCCCGGCGAAACTCCAGTTGTGGTTTTCACGCCACTTCGGCGACGCCCAGGCCATGAACGGAATGGTGTACATCGGCGCCGTCGGCTTGTTTTCGTTGCGACCCAGCGTGCTGTGGCCCACCGAGTCGAACACGTCTTCACCGTGGTCGGAGAGGTAGAGCAGGAAGCCGTTCGGATCGGACTTGGCGTAGTCCTTGATCAGGCTCGAGACCACGAAGTCGTTGTACAGCACCGCGTTGTCGTAGCTGTTGTAGGTCGGCACCTGATCGTCACGCACACCGGCCGGAACGCCGTTGCGATCCTGGAACTTGTCGAAGCTCGGCGGATAACGGTACTGGTAGCTCATGTGCGTACCGAGCAGGTGCACGACGATCAACTTGCGCGGCGCCGCGTCGGCCAGAGCCTTGTTGAACGGCTCGATCACGTCGCCGTCGTACTGCGCGGCGTTCTGGTTGCGGTTGTTGTTCAGGTACACCTGCTCGTCGGCCTGTTCGGAGAAGGTCGTGAGCATGGTGTTGCGTTTGGTCATGGTCTGCTGGTTGGTGATCCAGAACGTTTTGTAACCGGCCTGTTTCATCATGCTGACCAGCGACGGCGTGGACAGGTACAGGTCCGGGTTTTCTTCGTCGGCGAAGGTCAGCACCTGTTGCAGCGCCTCGATGGTGTAAGGGCGCGGGGTGATGACGTTGTCGAAAACCGTCAGCTGATCCTTGAGCTTGTCCAGTTCCGGCGTGGTTTTGCGCGGGTAACCGTAGAGGCTCATGCGCTGGCGATTGGTGGACTCGCCGATGACCAGCACCAGAGTCGCCGGCTGATTGGCGCCCGAGTCCTTGAGGTTTTTCAGCGGCGGGATCTTGCTCGCGCTGTGCAGCATGCCCTGCATGTCGGCCAGGGTTTCCTGATAACGGTGATAAGCCACGGCCATCTGCCACGGCACGGCGGGTTCGATGCGGGTTTCGAACTTCTCGAAGCCTTGCTCGAAGCTGCCCGTACGCATTGTCTGCTTGACCAGCGGATAACCGATCACGGCCACCAGGATTGCCATGGCGGCGACGAATGCCCGGCCACGGGGCAGGTACACCGGACGCAAGCGGGTCCACAGGAAATACGCGAACGCAGTATGTGCAAGGAACGCCGGAACCATCCACCAGGCGAAGTACTGGGTCATGTACTCGCCAGCTTCGGACACGTTCGACTCGAACATGATGAAGATCACGCTCTGGGAGAATTCCTGCTGGTAGATGAAGAAGTAACCCAGGCTGGCCATCGAGCAGGCCCACAACACCACGCCGATCAGCGCGGCGAGCAGACGGGTGCGTTTGGGGAACAGCAGCATCGGCGCGAGCCACACGGCGCTCATCACGAAGGCCTGGCGGAACCCGGTGAACCCAGAGGTGCCCGTCAACTGGATCAGCAGTTGGGTGATACCGGAGAAGTACCAGAAGAACACGAACAGCCAGATAAAACCGGCCCAATCAAAACCTGTCGCAGTCGTATTGCTGCGTTTGAACACCGCCATTCAGCACTCCAGCTCAGTCGTTACATCCACCACCGGGCGTTTCATGCAAAGGACGCATGAGCCCGACTAACGGAGGCCATGCGCACAGACGCACGGCCAGAATGCGCGGGAGTATCAACAAGCGAATGTGAAAACTTTGTTAGTTGCCGAAAAGGGCAGGAGGTGCAGCATGTCGGGAACAGCAATGGCTGCTCCCGAAGCGGGCGGGGATCAGGCGTGGGGCGAGCGCTGTACGCGTGGCAAGGGCTGCGGCTCGGCGCCTTGGGTCAGCAGGCGCAATTGCGCGAGTTCCTGCTTGAGCTGGTCGCGTTCATCTTTCAACTGACGCAATTCATCACGACGGATGGTGACGTACAGGGTTTGTGGCGGCATTGCTGTGTGTACTGTGCCCATTGCTCACCTCGCAAATGGCGTGTCTCAACTGTAGTTCAGCCCCGAATTCGGTTGCTGACATACTATCGGCGCCGATTTTGATTTCTTTTGCTCGTGAATGGAACTTTTTTATTTTTCATGGTCGTTGTGTCTTCGGCACGTTTCCCGACGTTATCAGTCTGGATCGGGCACAATGCCCGGAAACTTCACACCGACGCTCTGGACTAAGCTCCATGATTCACGTTGGGCTATAACCTTTGACACACTTTTATTTGTAGTAAGGAGCATCAGCACATGCAACTCGGGATTATTGGACTGGGCCGCATGGGCGGCAATATTGCGCGACGTCTGATGCTCAACGGTCACACCACCGTTGTTTACGACCGCAATACCGCCTTTGTCGACACCCTGGCCGCCGAGGGCTCTACCGGCGTCGCCGATCTGCCTGCACTGGTCGCAGGCCTGGCCAAGCCGCGTGCCGTGTGGGTCATGCTGCCGGCCGGCGCACCGACTGAAGACACCATCGAAACCCTGAGCACGCTGCTCGAAGCGGGCGACACCATCATCGATGGCGGCAACACCAACTACAAGGACGACATCCGCCGGGCCAAAACCCTGGCCGAGAAGGGCCTGCACTACATCGACGTCGGCACCTCCGGCGGCGTCTGGGGCCTGGAGCGCGGCTACTGCATGATGATCGGCGGCGATGCCGAGACCGTTAAGCGTCTGGATCCGCTGTTCGCCGCGCTGGCGCCGGGCATGGGCGACATCCCGCGCACCAGGGACCGCAAGTCCGATGACCACCGCGCCGAGCACGGCTACATCCACGCCGGTCCCGCCGGTGCCGGTCACTTCGTGAAGATGATCCACAACGGGATCGAGTACGGGATGATGGCTGCCTTCGCCGAAGGCTTCGACATCCTCAAGACCAAGTCCAGCGAGCTCCTGCCGGAAGATCAGCGTTTCGACCTGAACGTGGCCGACATCGCCGAAGTCTGGCGTCGTGGCAGCGTGGTGGCGTCGTGGCTGCTCGACCTGACCGCCGATGCCCTGGCGGTCGACCCGAAACTCGACGGTTTCTCCGGCTCCGTGGCCGACAGCGGCGAAGGTCAATGGACCATCGAAGCGGCCATGGAACAAAAGGTGCCGGTACCGGTGCTGTCCAACTCGCTGTTCTCGCGCTACCGCTCCCGCGGCCAGGGCACTTTCGGCGACAAGATTCTTTCGGCCCAGCGCTTCGGCTTCGGCGGCCATGTGGAGACTGCGAAGAAATGACCCATACGATCCGCAGGAAATCCAAGGCAGAACCCGCGCCACCGACCACGCTGTTTCTGTTCGGCGCCCACGGTGATCTGGTCAAGCGCCTGCTCATGCCGGCGCTGTACAACCTGAGTCGCGACGGCCTGCTGGATGATGGCCTGCGGATCGTTGGCGTTGACCATAACGCCATTACCGATGAAACCTTCGCGCAGAAGCTCGAAGATTTCATCCGCACCGAAGTGGCAGCCAAGGTCGGCAAGGGCGATCAGATGCTTGATCCGGCCTTGTGGGCCAAATTCGCCAAAGGTATCAGCTACGTCCAGGGCGACTTCCTGGACGACAGCACCTATTCAGCTCTGGCGGCAAAAATCGCCGACAGCGGCACTGGCAATGCGGTGTTCTACCTGGCCACCGCGCCACGTTTCTTCAGCGAAGTGGTGCGCCGTCTCGGCAGCGCCGGGTTGCTCGAAGAAACCCCGGAAGCCTTCAGAAGGGTGGTGATCGAGAAACCGTTCGGTTCCGACCTGCAAACCGCCGAGGCGTTGAACGCCTGCCTGCTCAAGGTCATGTCGGAAAAGCAGATCTACCGGATCGATCACTATCTGGGCAAGGAAACCGTGCAGAACATTCTGGTCAGCCGGTTCTCCAACAGCCTGTTCGAAGCGTTCTGGAACAACCACTACATCGACCACGTGCAGATCACCGCCGCCGAAACCGTCGGCGTCGAAACCCGTGGCAGTTTTTACGAACACACCGGCGCCCTGCGGGACATGGTGCCCAACCACCTGTTCCAGTTGCTGGCCATGGTCGCGATGGAGCCGCCGGCCGCGTTCGGCGCCGATGCGGTGCGGGGCGAGAAGGCCAAGGTGGTCGGCGCGATCCGCCCCTGGACTATCGAAGAAGCACGGGAAAACTCGGTACGCGGCCAATACAGCGCCGGTGAAGTCGCTGGCAAACCGGTGGCCGGTTATCGCGATGAAAACAACGTCTCCCCCGACAGCACCACGGAAACCTACGTGGCGCTGAAAGTGATGATCGACAACTGGCGCTGGGTCGGCGTGCCGTTCTACCTGCGTACCGGCAAACGCATGAGCGTGCGTGACACCGAGATCGTCATCTGCTTCAAACCGGCGCCGTATGCGCAGTTCCGGGATACCGAGGTCGACGAATTGCAGCCGACCTACCTGCGTATCCAGATCCAGCCCAACGAAGGCATGTGGTTCGACCTGCTGGCCAAACGTCCGGGGCCGGCGCTGAACATGGCCAACATCGAGCTGGGCTTCGCCTACAAGGACTTCTTCGAAATGCAGCCGTCCACCGGCTATGAAACCCTGATCTACGACTGCCTGACCGGTGACCAGACGCTGTTCCAGCGCGCCGACAACATCGAGAACGGCTGGCGCGCGGTACAGCCGTTCCTTGATGCCTGGCAACAGGACGCCAGTGTACAAACCTATGCCGCCGGCGAAGACGGGCCGAAGGCCGCCGATGACCTGCTGACTCGCGATGGTCGCGTCTGGCATGGTCTCGGATGAGCGAGCCGATCCGTTTTCTGTTGAGTGACATGGACGGCACGCTGTTGCTGCCCGATCACAGCCTGAGTCAGCGCACGATTGACGCGGTTCGTTCGCTGCGCGAAGCGGGCGTGCTGTTCAGTCTCGCCACGGGGCGGCCGCCCAAAGCCATGCTGCAGCAGATCGAAGCGCTGGGTGTCGATCTGCCGACCGCTGCGTTCAACGGCGGCACGATCGTCAACCCGGATGGCAGCATTCTGGTCGCGCATTACCTGCCGGCCACGGCCGCGCTGACGGCGCTGGCGCTGTTTGCCGATCAGCCGGATGTCGAAATCTGGGTGTTCAGCGGTGGTGACTGGCTGCTCAAGGATCCGCACGGGCCGATGGTGCCGCGCGAGCAGCACGGGCTGGGTTATCCGCCGGTGGTGGTGGAGAGTTTCGAGCCGTATCTGGAGCGTATCGACAAGATCGTGGCGACCAGCAACAACACGGAACTGCTGGTCGAACTGGAGGCGCGGTTGCTGCCGAAGGTCGAAGGCATGGCACAGGTGTCGCGCTCGCAACCGGTGTACCTGGACGTGACGGCAGTCGAGGCGAACAAGGGCTCGGCGCTGGTCACGCTGGCTGAACACCTCGGTGTGCCGCTGGCGCAGACGGCTGTGATTGGCGATGGCGGCAATGATCCGGCAATGTTCCATGTTGCCGGTCTGTCGATCGCCATGGGCCAGGCCGAGGACGCGGTGAAGCGTCAGGCCGATGTGGTGACCGGGCCGAACACCGAGGATGGCGTGGCGCAAGCCATCGAGAAGTACATCTTGCCGCATTGATCGAGGCATAAAAAAACGGGAGCCTTTTCGGCTCCCGTTGTTGTTTTTACAGCCAGTAACTCACGGCATACCAGCCAAGCAATCCCATCACCACGGTGTAAGGCAACGCCATCCACACCATCCGCCCGTACGACAACCGCACCAGCGGCGCAATCGCCGACGTCAGCAGAAACAGAAACGCCGCCTGACCATTGGGCGTCGCCACGCTCGGCAGGTTGGTGCCGGTGTTGATCGCAATCGCCAGCGTCTCGAAATGTTCGCGGCTCATGTGTCCGGACAGGAACGCCTGTTTCACTTCGGTGATGTAGATCGTGGCGACGAACACGTTGTCACTGATCGCCGACAGCAAACCGTTGGCGATGAACAGCATCCCCGGTTGCTGCTCGGCCGGCAGTGCCAGCACCCACTGGATCAGCGGCGCGAACAGTTGCTGGTCGTGAATCACCGCCACCACGGCAAAAAACACTACCAGCAGCGCGGTGAACGGCATGGCGTCCTTGAATGCGCTGCCCAGCCGGTGCTCGTCGGTGATCCCGGTGAATGCAGTGATCAACACAATCACCATCAGGCCGATCAACCCGACTTCCGCAATATGGAACGCCAGCCCGGCGATCAGGATCAGCGCAGCGCAGCCTTGTACCAAAAGGGCGGCGCGTTGGCGTGGCGTGCGTTCGGCGTTGTCTTCGGCGGCGTAGTTGGCGAGCACTGCACGTACGTTGTCCGGCAGCAGCGTGCCGTAGCCGAACCAGCGCAGTTTCTCCAGCAACAGGCAGGTCACCAGTCCCGCGACCAGCACCGGCAGCGACACCGGCGCGACCTTCTGGAAAAACTCGGCGAAGTGCCAACCCATTTCGTGGCCAATCAACAGATTCTGCGGTTCGCCGACCAACGTGCAGACACCGCCCAATGCGGTGCCGACCGCGCCGTGCATCAGCAGGCTGCGCAGGAAGGCGCGAAACTGCTCAAGATCCTCGTGGTGTAGTTGGGGCAGGTGCTGATCGTCGCTGAATTCGCTGTCCTGGCGCGGGTCGTTGCCGGAGGCCACCCGGTGATAAACCGAATAGAAGCCGACGGCGGCGCTGATGATCACTGCGGTGACGGTCAGCGCGTCGAGAAACGCCGAAAGAAATGCCGACAGAAAACAGAACATCAGGGCCAGCAGTGCCTTTGAACGCACGCCCAGCAGCAGGCGCGAGAACAGGAACAGCAGCAGGTCTTTCATGAAGTAGATACCGGCGACCATGAACATCAGCAGCAGAATCACCGGGAAATTGTGCTGCAGCTCTTCGTACAGCGCCTGGGGCGTGGTCATCTTCAGCAGCAGCGCTTCGATCAACAGCAAGCCGCCGGGCATCAGCGGGTAGCACTTGAGCGCCATGGCCAGGGTGAAAATGAACTCGATCACCAGCAACCAGCCGGCGGCGACCGGACCTGCGGCCCACAGCACCAGCGCATTGAGCAGCAGAAACCCGACGATGCACGCCTTGTACCAGCGGGGTGAATGCCCGAGAAAGTTGTGCGCGAACGCCTGGGCCATCGAACCGGACATTGGTTGCTCCTTGTATTAAGAAGCGCGCAAGTTGCCGTAAGCGATGGGCAAGATCAAGTGCAGTCGGATTCGCATCAGTGATTCAGATACCGCGCCACCATCGCACGGTAGTTGCCATCCAGCGAATAGCCGCCCACCAGAATTCCCCCGTCAGGCTGTATCGCCACCGAGGTGGCCGTATCGAGGCTGCGCCCCAGTCGCGTGCGCAACCAGCCATTACCGGAACCGAAGCTTCGATCAAGGCTGCCGTTGGCCAGATAGCGGGCGACGATGAAATCGGCTTCAACACCGCCGATCGTCGCGCCAACCGCGATCATGCGTCCGTCCGGCATTACCTGCGCCGCGCTCCACTGGCAGCCGCTGGAGCCGATTGCCAGCAAATGCGGTTGACCACCGTTGCAGTGCAGGTCAGGGCGGCCGTTGCCATGGACAGACTGCGCCATGCATCGAATCGGATCGCGGCTGCTGCCAAAACAATGCAAATGCTCCGCCGACTGGATGACCTGATTGACCAGTGCACTGTGCCCCTGGACTTTGAAGGCCATGAAGCCGTCCACCGCAAAACGTTCATCGAGCTGGCCGTCCGGCAGGTAGCGGGCGAGCAGGCCTTCCTGTGGGAAATCGATGGAGCCGGCCACCACGATTCTTCCGTCTCCTTGCAACAGCACGCTGCCGAGCCAGGTATTGAGCAGCAAGTGGCGAACCATGACGAAGCCGCGACCGTTGAACGACGGGTCGAGTCTGCCATCGGGTGTGAGGCGGATCAGCATGCCGACGTGATCGGCCAGTTCAAAGTGATGGTTGGCGATCAACAGGATACGTCCGTCCGGTTGCACCGCAAAATCGCAGGCTTCGGCGCCCGGAACGCCCGGCGGCAACCAGGCGTCGCGGGTGCCCATGGACAGGTCGCCGGGCAAGCGAACGATTTGCCGGCCGTTGTCGCCGAAATCCGGGTCAGGCCGGCCTTGGGCGTCGAACAGGGCCAGGGCGGGAAGGGTGCAGTGTTCCGATTCATAGTGCAGGCCTGCCAGCAGAATCCGCCCGTCGGGCAAGACCTGAACCTTGCTGCCCGTCGCTTCGAATCCGCTGGCGAACCGGCCGATCACGCTGCCTTGATTGCCGAAACCAAGGTCCGCCGATCCGTCCCCGAGCAAGCGGGCCAGACCGAAGCAGTTGCCCTGAGCCGTGCCGACTTTGGCGGCGACCAGAATCCGACCTTGCGCATCAAGTGCCACGCTCTGGGTCAGGCTGGACGTACTGCCGGCGAAGTAAACCTGCGCCACACCATTACTGGAAAAAGTTTTGTCGAGTTGTCCGGCGTTTTTCGCTAGCGTCGGTAACGCGATGGCGGTCTGGGTTGACATGCATGCTTCTCCTTGCGAGTCGACCGATTTCCGGGAGGCGGAACGGGTAACTGCATGAGCGAGACATTCAATCCCTGAATAGGCGCAAGTACAACTGACGGAACTAACAGGTGGAGAGTCGCACTGTGCCAGAACAGTGTCTTTTTGAACCAGTCGCAAGCCTGCCAAGTATTCAGGCGCGAAAGTATCGAGGAAAGTTGTACAAAAGACTGAAGTTGGAAAAAGATTGGCAACTAACAGAAGAGGGCGGATGACTTGAGCGTCATCCGCATTACCCGCAACTATCAGTGTGGCATCGACCAGGATTGCAACGTATAGCCTTCTTCGCTCAGTTCGGCGCGGGCTTGTTGCAACAGGTGTTCAAGTTGCGCCGGATCAGAGTAGGCACTGCTTGGGATCTGGGTACGACCGATGTGGGAGTTGGTGCGGTCGATCACGGTGAGGCAAAGTTCGCCATTGCCATCTTGTGGGGCCCAGGCGACGCATTGAAACGGTTCAAATGCGCGGTTGGCAATCAAAAGAGCTTCGTTGATACGGAGCGGGGCGGTCATGGGGTCTTCTCTCTTTAAGTGCCCAGTCAAGTGATGTGCCGTCGGTTGGGCTTACCGTTCGGCGAGTTACTTGTACTGATGCACGCAACCCGTTGGCAGGTCACACCGAATTTGAAGAAATTTCGAATTTCTTTCATACCTTCAATATTCCGACCGGTTTTTGAAAGCCTGGCGAAAGAATCAAGTCGATAGCTAACTAATAAAGCGCTTTCTTATAACTGCTTCACTTGTACACCTATAAGCAATCGATACAAGGCCCCGTCAAATTCTTGCTAATGTAACAGTCAGGTTCGCCAAATGACTGTTTTTACGATCATTTCCTAAAATTTGGCGCCAAGGAACAGTCATGAACGAAGCGCCTGCATTACGACGTTTACTGGTCGTCGACCCGTGCGACGACTGTCACCGATTGTTGCCGGGTTTGCGTGCCGTGGGTTGGGACGTCGACAGTTGCAGCCTGGAAAATGCCGCCGACCGAAGTTGCGATGTCGGCTTGCTGCGTTTACAGCCTTTCCACCTGGAACGTCCCGAAGCCGTCAAAGAACTGATCAGCCGCAGCGGCACCGAATGGATCGCCGTGTTGAATCAGGAAGTGCTGCGCTTGCAGAACGTCGGCGACTTCGTCTGCGAATGGTTTTTCGATTTCCATACCTTGCCGTTCGACGTCTCCCGGGTGCAGGTCACCCTCGGTCGCGCGTTCGGCATGGCGCGCCTTCGTGGTCAGGGCACGATTCACGTCGATCAGCCGGAGCACGAGCTGCTGGGCGACAGCAAACCGATCCGCGAGCTGCGCAAACTGCTGAGTAAACTGGCTCCCACCGAGTCGCCAGTGCTTATTCGCGGAGAAAGCGGGACCGGTAAAGAACTCGTCGCCCGGACCCTGCACCGGCAGTCGCAGCGCCACAGCAAACCTTTCGTGGCGATCAACTGCGGGGCAATTCCCGAACATTTGATCCAGTCCGAGCTGTTCGGCCACGAGAAAGGCGCGTTCACCGGCGCCCATCAGCGCAAGGTCGGACGTATCGAAGCAGCCAACGGCGGCACCTTGTTTCTCGATGAAATCGGCGATCTGCCACTGGAACTGCAAGCCAATCTGTTGCGCTTTCTTCAGGAAAAACACATTGAACGGGTCGGCGGCAGTCAACCGATCCCGGTTGATGTGCGGGTGTTGGCAGCGACACACGTCGATCTCGAAGCCGCCATCGAGAAGAAGCGCTTTCGTGAGGATTTGTACTACCGGCTCAATGTGCTGCAAGTCGTGACCGCGCCCTTACGCGAGCGCCACGGCGACCTGTCGATGCTGGCCAACCATTTTTCCCATTTCTACAGTCACGAAACCGGCCGTCGTCCGCGCAGCTTCAGTGAAGACGCGCTGATCGCCATGGGCAAGCACGACTGGCCGGGCAATGTCCGCGAACTGGCCAACCGCGTGCGTCGGGGGCTGGTGCTGGCCGAAGGACGGCAGATCGAGGCCCGTGACCTGGGGCTGATCAGCCAGCAGTCGATCGCGGCACCCATGGGCACCCTTGAAGACTACAAGACCCGCGCCGAACGCCAGGCCCTTTGCGATGTATTGAACCGCCACAGTGACAACCTCAGTGTCGCCGCCAAGGTGCTGGGAGTCTCCCGGCCGACCTTCTACCGTTTGCTGCACAAGCACCAGATCCGCTAGGGCGCGGCGCTTCCCTGGCCCGGGAAGCTGAAAAGGCCCGCTGCGATGCAAGTCGCAGCGGGCCTTTTCATGATGTTGCGGTTTAGAAGTAGTACGGGAATTTCAGGCTGAAGGAGAAGTCCGGGGCATCGTCCGTCATGCCGATGGACAGGTTGGGCACGATGGTCAGGTTGTCGGTGGCCGCGATGGTCATGCCGACGTTGAAGTAACCGGCGTTGGCGTCGCTGGACACCACCGATTCCCAATCCCCGCCATCCTGTTTCAGCTTGCTCTTGCGTTGCACCAGGTCGGATACGGAGAACGACATACTCATCTTCTCGTTCAGTGCGAAGGCAACACCTGCGCCAATCTGGAAGCTGTCGCCTATGCGTACCTTGCCCGGGTTTTTCTGGTTGACGGTCGAACTGATGTCGTCGAACGATTCCTCGAAGTTATGGGTGTAGGACAGGCTGCCGAACAGCACGGCCGGGTCAAACGTCTTGACCAGCGAGATGCCCGGGGTGATCGACCAGACGCCGTTGCCGGTGGGCAGGGTGTCAGGCACAAACAGGTTCGAGTTGGCATCGGTCTGGCGCAGCTTGATCCCGAACGGATCCTTGCCGGTAGGCGCCTTGACCCGCAAGGAAACCACGGCGTCCGGGGTGTTGACCGACTCGTCCAGGAACTTGTACGCAATGCCGAAGTTGACATCGCCGATAGTCGGGTCGCGGCTTACGTCCTGTTCGGTGGTGACGTTGGATGCACCGCCGTTGCCGCCGCCGGACTGATAGGTCGATTCGCGGTAGACCACCGGCACGTTCAGGTCGAACTGCCAGCGATTGTCGAAGTTGTAGCGCCCCGTCAGGTCCAGCGTCCAGGTATCGGCCTTGATCCGGTCGAGGTTGATGTTGCCGAGAAAAATCGAGTCCAGGGCGAGGAAGCCGTTGAGAATCAGCTGGCGGGTGTCATAGCGTGAATAGGTCACGCCGGTTTCAAAGCTGAATTTGCCGCCGCCGAAGAAACCGCTGGCTTCGTCGTACAGGTTGGACACACTCTGTGCCGGTTGCGAATCGTCGGCCAGCGACTGGCCGTAGGATGCGCCGCTGCCCCCGGCGGCGCCCCCCGACGCTGCTGCAGCCCCGGTGCCGGTGGCGACCCGGTTGCCTTTCATGTCCGAAGGCGATTTGGCCAGGCGTTTTGGGGGTGGGGAGGCGGGCTGTTCTTCAACCTGGCGGACCCGCTGTTCGAGTACCGCCAGGGCTTTTTGTTGTACTTCGTATCGTTGCTTAAGCTCCAGAAGTTCCTGTTTCAGGGCTTCTACATCGGCGTCGGGTGCAGCTTGCAACATTGCCGCGGGTAGAAGAGTACTCAAACATACAGCAGCACGCAGTGATACTGATCGATACATGAATAAGCCGTCCCTTTAAGCCCAATGATCGAGACTCAGCGTAGTTCAATATCCGATGTTGCGTAGTGCCCTGAGTTGAGTCAGGTTGCAGTCCAGTGCGCCGGCAGTCATGCCGTTATTGTTCAGGACAACGTTGAGTTGGGTCAGGTTGTTGACTACGTTTGCGTTACCGAGCAAACGGGTGTTTTGCAGCAGTCCGCCCTGGGCGACCTGTTGCAAGGCTGTCCCCTGATTGCCGGAGGCCTGAATGGCCATTTGCACACCGCCCCCTGTGGCCGAAACCGCGACACTGCCGGCGCCATTGCTGCCGGAAATGGTCTGGCCGGCCATCAAGGCCTGGCCTTGTGCAGGCATCAGCGCAGGTGCCTGGCTGGCTTCTTTGACGTTGATCGCAACGTTGTTGTAGGCGGCGTTGCCGTCGCCAGCGGCGCGCACACTCTGCGTCACGCCCTGGCTGGAGTTGAGTGCCGCGCCACCCACGACCGAGCCAGTCCCCAGTTCCGGGGTACTGCCATTGCCGTGTTCCTTGATGGTCGAGACGTAGAATTCAGGTTTGACCGAAGCGGCCTGCAATTGCATGGTGGCCGAGGCCCCGATCAGATCTCCACTGGCATTGCGCCAGGTACTGCTCATGACGACACCGAAGCTGATGATCCGCCCCGGCATGACATAACGACCGCGTAGCTCTGCGAGCTCCTGGTCCTTGATTTCGATGGGTTTGAATCCTGCATTGGCATAGCCTGACGCGCTCGCTGCCAGGCAGGCGGCGGCCAGCCAGTATGAGGTTTTCATCTGCTGCTCCCGGGACATCCAGCCCCACTCTTGTAATCGGCGATTAAAAGAAGTCGCTCTGTATGAACCCGAAGTCCATCAATTCAGCATCTTTGACCGGGTTGAAGGCATCCAGCTTGTTTTTGGCCGTCACCGGTACCGGAGGGCTGCGCAAGGCATTGGCCTTGTCATATCCGGGGCCGACGATGGCAAAGACAATGCCGTTCCAACCTTTGACAAAGTCATCATGGGAGTAGCGTTTGTGTCCTAAAACCGGGTCTCCGATGTAAACCCAATCCTTGTCCGCCCGCTGCATCACCACGAAATGCTTGTAGCCGCGAATTTCCATCAGTACCACCACCGGGATCGTCACTGCGTCGAGTTTTTCCGGTGGGATCTTGTAGCCCCTGGCGCGCATGCCGATGCTTTCTATGTAGCGCTTCATGTCCAGCATGGAAAAACCCTGAGTACGAACAAGGTCCTGGTCAGCGTTGACCAGCATGCCTTTGATGATGTGCTCTTCATCGACGTCGAGCCAATAAGCCTGGCGCAATACCGTTGCCAGTGCAGCGGCGCCGCAACTGAAGTCGGTTTTCTGTTCGACGATGTCGGCAAACTTGCGCTCACGAATGCTTTGCACGTTCTTGTAGACGAGCGTGCCGCCAGGCAGGGCAGCAACAGGCATCTGGGCAGCCTGGGTCAGGCCGCAGAAGCAAAGCAGAGCGAGGAGGGCAGTCTTACGCATGATCGATACGCCTTTGCGGACTGAGGAAAAGCCCCGTTTCCGGGGCTTTCGTTTCGATCGCGATTACATGCAGGCTTTGCAACCTGCAGCGATGGACAGCGAGTTGCTTTGTTGGTTGCCCACACCCGCCGAGACGTTGGCTCCGCCGTTGCCGGAGAAGTTGTTCATCGAGTTGGTCATGTTGGCATTGTTCACAACAGGTGCTTTCCAGCCATCTTTGGTCAGCACTTGCTGAGTGGTGACGCCAGCGAGGCCAAAGGTACCCACGGCTTCGAACTTGGCTTTCTGGTCATCGTTGCCGCCGTGGCCGCCGCCACGATTGCCATAACCACCGTGGTGGTCATCGTCTTCGATGGTCGCAGTGCCTTTGGCCTTGAACACGCCAGCGGCTGCGAAGGTACCGGTAAGGGTGTCTTTTTTGTAGGTCTGCACGCCTTTGTTGTCGACGACCAGGCCAGTGGAGGACTGGTTGGCAGCAGCAGCGGCAGTGGCTACACGACCACCCGATACGGCGATTGCCAGGTTGTTTTTCTGTTGGTTGAAGTTGCCGGAGGTCACGTTGATACCGATGTTGCCGGAACCATTGTTGCCTGCATTGTTGAGCGTGGCGTTATTGAAGGTGGACGAGTTTTTCACATAGTTGTTGTTGTTGACTTGAGTGGCACTCGAGGCAGCAACAGCAGTGCCGAAGATGAAGCTTTCGTCGGCGGTAGCCAGGGCGGCGGCGTTGTCTTGCTGGTTGCCGTCACCGGCTGCAACGTTGGCGCCCATGTTGCCGTTGGAGCCATTGAGCGAGTCACTGGCGTTGGCATTGTTGACGGTGCCCTGGTTTTTCACCACGTTGCCATCGCTGTTTTGTGCATCGAGCACTGCAGCGCCGGCGCCGGCGGTAATTTGCAGCAGTTGTTCCAGGGTTGGGCCTTTCGGACCATGGTTGCCATGACCGTTGCCGTGCCCGTTACCATGACCGTGATCATCATCACGACCGCCTGCCTGTGCTGCGATTGCCATCACTGCTGCAAGTGCGAAAACCAGTGGTTTGAGGGCCATTGTAGGTTTCATGGTGTTTCTCCGTGCTTATTAGTTGGTTAAGTGTTGGTACTTTCTAATTGCACTGCTTTTGTTGTTTGGGTCAGTCAGCGACCCGGATGCTCAGGGTGTTAGCCATTCGGTTCCCCACCCCGGCACTCTGGTTCACCTGGATTACCCCTCGGCTGCCGGTGAAGGCCTGATCACTTGTCGTGACCTGGCGACTGCCGGGTGAGGTGCCAGTTGCTCCTGAGCTCGGTAACAACGCCACGTTCTGTTGGGAAAGGGCGCTATCGTCAACGGCCTGCGGGCCAGCACTGATGCTGACGCGCGTGACGTTGGCCATCTGGTTGTTGGCCCCGGCGCCTTGGTTCACGCCAAGGATCCCGTTGCCGTTACTGAAAGAGGTGCCGCCAATGTTGGCGCTCGCGTTGATCGAGCGGTCGGCGGGGGTGTCGATTTTCTGCTGCACGCTGGTCCTGGCGTGGGACTCGGTGCCAATGGCGATCGCCTTGACGTTGGCCTGCTGCATCTGATCGCCAGCGGCCTGGTTGACGTTGAAGTTGCCGCGGTACTGAGCACCGGAGTCTTGAATGTTCGCGTTGTTCACAGCGCTGGGATCGGCCATCACACTGGAGCAACCGAGCAGGGCAAGCAGGAGCAGGGAACGATTCATGTCACTGGCCTCCAGCCATGCGGGTCAACGGAGCGAGACCGGAACTCATCGCGCGGTTTACGGTATTGGAAATCGAGCTGCCGGCACCGCCGCCATGACCGCCGCTCATGCCGGGCAGGCCGTTCTGGTTGGTCAGGTTGTTCATGCCGGGCAGGTTTGAGCTGGGGGTGTTGATGTTGCCGCGGATGGAAGAGCCGCTGGCTACACGGGCAAAGTCACCATCACTGAGTTCGGTATTGCTGAGCGTCGAATTGATGCGGGCAGACGGGTTGGCATTGACGGTGGTGGGATAGGGGTCTTTGCCACCGCTGCGACCGATCGGGATCGGCTGGACATCACGATTGAGCACGATCACGCCATTGCCTTCGGCCTGAACGTTGAAACTGAGAAACGGGCTGGCGGCTGATCCGATCAGCAGAAGGCAGGTAAAGGCTTTTTTGATATTCCCCACGGCGGCAATTCCTTCTTCAGTGGGCTGAGCCTGTTCAGCGTTGTGAAGGAGAGAGCGAAAGCTGTGCCGCTTTTGAAATGTCTTTGAGTTTCAATGTGTTGAGTGGATTGAGCGTGGGGCTGATACAACAGCTGTTTCATCGATGAAACAAAACACTGCCTGTGCAACCCGTTAAAGACAGTGCAAAGCTCTGGACCAAGGGTTTGCGCGCAGGTGTTTCAGTGGCGTAACAAGTCGGATGACAAAGGGATGAAGGGCCTTGAGACGGGCACTTTGCACCTGAAGGAGTGTTTCAGGAATGGACACTTTTCCCCCAAAGCAGGGGGATACAGCGGGTCAAACGCCCCGCAAATCGGGTCAGTCCGCGAGCAAGGTGTGCACCGCATCGAAGGCCCGCTGCTGGCGTTCGGCCCAGTCGCCCTTGATGATCTGCAAGGGTTGGTGATGGTTTTCCAGCCACGTCCGGGTCGCCTGATAGAACGCGAGTCGTTCGCTCAAGTCGGGCTGGCAGCGCTGACCGTCGTCCGTCCATTCGATCTGCTCCGGGGACAGGAGCAGGTGCAGGTCGTAATGACGGGCCAGCAACTCGGTTTCCAGCCAGGGCGGGCACTCGCCGAATAACGTCCGGCTCCACAGCATGTTGCTCAGCAGATGCGTGTCGAGAATCAACAGGCGCGGCTGCTGCGCGCGTGCTGCGTCTTCCCATTGCAACTGGCCGCGCGCGATCTCGGGGACGTCGGCCAGGCAGGTATCCCGAGGGTTCTGCTCGATGAACCAGCGCACATATTCGTCCACCCGCAAACCGCCGAACTGCTGTTGAATCCCGGCCGCCAGCCAGCTCTTGCCCGTAGACTCGGGACCGGTCAGGACAATCACTTTCATCGTTGCAACGCCGGATCGGCACGCCATTCGCGCCAGCCTTGCACCGCGATCAGGGTGAACAGGGCATACAGCGCCGCCGTGAGGTACAGCCCTTTATAGAGGAACAGTCCGACGAAGATCACATCCAGCACGAACCACAGTGCCCAGCATTGCAGGCGTTTGTGGGCCATCCAGAATTGCGCGACCAGGCTGAAACCGGTCAGCGCTGCGTCGAGCCATGGTTGCGCCGCGTCGGTCCAATGGGCCATGGCCGCGCCCAGCAGCAGACTGCCCACCGCACCGATGGCCAGCCCCTGCACCAGCGAGCGGCTGTCGAGCCGGCTGACTTCACGCCCGTCATGCATCGTCCCGGCCCGCGTCCATTGCCACCAGCCATAGATTTGCAGCCCGGCATACACGACCTGCAGCAGCATGTCCGAATACAGTTTCACCTCGAGGAAAACCCAGGTGTAGAGCGACACCATGACCAGTCCGATCGGCCAGCACCACGGATTCTGTTTGACCGTGAGCCACACGGCGATCACGCCGAGGGCGGCGGCAAACAGTTCTAGCCCGGACATGCAGGATCCTTGGGGGAGTTGGGAAGGGAGCGGATTGTACCGAAAAACAGGTGGGAAACGAGTTCCCACCTGTTGCAGGGATCAGACGCGGAACTGGCGCAGCAGCCCGTTCAGTTGTTCGCTGAGCTGGCCGAGTTTCACACTCGCCAGGCTCGACTGCTCGGCCGCCAGCGCGGTGCTGTGGGACAGGCCCGCCGCTTGGGTGACGTTCTGATTGATGTCCTCGACCACATGCGCCTGTTGCAGCGTTGCGCTGGCAATCGAGGCGTTCAGGCCATTGAGGTTACGCAGGGCCTGGCCGATCGCATTCAGGCTGGCGCTGGCCAGGCCGGCCTGTTCGATTGTCAGCTGCGAAGCCTTGCTGCTGTCGCCGATCACCTTTACGGCGGCTTCGGAGTGGTTTTGCAGGCGTTCGATCATCGTCTGGATTTCTGCCGTGGACTTCTGCGTGCGCTGCGCCAGCAAACGCACTTCGTCGGCCACCACTGCAAACCCGCGACCCTGTTCGCCGGCCCGAGCCGCTTCAATCGCGGCGTTGAGGGCCAGCAGGTTGGTCTGCTCGGCAATCGAGCGGATCACCTCCAGCACGCTGCCGATCTGTGTGCTTTCAGTCGCCAGCGTGCGGATGACTTCCACCGCTTGATCGATGGTGCCGGAGAGCTTGTCGATCTGTTGCAGGCTGCCGTCGATGTTGATCTGGCCCTGCTGGGCCTGGGCTTCGGCGTCACGCATTTCGCTGGCGGCGTGTTCGGCGTTCTTCGCCACGTCCTGTACGCCGTAGGTCACTTCGTTGACGGCAGTGGCTACCAGCTCCATCTGCTGCGACTGCTGCTGGCTGCGTTGCTGAGCCTGCGCAGCATCGTTGCCCAGCTCGCTGGACGATTGGCCCAATGCACTGGCGGATAGCTGCAAGTCCCCGATCACCCGGCGCAGTTTGGCGGTGAAGGCATTGAAGTGATGCGCCAACTGAGTGACTTCGTCCTGGCCGTGGGTGTCGAGGCTGCGGGTCAGATCGCTTTCGCCGCTGGCGATGTTGGCCATGGCGTTCACGGTTTCCTGCAATGGACGAACGATGCTGCGGGCAATCAGAATCACCAGCAGCGCCATGATCACCGCGATGACCAGTCCGACCACGGATGCCTTGATCACCTGATCCTGGAACTCGGCCTGCACGTCGTCGACGTACACGCCCGAACCGATGACCCAGCCCCATGGCTCGAACAATTTCACGTAAGAGGTCTTGGCCACCGGTTCACTGGCACCGGGCTTGGGCCAGCGATAGTCGACCATGCCGGCGCCCTTGGCCTTGGCGATGGCGACCATTTCGTTGAACACCGCAAAGCCGTCCGGGTCGCGGATCGCCGAGAGGTTCTGGCCTTCGAGCTTGGGATTGGTCGGGTGCATGACCATCACGGGCGTGAGGTCGTTGATCCAGAAATAGTCGTTCTGGTCATAGCGCAGGCCACGGATCGCGGTCAGCGCCTGTTTCTGTGCCACATCGCGGGTCAGGGTTCCTGCGGCTTCGAGGCCCTGGTAGTAAGTCAGCAAACCGCTGGCGGTCTGCACCACATGCTGGGTTTTCTGGGCCTTGGCGTGGTAGAGGTCATCATGGATCTGCTTGAGCATCAACACGCCCAACGTCAACAGCATGACCACGGCCACAATCAAGATGAGCCACAAGCGTCGGCTGATCGACACACTGCGCAAGCTGTTCATAACGCTGTCACTCCGGATTCTTTTTCTTGTAATAAACCACCGCCAGCATCCAACCACGTTTCGGTGACCGGGCATACGCGACCCAAGTCGTAGAACGCGGCAGCGCTATTACGGCTTGTCTGTTAGGATTTCGGCCCCGCGCGTGAAAACCTGAATCGAAATTGATTTTTCACGGAATTTTGACTGTTTCGTGTGGATCCTGTGCGCGCGGAATCGGTACAGCTTTAACCAGCTACGCTGAACGCAGTGAACGTAAAAAATACTATCGGGGCATGCCTCTGTGCATCGCTCTCTGGGGGATTGATGGATCTTTGGACGGCCTTGCAGGCACTGATTCTAGGAGTTGTAGAGGGGCTGACGGAGTTTTTGCCCATTTCCAGTACAGGACACCAGATCATTGTTGCCGACTTGCTCGATTTCGGAGGCGAGCGGGCCATGGCGTTCAACATCATCATCCAGCTTGGTGCGATTCTCGCGGTGGTCTGGGAATTCCGGCGCAAGATTCTCGACGTGGTCATTGGCCTGCCGACCCAGCCGAGTGCGCGGCGTTTCACCGCCAACCTGCTGATCGCCTTCCTGCCCGCCGTGGTGCTGGGTGTGGTCTTCGCCGACTTGATTCACCACTACCTGTTCAACCCGATCACCGTGGCCGCCGCGCTGGTGGTGGGCGGCATCGTGATGTTGTGGGCCGAGCAGCGTCAGCATGAAGTGCACGCCGAAACGGTCGACGAGATTCGCTGGACGGATGCGCTGAAGATCGGCTTCGCCCAGTGCCTGGCGATGATCCCCGGCACTTCGCGCTCCGGCTCGACCATCATCGGCGGCCTGTTGTTCGGCCTGTCGCGCAAGACCGCCACCGAGTTCTCGTTCTTCCTGGCGATGCCGACCATGGTCGGTGCGGCGGTGTATTCGGGCTACAAGTATCGCGACCTGTTCGTACCGGCGGATTTCCCGGTATTCGCCATCGGTTTCGTCACCGCGTTCATCTTCGCCATGATCGCGGTGCGCGGCCTGCTCAAGTTCATCGGCAGCCATAGCTACGCGGCGTTTGCCTGGTACCGGATCGTCTTCGGTCTGGTGATTCTGGCAACGTGGCAGTTCGGCTGGGTCGACTGGACGGCAGCCAAGCCATGAGTGATTCCCGCGCACGCCGCCCGGATCGCGGTCCTTCCGGTGGCAATATCCAGCACTTGAAATTGAAACTGGTGGTGCTGCTGATCGTCTGCGCGCTGCCACTGTTCGGCTCGTTGTCGATGTGGCTGCGCGGGATTTCCCTGGTACCGCTGACGGCCTACGGGCTGGTCAGCGTGCTGGCGTTTTTCCTGTACTGGGCGGACAAGCGCAAGGCCCAGGCCGACGCCTGGCGCACACCGGAAAACATCCTGCACGCGGTGGAACTGGCGGGAGGCTGGCCGGGCGCGTTGATCGCCCAGCAGGTCTTCCGGCACAAGACGCGCAAGGTGTCGTTTCAGGTGTTGTTCTGGATGATTGTGGCTTTGCATCAGGTGTTCTGGATCGATCAGTTGTTTCTCGGTTCGAACCTCCTGGCGTTGTTCTAAAGCAGCAGCCCGACCTGCACGCGCTTGGGCAGCTTGCTCACCACCAGTTGATGGGAACGCTGCAGCAACCCTTGCAGTTCATCGGCGCCCAGCGGGTAGGGCGGGTGCATGATGATCCATTGCGCCCGGGCCAGATACGGCGCCGGGTGAATGCCCGGCCGGTCGCAATGACCAAGAAACAGGTCCTTGTCGACCTTGAACGCCAGCGAATCACCGCGCAGTCCCTGCAAGGCGAACATCTTGTTGCCGGCAATCGAAAACACTCGCACGCCACCCCATTTGTAGTCTTCCCTGGCACCGGGCAGGGCCAGGCAGAAGTCCGCGACATCCTGTTCGCTCATCTTTCCTTGTTTCATAACAGCCGTTCTCCACAGGCATTGAACGATTCGACCAGATGATCGATCCACGCGCGCACCGCCGGCATCACCCCGCGCCGATGCGGATACACCGCTTGCAGCCAGCCGCCGGGCAGTGACCAGTCCGGCAACAACTGCACCAGCGTGCCGTTGTTCAGTTCCGTTTCGCAATACATCATCGGCAGCAGGGTGAAACCCTGGCCGGCCAGCACACAGGCCTTGCGCACGATGAAATCGTCGATGCCCAGCCGGGCTTCCAGCGCCAGATCGCAACTCTTGCCGTGCTGATCGAGCAGGCGCACATGCACCATGCGATCGGCTTCCAGAGCGCCCAGCACCGGCAGGTTCTTCAGGTCCTGCGGATGATTGATTTCCACGCCCTGCATAAAGGAAGGGCTTGCGACCACCACCATCTGCGCCTGACGCAGGCGGCGGGTCACCAGCATCGGTTCTTCATCGCCGTGTTCGCGCACGCGCAGGGCCACGTCGATGCCTTCGGTGATCAGGTCGACCCGTCGATTGATCAGGGTGACTTCCAGCTGCACCTGAGGGTATTTGCCAAGGAAATTGCTGATCACCACCGGGAGCATTTCATGGGCCAGCCCCGTGGGGCTGGAAACCCGCAAGCGTCCGCGAGGCTCGCTGGACATGCTGGCCACTGTTTCATCGGCCATTTCCGCTTCCAGCAGCATGGCCTGACAGTGACGCAGATAGCGTTCGCCGACCGCCGTCAGCTTCAATTGGCGGGTGGTGCGTTGCAGCAAACGTGCGCCAAGGCGTTCTTCCAGCTCGGCGATGCGCCGCGACAGGCGTGACTTGGGAATGCCGAGCAAGCGGCCGGCGGCGGCGAAACCGCCAGCCTCGACCACTTTGGCGAAATAGTAGAGATCGTTGAGGTCTTGCATGGAGAAACCCGACTGTTCTATCAGTGGGACAAACTATCGCATTGTTGCCGTCTAATCAGCTATTGGTTTCGTCGGTAGGATTGTCTCCATTCCGTCGCCACCGGCGATTCATTCCAGGAGATTCCACATGAAACTGCTGCACATCGATTCGAGCATTCTGGGCGACAACTCCGCTTCCCGTCAGCTGAGCAGTCAAGTCACTAAAGCCTGGCAAGCCGCCGAGCCAAGCGCTGTCGTGACCTACCGCGATCTGGCCGCTGATGCCATCAGCCACTTCTCGTCGACCACCCTGGTTGCCGCCGGCACCACCGCTGAACTGCGCAACGCCGCACAACAGCACGAAGCCGAACTGAGCGCCACCACCCTGGCCGAATTCATCGCCGCTGACGCCATCGTCGTCGCTGCACCGATGTACAACTTCACCGTGCCGACCCAGCTCAAAGCCTGGATCGACCGCATCGCCGTCGCCGGCCAGACCTTCCGTTACACCGAAGCCGGCCCTGAAGGCCTGTGCGGCGGCAAGAAAGTAGTGATCGTTTCCACCGCTGGCGGCATCCACGCCGGTCAAGCTTCGGGCGTGGCGCACGAAGACTACCTGAAACTGGTCTTTGGCTTCCTCGGCATCACCGACATCGAAGTCGTGCGTGCCGAAGGCCTGGCCTACGGCGAAGAAGTGCGCAACAACGCCATGAGCGCCGCGCAAGCGAAGATCAGCGAGCAGCTGTTCGCCGCCGCGTAAGGCTTGCGTAAAGAACAGCTCCTGTTCAGGCAAATCTCCAAAAACTCTGTATTCTGGTTCCGCAAGGGCCAGATACGGAGTTTTTTGTTTCTGACTGTTACATAATCTGGCCCGGGTTATGCAGTCTGATGATCAACGTCTGAGTGCAACGCCGCGCCGGGTTACCGAATTTCGGAATTTCGGGCGTCGAACACAACGGATCTTTCGATTGAGTAACAACAGGGTGGGGCATCCCATGATGCGTCTTTGTGCAGCGTTACTGATTTGCCTGCTCGGCAGCCTGAATTCAGTGCACGCTGCGCCCGGGCAGCACCCGCGCTGGAGCGTCGGCTATCACGAGATGACATTCCTCGATCCGCTCGACCTGCAACCGATGCGCGCCATCGCGTTCTATCCCTCCAGCGACCGCGAACACCTGAGCCTGCTCGAAGGTTATTCGGTCGAGGCCGGCGAAGACACCAAAGTCGCCATCGGCCGTTTCCCCATGCTGATGCTCTCTCACGGCAACACCGGCACGCCGCTGGCGCTGCACGACCTGGCTACGTCACTGGCACGCAAGGGGTTCGTGGTGGTGGCGGTGATTCACCCCGGCGATAACTCCAAGGATCACAGCCGCCTCGGCACGTTGAGCAATCTCTACGGCCGGCCGATCCAGATTTCCGAAGCCATTACCGCCACGCTGGGCGACCGCATGCTCGCGCCGTACGTGAACGCCGAGCAGGTTGGCGTAATCGGCTATTCGGCGGGCGGCGAAACGGCGTTGATTCTGTCCGGCGCGCAGCCGGATCTGGATCGCCTGCGCCGCTACTGCCAGGAGCGCCCGGACGACCGCGACGCCTGCAACACCCAGGGCGAGCTGATTGTCGACCGCGACGATCTGCAACCGGTGGCCGATCCGCGCGTGCATGCGTTGCTGCTGATGGCGCCGCTGAGCCTGAAGTTTGGTCGTCACACTTTGGCTGATGTGCATGTGCCGGTGCTGCTCTACAGCGGTGATGGCGACAAACTGGTGGCCTTCGATAAAAACGCTGCGGCCCTGGCGCGCAAGCTGCCGACCGCACCCGACTTTAAATTGCTGGCCGGGGCAGGGCACTTCGTGTTCATGGCGCCATGCAATGAAGAGCAGATCCGGGCGATGCCGGCGCTGTGCACCGACGCGGACGGGGTCGATCGAGAAGACATCCACCGCAACCTGATTTCCGAGGCCGGACGGTTCTTCTCCCATGCCTTGGGCAGGCCGACCCGCGCGGGGATGCAGACGGCGGATCAGTGAGCGTTTACGCCATGGCCCGGCGCTTGAGCAGCAAGGTCAACGCCAGTCCGGTCACGGACAGCACGGCCGCACTGAAGAAAATCCACGAATAGCCCAGGTTCAACGCCACCGCGCCCATCAACGGGCCGGCAATCGCCAGCGCCAGATCGAAAAACACCGCATAAGCACTCAACCCGGCACCACGACTGGAGTTGGGCACCTGCTTGATCGCCTCGACGCCCAGCGCGGGGTATACCAGCGACAGGCCGAACCCGGCCAGACCGGCGCCGACCAAGGCATACGCGGTCGAGGGCGCCAGCCACAGCATGACCAGGCCGACAGTTTCGATGGTCATGCAGGCAATCGCCGAGGTGAATCCGCCAAAACGGCCGATGGCGGAAATGAACAGCAGCCGCGAAAGGATGAAACACACACCGAACACCGTCAGGCAATACGCAGCGCCGCTCCAGCCGCGATTGAGGTAATACAGGGTGATGAAGGTGGTCAGCGTGCCATAGCCAATCGACGCCAGGCTCAGACTGGCGCCGAACGGCGCAATCCGTCCGAGCACCGCCCAGAACGGCAGGCGTTCACCGCGTACCACCGGCACCGAGGGCTTATTGCGGATCAGCAGCAAGGCGCCGGCCGCGAGTAGCGACAGCGCAATGCCAAGGCTTTCGAAGCCGTAGTTGGCGACCATCACCACGCCCAACGGCGCGCCAATGGCAATCGCGCCATAGGACGCGATGCCGTTCCACGAAATCGAGCGCGCGGTGTGTTCGGCACCGACCTGGCCCATGCACCAACTGATGGTGCCGACGCCGATCAGGCCCTGGGCAATCCCCAGCAACAGGCGCCCGACAATCAGGATCGACAGGCTCAACAGCGGCAAGCTCTGCAACAGCGTCGAAACCAGCGTCAGCACACCGCTGAGCACAATCCCCGACAAACCATAAACAATCGCCCGTTTGGTGCCGATGGTGTCCGACATGCGCCCGGCCATTGGCCGGCTGAGCAGGGTAGCCAGGTATTGCGAACCGATCACCAGCCCCGCGATCACGGCACTGAAACCCAATTGTTCGTGCACGTAGCCGGGCAGCACCGCAATCGGCAGGCCGATGCAGAGGAAGGCAATAAAGGTATAGAAAACGATGGAGACGATCTGCAGGGTGATCGCCATGGAGCTTTGCGGTGGCTGTTGCTGCGCAGACATGAGGACTCGTTCGCGGGCGGCGGTGGGAGAGTCCGCATCATGGCGTGGCGCTGGATTAAAAGGAAGCAGGCTAACGATCTTTTCCTCGACGAAAAAAAAGCCCTGTCACAAGGACAGGGCTTTCTGTTTACCGCTCGATTCGACTTAGAACACCACGCCTTGGCTGCGCAGGTAGTCGTCGTAGGTGCCGCTGAAGTCGGTCACACCGTTCGGGCTCAGCTCGATGATGCGGGTGGCCAGGGACGATACGAACTCACGGTCGTGGCTGACGAAAATCAACGTGCCCGGGTAGTTTTCCAGCGCCAGGTTCAGCGCCTCGATCGATTCCATGTCCAGGTGGTTGGTCGGTTCGTCCATCACCAGCACGTTCGGCTTTTGCAGGATCAGCTTGCCGAACAGCATGCGACCTTGCTCACCACCGGAAATCACCTTCACCGACTTGAGGATTTCGTCGTTGGAGAACAGCATGCGACCCAGGGTGCCACGGATCACTTGCTCGCCCTGAGTCCACTGACCCATCCAGTCGAACAGGCTGACGTCGTCTTCGAAATCGTGGGCGTGGTCCTGAGCGTAGTAGCCCAGCTCCGCGCTTTCGGTCCACTTCACCGAACCTGCGTCCGGGGTCAGTTCGCCCATCAGCGTGCGCAGTAGGGTGGTCTTGCCGATACCGTTCGGGCCGATGATGGCTACGCGCTCGCCGGCTTCAACGGTGAAACTGAAGTTCTTGAACAGGGTCTTGCCGTCGAAGCCCTTGGACATCTGCTCGATGGTCACGGCCTGGCGGTGCAGCTTCTTGGTCTGTTCGAAACGGATGAACGGGCTCACGCGGCTCGATGGCTTGACTTCGGCCAGCTGGATCTTGTCGATCTGCTTGGCGCGGGAAGTGGCCTGCTTGGCTTTCGAGGCGTTGGCCGAGAAGCGGCTGACGAACGTTTGCAGTTCGGCAATCTGGGCTTTCTTCTTGGCGTTGTCCGACAGCAGTTGCTCGCGGGACTGAGTCGCCGCGGTCATGTACTCGTCGTAGTTGCCCGGGAACAGACGCAGCTCGCCGTAGTCCAGGTCGGCCATGTGGGTGCAGACGCTGTTCAGGAAGTGACGGTCGTGGGAAATGATGATCATGGTGCTGTTACGCGCCGTCAAAATCGTTTCCAGCCAGCGGATGGTGTTGATGTCCAGGTGGTTGGTCGGTTCGTCGAGCAGCAGCACTTCCGGATCGGAGAACAGTGCCTGAGCCAACAGAACGCGGAGTTTCCAGCCCGGCGCGACTTCGGTCATCGGGCCGAAATGCTGTTCCAGCGGAATACCCAGACCAAGCAGCAGTTCACCGGCGCGGGATTCGGCCGTATAGCCGTCCATCTCGGCGAACTCGGTTTCCAGCTCGGCCACGGCCATGCCGTCTTCTTCGCTCATTTCCGGCAGCGAGTAGATGCGATCGCGCTCGGCCTTGACCTTCCACAGCTCTTCGTGACCCATGATCACCGTGTCGATCACGGTGAATTCTTCGTAGGCGAACTGATCCTGGCGCAATTTACCCAGGCGTACATTCGGCTCCAGCATGACCTGGCCGCCGGACGGCTCGAGGTCGCCGCCGAGGATCTTCATGAAGGTCGACTTGCCGCAACCGTTGGCGCCGATCAGGCCGTAGCGGTTGCCGCCGTTGAATTTGACCGAAACGTTTTCAAACAGCGGCTTGGCGCCGAACTGCATGGTGATGTTAGCTGTAGAAATCAAAGGTTTTTCCTGCGAAGCGTGCTGAGTAGCGAGGGTGCAGCCGGAGCGCTTGGCCCGAGTCGAAGTGCGCTGAGGCGGGGCAATCCCGTCATCAACCAAGGGGGGCGCGTAAAGTTTGGCGGCGATTGTACTGGTCTGGCTCTTTAAACGATAGGGCGGTGACATTCCGATTGCCGTTTGGCGCAATCGCGAGACAGTTTTTCACAGATGAAGGTTCACTATTGGTTACAAACTGTGGCTAAAATGCCATCCATTCACCCAATGCCTTGTCCGGCATGGGCTCAAGGATGCGCCACCGGGACGTTTTTTTTGATTTCAGACCACTGCCACAGACCTTGGGCCACAGCCCGAAAGGCGCGCAGTTTGTTCACTTCTGACGTGTGACGATTTCCGTGAAACTCATCATTGCCGCTGTATATGTCATTTCCATTGCGTATGTTCACCTGCGCGGTCGCGTACGCCACAAACTCGGTCGTCAACTGAGCGATCACTCCTCGTTCCTGGCACCGATCAACTGCTTCCTTTATCTGTTCTCGAAAAAGCCCAACACGCCTTACCTTGATCCAAAGGACTTTCCCGATCTGACTCCGTTGCAGACCCACTGGGAAGAAATCCGTGAAGAAGGTCGTAACCTGCTGCGTGCCGGCGAGATCAAGCGCTCGAACCAGTACGACGACGTCGGTTTCAACTCGTTCTTCAAGACTGGCTGGAAGCGTTTCTACCTGAAGTGGTACGGCGACAGCCACCCGTCGGCGCTTCAACTGTGCCCGCGCACCACTGAGTTGGTGCAGAGCATCGGCTCAATCAAGGCTGCGATGTTTGCAGAATTGCCACCGGGCTCGAAACTGGTGCGTCACCGCGATCCGTACGCCGGTTCGTACCGCTATCACCTTGGCCTGGAAACGCCGAACGACGCCGGTTGCTACATCAACGTCGATGGCGAGAATTATCACTGGCGTGATGGCGAAGCGGTGATGTTCGACGAGACGTTCATTCATTACGCGGAAAACACCACCGACCACAACCGCATCATCCTGTTCTGTGACATCGAGCGCCCGATGAAGTATCGCTGGGCGGCGGCGTTCAACCGCTGGTTCAGCCGCACCGTGATGTCGGCGGCCGGTGCGCCGAACGATGCGGGTGACCGCACCGGTGGCATCAACCGCTTGTTTACCAAGATCTACAAGATTCGCCTGCGCGGCAAAGAGCTGAAAAAGCGCAATCGCAAACTCTACTACATGGAAAAGTGGGCGATTTTCGGCGGTCTGCTGGCGATCTTCATTCTGATCTGACGAATCGGGCGACTGTTGAAAGACGGTCGCCCGATTTCATTTTCACGACGCTTTTTTGGTTTTCTTCGCCGCTGTTGTCTTGCTGGCGGTCTTCTTCGCCGGTTTGGCCGGAGCTTTTCCGCCCAAGCTGCGCTTGAGCAGTTCGGTCAGGTCGATAACATCTGCGGTTTTGCGCTCTTCTTCTCCAGAGACGGTCTCAACGTCTTCGATCTTGCCTTCATGGGCCTTCTTGTCCACCAGCGCCATGATCTTGTCTTCGAACTCGTCGTTGTAATCCTCGGGCGTCCAGTCCGCTGTCATGTCTTCCACCAGCCGTTTGGCCATGTCCAGCTCGCCCTTGGCCAGTTGCGGCTTGGTCACTTCGCTGCCCAGCTCAAGTTCGTCCAGGCTGCGCACTTCCTGCGGCCAGCGCAACTTCACCAGCACCAGCGCCGACTCCAGAGGCATCAGCGCCGCCAAGTATTGGCGCGTATGTAAAACCACTCGGGCGAGGGCGACCTTCCGGGTTTTGCTCAGGGTTTCACGCAGCAAGGCGTAGACCTTGCCGCCGCGCTTGTCCGGAGCCAGGTAATAGGGCGTGTCGATGTTCTGCAGCGGGATCTGTTCACTGTCGACAAAGGCGAAGATATCGATGGTCTGGGTTGAAACCGGGTGTGCCGAGCGGATCTCTTCCTCGCTCAGCACCACATAGCGGCCTTTTTCGAACTGCACACCTTTGACGATGTGCTCCTTGGTGACTTCCTTGCCGGTGACCTTGTTGACCCGTTTATAGCCGACCGGGTCCATGCTGCGGCTGTCGAGCCAGTCGAAGTCGACGCCTTGGGATGACGTCGCCGAGACCAGCGCCACAGGGATGTGGACCAGACCGAAACTGATTGCGCCTTTCCAGATTGCCCGAGCCATGTGCTGTTCTCCGAGTGATGTTCGGGTGACCCGTGGCCCGGTGTAAAAGTTTCCGTTGTTTGCTGGGTGCCTCTAAACGTCAGGTCAAGCCGTGTTACATCTTGTTTAGCGGTGACGGGTTAACAAATGCGAACCCACGGCGTAGCGTGGACTCGAAGGCTCTAGTCCCTGCGCACCGAAAGAGGCCGTTCATGAACCGTTTCCTGCTTGGCATTGCGTTGCTCGCCCTCAGTGGCGGGCTGGTTCACGCCGATGGCGCAATAAGCCATACATCGCTGTTGCTGGCACAAAGTCCGACCGGCAACAGCAACAACCCCTACAACAGCCCGATCCGCCGGGCGAACCCCAACAGCATGCAGGGCACCCAGCCCGGCACTCCGCCCGTTCGCGGGCCGAACACGGTGCCGGTGCCACGGCCGCCGACCCTGGAAAATCGCGGTATCGGCAATGGTCAGCCGCTGCGCTCCGTGCCGAGCACGCCACCCACCTTCATCCCCAACCCTCCAGCCCGTGACAGCGGGAGCAACCGTTGAATGGCAGAACCGCTTCTGTCAGCCCTTCAAACGAACAAAAGGAATCGTGCATGTTGCGTAAAACCCTTCTGGCCGGCCTGTGTGCCAGTGCACTGATCGCCGCCCCGGCGCTCGCCGCCGCTCCCAAAGAGCTGCAAAGCGAGCAGGGCACCCTTGAAGTCACAACGATTACCCAGGGCCTCGAGCACCCATGGGCTCTGGCCTTCCTTCCTGATCGCCAGGGCATGCTGGTGACCGAACGTCCCGGCAACCTGCGCGTGGTGGATGCCGACGGCAAGCTGTCTGCGCCGATCACCGGTGTGCCAGACGTCTGGGCCAAGGGGCAGGGCGGATTGCTCGATGTGGTGCTGTCACCGGATTTCAAACAGGATCGCCTCGTTTACCTGTCGTACGCCGAGGGTGGCGGTGCGGGTGACAAGGCCGGAACGGCGGTGGGGCGCGGACGCCTGTCGGATGACCTGAAAACCCTGAAGGACTTCAACGTGATTTTCCGTCAGGAGCCGAAACTGTCGGTCGGAAATCACTTCGGCTCGCGGCTGGTGTTTGACCGGGACGGTTATCTGTTCATCACCCTGGGCGAGAACAACGACCGCCCGACCGCGCAGGACCTGGACAAGCTGCAAGGCAAGGTCGTGCGGATCTACCCCGACGGCAAGGTGCCGGACGACAATCCCTTTGTCGGCCAGTCCGGCGTGCGCCCGGAGATCTGGTCCTACGGCCACCGCAATCCCCAGGGCGCCGCACTCAATCCATGGACCGGCACCTTATGGGAAAACGAGCACGGCCCGCGCGGCGGCGATGAAGTGAACATCATCGAACGCGGCAAGAACTACGGCTGGCCGCTGGCGACCCACGGCATCAACTACTCCATGCAACCGATCCCGGAAGCCAAGGGCAAGACCGCCGAAGGCACGGTCGGGCCGCACCATGTCTGGGAAAAATCCCCGGGCGTCACCGGCATGGCGTTCTACGATGCCGACCGCTTCAAGCCGTGGCAGCACAATCTGTTCATCGGTGCGCTGGTGACGCAGGAGCTGATCCGCTTGCAATTCGACGGCGACAAGGTGGTGCATGAAGAACGCTTGCTGGGCGAACTGAAGCAACGGATTCGTGATGTACGCCAAGGGCCGGATGGTTACCTGTATGTGCTGACCGATGAGTCCGACGGTTCGCTGTACAAGATCGGACTCAAATGAACCCTTCACGCGGGTGAGCGAGCGTAGAGCACTACCGCCGCCCGCAACTTGCCACGACCGAAGCGGCACATCTTCTCGAACTCCCCATGGCTGACCGGCACGTGCTGGCAGTCCATGGGCTGACGATGCTGACTGTGATCGACATCCGGGTCGTGCAGGTAAACGAAGTCTTCATCGCAGTCGGTGACGATCACCCAGTGCGGCGACTTGGAACGGGTTAGCCGATAGCTGCTGATCAGCACCAAGGGTTGACCACCGTTGGCCAACAGCGCGGGTAAATCCAGCGCTACGCCAATGGATTGATCGACATCGGTGTCGTTCAGTTGCGCCATGAACTCGTCGTGGACCAGGCGCATGACGTCTTTTTTATGCGCATCGCGCACGCCGTCGAGAAACAGCGGCCCGGTCATGCTCAGTTGCAATCGCACTCTGAAACCCCGGCGCCAAGCCGCCAGAGCCAAGCCTTGCGGGCTGCAACCGCCATGGCCGGCCGTCATGAACACCGTGGTTGCCTCGCGCCACAACTGCAATTCCTCGCGCCGTTCCAGCAAGCGATCGGCCTTTAGCGCACCCATGGCCATCAGCAAGCAGGCCGGGCCGCAGGTGAAATCGGTGGTTTGTCGGTAATAGGGGACTTTGATGTTGCGCGAATCGTGGTGCTGGAGAATGCGTTTCTCCAGACGCAGCGCGTCGGCGTGATCCTCGTAGTAGTCATGGATCAGTGCAAAGCGCCGGTAGCCGTTACGCTCGTACAGGGCGATGGCGGCGGGGTTGTCGGTGCGCACTTCCAGCCGCAGATAGGCGCAGTCGTGCTCAAGCGCACAGGCCTCGATCCGTTGCAGCAATTGCTTGCCCAGACCACCGCCGCGCGCCTCGGGGGCAATCGCAATGGAATACAGACGGGCCAGCGAGGTGCCGCGATGAAACAGCACCAGCGCATAACCGGCCAGTTGGCCCTCACGTTCGGCCACCCACAATTGCCCGTGGGCCCGGGTGATCATCCATTGGAAACTGCGGCGGGTGAGCCGGTCCGTGGTGAAACAGTGCATCTCCAGCGTAAGCAACGCTGGCAAATCATCAACGACCGCCAGGCGAAAAACAGCATTCATATGACCACCGTAAAAGTTGCGTAACGAAACGGGACTTTCGAAAAACTTCGTGCTTAATAGAAAAGGTCTTGTTCTCCAACGGATCAATTTCTATGTCAGCGGTACAGGGTCATTGGCGCGAAGTATCCAGTCAAAGTTTGCCACCGGCAACTTATTTAAAACCGCAGATCAGAACTTCCAGTCAAGTGTTGATCATCGTCGAACGCAAGGAAGACTGGGCCTCGTACTTCCCCAGCGAAGACATCCTGACGGCCCAGGAATACCTTGAACAGCCACCCGACAGCGAGCCGGGAAAACGCGTACAGGTGATCAATCTGTGCCGCAGCTACAAGTACCTGGGCCACGGCTACTACTGCTCGCTGCTGGCTGAAGCCCGAGGGCACAAGGTGATTCCGTCGGTACGCACCATCAGCGAGCTGACCCGAAAATCCCTTTACGGTCTGGCGCTGGATGACCTGGATAAAACCCTGGAAAAAGCCCTCAGCCATCATCTCTACAGTGACACCGAAGGTTTTACGCTGACACTTTATTTCGGCAGAACCCATATCGAGCCGTTGCAGGATCTGGCCCGGCAATTGTTTGAAGTATTCCCGTGTCCGATTCTGTTAGTTGAGTTCCGTCGAACTAACGGCTGGCACATCGAAGGTATAAAATCCGGCGCCTTGCACAAGTTGCGAGAGGATCAGGAAGATCAGTTCGCCAATGCGCTGGACGGCTTCAGTCGCAAGATCTGGCGTGTACCGCGCTCGCCGCAAGTAGCGCGATATGACCTGGCGATCCTGCATGATCCGCAGGAAGCCTTGCCGCCATCCAACGCCCGCGCACTGGAAAACTTCGTGCGGGTCGGCAAAGGCATGGGCATCGATGTCGAGCTGATCGAACGCAAGGACTACGCAAGGCTGGCCGAGTACGACGGCCTGCTGATCCGCGAGACCACCAGCGTCGACAACCACACCTACCGCTTCGCCAAGAAGGCCGAAAGCGAAGGGCTGGTGGTGATGGACGACCCGACGTCGATCCTGCGCTGCACCAACAAGGTCTATCTCACTGACCTGCTCAACAGCCATCAACTGGGCATGCCCGCCACGGAAATTCTCTACAAGGAGCGACCCGAAGACTTCGAGCGGGTCGGCGAACGCCTCGGTTTTCCGTTGGTGCTGAAGATCCCGGATGGCTGTTTCTCCCGTGGCGTGATCAAGGTCGAGAGCCAGCAGGCTTTGCTGGAAGCCACCGCCGAGCTATTCGAACACTCGGTGCTGTTGCTGGCCCAGGAATTTTTCTACACCGAGTACGACTGGCGCATCGGCGTGCTCAACCGCAAACCGATCTTTGCCTGCCAGTACTTCATGTCCAAGGGCCATTGGCAGATCTACAACCACAAGGCCAAGGGTCAGGACGTCAACGGTGAATGTCGCACGCTGGCGATCCACGAGGCGCCGCGCGCGGTGGTGGAACTGGCGGTGAAGACCGCCAACCTGATCGGCGACGGCTTGTATGGCGTCGATCTGAAACAGGCCGGCGACAAAGTCGTGGTGATCGAGGTCAACGACAACCCGAACCTCGACGCGGGCATCGAAGACGCCTACCTGCAAGACGATCTGTATTCGCTGGTGCTGGAAGAATTCGTGCGCCGTCTCGAGCTCAAACGCCGCGGCCAGGCTTGGTGACCGGCCGATGATCAACAGCTTTGCACTCAATCACGGCGCCTTGCAGCGGGTCGAGCGGCTGGACGCCGAGGTGATGCTGTTCAGCGACCCCGACGCCGCCGAGCGCGACCTGCTCCACAGTCACTTCAAACTCGATGAACACGCGCTGGCCTCGGCGCTCGACCCGGACGAGGTGTCACGGATCGAGTTTCACCCCGATCACTTGTTCCTGATCTGGAAACGCCCCGAGAACTATTCCGGAGGCGGCAGCCTGGCATTCGAGGTGTCGTCCTGCGGCTTGCTGTTCTCGCCGGGCCAGTTGTTGGTCATCGCAACCGACGACACGCCGCTGCACGGTGTCGGCACCCGCCAGCCATTGAACACGCCGCTGGATGTGTTGCTGGATTTGCTGTTCAACAACATCCATCACTACCTCGGGCATCTGAAGGTGATCAAACTGGTCGCCCGGGAGTTGCAGCAGAAATTCAACGCCTCGATGCAGAACCAGCATCTGGTGCAAATGTTCAACCTCAGCGAAAGCCTGATCTATTACATCAACGCCCTGCACAGCAACGGCGCGGTGCTCACGCGGTTGCGCAATCACGCGGAAAAACAGCACTTCGGCAGCGAAGCCATCGGCCTGATCGACGACCTGATCATCGAAAACAACCAGTGCTACAAGCAGGCGGAAATCTATTCGACGGTGTTCTCCGGGCTGATCGACGCCCGTGGCAACCTGATGAACAACAGCATGAACAACCTGCTGCGCAAACTGACGCTGATCAACGTGGTATTCCTGCCGCTCAACCTGATCGCGAGCATTGGCGGCATGTCGGAATTCAGCATGATGACCGCCGGCACACCGTGGTGGGTGTCGTACCCGTTGTTCCTGGCGGCGATGCTGCTGGGGGCGGGCGGGATGCTGTTCGGGCTCAGGCGTCTGGCGAAGTGACCGGGGCCGAACGCTTGCGATCCTGCAGGCCCCGAACAACCAGGTACATCAGCGGCCCGATTGAAACAAATACCGCCGTCAGCAACAGATAAGGCACCACCGACCAGCCCGACTGCCCACGCTTGCGCGCGTCCTTGTACATCCAGACGCCCGCCAGGGTTGCCAGCAGATAGAGATCGATCACCACTTGTGCGGTGTCGGGCCGCGACATCAGGCTGATGCCGAAGTCGATCAGCGACTGTTCCGCCTGAAGCATCACGGAAACGGTGTAGCCGCTGAAGGCAATCAACGCGGTGAGGGGCAGGGCGATGGACATCAGGTATTCCTTCCTTGGGCAGATGAGTCGGAATTTCAAGTTGCGCAGCTATCAGCCGTTGGCAGTTGCCAACGGCGTTGAAGCGTTCAGGGCAGCAGTGGGCGTAGAAAGCTGCGCTCGTAGCTGATGATGAACTTCTTTTCGACCAGATCGGCCACCAGCGCCGTGCTTTCCGGGTCGGTCAGTGCAATGTGGCGATAACTTTCGTAATCTGCCAGCGACGGGAAACTGAACAGGCAATACGCGATATTGCTCGCGCCTTCCGAGGGCAGGAAGTAACCATGATGCGTTCCTCCCAGCCGTTCGACGATGCCGAGCCAGGTCTTGGCGTAGGCTTCGAATGCGTCCAACTGATAGGGATCAATCACGTATCTGACGTGGCAGGTAATCAAGGCTGCGGCTCCTTTGCAGATTATTCAGGTATTGCCACGCCAATCTTGTCCGAAGCCGACCAGATACGGAAACGCACTTCAACGTCCTGCGGTGCGTAAACCACGATCGGCAGCTTGCTGTTGTAGCGCACGGTGAAACCGTCACCGATCACCGGCACGAATACGCGTTTTTTCTGGGTGCCGGGCGGGCAGGCCATCAGCGTGCTCATCGGGCCGCTGACTTTTTCCAGGCGGTAGAACGGATAGCCCCAGCCTTCGAGGTTTTTCTCTTCGAGGGTGCCGCCCAGACGCTGGCGGTTGCAGTCGACTTCGAGGGTCTTGCCGGCGAGGATTTCGACTTTGAAGTTTTCTTCCTGGGCCTGTTGCGGCAGGTGGATCACTTGGCGCGTAAAGCCCGCTTCGGCCTTCGGATAAGGCGCGGTGTCCTCAAGTTTGGCGGCGTGGGTGAGGGTGGACAGGCTGGCGAGCATCAGGCCGGCCGTCGCGCGGACGGTGAAATTTCCCATTGAAGCCTCCTGGCGGGTGTACGTTGGTAGACGGGCATTCTCACTGTCACGGTCGATGAATGCAAACCGCCGACCGCTTGCAAATTGCAGTGCCTGCACGAGCGAATCTTGCATTTTGCAACTGGCCAGTGGCCTGCCTTTTTTCCAAGCCTTTGATTTGCAAGGAGGTGAATGCAACCTGATGAAAGGCACGCTTTATGCGTTGATTTGGTGCAGCGCACCGAGTTCGGGCGCCTACACTCCAATGGGCATTTCGCAGTACAGCCGCTTGTCACAACCCAAGGATTCAGCGGGGACACACCCGTGGGAACCGTGGCAACGGTCGACGTGAATACTTGATTGGCAGTCTCACAGTAAGGAGAGGTTTCGCCATGTTTCTGTCTGCCTTGGAACTCCGCAACATCATTGAAAGCAGCTTTCTACCGAAACGCTGCCAGTGCACGCTGTCCCCGGATCTGTCGATGACCGTCAAAGTGTATGGCGATCACCAGACCGATCAGGTTGAGCTGCAGGTGAGTGGCATCGATGCCAGTCATTTGAACAGCTGTCGCGAAATCAACGGCCTGATCGCCGGGTTGCGCTCGGATCTTGCGCTACAAACGGCAACCCAACATTCAGTGCCGCGATCCCGAGTCGTCTAACCGACTGTTTCACCCAGTTCGACCGTCACGCGCCGGGCCTGCAAGAAGCCAAGGCCCAGCGCGAACTCGACCAGCACCGCGAGCAGAATCCCGGGGCCGGCGTGGCCGTTGAGCCATTCAGCAAACCCCAGCACCGCCAGGCCAAAACAGCCGACGATAAAGCCGTTGCTCAGCGCATTGCGCGCGATCGACACCGGCGCGTTGCGCACCAGATAAAACATCACTCCCAACGCTGCAAACAGCACCGCGCTGCGCCGTGCGACGAATCCGGCTGCCTCCGAATACTCGATGCTCCAGATCGCCAGCAACATCTGTGGAGCCAGACCCCAGGCCAGAGAAAGCAGAAAACACAGACAGAAGGTGAGGGTCGACAACGTGCGAAACGACAACTGCATGGCGAATCCTTGCGGCAGTGAGGAGGGCCCCGAGCATACTCTTCGAGACCTGTGCTCGCCTACCGCAAAGCCGCAAATCAGAGCTTTCTGTCAGTTCTGGAAGCTGCAGGCGTCAGATAATTTCCGGTAACTGATTTCTTCCGGTTTACCGTTGTTGTCGAGGTATTTCATGTAGGCGGTGACGACCTTGCACTCCTGCGTCTGCGGCTCGGTCAGGGAAACCACTTTGGCGACATGCAGCGGCATGCCGTATTCATAGGGAACAGCCTTGGAGGTGTCATTGGCCTGGGCCAGCCCGGCAAACGCGGTGCAGGCGAGGGCGGTGGTGAGCAGGAACGGACGAATGTTCATGATGGACTCCGGTGCGACGGAAATTGAGTTCGGCAGATTGCCAGCCAAACCTGCCGCACTCGGCGTCAGCCAAGGGCTGAGGGTGTGCGGTTCAGTAGAGTTTTTGACCGCTGCGTTAAGCGATGGTTAACCGGGCTGAACGCCGGCTGTCTGGGCGGGGATTGTTTCGTGGGGGAGTCTCGGCGGATTCCTACAAGGGTGGATGCCTTGTCTGCTTTCGGGGGCTGGAGTGGGGCGGTTATGGTTTGGCGTCGCTGCAAAATCAGCGACTTAGGTTTGGTCACCTAAAATAACAGCCCTCACAAGTGTGCCATTATTCGCTCCGTGGACATCTATGTCCTCGAAGTGCATTGCAGTGGCGGCTGTGTGCAGGGTCGCCTTCGGGCGTGCTGAGTTGGGTTGTTCTCGGTTGACCAAGCCTGTACACAGTCCGCCTCCCCATCGTTTGGTCACGGTGTCGGCGGTTACTTACAACCTAATCGAGTAATCCTAATGCCAATACTGAAGCTAAGCTCCGCCCGCTACCTCCCGCTCAACAGCGGCGTCACTGACAGCGCACCGCTGGTCATCGACACCCAAGCCAACCCGAAAGACCTCTTCGAAGCCGCCGTGCAACGCATCCGCGCCGCTGCCGACCTGCTCGAAACCCTGCACTGCCTGTGCTTCAAACACGCCGATGTCCAGGACATTCCCCACATCACTCATGCGCTGTACCTGCTGACGCAGGATGGCAGTGACTTACTTCAGGTTGCCCAGCAGAAAATGTTGAACTGGCAGGCGCCGGTTTGAGGACCTGAAAGGCGGCCTGGCTTTCACGGGCAGAAGCATTATCTGCCCGTGATGCTGCTGGAGGTTTTCGGTGATTTAAAGGCGAGGCGCTTCCTCCGGGACTGGATCATGTATCAAATCAAAGATATCCGAACTACCTCGTATCAAGGGTCGTGGTAGACCACATGAGTTCGATCTTGTTTCCGGGGAGAAAATAGACATGCAATGTATCTTGTCCGGGCTTACGTTTTGGCAGGGGCAACAGTGCTCGATGTTTCTCAATTTTCATGCCCAGGTCCTCCTGAGCTTTTGACATGCTCAAGATCCAAACCAATTTGGCATTTTCTCCAGAGATATCCCAGCAGCAGGTGACGCCTCCGTTTCCACCCCAGTTATCATTTACCCAGTAGCTACCGACAGGTCTGTCCATGTAGTTATGAGACGTCAACGCTGCGCCCGGCACTCGGGTTTTGCTATAAATGAAAAGTATTAAAAATGGGATAGCAATGATAAGGATGGCGATTGCTAAGGCTCGGTTTTTCCATCTAAGTTGGTTCAAATTATTCAGGCTTAACGACATTGAAAATTTCCAAGACCCTTTTTCACGAATCGGCTTTTTAGGCATATTTGCTGATTCATTCAAACAGCGCCCTTATCACACCCCAAGCGGCAACTTTTCCTCGACATACCGCTCTTTCGCTTTGTCCACATCGACCAATTCGCCGGGAGCACGGGATCCATCAATTGCAGGCTGGCAAACAGGCAGAAGTCTGCCGGGCTGACTAGCCTTCTGCGCTCACTGTGTCCAAAAACCTAATTTTTCTGGATAGAAGGAAAGAGGTGGATGTGTAGCTTTCCATTCAGTAGCGTATTTTTTTGCTTCTTCAATTTGGGTGGAAGTCATCTTTTCTGCAATTGCAGGAAGCTTTGCTTCAACATAGGATTGGATATTTCCTCCGCCATCAAGTTCTTGAAGTTGTGATATCAACGCATAACCTTTTATTAGGTCAATTGGATATCCAACTTTGTCAGGAGTGTGAGCAACGTACGCCCCATAACTACTGACCCCATTTACATATCCGGTTTTGGCTGCTGCCTCCAACCAGTACCGAACGCCTTCAAGATCATTTCGCTCAGAAAGAATAGTGCTGTACTCCATCATCGCCTTGGGAAATCCACCTTCGGAGGCACTTTTCAATAATTCCTCTTCTGCGTCTTTACGCTTCCATGGCAATAAAAATGTGTCTTCGCCATCAGCGTAACGAGTGGCGAGTAACCATTGTCCAGGAGCATAGCCTGCTTTGGCTGCCTTCTTTAACCACTCTACGTTGGCTGTCGCATTATACAAGACCACCATTGCTTCGCCGCTACCGTTCAACGCCAGTGGCTCTGCTGTTTTTATCAGCAGTTCATGCCAGTCACTGGGTTTTTTAGTACCTACAGGACACTGATTTATAACGGAGCATAGATCTCCAGTGGTGGTAGCAAGTTTGAACATCGCATAATAGTTACCTTGGGATGCTGAGGCTTCGTACCATTTTTGCGACTCGGTTGTCATTCGCTGCTTTTGTAGACGCAGCTCTTCGCCTAAATAAAATTGAGCTTCCGCATCGCCAGCTTCTGCTGCAATACGTAATTCGGGTTCGGCTGTTTTATATTGATTGAATAGTGCAATTCCGCGCTTTTTCGCGGCTTCTTGATCAGGAGTGAGCTGTGCGAAAGCGTAGGTTGAAAATATTAATGCAATCAACGCCATGGCTTTTATTGGTGTGCGGAACATCTTGCTTCGTCCTTCTGCGTATTGCATCCTCTTAACTGTTTTTTCACATGTGACAAAAGTCTTTCTTGAAATTTAGCGCGATGACGTGAGTGGTTCAATTTTGTGTAGTTCCCCACGCCAGTAAATATAGTAGTTCCAAGTGCTGTCTTTAAACGTAATTAAGGGGGGTGACCATATTAGTCACCTAACTTATCAGGGAAAAAAGAGAGCGGCGGATGTGTGGCTTTCCACTTTTGTGCGAATACTTTTGCTTCCGCTATTTGCGTTTGCGTCATTTTTGCAGCGATTTTAGGAAGCTTATCATTGACGTTGGCATCCATGCCGCCTCCGCCATCAAGTTCTTTCAATAAATAAATCAAGGCGTACCCTTTGATGATGTCATAAGGGAAGCCATACGTATCAGGCTCATGGGCCAGGTCTGATCCATACCCGTACACCGTAGTGGCGAAGCCAATTGAGGCAGCTTGTTCGTTCCAATATCGAAAACTTTCCATGTCACCCTTCTCGAAAAGAATGGCAGCGTACTCCATCATTCCCTTGGGATTACCTCCAAGAGCAGACGCCTTTGCCCAGTTCTCGACAGCTTCCGACCGTTTCCAAGGCAACAAAAAAGATCCATTACCTTCTTTATATCGAATAGCAAGCAGCCATTGACCTTGAGCAAAACCAGACTCTGCAGATTTTTTTAACCAATCCAACTGGCCAGTCGCCAAATACATGACATAAGCGGACTCAGCGTCACCTTTTTCAGATTTGGATGTTGCCAGCTCTTTAACCGTATCCAACCACTCTGCTGAAGTTTTTTGCCCGGAAGGGCAGTTTTTCATCGTCGCACAGAGATCATTATCCGAGCGGGCGAGCCTAAGCATGGCGTAAAGATCACCCTGTGCACTTGCTGCTTCCAACCATTTTTTTGCCTCAGGTGTAATGTATTTGCTTCTTCGTCGGAGTTCTTCAGCTAAGTAAAATTGTGCTTCAGTATCACCTGCTTCTGCAGCAATTCGCAGCTCCGCTTCTGCAGGTTTATATTGACTGAAAAGAACTAATCCTTTGCTTTTCGATTCTTTCTGTAAGTGTGATATTTCGGCGATTGCAAAATTGCCAAATGGAGCGAAAAATAATGCCAAGCTGAGAGCTATAAGGCTATCTAAAAATAATAACCTAAATGGTGTGGTGAAGTTGGTTGTTGATCGGCCAGTGTAATCCAAAATCAGAAACCTAATTTTTCCGGATAGAAGGACAGAGGAGGGTGCGTGGACTTCCATTCGGCTGCATATTCTTCAGCTTCTTTAATTTGGGATGTGGTCATTTTTTCTTCAATTTGTGGAAGTATCTCTTCAATGTCTGCTTGCGTCGTACCGCTGCCCAGTTCTTTAAGAAGGGAGATTAGTGCGTGCCCTTTCACTTTATCTTCCTTGAATCCGAGCGCCTCGGAGTCCACAGCTAAAAAATATCCATAATTGTAGAGACCAGCTTCATAACCTATCGATGCGGCGCGCTCCACCCAATAACGAGCTTGATCGAGTTCGCCCTTTTCTCGGTATATTCCAAAGAGCTGCATCATCGCTTTGGGATTGCCAGATTTCGCAGAAAGCAGAAACCATTGCTCAACTGACTCTTGGCGCTTCCAAGGGAGCATAAGGCCCTCGCCTTGTCTATCACCAATAGCCATTCGATATTGCGCTGTCGCATCGCCTGCAAGTGCTGATCTTTTTAACCAATCTCGGTCAGCGGTTAGTTCATACATTATATAAAGCGCTTCTGCGTCGCCATGATTAGATTTTTCTTTTGCTATCTTTTGCGCTTCGGCCAACCATTCTTCTGGTTTTTTTATTCCTGTTGGGCAGTTTTTCATCTTCACGCATAAGTCACTACTGCTTCGACCTATTCGGATCATGGAGTAGAAGTCGCCTTGTTTAGCAGCGGCCTCGTACCACTTATACGCTTCATCTGAGATGTATTGGTTTTCTTGCCGAATTTCCTCAGCCAAAAAAAACTGAGCTTCACGGTCGCCAGCTTCCGCAGCTATTCTTAGTTCGGGGGCTGCGGGTTTATACTGATTGAACAATATAATTCCGCGTTCCTTTGCGTTTTGCTGCTGCACATTAAGTGTCGCAGAAGCAAATATTGGAAAGGCGACGAAGGTTAGCGCAATTATTGCTTTAATTACTGTCATTGCTATCGCTCAGTGTTGTTTTTCCGGGCCGTTGTATGTTGCTCTTCCACCGGGCAGATATGTTCGGCCATAATATGTGGAGCGTTGGCAGAATCCGTCAAGTCGCGCACCAAGTTCGGAAACATGCTTTTTGTATCTCGCTCTCATTTGATCGTTTCTCTGGTCTGTAAGGCGAAGCACCGCCTCCGACATGAAATTATCCATCGCCAAGCGCTGCTCACAGTAACTTTGGCCCTTATCCGGATTTTTTGCTCCGAAAGTGTTCATGCTTATACAAGCTTCTTCAAACTGTGCTTGGGCTTGTGTCAGTGTGTTTGTTTCTTTGGCGTTTTTTAGAATCCATCCAAGAATTCTCTCGATGGCTTGCTGTTGAATCAAATGCGCCTGCTCTCTGTCGTACGTATATTTTTTCTCACGAGTCGCGCCATCTGCCGAGACGTCCGTAATGGTCGAACTATTAGCGCTAGAAATCAACGTCATTAACATCGGTCCAAGTGCATTGGGAGTTGCATTCAAAAACCATTTCTCCAACTCAGCCTGGTTGCGATAAGTTATGATCGTGTGGGCGATAGTAGCCCCTTTACCACCCGCCGTTAATACTTCGTACAAGGACATTGCGATGTCAATTCCTTGCATATAAGTCATAGCGACTTGCATGCCAGAAGCACCTAAAAAATTTAATACATCGATGTATTCGGCTGCATCATTTTCGATGAAAATTAAAGATTTATTTTGGTTTTTGTGCATCTCACGACGCAGCAGGTTAATCAGGTCAGTAACGCCGTCATACCCGACTTCAAACTGGAATTCGCCGCCGGCACCTGTGCCGACAATGAGAGAGGCCTTGAACCGCATGATGAAGCGGCCTTCGTGCAAGGAAATTCCAATGTCCGCGTTTGCACCGAGGCCGTAAGCGGCAGTAAGTCCAGCTGTCAGTCTCGCTAAACTCGACCATTGGCTGGCTTTCGTGCTGTTGACGCTGTTACTCATTCCCGGTGTTGGCGCTGCGCGCAGGGCTGCAATGTCTTTTGGTGGTGCCCAGTTCAAGGCACCGGTCAGCAGAATCCCGGCTTGCACCCCAGCAAAAAGATTGAATTGGGCTTTAGCGCCGTCTTCCACCCGAACCTTGGCAGCGTCGCCCTCAAGTACAGGTTCACTTCGCGCGGTTGCGGCAGTCGCATTGGTGGTATCCGCGCGTTTTGCATCGGTGATTTCCGGAAGGTTGAGCCCGCCTTGTACGTTCGCGCGGCCCAACTGCACGCTGGAAGAAAGGAGGAGGGTTGCACCCGTATACCCCCAGGCTCTAGCGCCCAAGTGAATCGAGAACCGACCCAGGTTCAGATTTTTGCGGTTTTTCTCATAATCCAGGTAAGGCACTAGGATGTCTTTCGCTTGATCTCTCCCCGGAAGATCCATTTTCATCAATTCAACCTCACCGCGAGCGAGGTCGATTCCCAGACTTGCTTCGGCTTTGGCGGAGGCTTTGAAATTATCCGCAACGCTGAAGCTTGGGCCGCTGACTTTGGTAGCGGTGTGAATTGATGACTGCGGTGGGGTGAGGCAGCGAACCAGTTGAGCTTGAGGGCTGTTGTCGAACAGACGCAACGAGCTTCTGACTTCTTCCTTAAAAAGCAACTGACGAAGACGGAGCCCCCAGTCTTTGCGCGCCCCCGCATCCTCAAACGTTTCGACCTTGTAGTTCTTTGACTTCAAGTAAGAGTGGAACATCTCAACGTCAAACCAGCCTTTTTCATCAAACCAGTCGCTCTGTTGGTCCTTGATGGCCAAAGCGCCTTGTTCACGAAGCCATTCATGGAAGGGGTTGTCGTCAGAGTCCGACTCTGCCTTTCCGTTGCTGTTACCTGGAAGTTTCTGCAAGTCCTTGCTTGCAGCGGCACCGATTTCGCTTGCGTCTTTTTTCAGCACCTTTGTGATGCCTTCAAGATTGAGCAAGCTCAAGTGTTTGACTGGACTGTTGGGGCTATTGAAAAGCGCGACTTCGCGCAAAGGAAATCCTGCCTTGACCAAGCGCTCTTCCGGTTTCGGTTGAAACTGCTCGGGCTCCCATAACAGGTGACGTAATGGCAAGGCAGCAGCCACTGCTGCCTCGGCGTCTTCACGAAGCTTCAGACGAGCTTGCTGGATACGCTGCCATTCTGCTTGCTCCGCTTCAACGATACCTGTAGGTGCCGCGACGTTCTGCCCGCTCGCGTCAATCCAGGCTTTATATTTCGAACGGATCTGCTCGGTGAGCTTGATCTGTTGCTGTTCCATCTCAAGGTAAGCCTTGAATTTCTCGATGCCTGCACTGATATCGCCAGTGTCGGGAATGAGTGCAAACTCCGGCAGGGCCAAACCGTAGTCAGCAACTTTCAAGATCGAATCAATATACGCGGCGAAGTCTTTTTCGACTTTCTTGCGCTCGTTGGCGACTTCCTTCAAATAGCCACACATCCGGGCTTTGCCATCGATTACGCAGTTAGTCGCGTCCAGATAGGCTTTTTTGTTTTTTTGGAAGTCTTCTTCTTTCAGAGTCGTCAGCTTGCCACTGGAGGTGAGTGCCGAACGTGCCTTCAGATAGGTCTGTACACGACTTCTCGCTTCGAGTGCTCCCGGAGAAAACAGGTTGCCACTTTCGTAGGTGTAGCCTGCTACTTTGGCTTGCGCGACGGCGATGTTTTTCAGCTTCTTCCATTCGCTGTAGAGCCGCTGCAGTTTCTGCCCATCAGAGTTGGCTTCAAGCAGACTCGCTTGTTGTTGATTGGCAAGTTCCCGATTGCGAGCGTATTCGCTCTGGTCCGGTTGCTTGTCCAGCGCCGCACTATTGCGGGCTTCTCGGCTGACAGCCTTCAAGCGCATAGCCATCGTGGGTTGCGCGATATCCGGCTCCTGAGCTTCGATTTCCAGCATTCGGCTTTTTTGCTCGCCTTGCAGGAAGTTAGTCAGCTTTGGCTCAAGGAAGTATTCCAGCAGCCCTGCGGTGTTCATCCCCTTGAGCCGTTCTTCTGGAGACTTGCTTACGCTGATATGTTGTTCAAGTTCATTCATCGCTTCTTTGATCGAGCTGGCAGCACGTTCTGGCAATAGATAGAACATTTTTTCCTTGGTGGCGTAAATCACCTCACCATAGGACGTCGAGCAAGGTGTCTTTACCTTGTCGAACGCGTTGGAACAACTGTCAGGCGCTTTGGGCTGCGGATCAAGCTCCAGCGCTGGCTTGCTTTCAACCGCTGCTGTTTGGGTCGATGCATTTGCAGTTGGACCGTTGAGATTTTCCTTGGGGGCTTTCGAAATACCAGTTTCCATTTCGCTTCCATTCATTCTTTACGCGGACGGGGTCATCAGGCAGCGCTGGTGGAGAGTTGCTGCAGCTGCTGAACCTTGATGAACGACTCTTCCCTGGATTGCAGGATGGTCATTGCCTGAGGCTGCGCTTCGAGCAGCGGGCCGTTGGTGATCTGGCCCAGCTTCAGTAAATGACGACCTTCATAAATGTTGTGGGCAACCAGTACATTGAGGTTTTCGACGAGGTTGGGCAGTTCCTCGTCAGTGGGTTCGCCATAGATGGCGTAATGCTCATCAACCCAATAAACCCAGCCCAGATATTCCTGAACCTTTGGCGCTGCTGGTGGCAGGTTGAACGCTGAGACGTCGCCCAGCCATTCAAGTTCCGAAACGCTGCGCCAGCTTAGCCAATGGCCCCGACTGCTGCCAAAGTGAACCGGGGCAGGGCTGTAGACGCGTTGCCATGGGCCGAATAACTGATGCGAAGTTTCGTCTGCGGTATAGGCCAATGCGGCCCAAAGGCTTGGCTTTTGGTAACTCAGAAGGCTTTGACCGCCGGACCCATCGTTGGCACGCAGCAGCCAGCGAGCATGGGCCAGTGCCTTGGCCGGCTCATCAGTGATGAGTGCAATGCCGGCGTAATTTTCTTCGCAGAGTTTTGCTGCTTCGGCAGCCAGGCGACTGCCCCAAGGCGCGATCAGCCATAACGGGCCGTCATTGGCCATTTCAGCGAAATCGGTGGCGAGAAACAGGCCTTGGGAGTCGATAGGCTCGCCGATGCGATAGAGGCGGCTCATGGTGTCAGGCTGACGGGTACGGTCAATGATGAAACACAGTGTCGAGCCGGCGCTCTCTCGGGGTAGCTGTTCGAATGTGTGGCGCGGAGCCGCCAACAAAGCACTCAGCGCTTTTACATGCATGTGCAATCCTTACGGCTGCAAGCGCCGTTACTCTGTTTTCCGCACAGCGGCGTGATACCGGATTCATTCAGTCGTTTAGGCAGCGGAATCGGGACTTTCCCGGCCTTATCCGCATCCACCACCTTCATCGGCCCCGGCAACAACGGTGCTGCCGGTGTCCCCACGCCCGGCGCGCCGCCGGTGTTGATCTTCACTTCGGCGCCGCTGATGGTCACGCCGCCGGCATCGGCTTTGACGAAGCTGCCGCCGGCCTTGGCGGTCAGTTCCATTGCGCCTTCGATCACGACTTTCTGGCCGGCGTAGTAGTGGATCTCGGTTCCCGCTTCGACCAGTTGCGCCGTGCCGACCTTGAGGTGCTGGGTCACGGCGACGGTCAGGTGATCGTTGGCGCGCATTTCGCTCTTGCGATCCAGGTGGGTGATGCGGTGTTCCTCGACCTTGAATTCACTTAAAACATTGGCTTCGACCGTGTCATGCCGCTCGTTGCCAACCCGAATCTTCTGGTCGTGCTCAATGTTCTCGTCCCAGTCGCGCTGGGCGTGGATGTAGATCTGTTCCGCGCCTTTCTTGTCTTCGATGCGAAATTCGTTGTACCCCTTGCCGCCCGGTGAGCTCAGGGTCTTGAAGGTGCTGCGGGTCTTGTTCGCCGGCAGATCGTACGGAACGACGTTTTCCTTGTGGTACAGGCAGCCGGTCACCAATGGCTGGTCGGGGTCGCCTTCAAGGAAGGTCACCAGCACTTCCATGCCGATGCGTGGGATGGCGATGCCGCCGTACGCTGCGCCGGCCCAGCCGCTGGCGACGCGCAGCCAGCAGGTGGTCTTGTCGTCGGCCTGGCCGTCGCGGTCCCAGTGGAATTGCACTTTCACGCGGCCGTACTGGTCGCAGTGAATTTCTTCGCCAGCGGGGCCGGTGACGATGGCGGTCTGGCTGCCGAGGACTTTCGGTTTCGGGTGTTCGAGGGCAGGGCGGTAGTGGGCGTCCCACGGGGTGGCCACGAAGCTGTTGCGGTAGCCCTGGTGGAAATCGCTCTTGTTGTCGGTGACGTCGCTGGTGACGTTTTCGCCCAGCACTTGCGGCTGTTTGCCTTCGTGGAAGACTTCCAGCAGCAGCCACAAATCGTTCCACTCGGCGCGCGGGTGTTCGGCCAGGGTCATGAAGTGGCCGCTGGTCAGGGTCGGTTCGTCCCCTTTGCCTTCGGCGAGTTTGTAGTCGCTGCGATGGCGTTCCAGTGCGCGGGTCGAGAGGAACTTGCCGCGCTCGCGTGTGGTGAAGCGGCCGGGGTAGTCGTAGTCTTCCAGGTCCGGCATGAACGCGGATTTGACCGCGCTTTCGGGCAGGATCTTCGGTTTCTCGAAATCGTAATCGCGGCGGCTGACGCGGCTGGTGCGGGTTTCCAGGCGCAGGTTGAGGCGCTTGATCACCGGTTTGTCGGCGGTCATGCCGGAGTCTTGCTGGTAGTTGACCGGTTTCAGTTTGCGGAACACGGTCTGGTCGTCGCCGAACACCAGTTTGTGGCCGCTGCTGCTGTGCTGGAAGTGAAAGTGAATGCCTTCCTCTTCGCACAAGCGCTGGATGAAATGCAGGTCGGATTCGTCGTACTGCACGCAGTAGTCGCGTTCCGGGTATTCGGCGCCGAGCTGGAAGCTGTAGGCGTTGGCCAGGATGCCGCGATCTTCCAGAACCTGGGCAATGATCTTCGGCACGGTGAGGTTCTGGAAGATCTGCTGGTCATGGTTGTGCCGCAGGTAGGCCAGTTGCGGCACCAGGCTCAGGCTGTAACGGGTCAGGGTCTTGCCGGAATCGCCTTGCTCGATGCGATACACCAGACCATGAATCTTGCCCTCGCCAGTGGCGCCGAAGGTCAGGCAGCCAGGCTTGTGCAGGAGTTCTTCAAGGTTGAGATCGGGACGGGCGCTGACCAGTTCGATGTCGAAACGGAACGGTTCGTTGAGGGCTTCGCGACCGGTGAAGCTGAGGACTTGCAGGTCGGCCGAAGCGCCTTCGAGCGTGAGGGTAATGTGGGTAGCGTTGGCGTCCAGCATGCCTTTATTTCCGTCCATTGAATAAGCAAGGGACGGATGGTGCAGGATTAGCCGGGCTCGTACAACCCGCAAATGCCCTTCAGGGGCGTAGGGTATTCCCTTAGAACGGGCATTTGACTCAGTGAAATCGGGGCCGTCAGAGTCGTCTCACCCATCGGATCAGTCCAGACAGCCCGACTTGTACCGAAGCATCAGGGCTCAAGTTCTGTCAGCGTTTCTCCCTTGGCAGGGTCGGGCACCGGAAGCTCGTCGATTTCCAGAAAAGCGTCATTTCTACCGTAGCTCAAGAACTTGTGAGAGCTTTCGTTCCCCTTGTTCTCGAAAATGACCTGAGGTCCTTGCTGAGTCAGCAGGATCCAGCCGGGCCGATTTCTCTCGGCAAAGTTCAGGCGTTCTACCTGCGCGCTGTCTCCATCGAAGTAAAACAGCGCACCTTGCAGGTAGTTCGAGGTGAACTCTCCCGAAATCACGAGTGCGTTCACATCTTTTGTCAGATTGACGCATTGCCAATGAACGTTGCTGCCTCTGGAAGCGTCCGAGTCTTCGTACAGATAGTTCGTTTTCTGTGACTGGCGGATCTTGTAAACATGCGAGTCGAGAATGGGATGGCCACTGAGTAGCGAAACCGCACTTTCAGCACTGGAGAGATCGCAGCGGGTTACGGTGGAAAATTTGAGCTCGGCAGCCGACACCTGCAGACTCACCAGTCCGATAATCAAGCCTGTAAGAAGACCCTTCACTTGGCCATATCTCTCAATACCTGCATTGAATTGGGCGCTGCACGCAGCTTGTCTGCACAGGCCTTGATTTTGGTGTAGTACCGGCCGTCAGTCCTGCCGCGATACTTTTTGTACGCTTCAGCAATCGGATCGGCTGCGCCGTTTTTTTTCTGGCGTTGAATCAGCAATTCCAGATATCGCGTGCCAGCACGAATGTTGGTGGCTTCATCCAGAAAACCGGGGCTGTCATGGAATTTGTCGGCCTCAAGATACAGTTTTGTTTCCGGCGAACGCTCTGCTCTGGGCTTGCTCAGATCTTCTATTCTGTACAACTCCCGAACAGCCCCCTTCAATAACTGCATCAGTCCCCGCGCCGTGCTTTCGCTTGATTCGGCTTTGGCATCAAAACGAGACTCCATGTAAATCTGGCAAATGATGGTGTCGTCATCGATCGACGATTGATTGTTCTTGGCGACCAGTGCCCGGATCTCTTTCAGGCGTGCACTGTCGTCCACCGGCAGCGCAGCAGACTTTTGCACGGTCGTGGGCGTCAGCACGGCTTTGCTGGTGGCCAGCGGTTGGTTCTTTGCCACGTCAGGCATCCCAATGTGGATTGAGGGGAGGTACGTCATCGTAGACTTCGATTGTCGCGGTCTCGGCTTCGAGGCTGCTGATCTTGCGCGTCTTGCCATGCTCATCCGTTCGCCCGACGAGGTTCTGACCCGAAGTGGTTTTGATCACATAGGGAAAGTTGCGCAAGGGCAGACCGCTGTTCTGATCCGTGATGATGAAATCCATGTCGTATTCGATGGCTTCCAATACTTCCTTGCGGGCGAGCAGGTTTCCGCTTTTATCGCTGGTGGCCGGTAAAGGAATCAATGGCGCCAGAATCGCAACTCCGGAACCCACACCCGGCGCACCGCCGGTATTGGCCTTCACCTCGGCACCACTGATGGTCACACCACCCGCGTCGACCTTGACGAAACTGCCGCCAGCCTTGGCCGTCAGTTCCATGCCGCCCTCGATCACGACCTTGTCGCCGGCGTGGTAGTGAATCTCCGTGCCCGCCTCCACGAACTGCCCGGTGCCGACCTTCACATGCTGTGTCACGCCCACGGTCAGGTGATCGTTGGCGCGCATTTCGCTCTTGCGATCCAGGTGGGTGATGCGGTGTTCCTCGACCTTGAATTCACTTAAAACATTGGCTTCGACGGTGTCATGCCGTTCGTTGCCGACGCGAATCTTCTGGTCGTGCTCAATGTTCTCGTCCCAGTCGCGCTGGGCGTGGATGTAGATCTGTTCCGCGCCTTTCTTGTCTTCGATGCGAAATTCGTTATAGCCCTTACCGCCCGGTGAGCTCAGGGTCTTGAAGGTGCTGCGGGTCTTGTTCGCCGGCAGATCGTACGGAACGACGTTTTCCTTGTGGTACAGGCAGCCGGTCACCAATGGTTGGTCGGGGTCGCCTTCGAGGAAGGTCACCAGCACTTCCATGCCGATGCGTGGGATGGCGATGCCGCCGTACGCTGCGCCGGCCCAGCCGCTGGCGACGCGCAGCCAGCAGGTGGTCTTGTCGTCGGCCTGGCCGTCGCGGTCCCAGTGGAATTGCACCTTCACGCGGCCGTACTGGTCGCAGTGGATTTCTTCGCCGGCGGGGCCGGTGACGATGGCGGTCTGGCTGCCGAGGACTTTCGGTTTCGGGTGTTCGAGGGCAGGGCGGTAGTGGGCGTCCCACGGGGTGGCCACGAAGCTGTTGCGGTAGCCTTGGTGGAAATCGCTCTTGTTGTCGGTGACGTCGCTGGTGACGTTTTCGCCCAGCACTTGCGGCTGTTTGCCTTCGTGGAAGACTTCCAGCAGCAGCCACAAATCGTTCCACTCGGCGCGCGGGTGTTCGGCCAGGGTCATGAAGTGGCCGCTGGTCAGGGTCGGTTCGTCCCCTTTGCCTTCGGCGAGTTTGTAGTCGCTGCGATGGCGTTCCAGCGCGCGGGTCGAGAGGAACTTGCCACGCTCGCGCGTGGTGAAACGGCCGGGGTAGTCGTAGTCTTCAAGGTCCGGCATGAACGCGGACTTGACCGCGCTTTCGGGCAGGATCTTCGGTTTTTCGAAATCGTAATCGCGGCGGCTGACGCGGCTGGTGCGGGTTTCCAGGCGCAGGTTGAAGCGCTTGATCACCGGTTTGTCGGCGGTCATGCCGGAGTCTTGCTGGTAGTTCACCGGTTTCAGTTTGCGGAACACGGTCTGGTCGTCGCCGAACACCAGTTTGTGGCCGCTGCTGCTGTGCTGGAAGTGAAAGTGAATGCCTTCCTCTTCGCACAGGCGCTGGATGAAATGCAGGTCGGATTCGTCGTACTGCACGCAGTAGTCGCGTTCCGGGTATTCGGCGCCAAGCTGGAAGCTGTAGGCGTTGGCCAGGATGCCGCGATCTTCCAGAACGCGGGCGATGATTTTCGGCACCGTCAGTTGCTGGAAGATCTGCTGGTCATGGTTGTGCCGCAGGTAGGCCAGTTGCGGCACCAGGCTGAGGCTGTAACGGGTCAGGGTCTTGCCGGAATCGCCTTGCTCGATGCGATACACCAGACCGTGAATCTTGCCCTCGCCAGTGGCGCCGAAGGTCAGGCAGCCAGGCTTGTGCAGGAGTTCTTCAAGGTTGAGGTCGGGACGGGCGCTGACCAGTTCGAGGTCGAAACGGAACGGTTCGTTGAGGGCTTCGCGACCGGTGAAGCTGAGGACTTGCAGGTCGGGGGAAGCGCCATCAATGGCAAACCTGATGTGAGTAGCATTGGCGTCCAGCATGCTTTGAATTCCATCCTTGAATAAGCAAGAAACAAATGTAGCGGGGTTCACGCATTTCGCACAATCGGAAAATCCTGCGCACGGATGTCAGCGGAACAACCAGTCAGTTTCAGACTAAAGTCGCCTGTAGCACGTCAAAGCCATCTGCCATCATTGCCGTTCACCCCCGCGTGTTCACTGCGTCCCGGTTCTTCACTGGTCCGGGACGGGAGCTATTTCTGGTTGTTTGCGCCTTTGCGCAATCGTTGTTCTGTTGGAGTTTTCAATGCGTCCCCCATTTCCCCTCATCACCCCGCGCCAGTCGCTTGGCTTCGGAGCCTTTGTGCTGTGCGCCGGTTTTACCGCGCAGGTCCAGGCCAGCGGTTTTTTCGAAGACACCACGGCGAAGATCGAATCGCGCACGGTGTACTTCAACCGCGATTTCCGTGACGGGCACACCTCCAGTGATCAGGGCGCGTCCAAGCGCGAAGAGTCGGCGCAGGGCTTTATTCTCAATCTGCAATCGGGCTACACCGAAGGCACCGTCGGTTTTGGTATCGATGCGCTGGGCATGGCGGGTTTCCAGCTCGATTCCAGTCCAGACCGCAGCAACAGCGGCCTGTTGCCGTCCAGCGGTGACAACCCGCGCGGTTCAAAAGGTCAGTACGCAAAAATGGGCCTGACCGCCAAGGTCAAAGTCTCGGATACGGTGCTGAAATACGGCGCGTTGCTGCCGGATCTGCCACTGCTCAAATACAACGACGGTCGCCTGCTGCCGACCATGTTCAACGGTGCGATGCTGACCTCCAAAGAGGTGAAGGACCTGACCTTCATGGCCGCGCGGCTGGACAAGTACACCGCCCGGGATTCGACCGATTCGCAAGACATCCGCGTGCATTGCAAGAACAAGCGCTATGCCTGCAACACCACCGCCGATCATTTCGACATGTACGGCTTCGACTACAAGATCAACGATCGCCTGACCGCGCAGTATCACTACGCCGAGCTTGAAGATATCTATCGCCAGCACTTCGTGGGTCTGTTGGCCAATCAGCCGCTGGGTGACGGCGTGTTGAAAGCCGATCTGCGTTTGCTGAAAAGCGCCGACAGCGGCGATGCGAAAGCGGGCTCAATCGACAACCGCGCGTTGAGCGGCATGCTGTCTTACGGCATCAGCGGTCACACCTTCAGCGCTGGCTGGCAGCGTATGAACGGTGACAACTCGATGCCGTATCTGGATGGCAGCAACCCGTATCTGGTGAACTACGTGCAGGTCAACGACTTCGCCGCCGCTCAGGAACGCTCCTGGCAGCTGCGTTATGACTATGACTTCAAGGCGATCGGCATCAACGGCCTGAGTTTCCTGACCCGTTATGTGAATGGCGATCACATCAAGGTGCCGGGCAGCGATCAGGAAGGCAAAGAGTGGGAACGCGACAGCGAGTTGAAATACGTGATTCAGAGCGGGACGTTCAAGGATGTCAGCCTGCGGTTGCGTAATGCGACTTATCGCACCAACTACGAGAAGTTCGCTCGGGATGTGGATGAGACCCGGTTGATCGTGAGTTACAACTTTTCGGTGTTGTAACCGTTAGAACTGTAGAGCCTGTTCAATTGCTTTCGCGAGCAGGCTCGCTCCCACGGGGGATCTTCAGCGGACTCAGGATATGCGTCCGACGCAGATCTCAATGTGGGAGCGAGCCTGCTCGCGAAGGCGTCATTACGGGCTCCGCTAGAGCCAATGCCAGAACCGGCTCCAGAATCCGCGATTCAAATCATCCTTGCACGCCGCGTATTGCTGGCCGTACATGTCCGAGCGGTTCTGCACCTTGCGCGCCACCGGCATCAGCCACGCCTTGCTGGCATAGGTCTTCTGGCGAAAACCGCCCCAGCCTTCGTGGTAGTTGAGGTACTGATTGTAGGCGTCGTACTTGTACACGCCGTTGATCGAGGTGGTTTTGTCCATGTACCAGCCGACGAAGTCGATGGCGTCATCGAAGTCTTCACGATCGGCGCCGTAGCGACCGGTGCTTTTCTGGTAGTCGGACCAGACTTCATCCTTGGCCTGTGCATAGCCGGAGGCCGTCGAAACCCGGCCCCACGGGATCACCCACAACAGGTATTTGCGCGGCGTCTTGGCGTCGTAGCGGTAGCCGGACTCCTGATACATGATCGCGAACGGCACCTGGATCGGCACGCCCCAGCGCTTTTGCGTGACTTGCGCCGCGTCGTACCAATCACTTTTTTCGCGGAAAATCTCGCAGAGGTTTTCCGGCGAACGCGGTGGCGATGTTCCGCAACCGGTCAACAGTGCCGCCAATACCAACAGTCCAACCGTGCGCCGCGAATTCAAAAGCCGTCATCCCGTCGTGCAAAAAAGGGCGCCAGTCTACGCGGTCAGGTCAACTGGTGGCGATAAGGCAAATCCGGACCTGTTTTACTGCATGTAAGGGCGGCGGCCTGTACGGCAAACCTGAGCATGCCGTCGATCTGCTCGCGGTTAAGGTGCTGAACACCTTCCACCGAGTCCAGTTCATGTTCGGTCAGCCAGGTGATCAAAGCGGCCTGGAAGGTATCGCCGGCGCCGACGGTGTCGGCAATCTTCACTGAGCTTGCCGGCACCGACCATGAACCGTGGGCACGGCTGAACACGGTCGCGCCTTCACCGCCACGGGTCAGAAACACCACTTGGCAGCGATGCTGCAGCCAACCTTCGATGACCCGCTGTGGATCCTGCTCGGGGTACAGCAGGTTCAAATCCTCGTCGCTGACTTTGATCAGGTCCACCAACGGCACCAGCGTGGCGATCCGCTCGCGCCACAGGTCGATGTTCGGCTCGGGGTTGAGGCGCACGTTCGGGTCGAGGCTGATCAGGCGTTTGCCGCTTTCACGCTGCACCAGCGCAAGCAAGGTATCGGCAATCGGCTGCACCACCAGCGAGAAGGAACCGAAGTGCAAACCGCGCACTTCAGGGCCCAGCGTCGGCAGGTGCGCCAGGCTCAACTGGCGGTCGGCGCAACCCTCGCCACGGAAGCTGTAATGCGGCGAGCCATTGGCGCCCACCGCGACCATCGCCAGCGTGGTTGGCGCGGCGAAATCCACCAGGTAATCCGGGCGCACGCCTTCATCCCGCAGCACTTGATGCAGGCGTCGGCCGAGGTAGTCGGTGGACAGCCCGCCGAACAGCGCCGAATCCACGCCCAGACGGCGCAAACCCACCGCCACGTTGAACGGCGAGCCACCGGCAATCGCCTTGAAATTGACTTTCGATGCCTGCCCACCGGCATCGTCTTCGCTGAAGAAATCGAACAGTGCTTCGCCACACACCAGGTACATAGTTGTTTGCTCTTTATAAGGTTGCGACATGCAGTCGATAGCGTTCATAGGCCTGCTGGAAAGCCGCGACATTCGCGGCAACCGGCAGGGTTTCACTGTTCAGGTCGAGCTTCACGCAGCGCTGGCACAGATCGGCCAGAGTGTCCTCGTGGCCGTTCGACCACGATTTGCACCACGCCGCCTGAATCGCCGCGCCGAGGGCTGCGGCTTCGCTCTGCTCGGTGCAGATCACCGGGGTGTTCATGATGTCGGCGACGATCTGCCGCCACACCGCACTTTTCGAGCCGCCGCCGATCAGGCAAATGCTGCGGCTTTGTAAACCATTCTGGCGCAACAGATCCAGTCCATAACGCAGGCCGAAGGTGGTGCCTTCGACGGCGGCGCGGCACAGATTGGCCTGGGTTAGGTTATCGATGGTCAGGCCGTGCAGGCTGCCGGTGGCGTGGGGCAGGGGCGGCACGCGTTCGCCGTTGAGGAACGGCAACATGCTCACGCCCTCGGCACCGATCGGGGCCTGGGCCACCAAGGCATTGAACGCGTCGAGATCGAGGTTGAACAGTTCGCGGATCGCGCCGGTGGCGTTGGTCAGGTTCATGGTGCAGATCAACGGCAGCCAGCCGCCGCTCGAGGAACAGAAGGTCGCGACCGACGCATCCGGGCTGACCTTCGGTGCTTCGGCGTAGGCGTACACCGTGCCGGAAGAACCGAGGCTCATGGTGATCGCGCCCGGCTGAATATTGCCGGTGCCGATGGCGCCCATCATGTTATCGCCGCCACCGCTGGACACCATCGCGTTGGGGTTGATGCCCAGCTGTTCGGCAATGGCGGGAAGGATCGTGCCGACCGCTTGATGGGCGTCGATCAGTTCCGGCAGCGCGGCTTGCAGACGACCGCTGGCGTCGATGTCGCGCAGCAGCTGCAAATCCCATTGGCGGGTGCGCACATTGAAATAGCCGGTGCCGGATGCATCGCCGTATTCGCTGCACGCACGGCCGGTGAGCCAGAAATTCAGGTAGTCATGGGGCAGCAGGATCCGTGCGATGTGGGAGAACACATCCGGATGTTGCTCCTTGGCCCACAACAATTTGGAGACGGTGTAACCCGGCGCGATGACCACGCCGAGGCGTTCCAGCGAACCTTGTTCACCGCCCAGATGAGTCAGCAGGCGATCGTTTTCAGGCGTGGTTTCGGTGTCGCACCAGAGCTTGGCCGGGCGCAGGACCTGGCCTTGATCGTCGAGCAACACCAGGCCGTGTTGCTGGCCGGAAACGCCGATGCCCTGGATTGACTGACCGTCGACATTCGCCGCCAATAAAGCGCGGCGGGTGGCGAGGGCGAAGGCTTCCAGCCATTGCGCGGTGTCTTGCTCGCGGCGGCCGTTGGCGCCACTGATCATCGTATGCGCGGCGGCGCCCTGGCCGAGAACCTGACCGCTGACAGCGTCGAGGATGATTGCTTTGGTGCCTTGGGTGCCGCAGTCGATGCCGAGGAATAGTTGTTGTTTGTGCATGGTGTGAACCTGTTGGTTTTTTGGCGACTTCTAAAGCCACCCCTCTCCCCAACCCTCCCGAAACGTCGGACCGCCCCAAAGGGGAGAGGGGGAAAGGGAGCAGATTTGTGTAGGTTTCAATTCCTGAGTTCGGCTCCGGACTTTCAGGTCGATGTACCTCGGATAAACACCTCGGTCGGCTCCCTCTCCCTTTGGGAGAGGGCTGGGGTGAGGGGCTTTTCAGGCCAGAATACGCTCGAGAGTCCGAGTGACGCCTTCTTCTCGCAAGCTGTTCAGGCACCACTCAAACGCTGCCACAAACTCCTTCGAACGCGGTATCGCCGTACCGAAGATTTCTTCAACCCCCAACAACCGCTCAGTGATCAAAGCATCCTCCGCCACCAACCCCTGACAGAACGCCGCCCGAGGATCCGGAATCGAGTAAGTGTCGCCATTCTCGTCCACGCCCTTCAAGTAAAGTGCCCAAGCCGCCACCACCAAAGCCGCGCGTTTGGTCTCGCGCCCATCGGCAATCATCCGATTGATCGTCGGAATGGTGAACTTGGGAAACTTCGAAGAGCCATCGGAGCAAACCCGCTCCAACTGATCGGCAATCGCCTGATTGGAAAACCGCGCCACCAGCGTGTCCTTGTACTCGGTCAGGTCGATGCCCGGCACCGGCGCCAGTTGCGGGGTCACGTCCAGGTCCATGTAGGCGCGCATGTAGCGCACGAACAACGGGTCGTTCATGGTTTCGTGAACGAAGCGGTAGCCCTTCAAAAAGCCCAGGTAAGTCAGCGCCAGATGGCTACCGTTGAGCAGTTTGATCTTCATCTCTTCGTAGGGGGAAACATCATCGGTGAACTGCACGCCGACCTTTTCCCACGCCGGGCGGCCGTTGACGAACTTGTCCTCCAGCACCCATTGCACGAAGGGTTCGCAGACCACCGGCCAGGCGTCGTCGACGGCGTGTTTGTCCGCCAGTTGCAGGCGATGCGCGGTGCTGGTCATCGGCGTGATGCGGTCGACCATGGCGTTGGGGAAACTGACGTTGGCGTCGATCCAGCCACGCAGGTCCGGATCGAGCAGCGCGGCGAACGCCAGCAGCGCCTTGCGGGTCACCGCGCCGTTGTGCGGCAGGTTATCGCACGACATCACCGTGAACGCCGGAGTGCCCGCCGCACGCCGCTTGGCCAACGCCGCACAGAGGAAACCGAATACGGTTTTCGGCTGTTGCGGGTTCGTCAGATCGTGCTGAATCTGCGGCAGGTGCGCCATGAATTCGCCGTTGCTGTCGTCGATGCAGTAACCGCCCTCGGTGATGGTCAGCGAGACGATGCGGATCTGCGGTTCGGCGAGTTTGTCGATCAGCACTTGGGCGCCGTCCTCGGCCAGCAGCATGTCGCGGATCGCGCCGATGACGCGAACTTCGGTGTCGTCGCTGTCGCCCAGTTCGAACAGGGTGAACAGGTAGTCCTGCTCCTTGAGATCGTCGCGGGCGCGGCGGTCTTCGGCGCGCAGGCCGACGCCGCAGATCGCCCAGTCCAGCGCTTCGCCGGTGTTCATCAGCGCGTCGGTGTAATACGCCTGATGCGCGCGGTGGAAGCCGCCGACGCCGATATGGGCGATGCCCTGGCGGGTGTCGCTGAGGCTGTAGGCCGGAAGCTTCACTTCGGCGGCCAGGCGGTTGAGGTTTTGCTTGTTCAGTTTCATCGGGTCAGTCTCGAAATCAGGCGGCCGCGCGCAACGGGCGGGTCAGCGCCACGCCGTCAGCATCGAACAGATGGCAGTGGGAAGCGTCCAGGTGCAGGTTCAGTTGTTCGCCGTAACGGCTCGCCAGATCACCGCGCACACGCATGGTCAGGGCTTCGCCGGCGTTGGTCTTGACGTGGCAGAAGGTGTCGCTGCCCAGCCGCTCGCTGACGTCGGCGATGACTTGCAGGGTGCAGTCGCCCGCTTGTGCCAGCTCCAGATGTTCCGGGCGAATGCCCAGGGTCACGGCGCTGCCGACACTCAGGTTCGCCGCGTTGAAGGGCAGGGTGATGCGGGTGCCGGCATCCAGCGAGACTTCGCAACTCGCGCCGTCGATGCGCGCGATCTGCCCTTTGAGAAAGCCCATTTTCGGCGTGCCGAGAAAACCGGCGACGAACAGGTTGGCGGGGTTGTGATACAGCTCCAGCGGCGAGCCGACCTGCTCTATCTTGCCGCCATTGAGCACCACGACCTTGTCGGCCATGGTCATGGCTTCGACCTGATCGTGGGTCACGTAGATCATCGTGGCTTTGAGGTCCTTGTGCAGGCGCAACAGTTCCAGGCGCATCTGCACCCGCAGGGCGGCGTCGAGGTTGGACAGCGGCTCGTCGAACAGGAAGATTTTCGGGTTGCGCACGATCGCCCGGCCGATGGCCACGCGCTGACGCTGGCCGCCGGACAGTTGTTTCGGCTTGCGTTCCAGCATCGGGCCCAGTTCCAGAATGCGCGCCGCTTCGCCGACTTTCTTCTCGACTTCGGCTTTCGGTACGCCGGCCAGGTCGAGGGCGAACGACATGTTCTTTTTCACGGTCATGTGCGGGTACAGCGCGTAGGTCTGAAACACCATCGCCAGATCGCGCTTGGCCGGGCTGACTTCGGTGATGTCGCGCCCATCCAGTTCGATGGTGCCGCCACTGACTTCTTCAAGGCCGGCGATCAGGCGCAGCAGGGTGGATTTGCCGCAGCCCGACGGGCCGACGAACACCACGAATTCCTTGTCGTTCACCTCAAGGTCGATGCCCTTGATGATGGAAAAACCTTCGAAGCCTTTTTGCAGATTCTTGATTTTCAGGTTGGCCATGGTGGCGCTCCTCATGCGAATTCTTATTTCACGGCACCGAACGACAGGCCGCGCACCAGTTGTTTCTGGCTGATCCAACCGAAGATCAGGATCGGCGCGCAGGCCAGCGTCGAGACGGCCGACAACTTGGCCCAGAACAAGCCTTCGGGGCTTGAGTAGGAAGCGATCAACGCGGTCAGCGGCGCGGCTTTGGACGAAGTCAGGTTCAACGACCAGAAGGCTTCGTTCCAGCACAGGATCAGCGACAGCAGCACGGTCGACGCGAGGCCGCCCTTGGCGATCGGCAGCAGCACGCGGAGCATTTCCTGAGCCAGGGTGGCGCCATCGAGGCGGGCGGCTTCGAGGATGTCTTTGGGGATGTCCTTGAAGTAGGTGTAAACCATCCAGACCACGATCGGCAGGTTGATCAGCGTGTAGATCACGATCAGCGCGATGCGCGTGTCGAGCAGGCCGAAACTCTTGGCCAGCAGGTAGATCGGCATCAGCACGCCCACCGGCGGCAGCATCTTGGTGGAGAGCATCCACAGCAGCGTGCCCTTGGTGCGCTGGGTTTCGTAGAACGCCATCGAGTAGGCCGCCGGCACCGCGATCAGCAGGCACAGGGCGGTGGCGCTGAAGGAAATCACCACCGAGTTCCAGGCGAAACTGAAGTAGTCGCTGCGCTCGTTGATGTGCAGGTAGTTCTCCAGCGTCGGCGTGAAGATGAACTGCGGCGGCGTGGCGAAAGCGTCGATTTCGGTCTTGAAACTGGTCAGCACCATCCAGAAGATCGGGAAGAAAATGATGATCGCGATGGCCCAGGCCAGCGTGCCGAGCAGCAGGCTTTGCAGCCGGCGGGATTGTTGAAGAGTCATGGCAGGCCTCAGGCTTTGTCAGTCAGGTTTTTGCCGATCATCCGCACCAGAATGATCGCGGCGATGTTGGCGATGACCACGGCGATCAGGCCGCCGGCCGAGGCCATGCCGACGTCGAACTGCACCAGCGCCTGGTTGTAGATCAGGTAGGCGAGGTTGGTCGAGGCGTAGCCGGGGCCGCCGTTGGTGGTGGTGAAGATTTCGGCGAACACTGACAGCAGAAAGATGGTTTCAATCATCACGACTACCGCAATCGGCCGTGCCAGATGCGGCAAAGTCAGGTGCCAGAAAATCGCGATCGGGCCGGCGCCGTCGAGGCGGGCGGCTTCTTTCTGTTCCTGGTCGAGGGACTGCATGGCGGTCATCAGGATCAGGATCGCGAAGGGCAGCCATTGCCACGACACAATGATGATGATCGACAACAGCGGGTAGTGGGCCAGCCAGTCCACCGGCTGCGCGCCGAACAATTTCCAGATGTAGGCGAGGATCCCGGACACCGGATGGAAAATCAGGTTCTTCCAGATCAGCGCACCGACCGTGGGCATGATGAAGAACGGCGAAATCAGCATCACCCGCACGATGCCGCGACCGAAGAACTCGCTGGCCTCCAGCAGCGCACTGATCAACACGCCGAACACCACGCTGATCAGCAGCACGCTGCCCACCAGCAGCAACGTGTTGGTGGCGCCAGGCATGAAGCCGGAGTCGGTCAGGAAGTAGGTGAAGTTTTCCAGCCCGACGAATTCGTTGGTGCCCGGATCGAGCAGGTTGTAGCGGATCATCGAGAAATAGACGGTCATGCCCAGCGGCACGATCATCCACAGCAGCAACAGGGCCACCGAAGGGCTGACCAGAAACCAGCCGGGATTGGCCACGCGGCTTTTGCGCCGGGGCTGCGACAGGTCGATGTGGGCTTTGGCAGTTGAAGTATTCATGGCGTTTACAACCGAGTCATACAGACCTATGGAGATCCCATGTGGGAGCGACGGTGCGACGATTCGACTTGCTCGCGAAGGCGTGGTGTCAGACAACAAATGTTTCACTGATACACCGCTTTCGCGAGCAAGCCCGCTCCCACAGAAGGCAGGAGAGGCTTTCGCAGGATTACTTCGGATAACCCGCGCGCTTCATCTCGCGTTCGGTGGTTTGCTGGGCAGCGGTCAGTGCCTGGTCGACCGTGGTCTGGCCGATCAGCGCCGCCGAGAACAGCTTGCCGACCTGGGTGCCTACACCCTGGAATTCAGGAATGGTCACCAGCTGGATGCCGATGTACGGCACAGGCTTGAGGGTCGGTTTGCTCGGATCAGCCGCTTTCAGCGATTCCAGCGTGACCTTGGCAAACGGCGCGGCGCTCATGTAAGCGTCACTGTAGGTCGAGGCGCGAGTGCCCGGCGGGACGTTGGCGATGCCGTCGGTCTTGGCGACCAGTGCGCCGTACTCTTTTGAGGTGGCCCAGGCGCTGAATTCCTTGGCGGCATCCTTGGCCTTGGAGCTGGTAGGGATCGCCAGCGCCCACGAGTACAGCCACGCCGAGCCTTTGTCAGTGACCTGATGCGGCGCGTAGGTAAAGCCGACGTGATCGGCGACCTTGCTTTGAGTCTTGTCGGTAACGAACGAACCGGCGACGCTGGCATCGACCCACATTGCGCACTTGCCGCTGTTGAACAGGGCGAGGTTTTCGTTGAAACCATTGCTGGAGGCGCCCGGTGGGCCGGACTTCTTCATGGTGTCGACGTAGAAGTTCAGCGCGTTTTTCCACTCCGGACCGCTGAATTCGGGTTTCCACTGCTCATCGAACCAGCGTGCGCCGTAGGCGTTGGCGATGGTGGTGATCAACGCGATGTTTTCACCCCAGCCGGCCTTGCCGCGCAGGCAGATGCCGTACTGTTCCTTGTCCTTGTGGGTGAGTTTTTCGGCGAAGCCAGCGATCTGTTCCCAGGTCGGACGCTCGGGCATGGTCAGGCCGGCGTCCTTGAACAGGTCGGTGCGGTAGTAGGTGATCGAGCTTTCGGCGTAGAACGGCAGGGCGTACAGCGAACCTTTGACTGACAGGCCTTCGCGCACCGACGGGAACACATCGTCGAGGGCGTAGCTGGCCGGCAGATCCTTCATCGGTTCAAGCCAGCCTTTTGCACCCCAGAGTGCGGCTTCGTACATGCCGATGGTCAATACGTCGAACTGCCCGCCCTGAGTGGCGATGTCTGTGGTCAGGCGCTGACGCAGGACGTTTTCTTCCAGCACCACCCAATTGAGCTTGATGTCCGGATGCTCGGTCTCGAAGGTTTTCGAGAGCTTTTGCATGCGGATCATGTCGCTGTTATTGACGGTGGCGATGGTCAGGGTCTGGGCGCCAAGGCTGACGCTGCTGAGGGTCATGCAGGTGAGGGCCAGCAGAGCTTTTGCAGTGGGTTGCATCGTGCACTCCTTTTCTGCACCCGGCGGGGGCAGAAGGACAGTTATTGTTTTTGTGTTCTTCCAGGGGGGGAAGAATGTGCACTGATTACAGCCTTCTGACGCAGGGCTGACAAATCATCCCTAGCACTTGAATCGATACTTTTTTGCACTCGGGATTGGTGCGGCAAACGCAGGGAAGGGCGTTTCAGAAGGACGGCCTGCATTAATCCGTACAGGTTTTCCGGCGTCAGCCGTGGTTTTGCTCGGTCAGGCGCTGTACCACCAGTCGCCGATAATGCGAAGGCGTCATGCCTTTGAGCTGCTGAAAGCGCCGATTGAAATTGGAAATATTGTTGAAACCCGACTCGAAACACACCTCGGTCACCGGTTTGTCGCCGTCCGCCAGCAGTTCGCAGGATTTGCTGATGCGCAGGCGATTGACGAATTCGATGAAGTTGCGCCCGGTGGCCTGCTTGAACACCCGGCTGAAATAGGTCGGCTTCATGCCCAGGTGCTCGGCGACTTCCTCCAGCGGCAACTCGCGGGCGTAGTGGGCGAAGATGTAATCCACTGCGCGGTTGGTGCGGTCGATGTTGTGCTCGTCGGCCAGTTGCGGGGTGGTCGCGCCGGACAGCAGCTGGTAGTCGTCGCAGGCCGCCAACAACTCCATCAGGATGAAAAAGTGCCCGAGGCGGGTGATGCCGTTTGAATCGGCGATACGTTGCATCAGGGTCATGGCTTGGCGAATGGTGTGCGGGGAACGGAATTCGATGCCGTACTGCGCACGCTCGAGCAGCGGCGCCAGGGTCTTGAGTTCGGCGAACACCTGATGACCGCTTTCGAACAACTCATCGGTGAAGTTGACCAGCATGTCGCGTTTCTCGACCACTTCGTCTTCGGCCACCTGGCTGATCCAGTTGTGCGGCAGATTGGGGCCGGTGAGAAACAGGGTCTGCGGGTAGAAGTTGCCGATGTAATCGCCGATGAAGACCTTGCCCGAACTGGCGACGATCAGGTGCAGCTCGTATTCCTTGTGGAAATGCCAGCGCACCAGCGGGCAGGGGAAGCCGTGCTGACGATAGATGATGGACAACCCGTTATGGTCATCCATCAGTTCGTAGGAGGGGTCGGTTACGCGGGCTGTGCGGGTCATGGCAGGGCACTTTTCTTGTTATAGCCGACCGATCATGCCTTTTTCCACGCCTGTTACGCCACCATGCTCTGTTCGGTGGTGCGGACAACCTTTCGGCGAGCCTTTTCCAGGTTTACCGTTCGGCAATAGGAAACGATCCGGCTGTCTTTAATAAAGTCGACGTTGATGATGTTGCACTTCATCGCCCAGTCACTTTTTGCCGGATCAAACCAGGCATTGAGTTCTTGTGAGATTCTGGCCGGCCCCCTCCGCGCCGTGTAACTGGTTGCAGACAACGACCATGGTGCCCAGCTGCCTGGTGGTACCTGCATGACACGTTCGATGAATTGTTTCAACTCATCGGGGTCGGTTCTGTCAATGCCCGACCATTTATGGCTGATGTAATTGTTAAATACATGGTAATCCAGCTGCCAGTGTGATTTGGCGGCTGCAAATACGCGTTGTTGAGAGCTGGCTTGTTTAAGTTGATGGAGACTGAGGGGAAGGTTCTTGCTGGGGATGAGACGATGCCCCAGCAATTGAATCATTGTTTTATTGAATTGCTCGTAATCGAAGTTATTGCCGTCGAGTTCGTGAAAGTCCAGAACGATGAATTCATCGGGACACAACTGTAAAAACGATTCTATATCAATGATCAGATCATGAAGAGTGCGGGAACTTCGAACTCCACCGTGATGCGCTTGAAACTGTCGGGCACCCTCGGCTTTTGCATCGTAGATCAAACGCAGGTCGAGTGCCCGGGCACCATTGAGAAGCTGAGAGTAAAAGGAGGCATGCTGACATGCCACGTAATACCGTGGCACGTAAAACGGATAGGAGGCAAGCCAGTCACTGCCCGCATTATGAGTGCCCGGGAGTGTCAGTTCGCTGATCGAAAGCATATTGATGGCAGGTGTGGCTGCCATCCAGGTACGAGTTTCAAAGTTGTTGTCAATATTGTTCACGGTTGAGTCCTGCATTGAAGTTTTATGGTGATGCCGAAGTGTGAAATTGTTTGTTCGGCATTTGCAGGGATTTTTATAATGGCTAATTGGTTGGTTGTCTAATTTTGGTCTGATGCAAGTTATTGGTTGATGTGTTTAAAGTTTTCAACATTGGATTTATTTGATCTTTTTTTTGGCCTCTATCCATTGCGACATATACTGCGTGCTTTTGTGTGCATGATGGCGAAGCATACTTCCGATGAAGTTGGTGTTTCTTGAAAGTTGCAGATTTTTCTGGCAGCTCAGCAGTCTTTCGATCAGCGCTGGACCATGTACCCGTTTTGAATATCGATCACTGAGTAGAGTGCGTCCCTGGACTTGGGCCTGTTTCCACAAAGATTCGTCCTGGTAAAGCGCCACCGCCGCATTGGCGAGACTTTCGGCGGTTGCATCGATGGTCCCAGGCCAGGCCTGTTCGCCGTGCATCCCCTCGGCGCCAATCGGTGTCGTGACGCTGGGCGTGCCACACAGCATGGCGTCAACCAGTTTGCCTTTGATGCCGGCACCAAAGCGTAGCGGCGCCAGACACACGCGGGCCTGAGACATCACCTGTAACGCATCTTCCGCCCAGTTCATGACATGGAAACCTTGGGCTGCGTTGTGCAGTGCCGTGGCTTTGGGCGGTGTGTAAGCACCGTAGACATGCAATTGGGCTTCTGGCAATCGAGCGCGAATCAGCGGCCAGACCGTGGTCTTCATCCACAGCACCGCGTCCCAGTTGGGAGCGTGACGGAAGTTGCCGATGCTGAGGAAATGCGCGCGCTCATCAAACGGACGGAAGACCGCGTCTGGAATCTCGACCATCAACGGGCACCAGTGCAGCAATTGTCGCGGCAGCCCGAACTGAGACACCAGCAGCTCGATCTCGACTTCGGAAATCATCAGATTCAAATCACAGCGGTACAGGGATGCGATCTCCCGTTTCGCCAGATCAGAACACGCCATCAATTCAAACTCTTCACGCAACGCCGGGACATACAACTGGCGGAAGTCGTTCTGATCGGCGTCGGCTTTCAGGCGCTCCTTGAGGCGATGATGCCGCGCATGCCGCAGGCTTTGCAAGTCTGAGGTTTCCAGCACGCGCAGGGCGTTCGGGCAGTGCTTTTCAACGCGCCAACCGAACTGTTCTTCCATCATGAACTGGTCGAACAAGACAATGTCCGGTGCAAGTTCGCTGATAAACACATCGAAACTGCTGTTGTTCAGTTCGATAGGGACTTCGCGGATGCCCATTGAAGTCAGATCGGCACGGTGTTCACCGGGGCCTGCTGGACTGGCGAAGGTAATCTGCCAGCCCTGTTCAAGAAACGTCTCGAGAATCTGCATCACGTGTCCGCTTGCCGCCGAAGAGCGAGGTTCCGGCCAGACATAGCCTATGACCAGGATGTTGGTTTCGGGCTGGGACATGAGGGCGATTCCTTGAAACATGAAAAAAACAGGGCGCGCATTAAAGCACAAACCGGGCAGTGCCCGGTTTGTCGTTCTTAGGGCTTGGGTCTGGCGAGTTGAATCGGCAGTGTTCCCTGAATGAACTTGTATTTCGTTTTATCGGCTGCCTCCAGTGAGCCCTTTATATAGGCCAGATTGAACATCAGCTCGCGGGGGTTGCTTCGACTCTGATCCAGCAGGGACACCGCCAACGAATAGGAGTCGGCATTGCGAAGCGCCGGATGCTGGCGAACGATATCGGGCTGACTGTTGATACTTGCCTGGAACTCGGTAAATGAAGGTGGCTGAGCTGAGCTGAAGTGCGGATTGACGAGATTATCGGGATGGGCGCTTTTGGCGTCCTTCGCAAAGTCGATCAGGCCCGCCGCATCGATGGGGGCGGCTCCGGAGCCCGAAGTTATTGGATAACCATAGTAGAAATCCAGGGTCTGCGGCGCACCGTGGGACATTTCATGGATCAGCGCATCGGCAATCCGTGCTTCGTCGTAGCGGGAGATTCTGTAGAGATCGTCCAGGCCATCCTTGTAAATCACCAGAAAGTGCTCGGTGCTGTCCTGGACGGTGCCGCCGGCCAGCACACTGGTTTTCCATCGTTTATAGGCATTGGTACGTAATGCCGCTGCCGCTTCCGAACCGCGCTTGAAGGACATATTGGCCAGGGTGACCGAGTCCAGATCCTTGCGCATGACTTTCAGATTCGCGAGCAAGTAATTCAGGGCCTCATCGGAATCACTGCCGAAGACATACTTCAGAATCGATCGAACGTCATCGTCGGGAGCCTTCGACAGCAGCGCGATAGCGTTGTCGAGCTTGGTTCTGGCAAGTGGAATGGCTTTACTCACATAAGTGCGGGTATAGCTGAACGGATTGATCAGGTTGAATAGCTTGCGCAAAGGGGAGGTTGCCGCCACTTTGAAATTTTTCAGGGCAGGCCCCCATGGGCCACCTGTTCTAAGGTTCAGTGCACGCCAGTCGCTGTTTCTCTCAAGGGCGATCAGGCTCTTCGACTCACCCAGGTCACCGACGGCTTTCCAGGTGCCTTGCAGCAGATCGGATTTTTGCGCGGCCTTGATCAAGTCATAGGATTGCGCGCTACCTGCCAGTCGGCGCAATTGACCGGTGGCCGTTTCCACCGCTTCAATGGCGTGACCGGTCAGCAACAGGACGCCGCGTCTGGTCAGACGGGCACCCTTCAACACCAGCGTGGGCAAACCGTCCAATGGATTGACCAGTGACAAGGCAAAATGGGCGCTGGCCTTGGCAATCTTCAGCACCTTGCTGGTCATCGAGGCCGTTCTGGCAACGATGCCGGCCACCGAGGCGCCGAAGCCGATAATCAATCCCAGTAGCGCCAGGCCATCCAGGACACAGCCACCGACGCCCTCGGTGACGCGCTCGGCATCGCCGGAGTTGATGTCTTCGATGCACTTCTTGAAAGGCACGAGAACATTAACGAGGGATGTATCCAATGCATTGTTGTAGTCACGCAACTGTTGCAGCTCGGTCCGGGTGTTCAGCAGCGTGTACAGTTCCTCGCGGGTGGCCATTGGATGACAGCTCAAAACGCTTTCTGCCAAGGCATCGAGTGCAACGGAGAAGAATAAAGGCACGGGACGCGCATCATTCGATTGGCAAGTGAAGTGCCAGAGCTTTTCCACCACGACTCTGGAACTGACGTCTGACCTGGGCTCGCTGCCGTCAAGATAGGCTGCAAAGTCGAGCGGCCATGGCTGCTCGAACCGTTTGTCCTGAAAGTCCGTCTCAGCACCGACGTAAGATAATTCCGGGGTGTCGTCGATCACCCCGCGCGATTGAATCAAGGTAGCCAGATCCGGTCGTGCGCGGCACAGCCCTTTAAGTGGGAACAACTCATAACAACGGAATTCACCATCGCTGCGACTGCCCAGAATAATCCCGTAGCGTCCCTTGGCGGCATTGCGCTGGCGCTGAGTCTCCTGAAATGCATTCAGCGGATTCACTTCATTGCGCACGGTATAGAGAGTGGTGGAACCATTGATCAGGAACTTTCTGTCTTCCTCGGGCAACTGGGTGATTGCCATTTTTATGACAGAGGCGAGGCCGTTCTGTAGCGTCGGATAGTACTGATCAAATGCCGCATCGAACAATTCATCCACGGACTCAAGTTTGCTCAATCTTGAAAAAGCCCCCTTCGGAAGTTTGAGATTGGTAGTGGCCACAAAGCTATTATTGAATTGCCCGCCAACTTCGAGATCGTCAGACATGTATAGATCGAGAATCGAAGCGCGAAGGTTCAATACTCTAGAGAAAACAAGACTGTCCACTCCAGTTTCATGAGCCAGTGACTCCACAATATTGGGAATATTTAACGGGATCTGCGTGAGCACCAGATTCAGAAAGTTTCGCTCTTTTAAAGATGCAACGTATCTGATCTTGTAAACACGCTGTTCGAGATAGTCTCCTCCCGGCATGACGCGCTTCAAGGCCTCCAGCGCCAACTTGCGTCTATTGGGTGGAGTGACCGATAGACCGGATTCCATTTGGTTCAACGCTTCGGCGTATTGGGTGAAGTAAGAGGCAGCGGTATTGAAAGTCGCGACGTCGTAGTCCGTATCGGCAATATAAGGAATCAGTTCGTTGAGCATGGCCCAGTGGATGATCGGTCGAATGGCCGTCACCTCGTGAAGAAGGCGCTGCGCCTTGCTGACAGGCGCCAGATCGGAGAATGCCATGATGTCGCTGTACTTCATCAACCGGGATGTACCCGGTGCAGCCGCTTCGATCAGCGCTACAGCCTGGGTGAGCACTACCCATCCCGGTTTGTCGATGGTCAGTTCATCAGGCACGCCTTGCACGAGAAATTCGGGAGCCACCCCCGACAGCAGCAGATGCGCTGCCAACGAAGCATTGTGCGGTTCCAGTAACGTGTTGGCGACGAGGTGTTGTTCCACCTCCAGCACAATGTCGGATGCGGTGCGCGAGGCATTGGCAGGCTGGTACAGCGCGAGACCGGCAACGGCTTTGCTGTGTCTGTCGACATCCGATACCAGATCCAGAATCAAGGCAGTGACCACCAGGTAATCGAGCTGGCGCGTGGCGACGTCAGGATGGTCGGTATCCAGGTGCCATTCCAAACGTTTGTGCAACGTTTCGCCCAGTGTCCTGACTTTCGCCCTTTTCAGAAAATCTTTCAAATAGCCACCAGCACGCTCACGTCTGACGGCGTCGGGGAATGCACTGAAGTTCTTCAGGGCGATGTACTGCAGCAGGCTTGTCTGTCCGTGGGTTGTTTCGTCAATCACGTCGCGGATGGTTTGCCGGTCTGCAGTCGACAGATGAAAGGCAGACTCCGGGGGTTCCATCAACAATTCGTGATAGTCCCCGGTCGCAGGGGCGGAAGGCATTTCGAACTCCAGGAAATCGATCAGGCTTTGCGTCTCATCATCGGTGACTGGTATATCGAACTGGTGATAGCGCAGCCATTGTTCAACACCGATGACCGGCCCCGAAAAAACACAGCCGCCTGTCTGTAGCGTGCATTCGGCGAGCATTTGCAGTTCATCTTGCAGAGCAGATGATTCGCCGTCGTGAGTCAGGTCAATCCAGATTCCGTCCTTCAGTACCCAGAGAACAGCGTGTTCATCGACACTGACAAGAGCGTCGGAGGGTAAGTAATACTTGGTTTTCAAACTGGAAAAGGCATCGCTTGCGATCAACTTCGACAATGCAACGCGAACGAATTCCTCGGCGGTGTCAAAAGTGGAGCCAGCCGTTCGTGGAAAAGTGGCAGGGTGAAAAGTACCGGATACCTTGACAGGGCGATTACTTTTCAAGTCTTTAAGAGCCACAATAACCGTGGCTTTTTCCTTTTTGTCGAGTTCTGGTTGTTGGGTAAACGTAAATAAACTTATCGAATTGATGTCCGGTATCAAGGTCGGAGCAGGTTGCATAAGTAAAAAAATCCTTATTGTTTTAAAGATATGACTTCCTCACTGGTCGTGCGGGGGCTTTATTGATGGTGCATGCGCCATGAGTCGCCGCAGAGTAATAGTGCTCCGCGCTGACTTGGTAGTTGAATTTGATTTCGGGGTTGTTCGCTAAGTTTTAAATTGTTGCGCTGAAACTTGCGCGACCGATAACAGTGTGGCTATGAAGCAAGTGTCCGGAAGTGACGAGCATTTCAATATAACCAGCGCGTCGAGTGGTTTTTTCAGAGCTCTGGCTTGGTCGTATCAAAGGTGAAAATGCAAAAAAAACCACAACTGCCGGCGGCCTGAGAATAACTGAGTTCTTCGACGCAGGTGCAGTTGTGGCTGGTTTCAAAGTGGGTCAGGGCAGATCGAATGTCTGCCCATTGAATGTTGCGCAAATAATCGGTCCGACTTCAGGGTTGAGCAATAACGGCTTTGACTTTGTCGCGCAGTTGATCAATCGAGAAGGGTTTGCTGATTACATGCATACCCGCCGGTACATCGATAGTTTCGGCGTAACCGCTGGCAAACAGGATTGGCAGGGTCGGGCGCAGCTTGCGGGCTTCGGTGGCCAACTCACGCCCATCCATACCCGGCAAGCCGACATCGGTCATCATCAGGTCGATGTGCTTGTCATCCTTGAGGATTTCCAGTGCCTGTTCGCCGCCATCTGCTTCCAGGACCTTGAAGTCCAGTTCCTCCAGCACATCGATGATCAGCATGCGCACGATGGCGTCGTCTTCGACTACAAGGATGGTGGGCGCGGGGGTGGACATAGTGGCGGCTCTCAAGAATGGGGGACGGGGCGCCGGTCGATCAAAAATGCCGGGCTCTTGCATGAGTAAGTGGCGCATAGCCACAAGTTCCCGACTGCATACAAAAAAAGGATAGGCGCAAACGGGCGGGCAAGGATAACTGTTGGGCCGCGATTCGGCGTAGGCAAATGTAGGAAAACAGTATTAAAGCTGTGAGAAAAATGGATCCATGGTGCCGTTTTGGGGCAAACTCCCTGGTTTTCAACAGTTCGACAAGGCTGCCACATGTCCTCTCCGTCTTCGGTTGATGAGCAACGGTTTCGCAAACTCCTGAGCCGCAACGTCAGTTTGCCGTTGGGCGTCGGCGTCATCAGTGCCGTGTTCTTCATTTCATTGATCACCTATTTGTTGTCTGTGATCCAGTGGGTGGAGCACACCGACCGGGTGATCAATAACGCCAACGAAGCGGTGAAACTCACCGTGGATCTGGAAACCGGCATGCGCGGGTATCTGCTCAGCGGCGACGAGCATTTCCTCGATCCGTACGAAACGGCCAAGCCACGCATCGCCGTGGCACTGAATACCTTGCTTGAACTGACTGCCGACAATCCGGCGCAGACCGATCGCCTGCGTCGACTTCAGGCGCTGCAGACCGAGTGGGCGACCTATGCGCAGTCGATGATCGATCTGCAACGCGCCAGCGGTGATTACAAGTCGGCGGTCAAAGCGGGGAAGGGCAAGCGCCTGACCGACGAAATACGTAAACAGTTCGAAGATGTGATTGAAACCGAACAGTTGCTGCGCGCCTCCCGCAACGAAGACGTTCGCCGCACCACGGTCTGGAGCATCAGCCTTTATCTGCTGTTCGTGGCGGGCATCAGCGGTCTGTTGGCCTATGTCGGTCGGCGCGATCTGCTCAACCTGTCGCAAAGCTATGGCGCGACCTTGGCGGCGCAAGAGGCCAGTGCAAAGCGTCTGGAACAGCAAGCCTGGTTGCGCAACGGCCAGACTCAGCTCGCCGAGCAAGTGCTGGGGCAACTGACGGTCAATCTGCTGGGGCGCAATATCCTGCAATTCTGCGCCCAGTACCTCGGCACCGCCGTGGCCGCGCTGTATGTGCGCGAGGAGCATGGCGGCCTCAAACGCGTGGCGACTTACGGTTTCTCCCGCGAACAGGAACAACAGGATCAGTTGATTTACAGCGATGAAGGCCTCGTCGGGCAGGTCGCCCAGCAGGCTCGGCTGATCCGTCTCGACTCGGTGCCATCCGATTACTTCAAGGTCAGCTCCGGTCTGGGCGAAGGCCTGCCACACAGTGTGCTGGTGGTGCCGACCAGTGATGACGACCGGGTCAACGGCGTGATCGAACTCGGGTTCCTGCGTCCGCTCACCGACCGTGATGTGGCGCTGCTGGAACTGATCGCCGGCAACATCGGCACGTCCATCGAAGCGGCGCGTTATCGCCAGCGTTTGCAGGAAGTGCTGGCCGAAACCCAGCAACTGAATGAAGAGTTGCAGGTGCAGCAGGAAGAGCTGAAGACCGCCAACGAAGAGCTGGAGGAACAGTCGCGGATTCTCAAGGAGTCCCAGGCTCACCTGGAAACCCAGCAAGTCGAGCTGGAGCAGACCAACGAGCAACTGGCCGAACAGGCCCAGACCCTGGCCGAGCAGCGCGACGCCATGGATCAAAAGAACAACGAGCTCAATCAGGCCCAGGTGCAGCTCGAAGAGCGTGCCGAAGAGTTGCAGCGCTCGAGCAAGTACAAGTCTGAATTCCTCGCCAACATGTCCCACGAGCTGCGCACGCCGCTGAACAGTTCGCTGATTCTGGCCAAGCTGCTGGCAGAAAACCCGCAGGACAATCTCAGCGCCGAGCAGGTCAAGTTTGCCGAGTCGATCTACTCTGCCGGCAACGATCTGCTCAACCTGATCAACGACATTCTCGACATCTCCAAGGTGGAAGCCGGCAAACTCGAGGTGATGCCGGAAAACACCAGCGTGGCGCGCCTGGCCGACGGCCTGCGCAGCGTGTTCGAACCGCTGGCCGCGGACAAGAAACTGACGTTCACCGTCGAGTTGCAGCCCGATGCGCCCATCACCTTGTTTACCGACCGCCAGCGTCTGGAGCAGGTGATCAAGAACCTGCTGTCCAACGCCGTGAAATTCACCGAACAGGGCACGGTCAGCCTGACCATCGCCGGCCAGCCGGACGATCACATTGCCTTTATCGTGCGCGATTCGGGGATCGGGATCGCAGCGGATCAACAGGAAAGCATTTTCGAGGCCTTCCGTCAGGCTGACGGCACCACCAACCGCAAATACGGCGGCACCGGATTGGGTCTGTCGATTTCCAGGGATCTGGCGACGCTGCTGGGTGGTTCGATCAGCGTCACCAGTGCGCCGGGGCAGGGCAGTGTCTTCACCCTGGTGCTGCCGCAGCAATACCGCGAGCCGGGCGACGCGCCGGTCGCGCCGCTGACGTTCAGCCCGCCCGCTGCCGCTCCGGTCATTGCACCCGCCGTGACGGTTTCGCCGCTGGCCTCTGTCGACATTCCACGTTTCAACGATGACCGCAATAAAGCGCCGTTTGATACCCGCTGCATTCTGGTGGTGGAAGACGAGCCGAATTTCGCCCACATCCTCTATGACCTGGCCCATGAACTGGGCTATCAATGCCTGGTTGCCCACGGTGCCGACGAAGGTTATGACCTGGCCAAAGAGTTCGTGCCGGACGCGATCCTGCTGGACATGCGCCTGCCGGATCACTCGGGTCTGACCGTCCTGCAGCGTCTGAAAGAACACGCCGAGACCCGGCACATCCCGGTGCACGTAATTTCCGTGGAAGACCGCGTCGAAGCGGCCATGCACATGGGCGCCATCGGTTACGCGGTCAAGCCGACCACTCGCGAAGAGCTCAAGGACGTGTTTGCCCGTCTCGAAGCCAAGCTCACGCAGAAGGTCAAACGTGTGCTGCTGGTGGAGGACGACGATCTGCAGCGGGAAAGCATCGCCCGCCTGATCGGCGACGATGACATCGAAATCACCGCCGTCGGCCTGGCGCAGGACGCGCTGGAACTGCTGCGCACGACGATTTTCGATTGCATGGTCATCGATCTGAAGCTGCCGGACATGCTTGGCAACGATCTGCTCAAGCGCATGTCCACCGAGGACATCTGCTCGTTCCCCCCGGTCATTGTCTACACAGGGCGCAATCTGACCCGCGACGAAGAAGCCGAACTGCGCAAGTATTCGCGTTCGATCATCATCAAGGGCGCACGCTCGCCGGAACGTCTGCTGGACGAGGTCACACTCTTTCTGCACAAAGTCGAATCACAGTTGTCCCATGAACGGCAGAAGATGCTCAAGACCGCCCGCAGCCGCGACAAGGTCTTCGAAGGACGCAAGGTGCTGCTGGTGGACGACGATGTACGCAACATATTCGCCCTGACCAGTGCGCTGGAAACCAAGGGTGCAGTCGTGGTGATTGGCCGAAACGGTCGCGAAGCGATTGAAAAACTGAATGAAGTCGAGGACATCGACCTGGTGCTGATGGACGTGATGATGCCGGAAATGGATGGTTTTGAAGCCACCATGGAAATCCGCAAGGATCCGCGCTGGCGCAAGCTGCCGATCATCGCGGTGACGGCCAAGGCCATGAAGGACGATCAGGAGCGCTGCCTGCAGGCGGGTGCCAATGATTACCTGGCCAAGCCCATTGACCTGGATCGCCTGTTCTCGCTGATTCGCGTGTGGTTACCCAAGATGGAACGCATTTAGTGGAACGTAGTAATTCCGTTGAGCGGAACAGTGAAATCGAACTGCGGTTGCTGATCGAAGCGATTTATCTCAAGTACAGCTACGATTTTCGCGATTACTCCGGCGCTTCGATCAAGCGCCGTGTGCAACATGCGTTGAGCCAGTTCGAGTGCGCGACCATCTCGGCCTTGCAGGAGAAAGTCCTGCATGACCCGACGGCGTTCATGCAGTTGCTGCAATTGCTGACGATCCCGGTCAGCGAGATGTTCCGCGATCCATCGCACTTCCTGGCGATCCGTCAGGAAGTGGTGCCGCTGCTCAAGACTTATCCGTCGATCAAGATCTGGATCGCCGGCTGCAGCACCGGTGAGGAGGTCTACTCGATGGCGATCCTGCTGCGCGAAGAAGGCCTGCTTGATCGTACGATCATCTACGCCACCGACATCAACCCGCGCTCGCTGGACAAGGCCAAGCAAGGGATCTTTTCGATGGAAAACGTGCGTGCCTACACCGCCAACTATCAGCAGGCAGGCGGCCAGCGTTCGTTCGCCGACTACTACACTGCGGCCTATGGCTATGCGATTTTCGACAAGAGCCTGTGCGAGAACGTGACGTTCGCCGATCACAGCCTGGCGACCGATAGCGTATTCTCCGAAACTCAATTAATTTCATGTCGTAACGTATTGATTTATTTCAATAAAAAACTTCAGGATCGAGCTTTCGGGTTGTTCCATGAATCGTTGTGTCACCGTGGATTCCTGGTGCTGGGCAGCAAGGAAACCCTCGACTTCTCAGGCTATGCCAACCAGTTCGAACCCCTGGTTAAACAAGAACGGATTTACCGCAAATCATGAACAGTGCCGCGGATTTGCCTCGGGTCGAGGCGATTGTGGTCGGAGCTTCCGCCGGTGGCGTCGAGGCGTTGCTGACCTTGCTTGGTTCGCTGCGGGCCGGGTTCGGGCTGCCAATCATCATCGTGCTGCATCTGCCGGAAGAGCGTCGCAGTCAGCTCGTCGAGGTATTCGCCCGGCGGCTGGCGCTGCCGGTCGCTGAAGCCACCGACAAACAGGACATCATGCCCGGCACCGTGTATTTCGCCACGCCGGGTTATCACCTGTCGGTGGAGCAGGATCGCAGCCTGTCGCTGAGCCTTGAAGACCGTTTGCATCATTCGCGGCCTTCGATCGATTTCCTGTTCGAATCCGCCGCTGATGCCTACGGGCCGGCGCTGGCCGCCGTGCTGCTGACCGGCGCCAACCACGATGGCGCGCGAGGCCTGGCCCAGGTCAAACGCCAGGGCGGGCTGACCGTCGTGCAGGATCCGGATGACGCACAGGTCGATACCATGCCTCGCGCGGCACTGAAAACGCATCAACCGGATTACATACTTCCCATACACGGCATCGGCCGTCTGCTTGTCGAGCTGGAACGAATCGCATGCTGAGTAATATCCAGGCAAAACTGCTGATCGTCGACGATCTGCCCGAGAACCTGCTGGCCCTCGAAGCGCTGATCAAACGTGAGGATCGCACCGTCTACAAAGCATTGTCGGCGGACGAAGCACTGTCGCTGCTGCTGCAACACGAATTCGCCATGGCCATTCTTGACGTGCAAATGCCCGGCATGAACGGCTTTGAACTGGCCGAATTGATGCGCGGTACCGAGAAAACCAAGAACATTCCAATCATCTTCGTCAGCGCCGCTGGCCGCGAACTCAATTACGCGTTCAAAGGCTACGAAAGCGGGGCAGTGGACTTCCTGCACAAGCCGCTGGACATCCATGCGGTAAAAAGCAAGGTGAATGTCTTTGTCGATCTGTACCGCCAGAGCAAGGCGATGAAGCAACAGGTCGAAGCGCTGGAGCAGAGTCGTCGCGAACAGGAGGCGCTGCTTCAGCAACTGCAAAGAACCCAGGGCGAACTGGAGCAGGCGGTACGCATGCGTGACGATTTCATGTCGATCGTCGCCCACGAAGTGCGCACGCCCCTTAACGGTCTTATCCTCGAAACCCAGTTGCGCAAGATGCATCTGGCCCGGGACAACGCCGCCGCGTTCACCCTCGACAAAATGCACGCGATGGTTGACCGCGACGAACGCCAGATCAAAAGCCTGATCCGCCTGATCGAGGACATGCTCGACGTCTCGCGGATCCGCACCGGCAAGCTGTCGATTCGACCGAGTCGCTTCGATCTCGCGCAGTTGGTGAGCAACTTGCTGCAAAACTTTGCGCAACAGATCGAGGCGGCGGAAACCACCGTTTCCTTCGAAGCGGAGAGTCCGGTCGAAGGCTGCTGGGACGAGTTTCGCATCGAACAGGTGATTTCCAACCTGCTGACCAATGCCTTGCGTTATGGCGCTAGAAGCCCGATTCAGGTGCGCGTCTATCGCCAGGGCAACCACGCACGGGTCGAGGTTCAGGATCACGGCATCGGCATCAGCGAGGAAAATCAGAAACGCATTTTTCAACAGTTCGAACGGGTCTCCGCCAAGACGGTGGTGGCCGGCCTCGGACTGGGTCTGTTCATCTCCGAACAGATCGTCGCCGCCCATGGCGGCTTCATCGTCGTCGAAAGCAAGATCAACGAGGGCGCCCTGTTTCGCGTTTGTCTGCCGCTCCAGGAAAACGGCGAAACAAACGCAACCTCTGAGTGACCGCACGGTCGTATCAGCAGCTATTGACCGAACAAAGGCTTCCCATGAGCGTAGATGCACAAGATGTAGTACTCGTCGTCGAGGACGAACCGGTGATCCTGATGGTGCTGACAGACTATCTGTCAGGGCAGGGCTATCGTGTATTGCAGGCCGAGAACGGCGAGCAGGCGTTCGAGATTCTGGCGAGCAAGCCGCATCTGGACATGTTGATTACTGATTTCCGCTTGCCTGGCGGAATCTCCGGCGTGCAGATCGCCGAGCCCGCCGTCAAATTGCGTCCTGATCTGAAGGTGATCTTCATCAGCGGCTATCCGCAGGAAATCCGCGAGACCGGCAGCCCTATCACACGCCGGGCGCCGATCCTGGAAAAACCGTTCGATCTGGATGTGTTGCAAGAGAAGATTCAGGAACTGCTGGCCTGAGGCGTGAACCGCCTCAGCTCTTGATCATTTCCCGCACCTTCGCCGTCAACAGATCGAAGGTGAACGGCTTGGTGATCATCTGCATCCCGGAGTCGAGGAACCCGCCGCGTACAGCGGCGTGTTCGGCGTAACCGGTAATGAATAGAACCTTCAGGTCGGGCCGGTATTGCCGGCCGATTTCCGCCAGTTGCCGGCCGTTCATGCCTGGCAGGCCAACGTCGCTGATCAGCAGATCGATGCGCTGCGGCGAGTCAAGAATGGGAACTGCGCCGTCAGCATCGCTGGCTTCGAAAAACCGGTAACCCAGCTCACTCAAGACCGCACTGACCAGCACCCGCACCGCCGGGTCGTCTTCAACGATCAATACGGTTTCGCCTTCCACGGCGTCGGGGGCCTGTTCAATGTCCAGCGGCTCATGCGGCAATGTCTCGCCTTTGAACCGTGGCAGATAAAGTTTGACCGTGGTGCCCTTATCAATCTCGCTCTCGATCGAGACATGACCACCGGATTGTTTGCTGAAGCCATAGATCATCGATAAGCCGAGCCCCGTGCCCTGGCCGATCGGCTTGGTGGTGAAAAACGGATCGAACGCCCGGTTGATGACGTTTTCCGGCATGCCGCAGCCGTTATCGCTCACGCTCAATACGACGTAATCGCCGGGCTCCAGATTAGTGTAAGCGGCAGTAAAGTCGCGCCCCAGCACCTGATTACCGGTCTCGACCACCAGATGGCCGCCGCTGGGCATCGCGTCGCGGGCGTTGATTACCAGATTGAGCAGGGCGCTTTCCAGTTGATTGGGGTCAGCCTCGGCTACCCATAGCTCCTGGTGCAGGCGCATTTCCAGATGAATGCTTTCGTTGAGGCTGCGTTGCAGCAACTCGCCCATCGATTGCACCAGATCGTTCATTTTTACGGCTTTGGAGTCCAGCGACTGGCGTCGGGAGAAAGCCAGCAGGCGATGAGTCAGGCCGGCGGCACGGTTGGCCGAGGTCACGCCGAGATCGATCAGGCTGTCGAGATCCTCCGTCCGGCCACGCGCCAGTCGACGGCGGATCAACTCGAGGCTGCCGATGATGCCGGTCAGCATGTTATTGAAGTCATGGGCGATACCGCCGGTCAATTGCCCGACCGCTTCCATTTTCTGCGACTGGCGCAGCGCTTCCTCGTTGTGCCGCAGCTGGGCGGTGCGTTCTTCGACTTGTTGCTCAAGGGTTTCCAGGGTCGATTGCAGGCGTCGTTCGCTTTCGCTCAGATCGATCAGGCGGTCGCGGGCTTCGTACTGTCGTCGTCGACCGCGAAGGGCGGTGGAGATCAGGCTGACCAGGGTCACCGGATGGAAAGGACGTTCAAGAAACGTCACGTTGCCCAGCAATTTGCTCAACTGCGACGAGGGTCCCTGTTGGGATCCTCCGTGGTGGGTCAACAACACAATCGGCAGATCCGACCAGGCGGGCTGTTGATCCAGATACGCCAGCAGGGTTTCCAGATCCGGGCCCAGCAAGGCTTCGGACGCAATCAACAGCAACCCGGCACCGGGTTCGAGTTCGGTGCAAAGCGTTCTGAGGTCGGGAGTGATCAGGCCACCGTAGCCCGCTTCGTTGAGGATCATCAGCGCAACCTGACTGTCGCGCCCGAGGGGGGCGAGGATCAACGCCCGTTCCGACAGTGGTACGGTGACTGTCACAAGAAATCGTCCTTAAGCAGCGGATTGCTCGCGCCGAGGTAGGTCGGTACGCCGCGCAGCACCCCCTGAAAGGCTTCCAGTGGTTCGCCGATGGTCATGCCTTTCGTGGAAATGCGGTATTCGCGAATGGTCGATTCATGGCTGCCGGTACGTTTCTTGATGATCGAGATGGCTCGGCGCACCTTGCCGATCGCTTCGAAGTAGCGCAGCAGAATTACGGTGTCGGCCAAATAGGTGATGTCCACCGGCGCCTGCATGTCGCCAACCAGGCCGTGTTGGGCGACGGTCATGAAGGTCGCGGCGCCCTTGCGGTTCAAGTACAGCAACAGTTCGTGCATGTGCAGCACCAAGGCGTTTTCTTCCGGCATCGCGGCCTGATAACCGTTGATGCTGTCGATCACCACGGTCTTGATGTCTCTTTCATCGACGCAGCGCCGCACACGGTGGGAGAACTCGCCGGGGGACAGTTCGGCGGCGTCGACCTGTTCGATCAGCAGATTACCGGTGGCTCGCAGAGCCTTGAGGTCGATGCCGATGTTTTTCATGCGCTCGAACAGCTGCTCCAGCTCTTCATCAAAGATGAACAGCGCGGCTTTTTCCCCGCGTGACACCGCTGCGGCCGCGAAGATCATCGAGATCAACGACTTGCCGGTGCCTGCCGGGCCCAGAATCAATGTGCTGGAGCCGGTTTCGATGCCGCCGCCCAAGAGCGCGTCCATCTCTTTTATGCCGCTGGACAGCTGCAGACGCGGGTAATCGCCCCGGTGCTCGGCCGCCACCAGACGCGGGAAAACATGCACGCCATCGCCCATGATGGTGAAGTCATGGTAGCCACCACGATATTTCTGGCCGCGATACTTGACCACCCTGACGCGTCGGCGTTCGGCGCCGTAGTTGGGCGTTAATTCCTCGAGCCGGATCACGCCGTGGGCAACGCTGTGCACGGTCTTGTCGAGGGATTCGGTGGTCAGGTCATCCAGCAGCAGCACCGTGGCGTCATAGCGCACGAAGTAATGCTTGATTGCCAGAATCTGTCGACGGTAGCGCAGGGAGCTTTGCGCGAGCAGGCGAATCTCTGAAAGGCTGTCGAGTACCACCCTGGTCGGCTTGAAGCGTTCGACCACCTCGAAAATCTGTTTGGTCGCCTCGCCCAGCTCCAGATCCGATGAATACAGGAGACTCTGCTGATGCTCGGCGTTGAGCAGGTTTTCCGGGGGAGTCAGCTCGAAAATTTCGATATTTTCGCCCAGCTCCCATCCGTGGGAGGCCGCGCCCTGACGCAGCTCATGCTCGGTTTCGGAGAGCGTAATGTACAAAGAGCGCTCACCGGCACGGGCGCCGGCCAGTAAAAAATGCAACGCGACCGTGGTTTTACCGGTTCCAGGCTCACCCTCCAGCAAGAAAACGTGACTGCGGGACAGGCCACCGGCGAGGATATCGTCCAGCCCTTCGATGCCGGTGGCGGCTTTTGCACTGATCAACGCGTTCGATGTAGACAAAAAATGCCCTCTCATGACTAGGGGAAACGAGGCAGCGGGCGCCGGACGCCGATTGGTACTGCTTGATTACTTGACCCTTTGCGGAGACTGCGGTTCCGAGTTTCTTGCCGGATGTGTCTGGAAGGCGGCTAGAGGCCTTGCTGCAACGAGGGATCGTCAGGGTTCATCTGCTCAAGCTGAGCCAACAGGATCTGCACATTCTGCAACTGACCGCTTTCTTTCCAGTAGTTGATCAGCAACACCCGCGCCTTGCGGTCGGCGGGGTGACGCTGGACGATTTCCTGCAACTGCTTTTGCGCCGCTTCCAGTTCTTCGGCGCTGTGCAGGGTGGTAGCAAGGTCGTAGCGGTAGTCCTTGTTGTCGGGCTCGAGTTCTACGGCTTTGGACAAACCGAGCAGGGCGTACTCGCGTTGATCGTGATGCAGCAGCCAGAGGCCCAGGGCATGTTGCAGATAAGCCGAATCGGGTTGGGCCTTCAATTGTCGGGCGAGCAACTGACGCGCGGCGTCGCTCTGGCCCTGGCGATCGAGTACTTCGATCTGCATCACCAACGCCGGCAGATTGCCGGGATCCAGGCGCAGGGTCTGCTCCAACGCTTGCTGCGCCTGTTTGTGCTCCGCATTGTGCAGATACAGGCGCGCCAGTTGGGCATAGTTGGCGGCGCTTTCCGGCTGGCTCTTGAGCGCCTCTTCCCACATGTCGATGCCTTGCTGCAACGGCGCGAAATACAGGCCCAGTTGATCCGGAGACAAACCGAGCAGGGCGTTGATTGCAGCAAAGCGTACGGTTTGATCCTCATCATCGAGCAACGGGCCCAACAGCAAACTGCGCTGACCGCCAGGCACCAGGCCCGTCACGCTTTTGATTGCGGCCAGTCGAACGTCCGGCGATTCGTTTTGCAGATCGGCGTCCGCCAGTTTCAAGGCCTGCGGGCTCGGGTAGTTGGGCAGCTCGGCGTGCAGCCAGACACGCCGTTTGACCGACAGATCCGGGCGCCCCAGCTGTTGGTATAAAACCCGCGCAGCCCCCGGTTGACCGGCACGCGCGGCGGCCAGCGCTTCGCTGTAACCGTGTTTGATCGCTTCCGGCACAACCGGCGCAGTGCTGCGCAAAGACAGCCAGGCGACGATCAGGACCAGCGCAAGGCCGAGGCTGATGAGCAAATAGCGGCGAGACTGAGGCATGCGAATTTCCGAAACTTTCGTTTTGCAGCGGAGGTCGCAAGCTTCTGTCAGCTCGCGCCGTGAGTCAAACACTGTGCCTGATATGACCTACTACAAGTGCTGAAACGCCCTACGAGCTTTGTGGCTCCCGTAAACCATCAATCCTTAATACAGTGACTACGCTTGCAGAAGTTGTTTCGACGAGGCTATCCATGCAGTCCCTGCTCATTTATTTCAAGGCGCTGATCCACCCCGGTCAGGCAGTGCTGCTGTTTGGTTTGCGCACCATCGTCGCCGGATTGCTGACCTTGTACCTGGCGTTTCTGTTCGATCTGGATCAACCGAAGTGGTCGATCATGGCCGTCGTTATCATCAGCCAGCCACTGGCCGGGATGGCGCTGGCACGCAGCTTCGGGCAAATCATCGGGACGACCCTTGGCGCGGTGGTGGCGGTGGTGCTGATGGCAATTTTTCCCCAGGCGCCGTTGCCGTTCATCACGACCCTGGCCTTATGGCTGGCGCTGTGCACGGCGGGCGGCACGCTACTGCGCTACACCAGTTCTCAGGCGTTCGTGCTTAGCGGATATACCGCTGTGGTAGTGGCGCTGCTGGCGATTCCGGATCAGGACGGCACCTTTTTGCTGGCGGTGACCCGGGTCACCGAAACCTTGTTGGCGGTAGCGTGCGTGTGCGTTGTCAGTCTGTTGACGGCGCGGCCCGAGGCGGTGTCGCGCAACTATTTTGCAAAGGTCGATCAGGTGATCAGGCTGGTTGCCACCCATGCCGCCGCTGTACTTCGCACCGAAGAAAGCGAAGCGGACTTTCAGCGCCGGCAAATGCAGTTGTTGGGGGAAATCAGCGCCCTTGAAGGCCTGCGCCGGCATTTGTATTTCGACGCCCCGCGTCTGCGCAGTGCCAACAATCTGGTGCTGTTGCTGGGTAATCAACTGATGCTGCTGACCTCGCGCCTGACCGCGCTGCGTCACCAGCGGGAACTGCTCACCGAGCGTTGGGAGGGCGATCTGCCGCTGGAGATCCAGCAATTGCGTGCAGAAGAACTGGCGCTACTGGACCAGCTCGCACAGCAAGGGCGCTCATTGCCGGCAGAGGCGCGGCACCAGTTCGTCGCGCTGCAACAGCAGTTCGAAGGGCTCGCCTACAGGGCCGAACAACTGACCGAAGACATGAGTGCAACCCTGCGTTCGCTGGCGTGGGCACTGCGCTGGGAGCAGGCGCGGCTGTTGCAGCAGTTGGAGCAGATTCTCGAACTGAGCGACGCGATACAGGAAGGACGCGAAGCCAGTTGCATGTTTCGTGGCCAGTCCAGCCCCTTGCACCTGGATTTCACCCTCGCGACGATGAATGCCATTCGCGCCTTCAGCGCGTTGCTGGTGGCTGGGCTGATCTGGATCGAGACCGCTTGGGACGGCGCGCGGGGCGGGATGATTCTGGTGGGGATTCTGTGTTCGTTGATGGCGACATTTCCGCGTCCCTTGATCGCTGCACAGAGTTACGCCCGAGGATTGGGACTGGCCTTGGTCGTCTCGGCGTTCTATCAATTCATGCTGGTCCCGGCTATCAGTGATTTCGAAATGCTGGCCTTGCTGCTCGCGCCTCTGCTGTATGTGATCGCGGTCGGACTGGCCAAACCGGCCACCACCGGTATCGGCATGGGCCTGGGGCTGTCGAGTTTCCTGATGCTCGGGCCGCAGAACGTCGGCACCGGGCAGAACACCGCCATTCAATGGTTCGAATTTGCCGGAGCCTACGTGAGTGCGGCGATGCTGGCTCTGATTGTTTATGCCTGGATTTTCCCGTTCCGCCCGGCTCTGCGCATCCGGCGCTTTTACAACGAAGCGCGGGAGCAGGTCTACCAACTGACCAAGAGCCCGGCCACCGATGAACAGCAATTCGCCTTCGAAAGCCGCATGGTAGATCGCCTGACCTCGATGCTGGGCGTGTTGCCGGCCGCCAACGAACGGGACATGCAGCGCCTGTATGAAATCAGCCTCGCTTGTGTAGCGCTGGGCGTGGCCATGCACCAGCTCAGGCAACAGGCGCAAAACAATGCTCTGCTTACGGACGATTTGCATAGGCAGCTGTCGACGGCATTGCGTCAGACCGGCCGTTTCGTCGCCGGCCGACCGGATGTACGCCTGACACCTTTACTGGCTACGCTGCATGCGCTCGGCGATGAGCTGGATGCCTTGCATGTCGCCACCCATGAGCACTTGTGGTCGGTATTTCGCATGCGCGTGGCCCTGTTGATCGTGGTGTCGTTTCTGGAACGACATGGCGAGCGTTTGCAGCCCGACCGATCTGAAGGAGAGCCCATCCTTGCCCATTGATTTCGAGATCGGCGGCGTTTACCTGCCGCCAATCGCTCAGGCCTTGTTGCTGGCCATACCGGTTTTTCTGCTGCTCGACTGGGGTTTGCGCCGGCTCGGCGTCCTGCGTTTTGTCTGGCATGAGGCGCTGTTCGAAGGCGCCCTTTATGCCTGTGTGTGCGCCGCACTGATTCTGCTGATGGGAGCCTGAAACCTTGAAGACGTTGCTCACTCGATTGACGACATTGGCGGTGGTGCTGCTGGCCATCGTGCTCGGCTGGTTTGCCTGGGAACATTACACCCGGGCCCCGTGGACTCGGGATGCGCGGGTGAGGGCGGATGTGGTGACACTCTCGGCGGATGTCTCGGGCCGCATCGTCACGCTGGCGGTGCAGGACAACCAGTATGTCGTCAAGGGCCAGTTGCTGCTGGAAATCGATCCGGCTCGCTACAGTCTGGCCGTCGAGCATGCGAAACGCTCGGTGGAGGTCTCCAAGGCTACGCTTGGGCAGTCGCAAGCGGCCATTGTCGCCAGCGAGGCATTGCTCAAACAACGCCAGAGTGAAGAGCGCCGGCGACGTACGCTCAAGCAAGGGTTCGCGATTTCCGGGGAAGAGTGGGAGAAGTCCAGCACCGATGTGGCGGTGGCCCAGGCCGATCTGTTGCGCAATCAGGCCAATCTCGGTCTCGCCGAAGCCAACGTGCAACTGGCGATTGCTGCATTGACCCAGGCTGAACTGGATCTGCAACGCACCCGCGTCGAAGCACCGGTCAGCGGTTATGTCACCAATCTGCTGACCCGGCAGGGGGATTACGCGGTAGCCGGCAGTGCCTTGCTGGCGCTGGTGGATAGCGACTCCTTTTACGTCAGCGGCTATTTCGAGGAAACCAAACTGCCACGGATCGAGGAGGGTGATCGGGTGCGGATCGAATTGATGAGCGGGGAAAAATTCGGTGGAACCGTGCAAAGCATCGCCTTCGCCATTGCTGATCGGGAAAACGCGCCGGGCAGCCGATTGCTGGCCAACATCAACCCCAGCTACACCTGGGTGAAACTGGCGCAACGGGTGCCGGTGCGGATTGGCATCGATCCCGATTACGCGGGCAAGGACCGACTCAGAGCCGGTACCACCGCGACGGTCACGGTGCTGGAAAACCATGAAAGACAGAGACAAAAAAGCCCCGCGACCGAATGATACGCGGGGCAAAAAATTTGGTTGGTTGCGGCCAACCAAAGGAGCTCTTTAAAAAAACGATTACTTGCTGGCGACCGTTTCTGGCTGCCAACCGCCACCGAGGGCCTTGTAGATCGCGACGATGCCGCGATACAGATCCACTTCGGCCTGGGCCTGGCTGTCTTCAGCGTTCAAACGCTCACGCTGGGCGTCGAGCAGGACCAGGAAATCGGTGGTGCCTTCGCGGTAGCGGATTTCGGCGAGGTCGGCAGCCTTGCGGCTCGATTCGCTCTGACGGATCAGCGAGATCAACCGTTGCTGACGCTTGCCGTAATCACTGAAGGCGTTTTCCGACTCTTCCAGCGCGAGCAATACTTGCTGCTCGTAAGTCGCCAGTGCGCCTTCGGCATCGGCATCGGCGCCGCGCAAACGGGCCCGCACGCTGCCAAGGTCGAACGCCGCCCAGGTGATGCTCGGGCCCAGTGCCCAGGCGTTGGCCGCCGAGGAACCGATCTGCGAACCACGCCCGGCCGTCCAGCCGAGGAAACCGCTGAGACTGACCCGTGGGAACAGGTCGGCCTTGGCTACACCGATACGCGCCGTGGCCGAAGCCAGTCTGCGTTCGGCGCTGAGGATGTCCGGACGACGCTGCAGCAGTTCGCCCGGATCACCGATCGGCAAGGCCTTGGCAATCGCCGGCAGGTCTTTCGGACTCAGGTCGACGGTCAGCTTGTCCGGACGTTCACCCAGCAGGGTGGCGATGCGGTTTTTCTGCCGGGCCTGTTCTGCCTGCAGCTGCGGCACGCTGGCTTCGACCGATGCCAGACGTGCATCGGCACGTTCGACATCGAGCTGATCGCCAACGCCGGCGTCACGCAGGCTGATGGTGATCTTGCGCGATTCCTGCTGGTTCTTCAGGTTGGCCAGCGCGATCTTTTCCCGCAGTTGCGCACCGCGCAGTTGACCGTAAGCGTCCACCAGTTCGGCAATCATGGTGACTTGCAGTTGGTACAGATCGGCTTCGGCCGCTTGCTGGTCGGCGTCGCTGGCTTCCAGATTGCGCTGGATACGTCCGAACAGGTCCAGTTCCCAAGCCATGTCCAGGCCCAGGTCATAGCGTTCACTATTGACCCGATTGGTGGTCTGGCCCGGGATCTGACCTTTGGCCAGATCGCTGCTGGCGCGGCTGGTGATGGTCGGCATTGCATCGTTGCTGGCGTCGTCGCGGATCGCCCGGGCGGCTTTCCAGCGGGCGAATGCCACGCGCAGTTCACGGTTGCCTTGCAGCGATTGAGTCACCAACTGGTTAAGGGTCGGATCGTCGAACTGCTGCCACCAGATGCCTTCGAATTTCGAACGGTCGAAGTTCTTCTGGCCGGCGGCGCCGCCGGTGGCGGACGTGATGTTCGCCGCCTCCGTCGTCGGGGTCTTGTAGTCAGGGCCGACGGCGCAGGCACTCAGGGCCAGCACCAGCAGGCTCGGCAGGAAGACTTTCAGACTCATTGGTGCGCCTCCAGTGGCTTTTGAAGATTTTGCGCCTTGGCCGCTTTGCGAGCTTCGCTGCGCTCCACGAAGTTGCGGATCAGCACATAGAACACGGGGGTCAGCAGCAGACCGAAGAAGGTCACACCGAGCATCCCGGAGAACACCGCCACACCCATGGCATGACGCATCTCGGCACCGGCACCGCTGGAGAAAACCAGTGGCACCACACCCATGATGAACGCGAACGAGGTCATCAGGATCGGCCGCAGACGCAGACGGCAGGCTTCCAGTACGGCGGCCAGCGGATCGAGGCCTTCTTCCTGCTTATCCTTGGCGAACTCGACGATCAGAATCGCGTTCTTGCACGCCAGGCCCACCAGTACGATCAGGCCGATCTGGGTGAAGATGTTGTTGTCGCCGCCAGAGATGATCACACCGGTGATGGCCGACAGCAGGGTCATCGGTACGATCAGGATCACCGCCAGTGGCAGGCTCCAGCTTTCGTATTGAGCCGCGAGCACCAGGAACGCCAGCAATACGCAGAGCGGGAACACGAACAGCGCTGTGTTACCGGACAGAATCTGCTGGTAGGTCAGGTCGGTCCACTCGTAGGTCATGCCGTTCGGAAGTTCATCCTTGAGCAGTTTCTCGATGGCTTTTTCGGCCTGGCCGGAGCTGTAGCCCGGGGCTGCTGCACCGTTGATTTCAGCGGTGATGAAGCCGTTGTAGTGCATCACACGATCCGGGCCCGAGGTGTCGCTGACCTTGATGAAGGTCGCCAGCGGGATCATCTCGCCCTTGTTGTTGCGTACTTTCAGCTGGCCGATCTGGTCGGATTCGAGGCGGAACTGCTGCTCTGCCTGAACGTTGACCTGATAGGTACGACCGAAGCGGTTGAAGTCGTTGGCATACAGCGAACCCAGGTAGATCTGCAGGGTGTCGAAGATGTCGCTGACGGCCACGCCGTGGGTCTTGGCTTTTTCCCGGTCGATGGCGGCATCGACCTGCGGCACGTTCACGGTGTAGCTGGTGAACAGGTTGGCCAGTTCCGGAACGTTATGGCTCTTGGCAATAATATTCATGGTCTCCTTGTACAGCTCTTCGTAGCCCAGGTTGCCCCGGTCTTCGATTTGCAGGCGGAAACCACCGATGGTGCCCAGCCCCTGTACCGGCGGCGGCGGGAAGATCGCCATATAGGCTTCCTGAATCCCGGCGTACTGGCCGTTCAAGGCACCGGCAATCGCACCGGCGGACATGCTCGGGTCTTTACGCTCGTCGAACGGTTTCAGGGTCACGAATACGATGCCGGCGTTCGGGCTGTTGGTGAAGCCGTTGATCGACAGACCCGGGAACGCTACGGCGCTTTCCACGCCTGGCTGTTTCAGTGCCAGGTCGGACATGCGCTTGATGACGTCTTCGGTGCGGTCCAGGCTCGCGGCGTCCGGCAGTTGCGCGAAGGCCACCAGATATTGCTTGTCCTGGCCGGGTACGAAGCCGGTCGGGGTGCTGGAGAAACCGAAGAAGGTCAGCACCATCAAGCCTGCGTACAGGAAGAGGGCGATGCCGCTGCCACGGATGACCCGGCGCACGGTACCGACGTAACCGTGACTGGCGCGGTCGAAGAAACGGTTGAACGGACGGAACAGCCAGCCACCGAAGATCTTGTCCAGCACTCTCGAGAACCGATCTTTCGGCGCGTCGTGGCCCTTGAGCAACACGGCGGCCAGTGCTGGTGACAGGGTCAGCGAGTTGAACGCCGAGATCACCGTAGAGATCGCGATGGTCAAAGCAAACTGCTTGTAGAACTGACCGGTCAGGCCCGAGATGAACGCGGCGGGTACGAACACCGCACACAGCACGAGCGCTGTCGCAATGATCGGGCCGGTCACTTCACCCATGGCCTTTTTGGTCGCATCGAAGGGGTTGAGCCCCAGTTCAATGTTCCGCTCGACGTTCTCCACCACCACGATGGCGTCGTCCACCACGATACCGATCGCCAGTACCAGGCCGAACAGCGACAGGGCGTTGAGCGAGAAGCCGAACAGGTGCATCACCGCAAACGTACCGATCAACGATACCGGCACCGCCACCAGCGGAATGATCGAGGCGCGCCAGGTCTGCAGGAACAGGATCACCACCAGAACCACGAGAATCAGTGCTTCGAAGAGGGTGTGAACCACCGCCTCGATGGAGCCGCGCACAAAGATCGTCGGGTCATAGACGATGCTGTAGTCCATGCCTTGCGGGAAGCTTTTCTTCAGCTCTTCCATCTTGCCGCGAACTTCGTTCGAGATTTCGATGGCGTTGGAGCCCGGACGCTGGAAGATCGGGATCGCTACGGCTGGCTGGTTGTTCAGCAACGAACGCAGGGCGTACTGACTGGAGCCCAGTTCGACGCGGGCGATGTCCTTCAGGCGAGTGATTTCACCGTTGTCGCCGGCGCGAATGACGATGTTCTCGAACTCTTCCTCGGAGACCAGACGGCCTTGAGTGTTGATCGACAGCTGGAAGCTTTGCGCAGTCGGAGCAGGGGGCGCGCCCAACTGGCCGGCGGCCACCTGACGGTTCTGTTCGCGAATGGCGGTCACCACATCAGTCGCGGTCAGATTGCGCGAAGCGGTCTTGTTCGGGTCGAGCCATACCCGCAGCGAGTAGTCGCCCATACCGAACAACTGCACGTCACCGACACCACCGAGGCGAGCGAGCTCATCCTTGATGTTGAGAATCGCGTAGTTGGACAGGTACAGCATGTCGTAGCGTTTGTCCGGCGAGGTCAAGTGCACAACCATGGTCAGGTCGGGCGAAGCCTTGTCGACGGTGATACCGATGCGCGTCACTTCTTCCGGAAGCTTCGGCTCGGTCCGGGTCACGCGGTTCTGCACCTGCACCTGCGCGTTGTCCAGGTCAGTGCCCAGGGCGAAGGTGATGGTCAGGGTGATCTTGCCGTCAGCGGTGGATTGCGAGGACATGTACAGCATGTTCTCGACGCCGGTGATGGCTTGCTCCAGTGGAGCCGCCACGGTTTCACCGATGACTTTTGGGTTAGCGCCCGGGAAATTGGCACGCACCACCACGGTCGGTGGCACGACTTCCGGGTATTCGCTGATCGGCAACTGGAACAGCGAAATCGCACCGGCGATCAGGATCAACAGCGACAGCACCGCTGCGAAGATCGGCCGTGAAATGAAGAATTGGGAAAAATTCATCGGAGTTGTCGTCCCTTAACCGCGTGGGGTCGCAGCAGCCAGTTTTACAACCGAACCCGGCGCGCCTTTGGCAGGTGCGACTTTGGGCAGGTTGCTGGCTTCCAGCGCTTGTCGTTGTTGAGCGAGAGCGGCAATGGTTTGCTCGCTGGCCATCGGGATCACTTCAGGCGTAACCGGGGAGCCAGGGCGAACCCGTTGCAGACCCTTGACGATGATCGTGTCGTCCTTGTTCAGGCCGCTGCGCACGATACGCAGGCCTTCGATCTTCGGACCGAGTTCAACGGCGCGGTAGACGGTCTTGTTGTCGCCATCCATCACCAGCACGAACTTCTTGCCGAGGTCGGTACCGACCGCTTCATCGTTGATCAACATGGCGTTGTAGGTGCCGCTGCCGACCAGTTTCAGACGTGCATACAGGCCCGGGGTGTAAGTGCCGTCGCTGTTGTCGAACACGGCGCGACCACGGATGGTGCCGGTTTTCGGATTGACCTGGTTGTCGACGAAGTTCATTTGGCCCAGGTGTGGGTTGCCGTCTTCATTGGACAGGCCCATATAGACCGGGGTGGTCGCGCCGCGCTGACCCTGACGGGCGAGCTGGGTGTATTTGAGGAACACACGCTCGTCGGCGTCGAAGTAGGCGTAGACCTTGTCGGTGGACACAACGCTGGTCAGCGGGGTGGTGTCGGCGGTCACCAGGTTACCGGCGGTAATCTCGGCACGGCTGACGCGGCCACTGATTGGCGCAGTGACGCGGGTGAAGCTCAGGTTCAGCTTGGCCAGGTCCAGTTGCGCTTGCAGCGCGCCAACAGCCGCACGGGCTTCTTGTGCAGCGCTGGTACGCGAGTCGGCCAGTTCGGCGGAGATGGCGTTGCTGGCGCGCAGGCGTTCGCCACGGCCGGCTTCGTTTTCACTGCGAGTGGCGTTGGCACGGGCCTGGGCAACCAGGGCTTCGAGGCGGCGGACCTCGGCCTGGAACGGACGCGGGTCGATCTGGAACAGCAGGTCGCCTTTCTTGACCAGAGCACCTTCGGTGAAGGCGACTTCGTCGATCTGGCCGGAGACCCGCGGACGGATTTCAACGGTTTCCGGCGCTTCGAGGCGCCCGGTGAATTCGTCCCACTCGTTGACCGGTTGTTCCAGCACCTTGGCCACGCTGACCTTGGCAGCAGGCATGGTGGCGGCGGTTTCCGGAGTCTTGCCGCAGGCGCTCATCACCAGCACGGCCAACAGAGCCAACGGGAAGCGCAAATGTTTGAGTGATTGTTCCATGGATGCATCCGCCAATGTATTGAAGATGGGCGGATGATGCTCGGCGGGTCGATAGCAAAACGAATCGAATGACACGAAGGTAACTATCATTCGGAATGATATAAGCCCGAGAGAAGCCCTCTAGCATGCGCCTTTCGTTAGGGGGCTATCAATTGGCCTGATGACAATTCTGTGTTGCGCGATCGGCAACTGTCGCAGGCGAAATTGCTGGGTGAGGATTATGCGGCGATTAAATGCTGCGCTGAAGTTACCGAGCCTCGACATCCTTGCGGAGCATATGGCGCTTGTTTACAAAGACCTCGCCTGGCTGCTGGATCAATACGCCAACATCAAGAGTCCTGTTACCCGGAACAGGCAACCTACAACATTTCGCTCTAACATGACCTGATACTCATACCTCGATGTTTTGACAATGCCGGACCCTTTGTTTATGAGAGATCTGCCCCCGACCGCGACCTTGCGGGCTTTCGAAGTATCCACCCGGCACCCGACGTTCACCGCCGCCGCGCAGGAACTGCATGTAACCCAGAGCGCGGTCAGCCATCAGCTGCGGCATCTGGAAGAGCTTTGGGGCTTGCAGCTGTTTGAACGGGGCAAGTCGTTACGCCTTACACCTGCGGGCGCTACCCTGGCGCCGATTGTGCGCGAGTTCTTCATGAGCCTTGAGGCGACGCTGGCCGACTTGCGTGAGCAAAAGGGCAGGGTCCGGCTCAGCGTCAGCACGACCTATTCCTTTGCGTTGAAATGGTTGCTGCCACGCTTGCCGAGCCTGGCCCGCCAGCACCCGGAACTGTTGGTGTCGCTGGACACCACGGACAAGGTCATCCATTTCGCCAGCAGCGAAGCCGATGTTGCGATCCGCTTGGGCAAGGGCAACTATCCCGGTCTGTATTCACAGTTTTTGTTCGGTGAGCAGGTTTTCCCGGTGGCCAGTCCCGAACTGCTGCAACGCGTCGGAATACCGAGCAGTCCCGCCGATTTGTTGCAGTTGCCGCTGCTGGCACGTGACGGCGCTGAACTGGCACCGAAATGGGAAGCGTGGTTCCAGTCCGTCGGGCTGGCGTTTTTGCCGCTGCGGGAAAGCGTCAGGTTTGGCGATACCAATATGACGGTCGAGGCGGCTTTGCTCGGCCATGGAATTGCTCTTGTGCGCAGCGGGCATGTCGAGAAGGAAATCGGCGATGGCCGGCTGGTGCGGCTGTTCGATGTGCCGTTTCAGTCACCGCTCGCTTATTACTTCGTTTGCCCCAAGGGCGTTGAGACGCAGCCGCACATTGAGAGTTTTCGCGAGTGGTTGCTCGGTGAGGCGCTCAAAGTGCAAGGCGGGCAGGTTTGAGGCATGAAGAATCGCTCATGGTGCAATGAGGAGCCTTCTCTGTAATCCGGCCGTTCGGGCTGCCTAAAATGGCCAATGCCTACTCATCTCGTCCTCCTTGTCCTGTTCGCCGCGCTGCTGCATGCCGGCTGGAATGCATTGCTGCGCGGCGGTGCCGATCGGCTCTGGTCGATGACGGTGATGTGCGTTGCAATCGCCATAGTCTGTGCAGTTGCCGCGATGTTCATGGTGGCGCCTGCGCCTCAGAGCTGGGGGTATGCGCTGCTGTCGGCATTGCTGCACGTTGGCTACAACCTGTTTCTGGTGCGCAGTTACCGGGTCGGCGATCTGGGACAGATTTATCCGATTTCGCGCGGTTCATCACCCGCGTTGATTACGCTCGGCGCCGCGTTGTTTGCCGGCGAAACCATCACCCCCGGCGAAATGCTCGGCATTGCGCTGGTGTCAGGCGGCATCATTTCGCTGGCTTTCCGGGGACGCAGCCTGTCGGTGCCCAGCCTGCCTTACGCATTGGGAACCGGTTGCTTTATCGCGGCTTATAGCGTGGTCGACGGCATTGGCGCGCGGCTGTCCGGTGCGCCGCTGGCCTACACGGTGTGGATGAGTGCCTTGTGGGGCGTGCTGATGCCGGTGGTCTACATCGTTCTGCGCGATGCCCGCAGCCTGTTTTCGATTCGGCCCGGAATGTTCGCTGCGGCAATGGGCGGGCTGGTTTCTCTGCTTGCCTACGCAATCGTTATCTACGCGATGAACGAAGCCCCGCTGGGCGCGGTGTCAGCCTTGCGTGAAACCAGCGTGCTGTTCGCGGCGTTGCTTGGCTACCTGTTCCTCGGTGAAACACTTACCGTCCGCCGGATGCTGGCCTGTGTGGTGATCGCCAGCGGCGCGATCATCATCGGCTGACTCGGCATCATCTGCTAAGGAGTAGTTTCATGGTTAACGTCTCGCAGGCTCCGCTGATTCTGATTACCGGTGGCAGTCGTGGAGTAGGCGCCGCCACCGCCCGACTCGCTGCTGCCCAAGGCTACGATGTTGCGATCAGTTACGTTGCCAATGAGTCCGCCGCGCTGGCGGTGGCGGCGGATATCGAAGCGATGGGGCGCAAGGCGTTGGCGATTCGCGCCGACAGTGCCGACCCCGAGCAGGTCGCGGGGCTTTTCACAGCGATCGACCACACGTTCGGGCGCATCGATGTCCTGGTCAATAACGCTGGCGTGCTGGCGCAACAGTCACGCCTGGAAGACCTGGGCTTCGCGCGCATGCAACGCATCTTTGCGGTCAATGCTCTCGGGCCGATACTGTGCGCCCAACAGGCCGTGAAGCGCATGTCCCTGCGGCACGGCGGTGCGGGCGGCGTGGTGATCAATGTATCGTCGGCTTCGGCGCGTCTGGGCAGTCCGAATGAATATGTCGACTACGCAGCATCAAAGGGTGCGCTGGAAACGTTCACCATCGGGTTCGCCAAAGAGGTGGCCCGTGAGGGCATTCGCGTCAACTGTATCCGACCGGGGCATATCTATACCGACATGCACGCCAGCGGCGGCGAGCCGGGGCGGGTCGATCGGGTCAAGGACTCGATCCCGATGGGGCGTGGCGGGCAGCCGGAAGAAGTGGCGCGGGCCATTTTGTGGCTGGCTGGTACAGAGGCATCATTTGTTACCGGTACATTCCTCGACGTAACGGGTGGTAAATGAGTCAGAGGCACGGATCGTCAACTCCTTGCGCTCGACTTCAAGTAACCGCGGGCCGCCTCACCTTGCGACTCAAGCCCGGTGTCCTGCCCGTAATGCGCTTGAATGCACGACTGAAAGCAGCCTGGGAGGTATAACCCAAACGCTGCGCCACCTCTTCGATCGGCAGCCTCTCGAGCGTCAGCCACTGGCTTGCAAGCCGCATTCGTAGTTCGGTCACGTAGCGCAGCGGAGTCATGCCAATCGTGACCTGGAAGCGCTCCGCGAATACCGAGCGCGAGGTATTGCTGTGCTCTGCCAACTGCGCAACGGTCCAGTCGCGGCCCGGTTGTTGATGGAGCGCAAGCAGTGCACCGGCCAGGCGTGGATCGCGCAAGGCGGCGATCAGCCCCGAAGCATTGCCGCAGGCGCACTCCACCCAGCCGCGAACAACCATCGCGGCCACCACGTCGGCCAACCGCGCGAGGATGCCGGCAAAGCCCACGCGGGCGGCGCTGACCTCGCGCTCCATGGTGGTCAGGATCGGTACCAGCCCGGGATAACGCTGGCCACCGGCATCAATCAGCATCAGACCCGGCATCAGCCGGCCAAGGCCATGGATACTGCCCAGTTCAAACTCCATGCAACCGCTGAACAAAAGAGTGCTCGGCGTGGGGCTGGCATCGGCTCCGGTATCCACCGCGCTGACGGTGTCACCCAAGGTTTCGCCGTCTAGACCGTCGATGTCTTGAACAGGCGCGTCCGGATGGGAAAACAGTTGATGAGCCGCGCCATGGGAGATGAACACGGCGTTGCCGGCAGACAGCGCGTACCTGTTGCCGTCCTCCATTCGCAATTCCGCATTGCCGACGGCCATGAAGTGGAACCAGGCGTGCCCAGGTTTTTCCGCGAAGCTCAATCCGAACGTTGGACCCGCCTGGATACGCCGGTATTCAACGCCTCGCAGGCGCATGCCACGCAACAGCTCGTTGATGAGGTCCGAGGAAAGAGCAAACTGGTCTGCAGACATCGTTCAGGGGTTCTGATCAAAAAGTAGAGACTTTGGATCATAGATCATCCAGTTTTCAGCGCCTAGACTCGGCTCGCAATGAACATTGGGAGATCCGTGCAATGAATGACTGTGTATGTAACGCCGTTTCCGACCGCCATTGCGGCGTCGGTGCGGATGTAGAGCCTGCGACGCCCGCGTGGATGGCCGTCTTCTCATTGGCAATGGGTGTGTTCGGGTTACTCACCGCTGAGTACCTTCCCGCGAGTTTGTTGACGCTGATGGCTACCGAACTGGGAGTGTCCGAAGCGCTGGCTGGCCAGGCGGTGACGGTAACAGCCGTGGTGGCGCTGTTCGCTGGCTTGTTGGTGCCAGGTCTGACCCGCAGCATCGACCGACGTTGGGTGTTGCTGGGCTTTTCCACGTTGATGGTCGCCTCGAATCTGTTGGTCGCCGTTTCTTCCAGCTTCGTGGTGCTGTTGTTGATGCGCATCTTGCTGGGTATTGCCCTTGGCGGGTTCTGGAGCATGGCGGCAGCGGTAGCGATGCGCCTGGTGCCGAATGCTCTGTTGCCTCGGGCGTTGTCGATCATTTTCAGCGGCATAGCCATAGGGACGGTCGTGGCAGTGCCGCTGGGCAGTTATCTGGGCGGATTATATGGCTGGCGCAGCGCGTTCTTTGCAGCGGCGGCGGTAGGCATGGTGACCCTGGCTTTCCAGTCTCTCACTCTGCCGCGCCTCGCGCCGCGCCGGCCGGCAAGACTGCGCACCGTTCTGGAGGTATTGCTGCGCCCGGGCATCGCCATGGGCATGTTCGGTTGTGTACTGGTGCATAGCGGGCACTTTGCGATGTTCACTTATGTTCGGCCATTCCTTGAAGGGACTACCGGCATCGGCCCGCAAGGGTTGTCGCTGATGCTGCTTGGGTTCGGTGTGGCGAACTTCGTCGGCACGTTGTTAGCCGGGAGGCTGCTGGAGCGCTACCCGCTGGCCACTCTGGTGTTGATGCCCGCGCTGGTCGGTGTCGCAGCACTGGCGTTGGTGCTGTTGCCGGCGTCGGTGCCGGGGCAGGCGGTATTGCTGGCGATCTGGGGTCTGGCCTTTGGTGGTGTGCCGGTGGCGTGGTCGAACTGGGTCGCCAATGCGGTACCTGATCAGGCGGAAAGCGCCGGAGGCATGGTGGTGGCCTCTGTGCAGTCCGCTATCGCAACAGGCGCGGCCGCTGGCGGTGCGGTATTCAGCCTCGGTGGCAGCGCAAGCGTATTCGTCGCAGCGGCCGCGCTGATGCTACTGGCCGCGTTGCTGATTGCGCTGCGGGTCCGCGTCCCTTCTGGCCATGACGTTCGCCAGACCAAACCCGCGTTGCACCTTTGATCCGGTTTGCGCGCTACAGCCTTGGGTACTGGTAGCGGGTGGGCTGTAACCGCGAGGTGCACTGGAAGTGACTGGATTTCCAGGGTCCATGAAAAGCCAGAAATGATCAGATGAACAGCCCGCCCGGCGAAACCTAGAGACTGTCAGGGTCGCCAAAAAACATTCTGACTGGGCTCTAGGGCGGTGGTTTCAGGTTTTAAAAAACTAGTGATGCCCCCATTTTTGCCCCCAATGAAACGGAAGGCCTGCGCGGCCTCGGGAAGCAGCTCGGCCCTGGGCCTGATTACCCTGGCCTGCTGATCGGTTTCTGGGTCGCGGGCCATGTCTCTGATTACTACGCCACCCCTGCGGGGCACCAGTGGCAGAGCATCTGGTTGTTCCCGGCGTTCTTTTCCCAGGGTACGGACTCCCCTCTGTAAACGACCGCGCGGTCCGCTGACTGTCTGAAATGCTCAGAAGAATCCTTGGAATAGGCAGTGATGCCGACAAAACGGGCAAATGATCCCGGCAGGTGCGCCGCATACTGAAACCAGGATTCACCCGGGGTATCGACGGGTTTAACCAACGTCTATCCCATGGCAGCAATTTACAGACAGGACCCGACCATGCAGCAGGATAATAGAGGCACATCGGAAAACACATTCCAGGATCATCCAGGCTTCAGTCGCCGTGACGTTTTGATTGGCGGGGCGGTCGTTGGGGCCGGTTTGAGTGTTGCTCCGCTGTCCTGGGCAGCCTCGCCGGATAGCGCAAAAGTGAGCGGGGCGCGCGTCACAAACACGCGCAAGCTGGGTTCGCTGGAAGTCTCGGAACTCGGTGTCGGGTGCATGAACATCAGCGCCAATTACGGCGCACCTGCAGGCAAGGAGCAGGGCATCAAGGTCATCCGCACGGCCAATGAACAGGGCGTCACTTTTTTTGATACGGCCGAAGTGTATGGGCCGTACACCAATGAAGAATTGGTAGGTGAGGCGCTTTCCCCGTTTCGCAACGAGGTTGTCGTCGCGTCAAAATTCGGTTTCGACATGGATGCCGGCGGCGCCCTCAATAGCCGCCCGGAACATATCAGGAAGGTGCTTGAGGGCTCGCTGAAGCGGCTGCGTACCGACCGTATCGATCTCTACTATCAACACCGAGTCGATCCAAACGTACCGATAGAGGATGTTGCGGGTACGGTCCAGGACCTTATAAAAGAGGGCAAGGTGTTGCACTTCGGTCTCTCGGAGGCAAGTGCAAGCACCATTCGCCGAGCGCATGCCGTTCAGCGTGTGACTGCGGTCCAAACCGAATACTCCGTCATGGAGAGAAGCGTCGAGCACAACGGAGTCCTTGATACCTGTGAACAACTGGGTATCGGTTTCGTGTGCTGGGGCCCGCTGGGTATGGGCTATTTACCCGGTACGCTGAATGGCAGTACGCGGTTCGACGCCGACACCGATCTGCGTTCAGGGTTTGACCGATTCACGCCCGAGAACCTGGAAGCAAACGAGCCAATCGTTGCTTTGCTCAGGCTGTTCGCAATGGAAAAGCATGCCACTCCCGCTCAGATAGCGTTGGCATGGTTGCTTGCGCAGAAACCCTGGATCGTCCCGATTCCAGGCACACGCAAGCTTAATCACCTCCAGGAGAACCTGGCATCCGTCAACGTGAGGCTGACGGCCGCCGAACTGGTGGAAATGGATGCTGCTCTGGCAAAGCTGACGGTGCACGGTGGTCGAATGAGCCCAATGCATATGCGTGCCGTCGACGTCACCCAGTGACCTTCAGAAGGTGAAAGCCGCTGAAGGCGTCCATTAGCGATTTTCCTCCAGCCGGAGCGTTTTGGTGCGGTGTGGAGAAGGGCGTCATTGATCCCCCCGTTTTTTATCAGGTACTCAAATGAATCAAGTTACGCGTAAGGTATTCGAGCCGTTTGTGTTCGACAACGGAATCAAGTTGCGCAATCGCGTGGCGATGGCCCCCATGACAACGTGGGCCGGCAACACGGACGGTACTGTTTCCGACGAGGAAATTGCTTACTACCAGCGTCGGGTAAACGGTGTCGGTCTGGTGATCACCGGTTGCACGCACGTGCTCGCCAACGGTATTGGATTCACTGACGAATTTGCAGCGTTCGACGATACATTCGTTCCCAGTCTCAAGCGATTGGCAAAGGCCGCGAAGAGCGGTGGTGCAACGGCAGTGCTGCAGTTGTTCCACGCGGGTAACAAGGCCGTTATGGAGTTGGTGCCGGACGTTGTCAGCGCCAGTGCAGTGAGTATTGACGCAGGACCGTTCAGCGTTCCCGCTACCCCGCGCGCAATGACCCGGGAAGAAATTCACGACGTTATCCTGGCGTTTGGTGAGGCGACGCGTCGTGCCATCGAGGCAGGATTTGATGGTATAGAACTGCATGGCGCCCATGGATTTCTGATCCAGAATTTTTTCTCTCCGAAGTTCAACCAGCGCGATGACGAGTGGGGCGGCTCACTCGAGAACCGTCTGCGTTTTCCATTGGCGGTTGTGCATGAGGTTCATCGAGTCATCAAGGCACACGCTGATCGACCGTTCCTGTTCGGCTATCGCATTTCGCCAGATGAATCTGGCGAAAATGGATTGCGCATCGACGACACCTGCGTGCTTGTCGATGGACTGATCGAAAGCGGTATCGACTATCTCCACGTCTCCCTGGGAAGCGTGCTGGAAACGGTACCTGTCGACGGACAGGGTGATCAGACCACGGCGAAGGTGATACTGGATCATGTCGACGGACGCATCCCGGTGATTGCCGCCGGGCAGATCAAGACGCCCCGCCAAGCCGAGGAAGCGCTTGAGCTCGGCCTGTCGCTCGTCGCGGTTGGACAGGGCCTTGTCATAAATCCTGACTGGGTGGAACTGGCAGAAAAAGGCCACGACGATCAGATTCAAACGGCGCTTAACCCGGCACGTGTTTCGCAGATCGTAATTCCGCCAAAACTGTGGAGCGTAATCGAGGCCACCACGGGCTGGTTCAAACTCCAGGGCACACCGTAACGTAGATTTGGCCGTGGTGCGCAACTGCGAACCTCGGTCAGCGTGCCTCAGCCACATCAATATCAGTGGGGAGGCCCAGACCACTCGACGAGTAGCTCCCGCCGCTCCTCAATCTCCCGCATTTGAGATCGCTTGAATCGAGCAAAGATGCCACTCGATCGAGCAAACGCAACCGCGCTGCATTTCACATACTCCCAAGGTGCCTCAAGACCTGCCTGTGCTGTGGGCAGGTGGCGGGTGTTTCTGTGGAAAGTCGAACTTACAGGCGAGTAGGGATATGCAAAACAACAGCATCCGGTTTGCGTGCAATGGCTGCGGGATCTGCTGCAAGGGGCGGTTGGTTCCACTGACTTTGAACGAGACAAGGCAGTGGCTGGAAAGAGGTCATGAGGTCGCGATCATACTGGAGGCATTTGAACAGTCCTTCTGGACTGCTGGGCCGCAACAGTTTGCCCACGCCGCAGGACGCGCAGTCGAGGTGCCTTGCGGTAATTCCCATGTGCGGGCCATTGCAGTGTTTGCGGGTAATGCGCTGGTGCAATGCCCAAGCCTCGGCGATGACGGTCGTTGCGGCATCTATGAAGAGCGGCCGCTGGTGTGTCGTATATATCCGGCGGAGATCAATCCGTTCATTGCGCTTGATCCGGAACACAAGATTTGCCCGCCCGAAGTCTGGGAGGAGGGTGAAGTGTTGTTTACAGATCGGATCGTTGATCCGGTTCTTGCTGATCAGATTGAACGCTCCCGCCAGGCTGACAGAGAGGATGCGCAGGCAAAAATTGCGCTTTGTGAAACCTTGGGGCTGAACGTGGCTGCATGGAAAGGAAATGCGCTGGCGGTGTACTTGCCAGATCGCCCTAAGCTCGCCGAGGCGATTGCCCGCTACGATGCTGGAAAAGTGGGGCATGCTCGTTCCAACTGGAAAGTCCGCGTCGATGCTCTGGCGTTGCGCGAGCAGCTTCACCAGGTGGGCTTGGCGTTTGATGACCAACTGCCCACTGACTACATTTTTCATGCGCTGTAGGTGTCAGGCGTTCTGATTGATTCGGGCAGCTTTCATTTCTGAAATATATTGAAATAACTAGGTCAGCGGGGTTGATGTTGCTTGATAAGCGTTGAATCAGGCAATCAATCGCCTTGATCGGGCAAGAAGCGAGGTTCGTTGGCGCAGCATACTGAGGTCATGCTGATCAACGATGAAGGACCTCAAATGGCCTCTCTTCTGGCTCCCTGCGTATTAAAGGACGCCTGGACCTGGTTGGTTTCGCTCGAACCTTGCCGGCAAATCCTCGCTGGTCATTCCAGGCAGTGCTCGATCCGGACATTGCGGGCCCCCGCGCGGCGTATTCAACCGCTTGTTCACATGGGCATGAAAACTGGAAGTGCACGTCGGCCGTACGATAACTTTTTTGGAGAGCCTTCATGACTTGGTCAAGACGAAACTGCGGGTTCAGTCACTTCGTTGAGTTTACCGTCGACCCTATCCACATGCCGGAACTGGTGGCGTCGTTGATGAGCCGTATTGAACGCTTTACCTGCTCATGTCCAGGGTTCATCAGAGCGTGCGTGCAAGTGAGTGACGAAGGCGATCACGCGCTCATGCAGCTTCTCTGGTCCTCCAGAGAACACGCGGAGCAAGCGCTGGAGAGGGCGCAGCGCCTGGAGCTCGATCTGTTTCACATGGCGGGCCAACCGTCGGCTAAAGCGCTGCTCTTCAGCTCCTTCAATGTCGTCGCGCAGATGCAAGCGCAGCACTTGTCGACGTGAGGATGAGTAATGGCTTGAACCGTGCCCATCTCTAAGTCTGGTTTTTTTGGAGTTGAATGTGAATAGCGATGTGTCTAACGACCAAATCATGACTGATATCACGCGTCTCGCTAAATCGGTCAGTCAGTTGGTTCCTGGCGATGGTGACCGCATTACCGACATTCCCGGTCTGAGCCTGCATCGGCGTAAAGCCGTTACGGCGCCCATGCACTGTATCTACGGCCTGGGAATTGGCGTGACCTTGCAAGGCGGCAAGCAGGTGATCGTCGGCAGTGAGGTGCTCCCCTATACGCCCGGCGAGTCGATGGTGACCAGTGTCGATCTCCCGGTCACTTCCCATGTCACTCAAGCCAGCGCGCTCAAGCCATTCCTCGGCATGATGCTGGCTCTCGACAGTACCACCGTGACGCAGGTCGCCGAGCGCATGCGGTTATCGCAACGTATGCGAGATGACGCGTTTCGTCCCGTGACCGTACAGCCTTTGGATGTGGGGGTGCTGGATGCGCTGAGGCGCTTGGTGGACCTGCTCAAAGAACCCCACTGGATTGAGACCCTCGCGCCGCTGATCAAGGAAGAGATCATTGCCCGGCTGTTAAACGGAACCCATGGGCCGCAGTTGCTGCATGTCATTGCCGCCGGTTCACCCAGCCAGCAAATTGCCAAGACATTAGCCTGGCTCAAAGTTAATTTTCGTCAGGCGTTGCGCATGGATGATCTAGCGGTACAAGCGCATATGAGCCCTTCCACGTTTCGCCAACACTTTCGGGCCGTGACCGGGATGAGCCCGCTGCAATATCAGAAGCAGTTGCGGCTACAGGCAGCTCGACAGTTGATGCTCAGCCAGAATATCGATGCAAGCAGTGCGGGCGGGCTGGTGGGGTATGAAAGCTCATCGCAGTTCAGCCGCGAATACAGTCGCCTGTTTGGTGAGCCACCTCAGCGCGATATCAAGCGGATTCGCATGTGACGCTAATGGTTAGTTATGGGATGAGCCTGCAACAGAGACCTTTGTGTCGTCCTGTTCCGATCTCCCATAAGAGGCCACCGATAGGTGCGTAACCCCTAGTTTTTCTAGGCCTCTCCAGCCTCGAACCGGTGGATAGAGTTGACGGGGGCCTGCGCGGTAGAAGCCAGCTCCTCAGGTTTGTTTTCCTCCTCGCTCATGGCTCTGCGAAAGCCTTTGATTGTCTCCCCCATATCCGTGCCCAGGGTTTTCAGTTTTTTAGCGCCGAAGACCAAGACCACCACGACCAAAATGACGGCCCAGTGTTTCCAATCAAAGAATAGCCACATTTATTTCCTGGCGAGATTTAACGCTGATTGCGGGTAGTCAGCGCCTGGCGATCATGGTGTAACAGCACACCATCATAGCCAGGCACTTGCTTCGTCGATTTATGCGAGTTTGAAGGGCAACTGACGTATTGGCTTACCCGTCAAACTGGCTATGGCGTTTGCAAAAGCGGGGGCCAGCGCTGGCAGGCCGGGCTCACCCATCCCGGTGGGGGGCTCTGCGCTTGGCACTACATGAACCGCGAACTCGGGCATGTCGGTGATGCGCGGGACGCTGAAGTCAGCAAAGTTGCTTTGTTGCACTACGCCTTCTTTCAGGGTGATGGCACCACCCGGCAGGCACATCGACAACCCCATAAGCGCAGCGCCTTGCACCTGGGCTTCAACGCTGCGTGGGTTGACGACCAAATTGCAGTGGACGCCAGCAGTCACATGGTGCAGCACCGGGCGGCCGTCTTGCACTGAGGCTTCGACGACATAAGCGACTACCGAACTGAACGATTCGTGTACGGCCACCCCCCAGGCACGGCCGGCAGGCAGCTGGCGTTTGCCATATTCGCTTTTGTCCACCGCCAGTTGCAGTGCGGCCCGATGGCGCGGACTTTGGTCGGCAAATAGCTTCATCCTGTAATCTACTGGATCCTGCTTAGTTTTTCGGGCGATCTCGTCGATCAGCGTCTCCATCACAAAGGCCGTATGGGTGGACCCCACGCTGCGCCACCACAACACCGGTACGTTGAGTTCCGGGTGATGAACCGTCAGGCGCATTGGCAGCGGATAAGGGGCACGCATCCCCTCTGTCGCGGTGGGATCGATACCGTTCTTCACTTGCCCGCCGAACACGGTACCAACGAGGATGGATTGCCCGATCAGGGCGTGATCCCAGGCCAACACCTTACCGCTGTCGTCAAAACCGATACGCGCCTGGTGCAGATACATGGGGCGGTAGTAGCCACCTTTGATGTCGTCTTCACGGCTCCAGAGGGTGCGGACAGGAACGGTCAGTCCGGCGACACGCGCAGCTTTGGCCACCTCGCAAGCCAGCACAATGAAATCACTGCTCGGCACGCCGCGGCGGCCAAAGCCACCGCCTGCCGTTTGCACGTTGATCTGTATTTGTTCTGGCTTAAGATTAAGCACCTTTGCGGCAGCTGTACTGTCGCCGCCAGGGAACTGGGTGCCAGTCCACAACTGAGCGCGCCCCTCAGAAATCTGGACGGTGCAATTCAACGGCTCCATGGGGGCGTGGGCGAGGTAGGGGAATACGAACTCTGCATCCAATTGATGCGGCGCCGAAGCAAGTGGCGTCATGTCGGCATCAAATTGGCGTAGACCAGGTTGGTTGACCAACTTCCGGTACTGCGCCAATTGTTTTTCGCTGTCCACTTTTTCTACGGTGGTCGAGTTCCATTCCACCTTCAGCGCATCACGAGCCAGCTTTGCCTGCCAATACCCGTCCGCAACCACCGCAACACCTTCGGCGCCGCGGTCCAGCGGCACGCGCAATACCGCTTTTACGCCTTTAATGGCACGGGCTGCGCTGTCATCCAGGGACGCGATTTTTGCACCGAACACCGGTGGGCGGGCAACGACGGCAGTGAGCTGTCCGGGCAAGTGCATATCTATGCCGAAATCCTGCTGCCCACTGCTCTTGGCCTTGGCATCGATGCGCGTAGTGGCCTGGCCAATGATGCGGAAATCCCCGGGATCCTTGAGCGTGACCTTGTCGGGCACGGGCAACGCCATCGCAGCCTCTGCAAGTTCCCCATAGCTCGCTTTATGGCCGGCAGGGCCGAACACCATGCCCGCTTTCGTGGTCAGGCTCGCCACGTCCACGTTCCAACGCGCTGCCGCCGCCGAGAGCAGCATGGCCCGAGCGCGGGCACCCAGCTCGCGGTACTGTGTAAAGCTGTTCTTGATCGAATTTGAGCCGCCAGTAAGGTGTATGCCGAAGAGCGGGTCCTGGTAGGCATTGTTGTTACTGCCGTTGCGGCTGCGCACAAGACTCCAGTCGGCATCGAGTTCCTCAGCGAGAATCATCGGCAGTCCGGTCTGAACACCCTGACCGAACTCCAACCGGTTGATCGTCACCGTGACTTCTCCGTTGGACGCGATCTGCACGAATGCAGAGGGCTGCTGACTCGGTTTGAGCGGCGCAACGTCACCGCCGGTAGCCTCCTGCGCCAGCGCCAGGTGAGGAAATGCACCCAGAGCCAGCCCGCCAATGCCGACGATCTTGAGGAAGTCGCGGCGTGGGAGTGTGAAGGAGCCGCGGGCTTGATCGCGTTCGAGCAGATGTTGCAGGGCACGGGGGAGCTCTGTAGTAAAGATGTCGTTCAGCATGGTGAGCTCCGGTCAGGCAAGGACTTTGGCGGCGTCCGCGACCGCCGCGCGAATACGGGCGTAGGTACCGCAGCGGCAAATATTGCCCGCCATGGCTGAATCGATCTCGGCAGCGGTGGGTTGCTTGCCTTTGGGTTGGGCCTTTAGAAAAGCCGTCGCGCTCATGATTTGACCGCTCTGGCAGTAGCCACATTGCGCCACGTCATGCTTGACCCAAGCCTCATGCACGGCAGTACCGATCGGGTCGCTGCCATTTGTCGCGGCTTCGATGGTGGTGATCTTGCGACCTCGGCCGCGGCTATTGGCGTCACACATGATCGAATGGCCTGACCATCCAGGTGAACAGTGCAGGCGCCGCACAGCGCCGCGCCGCAGCCAAACTTAGTGCCGGTCATCCCCAGGGTGTCACGCAGGGTCCAGAGAATGGGGGTGCTGGGATCTACGTCAACCGTGTATTCACGGCCATTGATGGTGAGGACGCTCATGATAGCTCTCCGGAATGTGTGAGCAGCAATTTGCTCTCAATAACGGCTGACTATAGAGCTGTGCCTTCGGGCTTGATTGCACAATCCGAGCAAATAATTGCCCAATCATTGACCTTGCTGAGCGCTGAGTTGCACCGGGTCGGTTTCTATAAGCGTTCTGGAAACGATCATCGACTTTGTCGTATTCACGTATTTCTGAAAATGGGCAGAGGCGATGTGGCTTTTGTAGGCGGCTTCGTTTGCATAGATTTCGAAGAAGTGAAGGCGGTTCGGGTGGTCCTTTTCCGCCACCGAATAAATCGCGAGCACGCCTGGCTCAAGGCGAACAGAGTCAGCCATTTCCTCCTTGACCGCCGTTTGGTAAGCCGCCAATTGAGCAGGGTCTATCACGAGTTGTGCAATCCGCACGACTTTTGCGGTCGGTTCCGCGGCCAACACCGAACCTACCCAAATGCATCCAAATACACCAGCTATACGCAAGACCGACATGTGCAGTTATTCCAGATAGTGGGGCATCCTTTTCGCACCATCCAATGCATGCCCTCAGATGTGTCCCCAATGTAGCAATCCACTGGAAGTGAACGGATCTACATGGCCTAGGAAAAGCGAGAAATGATCAGATGAAAAGCCTGCCCGGCGACACCTAGAGACTGTCAGGGTCGCCAAAAAACATCTGAATCCGCGACCGTAACCAACGCTCACCCGGATCGTTGTCCTGCGACCCACGCCAGGCCATGTGCAGTTCAAACGTGCGCGTCGGCAACGGTGGATCTTCCGCGCGAAGACCACCAGCCGCCGTCAGTGCTTCCGCTGTGTAATCGGGGACGGTCGCGACGATGTCGGTGCCCGCCAGCAGCGTACCCAATCCGTTGAACTGCGGCACGGCTAGTACCACATGCCGTTTACGCCCGAGTTTTTCCAGCTCTTCATCGACGAAACCACTGAGGTCGCCGGCAAACGACACCAGCGCATGCGGGCGGGCGCAGTAATCGTCCAGGCTCAGCGGCCCCGGCACGGTATCGGCGCGCAGCAACTTGGGAGCGCTGCGGCGCAGAACCTTGCGTTTGGCGTTGGCTGGCAGGTCGGTGGTGTAGCTGACGCCGATGGAGATTTCGCCGGAGGCGAGCAGGCCGGGCATCAGGATGTAGTTGACGCGACGCACCACCAGCACGATGCCGGGCGCCTCGGCGCGCAGGCGCTTGAGCAGCATCGGCAGCAGCGCGAATTCGACATCGTCCGACAGGCCTATGCGAAATACCGAAGTGCTGGTAGCCGGGTCGAATTCCGCTGCACGGCTGACGGCGGTGGAAATCGAGTCCAGGGCCGGGGAGAGCAGGGCGAAGATTTCCACCGCACGGGCGGAAGGTTCCATGCTGCGTCCGGTGCGCACGAACAAAGGATCGTCGAACAGGCCGCGCAGGCGCGATAGCGCCGCGCTGATCGCCGGCTGTCCGAGGAACAGCTTTTCCGCCGCACGGGTCACGCTGCGCTCATGCATCAGCGTTTCGAACACGATCAACAGGTTGAGGTCGACACGACGCAGGTCATTACGATTCATCTGGAGTCCTGGCAGAGTCATCAAGCTTGACGAGAGCGACCATATGAGAACAATGGCCGGCATGAATCTTACGGGGAAAGGCTGGTACTCTGCACCGGGTAATTCAGCTTTACTGAGAAGGCGGCAGCAGATTTTTCATGGATTTTTTCAATGCTGGCCATGCTGCGGAATCAATGACAGGCATGTCGACTATTAATAGCCACTGATAGTCTTGGCTGGAAAGCCCAGATAGAGTTCAGGGCATTAGAGGTTACTTTGACGAGGTTTGCGATGTCCCGCACGATCCGTTTTCACAAGTTTGGTCCGGCCGAGGTGCTCAAATGCGAAGAGCATGCGGCTGCTCAGCCAGGTCCTGGCGAAGTGCAGGTGCGTGTCGAGGCAATCGGCATCAGCTGGTATGACACGCTGTGGCGCCAGAATCTGGCGTCGTCCCAGGCGCGTCTGCCTTCAGGCCTGGGTCATGAAATGGCTGGCGTGGTCACGGCCATCGGCGACGGCGTCGAAGATCTGGCCGTGGGCGACAAGGTGGCCAGCTTCCCGGCCGAGAGCCCCAATGATTATCCGGTCTACGGCGAACTGATCGTTCTGCCGCGCACCGCGCTGACCCGTTATCCGGACGTGCTCAGCCCGATTGAAGCCAGCGTGCATTACACGCCGCTGTTGATCGCCTATTTCGGTTACGTCGATCTGGCACGGGTCAAACCCGGACAGTTCGCCCTGGTGACCGACGCCAGTCACTGTGCCGGGCCGTCCTTCGTCCAGTTGGGCAAGGCGCTGGGTGTGCGGGTGATTGCCGCTACCAAAACGGCGGAAGAGCGCGAGTACCTGCTGTCGCTCGGTGCCGAGAAAGTGATCGTCACCGAAGAAGAAGACCTGTTGATGCGAATCAACAAGATCACCGACAACCGGGGTGTCGACGTGGTGTTCGACGGGCTCGGCGGGCCACAGATGTCGCTGCTCGGTGATGTGCTGGCGCCCCGTGGAAGCCTGGTGCTGTACGGCTTGCAGGGCGGCAACCAGACGCCGTTCCCGGCCTGTGCGGCGTTCCAGAAGAACATTCAGTTCTTCGTGCACTGCATCGGCAACTTCACCGGCAAGCCAGAGCTGGGCATCATCCAGGACCACGTCGCCTTGCAACGTGCCTTGCGTGATATCAACCAGCTCACCGCCGACCGTGTGCTGCTTCCGCTCAAGACCCGGGTGTTTCCGTTCAACGAGTTTGTCGAAGCTCACCGCTACATGGACGAGTGCCCATGCCGCGAGCGGGTTGCCCTGCAAATCGAAACTGCCTGACCTTCCAATTAGAGTCCGTGGCCCCACGGACTCTTGTGCGTTTTTCCCTTCAGACATCGAGAAACCCTGGGCCAGACGCCTGGGGCTGTTCAGCAACTGAACTGGTTTTTGCTCTCGATCTGTATCTTCTAATTGCCCTTAAGACCCTGATAATTGAATGACTACTTTCATCTCAAGGAATGAGCTATGTCTGTGCATTCTATTTGCTCCGTGCAATATCAATCAGCTGTTTATCATCGCGCCTCAAACTTTTGTTTAATGTTTGTAGGGGCGCTATGTAATCCCTTCTTTTTTTCTTGTGCTCATCGTGCGCAGGGGCTTGTAAGAAGTTTCCTAGGAAAACTCACTTTCTCGAAGAGCCCAGCTACGACGGGGCTTTCGGTCATGCTGCTCGCAAATCCGAGACGCCGCGCGCTCAACTGTTTCAAATAACTACGAAAACTTAAGTGTTAGCATTTCAGCGTCTATTAATTAATGAAGAATGATTGTGCGTTCGCCATTCGTGGCCGCGCGATATAAACCTTTGATACCGGGTGAAGTACTGATGAGCACGATCCATGATCAGGCAATGAATTATGTCTACCAGCAAGTATTGCAACGCCTGCTGAGTTTCTTTTCACGTGCCGAACGCACGGCATTGCAGCTGTTGATCCAGCGCCTGGCGGTTGCTGCGGGGGGGATGGAGCGCATCGGTGAATTCAAGGTATTGGTGACTCAATCCGGTACCCGTGATTGCTGTTACAGCCTGGCCCTGTTACGCGCCGCCCAGTTGAGCATCGCCGGCCGTGCGCCCGCCACATTTCAGTTGCGGGTCGCCACCGTGCGTTGCAATGGCGTACCGGATTCCGCACTGCACAACATGCATCGCAGCTTCAGTGCTCTGTTCCTGCATGACGACCCAAGGGTCGAGCTTCTGATGGTGGATCATCGCGAGATCCTGCCTTTCAACCATCTGGCGCCTGTCAGCGATGAGGGGCGAGAGGCCGGCAGACTCAATCTGCTGATGGTGGGTCATCGTCGTGGACGGGATGAGGAGCTGACACTGTGGGACGACCTGTATCTGACCACTGCCGAGTTCTATGGCCAGGTTGCCCGCTGGAACAACGGTGTCGACGCCTTGATCAGCAGCGACAACGCGCGCCGTCAGGAGCAGTTTATCGACGGTCTCGACCGGGCGGTGCGCAAGGCCGGCATTGGCGAGCTGGTGCGAAGGGGAGTGGGGTTCGATGAACTGTTCGGATTGCTCGACAGCATCGGTGGCGATTGTTATCGCGAGCTCTATTCCGAGGAAGACCGGGTGCCATGGCGGCCGCTGGGTGAGTTCGAGGCCTGTCGCCGCACCAGCTATATCGGCATCGACGATATGGTGGTCGGCAAGATGGAGGAGCGCTGGCCTTTGCTCAGCGATTTTCTTGGGTTCCAAGCCGATGAACTGATGTTTGAAGCGCGTGCCGGTGAATGTAACGACCCCTTGCTCGGTGCCTACCTGAAGGGGCTGCAAGCCAGTTACTTGGAAGGCCGCAGTTACGAGGCCGGTGTATCGGACTATCTGCAGCAATGCCTGGCGATGATGCGCCGCCGGAACACGCCTGAACAGGTTTGCGAACGCTTCATATCCCGGTTCGGCAATCTCTCCGATCTGGACGGCCAGCGGTCGCTGGCTGCGGCGGCGCTGCAAAAGAATTTCGGCCTCAACGAGGCGCAGGTGGTTTGTCTGTTGTTCGCGCCCTTTATCGATGCCGGCGCCGGCCTTGAACGATTCTTGCGCACTTGCCATCCGGGCATGCTGGTCGCCATGCCCGATCTGCACCGTGCCATGCAGGGCCTGCACGCGCCAGAGCAGGTTCTGCAATGGATGACCGATGTCAGCGGTTTACCCCTGCGACTGATCTGTCGGTTATATGCAATGGATGCAATCCGGATGGGTGAGCCTTTCGCCAAAACGCAGGAATTGCCCGAGCACGAGGTCACAGCGAGTGATCGTTCGGCGGAAGGTTGAATGTGATCTTGCTGCCCGGCCACGGGGAAGTATCTACGGGCACCGGCTCATGAATGAGTCGCAAACCTCCGATTTTGCCTATCAGGCGGTCTACCGCTACCTGACCCAACTGATCAGCGAACCGGGCAATCAGGGAGCCATTCGATTGCCATCGTTGAGGCAATTGGCCGAACGGTTGAACGTATCGATCTCGACCGTTCAGTACGCCTACGCGCTGCTGGAGAGAGAAGGGCGGGTCTACTCCGTGGCCAAGTCCGGATACTTTGCACAGGCGACATCGACGGTCATGCCGCCAGGACGCGGCAGTGATTTGCTGGAAACGGTCTACGTCAATGCCAGATGCGCTGGCATGCAGGTACTGAGTGCCGATGAGCCGGCGTTGGTTCAGCCCCTGGATCGTCCCTTGCTGACGCTCGAGCGAGAGCTGCTGCGTCAGTATCCCCAGCACTTGCAGACGCCCGCCCAGCCTTGCGGCGAATTGGAGCTGCGCACGTTGCTGGCGGCCCGCTACACCTCGTCGGCGACACATTGCTGGCACGCCGAAGATGTCTATATCGGTGCCGATCTGAGAGGGGTGCTGGAAATCCTGATCGCAGTTCTCGGGCTGCGCCACTCAACCGTAGTCGTCGAGTCGCCGTGTGACTGGATGATCCTGCGCTTGCTTGAGTCTGCCGAAGTCCGGGTCATTGAACTCCCGATTCAGCCAGACGGGGCGCTCGATCTGCAGACACTGCAGAGGCTGCTCGAAACCGAGCGGGTGCGGCTGATCCTGTTGTCCTCGAAACTGAACATGCCCCACGGCAGCCGTCACCCTCCGGACAGTCGCCAGGCCGTCGCACAACTTCTCGCGAATCATGGCACCTGGGTTTTGGAGAACGATTGTCATGGCGAGTTGCTGGACGACGATGACGGTGAGCCACTGCGCGAGCTGGTGGATCCCGACCGGCTGTTGATCTTTTCCATGTTCGAAAAAATCATCGGGGTTGAAGCCCCCTATGGGTTTGTCCTGTCGCGACAATGGCGCGCCGATTTGCAGCGTCACTTCCTGTTGCGTTCGTTTCGCCTTTCACCGATCCGGCAAAAGGCCATCGCCCGACTCTATGGAAGCGGGCGGGTCGACCAGCACTTGCCGGTGCTCAAGCGCATACTCAGGGAGCGTCGGACGCGATGGATCGAGCTGATACATGAACGCCTCGGCGACGTTGTGCAGATCATCGAACCCCGGGGCGGTGCAACGATCTGGCTGCATTCTGCGCGCCCGATCACCATGGATGCCGTGTTTCAGCGGCTACTTAAACAACACGTGCTGATTGCACCCGGAGAGCTGTTCAGCCTCCAAGGGCTGCACGCGCAGAACCTGCGTCTGAGTGTAACCGGCAGCGCCGAACTCGAGTTGTTAAGACTTGTCGGATTGCTTGGGGATGCGTTACGACTGGCTCCGCGGGCGGATGTTCGAAAACACCCGGCCTGTGTGCAATAGACCCCATCGCACTCCGGACAAACTGCCAGTAAACTCCCTTGTAATTTCTTGAACCACTCTATTTCAGAGGTTTTGCATGACACTCAGTCCTTTTGCGGGCAAACCGGCACCGGCAGAACTGTTGGTCGACATCCCGCGACTGGTTACGGCGTATTACACCGGTCAACCCGACGCCTCGGTTTCCACCCAGCGCGTGGCGTTCGGCACCTCTGGGCACCGGGGCAGTTCCTTTGATTTGAGTTTCAACGAGTGGCACGTTCTGGCCATCAGCCAGGCGATCTGCCTGTATCGCGAAGCCCAGGGCATCACCGGGCCGCTGTTCGTCGGCATCGACACGCATGCGCTGTCGACTCCGGCAGGGGCCAGCGCCCTGGAAGTACTGGCGGCCAATGGCGTGACCGTGATGATCGCCGAAGGGGATGAGTACACCCCGACGCCGGCTGTCTCTCACGCCATTCTTTGCTACAACCGTGGTCGCACCACCGGCCTGGCCGACGGCATCGTCATCACCCCGTCGCACAATCCGCCTCAAAGCGGTGGCTACAAGTACAACCCAACCAACGGCGGCCCGGCCGATACCCACATCACCAAGTGGATCGAAGCCAAGGCCAACGAACTGCTGGCCAATAAACTGGCAGGCGTCAAACGCATCAGCTACGAGCAGGCGCTCAAAGCCAGCACCACCCATCGCCACGACTACGTGAACACCTACGTGGCCGATCTGATCAACGTCATCGACTTTGATGCCATTCGCGGCGCCAAACTGCGCTTGGGCGTCGATCCGCTGGGCGGAGCAGGGGTGCGCTACTGGTCGGCGATTGCCGAGCACTATCGTCTGGACCTGGATGTGGTGAACAAGGAAGTCGATTCGACGTTCCGTTTCATGACCGTCGACTGGGACGGGCAGATCCGCATGGACCCATCGTCCAGCCATGCCATGCAAGGTCTGATCGGTCTGAAAGAGCGCTTTGACGTGGCCTTCGCCTGCGACCCGGATCACGACCGTCACGGCATCGTCACACCGTCCGGCGGCCTGCTGGCACCGAACAATTATCTGGCGGTTTCGATCGACTACCTGTTCCAGAACCGTCCGCAATGGCGTGCCGACGCGGCCGTGGGTAAAACCGTGGTCAGCAGCGGCCTGATCGATCGCGTGACCAAGCGTCTGGGCCGTCGCCTGTACGAAGTGCCGGTCGGTTTCAAATGGTTCGCTGACGGTCTGTTCGACGGTTCGCTGGGGTTTGGCGGCGAAGAAAGCGCTGGCGCCTCGTTCCTGCGCAAGGACGGCGGTGTCTGGAGCACCGACAAGGACGGCCTGATTCCAGCCCTGCTGGCCGCTGAAATGACTGCCCGCACCGGCCGCGACCCAAGCCAGGCCTACCGTGCGCTGACCGACGAGCTGGGCGAACCGTTCTCGGTACGTGTCGACGCTAAGGCCAATCCGGAACAGAAAGCGCTGCTGAGCAAGCTGTCGCCGGAGCAGGTCACCTCGACCGAACTGGCGGGCGAGAAGATCCAGAGCATTCTCAGCAAGGCTCCGGGTAACGATCAGGCCATCGGAGGCCTGAAAGTGATGACCGAAAACGGCTGGTTTGCCGCACGTCCGTCGGGCACTGAAGATATCTACAAGATCTACGCCGAAAGCTTCATCGGCGACGACCACCTCAAGCAGCTGGTGGCTGAAGCGCAAACCCTGGTGGACGGTGCGATCAGCACCCAGTAAATCCAGACAACGGAAAAGGGCGACCCTGAGGTCGCCCTTTTTTGTGCCCGCGATTCGCCGTTCAGGCCAGATCCACCAACACGATCTCGCTGTCTTCCAGCGCCGTGACGGTCAGCACTTGTTCATCAGCCACCGCCACACCGTCTCGAGCTTGTGCGCGCAAGCCGTTGACTTCAATGACGCCCGTCGCCGGAACCAGATACGCGCGACGTCCTGCATCGAGGCGATATTCAGCAGTTTCCCCGGCCTTGATATTGGCCGCCACCAGGCGTGCGTCGGCGCGGATGCGCAGGCTCTGATCGTCGCCAGTCTTGCCGCTGGCGAGGGTTACGAAACCTTCGCGGTCGCCTTTCGGGAACGGTTTGGCGCCCCATGACGGTGGTGCGCCGGTTTCGGTCGGCAGAATCCAGATCTGGAAAATCTTGGTGTCCGTGGCTTCCAGGTTGTATTCGCTGTGGGCGATCCCGGTGCCGGCGCTCATCACTTGGACGTCGCCAGCCTCGGTGCGGCCCTTGTTGCCCAGGTTGTCCTGGTGGCTGATCGCACCTTCACGCACGTAAGTGATGATTTCCATGTCACGGTGCGGGTGGGTAGGGAAGCCCGTGCCGGCGGCAATGATGTCGTCATTCCACACACGCAGGTTGCCCCAGCTCATGCGTTGCGGATCGTAGTACTCGGCGAACGAAAAATGGTGATGGGCATCCAACCAGCCGTGATGGGCGCCACCCAGCGAGCTGAAAGGTCTGAGTTCAAGCATGATCGTCTCCTCAAAAGGTTCGTCATGGGGCGTGATGCCTGAGCCACGAAGCGAGACCGGTGATTGATGGCAGCCATCATCTATCAGTCAACCATCGAGAAAAAGCGTAAAAACTGCTGCATTCCAATCGAATCGGTTGATATGAAAAAAGCTCGAAACCGTCTCATCCCACCTTCAATTCATCGCCTAAACCAATGACCTGTAAGCATTTCGCTAGAACAAAAAAGCAAATCCAGACACCATAGCCCTCAACAGCCTCACATCCGGAGTCCGTCAGCGTGGCGCAACACACCCCCGATCTTCCTCCCGAACTTCGTCCCTTGGCCGAGATGCCCTGGTTCAAACGCCTGGCGGCGCGTTTCCTTGGCCACGGTCTGACGCAACTACGCGCCCAACACCGTGCCTCGTGGCTGCACGGCCAGGCTGACGGCTTTCGCAGCGGACATACCGCCGGCGTGGATTACGGGTACAAGGAAGGCAAGGCTGACGGGCTGGAAGAGGGGCGCCAGGTCTTGTTGATCCGCGACAGCCGCAATACCGAGCATCGCCCGCCGGGCATTGACAATCACCTGTTCGACGACTGGCGCCTGCCGCTCAGCGCAGAACTGAAGAAGCGCATGAAAGCCGACGTCGCGCGTCTGCTGCCTGCGCACGCCCAGCCGAGCGCGGCGCAATGGAAGATGATTTTCAGCGATACGCCGTCAACATCAGTGATTGCCGGGGCCGGAGCTGGCAAGTCGACCACGCTGGTGTTGCGGATCCTGCTGCTGACTCACTATCTGGGCTTCGAGCTCGATTCGATGACCGTGGTGACCTTCACCCGCGAGTCGCGCAAGGATTTCATCAGCAAACTGATCGAACTGTTTGCGTTATGGGACCGGGCACTCAGTCAGAAAGCTGCGAAGGATCTGGTGCGCACTTTCCACTCGCGGATCTTGCCGATGGTTCGCAGTCTGCCCGGATTCGAGCGCTTGCAGGCATTCGAAAACCTCAGCCACCGCGCGCCGGGCGGAGATGAAGACGTCGACAGCAATCCGTTCGATCTGCGCATCAACGACGCGCAGCGTCAGCAACTCAACGCCTGTTACCACCGTCTCTACAAAGAAGATCCGCGCTTTGCGCAACTGATCCAGCCGCTGTCCCGGCACGCCTTGCAGCTCAAGGAGCTGGAACGCGATCACCCGGACGTGCAAAAACGCGTCGCTGTGACAGAACTGGCGGCCCGTCGCGATGAAGAGCTGTGCGACATGATCGAAGACATGTGGCTTCGTGCCGGTGCCTGGCCGATCAAGGGCATCGAACCGAGCCGCCAGACATTCGAAATCAACGGCGCATCGTTCCATTGCCATGGTTACATTCCGAGCCTGGATGCCTGGGTCGTGTTGGGTTTCGATCCTCGGGAAAACTCGCAGGTTTGCCGTCCCAACGCCAAGCTGACGGTTCGTGCAGAGTGGGCAGTCAAGCGCACCCTGTTTCAAGCTTTCTGCCGTAAGCCGTTGATATGGCTTGATAGTTACGAATCATCCAAACGTGTATTGGCCACGCTGGCGGGCGATGCCAGCGCCGGCCCGGGCTTCGATTACAAGGTCAAAGGCGAGCTGGCATCCGCGCCGTTGCTCGATTGTTTTGTCGCTGCCGCAGGCTTCATCGAGAACCTGGGCCTGGATGTTCCGGACGCCGTTGGCCGCATGAATTTCGCCAAGGACGATCCGGACCGGTTTTTCTTCGAAGCTTTAAGCCTGTTCTGGCGAGCGCTGGAAGATCACTTGCTGGATCAAAAGCCGCCGGTCATGACCTACAACCGGATGTTTGCCCTGTTCAGCGAGCACTCGCCGGAAAACTTCAAATTGCTCAGCGATGAACTGCTGCGGCCAATGTCGCACCTGATGATCGATGAGTTTCAGGACGTTTCACCGCAGATCGTCTCGTGGATCCGCGCCAGCCTCTCGGAAATACGCAGTCGCGGCCCGGCCATGCACGTCGGACGAGGTGCGCAGCGATCGTCGCTGCTTTGCGTGGGCGATGACTGGCAATCGATCTATGGCTGGCGCGGCAGTTCGCCGAGCTATTTCATGGAGTTCAACAAAGAATTCCCGTCGCCGAGCACGACGCGGGTGATGCTCAGCGACAACTATCGCAGCCATCAGCACATCATCGACGCGGCAGAACACATCGTTCGGGCAGCGCCGGCGATCCCGGGCAAAAAGGCCAAGGCCAGCGGCGAGGAGAGGCCGTTGCAGCCAGTTAATGTGCTGGAGCGCGACGATCAGGCGCTCGGCGAGCGCCTGGCGGAACACTATCGAAACGGCGATTCAATCCTGATGCTTTATCGAAAAAGCAGCGATAAGTTACTGATAGAACAGCATATTCAGTCAGTAGTTAATGTTGATTCGAGCTTGCCGTACGACTCCCGGCGCCTGAAACAACTGACCTATCACAGCGCCAAAGGTCTGCAGGCCGACGCGGTTTTTCTGTTGGGCGATTGCCAGCACTTGACCAGTTCGCCGTACAAGAATCAGGTGTATCGGATGGCCGGACTGGGCAAGGCTGGCGACAGCGAGCCGTACGACAGCGCGCAAAAAGACGAAATCCTGCGCCTGGCCTACGTCGGTATCACCCGTGCAGTCAGCCATTGCTACTGGTATGTCGAGCCGCAGGACACTCAGGCGGTCAACATGCCTCGGGCCTCGGACCGGGTCGCCAAAGGCAAACCATTCTTCGTCGATCATCGTCCGGGAAAGAAAATGGCCTGAATCCAATGCCCATGAAAAAGCCCGCACAAGGCGGGCTTTTTTATTCTAAATCAGCCAGTTACGCGTAACTCTTGAGAGATTCCGGAGGAATGAAAGCCTCCAGTTCGTCCTCGACGGCTTCGATTATTCGCTCCACATCCGCCGCGTTCATCACCGTGGCACAGGGGATGCCGGCGATGGCAATCAAGGTTTCGCCGCTGGCCCGATCGAACAGGCGAGCGACCAGACTGCCAGGCGCATCCATGGTCGCCTCGAAACCCATGGGATGAAAATGCCAGCGCATCAGCTGGCAGGCATTGGGGAACGTGACTTTGCTTGACCCTTTGATCATGTGTTGCCCGCCTTCTTCATCGAGCGCTTCCGTTTGCTCATGGTAGGTGGGAAGAGCCTTCATTGGCTCAACCGGTGACTGCCTTTAAAAGTAGCATCTGAATGTGAAATTCCTGTGAGAATTTTCAGTTCATTTAGCGATTGCGAGGATTCTTTTGATGTAAGTCACGGTCCACCCCAATCGTCGCCAAAATGCCATCACCACCGGTTGTTGAAGCAGCGCCGGAAGTTGGGCAAGCTCGGTTCTTTTTCCAAGAGTCTCTTATGCACGCCGATGATGACGGCCCGGATCAGAGCCAGGCTACGGCCGAGACGGTCATGCGCTATCACCTGTGCTGGAAACACCGGGACCTGGATGGCGTGATGGCGCTGTACCACCCGGACATCCAGTACAACGATTTCTTCCAGAACCGCGTGCTCGGCCTCGACGAGTTGCGCGAGTACGTTCGGGTCAGCATGCCGCGCGAGTCCGACGAAGCACTGGAGCATTGCGACCGCATCCGTATCGACGGCAACACCGCCTTCATTCAATACGAAGTGACGTTGCGCGGTGGTAACGGGCTGGTGTCGTTTCGCTCCAGTGAAGCGATCACGGTCAAGGACGGGCGGATCTGGCGGGTCAACGAATATGCCTCGCTGGTGCGCGAACAGGCTGAAAGTCCGACGACAACCCGCCAGCGTCCGGCGGTGAGTCGCCTGGGCCTGTCGCCGCGCCAGTTGAGCTTCATGGCCGATGACTTGCAGCAGTATTTCCAGCGCCAGCAACCGTATCTCGATCCGGAGCTCGACCTGCAACGGGTGGCGAAGGAGTGCGGGTACAGCCGCAACCAGATTTCCTATTTGCTGAATCAGGTGCTGGGGCAAAGCTTCTACCGCTACGTCAATCAGGCGCGTCTGCAACATCTATTGCAGTCGCTGGACAACGCTACGCCGCCGCTGCGCATCGATGAGCTGGCCTTCGCCGCCGGGTTCAATTCACTGTCGGCTTTCTATAGCTGCTTTCGCCAGCACACCGGGCAGTCGCCGAAAGCTTATGCGAAGCAAATTTCTTTGCGGACACGCGCGCAAGACAATCCCTGAGTCCAGCCACTAGGATCGACGCCATCGAAACCTGGATTGGCGGAGTCTTGCATGCCGGCGTGGCGCACTATCAGTTTGTGGATGGACCAACTCGACGAGCCGCTGACCGCGCGCCCGTCGCTTGCGCAGGACCTGGATGTCGACGTGGCGATCATCGGCGCCGGTTACACCGGACTGTGGACTGCGTACTACCTGAAACAACAGGCGCCGAGCCTGAACATTGCCATCATCGAAGCGCAAACCGCCGGGTTCGGCGCTTCCGGTCGCAACGGTGGCTGGTTGATGGGCAATCTGCTGGGCGAAGATCGCCTGCTGGCGGGCCTGTCCGCACAACAACGTCGCGCTTCATTCGACCTGTTGCACAGCATTCCCGATGAAGTAGAAATCGTCCTGGAACGCGAAGGCATCGACTGCGACTACCGTAAGGGCGGAGTGCTGTATTGCGCCGCGCGCTATCCCGAGCAGGAAGCCAATCTTCGCGACTACCTGAAAAAGCTCCACGCCCAGGGCCTGACCGACGACGATTACCGTTGGCTCAGCCCCGAACAACTGGCGCAGCAGCTGCGCATCGCCAAGCCCTACGGCGCCATCTTCGCCCCGCATGTGGCGACCATTCACCCGGCGAAACTGGTGCGCGGTCTGGCGCGAGCCGTCGAAGGCCTGGGGGTGAAGATTTACGAAAACAGCCCGGTGACCCATTGGCAGGCCGGCAGCCTGCGGACCGACAACGCCAGTGTGCGCAGTCGCTGGATCGTTCCGGCCATCGAAGGCTATTCCGTCACGCTGCCACCGCTGGGTCGTTATCAATTGCCGGTGCAAAGCCTGATCGTCGCAACCGAGCCGTTGCCCGCTGCGACCTGGGATGAAATCGGCCTCAGTCGGGGCCAGGCCTTCAGCGAGTTCAGCCGTCAGGTCACTTACGGCCAGCGTAGCGCCGACAACCGCCTGATCTTCGGCGCCCGTGGCGGTTATCAGTTCGCCGGCCAACTGCGGCATAACTTCGACCTGACCCGCGATGAAGTCGAACTGCGGCGCTACCTGTTCGGCGAACTGTTCCCACAACTGAAAAACGTACAGATCACCCACGCCTGGGGCGGCAACCTCGGCATGTCCCGGCATTTCAAACCGCACATGCTCTGCGATCGGGCCAACGGCATCGCGCTGTCCGGCGGCTATGGCGGGGAGGGTGTCGGCGCTTCCAACCTGGGCGGGCGGACGCTTGCGGATCTGATTCTCGAGCGCGACACCGAGCTGACGCATCAACCATGGGTGCTGCCCGATGGCGGGATCCACGCACTGCGGGCCTGGGAGCCGGAGCCATGCCGCTGGCTCGGCTACAACGCGATCATCAAAAGCTTTGTCCACGAAGACCAGACCCTGGCCAACCCGGCGACTGCGCCCTGGCGGCGCAAGCTTGCCAGCCAGGTGGCCGGGTTCATGGAAGGTTTCATGCACTAAACGTTGTTTACTATCAGACAGGTAACGCCATGAGCATCACCCAATTCAAGAACACCGCCACGTTGCAACTGGATGAGTCCAACCCGGTGGCCGTGCCGCTCGGCACGCCAGTGGCGATTGCCTCGACCACCAGCGTCGAGCGCGACGACGGCGTCGAAACCGGCGTCTGGGAATGCACCCCAGGTCGCTGGCGCCGGCAGATCACTGCTCAAGAGTTCTGCCATTTCATTTCCGGTCGCTGCACGTTCACCCCGGACGACGGCGGCGAAACCCTGCACATACAAGGTGGCGACGCACTGATGTTGCCGGCCAATACGCTCGGGATCTGGGACATCCAGGAAACCGTACGCAAGACCTATGTCCTGATTTTCTGACGTTTTGATCCTTTTGATTGCCTGCCAACAACAATAGCCAATACAGGAATCGATCCATGATCCGAAAGACCCTCGCGCTCGCACCCTTGATGCTCGCCGTTTCCCTCGCTCAGGCGGCGGATACGGTCAAGGTTTACAACTGGTCCGACTACATCGCGCCGGACACCACCAAGAACTTCGAAAAGGCCAGCGGCATCGGCGTCACCTATGACGTCTACGACAGCAACGAAACCCTCGACGGCAAGTTGATGACCGGCAAATCCGGTTACGACGTGGTGTTTCCGTCCAACCACTTCATGGCGCGGCAGATCGAAGGCGGGGCGCTGAAGAAACTCGACAAGAGCCAGTTGCCGAACTGGAAGAACCTCAACCCGGTGTTGCTCAAGGCCTTGCAGACCAACGATCCGGGCAACGAACACGGCTTTCCGTACCTGTGGGGCAGCACCGGCATCGGCTACAACATCGCCAAGGTCAAGGCCGTGCTGGGTGACAACGCGCCGGTGGATTCCTGGGATCTGATTTTCAAACCCGAATACATGGAAAAACTGCAGAAATGCGGTGTGGCAATCCTCGACAACGGCCCGGAACTGTTGCCGGCGGCGCTCAATTACCTGGGGCTGCCGCACCACAGCAAAAATCCCGAGGACTACAAGAAAGCTGAAGCGCTGCTGATGAAAGTGCGGCCGTATGTCAGCTATTTCCATTCCTCGAAATACACCAGCGACCTGGCCAACGGTGACATTTGCGTGGCTGTCGGTTTCTCCGGCGACATCCTGCAAGCGGAAAACCGCGCCAAAGAGGCGAAGAACGGCATCGACATCGGCTACGAAATTCCCAAGGAAGGCGCTGCCATCTGGTTCGACATGGTCGCCATGCCCGCCGACGCACCGGACGAGAAGGCCGGCTATGCGTTCATGAACTACCTGCTGCAGCCCGACGTGATGGCCGGCATCAGCAACTACGTGCACTACGCCAATGGCAACGAACAGGCCGACAGCCTGATCGACCCGGCGATCAAGAACGACACCAAGGTTTATCCGAGCCCGGAAATGATGGGCAAGCTGTTCGCGCTGGAAGCGATGCCGCTGAACATCGACCGGATCCGGACACGGGTGTGGAACAAGATTCGTACCGGTAGCTGAAGGAAAAAAGGCGAGGGCGGCACAGCCCTCGCCTGACTATGTTCTGTTGGATCAACTTGATATCAAACCACTGGCATTGCATCGCTAAAGTGCAGCAAAGTGAGACGCTGCTAACAAAAAACAACTTACCGATATTTAATATTTAAATAAGAAATCGTCAGACAATTAGGCAGCCTCACCACACTTTCAAACTTCTTTCGGCGGCACGTGCTTTGTTTACGGGAGTTTCCCGGAACAGTTCAATTTGATCTCGAAAAAATGCTAGACGACAGATTTCAAATTGTGTCAGGTTTCTTACGCCTTCATTGGGCGAGTGATAGGACAATCTCGCCAGAGGTTGTCGCTATCGGACAAAAACTGTTCCATTGCTAAACAAGGAAGTGTGTTTATGTCGAAAGTAAAAGCTAACGCTATTGATACCGCCGAACAGGCTTTTGAGCTGAACGCGGCGCCGCAACCTCTGGCAGCGACCAGCACGGCGTATAACCAGATCAATAGCTTCAGCCATCAGTACGATCGTGGCGGTAACCTCACGGTCAATGGCAAACCCTCCTTTTCCGTCGACCAGGCCGCAACCCAGTTGCTGCGCGACGGCGCTGCCTACCAGGACAAGGATGGCAGCGGCAAGATCGAACTTACCTACACGTTCCTGACTTCGGTATCGTCCAGCACGATGAACAAGCACGGGATCACCGGGTTCAGTCAGTTCAGTGCTCAACAGAAAGCCCAGGCCGTGCTCGCCATGCAATCCTGGGCCGATGTGGCCAACGTGACCTTCACCGAGAAAGCCTCGGGCGGTGATGGCCACATGACCTTCGCCAACTACAGCGGTGGCGTGGACGGCGCAGCAGCGTTCGCCTACCTGCCGGGCACCGGTCCGGGTTACGACGGCACTTCGTGGTACTTGATCAACAGCGGTTACACGCAGAACAAGACCCCGGACCTGAACAACTACGGCCGTCAGACCCTGACCCACGAAATCGGCCACACGCTTGGCCTGGCGCACCCGGGCGACTACAACGCCGGCAACGGCAACCCGACCTACAACGACGCGACCTACGGGCAAGACACCCGCGGCTACAGCGTCATGAGCTACTGGAGCGAAAGCAACACCAGCCAGAACTTCAGCAAGGGCGGCGTGGAAGCCTATTCCTCCGGTCCGCTGATGGATGACATCGCAGCGATCCAGAAGCTCTACGGCGCCAACATGACCACCCGAACCGGTGATACCACCTACGGCTTCAACTCCAACGCCGGTCGCGATTTCCTCAGCGCCTCGTCGTCGGCCGACAAGCTGGTGTTCTCGGTGTGGGATGCGGGCGGCAAGGACACCTTCGACTTCTCGGGCTTCACCCAGAACCAGAAGATCAACCTCAATGAAGCCTCGTTCTCCGACGTTGGCGGCCTGGTGGGCAACGTGTCCATCGCCAAGGGCGTCACCATCGAGAACGCGATCGGCGGTTCGGGCAACGACCTGCTGATCGGCAACAGCGCGGCCAACGAGCTCAAGGGCGGTGCCGGTAACGACATCATCTGGGGTGGCGGTGGCGCCGACAAGCTGTGGGGCGGCGCGGGTTCGGACACCTTTGTGTTCGCAGCCAGCTCCGACTCCAAGCCGGGTGCGATCGATCAGATCCTCGATTTCGTCAGCGGTCTCGACAAAATCGACCTGACCGGTATCACCAAGGGCGCCGGCCTGCACTTCGTCAGCGCCTTCACCGGCGCGGCGGGTGATGCGGTTCTGACGTCCTCGGGCGGCAACAGCCTGCTGTCAGTGGACTTCTCCGGGCACGGCGTGGCTGATTTCCAGGTCAGCACCGTTGGCCAGGCAGCCACCAGCGACATTGTGGCGTGATGTAACACGGGAAAGCGGCGCGTCATGCGCCGCTTTCTTCACTTGCATCGCCGTGACCGGTAAGCAAGGCTACGTGCCGGAGTGAAATTTCCTATGATCCAATTCGCTTTTACCCGCAAAGCGGCGGCGTATCTGTTGCCGATGCTGATGATGATTTCCGGAGAAACAACCATGGCAAGCAGCCTGAGACTCGAAGACCCATCGGTATTTGCCGGGCAGTGGCAAGCGACCCTGAGCGACCGCAACGACGCTCCAGAGGCCCAGGCTTTGCAGGACAAACCGTCGAACACTTGCCTGATCGACCTTGAAGCCAACCAGACGCTGGGCAACGGTGCCGATTGCCTGAGCGCGTGGTTGCAGGACGCGGCCATCGGCTGGTTCCCCGATCCTGACGGTCTGTCGATCACTGGCAAGGAAGGCTCAAGAATCCAGTTTTTCAGCCGACAACGTGATGGGCTTTATCTGAGCACTTTGAAGTCGGGCCTGGTGATTACACTCAAGCGTGCTGTACAGCAACCTTGATGACCAAAACCGACTGACAGTTTAAATATAAAGCACCCCGTTACAGTTATAAGCCGCAGTGCAATAACACGGAGGCCGGTTTTAATCGGGGAAGTTGTTATTGAAGTGTAAGCAAATGCTGGCGGTGTATGTCTCGCTCTCATGGCGAGCAATTAATTTGAAGTCTCGCCAAGCAGGGCGGGAAATACCATTTCAGGAATAATCAATGAAGATGGCGAAGGCCCCAGCCACCGCTCCCTTATTCAAGGCATTAGGTGACTATAAAAGCATTCTGATCAGCGTCGGATGCTTTACCGCACTGATTAACGTGCTGATGCTGGTGCCTTCCATATATATGCTCCAGGTCTACGACCGGGTGCTGTCTTCGCAGAACGAAACTACCCTGGCGATGCTGTCGCTGATGGTCGTCGGTTTCTTCGCGTTTATCGGCCTGCTGGAAGTGGTGCGCAGCTTTATCGTGATCCGCATCGGCAGCCAGTTGGAGCGCCGCTTCAACCTGCGGGTCTATCAGGCAGCTTTCGAACGTAACCTGTTCAAGGGCGAGGGCAACGCCGGGCAGTCCCTGGGCGACCTGACCCACATTCGCCAATTCGTCACCGGGCCTGCGCTGTTCGCGTTCTTCGATGCGCCGTGGTTCCCGGTTTATCTGTTTGTGATTTACCTGTTCAACGTCTGGCTCGGCGTGCTGGCCACAGCGGGAGCGCTGCTGCTGATCGCGCTGGCGTGCCTGAACGAATACATGACCAAGAAGCCGCTGGGCGAAGCCGCCGGTTATTCGCAGAAATCCAGCCAGTTGGCCACCAGCCACCTGCACAACGCCGAAACCATTCAAGCCATGGGCATGCTGGGCGCCTTGCGCAAGCGCTGGTTCCAGGTGCACTCGCGCTTCCTCGGCCTGCAGAATCAGGCCAGCGACACTGGCGCGGTGATCAGCTCGCTGAGCAAGACCCTGCGCCTGTGCCTGCAATCGCTGGTGCTGGGCCTCGGCGCACTGCTGGTGATCAAGGGTGACATGACCGCCGGGATGATGATCGCCGGCTCCATTCTGATGGGCCGGGTACTGAGCCCGATCGACCAGTTGATCGCCGTGTGGAAGCAGTGGAGCGGGGCGAAGCTGGCTTACCGTCGCCTCGATGCGTTGCTGCAAGCTTTCCCGCCGAGCGATGACGCCATGGCGCTGCCGGCGCCGAAAGGCCAGATCACCTTTGAACAAGTCAGCGCCGGCCCTCCGGGTCAACGCTCCGCGACCCTGCACATGGTCAACTTCAACCTGGCGGCCGGTGAAGTGCTGGGCGTGCTCGGTGCCTCCGGTTCCGGCAAATCGACCCTGGCGCGTGTGCTGGTCGGCGTATGGCCGGCCCTTGGTGGCACGGTACGTCTGGACGGCGCCGACATCCACCGTTGGAACCGCGATCAGCTCGGCCCATACATCGGCTATCTGCCGCAGGACATCGAGCTGTTCAGTGGCAGCATCGCCGAGAACATTGCCCGTTTCAGTGAAGCCGATCCGCAAAAGGTCGTGGCCGCCGCGCAACAGGCCGGCGTGCACGAACTGATCCTGCGCATGCCACAAGGCTACGACACGCAATTGGGCGAGGACGGCAGCGGTTTGTCCGGCGGCCAGAAACAGCGTGTGGCACTGGCCCGTGCGTTGTACGGCAACCCGAGCCTGGTAGTGCTGGATGAGCCGAATTCCAACCTCGACACCGTCGGCGAAGCCGCGTTGTCCAGCGCGATCGTGCAGCTCAAGGCCCAGGGCACCACCGTGGTACTGGTCACCCACCGTTCTTCGGTACTGGCTCAGGCCGACAAGCTGCTGGTACTCAACGACGGCCGTCTGCAGGCCTTCGGCCCGAGCCATGATGTGCTCAAGGCACTGTCCGGTAACCAGCCCGGCAACCCGCCACAACCAAACGAAAAACCTGCGCAAGCACCGGCCGGGCTCAGCATGAGCCGTCAGTATCAGCCGACGACAAGGAATTCGGGTGTATGAGCAGCGCGAGCATGAACACGCAAAACGAAGCCACGATGGAACACGACTACATCACCGAGCGCCCTGAACGCGACGCCAGATTTTTCGCCCGCATGGGCTGGATTCTGGCGCTGGTCGGCGCCGGCAGCTTCTTCACCTGGGCGGCATTGGCGCCGCTGGATCAGGGCATTCCGGTGCAGGGCACCGTGGTGGTGTCGGGCAAGCGCAAGGCCGTGCAGTCGATGAGCAGCGGCGTGGTCAGCCGGATTCTGGTGCGTGAAGGCGAAATCGTGAAGCAGGGCCAGCCACTGTTCCGCCTCGACCAGACCCAGGTTGCCGCCGACGTGCAGTCACTTCAGGCGCAATACCGCATGGCCTGGGCCAGCCTGGCGCGCTGGCAGGCCGAGCGTGACAACCTCAAACAAGTGACGTTTCCGGCAGAACTGAGCGACAACGCCGATCCGCGCCTGGCGCTGGTGCTGGAAGGTCAGCGGCAATTGTTCAGCAGCCGTCGCGAAGCGTTTGCCCGCGAACAGGCCGCCCTGCGCGCGAGCATCGAGGGCGCCACCGCGCAGCTGGCGGGCATGCGCCGCGCCCGAACTGACCTCAACGCCCAGGCTGACTCGCTGCAACAGCAGTTGAGCAACCTGCAACCGCTGGCCGACAACGGCTATATCCCACGCAACCGCCTGATGGAATACCAGCGTCAGCTGTCGCAGGTTCAGCAGCAATTGGCCGAGAACACCGGTGAAAGCGGCCGGGTGGAGCAGGGCATTCTTGAATCCCGGCTGAAACTGCAACAGCACGGTGAGGAATACCAGAAGGAAGTCCGCACCCAGCTGGCCGACGCACAACTGAAAAGCGTCACCCTGTCCGAGCAACTGACCTCCGCCGGTTTCGACCTGCAACACAGCGAAATCCTCGCCACCGCTGATGGCGTGGCCGTCAACCTCGGTGTGCACACAGAAGGCGCCGTGGTGCGTCAGGGCGAAACCCTGCTGGAAATCGTCCCGCAAGGCACGCGCCTGGAAGTCGAAGGGCACCTGCCGATCAACCTGATCGACAAGGTCGGCACGCACTTGCCGGTCGACATCCTGTTCACCGCGTTCAACCAGAGCAAGACGCCACGGGTGCCCGGCGAAGTCAGCCTGATTTCCGCCGACCAGATGGTCGACGAGAAAACCGGCGTTCCGTACTACGTGTTGCGCAGCAGCGTCAGCGATCAGGCCATGGAAAAACTCAACGGCCTGGTGATCAAACCCGGCATGCCAGCGGAAATGTTCGTGCGCACTGGCGAACGTTCGCTCCTCAACTACCTGTTCAAGCCGCTGCTCGACCGCGCCGGTTCCGCGTTGACCGAAGAATAAGGATGTTCGGCTGTATGAATAAGCTTTCCATGCTGGCGGCAGTGTTCGCGCTGCTCGCGGGCAACAGTGCAGTGGCGGCCATGGGGCCGTTCGAGATCTACGAACAGGCGTTGCGCAATGACCCGGTGTTCCTCGGCGCGATCAAGGAGCGCGATGCAGGCCTTGAAAACCGCGCTATCGGCCGCGCCGGTCTGTTGCCGAAACTGGGTTACAACTACAACAAGGGTCGCAACTCGTCGAAGGCCACGTCCCTCGACGAACGCGCGCGCAATCGCACCGATGAGCGTAATTACAACAGCTACGGCTCGAGCTTGACTTTGCAACAACCGTTGCTCGACTACGAAGCCTACGCGGCGTATCGCAAGGGCGTGGCCCAGTCGCTGTTTGCCGACGAGAACTTCCGCGGCAAGAGCCAGGAACTGCTGGTTCGCGTACTGGATAACTACACCAAGGCTTTGTTTGCCCAGGACCAGATCGACATCGCGCTGGCCAAGAAGAAGGCGTACGAGCAGCAGTTCCAGCAGAACGAGCACATGTTCAAGCAGGGCGAGGGTACCCGTACGGACATCCTCGAAGCCGAGTCGCGTTATGAACTGGCAACCGCCGAGGAAATCGAGGCCCGCAACGAGCAAGACGCCGCGCTACGGGAACTGGGCGCATTGGTAGGGGTGCCGGCGGTGGACATCAGTGATCTGGCGCCACTGGATCAGAACTTCCAGACATTCGCCCTGATGCCGGCCAACTACGACACCTGGCACGAACTGGCGATCAGCAACAACCCGAACCTGGCGTCCCAGCGTCAGGCGGTGGAAGTGGCGCGTTACGAAGTCGAGCGCAACCGCGCCGGGCACCTGCCGAAAGTCAGCGCTTACGCCACGATGCGCCAGAACGAATCGGAAAGCGGCAACACCTACAACCAGCGTTACGAAACCAACACCATCGGGTTTGAAGTCAGCGTGCCGTTGTACGCCGGTGGTGGTGTGTCGGCCTCGACCCGCCAGGCCAGCCGCACCATGGAACAGGCCGAATACGAACTGGATGGCAAGACCCGCGAGACCCTGATCGAATTGCGTCGTCAGTTCAGCGCCTGCCTGTCCGGGGTCAACAAGCTGCGCGCCTATCAAAAGGCCCTGGCCTCGGCCGAAGCGCTGGTGGTGTCGACCAAGCAAAGCATTCTCGGTGGCGAGCGAACCAACCTCGACGCACTGAACGCCGAACAACAACTATTTACCACCCGCCGCGACCTGGCCCAGGCACGCTATGACTACCTTATGGCCTGGACCAAATTGCATTACTACGCGGGCACCTTGAGCGAACAGGATCTGGCGCGGGTGGATGAGGCGTTTGGGGTGGCTGGACGTTGATGTGCATGGCTTCAGACTGGCCCTCACCCTAACCCTCTCCCGGAGGGAGAGGGGACTGATCGGGGGATATTTTGGAGGTACACCGACCTGATCGGGCGTCACCGAATCCAGCATCGACCCGGTTTTCAGGTCGATGTATGACGCAAGACACCTCGATCAGCTCCCTCTCCTTGGGGAGAGGGCTGGGGTGAGGGGAATGGGCAACACCGCAGAATCAACCTGCATAAAACAATAAAAGTGAGTGGTGAACATGGACGTATGCATCAAGCCGATCACGGTCGGCACCCTGCTGCTTGTGATGTCTGCAACCCAGGCTCAGGCCCAATACCTCGAATCCGGAAAGCCCGGCGATCCGGCCAGTTGGCGCAGCGCCGAATTCCTGCGTGACTGGGGCCTGGGCCGGATGCAGGCCGATCAGGCCTACGCCGCCGGCATCACCGGCAAGGGCGTGAAGGTCGGCGCGCTGGACTCCGGTTTCGACGCCGCCCATCCCGAGTTCGCCAGCGACCGTTATCACCCGGTACTGGCCAGCGGCAGTTACATCGACGGCACGCTGTTCAATGTCAACGGCACCCTCAATCCGAACAACGATTCCCACGGCACCCACGTGGTCGGCACCATGGGCGCGTCCCGTGATGGCACCGGCATGCATGGCGTGGCGTACAACGCGCAGATCTACGTTGGCAACACCAACAAGAACGACAGTTTCCTGTTCGGCCCCAACCCCGATCCGCGTTACTTCAAAGCAGTGTACGACGCCCTGGCCGACGCCGGCGTGCGGGCGATCAACAACAGCTGGGGCAGCCAGCCGCCGGATGTCAGCTATCGAACCCTCGCGGATCTGCACGCCGCTTACGCCCAGCACTGGAACAAAGGCACCTGGCTGGATGCGGCGGCGGATGTTTCCCGTCGCGGCGTGATCAATGTGTTCAGCGCCGGCAACAGCGGCTACCCGAATGCCAGCGTGCGCTCGGCGCTGCCGTACTTTCAGCCAGACCTGGAAGGGCATTGGCTGGCGGTGTCCGGGCTGGATCAAAGCAATCAGCAGAAGTACAACCAGTGTGGCATCGCCAAATACTGGTGCATCACCACGCCGGGCGCGAAGATCGACAGCACCATTCCCGACGGCGGTTATGCGATCAAGTCCGGCACCTCGATGGCCGCGCCGCACGCCACCGGCGCACTGGCGCTGGTGATGGAGCGCTATCCGTACATGAACAATCAGCAGGCGCTCGAAGTGTTGCTGACCACCGCCACCCAGCTCGACGGTTCGGTGACCAATGCGCCGACCGAACGGGTCGGCTGGGGCGTGGCCAACCTGTACCGGGCGATGCGTGGGCCGGGGCAATTGCTCGGGGCGTTCGACGCCCATCTGGCGGCCGGGCAGAGCGATGTCTGGAGCAATGACATCAGCGACAAAGCCCTGATCCAGCGCCAGAGCGAAGACCTCGCCGAACACAGCGCCTGGCAGCAAACCCTGCAAAGCAAGGGCTGGCAGAACGGCGTGCCGGCCGGTGCCAGCCAGCAGGATCAGACCGACTACGCCGTGGGCATGGCCCGTGACGCAGCGGCTTCCGCTCGGGTGTATCAGGGCAGCCTGATCAAATCCGGTGACGGGCGACTGATTTTGACCGGTGACAACACGTATCGCGGGCCGACCACGGTCAATGGCGGTCTGCTGACGGTGAACGGTTCGCTGACCTCGGCCGTGACTGTCAATGACGGCGGCACTCTTGGCGGTGCCGGGCGGATCGGTGCACTGACCTCTAACAGCGGTGGCCGTGTCGCACCGGGCAATTCCATCGGCACCTTGAATGTGGCCGGTGACGTGAACTTCGCGCCAGGCTCGACCTACGCCGTGGAGTTGTCTCCCACCAGCAGCGACCGCATCGTCGCCGGCGGCATCGCCTCCATCAACGGCGCCACCGTGAGCCTGTCGCTGGAAAACAGCCCGACACTGCTCAGCACCAGCGAAGCCAGAAGCCTGCTCGGCCAGCAGTACAACATTCTGCAAGCGGCGGGCGGCATTCAGGGTCGGTTCGGTGCAGTGCTGCCGGATTATCTGTTCATCGGTGGCAGCCTGGCCTACAGCGGCAACGGCATCGGCTTGAATGTCGAGCGCAACGCGACATCGTTCGCCAGCGTCGGCCAGACACCGAATCAGCGCTCCGTGGCCACAGCCGTCGAAGGTCTGGGCGCGGGCAATTCCGTGTACGAAAGCCTGTTGTTGTCGGCCAACGCCGGTGACGCGCAACAAGCCTTTCAACAGTTGAGCGGTGAAATCTACCCGGCCCTCGGTTCGGTGCTGATCAACGACAGCCGCCAACTGCGCGACGCCATCGGCGAGCGCCTGCATGACGCCCAAACCACGCAAAGCAATGGCTGGATCAAGGCCCTCGGCGCTTGGGGTACGACCGACTCGCGACACGACACCGCCGGTTACAGCACCTCCATCGGTGGGCTACTGGCAGGTGTCGACGGCGCGGTCGACGAGCAGACCCGCATCGGTCTGGTCACCGGTTACAGCGACAGCTCGCTGAGCATGGGCTCGGGCACCCATTCCTCGGCCAAGGTCGACAGCTATCACCTCGGCGCCTACGCCGGTCACGACATCGGCGCCTGGCGCCTGAGCACCGGCGCCGCTTACAGCTGGCATCGCGCCGATGTGAAGCGCGACTTGCAGTACGGCAACGTCAGCGCCAAGCAGAAAGCCAAGGTCGATGCCGCCACCACTCAGGTATTCGGCGAAGCGGCTTATCGATTGAATCTGCAACCTCTGGCCCTGGAGCCGTTCGCCAATCTGGCCTACGTGCATCTCGACACCGACGGCTTCACCGAGAAGGGCGACGCCGCCGCGTTGAAAAGCAATGACGACCAGCGCGACGCGGTGTTGAGCACCCTCGGCGTGCGGGCGATCAAGACCTTTGACCTGCCGTCCGCGCAGAAACTGCAAGTGAGCGGTCATCTGGGCTGGCAGCACAGCCTGACCGACATCGAATCCGAACAGCATGTGCGTTTCGCCAGCGGCAGCGCGCCGTACACGGTCGAAAGCTCGCCACTGGTGCGCGACGCCGCCCTGGTCGGCGTGCAGGCCAGCCTGGCGCTGACCCGCGACGTGCGGGTCAACCTCGATTACACCGGACAACTGGCCAGCCGCGAGAAACAACACGGCGTGGGCCTGAGCCTGAACTGGCAGTTCTAAACACACGGATGATCGTTCCCACGTCGAGGCGTCGAACCGTCTGCGTGGGAATGCCTCTAGGGACGCTCCGCGTCCAGTGACGCGGAGCGTCACGGGCTGCATTCCCACGCGGGAGCGTGGGAACGATCAACGATCACTTCAATAGACGGATTTTTCGCAACATCACTAAGGAAGGTCGCTGGATGAAAAACAACAACACCCCCGCGCAATCGGGTGGCTGCTTTCGCCTGAAAACTCTCAACGTCGCCTTGCTCTGCGCACTGGCCACCTGGGGCAACGCAAACGCGGCGCCCTACGTGGAAAGCGGCCGGGCAGGAGATCCGGGCAGTTGGCGCAGCGCCGAATTCCAGGCCGACTGGGGCCTGGGCGCCATTGGTGCCGACCACGCGTACGCCGCCGGTTACACCGGTAAGGACGTGAAACTGGGGATCTTCGACCAGCCGGTCTACGCCGCGCACCCGGAGTTTTCCGGCAGTAACAAAGTCATCACCCTGGTGACCTCGGGGATCCGCGAATACACCGACCCGTACATTCCGGTCAAAGCCGGGGACGCGTTTCGCTATGACGGTTCGCCCTCGGTCGGCTCCGACGGCAAGCTCGGCGCCCACGGTACTCACGTCGGCGGTATCGCTGCCGGCAGCCGTGACGGCGGGCCGATGCACGGCGTGGCGTTCGGCGCACAGATCATCAGCGCCGACAACGGCGACCCGGGCCCGGAAGACGGCATCGTGCGCGGCAACGACGGCGCAGTGTACAAGGCCGGCTGGGATGCGCTGATCGCCAGCGGCGCGCGGATCATCAACAACAGCTGGGGCATCGGCATCACCGACCGTTTCGACCTCGGCGGCCGTGACCCGGCGTACCCGCATTTCACCGTCAACGACGCGCAACTGCAGTTCAACGAAATTCGCACACTGCTGGGCACCAAACCCGGCGGCGCCTACGACGGCGCAATCGCCGCCGCACGCAGCGGGATCGTGACGATTTTCGCAGCGGGCAACGACTACAACCTGAACAACCCGGACGCCATCGCCGGCCTCGGTTACTTCGTGCCGGACATCGCGCCGAACTGGATCACCGTCGCCGCCTTGCAGAAGAACCCGGATCTGGCCAGCGCCAACCCGTACATCATGAGTACGTTCTCTTCGCGTTGCGGCTACACCGCGAGTTTCTGCGTGTCGGCACCGGGTACGAAAATCTTCAGTTCGATCATCGAAGGCACCAACGCCGACAACCTGACCACGGGTTACAAGAACTACAACGGCACCTCGATGGCCGCGCCCCACGTGGCCGGTTCCATCGCAGTGCTGATGGAGCGCTTCCCGTACATGTCCGGCGATCAGGTCGCCAGAGTGTTGCGCACCACGGCTACCGACCTCGGCGCACCGGGCATCGACGCCCTGTACGGCTGGGGCATGATCAACCTGCGCAAGGGCATCGACGGCCCGGCGATGTTCGTCACCGAGCAGGACATTCCCGAAGAATTCCGCATCCAGGGCGCCTACGGTTCCGGTCAGTTCGTGGCCGATCTGCCGGGCATCGGCGCGATCATCGATGCGGGCAAGCCCACCGAGCGCGTGTGCAACGACATCACCTGCGGGCTCGACACTTGGCGCAACGACATTTCCGGCCATGGCGGTTTGACCAAGCAGGGCATCGGCACCCTGGTGCTGACCGGCAACAACACCTACAGCGGCCCGACCCTGGTCAATCAGGGGCGATTGGCAATCAATGGCTCGCTGCAATCGGCGGTCACGGTCAATGACGGCGGCATCCTCGGCGGTAACGGTCGGATCGCTGCGCTGACCGCCAACAGTGGCGGCACGGTGGCGCCGGGCAACTCCATCGGCACCTTGAATGTGGCCGGTGACGTGACCTTCGCACCGGGTTCGACCTATGCGGTGGAAGTGTCCCCGACCAGCAGCGACCGGATCGTCGCCGGCGGCAAAGCGCTGATCGAAGGCGCAACCGTAACCATGTCGCTGGAAAACAGCCCGACGCTGTTGACCACGGGCGAAGTGAAAAGCCTGCTCGGGACCCAGTTCAACATCTTGCAGGCAGCGGGTGGCATTGAAGGGCAGTTCGGCCAGGTGTTGCCCGACTACGCGTTCCTCGGCGGCACCCTGGCGTACTCGGCAAACGGTGTGCAACTGGACGTCGGCCGTAATGGCGCCTCGTTCGCCAGCGTCGGCCTGACCCCGAACCAGCGCGCGGTCGGTGCTGCCGCCGAACGCCTCGGCGCCGGCAATGCGTTGTTCGAAACCCTGTTGCTGTCGCCGTCGGCGGCCGCTGCGCAGGATGCCTTCCAGCAACTGTCCGGCGAGATTCACCCGGCCATCGGCACGCTGCTGATCAACGACAGCCGCTACCTGCGCGATGCGGTGGGAGAACGTCTGCGTGAGCGCGATCTGTTCGATGCCGGCGCGCCGACCGATGACCGCAGCAACGCCTGGCTCAAAGTGCTCGGCGCTTGGGGCAAGAGCGATGGCGGGTCGAAATACGCCGATTCCACCAGCTCCATCGGCGGCCTGCTGGCCGGTGTCGACGGCTTGATCGCTGAAGATACCCGTCTGGGTTTCGTGACCGGTTATAGCGACAGCTCGTTGAGCATGGGCGAGGGTACACATTCGTCCGCCTCGGTCGATAGCTATCACCTGGGCGCGTACCTGGGGCATCAGATCGATGCGCTGCGTCTGACCGCCGGTGCGGCTTACAGCTGGCATCGCATCGACGTCAAACGCGACCTGCAATTCGCTGGCGTCAGCGGCAAACAGAAAACCAAGCGCGATGCGACCACCGCGCAACTGTTCACTGAAGCGGCCTACGACCTGGGCCTGCAACCGATGAACCTGGAGCCGTTCGCCAATCTGGCCTACGTGCACCTCAACAGCGACAGCTTCACCGAGAAGGGTGATGCCGCCGCACTGAAGGGCGGCGAAGACAACCGCGATGTGGTGTTGTCGACCCTCGGTGTGCGGGCCAAGCGCACGTTTGCCCTGTCGGAGAAACATCAGCTGGAACTGGGCGCAAGCCTGGGCTGGCAGCACAACTTGAGCCGCGTGGATGCTGACAGTCACCTGGCGTTCGCCAATGGCAACAGTGCATTCACCGTGCAAAGTGTGTCGATGGATCGAGATGCCGCGGTGGTCGGCGTGCGCGCCGGGCTGGCGCTCAATCGCGATGTCCGGGTCAACCTGGACTACAACGGGCTGATCGGCTCCAACGAAAAGGACCACGGTGTGGGCCTTACGCTGGACTGGCAGTTCTAAGGGGTAGCGGCAGTTCTTTCGAGAACTGCCGTTTTTGAAAGGAAGAGAGAGCACAACATGGGATTGTTCGATTACAAAAACGCCGACGGCAAAGCGCTGTACAGCGACGCCATCGCCCTGACGCTGTATGCCTACACGCCGACCGGGCAGGCCTTGCCCGGCACTGGCTGGAAGCCGATCGGCGCCACGGCGCTGGGCTATCAGGGCAAGGTCGGGGCGCAGGGCACGTTTTTCGGCGAGAAGGACGGCTTCACCAGCGCCGAAGCCGAAGTGCTCGGCAAATACGACGCCGCGGGCAAGCTGATCGGCATCGGCGTGGCCTTCCGGGGCACCGGTGGATTGGGTTACAGCGATACCTTCGGCGACATGAAAAACAACCTGTTGGCCGCCATCGGCCCGTCGGACTACGCCACTCAGTACGCGAAAAATGCTTTCGACAACCTGCTCAAATCGGTGGCCGCGTTCGCCGTCGCCCATGGCATCGCGTCCAAGGACGTGTTGATCAGCGGCCACAGCCTCGGCGGTCTCGGGGTCAACAGCGTGGCAGAGTTGAGCGCGAGCAACTGGGGCGGGTTCTTCAAGGACGCCAACTACATTTCGTTCGCTTCGCCGACCCAGAGCAGCACCGGCAACAACGTGCTGAACATCGGCTACGAGAACGACCCGGTGTTCCGCGTGCTCGACGGCACCACGTTCAGTACCGCGTCGATGGGCAAACACGACAAGCCGCACGATTCGACCACCGACAACATCGTCAACTTCAACGACAACTACGCGTCCACCGCGCAGAACCTGGTGCCGTTCAGCATCGCCAATCCGCTGAACTGGTCGGCCCACAGCTCGCTGGGGTATGCCGACGGTCTGAATCGGGTGATCGCGTCGAAGTTCTACGGCCTGACGCATAAGGACTCGACGATCATCGTCTCCAACCTTGAAGAAGCGTCGCGGGGCAAGACCTGGGTCGAGGATCTGGGCCGCAGCGGCGAACCGCACACCGGCAGCACGTTCATCATCGGCACCGACAGCGGTGACTGGCTCAAGGGCGGGGCGGGCAACGACTTCCTGGAAGGTCTGGGCGGCGATGACCGTTTCCGTGACGACGGCGGCTTCAACATCCTGCTCGGTGGCCAGGGCCACAACACCTTCGAGCTGCAAAAGCCGCTGCAGAACTTCAGCTTCGCCAACGACGGTGACGGCACCCTGTACGTGCGTGACGCCTACGGCGGCATCAGCATGACCCGTGACATCGGCGCGCTGGTGAGCAAGGAGTCGGGTTCGTGGTGGGGCAGCAAGGAAATCGCCTGGACCGTCACCGCCAAAGGCCTGGCCAACGGTGCCGAACTGACCCAGTACAACCATTCGCTCAGCGGCGGCGCCATGGGCGACACCCTCAAAGCCACCGCCGACGGCGACTGGCTGTTCGGCCTGGGCGGCAACGATCACCTGCAAAGCGACAAGGCCCACGTGACCTTCGTCGGTGGCGCCGGCAATGACGTGATGAGCGCGGTGGGTGGCAACAACACCTTCCTGTTCAGCGGCACCTTCGGTTTTGACGCGATCAATGGCTACCAGGGCAGCGACAAACTGGTGTTCATGGGCGTCGAGGGTGCAGGGCAGGGCTACGACTACAAACAACACGCGTCGCAGTCCGGAAGCGATACCGTGCTGAAGATTGGCGACTTTGCCGTGACGCTGGTTGGGGTTGGTGTGGCTAACCTGTCGGATTCGAGTTTCGTCTTCGCCTGACAAACGAAAGTTGTACTGAAATGCTCCGGGGCGCCTCGGGAGGGGCGTTCTGGTTGTGAGCTATCTCTGAACAATTCCAACAAAGAGAGAGGCAACAGCAATGGGTGTGTATGACTACAAGAATTTCGGTACGGCGGATTCCAAGGCGCTGTTCAGCGACGCCATGGCCATTACGCTGTATTCCTACCACAACCTCGATAACGGCTTTGCCGTCGGTTATCAGCACAACGGCTTCGGCCTCGGTTTGCCGGCCACGCTGGTGACCGCGCTGATCGGCGGCACGGATTCCCAGGGGGTGATCCCCGGCATTCCGTGGAACCCCGATTCGGAAAAAGCCGCGCTCGATGCGGTGAAAAAAGCCGGCTGGACCCCGATCACCGCCTCGCAACTGGGTTACGAGGGCGAGACCGATGCCCGCGGCACCTTTTTCGGTGAAAAGGCCGGCTACACCAGCGCCCAGGTGGAAATCCTCGGCAAATACGACGCTCAAGGCCATCTCACGGAAATCGGCATCGCCTTTCGTGGCACCAGCGGCCCGCGGGAAATCCTGATCGGCGATTCCATCGGTGACGTAATCAACGACTTGCTCGCCGCGTTCGGCCCCAATGATTACGCCAGGAACTACGTCGGCGAAGCGTTCGGCAACCTGATGAACGATGTGGTGGCGTTCGCCAAGGCCAACGGCCTGAGCGGCAAGGACGTGCTGGTCAGCGGCCACAGCCTCGGCGGGCTGGCGGTCAACAGCATGGCCGACTTGAGCACCAGCAAATGGGGCGGGTTCTTCCAGGATTCCAACTACATCGCCTACGCCTCGCCGACCCAGAGCAGCACCGACAAGGTGCTCAACGTCGGCTACGAAAACGATCCGGTGTTCCGCGCCCTCGACGGCTCGACCTTCACCGGCGCCTCGCTCGGCGTGCACGACGCGCCCAAGGAGTCGGCGACCGACAACATCGTCAGCTTCAACGACCACTACGCCTCGGCGGCGTGGAACGTGCTGCCGTTCTCGATCGTCAACATTCCGACCTGGATCTCGCACCTGCCGACCGCCTATGGCGACGGCATGAACCGGGTGATCGAGTCGAAGTTCTACGACCTGACCAGCAAGGACTCGACGATCATCGTCGCCAACCTGTCGGATCCGGCGCGGGCCAACACCTGGGTGCAAGACCTGAACCGCAACGCCGAAACCCACAAGGGCAGCACCTTCATCATCGGCAGCGACGGCAATGACCTGATCCAGGGCGGCAACGGCAACGATTACCTGGAGGGCCGCGCCGGCAACGATACGTTCCGCGATGGTGGGGGTTACAACATCCTGCTCGGCGGCTCGGGCAACAACACCCTGGAGTTGCAGAAGTCGGTCAATACCTTCGACTTCGCCAACGACGGCGCCGGCAACCTGTACATCCGCGATGCCAACGGCGGGATCAGCATCACCCGCGACATCGGCAGCATCGTCACCAAGGAGCCGGGCTTTCTCTGGGGCCTGTTCAAGGACGACGTGACCCACAGCGTCACTGCGACCGGTTTGAAGGTCGGCAACAACGTCACCCAGTACGAATCGAGCGTAAAGGGCACCGGCGGTGCCGACACCCTCAAGGCCAAGGCCAGCGGAGACTGGCTGTTCGGCCTGGACGGCAACGACCACCTGATCGGCGGGGCGGGCAACGACGTATTCGTCGGCGGAGCCGGCAATGATCTGCTGGAGTCGGGCGGCGGGGCGGATACCTTCCTGTTCAGCGGCGCATTCGGCCAGGATCGCGTGGTGGGTTACACCGCCAACGACAAACTGGTGTTCCTCGGCGTGCAGGGCGTATTGCCCAACGACGACTTCCGCGCCCATGCCACGGCGGTGGGGCAGGACACGGTGCTGAAATTCGGCGCTGATTCGGTGACGCTGGTCGGGGTTGCGTTGAACAGCCTGAGTGCCGACGGGATCGTGATCGCCTGAGGTTGATCGGGCGCCAGTAACGGCCTTTTCGCGAGCAGCCACACACCACGTATTTTCTGCAACTTGGTCAATGCGGGGAGGGGCTTGCTCGCGAGCGTCAAAGCGTGGTCACTGAAGTGGTCGTTTTTTTGACAGCAACACTAGTCGGGCCAATTTGATTCGAAAGCACCGTCATATATTTTTTCCATCCGATCGCTAAGCCGACCGATATAAGTCGGCTTGACCACATAACTCGCGTCACTCATCGCCATCTATTTCTGCGAGAGTTGGGCGCTCCCAGCCGTGGGCGACGAAAAGCTCGAGGATATCAGCATATTCAGCTTCTGCTCTCCTTTGCTGAATTAGCTGATAGAAACGATCTTTTGCCTCTCTGGTTGGCAAATCGCGAATCCCAGCATCTCGTAGCAAGCCAAGTAAAAAACCAGGGGTAGCTCCAGCATCCCAACATTGTGAGTTCGTCATGAGTTTATCCAGCAGAAGATCAAACTGGCCACTTGTGAGATGGCCTGAGAACGGCGCGAGTAATCTTCGAAAATTGCCCTCTGATCCTCGGTAGCTACCAGAATCAGCATAAAAATCGACTGCTGGTCTCCACAGGTCTGGAAGTGGGAATACACCGACGGCGAGTGCCAGCTGGGACTCATTCAAGTTTTCTATGACATCCAGCAGCGCCTCTCGAAACGTCGGCAAAGATACGCCCGCCAGTATGCGAAAGTCCGGCGCATTGGCTGGGTCAAAATTTGCTGCGGTTTCTTGCAGGGCGGTTTGAGTAGCGGGCTGCAGTTGAGGCCAAAAAGCAGGTAGTTCCGACAAAAATGATATCGCCCTCGGTCGAGTCTGAGGCTCAGAATTGTCAATGAGCCTCAAAATTGTCGTAGACAGATCAGGCCATGCATCGGGAGCGCGGTCACGCAGAGCAATCAAAGAGTGACAAATCTTTTTCTGATGAGCCTCCCATTCTGCTGGAGTACCTTTAAGTAACGATTTAGCCAAAATTGTTCCAAAATTCTGAACATTCTGTGTTTTTATGCGCCTCAAATAACGCTGGTCTACGTAGTTGTGGATGCTATCAGCATCGGCAGGAAATCCCGCAGACTGGACATCTAGACTGAAAAATTCATAAATCGCTTTTCCCTGACGAGGTTCACGCGACAGTACGCAATCAATGACGTTAACGAGATGAAGCCGTACCAACTCCGGCGAAGGCTCGAAAAGCTCAGCCTCTGCTGAAAACGCAGGGTGGGCGCAGAGGTGCCTATCTTGTCGCAAACGCCCTAAATGCCTTTTGGCAATACCGTCAATGACCTGTGTCGTATCCACGGCATGGTCAAGAATCTCAGCTTCCAGACTCAATAATTTTGGAATATTGTCGGCAGCGGTTGCGGCATCCCATTGCCTGATGAACTCGGTTGCCGCCGCGTCTCCATCGGCACTAATCTCGCGATACTTGGCTATGAGATCGTAAGCAAGGGCGACCCATAGTGAGGTAAGAGCCCCACGAAGGGCTCCGGCCTTGTAGGCTTTCACAGCATCCAGAAAGTAACGCCTTGAGGCAGAGTGTCGAATTTGGGTTACTAAAATGTCTAGGTCAACAAAGCCAATATCCATATTTGTCTATACCTTAATGGTGAGAAAAACACACGCTAGAAGAAACCGTTTCGCTGCCTTATGCGTTCGAAATGCAGCGTACGCTAATGATTGCAGCAGATTCAGCACTGTCTCTATCGAGCTCGCACCTATATTGCAATGGAAAGCTAAATGTTGCTATTCGACCTACTGAAGCTTTGGGAGCCGGCCTTCACTGCGCCTCGAGCAAAGGTTCACCTCGCAAGACATAACGGTAAGGAGCATCCGCTTGATGTATTCCTTGAAGGCAGATTTGACAAGTGGCAATCCTGGCAGAGTAACCAAAGCTTCAAAAAGGAATTCGTCGTATCGCTTATCCAAGCTGGTCGCCCAACTCGATGGCTCTTCGCGGGCCTGTTCCGCAAGGTCAGCTGTATCCCTTACAGTGAACCTCGCCGTCACTATTTATACGAACTTGAGCGAATCCAAGCGGCAGAGGAATGGGTAGGACGCCTATATCTCGATAGCCAGTACAAGAATCGCCACTCTTACCCCCTAGGTACTACTTTGGCGCATGATTTGGTAATCCGAGAGCTATTGCCCAAGCGCCTGACCATCGGCGATTTCCCAGGTTACAAGTCGGTGAATCTGACCAAGGAGCACCTTGACATCGTCGTTCGGCAAGATGCTTCTACATGGCGAGCAGCACTGGCAAACGTAAAGGGAATTTACCTGATCACCGACAGCGCCACTGGTAAGCTATATGTGGGCAAAGCTGATGGGGAAGACGGGATATGGGGGCGATGGCGCACTTACGCGTCCACTTCGCATGGAGGCAACGTAGCTTTAAAAAAAGAATTCGGCATTGAGACGATGCCCGAGCGGAAATACGATCTACGATTCTCAATCCTTGAGATCGCGGATCTACATGCGATGAGCAGCGAAATTGCCGCACGAGAAAATCATTGGAAAGAAGTGCTACTGACTCGCGTGCACGGCTACAACCTCAATTAAGACTGCGGCCCTCCCTGAATCTGCGCGTAACGAGCGTAAAAACCGCGAGGTGTACAACATAACGCAGTAACTTCAGATCAACGGTGACAACAAATTATCTTCAAGAAAGAGGTTAAAATGGCAAAGCTCACCATCAATATCGAAGCAGATAGTCCAGATCAAATATCTACCTTACTTGACATGGCGCTCAGAGAACTGAAGCGCCAAAGCGGTAAAAACGAACGTGAGTTTACTCAGAGCATGGTTGGCCACCAGACAGGTACTGTCGGGACCTACACTGTTGAATATGCTGCTCCAGCCCAATACGACTGGGCAAAAGACTTGGATCTCGATGACCCCTTCGGCTTCAATGATGTCGACAAGCCGAAAACACCAAAGCCGATTGAAGGTTATACCCATCCTAGCGGATGGGTTACAGATGCCGTCTTGTTGATCAATGATCCTAATCAGCCTCTCCTGACTGAAGGACGACTTTTTGATTACATGAGTCAAATCAGAGGCCGCCACATCTACTTACTTTTAACTGAGTTGGGTGTGGCAACAGTCGCTAGTGATTACCTTCAGCTAAAGCCGAACCAAGATTAGGTTTGGGCCCCAGGACGAGAATTGGTGAGTGCACTTTTGATAATGGCGATTTGATCCTCATCAAAACTCCCGTCGAAACCAAAAACATTGACATCATGAAAAGTGACTCACCAGCCACTCCCTGACTCCAATCCCTGCACCAATAGGAAATGCGGCCTAAAGCCATGACGTCGACGTTCGTCATTCAAGGGCTGCCAACGAGTACAGGAGATTCACACGTGAAAGGTTTCAAGGGGTATATCGGTGTTGCGGGGCTTGTGCTGCTGTCGGCCAATGCCTGGGCCGATCTGCCTCACAGCTCGATTCTGAGCCGCTATGGCGTGACACCCGATCAACTGCCAGAGCCGGCCAAAAGCGAAGACGCCAAACCCGTCGAAGAAAAAAGCCGCTTTCATATCCAGCCCGAACAACCGTTCGTGACGATTCGCATCGGCGAAGACCATGAGCCGGAAATGACCGGAAATCTGAGCATCGACCGCATGGCGCAACAGGAGCGTCAGCGCTGCCAACGTTTGCAGGAAGAACTGGTTCGCCGTGGCGAGCGTCCCTTCAGTTGCGACGGCTCTCTCCCGGGCATGGCGTTACCACGCTGATGAATGCAAAAAAGGCTGCGATCCCATAGGGTTCGCAGCCTTTTTTGATGTTTTATCCGTCAGTCTTCTTTGCGCACCGTGGCCACTTCGTCGGCACGTACGCGGACTTTGGCACCGGAAATATCCTTGAACTCGTAGAAGCCATCCTCGGTTTTGGTATCGGGCATGTCTTCGGTCAGGTACTGGGTGCCGTTCTGCAGGGTGACCACCGTTGGCGTCGAGCAACCGGCCAGCGTCAACAGCGCAGCGACTGCCAGCGGGATACCCAAGGTTTTGATTTTCATAGGACGGCTTCCTCATTCATTTCGACCATTGTCGGTCCTCTAACGCGGTTGGTGCCGTGACACCCGGAAAAGTTCGATGGCCAAGTGAAAAAAACTGCTTTGCCGATGCCACTGATCCTTTTCCGTTTGCGCCCGCCGGGACAGGCTGGTATCTGTACGCATAACCAGTACTCGCTTGCCATGGCCCCGAATCTACCGTGACTGCCAATCCCCTTGACGACCCGTTCTATTACCTCAACAACTTCCGCCAGGTGCTTGATTGGCTTGAGCTTCGCTACGTCGATGTCATGAGCGAAACGGAACATGCCTTCATTCGCGACTTCAAGGCGCTGCCGCGTCCGTCCCAGGGTTTGCTGGTGCGTATGGTGATGCGCAAGGGTGTACATTTCCGGGCCAGCAAGCTGAATTACACGGAAATCGGCGACATCGCCGAAGCGGCGCAACCACTGCTGGAGCATGGCTGGCTCGATGAACAGGCACCGTTGACGATGGTGGAGCTGTTCGAGGTGTTGCTGAAGGCGGAGCTTCTGCAAGCCTTTGGCCCGGCCATCGACCAGCCTAAAAGCAAGAAAGTCGACTGGCTACCGCTGCTGCACGAACAATTCCCCGAGCCACGCAGTTTCCAGCAATGGTGTCCGACGCTGGCCGACCGGCTGTTCAGCCTGACATTGATGGACCTGTGCGACCGTTTTCGCATGATGTTTTTCGGCAACCTCTATCAGGACTGGTCAGAGTTCGTGCTCGCCGACCTTGGCATTTTCACCTACGAAAAAGTCGAATTCAGCGCCGATTCCCGTGGCTTGCGCAGCCGTGCCGACGTCGATGCGTGCCTGTTTCTGCACAACTGCCAGCTGTATTTCGAAGCGGGCGAACCACTGGAACCGATCGTCGAACAGGTCGCCGCGTTGCATTTCGACAACCCGTGGCTGCAACGCCGGCGCGGCAAGCTGTTGTTCCAGATCGGCCAATACTGCGAGCGCCTCGGCGAATTCGCCCTGGCGCTGAAGATCTATCGCGACTGCGCCTATCCCGGCGCGCGATTGCGGATGATCCGCGTGCTGGAGCGCAGCGCCGAATATGCGTTGGCTCTGGAACTGGCGGTCATTGCCGAGCAGGCGCCGGAAACCGCCACCGAACAACAGGGCCTGCAACGGCTGGTGCCGCGTTTGCGGCGCAAGCTCGGCGGCCCACCGATCAAGCGCACGGCGCCCGGCATGGTGGAACGGCTGGACCTGCATCTGCCGCGTCTCGATCCGGCGTTGTCGGTGGAATATCACGTTCAGGCGCACCTGCACGAAGAAACGGGCCCGGTGCATTACGTGGAAAACAGCCTGATCAATTCACTGTTCGGCCTGTTGTGCTGGCCGGCGATCTTCGCACCATTGCCGGGCGCTTTCTTTCACCCGTTCCAGCGCGGGCCGGTGGATCTGCTCAATGAAGACTTCCAGCTCCGACGCGCCGAGCTGTTCCAGGCCTGTCTGGCCGAACTCGACGATGGCCGTTATGCCGACACCATCCGCGCGCGGTTCACCACCAAATGGGGTGTGCAGTCGCCGTTCGTGTTCTGGGGCGCGCTCAATGAAGAACTGCTGGAGCAAGCTTTGGCCTGTCTGCCGGCCGAACACCTCAAGCACTGGTTCAGCCGTCTGCTGCTGGACATCAAGGCCAATCGCGCCGGCATGCCCGACCTGATCCAGTTCTGGCCGCAGCACAAGACCTACCGGATGATCGAAGTCAAAGGGCCCGGCGATCGTTTGCAGGACAACCAGCTGCGCTGGCTGGAGTTCTGCAACACGCATCGGATGCCGGTCGCCGTGTGTTACGTGCAATGGGCGGAGCAGGGCGCTTGAGCTACAGCATCGCGGTGCGGGCGCTGTGCGAATTCACCGCAAAAACCGGTGACCTCGACTTGCGCTTCACGCCGTCGCCGACCGCGCTGGAGGGCATCGCCGGGCATCGCACGGTGGCGTCCCGGCGCAACGAGGCCTACCAGAGCGAAGTGGCGCTGGAGGGCGCATTCGGGCCATTGAAGGTCAAGGGCAGGGCGGACGGCTACGACCCGACGCAGAACTGCCTGGAAGAGGTCAAAACCTACCGTGGCGACCTGAGCAAGCAACCGGCCAATCACCGTTCGTTGCATTGGGCCCAGGCGAAGATCTACGGCTGGTTGATGTGCTGTCGATTGCAGCTTGAGCAAATCAACCTGGCGCTGGTGTATTTCGACATCGTCACGGAAAAGGAAACCTGCCTGGTCGAGGTTTTCAGCGCCGAAGCGCTGCGGCAGTTCTTCGAACAACAGTGCGGTTTGTTCCTGGCGTGGGCCGAACAGGAAATGGCCCACCGCGAAACGCGCAACCGGGCGGCGCAGCAGCTGGGTTTTCCTCATGCTGCCTTTCGCCCCGGCCAGCGTCACCTCGCCGAATCGGTGTTCAAGGCCGTCAGCACCGGCCGCTGCCTGATGGCCCAGGCTCCCACCGGCATCGGCAAGACTCTCGGCACCCTGTTTCCGATGCTCAAGGCCCTGACGCCGCAGAAACTGGACAAGGTCTACTTCCTCACCGCCAAGACGCCCGGACGCAAACTGGCGCTGGATGCAGCGCAAGTGCTGTTCGATCACAGCGAAACCTTGCCCCTGCGGGTGCTGGAAATGGTCGCCCGGGACAAGGCCTGCGAACACCCGGACAAGGCCTGTCACGGCGAATCCTGTCCGTTGGCCCAAGGCTTTTACGACCGTTTACCCGCCGCCCGTGAGGCTGCCAGTCAATTGCGCCTGCTGGATCAGACCGCGCTGCGAGACGTCGCGGCGCAACACGCGGTGTGTCCGTATTACCTGAGCCAGGAAATGGCCCGCTGGGCCGACGTGGTGGTGGCGGACTATAACTATTACTTCGATTTCAGCGCGCTGCTGTTCGGTCTGGCCCAGTTCAATCAATGGAACGTTGCGGTGCTGGTGGACGAGTCGCACAACCTGGTCGAGCGCGGGCGGCAGATGTACAGCGCCACCCTCGATCAGGCGACATTGGGCAGCGTGCGCAAAACCGCGCCCGAGGTCCTGAAAAAGTCGTTGCAACGGGTCAATCGTGAATGGAACGCGCTGCACAATGACCAGTTGGCGCCGTATCAGGCCTACGACAAGGTGCCGGAAAAACTGCTGCAGGCGCTCTCATCCTGCACGGCGAGCATCGGCGACTACCTCAACGATCACCCGCAAGGGCTCGACAGCGGATTGCAGAACTTCTACTTCGAGATGCTGCAGTTCGGTCGGGTGGCGGAACTGTTCGACGCGCATTACCTGTTCGACATCAGCAAACGCGATCTCGAACGCAAACGCCCGTTATCGCAACTGTGCCTGCGCAACGTGGTGCCGGCGGCATTTATCGGCCCGCGCCTGAGCGCGGCACGCAGCAGCGTGCTGTTTTCCGCCACCCTCAGCCCGCGCCACTATTACGCGGATTTGCTCGGCACCCCGGCCGACACGGTCTGGATCGACGTCGAGTCGCCGTTCAGCGCCGACCAATTGCAGGTGCAGATCGTCAGCCGGATTTCCACGCGTTTCGCGCATCGTCAGGCGTCGCTTGAACCGATCGTCGATTTGATCGCCCGCCAGTTCAGTGAACGTCCGGGCAACTACCTGGCGTTCTTCAGCAGCTTCGATTACCTGCAACAGGTTGCGCAGTTACTGGCCGAGCGCCACCCGCAGATCACCCTGTGGCAACAATCCCGGGGCATGGCCGAAGGCGCGCGGCAGGATTTTCTCGACCAATTCACCGCCGACAGCCAAGGCGTGGGCTTCGCTGTGCTCGGCGGCGCCTTCGGTGAAGGCATCGATCTGCCCGGCGCGCGGCTGATCGGCGCGTTCATCGCCACCCTCGGACTGGCCCAGCTCAACCCGGTCAATGAACAGATGAAGCGCCGTATGGCGGCGATCTTCGGTGCCGGCTACGACTACACCTATCTTTTCCCCGGCGTGCAGAAAGTGGTGCAGGCTGCCGGGCGGGTAATCCGCACCCAGCAGGATCGCGGCGTGGTGATGCTGATCGATGATCGCTTCGCCGAAAGTCGCATCAGGCAGTTGTTGCCGCGCTGGTGGCATCTCGATCACACAGAAGACGCTGTCCATTCCCCCGGTTTGACGCATACTCCTGTCATTGAGAATTTGCTTTGAGCCAAGCCTGATGAGCGAGAACAAGAAGTCCGCTGCAATCGAAGACATGCGCTTTCGTTTGCTGATCGATGCGGTGGTCGATTACGCGATCTACATGATCGACCCCGAAGGCATCATCACCAGCTGGAATTCCGGCGCCAAACGCTTCAAGGGTTACGAAGAAGCCGAGATCCTTGGCGAGCACTTTTCAAGGTTCTACACCGACGAAGATCGCGCCAACGGTTTGCCGCAACGGGCGCTGGACACGGCGATCCGCGAAGGCCGGTTCGAAGGTGAGGGCTGGCGGGTACGCAAGGATGGCACGCATTTCTGGTGCCACGTGGTGATCGATCCAATTTTCAGTCCGAGCGGGCAACTGCTCGGGTTTGCCAAGATCACCCGCGACCTGACCGACCGCAAGATGGCCGAAGAAACCCTCAAGCAGAGCGAACAGCAGTTTCGCCTGCTGGTGCAGGGCGTTAGCGACTACGCGATCTACATGCTCAGCCCGGACGGCCGCGTGTCCAACTGGAACCCTGGTGCGCAGCGGATCAAGGGCTACAGGCCGGAAGAGGTCATCGGCCAGCACTTTTCGATGTTCTACACCCCTGAAGATCGTGAGATCGGCGAACCCCAGCGCGCTCTGGAAACCGCCGCGCGCGAGGGCCGTTTCGAGAACAAGAGCTGGCGTCTGCGCAAGGACGGTACGCGATTCCTGGCGCATGTGGTGGTCGATGCGATTCGCGGTGAAACCGGAACGCTGCTTGGTTTCGCCAAGATCACCCGTGATGTGACCGAAGCCACAGAGGCCCAGCACGCACTGGAGAAAACCCGTGAAGCGCTGTTTCAGGCGCAGAAAGTGCAGGCCATCGGTCAACTCAGCGGCGGCATTGCCCACGACTTCAACAATCTGCTGACGGTGATCCTCGGTAATCTGGAGATCGTGCGCAAACGTGTAGGCGACGACCCGAAGGTCAGCCGCCTGCTGGAGAACGCCACTCAGGGAGCATTGCGCGGCGTATCGCTGACCCAACGCATGCTGGCCTTCGCCCGGCGTCAGGAGCTCAAGACCGAACCTGTCGACATTGCGAAGCTGGTGCAGGGCATTACCGGGCTGCTGCGCAGTTCGCTGGGGCCGGGGATCCGCATCGAAACGCAGTTTCCCGGGGATCTGCAAGCGGTGCTGGCCGACAGCAACCAGCTCGAACTGGCAGTGCTCAACCTGGCAACCAACGCCCGTGACGCCATGCCGGACGGCGGCAGCGTCACCCTCAGTGGCGAGCCGGAAGTGGTGCTCGAGCAGAGCGATTCGACCTTGGCAGCCGGGCGCTATGTCTGTCTGCGGGTGACCGATACCGGGGAAGGCATGGACGCTGATACGCTGGCGTCGGCAACCGATCCGTTTTTCACCACCAAGGGTTTGGGCAAGGGCACCGGCCTGGGATTGTCGATGGTCCATGGCTTCATCGAACAACTGGGCGGTCGGTTCATTCTGAAAAGTATCAAGGGGCAGGGCACCACCGCTGAACTCTGGTTACCGGTCGCCATCGACGGAGTCGCGACCCAATCGCCTGGCACGATGGTGTCCACCGTTACAGTGCCGCGCCTCAGCGTACTGGTGGTGGATGATGACAGTCTGGTGCGTACCAGTACCGTCCTGCTGCTGGAAGACCTCGGCCATCGGGTAATCAGCGCCGCCTCTGGTACCCACGCGCTCGAGCTGTTTGACCAGGGAGAGGTCATCGACCTGATGATCACCGACATGGCCATGCCGCATATGAGCGGCGCGCAACTGGCTCATGCCGTGCGTTTGCTCAAGCCGGATCTGCCGATCATTCTCGCCACCGGCTTTGCCGAACGCCTCGAAGGCTTCGCAGCGGGGTTGCCACGGCTGTCGAAACCGTTCAATCAGATGAATCTTGTAACGATTATTGCCCAGACGATGAAACGAACCGGGGCTGAATCCGGCTGAACTTGTCCGCGACGGGGCGGCTCCAAACGCTTTGCCTTTCGGAGCGTTCGTACCGTGCCACGCATACTGACCCAACCGACCGCCGAAGAAACCCTGACTGAACACAACGCGAAGATGTTCGGTTCACCCAAGGAACGGCTGGATTTCTACCGCCGGGAAATCCAGTACGAAACCAGCATTCTGGCCAACCGAACCGACGCCTATCTGGCGGCGCAATCGTTTCTGGTGATTGCCTTCGCGTCCTGCATGGCCAACCTCAACCCCGAGTGGGGCAAGTTGTTCACCCTGGTGGTGCCACCGTTCCTGGCCTTGCTCGGCCTGCTCAGTTCGCTCAATGCCTGGCCGGGGATTCGCGCCGCCTACGACATCATCGATCATTGGCACTACAAGCAAAGTGAATTGCTGCGCAGCGAACCCCTGATGGGCCTGGCTTATGACGAATCGCCGTTATTCAGCGAAATGGAGTCGAGCCACAAGGGGTATCGCAAGTCATTGCTGTTTTCCATTCGTACGCCGTGGATTTTCGCCACATTCTGGATGTTGCTCGGCAGCTATGCCTTCTATATTCAGGTGACCAATCCGGGAGGATGAATGACACCCCGCTATCAAGCCCGGTCATCATGGCCGGGCTTTTTTCGCCCGTTTCGGTTCTTGCGCCGCTCATAGCTGGCGAGGATCGGCTGGGTGCTGACGCCGTGCAGCAGAATGCTCAGCGCCACCACCGACAGGGTCAGGTCGGTACACAGCGTCGCCACGCTGTCGCCCAACCCATGGTTCAGCGCATAGAAGAGATAGAACAGACTGCCGATCCCACGAATACCGAACCAGCCAATCAATAACCGTTGGCGCCCCGCGAGCAGCGATCCCCACGGCATCAACCCCACGCAGACCGGGCGGATGACGCAGAACAGCACGCCGCCGACCAACAGCGCCCGCCAATCCCAGTGACTGACCAGCACCACGCCCAGCAGGGTAACCAGAAACACTTCCATCGCCCGTTCCACCAGACCGCCGAACGCGAGCATGTCGCCCATCATGATGCCGGCGGCCACCTGGCTGTCTTCCAGCCGCTCGGTATCGCCGTGCACCGCCTGCTGCGGCTCGACGTTCTGATGACCGACCACCGGTTGCACCATGTGCTCGGCGGGCGGTTGGTGGGCGCCGGTGGATTTGACTTCCTCCTGACGCAAGCCAAGGCCGGCGGCGAATACCGACAGAAAGCCGTAGCCACCAATGGATTCAGCCACGACATACGCCAGCGCAATCAACGCCAGGGCCAGATAGTCATTGGGGCTCAGGGTGCTGTCATCGTTGCGAATGCGCAGCGACAAGGTGAGTCGACCGATGCCACGGCCCATCCAGTAGCCGCAAAGCAACCCGGCCGGAACCGCCCACAAAAGGCTGCGCAGTACCCAGTCGGGCCACTCGGCGGCAAACCCTTCACCGTGCAGCAGCAACAGCCCGAGGATCACGAAGGGAAATGCAACGCCGTCGTTGAGCCCGGCCTCGCCGGACAGGCCGAAACGCACGCTGTCGACGTCCCGCGCATCGTTGACCTGCACCAGCGCCGCGAGCACCGGGTCGGTCGGAGCCAGAATCGCTCCGATCAACAGCGAAGGGCCCCAATTCAGATCCAGGCCAAAATGCAGCAACAGGCAGACGCCAATGATCGTCAGCACCATCACCGGGCCCGCCAGACCGAATGCAATCCGCCAGCGTTTGTCGCGCAACGGCAACCGCAACTTCAAACCACAGACGAACAGGGAAAACAGCACCGCGACTTCGGTCAGGTGTTCCATCCACAAAGAGGCTTCGTCCAGCGGCAGTTTCAGCAGATCAAGCCCTGCCGGCCCTATGCCGACGCCCAGCAGCAGGCAAACAGCCGAGGTCGTGACCGGCATCCAGCGCAGGTACGACGATGTCAGCGCCAGGGTCAGCAGCACGGCACCGAGCACCGCCACCCAGATGATGAAGCTCATGACGCGCGGCCCGTAAGGTCAGTTCGATGCCGCCCCGACATGATCGGCCTAACCTGCAGTCGTGCGCAGGTATTCCGGCGTCAGCACGTTGAACCACAGCAGGATCATCGACACCAACAACGTCACCAGCACCAGCAGCGCCACACCCCAGACACTGGCCGAGTACAACAGGCCCTGTTCCTTGCGCTCGTGCATGAAGGTCGGCAGGCCGACGAACAACAGGAATGTCGAATAGATCGATGCAGCGCCGAGCACCAGCACCGCCAGCCAGCGGCTGGGGTACAGGCCGGCGAGACCGGCGATGAAAAACGGGGTGACGGTGTACGCCGCGAAACCGATGCACTGGTTGAGTGTCGGCCGGGCATCGAAGGTACGCGACATCCAGCGGATGAAACCGCCAATGATCGCCACGCCGACCACGATGGTGATATAGAGCAGGACACTCAGCTGCAAGGCGCTGGCACTGCTGAGCCTCACGGTTTCACCCACTGCCAGGCTCCAGCCGACATACGTGGTGCCAATGAACAGGCACACCGCCGGGACGAGGGCCAGCAACAGCAGGTGAGCAAGGTAATGACGCGGATGTGCCTCTTCTTCGCGGCGGATGTCCGTCCAGGCAAAGTTCGGCTGGGTGAAGAGTTTGATAATAGGCGCAGACATGACGACCTCCTGATCTCTTGCAACCCGAACGGGCCATGAAGGTATGGAGAGGTCGCCGTGTCCAGCGGTTCACTTTTTCTGGCAGGCGGTTCAGAGCATCGGTTTGCCGCCGGTCACGCCGTAGCGCTGGCCGGTGATGTAGCTGGCTTCATTCGATGCCAGCAGTACATAGATCGGCGCGACCTCCACTGGCTGGCCGGGACGCCCGAGTGGTGTTTGCTCGCCAAAATGCTGCACTTCCTCATCCGGCATGGTCGAGACAATCAGCGGCGTCCAGATCGGTCCCGGCGCCACGCAATTCACGCGGATTTCCCGCGGGCCGAGCATCTGCGCCAGTCTTCCGGTGAAGTTGGCGATGGCGCCTTTGGTGGTGGCGTAGGCGAGCAGGGTGGGCTTGGGCATGTCCGAGTTGATCGAACTGGTGTTGATGATGGAGGAGCCAGGTCCCATGTGTTTGATCGCGGCCTGACACAGGCGGAAGATCGCGGTGATGTTAACGTCGAAGGTCATCACCCATTCGTCGTCGGGAATCTCCTCGAAGGTTTCGTGGGTCATCTGGAAGGCGGCGTTGTTGACCAGCACGTCGATGCGGCCGAAGCGCTCGACGGTTTGGTCCACCAACGCCTGGCACTGGGCTTTCTGGGCAATGTCTCCAGGCAGCAACAGGCACTGGCGACCGGCCTGTTCGACCCAGCGCGCGGTTTCCTTGGCATCTTCGTGTTCATTTAAATAGGCGACCGCTACATCGGCACCTTCGCGGGCAAATGCGATCGCCACCGCCCGACCGATGCCACTGTCGGCACCGGTGATCAAGGCAATCTTGCCGGCCAGCCGACCGGAGCCGGTGTAGCTCTGTTCGCCGCAATCAGGATACGGCTCCATCTTGCGCTGTGAACCGGGAACCGGCTGCGCCTGTTTCGGGAACGGGGGTTTTGGATAGTCGGTCATCGTCAATCTCCGGGTCTCATGGCAAGTAGGCCGGTTGACCCGACCCGCTTGCGCTGAGTTCGATCGGATTGACGCTTGGATTTGCCCTGACTTGATTACCGGGACTTGAGGGCTCGCTCCATCCGGGCGATGCCTTCCTCCAGCATCGAACGCGGGCAACCGAAGTTCAGGCGCACGAATTGCTGGCTGTGGTCGCCAAAGTCCAGACCCGGGCTGAGGCCGACCCGGGCGTGGTCCAGGAAGAACTTCTGCGGGTCGTCCAGATCCAGCGCCGAGCAGTCGAGCCAGGCCAGGTACGTGCCTTGCGGCACATTAATGGTCACCCCGGGCAAGCGGTTGCGCACGGCGTCCACCAGCCAGTCACGGTTGGCTTGCAGGTACTGCTTCAGCGCCTCAAGCCACGGACCGGCTTCGCTGTAGGCCACGCGGGTGGCTTCCATGCCCAGCGGATTGACGCTGTCGACCATGCCGCAGCGGGCATGGTTGACGCGCTCGCGCAGGGCAGCGTCCTGGATGATCATGAAAGAAGTCTTGAGGCCGGCGATGTTATAGGCCTTGCTCGCCGACATCAGGGTGATGGTGCGGCGGGATATTTCCGGGCTCAGGGACGCAGTCGGAATGTGCACGCGGCCGTCGTAGCACAACTCGGCGTGGATCTCGTCGGAGATGATCCAGGCGTTCTGCGCCACGCAGATGTCTGCCACGGCTTGCAGTTCTTCACGGCCGAAGACCTTGCCGATCGGGTTGTGCGGGTTGCTCAGCAGCAGAGCGCCGCCACCGTTCAGGGACTCACGCAGTACGTCCAGCGGGGTGGCGTAGGTGCCGTCGGCCTGGGCGTTGAATTCCAGTTCGACCTTGTTCAGGCCCCAATGGCCCGGTGCATGACGCAGCGGCGGGTAGTTCGGGGTTTGCACCACGACGTTCTGCTGCGGTTGCACCAGCGCCTTGAGCGCCATGTTGAAACCCGATTCCACCCCCGGCAGGAAGATCAGCTCTTGCGGTTTGATCCGCCAGGCGAACTTGTTCCAGAGGTCGGCGACGATGGCCTCGCGCAGGTTGTCCTGGGCCACGCTGTAGCCCACCAACGGGTGCAGCAGACGTCGTTGCAGCGCCTCGATGACCACCGGCGGGGCGGCGAAATCCATGTCAGCGACCCACATCGGCAACACGTCGGCCGGGTAGCGGCTCCACTTGGTGCTGCCGGTGTCGTGGCGGTCGAATACCTGATCAAAATCGAAAGTCATGCGCGGTCTCTGAAGGCGGAGATGGGTCGTGCCCGCCATGATAAGCCCATGCCCTTGAAGGAGCACACAAAACCTGTGGGAGCGAGCTTGCTCGCGAATGCGTCTGGTCAGGCAGCATCAATGTTGAATGACACACCGCTTTTCGCGAGCAAGCTTGCTCCCACAGGGAGGTGATGCTCCGACAAACGGCCGACGGTCGGTTTTCACACAGGTCGCAGAGGCTTTGTCTACAGTGAAAAAGTCGGCACTCGTGTGCCGCAACCGTGATTGTCCAGAACAAACCCGGCACCAGTACCGGGTTCCACCTGATCAGGAGTGCACGATGGATCTCAGCCGTCGTCAGTTCTTCAAGGTCGCCGGTATCGGCCTTGCAGGCTCTAGCCTGGGCGCGTTGGGCATGGCCCCGACGCAGGCCTTCGCCGAGCAGGTGCGCCACTTCAAGCTTGCCCACACCCATGAAACCCGCAACACCTGCCCGTATTGCTCGGTCGGCTGCGGCTTGATCATGTACAGCCAGGGCGATGCCGCGAAGAATGTTGCGCAAAACATCATCCATATCGAGGGCGACGCCGACCACCCGGTCAACCGCGGCACCCTGTGCCCCAAAGGCGCCGGCCTGCTGGATTTCATTCACAGCCCCGGCCGCTTGCAGTACCCGCAGGTGCGCAAGCCCGGCAGCAGCGAATGGACCCGGATCACCTGGGACGAAGCCCTCGACCGCGTCGCCGACCTGATGAAGGCCGACCGCGATGCCAATTTCGTCGAGCAGAACGCCCAGGGGCAAACGGTCAATCGCTGGCTGACCACCGGATTCCTCGCGGCGTCGGCGGCGTCCAACGAAGCGGGTTACATCACCCACAAGGTGGTTCGCAGTCTCGGCATGCTGGGGTTTGATAACCAGGCGCGTGTCTGACACGGCCCGACGGTGGCAAGTCTTGCCCCGACGTACGGCCGTGGAGCCATGACCAACACCTGGACCGATATCGCCAATGCGAATCTGATCCTGGTGATGGGCGGCAACGCAGCAGAAGCCCACCCTTGTGGCTTCAAATGGGTGACCGAAGCCAAGGCGCATAACGCCGCGCGGCTGATTGTGGTCGATCCGAGGTTTACCCGGACCGCATCCGTGGCCGACTACTACGCGCCGATTCGCACCGGCAGCGACATCGCGTTCATGGGCGGGCTGATTAATTACCTGCTGACCGAGGACAAGATCCAGCACGAATACGTGCGCAACTACACCGACGTATCGTTCATCGTCAGAGCCGGATTCGGCTTCGAGGACGGGCTGTTCACCGGTTACGACGCGGCCAAGCGCAGCTACACCGACAAATCCACCTGGGGTTACGAACTGGGTGACGACGGCTTCGTCAAAGTCGATCCGACCCTGCAGGACCCGCGCTGCGTCTACCAATTGATGAAGCAGCATTACAGCCGCTACAACATCGACCTGGCGAGCCAGATCTGCGGCATGCCGGTCGATGCGATGAAAAAGATCTGGGAGGAAATCGCCACTTGCTCGGCGCCGGGCAAGACCATGACGATTCTTTATGCACTGGGCTGGACCCAGCACTCGATCGGCTCGCAGATCATCCGCAGCGCGGCGATGGTGCAACTGCTGCTGGGTAACGTCGGCATGCCCGGCGGCGGGGTCAACGCTTTGCGCGGGCACTCGAACATTCAGGGCCTGACCGACCTCGGTCTGCTGTCCAACGCGCTGCCGGGTTACCTGACCTTGCCGACCGACGCCGAGCAGGATTACGCGGCCTTCATCCATAAACGCACGCAAGTCCCGCTGCGGCCGGGGCAATTGTCCTACTGGCAGAACTACAGCAAATTCCACGTCAGCCTGATGAAAGCCTGGTACGGCGCCAATGCCACCGCCGAGAATCAGTGGGCCTACCATTACCTGCCGAAACTCGACATCCCCAACTACGACATCCTCAAGGTGTTCGACCTGATGGGGCAGGGCAAGGTCAACGGCTACATGTGCCAGGGCTTCAACCCGATTGCCGCGTTGCCGGACAAGAACCGGGTGATGGCGGCACTGGCCAAACTGAAATGGCTGGTGGTGATGGACCCGCTGGCCACCGAAACCTCGCAGTTCTGGGAACACGTCGGGCCGTTCAACGATGTGAAGAGCGCCGACATCCAGACCGAAGTCATCCGCCTGCCAACGACGTGCTTTGCCGAAGAGGACGGCTCGCTGGTCAACAGCAGCCGCTGGCTGCAATGGCACTGGAAAGGTGCCGACGGCCCGGGCGAGGCGCGCACCGACGTGCAAATCATGAGTGCGCTGTTCCTGCGTCTGCGTGAGCGATATCAGGCGGAGGGCGGCAAATTCGCCGACCCGCTGTTGAAACTGTCGTGGCCGTACAAGATCGCCGAAGAACCCTCGCCGGAAGAGATCGCCAAAGAGGTCAACGGCTACGCCACCACCGATTTCACCGACGCCACGGGTGCGGCGATCAAGGGCAATTCGCAACTGGCCGGGTTCGCCCAGCTCAAGGATGACGGCAGCACTGCGTCCGGCTGCTGGATTTTCTGCGGCAGCTGGACCGAAGCCGGCAACCAGATGGCCCGCCGCGACAACAACGACCCTTACGGCATGCATCAGCATCAAGGCTGGGCGTGGGCCTGGCCGGCCAACCGGCGGATTCTGTACAACCGCGCTTCGGCGGACGTCGCCGGCAAACCCTGGGATCCGAAAAAACGCCTGGTCTGGTGGAACGGCAAAGCCTGGGGCGGCACCGACGTGCCGGACTACAAGGCCGACGTACCGCCGGAAGCCGGGATGAACCCGTTCATCATGAACCCCGAAGGCGTGGCGCGGTTCTTCGCCGTCGACAAGATGAACGAAGGGCCATTCCCCGAGCACTACGAGCCGTTCGAAACGCCGATCGGCATCAACCCGCTGCACCCGGACAACAAGAAAGCCACCAGCAACCCGGCGGCACGGATCTTCGATTCGGTGTGGGACAGCCTCGGCGTGGCCAAGGATTACCCGTACGCCGCCACCAGCTACCGGTTGACCGAGCACTTCCACTTCTGGAGCAAGCACTGCAAGTTGAACGCGATTGCCCAACCCGAGCAGTTCGTGGAGATCGGCGAAGTACTGGCCAAGGAGAAGGGCATCGTTGCCGGCGACCGGGTACGCGTAAGCAGCAAGCGCGGGTTCATTGAAGCGGTGGCGGTGGTGACCAAAAGGATCCGGCCGTTGCAGGTCAACAACCAGGTGGTGCACCAGATCGGCATCCCGCTGCACTGGGGCTTCACCGGCCTGACGCGCCACGGTTACCTGACCAACACCCTGGTGCCGTTTCTCGGCGATGGCAATACACAGACCCCGGAATCCAAGTCATTCCTGGTCAACGTGGAGAAGCTCTGATGGAGAATCTTTAGATGGCCAGCCAAGACATCATTGCCCGCTCGGCCACCACCACGCCGGCGCCTTCGATACGCGGCCAGGAACAGGTGGCCAAGCTGATCGACACCACCAAATGCATCGGCTGCAAGGCCTGTCAGGTCGCGTGCTCGGAATGGAACGAGCTGCGCGACGAGGTCGGCCACAACCATGGCACCTACGACAATCCGCAGGATTTGAGCGCCGATTCATGGACGCTGATGCGCTTCACCGAGCATGAAACCGACGCCGGTAACCTCGAGTGGCTGATCCGCAAGGACGGCTGCATGCACTGCGCCGAACCCGGTTGCCTGTCGGCGTGCCCCAGCCCCGGCGCGATCATCAAGCACGCCAACGGCATCGTCGATTTCGATCAGGATCACTGCATCGGCTGCGGTTATTGCATCACCGGCTGCCCGTTCAACATCCCGCGCATTTCGCAGAAGGACCACAAGGCCTACAAATGCACGCTGTGTTCGGACCGGGTGGCGGTGGGTCTGGAACCGGCCTGCGTAAAAACCTGCCCGACCGGGGCCATCGTGTTCGGCACCAAGGACGACATGAAGACCCACGCCGCCGAGCGCATCGTCGACCTGAAAAGCCGTGGCTTCGACAACGCCGGCCTGTATGACCCGCAAGGCGTCGGCGGCACCCACGTCATGTATGTGCTGCACCACGCCGACACCCCGAAAATCTACGCCGGCCTGCCGGACAACCCCGAGATCAGTCCGCTGGTGGGCTTGTGGAAAGGCATCAGCAAGCCGTTGGGTCTGCTGGCGATGGGCGCTGCGGTGCTGGCCGGGTTCTTCCATTACGTGCGGATCGGCCCGAACCGGGTCGAGGAAGATGAACATCCAGATCCGCCCGACACCTCGGTGCACGTCGTCGATCCGGCAGTGCACACCTTCGACCCACGCGGGGAGGGCCGGCCATGAGCAACAAGACGATCCTGCGCTACACCGCCAACCAGCGCACCAATCACTGGCTGGTGGCGATTCTGTTCTTCATGGCCGGGCTGTCGGGGCTCGCGCTGTTTCATCCGTCGATGTTCTGGCTGACAAACCTGTTCGGCGGCGGGCCGTGGACGCGAATCCTGCACCCCTTCATGGGCGTGCTGATGTTCGTGTTCTTCCTGGGCCTGGTGTTTCGCTTCTGGCGCTCGAACTTCTTCATCGACAACGACTGGAAATGGCTACGGCGCATCGACCGGGTGATGGTCAACGATGAAGAAACCGTGCCGGCGGTGGGCAAGTACAACGCCGGGCAAAAGCTGCTGTTCTGGACTTTACTGCTGTGCATGCTCGGATTGCTGTTCACCGGGCTGGTGATCTGGCGCGCGTATTTCAGTCACTACTTCGGTATCACCACGATCCGCTGGGCGATGTTGCTGCACGCTCTGGCGGGGTTTGTGCTGATCCTGAGCATCATCGTTCACATCTATGCCGGGATCTGGATCAAGGGCTCGGTGGACGCAATGATGCACGGCTGGGTCAGCCGCGCCTGGGCCAGGAAACACCATGCACTCTGGTATCGCGAGGTGGAAAGCCAGGATCCGCCAGAGCGACCGGTCACAAAAAAGGGCTGACAGTTGCCAACCATCCTCGAACCCGGAGAAATCGAAGCGGCGGCCAGTTCGCCGCCGTTTCTGCATTTGCCGCCACCCAACCTGTTCATGCTGCGAGCCCAGCGTCTGGAGCGTTTGGCCGAAGGACATCCGCTGGCCGATTACCTGCACCTGATCGCTGGATTGTGCCGCGTCCAGCAGCAGATCCTCGATGATCCGCCCTCGACCGCGCCGCTTGATGAACAGCGGCTGGAAGTCTGCCGGCAACACGGCATGCCGCCGTTTGCCGCCGACACCTTGATTCGCGAGGACACTTGGCAGCTGTATCTCGAGGCCTTGCTTCAGCGTTATGTCGCCCCCGAGCAACCGGCCGTGATCGAGGCCGTGACCACGCTGCGCATCGCCAGCCCCGGCCAGTTGCGCGCCTGGGCCGTGGCGCTGGTCAGCGGCCAGTATTCGCTGGTGCCGGCGGCGCTGGTGCCGTTTCTCGGGGCGGCGCTGCAAGCGGCGTGGAGTCACTGGCTGCTCAGCGCACCGAACCTGCAACTGACACCCGGCGACAGCCTCAGCCAGTGCCCGGCCTGTGGCTCGCCGGCCATGGCCGGGGTGATCCGCCATCGCGGCAAGCACAACGGCCTGCGTTATCTGGTGTGTTCGCTGTGCGCCTGCGAATGGCATGTGGTACGGGTCAAGTGCGTGTATTGCGAACAGAGCAAAGGCTTGGAATACCTGAGCCTTGAGGATGACCGCCACGCCGCCAATCAGGCGCCGCTGCGCGCCGAAGTCTGTCCGGGCTGCAACAGCTATCTGAAGTTGCTGTATCTGGAAAACGATGGCGAGGGCGAGGCACTGTCGGCGGATCTGGGCAGTCTGTTGCTCGACATGCGCCTGGCTCAGGATGGCTATCAGCGGCTGGCGCCGAATCTGCTGTTGGCGCCAGGAGACGAATGAGGCAAGGGTCTACACTCAGGCGCATCGGCTTTTTTCCGGAGTGCCTGATGTCCGTCAGTGTCTGTGCCTTGCGTTTGCCTTCCCTCGACAGCCTGTTACGCCACCCCGCGTGCCAGCCCTTGGCCGAGCGTTACGGACGCGAGGCCCTGGTGACGGGGTTTCGCCAGTTACTGGATGACTTGCGCGACGCCGTGGTGGCAGGGCAACTGACCGCCGTAGAAATCAGCTCTGAAGCGCTGGCCGGAAGGGTTTCTGAACGCCTGGCCCTGAAGCAGCGCAGCCAGGTGCGCCGGGTGTTCAACCTGACTGGCACCGTGCTGCACACCAACCTCGGGCGCGCTTTGTTGCCCGAAGAAGCCATTGAAGCGGTGCAACTCGCGGCGCGCTATCCGTTGAATCTGGAATTCGATCTGGCCAGCGGCAAGCGCGGTGACCGCGACGACCTGATCGAAGGCCTGATCCGCGAGCTGACCGGTGCCGAAGCCGTGACCGTGGTCAACAACAATGCCGCCGCCGTGCTGCTGACCCTCAACAGCCTCGGCGCGCGCAAGGAAGGCATCATTTCCCGGGGCGAGCTGATCGAGATCGGCGGCGCGTTCCGCATCCCCGACATCATGAGCCGCGCCGGCGTGCGCCTGCACGAGGTCGGCACCACCAATCGCACCCATGCCCGCGATTACGAAGCGGCGATCGGCCCACGCAGCGGCCTGATCATGCGCGTGCACGCGAGCAATTACAGCATCGAAGGCTTCACTGCCCGGGTGCCAACCTCCGAACTGGCCGCGTTGGCCCATCGGCATGATCTGCCGCTGCTGGAAGATCTTGGCAGCGGCAGCCTGCTGGATCTGACCCGTTGGGGCCTGCCGGCGGAACCGACGGTGCGTCAGGCGTTGCTTGATGGCGCCGACATCGTCACCTTCAGCGGCGACAAACTGCTCGGCGGGCCGCAGGCGGGGGTGATCGTCGGGCGCAAGGACTTGATCGCGAAGATCAAGAAGAACCCGCTGAAACGCGCGTTGCGGGTCGACAAACTGACCCTGGCCGCACTCGAAGCAGTACTCGGGCTCTATCGCGACCCGGATCGGCTGGCCGAGCGCTTGCCGAGCCTGCGTTTGCTGACCCGTCCGCAAGCCGAGATTCTGGCCCAGGCCGCACGCTTGCAACCGGCCTTGTCCCAACTGCTGGGCGAGGGCTGGACCGTCACGGCGCAACCCGCTTTGGGCATGATCGGCAGCGGCAGCCAACCGGTGGCGCGCCTGCCGAGCGCGGCGCTGTGCCTGCGCCCGCAGGTATCGAAACGCCTGCGCGGACGTTGCCTGCTGAATCTGGAAGCCGCGCTGCGCGCCTTGCCGATCCCGGTGCTCGGGCGCATCGATGACGATGCGTTGTGGCTGGATCTGCGGCAACTCGACGATGAACCGGCGTGGCAGGCACAACTCGGGCAGTTGCAAACGTGATCGTCGGCACGGCGGGGCACATCGACCATGGCAAGACGTCACTGCTCGAAGCGCTGACCGGGCAAACCGGCGACCGCCGCCCGCAGGAACGCGAGCGCGGGATGACCATCGACCTCGGTTATCTGTACGCAGAACTGGCGCCCGGCGCCGGGCTGACCGGTTTCATCGACGTGCCGGGCCACGAGAAATTCACCCACAACATGCTGGCCGGAGCCCAAGGCATCGATCTGGTGTTGCTGGTGGTGGCGGCGGATGACGGCGTGATGCCGCAGACCCGCGAGCATCTGGCGATTGTCGAGCTGCTGGGCATTCCACGGGCGCTGGTGGCGATCACCAAGTGTGATCGGGTCGAGGCGGGCAGGGTGGAAGAGGTGCGCCGACAGGTTGAAAGCCTGCTGGCAACCGGGCCCTATGCCGAAGCACCGTTGCTGACGGTTTCCAGTGTGACGGGTGAGGGCGTCGATGCGCTGCGCGAAGCGTTGCGGCAGATAGAAGGCGAGGAGCGCAGTCGCGAAGGCGGTTTTCGCCTGGCCATCGACCGCGCGTTCAGTGTCGCCGGCGCCGGTATTGTGGTGACGGGGACGGCGCTTTCGGGCTCGGTCGCGGTGGGTGACAAGCTGAGTCTGGGCCCGGCGGGCAAAAACGTGCGGGTCAGGGGCCTGCACGCGCAGAATCAGACCGCCGAACAAGCCTTCGCCGGCCAGCGCGTGGCCCTGAACATCAGCGCGGATCGTCTGGAACTCGGGCAGATCCATCGCGGCCAATGGTTGCTCGCCGAATGGCTGCACGCACCGACCCAGCGGCTGGATATCGAATTCCGGTTGTTGCCGGGCGAGCGGTTTTTCGAGCACTTCCAGCCAGTGCACCTGCATCTGGGCACGCAAGATGTGATCGCCCGGGTCGCCTTGCTGGAGGGACCGAGTCTGGCACCCGGCGAGCGCATGTTTGCGCAATTGCTGACCAACGTCCCGGTGCACGGCGTCCACGGTGATCCCTTGATCCTTCGTGATGCCAGCGCCCAGCGAACGCTCGGCGGTGGGCGCGTGCTCGATCCCTTCGCCCCGGCCCGCCAACGGCGCAGTCCGGAACGGCTGGCACAACTGCGGGCACTGGCGATCAGCTCCGAACTGGAACAGGCCTTGCCTACGTTGCTGGAATACAGCGCAAGCGGCCTCGACCCGCAACGCCTGGAGCGACAGTTCAATCGTCCGCGTGACGGCTGGACGCTGCCGGACAACGTCCGCCTGATCGAAACCCGTCAGGGCCCGGTGCTGTTCAATGCGCAGCGCTGGGGCATGCTCAAGTTCAGGCTGCTGGAGCAACTGGCGCGCTTTCATGAGCTGGAGCCCGATCAGATGGGTCCGGACCGCGACCGTCTGCGGCGTTTCAGCAGTTTGAGCCTCGAACGCGCGACCTTCATCAGCCTGCTGGAAGAGTTGCTCGGCGCCGGCTCACTGGTCGCCAGCGGCCCGTGGCTGCATTTGCCCGACCATCAGGTGCGCCTGAGCGCCGACGACGAAACCCTGTGGCAGGCGTTGCAGCCGTTGTTTGAACAGGCCGGCTTCGATCCACCGTGGGTACGTGACGTGGCGAAAGTCGTCGGTCAGGACGACGCGATCGTGCGTTTGCTGCTGCGCAAACTGGCGCGCCTTGGCGTGATGCATCAAGTGGTGCGCGACCTGTTTGTCACCGACATCACCCTGCGGCAAATGGTGGCGGTGCTGTTGCGCCTGGCCGAAGAAAATCCGCAGATCGAAGTCACGGCCTTCCGCGATGCGCTAGGCTTGGGACGCAAGCGCAGTATTCAGATCCTCGAATACTTCGATCGGCTGGGCCTGACCCGGCGCGTCGGCGAAGGCCGGCAAATCCGCTGCGACAGTGCGCTGGCCAACCCCGGCGCGGACTGAGTTCAAGGAAGGCAATCGCGCCCGGTGGCGCGGCCGGGCTTCAAACCCGGTTGGGGACGGCATCCGTTCCCGGGCAGGTTCGACTCCGGCTGCCTTCCGCCATTTCTCCCCTCAAAACCCCAGTGGGTACTGGATCACCACGTAGATCCGGTCAATGTCGTCGCCCGCCTGAGCGCTGTTGGCCCGGTGCGACACGTGGGACAGCTGCACCGACAGATCCTTGGCCGCGCCGGACTGGACGATGTAACGCAGATCGATGTCGCGTTCCCAGTGTTTGCCGCCGTCCCCTTGCTGAGGCTGATATTCACCGGAATCCGCGTCGAACGGGTTATAGGCGCCGCCCTTGGGCGCGTGGGTGCCGTCGATGTGGCTGCCGGAAACGTAGCGGGTCATGAAATTCAGCCCCGGAATGCCGAAGGCGCCGAGATCGAGGTCGTAACGCGCTTGCCAGGAGCGCTCGTGGGCACCGTTGAAGTCGGCGTATTTGATCGAGTTGGCCAGGTAGATCGAGTCGCCACCAACGAAATCGAAGGGCGTGTCGCCATTGATGCGTTGCCAGCCGAGCATGACCGCGTGGGCGCCAACGGTGTATTTGCCCGAAAGGCTGAACGCGGTGTTGTCGATGTCGCCGGCCAGTGCCTGCCCGGTGTCGCGGGTGTGGTAGACGTTGGCGTCGAGCAGCAGACCGGACTGCTTGAAATGCAGGTTGGCGTAGTACTGGCGCCAGGTGTCGCTCAGGTAAGACGCATACAGCGCGCCGCCCACCGGGCTGTCGCTGAACAGCTCGGTGCCGACAAAACTGATGCTTTCGCCTTGGGTGCTGGCGCCATAGCCCTGAAAGTCGCCTTTGCCGGAAGAACTGTCCTGGTTCTTGAACGCCGTGAAGCGCCCGGCGACAAGGCGCGCGTTATCGATCTCATGGCTGTCGAGCAGAAAACCCGTGGCGTATTCCGGTTGCAAGCGTTTGTCCGAGGTATCGAACACCGGCGTTTCCACGGTCATTTCACCGAAGGCGAGGGTGGTTTTCGAAGTCTTCAACTTCAGCGCACCACCGGCGCTGGAGTATTCGCTTTCGCTACGGCCATCACTGTCCACCGGCAAAAGTCCGGTGCCGGAATGCCCCTTGCCGCCATCGAGTTTCAGCCCATAAAAGGCGTGGGCATCGAGACCAACCCCGACGGTTCCCTCAGTGAAACCGGATGCGAAAGTGCCGATAAACCCTTGAGCCCATTCCTGTTTGTAGTTTTTTCCGGCAGGCGAGGGCGAGCGGTAATCGTTGCTCAAGTAGAAATTGCGACTGAGCACTTCGGTCTTGGCGTCGTCGAGAAATCCGCTGGCGCACGCGGTGTCGGCGAACCCGCCAATCATTAAGGCGAGCGCGAGGCGCGGCTTGGATAAAACCATCATGTGTCAGCAACCAGGATTGGCGGAAGGTGACGCCATGGTCACGCGGATCGGCTGCCGGCGATTGAGCGCATGTGCTGAGTTGAATGTGTGAACAAGCGTCATGTTCCGCCGGCCGGCTCAGGATTGATTGCTCAAAGCACAAGACTTCACGCTCAAAAGCCGGATAATGGCGGCCAATTTGTTTAGCTCGCTATTCTGGTAACCCGCATGGAAATCAAGGTCAATTTTCTCGACAACCTCCGACTCGAAGCCAAGTTCGATGACTTCACGGTGGTGGCCGACCAACCGATCCGTTACAAGGGCGATGGCTCTGCACCGGGTCCGTTCGACTATTTCCTGGCGTCGTCGGCCTTGTGCGCGGCTTACTTCGTAAAGTTGTACTGCAGCACCCGCAATATCCCGACCGAAAACATTCGTCTGTCGCAGAACAACATTGTCGACCCGGAAAACCGCTACAACCAGATCTTCAAGATCCAGGTCGAGCTGCCGGCAGACATCTCGGAGAAGGATCGCCAGGGCATCCTGCGCTCCATCGACCGCTGCACGGTGAAGAAGGTGGTGCAGGCCGGGCCGGAGTTCGTAATCGAGGAAGTCGAGAACCTCGACGCCGATGCCCAGGCCTTGCTGATGCCGGCGTCCACCTCAGGCGCGGGCACCTGCATTGCCGGCAAGGACCTGCCGCTGGAACAGACCATCGCCAACATGTCGGGGATTCTGGCCGACCTGGGCATGAAGATCGAAATCGCTTCGTGGCGCAACATCGTGCCCAACGTCTGGTCGCTGCACATCCGCGATGCGCAGTCGCCGATGTGCTTCACCAATGGCAAGGGCGCGACCAAAGAAGGCGCGCTGGCCTCGGCGCTGGGCGAGTTCATCGAGCGGCTCAACTGCAACTTCTTCTACAACGATCAGTTCTGGGGCGAAGACATCGCCAATGCCGAGTTCGTGCATTACCCGGACGAGCGCTGGTTCAAGCCGGGTGCCAAGGATGAGTTGCCGGTAGAAATCCTCGATGAATATTGCCTGGGCATCTACAACCGCGACGGCGAACTGCGCGGCTCGCACCTGTACGACACCAACTCCGGCAACACCCAGCGCGGCATCTGCTCGCTGCCGTTCGTGCGTCAGTCTGACGGTGAAGTGGTGTATTTCCCGTCCAACCTGATCGAGAACCTGTTTCTCAGCAACGGCATGAGCGCCGGCAACACCCTGGCTGAAGCGCAGGTGCAGTGCCTGTCGGAAATTTTCGAACGGGCGGTCAAGCGCGAAATCCTTGAGGGCGAAATGGCCCTGCCGGATGTACCGCAAGAGGTGCTGGCGAAATACCCAGGCATCCTCGCCGGCATCCAGGCGCTGGAAGAGCAGGGCTTCCCGGTGCTGGTCAAGGACGCGTCGCTGGGCGGTGAATTCCCGGTGATGTGCGTGACGCTGATGAACCCGCGCACCGGCGGCGTATTCGCCTCGTTCGGCGCGCACCCGAGCTTTGAAGTGGCGCTGGAGCGCAGCCTCACCGAGTTGCTGCAGGGCCGCAGCTTCGAAGGCCTCAACGATCTGCCGCAGCCGACCTTCTCGGGCCAGGCCGTGACTGAGCCGAACAACTTTGTGGAGCACTTCATCGATTCCAGCGGCGTAGTGTCGTGGCGCTTCTTCAGCGCCAAGGCCGACTTCGAATTCGTCGAGTGGGACTTCTCCGGCAACGGCGAAAACTCCAACGCCGAAGAGGCCGCAACGCTGTTCGGCATCCTCGAAGACATGGGCAAGGAAGTCTACATGGCGGTCTACGAGCACATCGGCGCCAAGGCCTGCCGCATTCTGGTGCCGGACTATTCGGAGATCTATCCGGTAGAAGACCTGATCTGGGACAACACCAACAAAGCGCTGCAATTCCGGGCCGACATCCTCAACCTGCACAACCTGAGCAAGGTCGGCCTGCGCAACCTCGCCAAAGGCCTGGAACACAGCGAGCTGGACGATTACACCGACATCACCACGCTGATCGGCATCGAGTTCGACGACAACACGCCATGGGGCAAGTTGACCATTCTCGAACTGCGCCTGCTGATCTACCTCGCCTTGCAGAAGTTCGAGCAGGCTAAGGATCTGGTCGAGGCCTTCCTGCAATACAACGACAACACCGTCGAGCGTGGCTTGTTCTATCAAGCGGTCAACGTCGTGCTGGAAATGGAGCTGGATGAGGATCTGCAGCTGGAAGACTACGAAGCCAACTTCCGCCGCATGTTCGGCGACGAGCGCATGGATGCGGCGATCGGCTCGGTCAACGGCACTGTGCGCTTCTACGGCCTGACGCCGACCAGCATGAAGCTGGAAGGGCTGGATCGGCATCTGCGCCTGATCGAGAGCTACAAGAAACTGCACGCAGCGCGGGCCAACTTCGCGGGTTGATTCGGTTGGCGGCACGCACAAAAAAAGCACCTTCGAGTGCTTTTTTTGTGGTCGGCAAATGATGGTGTCAGAGCGCGGCTTTCACCTGCAATCCAAACACCAACGCATTGTCGATGTCCTGGCCGGAAAACGCGCCCGGCTCAATGATGTATTGCACATTCGGGCGCAGCGTCAGCCAAGGCGTGGCCTGATAGCCGTAACCGAGTTCGATCAATTGTTCGGCGCTGTCCAGATTGGGGAACGCGGCGCCATTGGCCGTGGCGGTGTCCTGCAGCACATCGCGGCTGCGCGGGTTCGGCACTGCGCGGCCGTAACCGAGCGCTACGGTGTCACGCGGGCGGCCTTCGAAAGGCTTGTACAGAACCAGACCGGTGCCGTACCACTTGCTGAACGGCGAAGCTGCTTCGCTGGCCGCCGAGTATTGGCCGAAAGCGTGCAGGCTGCGACCTTCAGAGACGTCCGAAGCCCAGACGGCCTGATCGATCAGGACGTAATGGCCGCCGCGTCCGGACACTTCCTTGTCACTGCCGATGCGTTTGACGTCGGAGCTGTCGTAGTAATACCCGAGCTTGTACTCGCCGGGCAGTTTGCCGGCCTGCTTGTAGACCAGTTCGATCGGCACCACGGTGCCGGTGGTGTGTTTCGGGCCCAGGTGCCAGGCACGGCTGGAATTGCCGTTGCTTTCCGGATCGACATTGAACGCGGCTACGCGCAGTTGCCAGGCCGGGGAGAGGTCGTATTTCACCCGCACACCCAGGTGGGCGTTGGGGTAGTTGGTCCAGCCACTGCCACCGGACATGTTCAGCGGATGGCCGCAGAAACCGGCGTTCATGAAGTTGCAGAGAATGCCGCTGTCGAGGCCGCCGAGGTCGTTGCCCATGGCCATGTAGCCGAGTTTGACGTTCAGTGCCGGGCTAAACAGGCTGCGCTCGTAGCTCAGCTCGGTCAGGCGGGTGTAGAGGCCGCCGTAGTTTTCCTGAATCGGCAGACGGTTGCCGACCAGGTCTTCGGAGGCACTGTTGCCGCGTCGATCGTTGATGGTCAGCTGAATCTTGCCCGCGTTGTCCACGCCGTACAGTTTGCTCAGGTCGAACTGCGCGCCGAGCTTGATGTTCTGCGAGTAACGCGCCGAGCGATGCAGGCCGCCGTCGGCGTTGTAGGCGGTTTCGCCGGTGTAATCACCGGTGAACTTGATGCCGTCTTCGTCGAACTGGTGGCGCAGGCCGCCCCAGTCGCCGGTCAGGGTGCTGCGGGTAAATACGTTCGAATCGGTATCGGCAAGGGCGGGCAGGGCAGCGCCGCAGGTGAGACCGAACAGCATGCCGGTGAAAACCCCGGCGTGAGAAAAGCGAACAGCCAATGACATTGCGCAAATCCAGAGCGAAGGACATGAAACAACGCGGCACCCGAAGGTGCCGCGCACAAGTGAAACGAAGGCGAACGAGACGGTTTACGGCAGGGCGTAAGCCATTACGTAGTCACCGCGATCAGTCGACTGGCGAGCGCCACCGGCGGTGATGACCACGTATTGCTTGCCGGTTTTCGGCGACACATAGGTCATCGGGCCACCCTGACTACCGACCGGCAGACGCGCTTTCCAGACTTCTTCACCGTTAGCGCTGTTGAAGGCGCGCAGGTAGAAGTCCTGGGTGCCGGCGATGAAGATCAGGCCGCCCTGGGTCGACAGCGTGCCGCCGAGGGTTGGCAGACCGATCTTGATCGGCAGGTGCATGCGGATGCCCAGGGGACCGGTGTCTTCAACGGTGCCGACCGGCACTTGCCAGGCGACTTTCTGGGTTTTCATGTCGATGGCGGTCAACGTACCGAACGGCGGAGCCTGGCACGGAATGCCGGCAACCGACAGGAAGCGGTTTTTGTTCACGGCGTAAGGCGTGCCCTTGAGCGGCACGGCACCCATGCCGGTGTTCAGCGCTTCGCCACCGGAAGAGGCCTGAGCCTTGTTCTGCGACGGAATCATCTGAATCCACAGGCCCAGACGCATGTCGTTGACGAAGATGAAACCGTGCACCGGGTCAGTGGAAATGCTGCCCCAGTTCATGCCGCCCAGCGAACCCGGGAAACTCAGGGATTTGTCAGTGCCCGGCGCGGTGTACAAGCCGTCGTAACGCATCGACTTGAAATCGATCCGGCACAGCAGTTGGTCGTACGGGGTGGCGCCCCACATGTCCGATTCAGTCAGGTGCTGGGCACCGATCTGCGGCATGCCCACCGATTTCGGCTGGGTCGGCGAGTACGGTTCGTTGGGGATATTGGCGGCCTTGACCGGCACTTCTTTAACGTCGGTCAACGGTTTGCCGGTGGCGCGGTCGAGCACGTAAATCTGCCCGGCCTTGGTGCCGATGACCACCGCCGGTACGGTTTTACCGTCCTTGGTGAAGTCAATCAGGCTTGGCTGCATCGGCAGGTCGAAGTCCCAGAGGTCGTTGTGGACGGTCTGGAATACCCACTTTTCTTCGCCGCTGTTGGCGTCCAGCGCCAGGACGGAGGCACCGTAGGTGTGATCGAGTTTGCTGCGCTCGACACCATAGATGTCAGTGGAAGAACTGCCCATCGGCAGGAATACGGTGTTGGTCGCCGGGTCATAGGACATCGGTGCCCAGCTGTTCGGCGTGCTGCGCACATAGGTTTGGCCATCGGCCGGTGCCTGTTTATCCTGCGGGTTGCCCGGGTCGAACGCCCAGCGCATGGCACCGGTCATGACGTCGAAACCACGGATCACGCCGCCCGGCATGTCGGTCTGCACGTTGTCGGCCACACGACCGCCAACCACCACGGTGGTGCCGGCCATCAGCGGCGCGGAGGACAGTTGATAGTAGCTGTCCGGCACATCACCCAGACCGGCCTTCAGATCCACCTGGCCGTTGTTGCCGAAACCCCGGCAGAACTCACCGGTGTCAGCGTCGACCGCGATCAGGCGGGCGTCGATGGTGTTGGTCAGCAAGCGACGCGTGCAGTTAGCGACCGGAGCGGTCGGGGTTTCAGTCACTGGCGAGCTGGCCGGTTTGGCGACGGCGGTGCTGGCGTCGAAATACGCCATGCCACGGCAACGCTGCCAGACTTTGGACTGAGCGTTGATCGCGTTTTTCCAGAGTTCTTTACCGGTGTCGGCATCCAGTGCGATCAGGTTGTTGTGCGGGGTGCAGATGAAGACTTTATTGCCGATCTGCAGCGGAGTCAGCTGGTCTTCGGCACCGTTGCCATCGCTCTCGGCGATGTCGCCGGTGTGGTAGGTCCACGCGACTTTCAGCTTGTCGACGTTGCTGCGATTGATCTGGTCAAGCGCGGCGAAGCGGCTGCCGCCTTCGGTATTACCGTAGTGGGCCCAGTCTTTCTGCGCCTTTTCCGGCTCGACCGGCGTCAGGCCCGGACCGGTACCGGTAGGGGCGACGGTCGGGTGCGCAACGAACATGTTGCCGGCAGCCACGGCCAGTCCAACGGCCAGAACAGCCGCAACGCCGTAAGCACCGCGACCTGCAACGTCACCATTGGCGCGTTTGAGCAGCGGATAGACCAGCGCGACCACCAGACCCACCGCGCTGAACATGAACAGGCGCGAGAACACCGGCCAGAACACCAGCCCTGCGTCGATCACGGCCCAGATGGCGGTCCCAACCAGAAATGCCGCGAACAGCCAGGCACCGGCAGGCTTGCGCCGCGCGATCAGCAGACCGGAAACGGCCATCACCAGACCACCCACCAGGAAGTACCAAGAGCCTCCCAGGCTGACCAATTTCACACCGCCAGCAGCCAGTGCCAGGCCGAGCAGGGCGATGATCACCCCGAGCCCGACCAGAATGAATGTTGATATGCCCGAGAGGCGTTGACTCTGCTTCACGTTGAATGTCCCGTTGAAATGAGGCGAGCATTATATAGTTAGGTAACTACCTAGTTAAATCACTAAATCAGCATGAAGTGTAGTTTGCTGCTCAGCGAAGCGTCGGATCGGGGGACGGTTTGCGCCTGTCAGGCTGCGGGCGATATTGAAAAGTGGTTGAAAGTCGCTTTTCTGTCAGGGGAAGTGGGATTTGTGACAGGCATGGCTCGCGCAGTGATTACGTCGGTGCCTGGGCTGATTAGACTAATGGCTAACAGCGCCGGCGTCAGAGCGGCGGCTGGGCAATGATCATTTTTCCCATTACGCTGAAAAACTTCGTCCGCACCCTACAGAATTTCGTGATCGTGAAGAAAATAGTCCGCGTAGATGACCTTCAGGTATTCGTCACCACGGCTGCGGCCGGCAGTTTCTCCGCCGCCGCCCGATTGCTGGACATTTCTCCAGCCTTGGCCAGCGGAGCGGTTCAGCGTCTTGAAGGCAGTCTTGGAGCAAGGTTGTTCGTTCGCTCGACCCGGCGCTTGAGATTATCGGACGATGGCGAACGCTATCTTTCCCATGCCCGGCAGGCACTCGAAGCGCTCGAAAATGGCGAGATCGCGCTGAGTGAAGGTCGCGATGAAATCGCCGGCACGATTCGATTGTCGATACCGTCGGATATCGGCCGAAACGTGCTGTTGCGATGGCTCGACGAGTTTCAGCAACTGCATCCGAAGGTGCTGCTGCAGTTACGGGTCAGCGATCAGATTGCCGACCTGGTCGGCGAACAACTGGATGCCAGTATCCGCTATGGTTTGCTGGCCGATTCCAGCCTCGTCTCTCTGGCCCTGGCGCCCTCAAACAGAAGAACGGTCTGCGCCTCGCCGGACTATCTGGCTCGCCATGGCAGGCCAGCCACACCTGAAGAATTGGGCAACCATAACTGCCTTCGGTTTGTGATGGGGGAGCAGACCTACGAACGCTGGAGCTTTCATTCGGCGGACGGTGTCAGGACCGTTCAGGTGACGGGCGACCGGGTCAGTGATGATGCCGATATCGTCCGGCGCTGGGCGGTTGCCGGTTTCGGAATCGTCTACAGGTCGAAAATCGATGTGCTGGATGACTTGCGCAGCGGTCGACTGGTGGAGCTTTTCCCGGCAGACGTCGGACAGCCGGCACCGCTCCAACTCGTGTGCCCCCATCGCACCTCGCTCACACCTGCCGTACAGGCTTTGAGGGCTTTCCTGGCGCAACGCTTCGAACGTTACGTAGCTCATTGAGAACCTGACGAAGCTGCAGGTGCCGCGTCAGGTTCAGGCCTTTGAGCCACACCTCATTGCTCTGACGTTTCTTTAGTACGTCGCTGCAGGCCTTGCGCCGATCTTGACGCGCATCAGGCTGTACGGTTTGACGCGTTTGTCCTGTCCGTCATTAAAACCTGCCGAGCGATGAAGCTGGTTGGCGGTGAAATACAGATAGCCGTCCGGGCCGATCGACAACGTATCGGGCCAAAGCACTCGTGAGTCTTCGACCAGCGTCTGCCAGCGACCGTCCGGCAGGCGTTTGCGAATCGCGTTGTGCTCGTAGTCACCGGCGTACACGGCACCGTCGGCATCGGCTTCAAGACCGTCGGAAGCACCTTTTTCACCGAGGTCGACGACGGCTTTTTCCAGTTCGGCATCGCTCACCCCCGGATCACGCAGCAGGGCAGTCGGCACGGCGTACAGATGCCTGCTCGATAACGGGCAGAAGTAAAGCGTCTTGCCATCATTGGACAGGGCAATACCGTCAGACGCCACCGTCAACAGGCCGGTTTTGCCTTGAGCGTCGCGCGTCACCAGTGCGGGCTTGCCTTCAACCTTCGGGATAAAGGACGGGTCGGCCGAGGTGGATTGGGCGCCAGTCAGTTTGCGGCTTGCCTGGCCACTCGCCAGATCGACCACGATGATGCCGCCAGGACCACTGACCGAAGAGTCGGTAATGTAGGCGGTCCCTTCCTTGCCTGTACGGAAGTCAAAGCGTACGTCATTGACATAGGTGGTCGGCAGGATGACGTCGTCAGGGAACACAATCGTTTTTGTGATCTTGTCGGAGGCCAGGTCGATCGCCACCAGCTTGGCTCCGCCCGCCTGAGGCGCGGAAAACTTCGGTGCTGCCGTGTCGAGCACCCAGACGCGGCCTTTGCCGTCGGCAACCACACTTTGCACGCTGATGAATCCCTTGGCCGGGTTCTGCGGATCCGCGACATTGGTTTTCAGATCAGGGTAGGGCACAAGTTGACCGTTGGAAATTTCCGCAACGGTGTAGGGCACGTCATCGCCCCAGCGGGGGAAGTTCACGAAGATCCGGCCGGTTTCGGTCACCGTCACGCCTGTCGGCATGGCCCCGTTGAACGCGTAAACACGTTCGATGGCGGCGCCTTTGCCCGTATCACTTTGCGCTACGGCCAGGCCGCTTACGGATACCGCAAGGGCCAGGCCTGCGATTTTAAATAATCTGTTCATGTTCAAGTCCTTGAGCGCCAGTGATATGAGGAGCCTTCCAGCACGAGTCGCGATAAATCAGTGAGCGCGAGAAGGCAGTGACAGGCTATGCGCGACGACCTTCTTCAGACAGAAGCAGATCGCAGGAAGACTTTCCGCATTTTGCGGAAAATACAAAACTGCCAGCCTTCCATCAGGGAGGGCTGGCAGCCTTGACGACAGATGGCTTCAACTCAGGCGACCGGAATCGGGTTCTCCTCCAGTGCCTGGTTGAACTGATTGATCAGAGCGTGCTCATTAATGCCTTGGTTGGCTCGCAACGGGACGACCCGATCCACCAACACTTCCGTGGTCGCCGTTTCGAGTTTTTCCAGGGTTTCCCGAATGAATTCGTCGAGCGGCATGGCGCGTTCATCGCCGCTTTTGTGAATCAGGTCGGTGTCGACCCATGGCGGCGCGATCTCCAGCACTTTTACGCGGGTGTCGCGCAGGGTGAAGCGTTGCGACAGCGAGTAGGAGTGAATGGCCGCCTTCGTCGCCGAGTACAACGCTGTCGCAGCCAGTGGCAGATAGGCCAGCACGGAGCTGTTGTTGATGATGAAGGCTTCGGGTTGACGCTTGAGGTGCTCGACGAATGCGGCGCTGACACGCACCGGGCCGAGCAGGTTGGTTTGCAGCAGGCTCACCGCCTGTTCGTCGTCGTAATCACCCGAGGCTGGATTATCGAACGGCATGATCCCGGCGTTATTGATGATCACGTTCAGCGAGGGGTGGCGGCGTATGACTTCCTGGGCGACATCCTTGATTTGCTGCGGGTCATTGATGTCCAGCTGGACCGTGTCGATACCGGGATTGGCCCGGGCGATCTCATCCAGCAGGGCCTGGCGACGGCCCGCGATGATGACCTGATTGCCGCGCTGGTGAAATGCCTCGGCCAAAGCGCGGCCAATGCCGGAGGTGCCGCCGGTGATGAAGATCGTGTTAGCGCTGAGTTTCATGATTCATATCCTTTTGATAGCGATCAGTTGGCGTTGTAGCGCGGCGCGAGCCGGTTGCTCGAAAGCTCGGAGAACAAGGCCTGGCGGCTGGCTTCGTAACGCTCGTAACCTTGCAGGTCGTGCATCGAGGGGATGGAGATCAGTACGCCGTTGTCGAAATCCTGCAGAGCGCCAGCGACCAGGTCCTGGGCCGACATCACAATGCCCGGATCCAGATGCTCGACAGGCAATCCACCGATTTGCCAGAAGTCCGTCGCGGTTGCGCCGGGCAGGACAGCCTGAATCCGGATGCCTTTATCCGAGAGTTCCTTATGCAGGGACTGGGTGAACGCGGTCACGTAGGCCTTACTGCCGCCGAACACGCCGTTGAGCAGCTCCGGCGCCAGGCTGACGATCGAGGAGATATTGATCACGGCGCCTTGTTCACGGGCGACAAAACCTGGAATCGCGGCGTAGGTCAGGCGGGTAAGGGCGGTGACGTTCAGCGTGATCATCTCGGCCATCCGCTCGACATCACTCTCCAGCAGGCCGGTATGGGTGCCGATACCGGCATTGTTGACCAGCAAAGTGATGCTGGCGTCCTCACGCAACTTGCGTTCTACCTTGGCGAGGTCCTCGGGGCGGCCAAGATCGGCCTGCAACACTTCGATGTTCTGCCGGGTTTCGCTGGTCAGGCGGCTAGCCAGTGCGTTCAGACGTTCGCGGTTGCGCGCCACCAGCACCAGGTCGTAACCCCGGCGGGCAAGGTGTTCGGCGTAAATCGAGCCGATGCCGGTGGACGCGCCGGTGATGAGCGCAGTGCCTTTGTATTGTTGCGTCATGATCAAGCTCCGTGGGTTGTGTGTGGAGCCATGATGAAGGAGGGGACTGATGTCTTAAACGACGTATATGGTAGTGTTTAAGGACATTCAAAAAGGAGTTCAGTCATGCATCGCGTCGGCTATCTGATTACCGAGGGTTTTCAGGTGATGTCCCTGGCAACCCAGGCTGTATTCGAGTTCGCAAACATCGTTGCGGGGGAAGAGATCTACAAGGTCCAGAACTTCTCGATCGGCGGCGGAACCGTGCGTTCTTCATTGGGCATGTACATCGACACGCTCCCTCTGGGCGCCCCGGGATTGGCCGACACCTGGATGATTACCGGTACGCTGACCCCCTTGAACCCGCCACGTGAAGAGGTGCTGGCCAGCGTGCGAGCCTTCGTCGACGGGGCACGACGCACAGCAGGTCTGTGCACCGGCTCGTTCGTTCTGGCGCAGGCAGGGGTTCTGGACGATCGGAGGGCGACCACCCACTGGGCCTATGCGAACAAGCTCCGTGAGCTGCATCCAAGAATCGAGGTCGAGGAAGACCGGATCTTCATCGTCGACGGTCCCGTCTGGACGTCGGCAGGAATGACAGCCGCGCTGGACATGGCGCTGGGCATGGTGGAAAAGGATCTGGGCACCGACATGGCCCGGTCGGTGGCGCACAAACTGGTCATGCATCAACGGCGTTCGGGTGGGCAATCCCAGCATTCGGAACTGCTTACGCTTGCTCCAAAGTCGGACCGTATTCAAAGTGCGCTGGAGTATGCGCGCACGCACCTGGACCGCCCGCTCAGCGTGGAGGAACTTGCCGACGTCGTGCACTTGAGCCCAAGACAATTCACCCGGGTATTTACTGCCGAGACAGGCCAGTCACCGGCCAAGGCTGTTGAAAGCCTGCGTCTGGAGGCCGCTCGCGTGATGATCGAGCAAAGTCGTCACAGCCTGGATCGCGTGGCGAAGGAAACGGGGTTTCGAGACCGTCGCCACATGCGCGAAGTATTCATGCGAGGGTTTGGCGTTCCGCCACAGGCAGTTCGAAGGGATGCCAGGCGGATCGGCCAGGAGAATCCATCTGATCGGGCCGCTCATCCGTAAGCGCCCCGATCAGCCAGCAGTCAAAGCCAGGACTTGATTTGCGCGCAGACTGCGTCGGTGGAAATGCCGTAGCGATCATGCAGTGTCGGCAGTGCACCGGCGTCGAGGAACGCGTCGGGCAATGCGATCTGCCTGAACGTCGGCGTCACTCCGTTGCGCAGCAGTACCCCGGCAACCGCTTCACCCAGCCCGCCAATAATCGAGCTGTTTTCTGCGGTAACCACCAGCCGGCCAGACTTGCGAGCCTCGGCGAGAATGGTCTGTTCATCCAGCGGTTTGATCGTCGGCACATGCAGCACGGCGACATCGACGCCATCGGTCTGCAGCGCCTTGGCGGCCTCCAATGCGCGCATGGTCATCAAACCGGTCGAGATGATCAGAACATCGTTACCGGTGCGCAGGGTCTTGGCCTTGCCGATCTCGAATTGATACCCGTACTCATCCAGCACCAGCGGCACGTTGCCGCGCAGCAGGCGCATGTAAACCGGCCCCTGATGCGCGGCAATGGCGGGCACGGCCTGTTCAATTTCCAGTGCGTCACAAGGGTCGACGATCATCAGATTGGGCATCGCCCGGAAGATCGCCAGGTCATCGGTGGCCTGGTGGCTGGGGCCGTAGCCGGTAGTGAGGCCGGGCAATCCGCAAACGATTTTGACGTTAAGGTTTTCCTCGGCAATGGCCATGCAGATGAAGTCATAGGCGCGACGCGAGGCGAACACCGCATACGTGGTGGCGAACGGCACGAAGCCTTCGCGGGCCATGCCTGCGGCCGCACTCATGAGCAACTGTTCGGCCATGCCCATCTGATAGAAACGATCCGGGTGGGCCTTGGCAAAAATGTGCAGGTCGGTGTACTTGGACAGGTCAGCGGAAAGGCCGACGATATCCGGACGCTGATCCGCCAGTGCAGCCAATGCATGTCCGAAAGGTGCAGATCTGGTGACCTGACCTTCTGACGCGATCGAGGCAATCATCGCCGAGGTGGTCAGGCGCTTCTTGATCGGTTCGCCAGTCGAGGTCGGTGTGTTGGCGGCGTTGCTCATTGGTTTTTTCCTTCTTCAAGCGTGGTCAGTGCCAGATCCCATTCGTGTTCGTCCACGCGGATGAAATGGGTCTTTTCGCGGTTTTCGAGGAAGGGCACACCTTTGCCCATGGTGGTGTCGCAGATGATCACCCGTGGCTGAGCGCCGGGGTGGTGGCGGGCGGCATCGAAGGCTTCGACCAGTGCGTCCAGATCGTTACCGTCGACGCGCTGGGTGAACCATCCGAACGCTTTCCAGCGATCCACGATGGGTTCGAACGACAGGATCTCGCTGGAATGGCCGTCTGCTTGCTGGTTGTTGACGTCGACGATGGCGATCAGGTTGTCGAGCTTCCAGTGCGAGGCCGACATCACGGCTTCCCAGGTCGAACCTTCGTTCAGCTCGCCGTCCGACAGCAAGTTGTAGACGAACGATGTCGAGCCCTTGCGCTTGAGGCCCAGGCAAGCCCCGACGGCGATGCCCAGCCCCTGACCCAGCGAGCCACCGGTGATTTCCATGCCCGGCGTGTAGGCGGCCATTCCCGACATCGGCAATCGGCTGTCATCCGAGCCGTAGGTTTCAAGCTCATCGAGCGGAATGATCTCGGCTTCGATCAGCGCCGCGTACAGCGCAATCGCATAGTGACCGATCGACAGATAGAAACGATCACGCGGCTCCCACGCCGGGTCTTCGGGGCGATAGCTCAGCGCATGGAAGTAGGCGACCGCGAGCAGGTCCGCCGCACCGAGGGCCTGGCCGACGTAGCCCTGGCCTTGCACCTGCCCCATGCGCAAGGCATGGCGGCGAATGTTGTGGGCGCGCTCGGCCAGCGTCTGGGGTGTTGTGAATGAAAGGTTGGCAGTCATGGTGAATTCTCCTGTGAATCAACGATTGACCAAGGCAGCGGGAATGCGCAGGACCAGCGAGGCGCCGATCAGCAGCACGCCGGTGATCAGATACATGCCGATAGCGCTGGAGCCGGTGAGTGTGGTTATCCAGCCAATCAGGTAGGGCGAGCAGAAGCCGGCAAGGTTGGCGAAGCTGTTGACGGCGGCAATGCCTGCCGCAGCGGAGACACCACCGAGCAGCGTGGTGGGGAGCATCCAGAACAGCGAGGTCGCGGACAGGATGCCGGAAGCCGCCAGGCACAGACTGAGAATGGACAGCATCACATTGCCTCCCATCAGCGCCGCGAGGGTCAGGCCGATGGCCCCGGCGATCATCGGCACGATCAGGTGCCAGCGGCGTTCGCGATGTTTGTCACCACTGCGTCCGACCAGCAACATGGCGGCGATGGCACAGAGGTACGGCAGGCTGGTCAGCAAGCCGATCTTCATCGGATCGGAGACCCCGGCATTACGCACAAGGGTCGGCAGCCAGAAGGTGATTGCGTACTGCCCCATCACCACACAGAAATAGATCCCCGCGAGCAGCCAGAGGCGACGGTCACGAATGAATTCGCCCACGGACGCATGCGTCACTTTCTGCTGGTCGTCCTCCGTCAGCTCACGAGCGATCAGGGCTTTTTCGTCGTCGTTGAGCCAACTGGCCTGATGCACGCCATCCTTGAGATAGCTGAGCACCAACAGTCCGACAACCACCGTAGGCACAGCCTCCAGCACAAACATCCATTGCCAGCCGGCCCAGCCGTGCATACCGGCGAAGTGGTTCATGATCCAGCCGGAGAGCGGGCCGCCGACCATGCCCGACAACGGGATAGCGATGAACCACAACACCGTCATGCGTGCACGCCGGTAGGACGGAAACCAGTAGGTGAGGTACAGCAGCAGACCCGGCGCCAGGCCGGCTTCGGCAATGCCCAGCAGAAAGCGCAGGGCGTAGAACTGCCAGGCGGTTTCGACGAAGGCGAAGAGGGCGGAAACAATGCCCCAGGTGATCATGATGCGCGCGATCCAGACCCGCGCGCCGACCTTGTGCAGGATGATGTTGCTGGGCACTTCGCAGAGAAAGTAGCCGATGAAGAACATGCCCGCGCCCAGCCCGTAGACTGTTTCGCTGAGCGCCAGATCGTTCATCATTTGCAGTTTGGCAAAGCCGACGTTGACGCGATCGAGGTAGGCGCACAGGTAGCACAGCATCAGGAACGGCATCAGGCGCCAGGCGGTTTTACGGTAGGCGTTGGAACGCACCGCCGAAACGGCTTCGAGCGACAGGGTAGTCATGATGGTCTGATCTCTTGTTTTTATTGACCGCCGGGCAAGTCTGCCCGGCCGTATCATCGATCCAGAACCGCACGGGCCGCGAGGCCCGCCACGTGTGTCAGTGAATCAGCATGCCGCCGTTCACATCCAGGGTGATGCCAGTCAGATAGGAAGACAGGTCGCTGGCCAGGAACAGCGCCGCATTGGCCACATCCTGGGCCTCGCCCAGGCGACCCAGCGGAATGCCGTCGATGATCGCGTGGCGGCGCTCGTCCTGCATCAGGCCGCCAGTAATGTCGGTGTGAATCAGGCCGGGAGCGATGGAGTTGACGCGCACGTTGTCCGGCCCCAGTTCACGCGCCATGGCCTTGGCCAGGCCCAGCACACCGGCCTTGGCGGCGCTGTAATGAGGCCCGCCAAAAATGCCGCCGCCACGCTGTGCGGAAACCGAAGACATGCACACAATGCTGCCGCTGGCTTGCTGGCGCATGAGCGGTATCACCGCCTGGGACATCAGCAACGTACCGCGCAGACTCACGTCCAGCACCTTGTCGTAATCACCGGGTCGGATATCGAGGGTCTTGAGGGGTTGGGTGATGCCGGCATTGTTGACCAGTATGTCGATCCGCCCAAAGTGTTCGATGACGGTCGCGACAGCCTGCTGCACCTGGGACTCGTCGGCGACGTTGGCAGCCAGGCCGAGATGACCCTCGCCCAAAGAGGCAGCGGCATCGCGGGCAGCGGATGCGTCCAGATCCAGAATCACCACCCGGGCGCCATGTTGAGCGAAGGTCGTTGCTGTCGCGCGGCCGATACCACGTGCGGAGGCAGCACCTGTGATGATCGCGACTTTGCCTTGAAGAAGCATGGGAGAAACCTCTGATTGTTGTTATTGAGTCGGTCCGTGCAGAACCGATGACTCAGCTTGTCTCCCGCAACGACCCTGAGCAATAACGCAAACTTCACTGGATGCTGAAAAAAATTCAGCACTCGCCAACATGCGGTTGCGGTGTTTGAATAGCCGAACGCCCGGCCTCAGCCACTTGCAGCGGAATAACCCTCATCATGAGTTCATCCGGCGAAGCACCGCCAATCCTGCCACCCCTGAAAGCCATTCAGGCCTTTGAGCAAACTGCGCGCTTTGGCAACGTCGCGCGTGCGGCCGAAGTGTTGGACCTGACGCCCTCGGCAGTCAGCCACCAACTGGCCAAACTCGAGGCGATGATCGGGCGGCAGCTGTTCCTCAGAACGGCCAGAGGGGTGACGTTGACGCCCGTGGGCGAGCAATACCTGTCCGAGATTTCCGGCATCCTGCACAGCCTGGCGGTGGCAACAGAGCGTGCGACCAGTGATGTCAGCCTCGACTGTCTGAGATTGCATTCATCACCCAGCTTCGGCCTGTTGTGGCTGATGCCGCGCCTGGAACAGTTTCGCGAGAGCCATCCCGACATTCAGCTCAATCTCTCATGCTCTTATGAATCGCTGCACTTCAGTCGGGACAAGATCGACGTGGACATCCGCCACGGCATGCCGAACTGGCCAAGTTTCGAAGTGCGTACGCTGCGCAACGAAAAAATCGCAGTTCTCGCATCACCCAAGCTTCTGGAAAAACGCCCCATCCGCGCCGTCGCCGACTTGCTGGACTGCAACCTGATCCTGTCGGAAGCGACGCTGATCAAGTGGCCGCAACTGTTTGCTCAACACGGGCTGTCGCGCCCTGAAAGCCCCTATACCTTGAGCTTTGACCGCTCCTACATGACCCTCGAAGCCGCCAGCCACGGGCTTGGATTTGCATTGGAAAGCACGCTGCTGGCGCAGGACTACCTGGCGCGCGGCGAGTTGGTCGAAGTCATTCCCGGGTTGAGCGCCCCGATCACCGCACACCACCTGGTTTTCCCGAAGGCGCATGCGGGGTTTCCACGGGTGAGGCGTTTTCTGGAATGGATGCAGCGTGAGCTGGGGCATGACTTCAGTTACTGAAGCACATCCATATTGATCTTGCGCCAACACGCTTCCGAGAAACTGTAAACCGAGAACGCAATCAGCCCCAGGGCCATCACCATCAGGACAAGCCATCCAGCGGGTAGATTCTGCAGCGCGTCCAGCGCTTCCTTCATGCCAGGCGGGTCCATGGCTTGATAAGCGGAACCGCTGACGGCCAGCAGCAAAGCAATTTCCATAAACACGACGCCGCGTGCGATCAGACCGAAGCGAGACACCGGACGGACATAGCGCATGACCTCTTCGTCGGCCTCAAAATACTTCTCGAACGAGGCCTTCCAGCCCTTGATGATGTGCGCAACGCCAACCCCCAGCGGAATGAGCGCAATCAGGTACAACAATAGATTCGAGTGTTCCCACGACAAAAGATGCGCCAGCCAGTCTTTGGTCTGCTCTGCGGAATGGTTCGAACTGCGGCTACCACTCACAAGCAGGCCCAACGCAAAAAACGCCAGAGCACCGTTGACCAGACCTCCTGCAAACAGGCCTGCACGAATCACCAGCCCTTTGAGCTGCGTGCCGTGATGATCGACATCGCGTATCGCTTGCAGGACACGCCAGGCGGCAAACGCAAGCAGACCCGCCACCACAAGGCCCACCAGAAAATAGCCGAACGGCTGGCTCAGCAAGGCCTCCAGGCTCTTGTGACTGTCTTTGGGTTTTGTCGAATCCTGGGCTGCCAATAGCGCGAATATGCCGATGATCAAATAAAGCACTCCGCGAGCGGCGTATCCGCCCCGAGCGAGTATGACGAGACTGCGTTGCGCGGACATTGGATAGATTTCCGAGGTGTATTAAGAGAGCAGACCCTTGTCGCTGAAAGGGGTTCTGTTACAAATCGGAGTCCGGACATTTACCCGGAGTGCAATGGATGAAGGGGACGAGCTGACGTTGCGAGCCGGACGATCCTGACCCATCATTCAGATTCATATTGATGCCGTGGTGAAAATGGACAAGCAACTGGCTGGTTACTCGATTGTATTGACCATCATCTGGGTTTCAGCGGTTATCGCGGTCATGTACTGGATGTCTAATTGAACGTATTGGGTGGCGATGTGGAAGGCGTGGTATTGGGCGACAAGATTCAGCGAGAAGCGGATCGACTGCTGGCGCAGATTGTCCGGGCAGACTCGATGATCATTGCTGTCAAGGCAGGGGCGCGGGCGGATGGTTTCGTGCTGGGACTGGAAACCGGCGGGGCCTTGCGTGCTGGTGATGCCGAGAGGCTGTACATCATTTTCGAAGCCGCGCTGGTGGAGCGTTTGAAGTCATTGTCGCGAGGCTGATCAGATCGGCTGATTGAATCGAAATTCATGAACAGCCATCTACTTGAACTATAAGCTGACCACTCAATGTTCATTTTTGTACGGGGCGAGGGCATGGACTGGAGTGACATGCGGATCTTCCTGGCGATTGCCCGCAGCGGCTCGCTGGGCGGAGCCGCCAGCGAGTTGGGGGTCAGTCATCCGACGGTCGGACGGCGCTTGCAGGTGCTTGAACAAACCAGTGGGCAAGCCTTTTTCCTGCGGACCGCTCAAGGGCTGGTGCTCACGGACAATGGCGAGAGGATTCTCGGTCTGGCGCAGGACATGGAGCACAGCGCGTTGGCCATCGAGCGGCGTCTGGCGGGGCATGGTGATCAGCCTGAAGGCCTGTTGCGGATATCCTCAGCTGACTGGTTCGCCTGTCATGTTTTGTCGCCGGTTCTCAGCGAACTGGTGCACCGCTACCCGTTGATCGTTCCCGAAGTCATCGCCGGGCATCGACTGTTCGACCTTGCCCGCCGGGATGCCGACATCGCTTTCCGGATCGTGCCTTTCACCGAACCCGACATAGTGCACCGCAAGCTGACAACTCTGTCGTACGGCCTATACGCGGCTTTGCATGCCCCGGCGCCGCAGCCGGACGGCGAGGGGCTTGGCCTGATCCTGATGAACATCGCCCAGGCCCATTACCCGGACGTGCAATGGCTGCAGCAACGCTATCCGCTGGCCCGCACCGTGTTCACCAGCAGCAGCCGTACGGTTCAGGCACAGATGTGCGCGAAGGGGCTGGGTGTTGCGGTGTTGCCCCGCGTCCTCGGCGACTCCGTGCCGGGACTGCAACTGCTGGATGAGGACGAGCCACCGCCAGGGCGGGATATCTGGATGGGGTATCACCAGGACATGCGCCAGATGGACCGGCTGCGCGCCCTGGCTGACCTTGCCTCCAACATGATCGGTGCGGGGTAGCGCGCCTCAGGTCGGGCGTACAGCCGAGGCTTGCGCTACCGTCGCTGGCTCGCGCGCTAACGTCAGGCTTATCGCTGCCCCTACGGCCAGGCAAACGACGATGCACAGAACAGCGATCGTGAACGCATGAGTGATGCTGACCGCCGTCGCCGGTTCTCCGAGCAAGGTATAAAACACACCGCCAATCAGTGCGACGCTCAGCGATGTGCTGATCTGCAGCGTTGCGCTGGTAATGCCTGCGATCATCCCGGCATACGCCGGCGCTACCCGGCCCGTGACCATGCGCATCAATGTCGGCAGGCCGAGCCCTTGTCCCAGACCGATCAGGAACAGGATGACCGTCATGGAAGTGAAGGGCGGGGCGAGGGTAGTCGGTGTCACTGACACGAGCCAGCCCAGCCATAGTAATCCGACTATTTCCAGCCCCATTCCTACCGGATTCACGTAGCCCCCGAGGACGCGCCTGAGGAGCGGAACCGACAGGGGACCGAGCAGAAATCCCGCGCCAAACGGCAGAAAGATCAGGCCGGCATGCAGTGCGCTCATATGCAATGCGCTTTGCATGTACATCGAAAACATCAGAAAAAACACACCGATTGAATAGAAGCAAAGCGCGACCAGAAGCGCTCGCCCCAGGCCCGGTGCATTCAGTACGGCCGGGGCGAGGATGGGAGTTCCTCCGGTCCGGTGCAAACAGCTCTCGTAGCGCCAGAACACTACCGCCAGCACAGGACTGGCGGCCAGCGACAGCCAGGCCCACCACGGCCATCCCGCCTCGCGGCCTTCAATCAATGGCACGACCAGGGTGGTCAGGGTCAGCATCGACAACGCGGTGCCCACCAGATCCAGCTTGCTCGCGTGTTGCGCACGGGTTTCTTTGATCACACGGATGCCGAACGCAATCACCAGCAACGCGATCGGCAGGTTGACCAGGAAGATCGCGCGCCATCGCATGCCCAACACGTCGACCTCAATCAAAAAGCCGCCCAGTGCCTGACCGATCACAGACGCCAGTCCAAATACGGCCCCGTAAATGCTCAATGCCAATGGTCTTTCCGACACTGGGAAAATCGCCTGCACCGATGCAAGTGCCTGAGGGGCCATTACCGCGGCGGTCACACCCTGCAAGGCGCGTCCGAGGATGAGCATCCACGGCGAAACCGCCAGGCCGCACATCAGCGACGCGGCGGCGAAGCCCAGCAGGCCAAGGAAGAACATCCGCCCGCGGCCGTACAGATCGCCGAGTCGTCCGCCGGTAATCAGCGTCACGGCATAGAGCGTTGCATAGGAAGAAATCACCAGCTGCTCGGCAGAGGAGCCTGTCCCCAGATCCTCCTGTATCGAGGGCAGGGCGACGTTGACGATAAAAAAATCCAGGGGCGGCAGAAACGCACCGACGAGCAAGATGGCAAACATCAACCAGCGCCGGGGTTCGGGCACTTCGATTTCGATTCGAGACATGACAGGCATCCTGTAGGGAAACTCAGGTTTGACGACGACTGAAGGGCAAGGCTTTGCGCCTGCCCGGGTCAGGTCGCCGCGTCCCAATTTAGGCAATCGCTACTGCGTTTTCGCCTTACAAAACTGCACGGCCAACGTTCATTGCTGTCAGTGCCGTTCTGCGCCGTTGACGCTCACCATGGGCCAGGTCGTTTCAGACATTCCCTTCATCAACGACTGAGGAGTCAGACATGTCAGGTAAATTCAGCGATCAGGTTGCCGTCGTGACCGGCGGTTCCACAGGGATCGGGTTTTCCATCGCGCAAGCCTTGATCGCCGAGGGCGCCAAACGCGTTTACATCACTGCACGGGCAGCAGACAGGCTGGAGGCGGCAGTTGCCAGACTCGGCGACAAAGCTGTCGCGGTGGTTTCCGATGTCTCGCTTCAGGCCGATCTCGACACGCTCAAAGCGACAATCCAAACGCGCGATGACCGGCTGGACGCGGTGTTCGCAAATGCCGGGATCTGTGAGAAAAATCCGCTCGGAGAGACCAGCGAGGCGGCTTACTACGCCATGTTCGACGTGAACGTCAAAGGCGTTTTCTTCAGCGTTCAAACGCTTCTTCCCTTGATGAATGACGCTTCGTCCATCGTTTTGACTGCCTCAATCTGCTCCAGCAACGGCATGGAAGGATTGAGTCTGTACAACGCGTCGAAGGCGGCGGTGCGATCGTTTGCACGCACGTGGGCCAATGAGCTCAAGGACCGCAAAATCCGCGCAAACGTGTTGAGCCCCGGCTTCACCCGCACACCGCTGATGGACAACGGGCTGAAAATGAGCGAGAGCGACATTGCCGCGCTGCGCCAGCACGTCGAGCAAATCACGCCATTGGGCTACATGGCGCAACCCGAAGAAATTGCCAGCGCGGCACTGTTTCTCGCCTCGGACGACGCCAGATACGTGAACGGCGTGGAGCTGATGGTCGATGGTGGTTTATCGCAAATCTGAAGCAGGGGATTGGTAAAGCATCGGGCAGGCGTAAGGCGACTTGTTCCATCTGCATTGATCTCAAAGCGTGGTGGTCTGCCCGTTGCGATCCAGTTCATACACCTTGTTGCCCTGCAACTTCTCCTTCAGCCATCGCTCTGCCTTACCCAACGGCCGCTGCCGCGCCCAGAGCAAATCCACACCAATCTGCCAGTCGGTATGCGGATACGCCGAGAGCTGCAGTTCCACCAGCTCACCCTTGGCCAGTTCACGCTGAATGAGTTGGCGGGGCAGGGTGGCCCAGCCGAGTCCGGCGCGGACCATTTCCAATAACGCCAGATAACTTTCCGCCTGCCACAGCTGGGTCGAACGCAGATATTCGCTGCTCGGCAGTTTGCTCGCGTGGGCGCTGAAGGCAAGGCGGCGATGGACGTGCAGATCCTCGAACGTGACGTTATCGAGTTGCGCCAATGGGTGCTGGGGATGGCAGACGTGCAGCATGATCAGTTTGCCCAGTTGCTGGAACGCCAGCTCCTTGGGGTAGCCGGGCTGTGAGAACGCCACACCGAGCACCGCTTCGCCGCTGCTGACCAGTTCACTGACGTCGCCATGGACCGGATGACGAATGATCAGGTCGACAAAGGGGAAGGCTGCTTCGAAGGCTTTGAGCACCGGCATGATCGGGCCGTACGGCGTTTCAATGGCCAGTGTCAGGCTGGGCTCTACGTTTTCCGACAGACAATCGGCGTGGGCTTCGAAGGTCATGCAGCGTTCAAGCACGGCTTCGGCCTGCACCAGCAATTTGTGGCCGCTGGCGGTGAGGGCAGGGCTGCGGTTGCTGCGGTCGAACAGGTCGACGCCAAGGTCGGTTTCGAGGTTGGCAATCGCTGCGCTGATGGTCGATTGGGTCTTGCCCAGTTTGCGCCCGGCGGCGGAAAACGATCCGCTTTTGACTACTTGGACGAACATCAACAGTTGATCGAGTGAGAAGCGCAAGCGTTGAACTCCCGGTTCGAAAATGAAGGTTTGGAGCGGCTAACGGATGCCAGATCCGTGCCATCGGAAAAAGCGATGGTTGCTAATTTGTTTCATCGCAATAAACGTTCAAATATGGCCCCGCTTCAAACGATCTCCGGGGCGGATCCACCTTCAAACGCCCTGGGCATGCCCGCAATCTCAACAGATGCCGCACCTTCAGGAGCGTGTGAAATGACCACACAACGCATTCATCCGGTGGACGAGGTTTTGCCACTGCGACAGTTGTTCACGTTTGGCTTGCAGCATGTTCTGGTGATGTACGCGGGAGCGGTGGCGGTGCCGCTGATTCTTGGCAGCGCGATGGGGCTGACCTCGGCGCAAGTCGTGTTGCTGATCAACGCCAACCTGTTGACCTCTGGTGTGGCGACGCTGATTCAAACCCTCGGTTTCTGGAAGTTCGGCGCCCGCCTGCCGCTGATTCAGGGCTGCTCGTTCATTGCCCTGGCGCCGATGATCATGATCGGCAAAGAGTTCGGCCTCAGTCAGATTTTCGGCGCGGTGATCGCGGCGGGATTTATCACCGTCGCGCTGGCACCGGTGTTCAGCCGCTTGTTGCGGTTTTTTCCGCCGGTGGTGATTGGCAGCCTGATCACCATTATCGGCATCTCGCTGATGCCGGCGGCGGCGATATGGCTGGGGGGTGGCAATCCCGATGCGGCAGATTTTGGCAATCCCGCCAACCTGTTGCTCGGTTTGGCCACGGTCAGCGTGACGCTGGTGATCTACGCCAGATTCAAGGGCTTCATCGGCAACCTCAGCGTGCTGATTGGCCTGTTTGTCGGCAGCCTGATCGCAGCGGCTTGCGGCATGACTCACTTCAATCGGGTCAGCGAAGCGGCCTGGTTTGAGTTGAGTGCGCCGATGGCTTTCGGCGCGCCGGAATTCGCGCCGGTGCCGATTCTGATCATGACCCTGGCGATGCTGGTCATCATGGCCGAGACCACCGGCAACTGTCTGGCGATCGGCAAATTGACCGGCAAACCGACCACGCAACAGACCCTCGGCAACGCATTCCGCGCCGATGGCTTGTCGACCATGCTCGGTGGCTTGTTCAACAGCTTTCCTTACAACGCCTTTACTCAGAACACCGGCTTGATTGCGCTCTCCAACGTTAAAAGCCGCTTCGTTGTGGCCGCTGCCGGGGCAATCATGGTGCTGATGGGCCTGTTCCCGAAACTCGGCGCGTTGATCGCCGCGGTGCCGACGCCGGTGCTCGGTGGCTGCGCGATTGTGATGTTCGGCATGACCACGGTGGCGGGGATTCAGGAACTGTCACGGGTGCAATTCGAGGGCACGCGCAACGGCATTATCGTCGCCGTGTCAGTGAGTGTCGGGGTGCTGCCGATGTCCTTTCCGGCGCTGTTCGAACACGTCGGCCCGACCCTGAAACTGGTGCTCGACAGCGGGATTTTTCTCGGAGCGATCACCGCCATCGTCCTCAACATCCTGCTCAACAATGAAAAAAAATCGACCGAAACCATCGGCGCTACATCGGCTGAACTGGCCGACTGACTTTTGTTTTCCACTGCCCTGGAGTTACCCATGAATCAATTGACTGAACTCATCCCGGCTGGCATCAGCGCGCTTGATCTGACGTTACTGCGCCAGACCATTGCCTTGTCCGAGGCATCGAAGCAACGCGGTCGCCATCCGTTCGCGGCATTGGTGGCCGACCGCAACGGCAAGGTGATTGTCGAAGCGGGGAACAACTCGATGCCCCCGGAAGGTGATCCAACCCAGCATGCCGAGTTGGTGGCAGCGGCGGCAGCGGCAAAACTCCTGTCGCCGCAGGAGTTGGAACTGTGCACGCTGTACACCAGCGCCGAGCCATGCTGCATGTGCGCCGGCGCGGTGTATTGGACGGGGATCGGACGTGTGGTCTATGCCTTGTCGGAGCATGCCTTGCTGGGACTGACGGGGGACCATCCGGAGAATCCGACGTTCTCGCTGCCGTGCCGCGAGGTGTTCGCCAAGGGGCAACGTAAGGTCAGTGTGTTGGGGCCGATGCTGGAGGGGGAGGCGGCTGAACCGCACAGGGGGTTTTGGTCGTAACAGGTTTTGAAACGAAGCTCGAGTGATGTGATGTCGCGCACTCGCATGCGACGTCTGCAATAATGACGCCCCACTGAGACGCGAAGGCATCAAGTGCTCGTCTCGGCATCAGGAATCAGGTTTTGGAGGACTCCATGCGTGACATTATTGATGGCTTTCTGCGTTTTCAACGCGAGGTGTATCCACAACGCGTCGAGCTTTTCAGGCAGCTCGCGACAGAGCAAAACCCAAAGGCGTTGTTCGTAACATGCTCGGACAGTCGTGTAGTGCCTGAACTGCTCACACAGCGGGAGCCGGGTGAGCTGTTCGTGATCCGCAACGCCGGCAACATTGTGCCATCGTATGGCCCTGAACCCGGTGGTGTTTCGGCCACCGTCGAATATGCGGTTGCAGTGCTCGGCGTACGGGACATCGTGATCTGCGGCCACTCGGATTGCGGAGCGATGGGCGCGATTTCACGCTGCACGTGTCTGGATCATCTGCCGGCAGTTGCCAACTGGCTTCGGCACTCGGACGCCGCGAAAGCGATCAACGCGGCGCATGAGTTCGATACGCCACGCGACAAGCTCGATGGCCTCGTTCGTGAAAACGTGATCGCACAACTGGCGAACCTGCGGACTCATCCATCGGTGGCGCTTGCGCTTGAGCAAGGACGTTTGAATTTGCATGGCTGGGTCTATGACATCGAGGCAGGTTGCATCGATGCGCTGGATGGAGCCACTCGACGCTTCGTTCCACTGTCCGATTCACCGACCACCGTTGCCGTCGCTGCGCGCAACGGTGGTCAGATATAACGGCGACAGACAGGTCGGGACGGGGAAAATTTCGTCCCGGCCGATCGGTCCCTGGCCCGAATCAAAGACCCACCGATGACTCACAATCGTTTGATATTTCACGTCCTTTCTTTTATTCACACATTTACGTGGCCAACGCCGTGGTGTTGACATCGTGTTCCGGTAGAGCCACATCGCTATCGCCCGGCGTCAGAATGACCTTGCGGCAATCCTCTTCCTTTTTATCAAAAATTTTATAGCCCTCTGGAGCCTGTTCCAGCGACATACGATGGCTGATGATGACCTCCGGTGAGAGGCGGCCTGCCTCGATGTGATGGAGCAGCTCCGGCAGGAAGCGATGCACGTGGGTTTGACCCATTTTGAAAGTCAGACCCTTGTCAAACGCGTCCCCGAAAAGGAATCCATGTATGAATCCAGAATAGACTCCAGGGACACTCACAATGCCACCACGTCTGACAGCTGCAATACACTGGCGCAGAGCTTTGCCGCTACTTCCCTCGAGCTTGAGTGTCGCCAGAACCGTTTCCGTCGTACTGCCTTTCGCTTCAAACCCGACCGCGTCCACGACGCCGTCGACGCCCCGCATTCCTTTGGTTTGCCGAATGATCGTATCTGCAGGGTCGTCGTCTTCATCGAAGTTGATGGGAATTACGCCGTATGTTTTCTGCGCGTAAGCCAAGCGGTAAGGATGGTGATCGACCATGAAAATCTGGTCGGCCCCGAGCATTCTTGCGCAGGCTGCACTTAATAAACCGACAGGGCCCGCACCATAAATGGCGATGCTGGAGCCGTTGCCAATCCCCGCGTTCGTTACAGCCTGATACGCAGTCGGGAGGATGTCGGAGAGGAAAAGAACTTTCTCATCCGGCAGTGTCCCTGGCACTTTGAACGGCCCGGTGTTGGCTTTCGGTACACGCACGTATTCGGCCTGCCCGCCAGGCACTCCGCCGTACATATGGCTGAATCCGAACAGCGCGGCTCCCGGGGGGATCGCCTTTTTATTCAAGATCGCTCCACGCCCCGTATTTGTAGTTTCGCAGGCCGCGAACAGATCCATTGCGCAGAAGAAACAGCTGCCGCAGGCAATAACGAAGGGAATGACAACCCGATCGCCCGGCTGCACGGCGGTGACCGCTGAACCTGCCTCCTCGACGATCCCCATGAACTCATGACCGAAAATATCGCCATGCTCGACAGTTGGAATCTTTCCTCGATAAAGGTGAAGGTCAGATCCGCAAATCGCGGTTGCCGTCACTCGAAGAATGATGTCATCGCTGTCCTGGATGACTGGATCCGCAACGTTGTCGACTTTGACGCTGTGCGCGCCGTGATACGTAAGTGCTCTCATGGCGTCCTACCTCTGACTTTCACTGGATGTAAGTGGGAGAGGGCACACGGAGAGCGTAAGTTCATAATGAAAGGCGGGGGAAGTGACTGGCGGTGGTCCTCACAATGAAGAGCGCCTTATCACCCTGTCTTGCGTCTCCGTCGTGATCCGCAATTAATCGAAACTTCGCCGTCCGCCGGGCGGTCCAGACCTTTACATCTCCCGAGCGTGTCGTGGATGTCGGCGCACCGGGATGTCATACGCAATGAAAAGATGAGGTCGGACATGACGGTGACAGTGGGTGATTTTCTGGTCGAACGCCTGAGCCAATGGGGTGTGACGCGAATTTTTGGTTATCCCGGCGACGGTATCAACGGCGTCGTCGGTGCGTTGAGCCGGGCGGGCGGCAAGATCGAATTCGTCCAGGCGCGTCACGAGGAAATGGCGGCGTTCATGGCGTCCGCCCATGCCAAATTCACCGGTGAACTGGGTGTGTGCATCGCGACATCCGGCCCCGGCGCCTCGCACCTGATCACCGGACTGTACGACGCTCGGCTGGACCACATGCCGGTGCTGGCGATTGTCGGGCAGCAGGCGCGCACGGCACTGGGCAGCCATTATCAGCAGGAGCTGGATCTGGTCTCGATGTTCAAGGACGTGGCCGGCGCATTCGTGCAGCAGGCTTCGGCACCTTCGCAGGTCCGGCACCTGCTGGATCGCGCGGTACGCACGGCGGTCGGCGAACGCCGGGTGACGGCGCTGATATTGCCGAACGACCTGCAAGACATCGAATACAAGGCCCCCGCCCGGGCCCATGGCACCGCGCATTCCGGGATCGGTTACAGCAAACCGAAGGTGCTGCCTTACGACGCTGATCTGCAACGTGCCGCCGACGTGCTGAATGCAGGGGAGAAGGTTGCGATTCTGGTGGGTGCCGGAGCGCTGCACGCCAGCGAGCAAGTGTTTGCGATTGCCGAGAAACTGGGCGCCGGAGTGGCAAAGGCACTGCTCGGCAAAGCTGTATTACCGGACGAATTGCCCTGGGTCACAGGTTGTATCGGTCTGCTCGGCACCGAACCGAGCTACAAATTGATGACGGAGTGCGACACCCTGCTGATGATCGGATCGGGGTTTCCCTATGCCGAATTCCTGCCGAAGGAGGGGCAGGCGCGCGGGGTCCAGATCGATTTGCAGCCCGACATGCTCAGTCTGCGCTACCCGATGGAAGTCAATCTGGTCGGCGACGCGGCCGAGACCCTCGCGGCACTGGCACCGTTGCTCGAACACAAGCCGCTGCGCAAGTGGCGTAAAAAGATCGAAGGCTGGCGGGCGAGCTGGGATAAAACCCTCGAGAAGCGCGCGATGGCCAAGGCCGACCCGGTTAACCCGCAACGGGTGGTGTATGAGTTGTCCCCGCGTCTGCCCGAGCAGGCCATCATCACCAGCGACTCCGGTTCTTGCGCCAACTGGTTCGCCCGTGACCTGAAAATCCGCAAGGGCATGAAGTGCTCGCTCTCCGGTGGCCTGGCCTCGATGGGCGCCGCTGTGCCATACGCGATAGCGGCGAAGTTCGCTTTCCCGCAACGGCCGGTGATCGCCCTGGTGGGCGATGGCGCCATGCAGATGAACAACATGGCCGAACTGATAACGGTCGCCAAATACTGGCGACAGTGGGACAGCCCGAAGTGGATCTGCGCCGTGTTCAACAATGAGGATCTGAATCAGGTCACCTGGGAACAGCGCGTGATGGAGGGCGATCCGAAATTCGTTGCCTCGCAGAGTATTCCGGATGTGCCTTACCATTTGTTCGCCATCTCCATCGGCCTCAAAGGCATTTTTGTCGATCGGGAGGAAGACGTGGCCGCAGCCTGGGAGCAGGCGTTAGCTTCCGAAGTACCGGTCGTCATTGAATTCAAGACCGACCCGAATGTGCCGCCGTTGCCGCCGCATATCAAGCTGGAACAGGCAAAGAAATTCGCCAGCACGTTGCTCAAGGGTGATCCGGACGAAGCGGGCGTCATCGTGCAAACGGCTAAACAGGTATTGGGGACGGTATTGCCCGGGAAGCGCAAGTAGTGACGGTAAGACCCGCGAAGAGTTTCGTGACGATGGCTTGGTTTTCAATCTGCATATCACCAGGACGCCGGGGAGTCAGGGCGTCCTGGCGTCCTGGCGTCCTGGCGGCAAAGGTGAACCGAGGAAGTTCCGATCAGACACACTATTTAACATAATATACATTACACGTAACAAAGTATTACGGAGTCAGCCCGGTTGTGCACGCCATTTCGATCTCCAGCATCGCTTTCAAACGACCTGATCTTTGTTGGCTGTAGGTCCCTCTATTTAAAACGTGCCGCTCTCAATCCTCGGCACGCGTCAGCTTTTCAATCAGCGCTCGATGCTGCGGATACCGCGCTGTGAGTTTCTGCCGACTCCCCATTTCCATATCGGCGAAATCAAAGCCTGGTGAAACCGCTTCGCTGATCAAACCAAATCCGTTCGAACCATTCAGCAGTCTGGAGGCTTTCCAGATTCCGCCCGGTACGTGCAATTGTAAATGTTGTCCGGCTAGAACATCGCTGCCCATCACCAACGTCTGCAGTGAACCGTCTTCAAGGATCAAGCTGTACTCAATGGCATCGCCCAGATGGAAATAATGCAGGATGTCCGAATGGTTGAAATGAAACTGGCCGACCGGTGAATCTTCGGTAAGCAGGTAGTAAATCGACGTCATCAGAAAGCGTGAGCCGCTCGTGGTTTCAAGCATGTCCCGGTGATCAGCCTGGTATGTCCTGCGGAAATAGCCGCCCTCAACATGAGGTTCAAGGTCCAGTGATGCAATCAGGTTCGACGCACTGATCTGACTCGGATTCATGGCCTGCTCCATTGATTTTCAATACATTATGTAATAACTCGACTAAACGACCATTTAGTGTAGTTAACTGTATTTCGACGATTTTAATCACTTTTATACACCCTCACCTGCCCGTATTCCTGTGGATTCACTCTTGCGCCAATATCGGCTTGCCCACTCGCCGACCCGAGAAATCGCAACGCCCCGGCCCAGACGGCAAAAGCGTTGCCTATGCATCAAATGGAACAGGCGCTGCCACCGTGCTTTTCAAGGTAGCGCTGATGTTCTTCATCCGCCTTTTGAAACTCACCCAGTGGCAGGATCACCGTAGCCACTGGCTTGTCCAACTGGCCACTGGCGTCCAGCTGCTGCCTGGCGACAAGCGCCAGTCGGGCCTGCTCGGCACTGTTGAAAAACAGCGCGGAGCGGTATTTCGCCCCGACGTCCGCACCCTGCCGGTCGACTGACGTGGGATCGTGCAGTGTCCAGAAGTGCTCGACGAGACGGCTGTAGGAAATGAGTCGGGGGTCGAAGTCGACTTGCACGACTTCGATCAGGGTGGCGTCGCCCAAGTCTGACCGCGCGAATCCGACGCGGGTGTCGAGCACACCCGGCAATGCCCGGAATGAGGCTTCCGCCCCCCAGAAGCAGCCGGCACCCAATATCGCCTGCTCTGACAGAACGTCGCCTGAAAAATCACTCATGCGCGGCCTCCTCACCCTTTAGATAGTGCAGGTGCAAATGCAACTGGGCGATATGCTCCGGGCCGATCCCACAGCATCCGCCGACAATGCTGGCCCCTGCGGCAACCCATGATTTCGACCAGTCCAGGTAGGACTCGGGGCCCAGATCGCGCCGAATGTCCAACAAATCGCTATTGGCCTCGGCTTTGGCACTGACAGGGGGGAAAGCATTGGCATAAACCCCCAGTTCGACAGGATGATCCAGGTTTTCAATCACAGCGCGTGCCTCAATCAAGGCCGCGGCCATCACTTCCGGCTGGCTGCAATTGAAGAGCACCGCCTTGGCCCCCAGCTCAGCCGCCACGCGAACCGCATCGGCAACAGCCTCGTTTGAGCGTAATCGCGGTTCCCGGCCCTCTTCGTCCAACAGCGTGAATGACACCCAGAGTGGCGCGGAATCCGTTCCAAGGGCTTCGACCACCGCCCGCACTTCAGCAATGGAGCTTTGCGTTTCGGCCAGCCACACATCGACGTGCGCCTGCAATCCGGCAATGAGTTCGCGGTGGATCGCTACTGAACGCTTATGATCGAACAGATCCGGCCGGTACGACCCCAACGCCGGCGGCAACGACCCGGCCACGGTGACCGCATCGGTACTTTCGCCGGCGGCCTGCCGCGCCAGCCGTCCGGCGCGCTCAGCCAGCGCTCTTCCCTGCTCGGCAAATCGCTCGTCGCCAATATGAAAAGGCACCACCGCATAGCTGTTGGTGGTGATGATCCGTGCGCCCGCTTTCACGAACGCCTGATGCGCCTGCAGCACATACTCGGGCGCTTCGATCAGCGCGAGGGCCGACCATTCCGGTTGACGGAACGGCGCGCCGATTCGCTTCAACTCCCGCCCCATGCCGCCATCGAGCACACGTACGTTCGCTCTGGTCATTGGGCTGAACTCACTTGCTGCGCCTGCCCTGCAAACCACTGGTCAACAGTAGAAGGGTTGGCTTGAACCCAGGCCTTGGCGGCGACGTCTGCTGGCTGTTTCTCCTTTTCGATTTTCTGGATCAGTCCGTTCAACTGTGCCGGGTCGATGGAGAAGTTGTGCAGGAACTCGGCAATTTTCGGCGCGCGCTTTTGCAGTGCGGTGGAAGCCAGGACGTACACCTTGGCATCCGGGAAGGCGCAGGTGATGTGGCTCTTGTTCAGCCAGTCGGGATCGACGGTCGGGCTGATGAATTTCCAGCAGCCATCCGCCTTGTAAAGAGGATCTTCTTTTTTGTTGTCCTGGGCGTAGCCATCGAACGCGGGCTCTTCCAGACGACGCAGATCATAGGCCGAGAAAATCCAGTCAGGGGTGTAGGCGTAGAACACCACGCCGCGTTGCGCTTTGTAAGCCGAGGCCAGTTTGGCGTAAGTCACCGAGGCTTCCGTCGACACGGACTCGAATTTATCGGCGAAGCCGTAATCCTTGGCCTTGATCTGGCCGATATAGGTCGACTCCCAGCCCGCCGGCCCCACCAGCAGTTCGGCCTTGCCGCCGCCCACTGGCTCGAAGAGCTTGGCCACTTCCGGTTTTTTCAGGTCGTAGATCGATTTGACGCCGTACTTGTCTTGCAGATAACCGGGAATGTAGAAGCCTTGTTCGCCGGCATAAGGGTGAGCATTGGGCACCAGTGAGCGGGTGCCGCCGGTGACGTACTTGGCCCATGCCGCCGACTGATTGGGCAGCCAGATGTCCGTCAGCACATCCACAGAACCGTCGCCCTTGGCCGCCGCACTGAACAGCACCGGCACGTCCCCGGCCAGATACGACACATCACCGTCCAGACGAATTTTGATCACCTCACCCAGAATGTGTTGAATGGCGATGGCCCCCGTCCAGTTCTGCTCGCCAATGACAATTTTGTCCTTGGCCATCACGCTGGCCGGCACGATCAGGGAAGCCAGCACTGCAACCGCACTCAGGTTACGCAATAGATGTTTTGTCACGATAAGTCTCACTGTTCAGTTATGCAGATGGTCTTGCTTGCGCAAGCTCGATTGAATGATTCGATCGGGGATCAATGCACACAGCACGATCGCCACGCCGGCCAGCACGCCCTCGCCGCCCTTGATATTGCGCAACGCCGTCATGACGTCGTAACCCAGTCCTCCAGCGCCGATCAGGGCAGCAACCACCACCATCGACAGGCTCATGACAATGGTCTGATTGATCCCCAGTAACAGGGATCGTCGCGCCAGCGGCAGTTGCACCTTCACCAGGGTTTGCCAAGGGGTTGCTCCATGGGCGATTGCCGCTTCCACGGCATCCTTCGGGACTTCCTGAATGCCCAGGGACGTCAGACGAATCATCGGTGCCAGGGCAAAAATCACCGTCGCAATGACCGCCGGGGTCTTGCCCACCGAAAAGAACGCCACAGCGGGAATCAGATAGACAAAGGTCGGCAGGGTCTGCATGACATCCAGCAAAGGCGTGAGCAGCCTGCGGGCAAATGGCCGCTTCGCCAGCAGAATGCCGGTGGGTACGCCGATCACCAGTGCGATCAGCACCGACGAACCAACCAGCGCCAGCGTGGCAATTGTCCGCTCCCAAAACCCGAACAGGCCGATATACAACAACGCAGCGCTGCTGGTGAGCGCCAGGGCCAGGCCCGCCGAGCGCCAGGCCAGCAATACCAGCGCCAGCGCGCAAACCGGCCAGGGCAGCCAACCGAGCAGGGTTTCGATCCCTTCAATGACCGTGCGAACCGCAACGATCACGCCGACAAAAGCGCTCTCGAACGTCACCTGTGACCAACCGATAAAGTCATCCACGCTCTGTGCAGTCAGTAACAGCGCCTGGCGGCTGGCCGGGAACTGCAAGAACGCCTGGGTGGTATCGGGCGTCAACACGCGCCAGATCACCAATGCCTGACTGACCAGCAGCACCGCCAGCGGCAACGCCCAACTCGAAACGGCGCGCCGCACCGGTTGACGGCCCAGCGAATACGCGATGAAACGACTGGCCGCCAGCACGGCCAATCCCACCACGACCGATATCCAGGATGCGCTCGCAATGCCTTGCACCGCAGTGGCCAGGGCCGCGAGTTCTGCGGCGAACCCGAGCCAGAACAACCCGCCTCGGCCCCGCGCCGCCAGCGCTGCCGGCCCGAGCAACAGGGCTTGCCAGCCGCGCAAGCCCGGCTGAACCGGTTGCTGCTTCGGTGCCGTTTCGGGAACCTGACGTACCGGCCAACCGGCATCGTGCAATACCGGTGCGGCTGGAAGGCAATCGCGGAAAAAATCCGCGACCTCAGCATCGGCCGGCGTCTCGAGCAGCTGTTTCGGGGTGCCCGACTGCACCAGACGCCCCTGGCGCAATACCGCTATCCGGTCAGCGAGACGGACCGCTTCGGCAGGATCGTGGGTGACCAGCAACGTGGTGATTCCGCGCTCGCGGACCAAGGCCAGAAAGTGGCTTTGCAGGTCTCGCCGGATGGTCGGATCCAGTGCGCTGAAAGGCTCGTCCATCAGGAGAATATCCGGATCAGTTACCAATGCCCGCGCAAGTCCGACCCGTTGCTGCATACCGCCGGACAACTCGTGGGGATAATGCTCGCCCCATCCCTCCAGGCCCATCGCCTGTAACTGTCGGGTGGCCGCTGCGTGCCGGACGGCCTCGGATTCGCCGCGCAACTCCAGAGGCAGCGCAACGTTGTCCAGCACCGTGCGATGGGGCAAAAGACCAAAATGCTGGAACACCATGCCGATTCGCCGCGAGCGCAAATCCCGCAACGCTTTGTGGCTCAGGCCGCTGATAGCCTGACCTTCAATCAAGACCTCACCGCTGGTGGGTTCGATCAAACGATTGATATGGCGAAGCAAGGTCGATTTGCCGCTGCCGGAGGTGCCCATCAGGCACAGCACTTCGCCGCGTCGAACCTTCAAGCTGACATGGTTGACAGCCGGCAACGGCGACCCGCCTTTGCGCAGATAAGCTTTAGTGACGCCTCGCAGTTCGAGGACAACATCGCCCTCCTCGGCGCTATCGTCGATGGGTGGGGCCAATCGTTCAGGCAAGTCGACCTGTACCGTTGCCAAAGAGGTTTGAATAAGTGTCACGAGGGCTCCGGGCAACAAACCGCTGACGGCCTGATGTGTGGCCGTACCAGGGTAGAAAAAATGGACAGGAGCCTCAGACAACGACCGCGAACGGGGTCGGCCTGAGGCAAAACAAACGCCGCAAGCGAGGCGCTGCACGTTTCCTTTGCTAAAAGCTAAACGATCTTAAAAAGATTAAATAAATATCTTTTTGGAATGAGCTTAGGCCTTCCCGCCCGGGTTTCCGGAGGTGCTTTTCAAAGCGATCTGGTATTGCTGCGTGCCGACGGCTGGACGTGCTGCACACCGACAACGATCCTGTATCGCAGGCCCAAAGCCGTGCCGGTCAACGCTTGATCGACTCATCGACGGGCTGACGTCCAGCAGCAGACTCAGCCCGGTTTTGATGGAGTGTTCCGCGCCTGTGCAGACGCTACCTCAGAGCCCCCTCACTGAGTGAGCCAACATCAAACGGCACGACCTTGTTCCCTCTCCAAAGCCGCAAACCCGCGCTGCAGATCTTCAATCAAGTCGGCGACATCCTCCAGGCCAACGTGCAAGCGCAACACCGGATTCAATAAGCGATCCGCCGCACTGTCGCGATCGCCGGTATCGGCCACGGTGATCAGACTTTCAAAACCGCCCCAGGAAGCCCCCAATCCGAACAGTTGCAGCGCATCGATGAAGCGTTCCACGTACGCGGCGTCCGTTTCACGCAATTCAAAGGACAGCAGGCCATTGCTGCCAGTGAAGTCCCGGCGCCACAAGGCATGGCCGGGATGATCGTGCAAGGCCGGATGAAACACCTGCTTCACCTGCGGGTGTGCCTGTAACCAGTGGGCGACTTCCAGAGCCTGACGCTCATGCACTTGCAGTCGTGACGCGAGCGTTCGAGCGCCACGCAGCACCAGATACGCGTCGTCAGGGCTGACGGTCGTTCCAAAGCTGTCGCTCATGGCCGCCAGTGCGGGCCATGCGTCTTCGGTCGTGCAGACGCTGCCCATGACCACGTCACTGTGGCCGCTCAGGTATTTGGTCAGTGCCATGATCGAGATATCTGCACCGAGCGCCAAGGGACGGTACAGGTAACCGGAGCCCCAGGTATTGTCGACAGCCAGCAGGATACTTCGCGGTTTGCACAGGGCAGCCATGGCCGGCAAGTCGCACAGTTCATACAACAACGAGCCAGGCACTTCGGTGTAGACCATTCGGGTATTGGCTTGCAGCCGGGCCTCCAGGTCACGGCCGTCGGCCGCGAAATAGCTGACTTCAATGCCGAAGGGCTGAAGAAACTCCCGTGCCAGGCGCCGCACCGGCGCGTATACCGCGTCGGTGATCAGCACATGGTCACCGGGTCGCAGATAAGCAAGAAACGTCTGTGCGATCGCTGCCAGCCCGGTACCGTACAAGCGCGTGCGATACCCACCTTCCAGCTCGGTGACCAGGTCTTCGAGGGCGAACGCCGTCGGATTGCCGCGCGCGCCATAACTCAGCACCCGCTCGCTATCACGACGAGCACGGGCGTCACGCATTTGCGCCAGGTTGTCGAACAACACCGTGCTCAAGCGAGTCACCGGCACATTGACTGCGCGGCCACCGGGTCCCTGGGCCAGTGCCGAATGCACCAGCCGCGTATGCACGTGCGACCCCGGACGTGCCTGCACCTGCAACGGTTTGAGACTGGCGATTTCGTCGGCGTTCATCTGCGCCAGCAAACCGATTTCCCACGTCAGGTATTGACGCGCTGCGTCCTTGTTGCCGGAGTGGCGGTCATGGGTAAAGAATAGAAAATCAATGCATTGCTCATCAGAGAGCGCGTCCGGACTTTCCTGCACAGCAAAACCGGCCGCACGCCAGGCATCAAGGCCGCCGTCCAGAAGCCGTACCTGCGCGCGCTGAGCTTGTGGCAGTTCCTGTGAGGCGAGCGCAGCCAGTTGGGCAACCTCGGCCAACAGCACCAGCGGCCGCTGCTCGCCCGCCACGTGTTGTGCGAGCAAGGAGCGAATCGACCAGCGCGCCCCGGCAATGTGGCCCTTGCGATAAGTCATGCTCGGCCGCAGATCAATCAGCGCGACGGCGTCATCCTTCAGTGCATCGGAAAGCGCCTGCGCCGTGATCAGCGGCAATGCTTCGTGGGCGACCCCATCGTTTTCCGGTAGCGACAGCGTGCTGCTCACACCACCTGCCAGCACGTAGGCTTCATGCCCCGCCTGACGCAGCCAGCTCGCGACAATCCGGGCGCGGACACCATCGCTGTCGATCAGCACCAGTCGCGCCTGGCGCACGCCGACATACAGATCGGTCGATTGAACCAACTGACCACCTGGCGTGTGTTGCGCGCCCGGCAGACTGCCGGCGGCAAACTCTTCGGCGGTGCGCACATCACACAAAAACAGACTGCGATCAGCATCGCCGGCCCATTGCTCGACCTGTGCAGCCGTCACTGTCTCTGCGCCGGCTCTTTCGGCCAGTCGGGCAGCCGCCAGGCGCTGTGTGGTCAATGGCGCTGCGGTCACCGACTCGGCATAACGCCGGGTGCTGCCGTGCTCAAGCTCGAAGTCCTCCAGATACCAGCCTTGTGTGCCGTTTTCCAAGGCATACACCGGGTTCTTCAATCCGAGGTTGATCAGGGTCTGCGCACCGATAATGCTGCGGGTACGACCGGCGCAATTGATCACGATCGGCGTGTCTTCGTCAGGCACCAAATCATGGATGCGATACCCCAGTTCGCCATTGGGGCAGCACACGGAACCAGGAATGGTCATTTTGTAGTATTCATCGAACGGCCTGCCGTCGAGCAGCACCAGAGGCTCGCCTCGGGTTTGCCATTCGGCCAGTTGTAGCGCGGTGACATGGGGCGTGTGATTGACCTCTTCGACCAATTCGCCAAATGCCTTGGATGGCACATGCACGCCGGCAAACAACTGATGACCGGCGGCCTGCCAGCCATCGGCACCGCCTTCAAGAATATGCACGCGGTCATACCCCAACGCCTGAAGGCGCCGCGCGGCACGCGTGGCAACATCGCCGCCGTTCTGGTCATGAATCACCAGTCGCACTTGAGAGTTGGGCGCCAGTCGCCGAACCTCCAGTTCCAGCCGGCTATAGGGCAGATTGACGGCAAAGAACGGATGGGCTTCGCCATACTGGCCATGTTCACGCACATCGAACAGGGCAATTTCCTGCCCGTCGAACAGCCACTGCTGCAATTGCGCTGGGGTTACGATCTGACTCATGGGGTTGCGCTCGAAAGAAAATTATTGAAGCGCCAGAGCGCGTTCACTGGTCGCCACGTCGCGGCCCTTGGCATACGCACGTTGAATGGCCGGGCGCGCCTTGAGGCGTTCGCGCCAGGCCCGAATGTGCGGAAAATCCTGCAGTTCCTGCCCCTGTCGCTGCGGCTGAATCCACGGGAATATCGCCATGTCGGCGATGGAATAATCACCGGCCACGCAGGGCACTTCGGACAACCGTCGCTCCAGCACGCCGTACAAGCGCGCCGCCTCGCCCGCCAGCAGTTCCAGGGCAAACGCCTGCGGTTGCGGCGCCTTCTCCTTGAACAGCTGCAACTGACTCAGGTATGGCGTGACGTGCCCCACTTGCCAGAACAGCCATTCCTGCACCTTCTGACGTTCGGCAGTGCCCGCCGCGGGCAGGAATCGCCCGGCCTTGTCGGCCAGATAATTGAGGATGGCACCGGATTCGAACAGGCTCAGCGGTTCAATCAAGCCGTGAGGCGCATGATCGACAATCGCCGGAATCCGCCCGTTGGCGCTGATGCGCTGGAATGCCGCCTGCTTCTGTTCACCCTCACGGATGTTGACTGGCAGCACGCGGTACTCCAGCCCCAGTTCTTCCAGGAGAATGCCGATTTTCAAACCGTTGCCGGTCGGCCAGTAATACAGATCGATCATGCGTAGGCCTTGATCGACGGCGCCATTTGCGAGGCGTTGTAGTTGAGAATGCGCCCGTCGGCCTCAACGCCGTAACGCCCGTTGAGGGATTCCAGCGGCAAGCCGTACAAATGGAAATGCAGGGTCGGCTGTTCGCCATCGACACGAATCCCGTGCAAGTCTTCACCCAAAAACGAGATCGAGGTGCCGGGCTGCACGATGACTTCCTTTTGCAGATGCAACGTGGTGAAACCAGGCTCGCGGCCCTCATCGCTGCGGGTATAGACGTAGTTGATTTCCTGGCCTTCGATGGCACTGATGATTGCCCAGGTCTCGTGGTTGTGGGGGATGGTGCTTTTGCCCGGCAGCAGCGAGTTCAGGTACAGCGTCGGGGTGTCGCCGTCATCGTTGAGACGATAGCGGGACGCGGTGCTGCCCTGCCCCGGCACCGGCGCCGGGAATTCATCGAAGTTGAACAGGTCGCGGCGTTCGGCGAGCGTTTCCAGCAGGCTGACGATTTCGTCCAGCGCAGCGCGGTCGACGCCCCGTTGATGGATGACGCGGACTTTCTTCAGGAAGTCCTCGATGACATCGGCACGGTTCACGGTACTCATTAATATCTCCTCGGGGTCAGACGGACAGGCTGTAACGGCTGAGGTTGGTCAACAGATAAGGATCATTGGCAAGCGCCGCGCGCCGCCCCGGATCGCCCAGGGCATGGCGCAAGAAGGTCTGGGTCCGTTCGCTAACGGGGTGCTGGAAAATCTGCGCGGCGCTGCCGTGCTCGACGATGACCCCGTTTTCGGTGAAATAGACGACATCGCTGATTTCCTCGGCAAACCGCATCTCGTGGGTCACCAGCACACAGGTCATGCCTTCCTCGGTCAGTTCGCGAATCACCGTCAGCACTTCGCCGACCGTTTCCGGATCGAGGGCCGAGGTCACTTCATCGAACAGGATCAATTCCGGGCGCATCGCCAGGGCACGGGCAATCGCCACGCGTTGTTGCTGACCGCCGGACAGTTGGCCGGGATAGGCATCGGCCTTGTGTTCCAGACGCACTTTGGCCAACAAGGCGCGCGCGTCTTTCTCGGCGTCGACCCGATTGCGCCCCAATACCTTGCGTGGCGCCACCACCAGGTTTTCCAGCACCGAGAGGTGCGGGAACAGGTTGTACTGCTGGAACACGAACCCCACGCGTTTGCGCAATTGGATGCGCTGCGCTTCCTGCGTCAGGGTGTGGACGTCGGTGGCGCCGACCCGGATGCTGCCTCGCTGGGGCTGCAACAACCCGGTGATGCAGCGCAGAATCGTCGACTTGCCGGAACCCGACGGGCCGATAATCGACACCGCCTGGCCGCGATGCACCTCCAGATCGATGCCCTTGAGTACCGGGTTGCCACTGAATGACAGGTGCAAATCCCGCAGGCGGACCAGCGGTTCGCCGCCGGTTTCAATAGAAGGCATAACGTCGCTCCAGGCGTCGGGTAAGTCGGGAAATCGGGTAGCAATAGACGAAGAACAGCGCGAGCAGGCTGAAGTAGATCACCACGGTAAAACCGGTCATGTTCACGGTATTGCTGGCGATCTGTGCGGTATCGATCACGTCATGCACGCCCACCAGCGAAGCCAGCGCCGTGCCCATGGTGATCACCGCGTACAGGTTCATCCACGGCGGCAGCATGCGTTTGAAACACTGCGGCAGGATGATCGAGCGGAAGATCTGCCCCCGCGTGAAAGCCAGCGAACGAGCGGCTTCCCATTGCGTGGCCGGGATCGACGCCACGGCACCACGAAAGATCTCCGCGACGTTGGCGCTGGCCGGCAGTGCGAGGCCGAGGGTGACCTTGACCCAGTCCGGAAACGCCACGTAAGTGCCGGCAATACGGATCTCGAACGGAAACACGTAGGTGGTGAAATAGATCAGTACCAGCCACGGTGCATTGCGAAACACCTGCACCCAGATTTGCGCCGGCAGACGCATCAGGCGCAACGGCGACAAGGCCAGAGCCCCTACCAGCAACCCCAGCAGCGAACCCAGCCCGATGGCCACCAGGCTGATCAGAATGTTCTGCGCGAAGCCCGCCGCCAGTGCCGGCGACCATTGCAGCAAGGCCTTGAGCACCGGGCTCTGCGCGCTGAAATACAGCAGCGCCAGTGCGATGCCCGCCACTATCAACAGCTTGCCGAGGTGTCGGCGCGGCAGGGCCGTCATTGCAGTGACGGTCGATTCAGTGGCCATAACCGGGCATCCTCAGGCGCGCTTCGAGGTAGCGCCCCACGCAATTGACGATAAAGCTCAGCAGACCGAAAAAACTTAGGATCAGGATCATCAGTTCCAGCACGTTGTCACTCTGGGTCCAGATCATGATCGCCGCGTACGTGATGTCGCCCACGGCAATGGCCGACGCCACGGCGGTCATCTTCACCAGGTCGATCAGGTTGTTGATCAGCGAGGGCAGCGCAAAACGCAGAGCCAGCGGGAGCTGCACATTCCACAACAACTGCCGGCTGCTGAAAGCCAGCGAACTGGCCGCTTCCAGTGTCACCGCAGGCACCGCCTCGATGCCGGCGCGCAAGGCTTCGGCATGGAACGCGCCCTTGTGCAGGGAGATCACGATCACCACCCAGGCAAACGGTGTCAGCGGATTGGCCGCACCCACCGCCTGGGTCAGCAGCATGTTCAACACCAGGAAGGCGCAGTACAGCTGCACCAGCGTCGGCGTGTTGCGCGTGACTTCGACAAAGATTCGGGCCGGTGTCGCCAGCCACGACTTGCCCGATGTCAGCATCGCCGCCAGTGCGACACCGGCCAACAAACTGCCGACGATGGTGAACGCACACAGCAATGCGGTGGTAAGTGCGCCTTGCCCGAGTGTGCCGCGCTGGTACGCGTCCAGAAGAAAGCTGTAGTTCAGACCCAGCCCCGCCGTCCAGTGAACGAAAAGCTCCAGCCAGTGAGTCATGGCTCGCTCCGTAGCTGCGCGCAGGCTCGTGCGATTCGGCGTCCCGCTTCAACGACATTGTCAGTGGCCGTGGCGATGGACAGGCGGAACCACGGCGACAGACCATAAGCACTGCCCGCCACACCGGCAACGCCCTCCTCCAGCAGATAGTCGACGACATCGACGTCGCAGCTCATCCGCTGCCCGTCAGGGCGATATCGGCCGATCAAGCCGGCGCAGCGGACAAACACAAAGAAGCCGCCCTGTGGCTCAAGCACCTGCAGACCCTCCACCGGGCGCAGCGCGTCGAGCAGCAAATCCCGTCGCAACTGATAGGCCTCGACCTGCGGCGGCAGAAACCCCAGGCCACCCTCCAGCGCCGCCAGCGCAGCAGCCTGGCCAACGGACGATGCGCCGGATGTGGATTGCGATTGCACCACGGTCATGGCCGTTGTCAGCGCCTGCGGCCCGGCGCCGAAGCCGACGCGCCAGCCGGTCATGGCATAGGTTTTCGAAACACCGCCGACCAGCAGGCAACGCTCTTGCAGATCTGGCGCAACGTTCAGCAGATTCAGCGCCGGACGGTCGTCGAAACGAATGTGTTCGTAGAGTTCATCCAGCAGGATCAGCAATTGCGGATGCCGCCTCAGTACGGTGGCAATCGCTTGCAATTCTGCCTCGGTATAAACCGCGCCGCTGGGATTGCCCGGCCCGTTGAGGATCAGCCAGCGGGTACGCTCGCCAATGTGCTGCTCCAGCTGCGCAGCCGTGAGTTTGCAGCCTTGCTCCAGCGGGCATTCGATGAACACCGGCTCGCCACCGTTGAACCGCACGCTGTCCGGAAACGACGGCCAGTACGGAACCGGCACCAGCACTTGATCGCCGTCGTCGAGGGTGGCAGCAAAGGCATTGAAGATGATCTGCTTGGCACCGTTGGCAATCACAATCGAGGGCAGCGGATAGCTCAGGTGGTTTTCCCGCTCGAGCTTGCGTTGCACCGCCAGGCGCAAGCCTTTGACGCCGGGCGTCGGGGTGTATTTGGTGGCGCCGGCGGCAATCGCTGCGCAAGCGGCCTGCTTGATGTGTTCGGGCGTGTCGAAATCCGGCTCGCCGGTGGTCAGGTCGAGAATGTCGCGACCGCCGTCACGCAGTTCGGTCGCGCGGGATTTGGCTGCCGCGTTGGCGGACAGCGAGACGCGTTGCACGCGTCTGGAGAGACGGAGCGTCATGAGCGGGACACCTCAATGACCTTGCCGGGATTGAGCAGGTTGTTCGGATCCAACGCCTGTTTGATACGGCGCATCAGATCCAGCTCCACCGGACTTTTGTAACGAGTCAGCATGTCGCGCTTGCGCTGGCCGATCCCGTGTTCCGCGCTGATGGAGCCGCCATGGGCGTGGGCGCTGTCGTGCACCAGCAGACTCAGCGCGGCGTAATGGGCCATGTGTTCATCGACGGTCGAATGCAGCGGATGGGCGACGTTGTAATGCAGGTTGCCATCGCCCAGATGGCCGAAGGTGAAGTGCCGCACGCCCGGAAAGTGCACCTGCAACAGGGCATCGGTGTGGGCGACGAAATCCACGACCCTGGAAATGGGTACCGAGATGTCGTGCTTCATATTGCGCCCGGCGCGCTTCTGCGCCTCGCTCATGTTCTCCCGCAGCAACCACAGGGCCTGACTTTGGGCCAGGCTTTCGGCAATCAGTGCATTGGCCAGCAAGCCTTGCTCGAAGGCTTCGCCCAGCACGCTTTCAAAGGCCTCGCGGGCTTGTGCTTCACCGCGATTGTCGGAGAGTTCGAGCAGCGCAAACCACGGCTGTACAGCGCCGAGAAAAGGTTGCGGGGCTTCAGGAAACTGCTCGCGCAGCAACGCCAGGCAATCGGCGTTGAGCAACTCGAATGCGGTAAGCCCGGCGCCGAAACCGGAGCGGGCATGGGAGAGAAATGCTACCGCTTGCGCCAGCGAATCGAACGCGAGGAAGGCCGTGGATTGCGCCTTGGGCAGCGGGAACAATTTCAGGGTTGCGGCAGTGATGATGCCCAGGGTGCCTTCGCTGCCGATGTACAAGTCGCGCAAGTCGTAGCCGGTATTGTCCTTGCGCAACCCACGCAGGCCATGCCAGATCTCGCCCTCGGCCGTCACCACTTCCAGCCCGAGGGTCAGCTCACGGGTGTTGCCATAACGCAGGACAGCCGTGCCGCCGGCGTTGGTGCCCAGATTCCCGCCGATCGTGCAACTGCCCTCGGCCCCCAGACTCAGGGGAAACAGCCGCCCTGCTTCCTCGGCGACCTGTTGCACGTGTTGCAGAATGCAGCCGGCCTCGACGGTCAGCGTGTCGTTGTCGGTGTCCACTGCGCGCACTCGATTCAAACGATCGAGCAACAGCAACACCGAATGCCCGCTGGCATCCGGTGTCGCCGCGCCCATCAGGCCTGTGTTGCCGCCCTGAACCACGATTGGAGCGCGGGCAGCGACGCAAACCCGCACCACTGCCGCGACTTCTTCGGTATTACCGGGGTGCACGGCTGCGATCACCGCGCCCACGTAGCGCCCCTGCTTGTCAGTCAGAAAAGCGCTCGCCTCTTCGCTGCGCTGCACATGACGCTCGCCCAGCAGTTGTTGCAACTGCGCAAACAAAACCTCACTCATGGCTGCGACGCCAGCGGTTGAGCGTTGCGATACTGCTCGTGCAGATCACGCAGGGCCTGGGACGGCGCCATGCCGGTGCGCTCGCCCAATGCAATCAGCCAGCCGCTGCGGTGCCAATCGCGCACGATGGCGTCGAGTTTCGCCTGAGTGTCGTGCTCGCCCTTGCGCAGCCAGATCACCGAGTTGGAGGGAATCAGATCATTGGGCAGCGGAATTTCATAACCGGCCCATTCGGCATCGCCGAGCAAGGCGTGCATGGTCGGGCTGACGTGCACCGCCGCCACGCAGCCGTTGCCGCGCAGCGACAGCAACGATTCGGACTGGCTGCGGAACGCCTTGATCTGCGCACCGTAGGTTTCCTGCAACGGTTTGATGAAGTTGCTGCCCTGGGACACGCACACCGGCTTGTCCTTCAGGTCTGCCCACCGAGTGATGCCCGCGCCCTTGCGGATCAGCGCCGCCCCGCCCACTTCCTCGTAGGGCGTCGGCACATAGTCGAGAATCTGCGCGCGCTCATCGGTGAACTGCATGTTGGCGATCAGGATGTCGACCTTGCCTTGCTGCAGAAACTGCACCCGGTTAGGCGCCAGCACCGACACCGTTTTCGCTTCCACACCCAGAGCCTTGGCTACACCCTTGGCGAGTTCGACGTTGTAACCCAGATGCTCGCCGGTCTTGGGATCTATGGTGCCGAACGGCGGGCCGCTGAGGATCACCCCGACGCTGATTTCGTGGCGTTGGCGAATCTTGTCCAGCGTGGCATCGGCCCGGACGGCACTGGTGCCGATGGCAACCAGGGCGCCGAGGCAAAACGTGGTCAGGGCTTTAGCGGAAAAATGACGTTTCATGCAGGGCTACCTTGAACGACCGTCGAGTGACACGACGGTCGGATGAAAACTCTGAGGGAGGAATTTCAGGCCCCGTTGGCTTGAAACTGTTTTTGCAGTTCGACCAGCGCCGGTGACGCGGGGGTGATGTGGTTGCGAGTCTGGGCTTCGATCAACCAGCCGCTGCGGTGCAGTTCCTTCACAATCGGGTCGAGCCTGGCCTGAGTGTCGTTTTCACCACGGCGTGTCCAGATCACCGAAGGCGCCGGATTGAGCTCCGGGGTGATGGCGCGGTAGCCTCGCCACTCGGCGTTGTCGGCGATTAACGGATTGATCAGGGTGGCGTCATGAACCGCCGCAACGCAGTTGTTGCCACGCAGTGCCAACAAGGACTCCGATGAACTTTTGAAAGCTTTCAACTCGACGCCCAATTCAGTGAGCGGCTTGATGTAGCTGCTGCCCTGGGAAGTGCAGACCGGTTGCCCTTTCAAATCCTCCCAACGAGCGATCTTGCTGTCCTTCAGCACGGCTGCAGTACCGCCAACCCGATAAAACGGTGTGGGTACAAAACCGAGGATCTCACCACGCTCCGCCGTCCATTCCATGTTGGCGATCAGCAAATCCACTTTGCCCTGTTGCAGGAATTGCACGCGGTTGGCTGGCAATACCGGCACCAGTTGCACCTCGGCGCTTAGCCGCCGACCCAGTTCTTCGGCCAGTTCGACGTTCAAACCACGCGGTTTCTGTGTGGCAGGATCAATCCCGCCAAAGGGGCCACCTGACAACAGCACGCCGACCACCAGCACATGACGTTGCTCGATCTTGTCCAGCGTCGCATCAGCCAGGGCAGCGGTGCTGGCGGCCAGCGATATGAAGGCGCCCAGCATCAGGGGCAAAAAACGTTTTGAAGGCGCGCGATCGGACGACATGGATTTCCCCTCATGATTGATCGGCAAACCCCGATCCAGTGAGTGGGCATCCTGCTGACAGCACCGGCATAACGGAAATACAAATATCTAATATCGTTATAACTCAGGCACCGTCACTTTTTTACCAAACGCATATAAGCGTGAGTTTATTGACTCAAGAGAACATCGAGAGAAAAAACTTCCTGCCAATGCATAAAGATATGTAATGTTTAAGTTCGTCCCTTTGATATAAAACCTGCCTATGACGATCCTCGATCTCGAATTGCTGCGCACGTTCATTGCCGTGGTCGATCACCACAGTTTTGCCGAGGCCGGCGTGCAACTGGCCCGCACCCAGTCGTCGGTCACTCAGCACATGCAGCGCCTGGAACAACAGGTCGGGGTCAACCTGTTCGAAAAGCGCGGGCGGCAAAAGCAGCTGACGGAAGCCGGACAGCAGTTGCTGCGCCATGCCCGGCAGATGCTTTCACTCAACGATGATGCGCTGAACTCCCTGCGCGAAAGCAGCTTGAGCGGCGTGCTGCGTATCGGCTCGCCCCATGACATCGCCGACACCATCCTGCCCCCGATCCTCAGCCACATCGCGCGTTCGGCTCCGCGCTTGCGCCTGGAGATCGATGTCGGCCGCAGCCCGTTTCTCATGGACGATCTGCAACGGGGCAAGATCGACATGGTGATCTCCACCCGCGAAGCACCCAATCTGGAAGGTTTTGCGTTGCGCACCTCGCCGGTATGGTGGATTTGCTCTGCGCAGTTCATTCATAACCCGGGCGAGACGTTGCCGCTGATTCTGGTCGACGAACCGAGTATCTATCGACGGTATGCCCTGGAGGCCCTGGAGCGCGCCAACATTCCCTGGCGTCAGGCTTATCTCGCATCGAACCTGATTGGCATCAAAGCGGCGACGCGCGCAGGTCTTGGCGTCACCGCCAGAAGCATGGAAATGTTGGGCCCGGATATGCGGGTACTGGGGGAAAGCGATGGCTTGCCACGCTTGCCGGACGTCACCTACTACCTGTGGATCCGTTCCAATACGATCAATCCGCTGGTGCGCCGGGCCTATGAGTTGATTCGCAGCAGCCGCGGGCATTGAATACCGACGATGCACGGGGTGCTCGCGGCGATTCTTCCCGTCCCCGTCAAACAACGTTGCCGAAACGGAACGAGGCGCCATGGGCCGATGCCGGCATCCAGACAGCAAAACGCTTGGTGACCCGATTTCCGGACGCCCACGGCTCACTCCGAGGTACGGCCTTGGGTTGCTGCAGTGTTCGTTGGGGCGGATTGACCCTGAGCGGACACGCAGGTTGCGGTTGATGCAGGCCTTACGACACGGCGCTGAAGACGCTTGAGCTCTCTGCGAGTTGCCGCTCGGCCCGCAGAAAATCTACAAACGCCCTGAGCGGCGAAGGCATGTGACGGCGCCCGTGGTAGTAAAGAAACGGACCGTCGAAGGCCTGCCACCAGTCCTCGAGAATCGGCACCAGTCGACCATCGGATAGCGGCTCGCGCAGAAAATCCTCGAAGGTATACACGATGCCCAGCCCGTTGATGGCCGATTGGATTTTCAAATCGTGGGATGACGTCAGCAATTGTCCTTGAGGCGGGATACGCACCACACGGCCGTCTCGGTGGAACTCAAACACGCCCACTTTTCCACTCTCGAATCGATGCCCGAGCAGGTCATGGCCCGGCAGTTCTTCGGGCTGAGTAGGCGTCCCACGTTCAGCCAGATAGCGCGGGGCAGCCGCCGCAACGAAGCGCTGGCGACGTGGGCCGATGGGAACGGCGATCATGTCCCTGGCCAGGCTCTCTTCATAGCGCACGCCGGCGTCATACCCGCCAGCGTTGACGTCGACAAATGTATTGTCCATGACGACTTCGACGTTGATCCCTGGATAAAGACGCAGAAAACGCGCCAGCAGGTCGGGCAACAAAAAGCGGGCCACCGGCACTGGCACATTGAGCTTCAGCGTGCCGACCGGACGCTGAGCGTCGTCGTCCAGATCATTGAAAGCAGCGTCGATTTCTTGCAAGGCCGGGCGCAGGCGCTCGAGCAATCGCTCGCCGGCCGCCGTTGGCGTGACGCTGCGCGTGGTTCGATTGAGCAGGCGCAAGCCCAGGTCGCCTTCCAGCCGACGTATGCAGTCGCTCAGCGACGAGGCGGACAAACCCCGCTTCTGCGCCGCAGCTCGAAATCCCCCTGCCTCGACCACCGCAGCAAATATCGACACATCGGTAAGGTTTGGCTTACGCATGGATTATTCCTCCGCAGGCGGTTGACTGTACGCCATACCGTACGGGCCATCCACCAATGTCCGACTTATCCTCGCGCACTCGTACACCGATACTGCTCGCTCGCCCCGTAAACCGGGAACCTACAACGCGAATGAGAATTCCCCGATGGTTCATTCACCCGTTACGCCGAGCATTACCGCAACCCAACGCATCCTCAAGGCCGTCCGGACGCTGTTCGCCATTTCCGCGCTGGCCAGCACACTGGCTGCGCAAGCCACTCCCCGAACAGAGCCGAAGCCGGACTGGTCAACCCAGGACATGCCCAGCCAGAATGGCCGCATCGTGCTGGTGACCGGAGGGACCAGCGGCATGGGCTATGAAGACGCGCTGGCCCTGACGCGAGCCGGTGCCGAGGTGATCATCGCCGCACGGAACGCCGAGCGCGGCTGCGAAGCGATCGCAAACATCAAGCAAGCCGTGCCCGAGGCGCGCGTGCAATTCGAAACGCTGGATCTTGCCAATCTGCAATCCGTGCGCGACCTCGCCAACCGTCTGCAAGGGCGTCTGCCAAGGCTCGACGTGCTCATCAACAACGCCGCCATCATGTCGCCGCCTGTTCGAGGCGTTTCGGCCGACGGCTACGAGATGCAGCTGGCGACCAACTACCTGGGGCATTTCGCCTTGACCGGCCTGCTGATGCCTCTGCTACGCAAAAGCGACGATGGTCGGGTAGTCAGTCTGTCGAGCATCGCCGCAGGGCGCGCCGTCCTGAACTTCGATGACCTGCAGGCTGAGCGCGCTTACGACCCATTCACCACCTACAGCCAATCGAAACTGGCGGTACTCAAGTGGAGTATTGAGCTGCAGCAGCGCAGCGATGCCGCCGGTTGGGGGATACGCAGCATCGCCGCTCACCCCGGCGTTGCCGTGACCGAGCTGATCGCCCGAGGGCCTGGCCTGGACAGTGAATTCGGCAAACAATGGGCTGTAGAGCGGGACATGTACCATTCCGCAGCGCAGGGCGCACTGCCCACACTGTATGCGGCGACGGCGCCGGAGGCCGTCGGCGGAGCCTACTATGGGCCCACCGGTGATAACGAGAAGCGCGGGCCGCTGGGCTTCGCCAAGATGCCTCCGGCCGCTGCCGATCGCTCGAATTCCGACGCGCTGTGGCAACTGTCCGAGCGACTGACCGGCATCACCTACCGCTGACCAACCCGGCACGGGCAAGCCGCGTGCTATTGCCTCGACACTCCTACAGGAGCGCAACATGGATATGTCCCTTCTCGCCCAACGCACGAGCGCCATCATCAATGCCGAGGCTCACGAGCTGCGCCCCGCGCTCAATGGCTTTGTGCTATTCGTTTGCCTGTTCGCCGGCTATTTCATGCTTCGTCCGATCCGTGAATCGATGGGCATCACTGCCGGCGTCGAAAACCTGCAGTGGCTGTTCACCGCAACCTTCTTCGTCATGCTGGCGGCCGTTCCGCTGTTCGCCTGGCTCAGCACACGCGTGCCGCGCCTGCATTTCGTAGACTGGGTGTACGGATTTTTCTGCGCCAACCTGCTGTTGTTCGCCGCCTTGTTCCTGGGCGAGGAAAGCCCGTGGCTGGCGCGAGTGTTTTACGTCTGGATATCGGTCTACAACCTGTTTGTCGTATCGGTCGCCTGGAGCCTGATGGCCGATGTATTCGACAGTGCCCAGGCCAAACGCCTGTTCGCTTTCATCGCGGCGGGCGCCAGCGTGGGTGGCCTGAGTGGCCCTGCTCTGAGCGCCTTGCTGATCGGTCCGCTGGGCGAGTCCGGCCTGATGCTGCTGGCCGCTGTTCTGCTGGGCACTGCGATGTTATTCAAGCGCAAGTTGATGCGCTGGCGTGATCGGGGTGGCGCAGGACGCCCAGGTGCAGCGCCGAGCGAAAGCCCCCGCAGGCCGTTGCCGGGCAATCCCTTCAGTGGGATGACGGCGATTTTGAAATCACCTTATCTGTTCGGCATCTGTGGCTTTGTGGTGCTGCTGGCCACGGTCACCACTTTCCTCTACTTCGAGCAGGCACGTGTTGTCGCCGACCACTTCCCGGACCGCGAGTCGCAGGTGCGCGTGTTCGGCATCATCGACTTTGTCGTGCAGGCGGGCGCCTTGCTCTGTCAGTTGTTCATCACTGGACGCGTCGCCCAAAAGCTAGGTGTCGGCGTGTTGCTGGCAATGGTGCCGCTGGTCATGTGCGCGGGGTTTATCGGACTGATCTTCGCACCCGGCTTTGGCCTGATCGCCGCGCTGATGATCGTGCGCCGCATCGGTGAGTACGCCCTCGTTCGCCCAGGCCGGGAGATGCTGTTTGCCCCGCTCGATGCCGAAAGCAAGTACAAGGCAAAGAACGTCATCGACACCGTGGTCTACCGCGCCGGCGACGCCATCAGTGCCTGGGCGAAAAGCGCGCTGGACGCGCTCGGCCAAGGTGCAGGCATGGCCGCGTTGGTCGGCGCGTTGTGTGCACTGCTATGGGGGCTGCTGGGATGGCGGCTCGGCGAGCGGGCGGACCGACGATCCAGTGTGTCGGCAGCGCGGCAAACCCCCGCCTAGCGCTCAAGAGTCTTTGAGAGAGCGGACGAACAACTTTTTGCTCGGTCGCTCTGTCCGTTCCCTTCTGCATTCGCAGATTGACTGACGGTTGGTTGCTTCACCAGGGAACTGCCGATGCCAGGCGTCGTCCGAGCTTAAGCGTTTAAGCAAACTGCTCGCCACGAGGTTCCGTTTGAAAGCTGCCATCGTCAAAAAATATCGCCTGATCATCAAGACCCTGGGCTACGTGGGCTGGTCTCTGTTCTGGTTGCTGCTGTGGGACATCGCCGTCACCGTCGACTTCATGCTGTTTCTCAACGCCAAGCTGAACCTGCCGCTGATGCCGCTGACCTTGCTGGGTTCGGCGTTGATCGTATTGATCAGTTTTCGCAACAGCAGCGCCTACAACCGCTGGTGGGAAGCGCGAACGTTGTGGGGGGCGATGATCAACAACTCCCGCAGCTTCGCCCGGCAGGTGCTGACGCTGCTGGACGACGTCGGCGGCGAGGTGAATCCGGTCAAATCCACTCTGCTGCGCCGCCACGTCGCGTATGTGAACTGCCTCGCCGCGCATCTGCAAGGTCAGCCTTGTCCTGACGAGGTGCGGGCGTTTATTCCCGCCGAAGAGTTCGCCCGCAGTGGCACGACCAATAACTTTGCCAACGATATCCTCACCGGCTCCGCGACTTTGCTCGCCAAGGAATACAAGGCCGGGCATCTGGACAGTATTCGCCTGGCGCGGCTTGAGTCGACGCTGGTCGACCTGTCCAACAGTCAGGGCGGCATGGAGCGGATCGCCAATACCCCGCTGCCCTACCCTTACGTCTATTTTCCGCGGCTGTTTATTTCGCTGTTCTGTTTGATCGTACCGGTGGGACTGGTCGAATCCCTGGGCTGGTTCACGCCGCTGGCGTCGACCGTGGTGGGATTCATGCTGCTGGCCATCGAACGCATCGGCACCGATCTGCAAAGCCCGTTTCGCCACAGCGAACACCAGATTCAAATGGAAGCACTGTGCGAAACCATTGAAAAGAACTTGCAGTCGATGCAACGTGATTCGTTGGGGGATGTGCGCAGGCTTGAGGAGCACTCGTGAGGCGCTGCTTCAGCAGCAGTGTGATAGCGGGGCTCCCCTTTTCTTTATCAGGTGCAGAGCGACTATTGATGAGACGGGCGTGTGCGCTCCAGGCCAGCCTTGGTGTTTCAGTTTGTGATCCTCGGCGCCTTCTCTTCATCGTCGTAATGGCGGCAAAGAAATTCGCGGACCAGGACGGCAGTTCGTCTAGCGCTGGTCACCACAAAGAAATGTCCCTCACCCTTCAGAAGGCGAAGTTCTGAACGTCCAATTGTGCGGCGCAGGATATGGCCGTTGTACGCCTGTATTAACGGATCGCGGTCGCCGGCAAGAATCAGCGTGCGTTGAAGCAGCCGGGACAAGCGAAGCAGGCTTGTCCATCCAATCAAGGCTGCGAGCTGGAAATAGTAGGTTCGCGGATTAACAGAGAGCATGCCTTTCATCACACCGAACCGCAGCAGCGCCTGAACTGAATTTCTGGATCTTTCTTGCTGGTGCATGTTGGTGTTTTTACTCTTGCGGAAAAAATCCATAACGTCTGCAGGCTTCATCAGCAGCAATGGACCGGGAGAGGTCGCCGCGAGGATCAGCCTGCGTACCCTGCTCGGGTAACGAAGAGCGAATTCCTGAGCCAATGCACCTCCCCAACTCACACCGAACACATCGACCTGGTCGATCCCCAATTGCTCAAGCATCCCGGCAATCACGTCGGCATGGCGTGGCAGGCGAAAGGGCCAACGGGGCATTTGCGACTTGCCGACTCCGGGCACGTCCAGCGTGATGGTCATGAAGTCGTCAAGTTCATTGCGCAGCGGATCGAAGGTACGAATCAAACCACCCAAACCATTGAGCAAAAGCAGCGGAGAGCCTTGACCGCAGATCGAAACGTTCAACTGCAAGCCCTTCGTTGTCAGCCTGTGCGTTGTCATGATTTCTCCTTGCTGCACGTAATTGAAAGGCAGTGCAGGTGGGATCGCGACGTCTACCGTCGGATTTTTTCCTTCCAGTTTCTTCAACCAAGCCGTCCAATGATGGATGGGAAATAAAGGGTCAACCCAAAGCCGTATCGAGGAACATCATGACCCCGAAACCGAGCATCAACCCCAAGGTTGCAGGTGTCTCATGACCATTGCGATGGGTCTCGGGAATGACCTCATGGGACACCACAAAAATCATCGCGCCCGCCGCGAGACCGAGCGCTATGGGATATCCCAATGCGAAGCTGCTCGAAATCCCCAAGCCGACGATCGCGCCAATGGGTTCCATCAACCCTGAGCCCACCGCAATAAGCGCAGCGCGAAGCGCTGAAATCCCGGTCACGCGTAACGCAAGCGCCACCGCCAGGCCTTCGGGAATGTCTTGAATGGCGATGGCAGTGGTGAGCGGCAATCCCACCTTCATATCGCCATTGGCAAAGCTCACTCCAATGGCCATCCCCTCCGGCAAGTTATGCAGCGTGATTGCCAGGACAAACAGCCATACACGATTGATGCGCTGCGCCTCGGGCCCACGGCGACCGCTTTTCTCATGTTCGTGAGGCACGAAGCGATCCAGACCGATCATCAGCGCTACCCCCAATCCCAATCCTGCGACGACGACGCAGGCTGCGAGCAACTGGTTACCGTACAGCGCCTGGGCGGCTTCGATGCCCGGAAGAATGAGCGAAAACGAACTGGCGGCCAGCATCATTCCGGCGGCGAAGCCGAGCATGATGTCCTGCGTTCTGGCGGCGATATCGCGTAACGCAATCGCTGCCACCGCACCTATGGCCGTCGCAGCGAAGCCTGACATGCCGCCGAGAAATGCAAAGTGCAGATTTTGTTTGTTGGCGCCGACGAAGGCGCCGTACCCGCTGATCAGCAAGCAAAGCGTCACGCCAATCAGAATTGACCAGAAGGCTAGCCCGCCCCATCCGGATTTTGAGAGCCGAACAAACCGTGAGCGAAGTGTTGCGCCAGATGAGGTCAACGGCTCGGACATCGCACCCTCCTGTTTTCTTGAGTTGGAAAAACCGCACGCCTTTTGGCGTGCGGTCGCGTCGTTAAGGTTGTGGTTCGCCTTGCACACCCGCCCCCAGGTCCGCACCCGTGATCGGATTGCTGTCTGGGTCGGACATCGTCCTGGCTTTCATGTCCATGAGCAGCGCTTCATCCTCGGCGCTCAATTGCACAGTCGCGGTGCCCTCGCCTCCATCCACCGCCGGCGCTGGATTCTCTACGAACTCCCAGTCCTCCCCTTCGTTCCACGGCCCGCGGGTGCTGCCTTCGCCCTGAGACATGTTGAAGTAAACGTTGGTGAATTCAGGCATACCCGGCAGTTTGCCCTGAGGGAAATTAGGCTGGATGGCGTGCAGTGCTTTTTCGAAAGACAGTTGATGGGCGATTTCACGGGTCATCAGAAATCCGAGGGCTTCCTTTACACCCGGATCATCTGTGACATTCATCAAACGCTCGTAGACGATCTTCGCCCTGGCCTCAGCGGCGATATTGGAGCGCATGTCTGCAGTCGGTTCGCCGATGGTATCGACGTAAGCCGCCGACCAGGGAACGCCTGCCGAGTTGGTCAAGGGAGCACCCGCTCCGTACAACAGACTTGTGATGTGGGAATCGTTGCCGGCCCCGTTGATGGCGCGATACAACTCGCCCTCTTCCTCGACACCTTCGGCCATTTGCCCTTTGGCGCCCTTGTTCAACATCACGATAATCGACCCGACGATCTCAAGGTGGCTGAGCTCCTCGGTGGCAATATCCATAAGGAGATCCTTTCTGCCTGGATCATCTTCGGCCAACGCCTGTGTGAAGTAGCGTGAAGCTGCGGCGAGTTCCCCTTGGGCTCCCCCGAATTGTTCCAGTAGAAGATTGGCCAACCCCGGATTGGGCTGTGCAACGCGCACGGTGTATTGAAGTCGTTTGTTATGTAGGAACATGACATTCTCCTCAGGTGAACCAGGGCTGCCGTTCACTCGGCAATAGACCGAATGCCAACCCACATTCATCTGAAGCAAATGCGCCGGAGTTAATTTCAAAAACCTTCTGCCCTGTCGACCAACGGGTGCTGCTTGGCTGTTCGAAACCCGCGACTCAGTCTTCCTGTGCAATAACGGAGATCTTGCCGTTGCGCTCAAGGATGGCGAACTTGATCTCTTCAAGCTTCTCAATACCCTGGCTGGAACGTGCTGCCTCCATTACGTCCGCTTCCAGCAATCGCGCTCGACGGAGGCGTTCGTGGAGAAGTTTTCCGTTCTCGACGATGATGGTCGGCTCACCATCAATCAGTCGCGAGATCCACCCCGAGCGCTGCTTGAGCAGGGACAAGCCAACATCGATGGCGACGAGCGTAACGATGACAATCATCGAGTTGGTCAGTGAAAAATCATCGCCCAGCAGCGCTTGCTGAGTCGCCTCACCAATCATCAACAACAGAACGAAATCGAATGTGGTCAGCTCCGCCAAGGAGCGCCGCCCAGCGATTTTGAAAAGCACCATAAGCGCCAGATACATCGCACCCGCACGTAGTACCGAATCCATAAATCACCTAGGGAAAAACGAACTGTTCCAGCCTTACGCCGCTGGTGCCTGGAGAAGCGATTTGACTTCGGAAAAGGCCGAGGCCATCTCCACGCAGGGTGATGTACAGCGTCGCCAGACCGTTGAGATCGGTGTGCAGCCAAAACCTGATGCCCTGTGAAGAGCTTCTTGAGCGCAAAGGTTCAGGTTGCAGCGTTTCGATACTGAACCCTTCAAGCAACTGATCTGCCAACTCCAGTTCCACCGCCGAGTCGGGCTTCGCGGTTACAGTGATTTTCATGGGGTTGGTGGATCCATTGCGATGGAACATTTCATATTCCACCCTGATCTTGCCGTCGTCGCTGCGCACATCTCGGGAGCTGACCAAACCTCTGGAAAACACCCCGACCAGCCCCAGTACCACCACTAACACCAACACGTACCAGCCAACACGCTCGAAGCGCCAGACTTTCAACTGATAGGCCATGTCCTCGCGTATTGGATAATTCCGGCTGCGCAAGTGGGGATGGTCTCGTTCATCGCTCATCGGGCTCACCTTTCTCACCTTGCAGAACTCGCTGATGGAAACGCGTCAAGTACTGCAACGCATGCTCGGTGGCGTATTTCTGTACTTCACAGCGTCCGCCGCAGAAGCGATGCTGGTGACTGAACACGTGACACTCATCAGCTATCTGATATGCCCAAGCAAAGCAGATCGTGCCAGCCGGGATACCGTCTACATCGTCCGGGCCGAGAATGCCCGTTGTAGCAACGGCAACGTTGGCGGTACTGTCGCGCAATGCGCCCATTGCCATTTCACGCGCGACTTCCACGCTGGTGAGGTTGAACGTTTCGATGGTCTGCGGTTTGACATGCAGGAGGCGTTGTTTCGCCTGAGGCGAATACACCACGTACCCGCACTCGATAAACTCGCCACTACCCTCGACCTCGGATAACAGCGTCACAATTTTACCGGCGGTACACGACTCCGCTGTGGTGAGCACCAAACCATTGGCGCGCAGGTAGTGAACAGTGTCGTCGGCAATAGACATGAGCTGAATGACCTCAGTGATAATCCTCGCCGGCGACGGCACGCAGATAGGCTGCATCTGCCCCCCTTCGCAGGTCACGCCATTCGGTATCGGTCAACATACCCAACCGATGCATCTCATCAGACTGGCGCAATAGCTCCTCGTGATAGGCATCGGGACATTCCATGCGTAGCGCTCGATTCTCCAGCGCACGATGCCAGGCATCCAGGGCTTTCAATTTGGATTCCTGCTCAAGCGTCAGTTGATTCTTGAAAGCATTCATTTCACCCACCCCAAACATTTCCCGGTTGAGCAACAGTTTTCGAATTAGGTTCAATAGGTCTGACGAAAAACAGCCATTCGCAAAGCGGTCAAAAACGGGAGGCCTGGTGCAGGCCTCACGTTTTTTTTGCGACTTCAAGAAGTTCCTAACCCTCGAGAGAGATCGGCGCTGGCCGGCACAGAGTTCTGCGGCGGGTCAGTCCTTGCTGCTGCGTCGGCTTGCTCCGTCGTTTTTGTAACGGTGTCACGCACCGCCTCGTAGCCTTCTTGCGCCTGCTTCTTGACCTTGTCGACCAAGCCCGCACTGGTACGACCCATATAGCGCTGTTCAGTCGACGTAGCAGGCAGCGCGGCGCCAATGAGCGCACCCAATGCGATACCCGCCGCCGCCACGACCAGCGGCTGCTCTCTGAGCACTTGATTAAACTGCTGCCCCAATACCTGGGTACTGCGACTCAACCGGTCGCCGGCATCGTGCACGGCATTGCTGAGATTTTCGCCGGCGGCGCCGACGTTATCGCCAAGGTGACTGGCCTTGGTTTTCAAGGATTGGTATCCCTCTTTCAGAGAATCGGCCGTGTGGTGCAGGCCATCGCGCGCACTGTCGAGCCCTTCAGCCAGGCCATCTGCCCACTCCCCTGCTCTGTCCTGATCCGGCCCTGTGCGATATACCGGTTGCGGCACGGGCGGGCGGTTCTGACTCATCATCATCCACAGCAGCCCGATCGAAGTCAGCACCGCAGGAACCGGATTGTTGCGCACACTGGTGCCGAGATTGCTGATGAACGTCGATCCATTGCTCTGCATCATGCCCCACGCCTGATCAATCATCTGACCGGGGGTGAACTTGCTTTCGAGCTTGTCGACGATGTTGCCGATGCTGGCGCGCTGCGCATCGATCTCGCGCTCGATCTGCTCAGGGCTTTTTTCGGATTCGATTTCCAGTTCACTGTTCATGAGACTTTCCTCCGCAGCGCTTCCTGATCTTTATTCAAAGCGTCCAGCGTCCGGTCGGGTTTGAAGTGGGACGGTTCGAATTGTTTTTTGCCTGTCTGCAACATGGCGAAGCCGATGATCATCACCACAACACCAACGATGAGAGCCGCCAGCCACGGTGCCATGAACAGGCTCAAACCGTAGACTGCCGACATCAGCAGGATGATGAAGCCCGCCAGGAACACAATCGCTCCACCCGCCACCGCAGCGATACCAGCCTTCAACGTGTTGAGGCTGGATTGAAGCTCAACTTTGGCAAGAGCGATTTCCTTGCTGAACAAAGCAGGTACTTCTCGGGATAATTGACGCAGCAGGCCAACCACCGACGCGTCTTCGGGTTGGGTCAACGGTCTTGAACCCGGCAGTTCTGAATCGTCTCTGTTCATCACAGTGCTCCTTTCGTGCTTGGCGAAGCGGGCGTCGCGGCTTCAGCAAAGTCCGTGGGATGGTCGGTTTCATTCGGCGAACTCGGTGTGATGCCGGTAGCCAATCCGGGGGTCGGATCGGATGGCGATGGAGCGGAAGTCTCGTAAGGACGATGCGCTCCAAATCCTGCGGTCGGCGGTGTCGAGGTGCCCGCCGCCGGGTCGTGACTTGCGGTGACGGTCGCGGCGGCAGCACTGCCAGCCTTTAGAAACCGCGACAAGCCGAAACCCAGCGCGATGCTGCCGGCAATGAACAAGCCCGGATTACTGCGTGCCAGGTCGGCTGCGTCGTGCAACAACTGTTCGGCACTCTTTCCCCGAAGGTTTCCCGCCAGGCCGGTCATGGACTCTGCCATGTCGGTCAGGTAATCGGACATGCCCAGGGTGTCCTTGTCTTCGATCTCGGAGATGAAACTTTTTGCCCCCTGGGCCAATGCTTCAATCTGATCGGCTGCGGTATCGCGATACTCACCGAATTGCGCATCTGCCTGTTGTCTGGCACCACCCAGCGCCTGGGTAACGTCCTCCTTCAAGTGTTGAAAATTCTGAGGTTTGCCATCGTCCGGGGCCCCTGATGAGGCTCCGGCCCTGCTGTCTGACGTATTCATTTCGTCCCTCGCTTTCTACTGAAAACGTAATCGGGACTGCGCAGCAGAATTGCCCTGAGCCCCTCAAAGCAGAGGACGGATCAGCTGTCGGTAGAGTTCAAAGTGGTTGATGAACGTCAGGATGGCGCATCGAAATCACGACCGTCGCCATTTTGGCAATCAGCCTTTCGGTAATCTCGATGGAACGTTGCGCCAGGCCCCGTCCTCTATCGCAACACCAGCGAATCTGAGGATTTCATCATGATCGACCCAGCAACCGGTATGAAGGCAGGCGAGCGCTACACCATAGACAGTCTCGAACGCACGCGACATTTCCCGGGTTTCTTCCTCGACGGAAAATATTACCTTGGCCCGGAATTGATGACGGCCATCGGTTGGCTGGAAGGAAAGCAGTTTTATTACGATGAGCTTGATCCCACGGGTGAGCCGGTGTTTCCCGATCGACTCGCCGGCACTGTCGAAGACCTCACCCTGACTCTCGCGGACGGTGCGCGATTGCCCTTGAACGAAATGCCGTACAGGGCAGATGCCGACCCCGCTGCCAGTCCAAGCCGTCTTACTCCATCGTCAACACGACATCGACCTGCTCCGGCAAGCGATCAACACGGAGTCGAGGGCGTCCGGATGTCAGGTAAACATCCATATCCAATACTCCTGGCGGCAGGCGCCGCGCTAATACTGGGAATACTGCTTGGAGTCAAACAAGCCAATCGCCTTCCTGCCCGAAAACGGAGATAGCCGTCCTTGCTGATTTTTTGGAGAAGTGCTCTTTGAACGGTCGGAGACAGGAATGCATCCAGTGACACCAGACGGTCGCTACTTTGTTGTCAAAGGCCAGCTATGGCGATGTTCCAACCCATCATTGGATGAAGATGTGCGCCAGCGTCTTGTCGATGCGCTTATGGCCGCTCGACGAGAGGTCAAGAACGCAAAGGGTTCGCAAGACGCATCGCAACTGAAACGCGCTCGGGAAAAGGTACAAATGGCCAAAGTGGCCCTCGGGGAACGGGGGCCTGTCTGGTGGACTGATGGAAGCCCGGACTTCAACCGGCGGCTGGTCGTCAATTCCCCTTATGCCGAATGGTTCAGCTCGCTCCAAGAGGCTGATTAACTCTCGGCGTAAGGCGGGATTCTGATGATGTTCCAGTGTTGCTCACAACCGCCGATCCAAGGCATTGAATGCACCCATACAACCGCTCGCCCTGGCACTTGTATAACTTAGCCAAGTTAACGCTGCGGTAGACAGGGAAAGCGCTTACAAGCCTAGCCAGGCTCCACTGGCGCCGGCAGTGCCATTCTTGCACAGGCGAAAAGCAGCATGCCTGTCAGGATCAATACGCCTCCACGCATCCAGGTCTCCAGACTTTGCTGACTAAGCAGTATCAGGCACGAGACGATAGCAAGTACCGGAACCCACGTAGGTACTCGAAAGTGATCTTCCGCAACCTCGTCACGGCGCAGGATCAACACGGACAAATTGGTACTGAGAAATACGAACAGCAGGAGCAGGACGACCGTTTCAGCGAGTGTGGCTAGCGTCCCCGTCAGCGTGAGCCCGATTGCCACGAGGGTGGTAGCGATCACTGCTATCCACGGGGTGCGTCGTTGAGGCAGCACCTTGCTCAAGGCATTCGGCAAAAGTCCAAGGCAGGCCATGCCATAAGTAAGGCGGCTGGCCATTATCATGGTTAGAAGTGCGCCGTTGGCGACTGCGACCAACGCAATAAAGGCAAAGACGCGAGGCGGGATGTTCAAACCTGACGCCCGAACCACCTCAAGAAGAGGAGCAGAGGTTGCAACCAGTTTTTCCATGGGCAGTACGGAAGATGCAGCTACACCGACCGCCATGTAGAGGACTCCGGCGGTCAGTAATGCGCCAAATAATGCGCGTGGGTAAACCTTTCGAACGTCTCGAATTTCTTCTGCAAGATTGGCGGATGTTTCGAATCCTACAAACGAATAGAAGGCGATCAGTGCCGCACCCAAAACGGCTAACATCGGGCTGACTCCCGGCTTGAACTCCAGGCTGCGACCCAAATCTGCATCACCTGTACGGAAATACCAAGCGGCGGCAACAACGACCAAAAGAAGGCCTGACAGCTCAATGACTGTCATCACCAGGTTGGCTCCCAAGGATTCTTTGATTCCCCTCGCATTTAGTAGCGCGATCACGAGAAGAAACAGTAAGGCTGAAATGTGAGGTGGTACATGGATGAACGCCGCCAGGTAATCACCCGCAAACGCCAGCGATAAACCCGCAGCGCTCGTGACAGCTGCAGATAGCATGCAAAAGCCCACGAGAAAAGAAATGAGCGGTGACCCGAACGCTTTCTCGGCGAAAACCGAAGCGGCGCCTGCGTGGGGATATTTTGTCACCAACTCGGCATAGGAGCCTGCAGTAAGCATCGCGAAAAAAAGAGCGATGAGCAGCGGCATCCATATTGCGCCACCCACCTCCCCCGCAATTGTCCCGGCAAGAGCATAAACGCCCGCTCCGAGCACATCGCCGAGAATAAATAGAAAAAGCATCGGGCCGGTAACGGCCCGGCGCAGGGAGGTCTTGGAGGGCAAGGTCTTCACGATCTACTTCCTGACTTGAGGTTCGGAGGGCCGATTACCGGGCTGGAAGCCAGGCGGCTTCACTCTCAAGCAATGGAAATTCGCGTATCACTAAAGTTCACATATCTTGCCAGGGTGACAAGTAAAAGGTGCCTCACGTACACCCTGATTAGAGCTAAGGAATTCCTCTCAAGTAGCTAAAAATCGAAAACAAAAAAGGGCCGTAATCAGGCCCTTTTGTGTTCAAACCAAAATCATTTGGTCAGCCAGGACTCCACAGTGTCGGAGCCGTGCTCTGCTTTCCAATCCTTCAGCGTTTTATGATTGCCGCCTTTGGTTTCAACAACTTCCCCAGTGTGCGGATTTTTATAGACCTTCAACTGGCGAGGCTTGCGACTGCCGGCTTTGGACACGGCGGCTGGAGCGCGACGACCTGCTTGCGGATCAAGCAGGTTGATCACGTCCTTAAGGCTGTAGCCGTATTTTGCGAGCAAGTCGCGCAGCTTCGTTTCGAACTCGATTTCTTTCTTGAGGCCAGCATCACCCTTGAGGGTTTCGAGGGCCTGGAGCTGTTCGGCGAGGTGTTTTTCGAGCTGGCGGAATTCGGCAAGTTTAGACATGAAAAAATCTCGATGTGAGTAATACCTGAAGGTTACACCATAAATCACGGACCGCACTTACAAGGACTGGCGCTGGGACTTTAACTGGACAGCCTCAACAGGCCTTGAATTGATTCCCTGTGAATGTCTTATCGATGAGTATCCGCCTCCTCAGCCGGATAAAACTCACCTTCATTCCCTATCCTTTTGAGCTGTTCGCGCACGATCAACTCAACGCTGGCAACTGCGGCTTGATCGTCAGGGTCGACCAGCTGCAGGCACAGGCGCTGGATATTCTGATCGTGGGTGCCCTCACTCATCATCTCGTGCGTAAAGACTTGTTCACCTCGACATAGGCAAAGTTGAGTATGAGTTTCGCCGAGCCATATTTCGTTGATTGATCTGAGGTCGGTGGTAACAAGTTGATCGACAGTGATTGTCTTATCCATTGCGCTGTACCTTACCAATGAGTAGATACAGATAGACTTACGGGCCCAGGGGTCGTTCCAAGTGAAGGCAGTTCACTGCGATTGCCGCTGATGACGAAACCATCCCGTTCGTCTGCTTCCAGCCCTTCCTGCACCTCAGCCAAACCCGCAAAGAACATCGACTTCATGATCAGAAGTACCGCCAGTGGTAAATCACCCACTCATCAGCAATTGAGGCTATGGAATCACCAGAGTGATCGAGCAACGCTTTGAGCTGCGAATTCGCAGAGGCGAATCGATCAGTAATGAGATGACCAGGTATTTACGGCGAAGGTGCATGGCAACAGAACGAGCGCGCGAGGTCTTGCCAAGGAAACCGAAAACGCGTTTAGCGACTACGACAAGCGACAACAGCGACTATAGTCATTGGTGAGCCAGAGCGAATCCTGTCGCTGCTCTCCCCACCTGGCCCTCAATCCAATACCGCGAAAGCACGGCGGGCGTCGTCGTGCTTCTGGACGCGGAATATGAACGTCTTGCTGCCGAAAACACTCAGGCTCAGGCTGAGATCGTGGCAGCGTTGCCTCTTATAAATCCCTTTATGGTGGATGGAGTTATCCCCGCCGGGCAAGTCGCATCCCCCCTGAGTAGACCCCAAACTCCTATCTATCAGGGCTCAAGCAATGAACACTTCAGAATTTGGTGATGCAGAGGAAACGAAAGACGATCTGGTTCAGGAGCCGCTGCCAGCCGGCACCGTAGCGCCCGACTTCTTACTGTACGCGACTCCCGATCAGCAATTGTCGCTACGCGAGCTGAAGGGAAATCCCGTGATACTGACGTTTTATCCCGCCGATTGGAGTTCGGTTTGTGGCGATCAACTGACCTTGTACAACCAGTTGCTACCCACATTCAGAGAATACGGTGCGACGCTTCTGGGTATCTCAGTCGACAGCGCCTGGTGTCATCAGGCCTTTGCCAAAGATCGGAATTTCCACTTCAGCCTGCTGGCCAATTTTGAGCCCAAAGGAGCTGTAGCGCGACGGTATGGAGCGTACGACTCCCACCTGGGAGTTTGTAAGCGGGCACTGTTCGTGATTGACAAGGAGGGAGTGATCACCTGGAGCTACATCTCACCAATGGCAATCAACCCAGGGGCGGACGGCATTCTGGATGCGCTGGATGCACTGGCGAACGCGCCACAAAGCACGCCAACCAAAAATTAACAGGTGATCACATGGCCACTCTCAAAGTGCCGGTAAGTGCCAACGACCATCGCCAGGGAAGCGCGCATGCCAAAGTCACCTTGGTGGAATTTGGCGATTATGAATGTCCCTATTGCGGTTTAGCGTATTGGGTCGTCAAAAATCTCCAACAGCGTTTTCGCAATGATCTGCTGTTCGTGTTCCGTAACTTTCCCCTGACCACCGCCCACCCGCACGCAATGGGTGCAGCCGTCACCGCTGAATATGCAGGGAGTCGAGGACTCTTCTGGGAGGCTCACGACGAACTCTATGAAAATCAGGATCGATTGGGCATGCCACTGTTTCGGGCCATCGCTCTAAAACACGGTCTCTCCAGTGAAGAACTTTATGTTGCGCTGCAGGAAGGCACTTACCTGGCCAAAATAAAATCCGACTTTAATGGCGGCGTACGGAGTGGCGTTAATGGCACCCCCGCGTTTTACATTGACGGGCTTCGCTATGACGGGGTTCCAGAGTTCGCCGAAATGAGTCAGATGATTGAGCTTTCGTTGGTGAGTTGACGAAATTGCCGGATAGTCAACTCGCTTGCCAGCCCCCACACCATAGTCGAGGCGGCATTTACGGCTGTTGAACGGCAGCATCTGCCCGATCCAATTGGCTCGCTGCTGCGCACTCGCCATTTGGCCATATACAGATCGCCGACACGGAGCCAGCAGCGAATGAAATCCTTGAAGTATTATGAAAAAAATCGACACGCCACATGGTTAGAGTTGTTTTTTGACCTGATTTTTGTTGTTGCAATTGGCAAGGTTACGCACACTCTCGGACATGTTCATCAAGGCCACTTTGAACAAGAGCAACTATGGACATTTATCCTGCTTTTTGTTCCATTGTGGTGGGTTTGGTCCAGCCACACGATTTACTCCAACAGATTTGATACAGACAGCAGCCTTCACCGCCTGGCCACACTATTTATAATGTTGCTGCTGATTGTGTTGTCTGCACGGATCGGGGAGGAATCAGGAGTAAACTATCCGCTTGTTATTTCCTGCTATTTTGGAATACGTGCCATCATCAGCATCATGTACATTTCATCCATCAGTAAAATCGATTACCGCAGCGAATTATCCTCCAGGCTTGGCTTTGCCCTGTTAGTTAGCGCGATGGTTAGTCTTACATCCATTCTTTTTGACCCACCTGTGCGTTACGTTGTCGCTTACATTGGGATTTTTCTTGATATTCTGCTTCCTGTATTTTTTTGGAGCAAATCAAAGCCTTTGCCAGCACATACGGAACACTTGGTCGAACGACTAGGTTTACTCACCCTCATCTTATTGGGTGAGTCAGTCATTAGCCTTGCTGGAGGATTATCCGGCATTCAATGGGATCTTTATAATGTAATGGCAGCAATCACCGGCTTTATCATGATTTGCAGTATCTGGTGGATCTATTTTGATAGCTTTTACCTGCTGAGCAAAAATGATAGCAGTATGAGTGGGCACTCCTTAATCTACTCGCACCTCTTTCTATTTATAGGGCTGGCCCTCCTAGCAAATTTGATTAGACATGCAATCCTGAATGACATTGTGATTCGCGATTTTCAGATTATGTCAATCATCGGCATGACCTTGTTTTTCCTGGGCAAGCAATATGGCTATTTCGTAGCCGTACCTAAAATAAGGAAGTACATACTGCAAAACACCTTGATCGTGTTGTCTTTGGCTGGACTGGTTATATTCCTGCCCCGCATCGAGTACATATTGATCGGACTAACAGCAACCATGATCTGTTATGTTTTGTTGAATTTCAGATATCGTTAAATGTTTATTATTCGAGCATGGAGCTCGCAGGTGCATCAGTGGTATCACCGGGACGAATCTGCTGAGTCATTCGCTGCGCCACTTCAATCAGTACCTGATCGCCGAAGTAGTGTCCGATCGAATCGTTGATGGATTTGAATCCATCCAGATCAATACACATCACCGCCAGACGACGCTTACGCATTAGCTATCAGCTTTGATGCTCGATCGCACAGACACAACGTCAGCCCCTGAGATACAGCAGATTATCCCTTGCCGACTTCAAGAACGGCATATTTCGACTGAGCCCTTTTGCTAGCTTATTCAAACCACAGGGCACCCCATATACCGGTGCCCCGGCGTTGCTCTGACCTCCCTCCGTCCCTGCGGTTAACAGCCCCCATCAGTCCTCTAAGGAGCTAGTTGGATGACAACACAATCTTCGAATATCCACGCCGTGGATTCGCAAACGGCTCAACAGTTTTATATCAATGGTGGCTGGTGTTCGCCGGCAACGCCTGCCAGTTCGCCCGTGGTCAATCCAGCGACTGAAAGCGTAGTTGCAGAGGTTGCCAGCGGGTCGGCCGCAGACGTTGATCGGGCCGTCGCTGCAGCGCGTGCGGCGTTTCCTCGCTGGTCTGCGACCTCCGCCGAAACGCGCGCGAGCCTTCTTGGAAAGATTTACGACCTGATCCTTGAACGAAAAGAGTCGCTTGCGCAGGCGCTCTCTCTGGAAATGGGTGCTGCCATCGGTTTCGCCCGAGCGATGCAAGTGCCTTTGGCGGCCGAACACGTTCGGATTGCCCGTGATCTGCTGTCCACCTATCGCTTCCAGACGGTTGAAGGCGGCACCGCGATTGACCGCGAACCCATTGGCGTCTGCGGTCTCATCACCCCTTGGAACTGGCCGCTTTATCAAATCACCGCCAAGGTGGCTCCAGCGATTGCCGCCGGATGCACGGTGGTGCTGAAACCCAGCGAACTGTCACCGTTGAGCGCCCTTCTTTTCGCCCAACTGGTGCATGACGCCGGCCTGCCACCGGGTGTCTTCAATCTGGTCAATGGCACGGGCCCCGAGGTCGGCGGCGCCATGGCTGCACACCCGGATATCGATATGATTTCGATCACCGGTTCAAACCGCGCAGGTGCGCTGGTCGCACAGGCAGCCGCCCCTACAGTGAAACGCGTCACCCAGGAACTGGGCGGCAAGTCACCCAACGTGCTGCTGCCCGATGCCGACTTCGCCAACGTCGTGCCACTGGGCGTGATGACGGCGTTTCGCAACGTCGGACAATCCTGCAGCGCCCCGACCAGAATGATCGTACCCAGGGACCGGCTGGCGGAAGTCGAGGCACTGGCCGCCGCAACCGCCAACGCGATCATCGTGGGGGATCCACAATCGGAAGAAACGGTACTCGGTCCGATAGCCAATGAGGCTCAGTTCAAGCGCGTGCAAGCCATGATCGAATCGGGCCTGAATGAAGGGGCCAAACTCGTCTGCGGCGGACCAGGCCGCGTGCCTGGTCATGAAACAGGCTTCTATGCCCGACCGACTGTCTTTTCCGATGTCGACTCGAGCATGCGCATTGCCCAGGAGGAAATCTTCGGGCCAGTGCTGTGCATCATTGCCTATGAAACGCTCGATGAGGCTGTCGCGATCGCCAACGACACCGTGTACGGACTGAGCGCCCACGTTCAATCCCGCGACCTTGATCATGCACGCGCCGTTGCCTCACGCATCCGCGCAGGACAAGTGCTGCTGAATCACCCGGCCTGGAATCCCATGGCCCCATTCGGTGGCTACAAACGATCCGGAAATGGTCGTGAATTTGGTGTCTACGGCTTTGAGGAATATCTGGAAACCAAAGCAATCGTAGGCTTCGGTGGCTAGCACACAATGGGGGACAGTCAGCTGTCCCCCTATTGGATCGCGCCTGATGGATGTAGGGAACTTCAGTGCCGCAACAACTTGCGCAACGGCACACCGTCCTTGAGCACCGGGGACTTGATAACGATGTAGCTGAAGTACTTGGAAATGCCGATGTTTTTATCCAGCAGGCTTTCAATCACTTCCTGATAGTGCTGAATACTGCGCGTCATGAAACGCACCAGATAATCGTAGCCACCACTGATCAAATGGCACTCGAGCACCTCATCCACCAGCCGAATGTTCGACTCGAACTTGGCGAAGTCTTCACGCTTGTGGTCACTCAGGGTGATTTCGGTGAAGACCGTTACCGATTCGGTGATCTTCGCCAGGTTCAGGTGGGCCTTGTAGCTGGAAATGTATCCGGCCGATTCCAGCCGTTTGACCCGTTGCAGACAGGGGCTGGCCGACAATCCCACGGCATCGGCCAGGCTGACATTGGTCATGCGCCCGTCCCTCTGCAACTCAACCAGGATACTGATGTCGATGCGGTCCAGTTTGACTAAACCTTCCATTGCGAACCTCTTGACTGCCATTTGTAGGACAATCTACTAGCAAAATCAGCGCCGTAAACACTGCTGATGCTGTGCGACCAGATCAGCCATGCTGTTGATGCAATAATCCGCAGCACATGGGGTCGGCTGTTGGCCCCGTTCGCGACCGATCAGACACACATCGGTCAGCGCCGGGCCACGGGCGGCGGGTCGGGTCACCCGCAGAATGTGCTCCGGCTTCAGCTCGTTGGCATTCAACCAGCCCTCGTCCCGCAACGGATCGCTGGCCAGCGAAATAAAGTCATCGGCCACAATCCCCAGATGCTCGCACAACACGGCGCGATCCTCGGCATCCCGGTCGCCCACCACCAACAGGCGATAAAACTTGCGCAAGTACAGCATCGCTCCCGGTGCGTCTTCGAACAATGACCAATTGGCAGCAGAGCGCGCGAAACTCATGCCCTCCTCCCAACTCGCGTTCAAGCTCCAGCGCTCGGCCAGTTGGCGATGGGCAAAACACAGCAATCCGCTGAAGCCCAGTTCGGCAAAGCGCGGATAGAGCGCCTGCACCACCTCGCGAAATTCGCCCAGCACCTGTTCCTTGTCCGGGCGCCCGCCCCGGCTGTCGAGCAACGGCTGCAGCGCTGTCCAGACCCCCGAATCACGGTCAACCAGGACTTCGTCGCAATCGATGAGCAGTGCTCGATAATCAGTCAGCCCCATGGTGTACACAGCCTCCGATGATGCGTTTCATCAATCCGTGCGCCAAAAAGGTTCAGCGACGCTGGCCAGCGACCGCGCCGCTGAACCCGGCGGACATCAGTTCAATACCCGTGCCAATGCAGCCTGCAGAATCTGCAACGCTTCATCGATCTGCGCTTCGGTCGTCACCAGTGGCGCGAGGAAGCGCAAGACGTTGCGATAGACGCCACACTTGATCACCAGCAAGCCACCTTTGCGCGCTTCATCGATCACACGCTGGTTCAGATCCGCGTCCGGGGAGCGCGCTTCATCGTCCTTGATCAGCTCGATGGCCAGCATGAAACCGGTGCCGCGTACGTCACCGATCTGCGGGTGACGGCGCTGCAACTGCAGCAAACCTTCACGCAGGCGCTTGCCCAATACATCGCCACGTTCGAGCAGTTTCTCCTCTTCATAAGCGTCGATCACTGCCAGGGCCGCCGCGCAGGACAGTGCATTGCCGCCGTAGGTGCCGCCGAGGCCTCCGGGCAGTGGCGAATCCATGATGTCAGCTTTGCCGACCACGCCCGACAACGGCAGCCCGCCGGCCAGACTCTTGGCGACGGTGACCAGGTCAGGCTGGATGCCGGCGTGCTGGAAACCGAACCACTTGCCGGTGCGGCCGAATCCGGTCTGGATTTCATCGAGGATCAGCACGATGCCGTGCTTGTCGGTCAACTCGCGCAATGCCTGGAGGAATGGTGCCGGCGCCGCAAGGAAACCACCGTCGCCCTGCACCGGTTCAATGATGATCGCCGCAACCTGCTCCGGCGCAACCTGAGTGGCGAGCAACTCGTCCAGCGCCTTGAGTGCCATCTCACTGGTGACGCCGCGATAAGCATTGGGAAATGGGGTGTGAAACACCTCCGGCGCGAATGGCCCGAAGTTCTGTTTGTAGGGCTGGCTCATGCCGGTCAGCGTGGTGCCGAGCAAGGTGCGTCCATGGAAACCGCCGCGGAAGGAGATCACCGCAGAGCGGTTGGTGTGAGCGCGGGCGATTTTCACCGCGTTCTCCACGGCTTCGGCACCGGAGGTGAAGAACGCCGCTTTGTAGTGTTCCTCGCCACCTATCATTTCGCACAAACGCTGGGCCAGATCCAGATACGGCTTGTAGGCCACCACCTGGAAGCAGGCGTGCGAGACCTTATGCAATTGGGCCTGCACCGCTGCAACTACTTTGGGATGGTTATGGCCGATGTTCAGCACGCCGATGCCGCCGACGAAGTCCAGATAACGCTGGCCGTCCACGTCCCACAATTCAGCCCCTTGGGCGCGATCAATCACCAGTGGATGAGCGGTGACCAGTCCGCGAGGCACGAACTGATCACGCTGACGGAGTAAATGAGGCGTTTGGTCGACTTGGCTGTTCATGGCATTTCCCTTCGTGAGTCCGGCAGCCCGGAGTGAATGCAGGAGGTGGTTACACAGGGTCTTAAGATTAAGACTTGTGCGGAACGAACTACGCCGAACTTGGCCCCTGAGAAATCCGGATCGACTGTTTTCACCCTGCCAAACGGCAGATTCCTTCAGGCCGCCGAATCTGCCGGACGCGTGCGTATATGACGTGGCGCGCAGTGTTCGCAGCGCTGCTTTCGACAGATCCTGCTCTGGGGTTGGGCGATGATGGGAGCACTTTCAACTCACTCAGGAATTGACCATGGCCCTGCTTTACAAAGCTGACCCCGTGCGCGGCGAACAGTGGAAAGCACTGTTCGCCGAACATGCCCCGGATATCGAATGGCGCGCCTGGCCGGACATCGGCGATCCCACAGACATCAAGTACCTGGCGGCGTGGCAGGCGCCGGAAGATCTGCAGACTGTGCTGCCGAATCTGCAGGTGTTGTTTGCATTGTCGGCCGGCGTCGATCAACTGGACCTGAGGCGTATCCCGCCGAGTCTTCCAGTGGTGCGCCTGCTCGATCCCGGGATCACTCAAGGCATGTGCGAGTACGCCAGTTTTGCCGTGCTCGCTTTGCACCGGGATATGTTGCGCTATCGCCAGCAGCAGATGGCGCGGTGCTGGCAGGCGCACCTGTTGCAGCCGGCGCATCAGCGTCGGGTGGGGGTGATGGGCCTCGGAACTCAGGCGCAGCAGATTCTCGCCACCTTGCAGCCCCTGGGCTTCGCCCTCAAGGGCTGGGCGCGCAGTGCGCATCGGATTGCCGGTGTCGAGTGTTTTGCCGGTCACGAGCAACTGCCGGCGTTTCTGAGCCAGTGCGACATTGTGATGTGCGTATTGCCGCTGACCGAGCAGACCCGTGGCATTCTCGACCGTGAGTTTTTTCGCCAATTGCCGCGTGGCGCGGCACTGATCAACATGGGGCGCGGTGGGCATCTGGTGGAAGAAGATTTGCTCGAAGCGCTGGACAGCGGGCAACTCAGCGGAGCGGTGCTGGATGTGGTGCAGAACGAACCGGCGCCGGCGGATCATCCCTTCTGGGGCCATCCGCAGATTCTGCTGACGCCGCATATCGCGGCGATGACCCAGCCGGAAAGTGCATTTGCTGTCCTGCTGGAGAACATCCGCCGCTTCGAACGCGGCGAGCCCATGAACGGTCAGATCGACCGCAACAAGGGCTACTGATTCAGACCCTCTGCATGAGCGAGCAGGCTCACTCATGCAGAGGATGACGATGTTTCAGAGGAATTCGGCGATGGCCCTGCCGACATCCTGGGTCGAGCCCTTCCCGCCCAGGTCCGGGGTGATCGGCCCCTCGGCGATCACCCGCTCGATCGCCTGCAGGATCCCGTCGTGTGCTGCACGATAACGCTCGTCACCGTTGCCCAGGAAATCGAGCATCAGCGCCCCGGACCAGATCATCGCAATCGGGTTGGCGATGTTCTGCCCATAGATGTCCGGCGCCGAACCATGCACCGGCTCGAACAGCGACGGAAAGCGTCGCTGCGGATCAAGGTTGGCCGACGGCGCAATGCCGATGGTTCCGGCACACGCCGGCCCCAGGTCGGAGAGGATGTCGCCGAACAGGTTCGACGCCACCACCACATCGAACCGATCCGGTTGTAGAACGAAGCGCGCGCACAAGATATCGATGTGCTGCTTGTCCCACGTCACTTCCGGGTACTGCGCAGCCATCAGCGCGGTGCGCTCGTCCCAGTACGGCATGCTGATCGAAATGCCATTGGACTTGGTCGCTGCGGTCAGGCGCTTGCGTGGCCGGGTGTGGGCCAGGTCGAAGGCAAACTTGAGAATCCGGTCGACACCTCGGCGGGTGAACACCGACTCCTGCAGCACGAACTCATGCTCGGTGCCTTCGAACATCTTGCCGCCGACCGATGAGTACTCGCCTTCGGTGTTCTCGCGAATCACCACGAAATCGATATCCCCCGGTTCGCGTCCGGCCAACGGGCATGGCACCCCGGGGAACAAGCGCACCGGGCGGATATTCACGTACTGGTCGAAGTCGCGACGGAATTTCAGCAGCGACCCCCATAGGGAAATATGGTCCGGCACTTTCTCCGGCCAGCCCACGGCGCCGAAGTAAATCGCGTCGAAGCCCTTGAGCTGTTCGAACCAGTCCTCGGGCATCATCTGCCCGTGTTCCAGGTAATAATCGCAATGCGCCCAGTCGAGCACTTCAATGCTCAAGTCCAGCTGCCATTTCTTCTCGGCCTGCTCCAGAACCCGCAGCCCCTCGGGCAGCACTTCCTTGCCAATCCCGTCGCCGGCAATCGCGGCGATCTTGAAGACCTTGCTCATCAGTTGTGGCTCCCCGTTGTTGTGAAGTTACAAGCCGCCGATGTGGAAGGCTTTGACTTCAAGGTATTCGTCAAGACCGTATTTGCTGCCTTCACGACCCAGCCCCGATTGCTTGATGCCGCCGAACGGCGCGACTTCCATGGAGATGATTCCGGTGTTGAGGCCAACCATGCCGAATTCCAGCGCTTCGCCGAAACGCCATGAGCGACGCAAGTCTTGAGTGAAGTAATAGGCGCCGAGGCCAAACGGCGTGGCGTTGGCCAGGGCCAAGGCTTCGGCTTCGTCGGTGAACCGCATCAGCGGCGCGACGGGGCCGAAGGTTTCTTCGTTGGCCAGGAGCATGCCGGCGTGGGCATCGCCAAGCACCGTCGGTTGCACAAATTGACTGTCGCCCTGCGGAACGCCGCCGCAAAGCAGCTGCGCGCCCTGACTCAAGGCATCATCAATGTGGCGGGCCACCTTGCTCACGGCCGCCTTGTTGATCAGCGGGCCGATGGTCACGTTGTCCTGCAGGCCATTGCCGACCTTGAGCTTGCCGACTTCCTCGACCAGACGCTGGGCAAAACGCGGGTAAATGCCGTCCTGTACCAGAATCCGGTTGGCGCAGACACAGGTCTGCCCGGCGTTGCGAAACTTGCTCAGCATGATCCCGGTAATCGCCTGCTCAAGATCAGCATCGTCAAACACAATGAACGGTGCGTTGCCGCCGAGCTCCAGGCTCAATCGTTTGATGTGTTCGGCACTCTGGCGCATCAGCAAACGGCCCACCGCAGTGGAACCGGTGAAGGAAATCTTGCGCACCGTCGGGTTGCCGGTCAGCTCTTCGCCAATCCCGGCGGGCATGCCGGTCAGCACATTGAACACCCCGGCCGGAATGCCGACGCGCTCAGCCAACACGGCCAATGCGAGCGCCGACAGCGGCGTCAGATCCGACGGTTTGACGATGATCGGGCACCCTGCCGCCAGGGCCGGTGCACACTTGCGGGTAATCATCGCGTTGGGGAAATTCCAGGGCGTGATCGCCGCGCAGACACCCACCGGTTGTTTGAGGGTCAACAGTCGGCGGTCGCCGCTGGGGGCCGGCATGGTTTCGCCGTAAATCCGCCGAGCCTCTTCGGCAAACCATTTGACGAAACCCGCGCCGTAGCGGATTTCACCTTTGGCTTCATTCAGCGGCTTGCCTTGTTCGCAGGTCATGATCAGCGCCAGATCGTCAAGGTTGTCGATCATCGCCTGATACCAACGCTCCAACAGCGCCGCACGTTCGGCGGCCGGTCGTGCCCGCCAGGCGGGCCAGGCCTGTTCGGCGGCGGCGATGGCGCGTCGGGTTTCCACGCCTTGCATGGCGGGCACGCGGCCGATCAATTCGCCGCTGGCCGGGTCGACGACATCCAGGGTCGCGCGGTCATCGGCGCCGATCCACTGACCGTTCACGTAAGCGAGTTCTGCGAGAAGACCGGGGTCTTTCAAACGATTCTTGAGCATGGTCGAGTCCTGATCCGAGACAGATTCCAGTCTAGGGAGACTCGACGGATAAGGATGCTGAAAGCGCGTAGCGGACAGTGTCGGCTGCTGAAATTGGCGGTGGAACAGCAGAACTGCTGTTTTCTATCGTTTCAGCGAACCGAGCAGGCCATCCAGAAAGCGCTCCCCCGCCTCCATCTGGCTGATCTCGATAAACTCGTCCGGCTTGTGTGCCTGCTCGATCGATCCGGGCCCACAGACAACCACCGGCACATCCAGACGCTGCTTGAACAACCCGCCTTCCGTACCGAACGAAACCTTGGACGTCGCGGTATCCGGCGCCGCGAAATTTTTCAGGAACCGTACCGCTTCGACGCTCGGGTGGGTGTCCAGTCCGGGGTAGACGTTGACCGTTTCAATCTCGATGGCCGCCACGCTCGAGAGCTTCTGCGCCTCGCGCACGATCACCTCAGCACGCTCCTGCATCTGCGCGAGAATCTGTTCCAGATCATCGGCCGGCAAATTGCGCACTTCAAAATCCACCGTGCACAGATTCGGCACGATATTCAGCGCCCGGCCACCGCCGATCTGGCCGACGTGCACAGTGGTGTAAGGCACGTCGTAATCGGCATCCCGGGCGCCCTGCTCCTGCAATTGGCGCTGGGATTCACGCAACGCTGCAATGAAATCGCAGGCCACGTGGATCGCGTTGACCGAGCGCGGCGCCAGCGAAGAATGCGCCTCCAGCCCCCGACAATAGGTGCGGTACGAGCCCTTGCCCTTGTGCCCCAGCACAAACTGCATGTTGGTCGGTTCGCCGATCAGGCACAGAAACGGCCGCACCGGCGCCAGATGCAGCACATCGAGCAAACGCCGCACGCCAACGCAGCCGATTTCCTCGTCGTGTGACAGCGCCAGTTGCAGCGGACGGCTGAGGGAATGTTCAGCAGCGTCAAGCATCGCGTCGATGGCCAGCGCGATAAAGCCTTTCATGTCGCAACTGCCGCGCCCGTAAACCCGCCCGTTCTGCTGCGTCAGCTGGAACGGTGGAACCGTCCACGCCTGCCCCGCTGCTGGCACCACGTCGGTGTGTCCGGACAGCAGAATGCCCGGTTGGTCTTTCGGACCGGTACTGGCAAACAGATTGGCCTTCTTGCCGCTTTCGTCCTTGACGATCAGCGACTCGATGCCCTTGCTCAGCAGCAACTCGCGAACGTACTCGATCAACGCCATGTTCGATTCCGACGACACGGTATCGAACGCAATCAATCGTTTGAGAATCTCCAGTACACGGGGTTTCATGAGGCTTTGCTCCGTTGTTCGGCCATGGGGGCGAACCGGCGTATGGAAAAGGGTTCAATCAACGTGGAGGTACTGCCGGTACTGATCAATTCAGCCATGACGTCACCGACGCCCGGCCCCAACTGGAAGCCATGGCCACAGAAGCCGAACGCGTAATACAGGCCATCGACCGTACCGCTTGGCCCCATGATCGGCAGCGAGTCCGGCAGATAGCTTTCGATGCCGCTCCAGACCCGAATGATGTTCAGATTGCCGACACCCGGCAGCAGTCGGCGCATTTGCCGGATCTGGTTGAGGATGCTGCGCGGCTCGACATAAGCGCGACGATTGAGCATGTCCGGTTTGCTGCGATAGCCGCCGCCAATGATGATGTTGCCGCGCGGAATCTGCCGGAAATAAATGACTTCCTCAGGGATCTTGGTGAACACGCCGATCACCGTCGGCAAGGCGTACGGCACCGGTTCCGTCACCGCCATCTGCGGGCCATGGGTGTCCAGCGGAACCGGTTCGCCGAACTGCGCGGACAGTTTCTCGCCCCAGGCGCCGGCAGTGATCAGCAGTTGTGCGGCGCGATATTGCCGGCCATCGGTGGTGGTGACGCTGAACTCGCCTGCGGTTTTCTGTACTTGGGCCACTTCGGTCTGTTCTTCGATACGCGCACCGATCCGCCGCGCCGCCCGGGCAAATGCCGGCGCCGCCAGACGCGGGTTGGCGTGACCGTCGTGCGGCGCGTAGGAGCCCCCCTTCACGTCCGGCCCAAGAAACGGAAAGCGCCGATGCAGTTCAGCGCCGCGATAGACCTGCAGATCCAGTTGCGCTGCTTCCGGCGCAGCGGCATACGCTTCGAGCTCGGCAATTTCGTCTTCGCGGTAACACACGCGCATGTGGCCGCTGGCGATGAACTCCAGATCGTCGTCAATCAGCTCCGGCAAGCGCTTCCACAGCGCAAAGGAACGGTTGGCCAATTCCAGTTGCCCCAGATAACGACCCTGACGCCGTACGTTACCGAAATTGACGCCGCTGGCGTATTGGCCAATCTGGTCGCGCTCGAGCAGGGTCACGGAGTGTCCGCGCTGGCGCAGAAAAAACGCTGACGCCGCGCCCATGATGCCGCCGCCGATAATCAATACATCACTTTTCTGCGGGTTCATGACGGCTCCTCGATGATGACCATCGGCAACGGTTTGACGGGGGCCTGACCGCGTTGGCGGCCGACCTGTTGCACACTGACACCGGCCGCAGCGGCAATCACTTCGGCGCCGGCCTGCGAGCAGTAGCGGCCCTGGCAGCGGCCCATGCCGACCCGACTGAAAGCCTTGGCCCGATTGACTTCACACGCGCCCTTTTCACTGACCGTACGGCGCAGTTCGCCCGCGCTGATCATTTCGCAGCGACAGACGATCGCCGAATCCGGCAACGCCCCGGCCTGTTCGGCGGGCCAGGGAAATGCCTGCGCCAGACCGAGGCGGAACTGATCCATCACCGCCAGTGCACGCCGTTGCTCTGCGCGCAAACCGGCATCCACCGGTTGTTGCTGATCCTCCAGCAGCGCCATCGCCACCAGACGTCCGGCATGTTCAGCCGCATCGGCACCGCGGATCTTTGCCCCGTCGCCGGCGGCATACACACCGCTGACCGACGTGCGGCCCTCTTCATCAAGCGCCAGCCACCATTGGCCGGACGCTTCATCAAAACGCATGCGGCACCCGGCCAGATCGGCCAGCTGGGTTTCCGGACGCAAGTGATACCCCAGGGCCACGGCATCGCAATCGATGTCCAGGGTTTCGCCCTTGGCTGAGCGCACGCGCACACCACTGACGCCGTGGGTGGCATCTCCCGATATCAGCTCCGGCTTGATCCCCAGATGCACCGGTATTTTCGCCTGATACAACTGCGCCAACAGTTTCATCCCGGTGAGCAACACCCCGGGCCGCGCGAGCATCTTCGGCAGCGCCACAATGCGTTTGCTCATCGGCGATGTATCAAGCACCGCAGCGACGTTGGCGCCGGCCTTCACGTACTGGCTGGCCACCAGATACAGCAGTGGACCACTGCCCATGAACACCACGCGATGGCCGATGGAAACCGCCTGCGACTTGAGCGCGATCTGCGCCCCGCCGAGGCTGTAGGTGCCCGCCAGCTGCCAGCCTTCAATGGGCATCAAACGGTCCGTGGCGCCGGTGCAGAGGATCAGTGCGTCGTAGTCCACCGTCGTATGGTGCCCCTGACTGACGCAGCACAACTGCCTGGGCACCAGATTCCACACCAGCGTGTCAGGGCGGTAATCGATGTGTGGGCGCAAGCGCTCGAAACTCTCGTGCAGGTCGCGCGCCTTGGCCGCTTCAGTGCCGTACAGCGCGCGGTAGTCGCGGGTGAAACCTTCGGGTTGGCGCCGATAGATCTGGCCGCCGTCGCGGCGATTTTCATCGATCAGGACCGGCTTGATGCCGGCCTTCACCAACGTCTCGGCGCAGCGAATCCCCGCAGGGCCGGCGCCGACGATAACTACCCGTGCAGTGGCCATGTCGCCTCCGGTTGTGTGGTGACGAGATCCAGCCCTTCACGGACTTCACTGGAGCACGCACGCAGACGTTCGCCGCTGCGCGTCCACACCCAGCAATCCTGGCAGGCGCCCATCAGGCAGAACCCGGCACGTCGACCGGCATCGAACTCCGACTGGCGCAGCGCATTGCCCTGAGTGAGCAATGCGACCATCAATGTGTCGCCCTGCAACGCCTTGATGGGCACGCCATCCACGGTCAACCCGACGGTCACCCGGCCCTGCTCGGCCAGTCTCACAAAACGAGCACTCATGCATAGGCTCCCTGATTGAAGGTGGTCACGTCCCGCTGGGTTTTCAGCAGTTCGACGCTGTCGTGGTGGCAAAGAATTTCACTGCCACCGTCGATGATTCGGCGGTTGGGTGCCGTACGGTTGCACAGGCCATCGACGCGCACCGGGCAGCGATTGAGGAAAGTGCACAGTTCGGCGACATTGGCTTTGGGCCCGATGGGCGGCAGTTCGCCGCAAGTCGTCCCGCAGGTTTCCAGCCAGCCCTGGCGCAGCTCCGGCACCGAGTGAATCAACAGATCGGTGTAGGGATGGAATGGTGCCTGCGCAAACGACTGGCGGCTGCCGGCCTGAACCTTGTGGCCGCTGTACATCACCACCACGTCATCGCACAGCGCGCGCACGGTGGAGATGTCATGACTGATGAACAGGTAGGACACGCCGAGCTGCTCACGCAAGTCGCGGAGCAATTCGAGAATCGCGGCACCGACCACGGTGTCCAGCGCCGAGGTCACTTCATCGCAGAGGATCAGATCGGGTTTGGCCGCCAGTGCCCGCGCCAGGTTCACCCGCTGTTTCTGCCCGCCGGATAACTCGCTCGGACGACGCTCGGCCAGGGCTCGCGGCAGGCGCACCAGATCCAGCAATTCGCCGATACGCTCGCGCAACGCCGCGCCTTTGAGGTTGAAATACATTTTCAGCGGCCGACTCAGAATCGTGCTGATGCTGTGCATCGGATTGAGCGCCGTGTCGGCGTTCTGGAACACCATCTGGATCCGCCGGAATTGCTCGTCGCTGCGTTCGGCCAGACAACCGCCCAGCGGTTGCCCGTCAAAGGTCAGCCCGCCCAATGCCGGCGTGAGCAGGCCGGCCACCACGCGGGCCAGCGTTGACTTGCCCGAACCCGACTCGCCGATCACGCCAATCGCCTGGCCCCGGCGCACGGTCAGATCAATGTCTTCCAGTACACGAATGGCCGGCATGCCCTGGGTATTCTTGTTGCCGTAACCGGCAGTCAGGCCGCGAATGGTCAGCAGCGGGGTTTCTTCGGCAATACCGCCAGGTGGGCGGATCGTCGTGTCCGGCCGCGCGGCGGCCAGCAAACTGCGGGTGTAGTCATGACGCGGGCCTTTGAGCAGCGCCGCCGTGGCGCTTTGTTCGAAGATCTGACCGCCATTGAGCACGACAATCTGATCGGCCATTTGCGCCACCACGGCCAGGTCATGGGACACATACACCGCTGTCGCGCCACGGTCACGCACCACGCGTTTGAACGCTCGCAACACGTCGATCTGGGTCGTCACATCGAGCGCCGTGGTCGGTTCGTCGAGGATGACCAGCAACGGATCACTGATCAGCGCCATTGCCGCCATCACCCGCTGCAGTTGCCCGCCGGACACCTGATGCGGGTAACGCTGGCCGATGTGATCCGGGTCCGGCAAGGCCAGGTCGCGGAACAGTTCAATGGCCTTGGCCTCAAGGGCGGCGCGGGTGCCGAGGCCGTGAATCAAGGCGCCCTCCACCACTTGGTCGATCAGCTTCTTCGCCGGGTTGAAAGCCGCCGCAGCGCTCTGCGCGATATACGACACCCGATTACCGCGCAGGCCCTGCAATTGCTGCTCGCTGAGCGCGAGCATGTTGTGCTCGCCGACCTGTACCACGCCGCCGGACAACCGACAGCCCCGTCGGGCATACCCCAGCAGAGCGAGGGCAATGGTGGTCTTGCCCGAGCCCGATTCGCCGATCAACGCCAGCACTTCACCTTGTTCCAGGGCAAAGCTTACGCCTTTGACGATTTCGGTTTCCCCGTGTTCGCCGCAAGCGACCACGCGCAGGTCTTCAACTCGAATCAATTGGGTCATTTCAATGGCCTCCCGTGCGGCGACTGCGTCGCGACGACACTCTGTCGATAAACAGATTCACGCCGATGGTCAGGGTGCCGATGGCCAGCGCCGGGATGACGATGGCCGGCGCACCCTGATTGAGGCCGCCGATATTTTCCCGCACCAGCGAACCGAGGTCGGCATCCGGCGGTTGCACGCCCAGTCCGAGAAAACTCATGCCGCTGAGCAGCAGCACGATGAAACCAAACCGCAAGCCCAGGTCAGTCAGCACCGGGTTGAGCATATTCGGCAGGATCTCCACGCACGCGATGTACAAGCGCCGCTCGCCACGGGTTCGGGCGACCTGCACATACTCCAGCGCTTCGATGTTCACCGCCATGCTGCGGGCGATACGGAACGCGCCCGGGGCGAAGCTCAACACTGCCGTGCTGATCAACAGCGTCACTGAAGAGCCGAACGCCGAGACCATGATCAACGCGAGCATCTTGCTCGGGATCGAGATAAAGGCGTCCATCAAGCGGCTGATCACTTCGTCCAGCCATTTCGGCGACACCACCGACAGCAGCGCGCAACCGGTGCCCAGCGCACTGGCCAGCACTGCCGCAATCAACGCCAGGCCCACGGTGAAGCGAGCGCCGACGAGCACCCGGCTGAGCATGTCGCGGCCCAGATAATCAGTGCCGAACGGGTACACCGCGCTGATGTTGTCGAACACGTTGCCCGAGACCACCTCGCCGACCGGATGCGGCGCCAGCCACGGGCCGAACAACGCGACCAGCAGCCAGATAACGCAGATGGCGGCGCCGATGAGTCCCAGCCACGCGGGCCCGTGAGACACCTTGCCGGCTGACAGATCGGGGGCTGCGGGCGTCGATTTCACAATGAGATTGTTCATTGGTTTCTCAGCCTCGGATTGGACAGAATCGCGCACAGGTCGGCAATCAGCACCAGACCCAGATAAGCCGTACAGAACAACATGGTGCAGGCCTGCACGAGTGCCATGTCACGGTTGGTCACGGCATCGACCATCAGGCTGGCGATGCCGGGATAGTTGAAGATGGTTTCGACAATCACCACCCCGCCGAGCAGATACGACAAGCTCAGCGCAATCGCATTGGCGATCGGCCCGATGGCATTGGGCAAAGCGTGACGCAGTACGATGCGCATCGGACTGACGCCTTTGAGCCGGGCCATTTCCACGTAGGGACTGTCGAGCTGGTCGATCACTGCCGCGCGTGTCATCCGCGCCATTTGCGCAACGATCACGCAGCACAGCGTCATCACCGGCAAGGCGTAGGTGCGCATGAATTGCCACGGTGAAGTGATGTCGCTGGCATAGGACAGCGCCGACAACCAGCCCAGGTTTACCGCAAAGATCAGCACCGCGAGGGTCGCCACCAAAAACTCTGGCACCGCGACCATGGCCAGGGTGGTGAAACTCAGGACACTGTCGATCCGCCCGCCCCGGCCCATCGCCGAGCCGATGCCGAGAACCAGCGCCACCGGCACCGACACCAGCGCGGTGGCGGCCGCCAGCATCAAGGTGTTGGGCACGCGCCCGGCCATCAGCTCGACGACCGGCATCGCGTTGGATACCGACACGCCCATATCGCCACTGAGCAGGCTCATCAACCAGTGCAGGTAACGCACCACACCGGGTTGATCGAGCCCCAGTTTCAGGCGCAGCGCCGCCACCTGTTCCGGAGTGGCAAACTGGCCAAGGGATTGTTGCGCCGCGTCTCCAGGCAATACCGCCGTGATCGCGAACACGACCATCGATACGATCAACAAAGTCACGATCGCGGCGCCCAGCCGTCGACCGATCAACCACAGTGTGCTGCTATTCATCGCCTACCCTCCTGCACCTGGCTTGCCGTTCATTTCGACGGCTCTGTTCAAGCGTCCAGCCAGACCTGCTCGGCGAACATGTAACCCATGAAGCCGCCGAGCGGGTTGCTGCCGTAGCCCTTGATCCGTTGATCGACGCCGTCGATGTTGCTGATGAACACCGGTATGCCGATGCCACAGTGGTCGTGCACCAGGGTCTGCATGTCCGCGTACATCTTGCCGCGCTTGGCATCGTCGGTTTCGCCGCGGGCGAGCATCAGCAACTGATCGAACTGTTCGTTCTTCCAGCCGGACTCGTTCCACGGCGCCTTCGACTGGAAGAACTGCGAGAACATCACGTCGGCGTTCGGGCGTGGGTTGATGTTGCCGAAGCTGATCGGGTGCTTCATCCAGTGGTTGGACCAGTAGCCGTCGCTCGGCAGGCGCTTGACGTCGAGTTTGAGCCCGGCCTGTTTGGCCGACTGCTGCAACAGCACTGCGATATCGACGGAACCCGTTGCGGCAGGCGACGCAAACAGCTCCATGCTGATGTTTTCCATGCCCGCTTTTTTCAGCAGGAACTTGGCTTTTTCCGGGTCGTAGACTGTTTGCGGCAGGTCGCTGTTGTAGTAGCGCGAGCCGGGCGCGATCGGATGATCGTTGCCGACCACGGCAAAGCCGCGAAACACCGCCGACTTGATCTGTTCGCGATCGAGCAGGTACTTCATCGCCTGGGTGAAATCGGCGTTCTGACCCGGCAGCTGATCCTGACGGATGATCAAATCAGTGTAGTTGCCCGACGGCGCATCAACGACCCGGTGTTTGGCGCTGGCCTTGATCCGGTCGGTGGAGCGCGGGTTGACCTCGTTGATCATGTGCACGTCGCCGGACAGGAGCGCGTTGACCCGCGACGGCTCGTCGCCGATGGCAATGAATTCGATTTCGTCGAGGTACGGCAGGCCAGGCTTCCAGTAGCCGGTGTTGCGTGCGGCGACCGAACGTACACCCGGTTTGAACTCCTTGACCTTGAACGGTCCGGTGCCAATGCCCTGGTTGAAGTCAGTGGTGCCTTCGGGAACGATCAGCAGATGCGAGACGGCCAGAATCGACGGCAATTCGGCGTTCGGTGCAGTCAGGCGAATCTGTACTTCGTTGGCCCCTGTGGCCTTGATTTCGGCGAACTGCTCCATCAGCGGCATGACTTTGGAGCCGGTCAGCGGATCCTTGTGTCGTGACAGCGAGAACACCACGTCCGCCGCGCTGAGGGTTTTGCCGTTGTGGAAAGTCACGTCCTTGCGCAGGGTGATCGTCCACAGGGTCGCGTCGGTGTTATCGATGCGCTCGGCCAGTTCCAGTTGCGGCACCAGGTGCGCGTCGAAACGGGTCAGGCCGTTGTAGAACATGTAGTGCCGCACATAGTCGGTGGACAGCGCGCCTTTGGCGGGGTCGAGGGTGTCGGCGGTGGAGCTGGATATGCCGGCGACACGTATGCGCCCACCCGGCTTGCCTTTGCCCGGCGTCGCCGTATCGTCGGCCAACAGTTTGCCGGCGGCACCAAACAGGCTGCCGGCGCCGGCAGCCGCTACACCGGCCACACCAAGCATTTGCAACGCGTGACGGCGTGACATGCCGCGATTGAGGCCTTCGAACACCCGCAGGCTTTCTTCGCCCGAGATCAGAGGTGAGTCGTTCTTGTGATCAGTCATTTCAGTGCTACCTGTCGAAATTAAGAAGGCTCAAGTGTTCCGGTTGGCCGGAACGTCCTGGAAACGCAAACGACGGTAAAGCCACAGCATCAGCTCAATGCAAATAGTCCTGAAAGCGGTAATAGGCGCCCACGAAAGGCAGGAACCACGGCTTGCCGAAATGCCCGGGGATCGCCGGCCAGTCGAGTTCACGCCAGGGGTTGGCCTCGGCATTGCCCGCCATCACATCGGCCATCACCTGCCCCATGTGCACCGACATCTGCACGCCGTGGCCGCTGTAGCCCATCGAATGGAACACGCCGCCGTGCTGGCCGGCTCGCGGCAAACGGTCGGAGGTCATGTCTACCAGGCCGCCCCAGCAGTAATCGATCCTGACGCCGGCCAGTTGCGGAAACATCTGGATCATTGCCGCCTGCAGCACCTTGCCGCTCTTGGCATCGTTGACACTGTCGGACATGGCAAACCGCGCGCGCCCGCCAAACAGCAGGCGGTTGTCCGGGGTCAGGCGGAAGTAGTTACCGATCATTCGACTGGTGACATAAGCGCGGCGCCCCGGTAGCAACTGGTCGATCAGCGCCCGCGGCAGAACCTCGGTGGCAATGACGAAGCTGCCCACCGGCACAATCCGCCGCCGATACCAGCCCAGACCACCGTGCTGACAGGCACCGGTCGCCAGCAGAACCTGCCCGGCGTGCAGCGATCCCTTGCTGGTGTTGACCTGATAACCACCAGCCCGGGCTTTCCAGTCGAGCACCGAGGTGCCCTCATGGATCAGCGCGCCGTGACGCACCGCCGCTTCTGCCAGACCGACGCCGAAACGCCCGACGTGCATCTGCACGCCATTGCGCTGCAGCAGGCCGCCATGGAACTGCGCAGAGTTGACTTCGGTGCGGGTCTGTTCGGCAGACAGCAATTCAACATCGGCATCGACTTCGTTGCGAATCAGCTCGCAGGTGCGGGCCAGCCCTTCGTAGTGCAGCGGTTTTGCCGCCAGTTTCAGCTTGCCGTTGCGCAACAGGTCACAGGCGATCTGCTCCTGCTCGACCAACGAGACAACGCTTTGCACGGCACTTTCGTAAGCCTGGTAATAGGCTTTGGCCCGGTCGGCACCGAGGCTGGCGCTGAGGCTGGCGTAATCCTGCGCCACCCCCGTGTTGCACTGCCCGCCATTGCGTCCCGAAGCCTCGCCGATCACGCGCCCGGCTTCCAGCACCACCACACTGGCGCCCTTGAGCGCCAAGGCCCGGGCCGCCGCCAGCCCGGTGAAACCGCCACCGACGATGGCCACATCGACTTGCCCGGGCAAACCGCCGAGCTGTGCGCCGGTGAAGGCCGGTGCGCTGTCGAGCCAGTAGGATTCACTGCCCATGTTCAATCCCGCCTTTGCCAATGAGGATGTCGTTACAGGCCGACCAGTGCGGCCAGACCGCCGATGTCCGGGATCTGGTGGTAGCTGTAGAAGGCATTGCCCGGTACTTCGTGGCCACGGGCGACGAAGGCCTTGTTCTTGATCTTCATATCGTGGGCCGGCATCAGGTCGTAACGGAAGCTGGAGGACACATGCAAGATGTCTTCCGGGCCGCAGTTGAGGTTGTCGAGCATGTACTCGAACGCCGCCAGACGTGGTTTGTAGGCTTGTGCCTGTTCGGCCGTGAAGACTTTGTGAAAAGGTGCGCCGAGTTTTTCGACGTTGGACATGATCTGGCTGTTGCTGGCGTTGGAGAAAATCACCAGGGGAATCTTGTCGGCGATTTTCGACAGGCCGGCCGGTACGTCCGGGTGCGGGCCCCAGGTCGGAACGGCGTCGTAATACAGCTGGCCTTCTTCGCGGTATTCGATTCCCCAACGCTTGCAGGTACGCGCCAGAGCGGTCTTGAGAATCTCGTCATACGGCATCCAGTCGCCCATGACCTGATCGAGGCGATAGGCCGAGAAATCCTTGACGAACTGATCCATCTGCTCAGCGGGAACGCGATCGGCGAAGAGTTCGCGGGTCATCGTGCCCATGTGGAAATTGGTCAGCGTTCCGTAGCAGTCGAAGGTAATGAATTTGGGGCGAAGAAAGCTCATTGAGTGCGTTCCTGAAGTTCGTTGAGGTCAATGGCGCTACAAGCATTTGCCTGGTTTGCGCAGTAGCGATGCAACGCTGCAGCACACCGTCATTACAACACCGTGAAATCAGCAGATGGCGTTAAAAGCGACCTCCGTTCGATACAAATCACCGTTTTGGTCACGCCGCTCAGCAGACTTTGCGGTGCGCTCCAGCCTTGGGCAAAGCCCCGGTTTATGCGCACTTATGGACCTTTATCAGCCGCTTTGGACTTCGGGCATCGACTTTGCCCGCAGAAACTGCGCCCCATCGCAGCCGTGGCATCAGTTGCTGCGGCGCAGGTCTGTCCGGTACTGATTGAAGCAATTGAAAGCGCATCCAGCGCCGTGAGCGACGAGGCTGCGCGCAAGCCTTTTATAGGGTAAATAAGCCCAAGCATTTGCTGCCGGCAGAAGGCCCCGATTAAGTAGTAAGTGTGGTCTTCGGGACCTCACTTTGCGGAATCTGCCGAATATTCCCTGCCCCCTTGTCAGGCTTTCATCCAGATGGGATACAGGCGTCACCTCGCCGCAAAACCCGGCGCCAGCGCACACTCTTGATCGGAGAATCGCCATGTCCACCACACTCCCTTCCTACGTCTATCGGCCGATGACTGCCGACGACCTGCCCAAGGCCCATGCCCTGTCCGTGCAATTGAAGTGGCCCCATCGACTTGACGACTGGGCCATGCTGCAACGGGTCACCAAGGGCTTTGTCGTACTCGATGGCGAGCGTTTGATCGGCACCGCGTTCGCCTGCCCGCAAGGTGATTTCACGACTATTGGCCTGGTCATTGTCAGTGACGATTACCAGGGCCAGGGCATCGGGCGAAAGCTCATGGAACACGCACTGCAGGCTTGCCAGTCAAGCACGGCGATATTGAATGCAACCGTGGCCGGCGCACCGCTGTATGCCAGCCAGGGCTTTGTCGACTTTGGCCGGATTCAGCAGCATCAGGGCCAGGCGCAAGCCCCCGTGCCCGGGCCATTGGCAGACGGTGAAGAATGCCGCCCACTGCACGAGGCGGATCATGGGCGGGTGCTGGAACTGGCCAATGCCGGCAGCGGGCTGGATCGGCAAGCGGTGCTCAGCGATCTGTTCTCTGTCGTAGAACATTCGGTGGGCATTGTGCGCGACGGTCAGTTGCGCGCCTTCGCCCTGCTGCGCCCGTTCGGTCGCGGTCGTTGCATCGGCCCGTTGATCGCCGAAAACCTTGGGCAGGCCCAACATCTGATCGCGACATTGTTGGCCGGGATACCGGACGCCTTTGTGCGCATCGATATTCCAGCCGATTGTGGCCTGGCCGATTGGCTGGAAGCCGCCGGCCTGAAAAAGGTCGACACCGTGGCCCAAATGTCCCGCGGTGCCGCACCGCAGGCACACCATGGCGTTCGGCAGTTTGCCCTGGTCACTCAAGCCATTGGCTGACTATCGGGCTGGCGCTGGTCGCCCCCCCAAGAAATCCCTCAAGACCTGGAGCTTCACCCGTATGTTCGAACCTTGCATCATGCTGCTGGCTCGCGCCGATGGCAGTCGCGTCGACACCGCTTTCAAACAGCAACCCTTGAACGCTGCAGACCCTTTCTCGACCGGACGTCAGGTCGCCTGGTCAGGGAGCGACGGCATATCTGCAGGCATCGTCGAAGCAGGCGCAAGCCTTGATATCGAGAACTTCCCGCACACCGAAGTGATCGTGGTTCACGCCGGGCATGTGACGTTGAAAACCCGGGAGCGGACGCTGGAACTGGCCGTCGGCGCCAGCGCGGTCATCGGCCGCGGCACGGCCCTGCGGATCGAAGCAAAGACCGGCACCCGATGGGTGTTTTGCGCCATGGCCACCAAAGCCGCGACACCCGGCCTGACCCCGCTCGACCCGCTGGCGCACCTATCTCCCTCCGCCGCGCCGGAGCAGCAGATACTGATCGGTCCGGCACCGCAATGCCGCTCACGCAATGCCTTCGAAGATGCCACAACCGATCTGCGTGTCGGCGTGTGGGACTCGACGCCCTACGAACGTCACGGTCGCCCGCACAAGCTCAATGAGCTGATGTACCTGATCGAAGGCAGCGTAACGTTGCAGACACCTGAGGGCTCGAGCGTGACCGTCAATACCGGCGACAGCGTATTTGTTGCGCGCGGGGCACCGTGCGCCTGGAAAAGCACGCGCTATGTACGCAAGGTGTATGCGGTTAAATAGCGTCAGCCATGAAGCGCCCTGTCGAAGCGGAACGAAGCCCCATAGGCCGAGGCTGGCAGGTGGCTGGAGTGATCTGCCCGTAACCGCGAACGGAAAGTGCCGCTTTGCGGTTGAGTCCGGTACAGCCCTCGCTTTTGCAATTCGGGAATAACCAGTTCGACAAAGTCCTCAAGACTGCCTGGGCTGATCAACGGGTTGAGCATGTAGCCGCTGGTGCCGGAAATTCGCGCGTGTTCTTCGATGCGCTCGGCGACTTGTTGCGGTGTTCCGACGAGAATCAGGTCGCTGCCACGGGTAACGCTAGCGAAGCGCTTTTTCACATCACCCGCCGTCAGCGGCTTGCCACTGCCATCGGGGCGCATCACGTAAGAGGTCAGGCCTTCGGTGTGCGTCGAGAGTGCATCGCTGTCGGCGTAGCGGCTGATGTCGATGCCGGTGTCGCCGGCGTAACTGACCAGTTGTGCCTGCAAGTGATAGTTGCTTTGCAACTCGTCGTATTTGCGCTGGGCTTCGATTTCGGTTTTGGCCGTGACGATGCGCAATACCGTCAGCGATTTAACGTCTTCACGTTGACGTCCTCGCGCCTGCGCCTGGGCCCAGATGTCTTCCAGGCCCTGACGGATTTCCTGCGGGTTGGATTTGGCGATGAAGATCAGTTCCGCATGCTTGGCGGCGAATTCTCGACCGCGTCCCGACCAGCCCGCCTGGATCAGCAACGGTGTGCGCTGCGGGGACGGAGCGGTCAGGTGCGGCCCGGCCACACGATAGTGCGTACCCTCGTGATTGATCGGTCGCACCCGGTCGCCTCTGGCATACAGCTGGCGGGCCTTGTCGGCAACCACGGCGTCGTCGGCCCAACTGCCTTCCCAAAGTTTGTACACCACATCGAGAAACTCCTCGGCGCGTTCATAGCGATCGTCATGCTTGATCATTTGCTCCAGCCCGAAATTGCGGGCGGCGCTGGACAGGTAAGAGGTGACGATGTTCCAGCCCACTCGCCCATTGGTGAGGTGATCAAGCGTGCTGAAGCGCCGGGCGTGGGTGAACGGGTGCTCATAACTGGTGGTCACCGTGACACCAAACGCCAGGTTTTCCGTCACGGCCGCCAACGCTGGAATGATCATCAACGGATCGTTGGCCGGTGCTTCCACCGCCCACTTCATGGCTGCATCGGCATTGCCGCCGAACACATCGTAGAAACCCAGCACATCACCAAAGAACAACATATCGAGGTGCGCCTGATCGGCAATCCGCGCCAGGTTTGACCAGTAGCCCAGCGAGTTGATCGCCAGGCGTTCGTCAGCCGGGTGCGTCCACAGACTCGGCGCACCGCCGCAGCCGACACTGGCTTGTTCATAGAGTGCAAAAAGCAGAGGTTTAGGATCGGACATCTTGGTTCCTGCAAGAAATCATTCAACGGAATGGCTCAGCGCTGATGCTTGAAGCCCCTGCCGTAATGGCGTTCGAGGCGATGCTGGATCAGTTCGAGACCGATGGATAACAGCCAATAGATGGCGGCTGCGGTGGTCAGCATTTCAATGTAGCGGTAGGACGAACGCCCGTACGACTGCGCCAGAAACATCACTTCCCAAACCCCCATGACCGAAATCAGGGAAGAGTCCTTGAGCATCGAAATGAACTGGCTGGTGGTCGGCGGAATGATCGTGCGCATGGCTTGCGGCAGGATGATATGGATGAACGTCGCGGCCGGCCTCAGGCCCAGTGCGGCGGCTGCTTCGCGCTGACCTGGGGCAACTGCGAGGATGCCGGCACGAAAAATCTCACTCAGATAAGCCCCGTAGTTGAGCGACAGCGCGATGATCCCGGCGCTGATTGCGCCTGGCACCACACCCAACTGCGGCAGCCCCAGATAGATCAACAGGATCTGGATCAACAGCGGCGTGCCGCGAAAGAACGAGGCGTAGAAGCTGGCGATACCAAATGCCACGGCGCTGCTCGACAGCCTGGCCAGCGCGGTGACAAAGCCCAGCAATAGCGAAAACCAGATCGAGCAGAAACACAGGAATATCGTCAGCGCCGCGCCCTGCAAGAACCCGTTCGGCCCCAGATGCAGGCCGACCAGGTTCGGCAACTTTTCCACAATGATCGAAAATTTCAGATCGAAGCGCATGAAAAACCACACGCCCAGACCCGACAGCACCGCCCACGTCAGATACAGGCGCGTGCGAAAACCGAATAGCTGACGTGTCAGTGGCGGCTGCTTTTGCGGGCTGACGGCCGCTTTGGCCGGATGCGGATTGATGGCTGTCATTGGCTGATATCAGAACCGATCCACTTGCGGGATATTTTGCTCAGCGTGCCGTCAGTCTTGAGTTGCGCAATGACCTCGGTGACTTTCGCATTCCATTGCGGATCGCCCTTCTCGACCGCCACGACGTTCGGCTCGGCATACAGTGGATCTCCGGCAATCTTGAAACGCGGATCCTGAGCGATGCGTTCACGCGCGGTGATGAGGTTGGTGACCATGGCATCCAGGCGCACGCCAGTACCCAGTGCGAGATCCTGGAAGGCAACGGTTTCGTTGTCGTAAGGGGCGATCTGGACTTTGTCGAACGGATAGCTCAACGGTTTGTCCTCGGCGCCTTCAATGACCAGATCCTTGTTCAGATAGGCCTCATAGGTCGACGCACTGATCACACCGACTTTTTTGCCGGACAAGTCCTTGCCGGTGACTATCTCCTTGTCCTTCGCATTGACCACGATCACCGCCGGTGACTGGTAATACTCCACGGGGAAGTCGAACACTTCGGCCCGCACCTTGCTCGGTGTCATCGAGCACACGCAGATGTCGTATCGACCGTTCCAGTGCCCCGCGGCAATCACGTCCCAGGAAGGCGTTTCAAGTTTCAACTTGACCCCAAGGCGCTCGGCCACAGCTTTAGCGACATCCACATCGAAGCCGTCGAGCTGGTTCTGGTCATTGAGAAAAGAGAACGGCGGGTAACTCTCCATCAGGACACCGGTGAGCTCACCTTTTTGCGTCACGCGATCGAGGGTGGGCCCGGCGAAGGCTGCCGCGCAACTGACGGCGAGCGCCAGGCCAAGTGTCAAATGTGTGGGGATCTTCAAGTGCGAATGCTCCAATCAGGAATTGCCTGGTTAGATTAAAACGCACTATAAAATTAATATGAACTTCGTTTTAGGAATAAAAAGCTACGCTTAGGCTATATGAGATCCAGCCGCCAGCATCCGGCAAAGCCTTCATCTCCAAGGCCCGTTAATGAAGTTGCCGTTGCCTGTCGAGCTCCCTCTTCAACCAAGTGCCGGCGGGTTCTGTGCGTTCTGCACAACGCACCTCATAGGCGCGCCCACTGATGCTGCTTTGAGTGGCAGCAAGATCGATGAAATCTTCTGCGCTGTTCACCCTGTTCCTGGCTTCAAGATAATTCAGCTTTTTCTCCAGATGCGCTCGAGCACGGGGACCTGGGTATTCGCTGCCATTACGCACAAACTGACACTCACTGTGTTCGACAAAGTCCAGCAAGGCTTTTATCTCTTCAATGGTTTGAGGTCTGGTTTGAACCTGCGCATCTGCGACGATTGCGATGAGGCTGATCCCTGCAATCATGACCCATTGGCTGATATGCCTCGCCGTTTCCCCTGCCCTCATTCGCATGATTCATCCTGCTCTTGAAAAAGGAATGGAACGAGCTCTGGCAGTATCGCCCGTCGTTGTCCGGTCGGTGCTGACCCAGGCTCGATGCGGTCTCTACAACATCCTCTCCAGCCCGATCGCGCTGCTCAGCCACGAATTGAAGTGTCGCCACCAACTCCCCGGCTCCCTGGTCAACGTATGCTCTTTGCCGTCATCCTCGGTGACCCAGACCAACTGATCCTTTTCCAGCACGGTGTGATAACTCAGAGCAGGCGCCATACCTTCCAGGGCTAGTTCACGCACCCGCCCCGCGAGTTCGGGATCATCAACCAACACCCCGACTTCGGTGTTCCACAATAAGGATCGCGAGTCAAAATTGAACGACCCGATAAAAGCTTTCTGCTGGTCAAAAATCATCGCCTTGCTATGCAGGCTGGAGTCGGAACTACTGGAGGACCCGCTGTGGAACAGACGCGGTCCGCTATGGCTGTCGGCATTGTCGCCGGACTGGCGGCGTAATTCGAACAACTGCACACCATGCTTGAGCAAGGTTTTTCGATAAGGCGCGTAAGCGCCGTGCGCGGCGGGTACATCGGTAGCTTCCAGAGAGTTGGTCAACAAGGTGATCGACACGCCGGCGTCGGCACGACCGGTCAAGTACAACAATCCCGGTTGACCAGGCACCATGTAGGCCGAAACCATGATCAACTCCTTGCTGACGCCGTCAAGTTCAGGCGCCAACTGGGTGGCCAACAGCAAGTGCGGAGCGGGTTCGCCCTTGGACAACACCTTGCTTGGGGCATCCCACATCGCTTTGTTCCAGGCCCAGATCAGCTCCCGGCGCCAGACATTCAGGCGAGGGTGAGTGGTGTAAGTCATCAATTGCTGATAGAGCGCGTGATCCTGCTTGCGTGTTTCCTCCAAGGATTCATCCAGCCGGGTCCGGGTATTTTGCAGGTCTCTGGTCGTCGGCCTGATCGAGAGAAACTGCTCGATCGACTTGCTCAGCGCACTGTTCCAATACTGATCAAAACTTTGCTCCAACTGCTCCGCAACCGGGCCGACACTCAACATATCGATGTCTTTGAAATTCTTGTCAGGCTGCGCATCGAAATACTCATCGCCCAAATTGCGGCCTCCGACGATTGCCACACAGTTGTCTGCCACCCACAATTTATTGTGCATCCGTCGGTGTTGCTGCGACAGATTGAACAGCCGCCCCATCGTTCGCGTTACGACGGTGCTGCGCCCCAGGTGCAGCGGATTGAACACGCGCACTTGAATCAGCGGGTGCGCCGCCAGTGTCGCGATAATCCGGTCCAGGTCATCGCTGGTGGTGTCATCGAGCAGAATCCTCACGCGGACGCCGCGGTCGGCGGCGTCGAGCAACTCGCTCACCAGTATTCTGGTACTGATGCCGTCGTGGACGATGTAGTACTGCAGGTCCAGGCTGCTTTGGGCATTACGAATCAGCTCGGCGCGGGCACTGAACGCTTCGGCACTTTCGGATAACAAACGAAACCCCGATTGGCCCTGATGCGGGGCAGCCTGGGCCTTGATTGAACGCCCGAACGCCGAATCGCTTGCCGGCAAAGCCTGGCTGGGTTCGTGGAGGACATTGGGGGTCGTACACCCACCAAAGAGTACGGCGAGCAACAGAAGAACAAACAAGCGCTGCTGGTTTCTCACGGAGCGTACTCCGAGCAATGAAACATCAGGGAAACCGGATCCTGAAGAATGGCCTGTGGTTCCCTCCAGCCTTGTGGTCATATCGACCCTTTGCACTGTTTTCTTCAATCTGCGGGGGTTGTTTCAGGAGCGTAGTTCATCCGCTGACACTTGCTGGAGCCGCCCAGGGTGGAGAAGAGTGTGTGGACCGCAATCGGCAAGAAAAAAAGCAATTGCTACCGCTGATTAAAATGGCAGCGCGAAGCATTTCCGCTGCGCTCCCGCAGTCAGAGGCCTTGGTATAACGGTGGACGACTTGTAGATGGCGTCAATGTTCAGCCAAGGGCAGTTTCATGACGAACTCGCTACCCTTCCCTTCTCCCGAACTGGTCCCCGTCACAGTACCGCCGTGGGCTTCGATCAATTCCCGCACGACCGTAAGTCCAATGCCCAGGCCTGCGCCATTGAAACCGACCGCGTGAACATCCTGTACAAACGGCTCAAAAATGAACGGCAGTGCCTTGGGCGTTATTCCAATACCGGTATCGCGAATGCATATCGTCAGGTGATCGACTTCAATCGTCGCAGTCAGTGAGACCGTGCCATTGGCGGGCGTATATTTGGCGGCGTTGCCCAGTAGATTGCCGAGGATTTGAGTGAGGCGCGCTGGATCACCATTAACCATCAAGGCGCATTCCGGCAGATTCGAGCTGAAACTCAAACTGTTAGCGATCATGAGCGGGCTGCAGGCATCTATCGCCTCATGAATGATTCGAGCCATATCGACACGCTGGCAATCAAGTCGAAACTTGCCGGTACTGGCGCGGGCGATATCGAGCAGGTCTTCGACCAAGCGGGACATCTGCTTCACTTGCCCCTCTATCAACACCTGCATGCGCGGCAGTTCTTCACTCGGCACACGTACCAGCCGGCCGGCAATCATGCTGATGGGTGTCAGAGGATTGCGAAGTTCGTGTGCAACCAGGTTGAGGAAGATGCGTTGCTGTTCCAGCGCATGTTCAGCGGCCGCCTGCAAATCCTGGGCACTCAGCGCGGCTATCACCAGCTTCTCGTTTGCCTCGCGCAATTCGAGATACATTTGCTGCTCTGCCTGGGCGACTGTCGGATTTTCTGCATCCGACTGCGCCGACAGGATTGACAGCACCAGTTGCTGGTTGGCTTCAATCAATTGTTCGACATGGTGGCTATCGACGAGCTGGGCATTGGCCTGGTTGAGTTCTTTATGAACCGCTGCCAGCACCGCACGCGCCGCCACCGTTTTCTGGCCGAGCACGAACAGTTCGCGTGCAGCGCCAGCGATGGCTTGCTCATTCTTGCCGTGACCCTCGCTCATGATATTTCGCTCATCCTTCGATGGTGACCGCGCGCTGCTGGGTAGGACGTCCCCCTAACAACCCTTCCCTGTCCGGCAACATTTCGCCGATCTGCAAGCCATCATCATCTATCCGGTACAACCTCAACTCGTCGGAATGCGCGCTGGCCCGCACCTTGACCACGGCCATGATGCGCAACAAGCGGCTCTGCACTTCTATGTAGCGCTGGACGATGATGGCATCGGTGAGAAACGCCGTGCCGTAAGGACTGAAACGCAGGTCGGTGTAGCGATCCTCCAGCTCGGAGGTCATCAATACACTGACACCTGCACTGGTGAGAGCGGTCACCATGCGTGACAGCGACTCACGAAAGTCTTCGCGGAATGTCGGAGCCAACGCCAGCTCAAAGCCTGACAGGGAGTCAATCACCAAACGAGTAGCGTTCAGGCGGTTGATCTCGCTCAACAGTAACTGGACGATTTCGTCGATTGACAAGTCTGGCGCGCGACTGTCGACCAAACCCACCTTCCCGCCCTGAATCAACCCGGCGAGGGTGGCGTTCTGGGAGCGATTGGGACGCTGCTCGAATACCGCGATCACGCCGGTCTCACCATTGCGCACGCCTTCGGCGAGGAAGGTCGCAGCCAGAATGCTTTTGCCCGAACCTGATGGACCTGCCACCAGCAGGGAGTATCCACGGGGCAAGCCACCGCCCAGCATTTCGTCGAGTTGGGGCACACCCATTTTCAGGCGCTGCATCGGAAACGTCAGCGTGGGTTCAACGTGGTTGAGGGGGGCCGGTGCGAAAACCTTTATGCCTGATGTAGCGATGCGAAAGGTGTGCAGCCCCGGCAGCGTCGGCTGGCCGCGCATCTTCATGATTTCCATCTTGCGCACCATGGAGTTGCGTTGAACGCTCTGACGCAGCCAGATCAGGCCATCGGCCACCGTGAAAATAGGGTTGGTGTCAGTTTCAGTGAAATATTCACCGATCAGGAAAGTGGTGGCCTGCCAAGTGGTCATCAACATGCCTAACTGCTGAATGAACTGCGGCAAGTTGTTGTTGGGATTGTCCTGGGTCTGGCTCGCGAGCACCACTGAACGAAACGAATCGACGAACACCAGCGCCGGAGAGTACGCCTCTACCTCGGCGACGATTCGGCGTAGCACTTCGTCCAGATCCCCCGCCAGGGTGTCACTGGCCAGGTTGATATAACGGATTGACTGATTGACGGCTTCCTCGTCGAAAAAGTCGAATTGCTGTTGGTAACGCAACATCTTCAACGGAGGCTCGCCGAGCACGGTGAAGAACAGTGCCGGACGCTCGGGCGTCGCCAGGGCAAACATCATCTGATGCGCCAGGGTAGTTTTGCCACAGCCAGGCGGGCCGGCGATCAGGTTGAACGAGAACTCCGGCAATCCCCCGCCCAGCACCTCGTCCAGTCCTGGCACTCCGGTGGACAGACGCTTGATAGTCACTTTGGTGTTCATGGCGAGTTTTCCTGCGCAGATGTGTCGCTCAAAGAAGGTTTCCACACGTCACGAAGCAAGCGTGCGGTGAGCGAGGGCCCGATCAGCGTAGTGAGCAGTTCGTAGAAGGTGGTCAGCATCACTTCACCAAACAACAAGGCGTCTGCTTCGCTTTCTGTAACGAGTTCAGAATGAAGAGCGTTCAGACCCGGCGCGGCTTGTACACGATCAGACAGGGGGCCCAGGTGCGGTTGGCGGGAGGCGCAGAGATGAAGGCTGCGTCGATAAAGCGCTGCGACTCCCTGCTGACCAATGATGGGGGTAAGCGCTGTGTGCATAGCCTCCAAAATCGAGACAGTCGCTTGCGCGATACTTGCAGTATCAGCATTGGGGCCAACCCGGTGCGCCAGAGCAGCTACGATCTGGCGGCTCTCTTCGTTTAGCGCGGACATGGCTAGCTGATTTCTGATGGGCAGGTCTTGATAGTACACCCTGCAAGGCGTTGCAGAGACTCAATTGGCCCGAGAACCTTCTTTACTTTCGATTCCCCCGATTTATCGCCCACATTGAGGCTTCGCAGCTCCAGATTTAAGCGAATGAATAACTTTACCGGCACTGCTGCCTGAAACGTCAGTGAAGTGCAGATAGCCCCGGCACACAAATGGCGTTAGCATCCCGTACATTCGGTTTAACAGCATGATTTCAAGATCAGGGTCGCATAGTGGAAAAGTTAAATCGCCTTCAGAGTGGAATCGAAGGCCTGGATGCTCTGCTCAAGGGCGGATTGGTCTCAGGCGCTTCCTACATTATTCAGGGGCGTCCAGGGTCGGGCAAAACGATCCTCGCCAACCAACTTGGATTCCATCATGCGCGCAACGGCGGCCGTGTACTGGTAGCGACACTGCTTGCCGAATCCCATGACCGGCTTTTTCAGTTTCTGTCCACCTTGAGCTTTTACGACGCTTCCAAAGTTGGCGCTGAAATCCAGTTCGTCAGCGCATTCGATACGCTGGAAAATGAAGGTCTGGATGAAGTCGTAAAACTGCTGAGGCGTGAGATCAGCCGCCAGAAGGCGACAGTCATGGTTGTCGACGGATTGCTGAACGCACGCTCTAAAGCCGACTCGCCCATCGACACCAAGAAGTTCATCTCTGAATTGCAAGGGCACGCTGCATTTGCTGGATGCACCGTGTTGTTTCTCACCAGTTCCCGACTGGATGACGGCAGCCCCGAGCACACCATGGTGGATGGCGTGATCGAAATGGGAGAGGAGCTTTATGGCACCCGCTCGGTGCGTCGTATTCAACTGCGTAAAACCCGGGGTAGCGCGGCACTGACCGGACTTCACGAGTGCGAAATCACCGAGAACGGTCTGGTGGTTTATCCGCGCCTGGAAAGCCTCTACAGCCACCCCTCTTCGCCCGACAGCGCCAACATGACGCGCATCCCCAGCGGTATACATTCTCTGGACACGATACTGGGTGGCGGGCTGCACAGTTCCAGCGTGACGCTGGTCATGGGCCCATCAGGAATAGGCAAGACAACGCTGGGTCTTAAATTCCTGGGTGAGTCGACGGTGAAGGCACCGGGCCTGCATTTTGGCTTTTATGAAAGCCCGGAGCGGTTACGCCTGAAGGGCCAGTCACTAGGAATCGACATCAAAGGCATGGAAGAAAGCGGTGCGTTGAGCATCGCGTGGCAACCGACCACCGAAGGTCTCCTGGACGGCCTGGGCTCAAGGTTGCTGAGCATCGTCGAAGAAAAGCGCATCAAGCGTTTATTCATCGACAGCCTTAGCGGCATGACGCGGGTGTCGACGAATCCAGCCCGAATTACTGACTTTTACAGTGCCCTCATGAACGAATTACGCTCCAGGGGCGTGACAGTGTTCGCCTCTTGGGAAATGCGAGATCTGTTCGGCTCCGAGATCAGTTCACCAAACTCTGACCTGTCCAGCATTGTCGACAATCTGATGCTGATGCGGTTCTTCGAGAATGACTCTGAACTAAGCAGAACCATTTCCATTCTTAAAGTCAGAGATAGCTCTTATGACCCTTCGCGATTTGAAGTGGTCATCCGTGACCAGGACGTTGATCTGAAAAAGGCTTCAAGAAATGAACCGCCAGTTCCTAATCCTGCAGCCCTGCCAGGTTCATTTTCCTAGGTCTTCTATTCAGGTTGCATTCTCATGACCACCATCCTGGTTGTCGACGACGAATATTTGATCGCTGACATTCTCGGCTTTGCGCTGGAGGATGAAGGCTTCATGGTCGTGAAAGCCAGCAATGGCAAAAAAGGGCTTGAGGTACTTGATCGAGAGCGCCCTGACCTGATCATTACCGACTTCATGATGCCGGTAATGGACGGACTCGAATTCGCCACGGCCGTCCGCGCCCTGCCCTCAGCGCATCTCTTGCCCATCATTCTGATCAGCGGCGCGCAAGCCCACCTCGGCATGGAGAGATCGGACTTGTTCAATGCTGTCCTGGAAAAGCCTTTCAATATCGATTCAATCCTTGCTACCGCCAGGCGACTGCTGGCTGCAAATTGAAACGGATTGAATCCATCTCCAAGACTGAACCTACCCGCTCGGCCCTGCATGCCTGATGGCATGCAGCCTTCACCCTTTGCTGGAACCGCTCGAGATTCATCGATGATTCGCTCAATGACCGAAGACATGTCGAGTGGGACTCGATGGATCATGATCCTGCCACCTGCTTGTGATCGGGTGAAGTCGCAAAGGTCTCCCGCGATGTGCGAGGCACAATGGCGCAACACGGCAATACCGCCTACGCTGATGAGGTAACCTCTGGGCCCGTTTCCGAGTTGACGGTATCGAGCCGGGAGATGATTACTTTTACCGTCCGCTTATCACCCATCCGGACCTGCCCGCGCATATCGCCAGCAACTGGCTCCTCAATCCGGTCCACCCGACCGGCAGTACAGCGCAATGGGCAAAGCTGCACTCAGTCCCCCCACCTGTCGTTCCCAAGCGACCGATGCCGCAGCACCTCTGGCAACGGGGCGCTGTTCACGTTCTGCCACTGAGGAAAATCAGTATGTATCGGCCGAGCACGATTCCTTATCAGCAGCATCGAGGGTTCAGCCGAACCTTCACGCCGGGGCATTTGAGCCTTGGATTGTTCTTTCCCATGGAGGCCTTCGACGGCGACACGCCGAGCATGCTCAACCAGGTCGCATTGGCGAAACAGGCCGAGGCACTGGGCTTCAGCGCGCTCTGGTTTCGTGACGTGCCGCTTCGCGATCCCGGATTCGGCGATGTCGGCCAAGTCTTCGACCCCTGGGTCTACCTGGGTTATATGGCCGCCCATACATCGGAAATTGCGCTTGGCACCGCCTCCATCGCCATCCCTTTGCACCATCCCCTGCACACGGCCAAGGCGTCAGCCAGCGTCGATCAGTTGAGCGCAGGTCGCTTGATTCTTGGGGTGGCGTCCGGCGACCGTCCGGTGGAGTTCTCGGCTTTTGGCGTCGATCCCGAAAGGCGCGGGGATATCTTTCGCGAGCACTACGCGGTGATTCGCCGAGCCCACAGCACCAGTTTCGAACCCATCCACTGGAGCGCCGGGGAAATGCGCGGCGCGGATCTGATTCCGAAACCGACCACCCAATTCATTCCAATGCTCGTGACCGGCAATAGCCGTCAGTCACTGGATTGGATCGCGCGCGAAAGCAACGGATGGATCAACTATCCACGCATACCGAACATGCAGAGACTGGTCGTGGAAGATTGGCGGCTGGAGGTCACGAAGCAATGTGGTTCCGTCTATAAGCCCTTCACTCAGTCGCTTTACATCGACCTTGATGAAAACCCGTCCACGCCACCCGCTCGCATTCATTTGGGGTTCAAACTCGGACGCTACCATTTGCGGTTTTTGCTGGAGTCGCTTGAGGAAATCGGCGTCGATCACGTCATCCTGAATCTCAAATACGGAAAGCGCCCGGCAGCGGAGGTTATTGAGGAGCTGGGTACTCACGTCATTGCGCAATTCGGTGCACAGCCAAGTCCGACAGCGCATTGATCTGTCGGCCACTCCTATCCCCGCAGGATGCTCACTGAGCATCCTGCGCCTCACGGTCCGGCGTTCACTGCGCTGGATATTCCCCAGTACCAGCGCTCGCCCGGCAGACCGGCCAACCGCTGTTTCCAAGGCAAAACGTTCGGCATCGCGTTAAGGCGCAGCAAGCGCCCTGCGTGAGGGAAGAAGTATTGTCAGGTGGTTTTTTTCGGCCTATCTTGATTCATACCTATACAAACTATCTGTCTACGTACAACTATTCGCAAAACGCTTGGCCTCACGTACAGCGCTGCCGCGAGAAAAACAAAGCCGCCCATCGCCGTAAGACTCTCGTTGACGTCGTCAAAAGTCGAGCGTCAAGACCAGCCGGGGAAAAAACGATAAACCTGTACATGTCCAGCCCACCGTACAAGCGAATGGTTCGAACCTGGCCTTCGACACCTTTGCAATCAGGGAGTAAGGCAATGACGCGATTCCTGCTGTTACTGACACTGATATTCAGCATCGCAAGCTGCACCAGCGTGGACGTCGCCCGTTATGCCGACCAACAACCAGCCCTGGATCTGCATCGGTTTTTCAGCCAGCCCGTCAAGGCCTGGGGAATGTTTCAGAAGCGCAGCGGCGAAGTGACCAAGCGTTTCGAAGTGAATATCGTCAGCCGTCGCGAAGGCAACAACCTGATTCTCGACGAGCGCTTTCTGTACAGCGATGGCACCCGCCAACACCGCGTATGGACATTGACGCCCGAGGGCCAGGGGCGCTGGAGCGGTCGCGCCGGCGATGTAGTCGGCGTTGCCCAAGGCCAGGTGGCGGGCAACACATTTCACTGGCGCTATCGGCTGAACGTACCGGTCGACGATTCGACCTATGAAATGAGCATGGACGACTGGATGTACCTGATGGACGAGGACACGTTGATCAACCGCACCCGCATGTCCAAGTTCGGCGTGGAGGTCGGCCAGGTGACCTTGTTCTTCCGTCGCCAGAGCACCGAAGCAAGCCAATGAACCGCAAAATGAACACTACCCGCCGCTTGTGCCTGGTCCTGGGCGACCAGTTGTCCTTCGACCTGGCTTCCTTACAGGCACTCGATGCGGAGCGCGATACGGTGCTGCTGGTCGAGGTCATGGAAGAAGCCAACCATGTGCCCCACCATCCACAGAAGATTGCCCTGATCTTCAGTGCCATGCGCCACTTCGCTCAGGCGTTGGAAGACCAAGGCATACGTGTTGAATACGTGACCCTGGATGACCCGGAAAACAGCGGTTCGGTGCCGGGTGAGCTGCATCGTTGGAAAAAGCTGTTGCAGGCCGACGAAGTGCACGTGACTGAGTGTGGCGACTGGCGGCTGGAGCATTCGATCAAGGAATGCGGTTTGCCCGTCCAATGGCACGCCGACACGCGTTTTCTGTGCGGTCGCGAAGAATTTGCCGCATGGGCCGAGGGCAAAAAACAGCTGCGCATGGAGTTTTTCTACCGTGAGATGCGGCGCAAGAGCCGCTTGCTGCTCAATGGCGACGGTTCACCAGTGGGCGGCGCGTGGAACTACGATGCCGAGAATCGCAAGGCCCTGCCCAAAGGCGTCAAAGCGCCCTACCCGGTACGCTTCAATAACGACGCCATCACCCTCGATGTGCTGGCACTGGTCAAGGCGCGCTTCAGCCACCATTACGGCACGCTCGATGACTTCAACTATCCCGTCACCCATGCCGATGCGCAGGCACTCTGGGCGTACTTTCTCGATTATGGCCTGGCGGGGTTTGGCGATTACCAGGACGCCATGGCCAGTGACGAGCCGTTCCTGTTTCATGCGCGCATCAGCGCAGCGCTCAACATTGGCCTGCTGGATTTGCGGCAAATTTGCAGTGATGTGGAGTCGGCGTACTGGGCCGGCAGCGTTGCGCTCAATGCCGCCGAAGGCTTCATTCGGCAACTGATTGGCTGGCGGGAATATGTGCGGGGCGTGTACTGGCTGAAGATGCCGGATTATGCGCTGGGCAACTCTTTTGGCAACAGCCGGCCGCTCCCCGAGTTCTACTGGACGGGTGACACGCAGATGAACTGCATGCGCCAGGCCATCGGGCAAAGCTTGCAGCACGCCTATGCGCATCACATTCAGCGGCTGATGGTCACCGGCAACTTCGCCCTGCTCGCCGGCATCGCGCCGAGCCAGATCTGCGAGTGGTACCTGGCGATCTACATGGATGCTTTTGACTGGGTCGAGCTGCCCAACACGCTGGGCATGGTCATGCACGCCGATGGCGGTTATCTCGGCTCCAAACCCTATTGCGCCAGCGGCCAGTACATCAATCGCATGTCCGATTACTGCCGCGGTTGCGCGTACAAGGTCCGCGAAAGCACGGCGGACAATGCCTGCCCGTTCAACGCGCTGTATTGGCATTTCCTGATGCGCCACGGTGAGCTGCTGCGCGGCAATCAGCGCATGGCCATGATGTACAAGAACCTCGACCGCATGCCGCAAACCAGGCAACAGGCACTCTGGCAACGCGGCCAGGCACTGTTGGCGCGCCTGGATAACGGCGAATCGATTTGAAATCAGCGTTCACCCGAAGCGACCTTGCTCCATCAGTGAAACTTAACGACGAAGCAACCTGTCAACGGATCAGCAGCCACAACGCTTCCCGATATTGACGGCACCTGTCGGGCATGCACGACCCTCTGAAATCGGCCCCTGAAAAATTCAACCAAGAAGGCGAGATGGACACCCTCAAACACCTTAGTCGCGAAGCGCTCGAGTCCGAGGTCAAGCGATTACGCGCCGCGCTGCAGAGCAATGAAGTCGACAATGACCGCGACATCACGGCGCGACTGCACGCCAGTCAGGCCGCGCTCGCTCGTAGTGAGGCGCGGCAGCGGGCGGTTTTTGAGAGTGCAGTGGATTTTGCGATGGTCGTCACTGACCTTGGCGGGAACATCACGGAATGGAACTGCGGCGCAACCAACGTGCTGGGCTGGTCCGCCGAAGAGGTTCGCGGCCAGAGCGCGGCCTGCTTTTTCACACCTGAGGACCGCGCCGCCGGCCGTGTAGAAGAGGAAATGCAACGCGCCCTTTGCGCTGGCCGTGCCTACGATGAGCGCTGGCATCTGCGCAAGAACGGCGAGCGATTCTGGGCCTCGGGCGAGCTGATGCCGCTTTACGATGAAGACCAGACTCACCTGGGTTTCGTGAAAATTCTCCGCGACCGGACTCAGGAGCATCTGTTCGGACGCGCCATGACCGAAACCCAGGAGCGCTATCGACTGGCGGTCAAGGCGACCAGCGATGCGGTGTGGGATTGGGACCTGCAAACCAACCAGATCATCTGGAACCAGGCGTTGCAACAGGCGTACGGTTTCCCGCTGGAGAATGTTGATCCCAGTGGCGACTGGCGGTTCGCGCGGATCCATCCGCAGGATCAGGCGCGGGTGCAGGCATCGATGCGCGCCGCCATCGAAGGCGACGGCACGACATGGAGCGCGGAGTATCGGTTCTGCTGTCAGGACGGCTCCTACGCCGAGGTGCTGGATCGCGGACACTTGATCCGCAATCCCGCTGGCCAGGCCGAACGCATGATCGGCGCGATGCTTGACCTGACGCGCTCGCGCAGTGCCGAAACGGCGCTGCGCCAGAGTGAGGAACGCTTCAGTACCATTCTGGAAACCATCGAGTCGGCGTTCGCTATCGTCAAAGTCAAATTCGACGCCAACGACGAGCCTGTCGACTACTACTTTGTCGAGGCCAACCCGGCCTTCGAGCGCCAGTGCGGGGTCAACCTGCGCGGTAAATGGGTCACCGAGTTCGCGCCCAATCTTGAACGCTTCTGGTTCGAAACCTACGGCCACGTGGCCAAGACCGGGGAACCGGCGAACTTCGAAAATTACGCCAATACCTTTGAACGCTGGTTCGATGTGCGCGCGGTGCGGGTCGGCGATCCGGCCGACCGGCAGATCGCGATCCTGTTCAACGACGTCACCGAGCGGCGCGCCGCCGAGGAACGCTTGCGCGCCAGCGAGGCAATCGCCCGGGAAAACGTCGAACGAGTGCAACTGGCCCTTGCCGCGGGCGCCATCATCGGCACCTGGCACTGGGACCTGCTGACCGACCGTTTTGCCATCGACGAAGGCTTCGCCCAGGTGTTCAACCTCGACCCGGCACTGGGGCGCGAAGGCCTCAGCCTCGAACAAGTGATCCCCAGCGTGCACCCCGACGACCGCGATAGCCTGACCATGGCAATCGACGAAGCCATTGGCCGCGGTGGCGCCTATTCCCATCAGTACCGTGTACGGCGCGAGGACGGCAGATACCAGTGGATCGAAGCTAACGGGCGCGTTGAGTGTGCAGATGACGGAGTTCCCCTGCGTTTTCCCGGCGTGCTGATCGACGTCGAGGAGCGGCGCACCGTCGAGGCGGAGCGCGACCGGGCTCTTGCCGCGTTGCGTTCGCTCAACGACACCCTCGAGCAAAGGGTATCGTCGCGCACCGCCGAGTTGATGCAGGCAGAGGAAAAACTGCGTCAATCGCAGAAGATGGAAGCAGTCGGCCAACTGACGGGAGGCCTCGCTCACGATTTCAACAACTTGTTGGCCGGCATTTCCGGCGCACTGGAGTTGATGGGCGCGCGGATCAATCAGGGCCGTTTGAACGAAGTCGACAAGTACATGGTGACCGCACAGGGCGCGGTCAAGCGAGCCGCCGCCCTTACCCACCGCCTGCTGGCATTCTCCAGACGCCAGACCCTCGATCCGCGACCGACCGACGTCAACACACTGATGACCGGCATGACCGAGCTGATCCAGCGCACCGTGGGCCCGAGCATTCTCCTGGAAACCATTGGCTCGCCCGTGCTTTGGCCAACACTGGTTGATGCCAGTCAACTGGAGAACGCGCTGCTCAATCTGTGTATCAACGCGCGTGATGCAATGCCCGATGGCGGACGCATCACCATCGAGACGGCCAATCGCATCATGGATGCCGAGATCGCCGGCGCGCTGGACATGCCCGAGGGCGAGTATGTGTGCCTATGCGTCACCGATACCGGCACCGGCATGTCGGCCGATGTCATCGCCAAGGCCTTTGACCCGTTCTTTACCACCAAACCGCTGGGCCAGGGCACTGGGCTGGGCTTGTCGATGATCTACGGGTTCGCCAAACAGTCCGGCGGCCAAGTGCGCGTGCACTCGCAGGTCGATCGGGGCACCACGATGTGCATCTACCTGCCTCGTCACCGTGGCGATCCCGTGCAGAGCCACGATGACAAGCACATCGCACCGGCGGTGGTGCCCAAGGCCAGCGAGACCATTCTGGTGGTGGACGACGAACCCACGGTGCGCGCGCTGCTGACCGAAGTGCTTGGCGATCTCGGCTACAACTTGCTTGAGGCAGGCGACAGCGTTGCCGGGCTGAAAGTATTGCAATCAAACGTGCATATCGACCTGCTGATCACCGATGTCGGCCTGCCAGGTGGCATGAACGGCCGGCAACTGGCCGACGCCGGCCGGGAGATCCGCCCGAACCTGACGACCCTCTTCATTACCGGTTACGCGGAGAACGCAGTAATCGGCGCCGCCCAACTGGGCCCGGGCATGCAGGTGCTGACCAAGCCCTTCGCGGTCGACACGCTGGTGGCGCGGGTCAGTGAACTGATGTGCTCAAGATCCGAATGAACGACCGCTGCGGCGGAACAAACCAGGCAAACGGGCTGCGGCCAAGGAGTATGAAATGGTGACTTTCCTGATTTTTCTGATCGCGTGCGGTGCGGCGGCAACCACCGGCATGGTTTTCAAGCCCGGCCAATGGTACGCGCAGCTCAACAAACCGAAGTTCACGCCACCCAACTGGGTGTTTCCGGTGGCCTGGACGACGATCTACCTGCTGCTGGCCTGGGTCGGCTATCGCTTGACCATGATTCCCGGCAGCGAACAGGTGCTGGCATTGTGGGCGGCGCAGATTGCGCTGAACACACTGTGGACGCCTGTGTTCTTCGGCGCGCAGCGGATCGTTGCCGCGATGATTATTCTCGTACTGTTGTGGCTGGTCGTCGCCGTGATGGTGGTCCTGGCCCTGCGCCTGGATGTGATCACCGGGTTGATCCTGTTTCCTTATCTGGCCTGGCTGTGTGTCGCTGCGGCGCTTAATTTTTCGATCATGCGCAACAACCGGGTGGGTCTCGGCTCATGACCGTACTACAGGCGCATGAAGCGCCGCTCAAATCCGATAGTACTGGCGATACCAACTCACAAACTGCGCCACACCCTCTGCAACTTCCACTCGCGGAGAAAACCCGATCCATTGTTCCAATGCCGAAACATCAGCCCAGGTCTTGATGACATCGCCGGCCTGCATCGGCAATAGATTGCGCTGGGCTTTTATGCCCAGTGCCTGTTCGAGGCAGTCGACGAAATCCAGTAACGCGACCGGTTTGCCGCGCCCCAGGTTGAAAATCCGGTTGACGCCACTCGCCTCCTTCTCCGGCGCTGGCGGTTTCGGACACAGGCGGACGATGCTTTCGACAACGTCATCGACGTAAGTAAAGTCCCGCGCCATCTGACCCTGGTTGTAGATGTCGATCGGTCGTCCCTGAAGAATGGCTTCGGTAAATTTGAACAGCGCCATATCCGGCCTGCCCCAGGGCCCGTAAACCGTGAAAAAGCGCAGGCCGCTGGCCTTCAAGCCGTAGAGATGGCAATAGCTGTCGGCGAGAAGCTCATTGGCGCGCTTGGTGGCGGCATACAGCGAGACAGGGTGCTCGACCGCATCATCGACGCTGTAGGGCAACTTGCTGTTGGCCCCGTATACCGAGCTGCTCGACGCGTAGATCAGATGCGCGGGCGGATAATGTCGGCAGGCTTCCAGCACATTCAGAAACCCCACCAGGTTCGATTGCGCATAGGCATCCGGGTTGTCGAGCGAATAGCGCACACCCGCCTGAGCGGCCAGATGCACCACCTCGGTGAAATCGTGCGCTTTGAATAACGCCATCAAGGCAGGCTTGTCGACAATATCCAGTGTTTCAAAACTGAAACTCTGCAGACTACTCAACTGTTCAAGCCGCGCCTGTTTGAGATCCACACTGTAGTAATCGTTAAGGTTGTCGATACCGACAACTTCCTGGCCTTGCTGCGCCAATCGTTTGACCGCGTGATAGCCGATAAAGCCCGCAGCGCCTGTAACAAGAACGGTCATAATCCCTGCTCCACACAAGCCGACAGGCGATAAGTTATAGCGCTGGATGACTTATTCAGTCCAGGTTTTATAACAGCACCCAATAGTGGGGAAAGCTTTCGATCTAAATAATAGTCGCGACCATGACAGGCAGAAAAAGTTTCTACCGTCCAGCTAAAAGAACAAGTCATTAAAAAACAATTGGTTATACATCGGCAAAAGCATTACTGGATGGATGGCGTGTTTTTTGACTGCTAACGTTTGACAGACCAGAAAGACTGGCCGATAACTACCAAGGTTGATTTTTTGCAGGGCGCGAGCAGTCACTTACTCGCGCCCTGTCGCTTCAGGGACAACTACTTAGTTACCTAACCTTAAGCCTGAATGAACAGACCGTGCGGTAGCTTTGCCTTCTAAAAAGTTGAACCGATAATTCCTCCAGAGGTGACGCATAACAGAGCGAAACTTCACTGCTCGATGCACACCAATGAAACACTTTGTGATTCATGTTTGAAACACTTCAATAACCCATAATAAAAAAGCACTTTCGCTGACAGCCCTTACTTAGCCCTCAATAGAGCTTCTGCCTGCCATAAACTTTCGATCATTACAGAGTTTACCAGCATGCCAGTCATCAGCTCGGACCACCCAAATTGGTACCTTTTGCAATGCAAGCCACGTCAGGATGAGCGTGCTCATCTCAATCTGCTTCAACAGAATTACGTGGTCTTTCATCCCCAACTCGTCAGCGAGCGCATTATTCGCGGAAAACGCCAGCGAGTGCACGAATCCCTCTTTCCTGGATATTTGTTCATCCAACTCAGTCGTGACGACAACTGGGCACCCTTGCGTTCCACCCGAGGGGTCAGTCGTTTTGTCGAATTCAATCATGGTCCCGCGACAGTGCCTGAGCACGTCATCGAGCATCTGCGTACGCGTTGCATCGAATCAATGATGTCGGGGCCGGATGAAGCGCTGAAACCCGGAGAGAATCTACAGATTGTCAGCGGCCCGCTCGCGCCACTGGAGGGCGTGTTCCTCGGATTGCACGGAACCGACCGCGTGATGATCCTCCTGCAGTTTCTCAACCGTGAGCAGCCTGTCTGCCTGCCATTGAGCGTGATTGAACGACAACAAGCCGGTTTTCACCCCTACAACTAACGACTTGCCTTATATGCCCTTGCTCAGGAGCTATAACATGGCTTTGAAGTCACGATGCCCCGTCGCACTGATGATGGCCTGTCTCTATCCCGAAATGGCCTGGAGCATCAATCCGCAAGCCATTGATGTGTATGGATTCGACTTCACGCCATCGTTCCTGTTTTCGGAAAGTTATGACGACAACTTTCGCGAACTGGAAAACAGCAAACAGTCCTCCATGGTCACCAAGCTGGCGCCTTCTTTCGAGCTCAAGGCCGAGGATCGCAACAGTGCCACGCGACTGATCTGGCAACCCACTCGATACATTTATCACGACGAGTCGGATGCCTCGAACACGGCACAACGCGTGCGTGCCGACAGCATCATGGAGTTTACTGACCGGCATCGTCTGAAGCTCGACGCCGAGTACCGCAAATGGGAGCGCACGGAATCGACGGCGGTCGAAGGCATCAACGACAAGCTCAACAACAAACGGGTGGGCGGTCTCTACACCTTCGGGGCGAAAAGCGCTGACAACCAAATCGATCTCGGGGCCAGTTACGCACAACTGCGCTACGACAACGCCGATGGCATCAACGACGACAAGGAGCGCAATACCACTGCCTTGACGAGCACCTGGTATCACCGCATCGGCAGCAACACCCGAGGTCTGGTGGAATACAACCACACCGACTTTGATTACCAGCAGGCCAACAGCCCGCGCAGCAGTAAATCCGACGCCGTCATGGCCGGTGCCGTATGGGATTTCACGGCACGCACGACGGGCAAGGTCCGCGTCGGTTACGAGAAAAAGAACTTCGACAACAGCGAATCCAAAGACCTCGACAACCCGACCTGGCAAGTCGATCTGCAATGGAAACCGCGGACCTATTCGACATTCACCTTCGTCGCTCGCCAGGCCCTCGCCGAAGGTGACGACGGCGCTGATGCCGTGAAGTCGACCTTCACCCAGGTCGGCTGGCGTCACGGCTGGACTGAACGGATTACTACCGTGGCCCAGGCCGGTTACGGGCGTTATGTCTACGAAGGCCAAAGCCGTACCGACAATCTTCAGGACTACAACCTGGCCGTGGTGTACGCCATGCGCCGTTGGCTGGATATCGAACTGGGTTATCGATACCGCGACAACGATTCCGATGCCGACAATGAAAGCTTCACCCGCAACGTGTTTCAGATCAGCTTCAACGTCAGCCTTTAAGAGGGTCTCGACATGAACACTCGCACACTTGTCCTTTTGTTCGCGTTGTTTCTCTTGCCCCACACCTATGCGGCAGATCCCGATACGCAATACAAACTCGCTGCCGGCGACGTGTTGCGAATCATCGTTTTCGGTGAGCCGGAATTGAGCATGAAAAAGATCCGGCTCAGTGATGCCGGCACCTTTTCCTACCCGTTTCTCGGCGAAATATCCGCCAAGGGACTGACCCCCGGCCAGGTCGAGAAAATCATCGTCGACGGGCTCAAGCAGGGTTATCTGATCGACCCGAAAGTCAGTCTCAGCCAGATCGAATACCGCTCGTTCTACATCAATGGCGAAGTGAAAAAGCCCGGCAGCTATCCGTTCGTGCCCGGACTGACACTGGAAAAAGCCATTGCACTGGGCGGTGGCTTGACCGAGCGGGCCTCGATGAAGCGAGTGACCATCTTGCGCGGTGATGGTGGCGCGACCGTGACCGATAACGTCACGCGCAGCACCACGATCGCCCCCGGCGACACCATTTCCATTGCACAAGGCTTTTTCTGATCATGGACAACAGCCCAAGCAACTACGTCGAACGTCCTCTTCAAGCGCATCTGCATCCGCAGCACGCCGAAGACAAGGACACCCTGGATCTGCTCAATCTGTGGAGGATCATCTGGCGCGCCAAGTGGCGCATCGGCTGGCTGGTTCTGCTGAGTTGCGTATTGGCGGCCGTGGTGGTCTCCAATATCACGCCGCAATACATTGGCAGCACCACCCTGCTGTTCAACGACAAAACACCTCCGCTGATGTCGTTCCAGCAAGTCAAGGACTCCGGCGGCAACGCCACAGATTACTTGCAGACTCAGCAGGCGCTCCTGCAATCGCGAGACCTCGCCGAACGCGCGGTGAAAAAACTCGGGCTGACGACTCACCCGGTCACCGATCCGCGCCAGCAGCCAAAGTCCTGGTTTGCGCCGCGCCAATGGCTGGCCGATCTGGACCTTGATCAATGGATCCCGGGGCTAGGTCGATATCTACCGCAAAAGAAAGAGCCACTCACTGAAGCAGACGTTTTCAACCAGGTCACGCAGAACCTCATGCTGCACACCAGCGTCAAGTTCGTCGGCAAAAGTCAGTTGCTCGAAATCGAAGTCGAGTTGCCAGACCCTGTTCTCGCAGCGGCGGCGGCCAACGCACTGGCTCAGGGCTTTACCGACAGCCAGCTCGATACCAGCGAGAAATCGTCGCAAACCACCACGGCCTGGATGAACACACGTCTGATCAAGCTGCGCGACAACCTGCGGGCGGCCGAGAAAAAACTCCAGGGTTACCGCGAAGAACAAGGTCTGGTGGATGTTGGCGGCGTTGCCACCATCAGCGCCAACGAACTGGAAATGACCGGCAATCGCATGGTCGACGCCCGACGCAACCGCGCTGAAGCCGAGAGCGAGTACCGGCAGGCGAAAGCCCTGGGCAACGGCGATCTGAGCCGACTGTCCAGCGTGCCGGCGGTCTTGAGCAACCCTCTGGTGCAGAAATTCCAGGCCGATCGCGCGGTGGCCCAGGCCAAGGTTGATGAACTGGCCGGGCGCTACGGTCCGAAGCACCCCAGCCTGATCTCCGCACAAACCGAGTTGCGCACCGCCACCACCAGTCTGCAATTGCAGGTGCAGCAAGTGGTGGCCGGTATCGAGCGGCAATACCAGCTCGCCACGGCGAGTGAAGCGTCGCTGCGTCAGTCCTTCAACAGCAACAAGGCGCAGATCCAGGACATCGCGCGCAAAGAGTTCCAGTTACGCGAATTCCAGCGTGAAGTCGACAGCACGCGCGCGCTGTATGAAACCTTCGTCACCCGCCTGAAAGAAACCACGGCCACCGCCGACATGGACTCGACGAAAGTGCGCATCGTCGACCCGGCCATCGTTCCCGTCGACGCGAGCAAACCGCGCAAGACATTGATTGTCGCGATTGTCGGGTTGATTGCAGCGGTGATCGGCGTCGGGCTGGCACTGCTCTTCGAGAGTCTGAGCAATACCTTCAAAACCGATGAATCGATCGAGAGCGTGTTGAATGTTCCACTGCTCAGCGTCGTGCCGCTGGTGATAAAGAAAAGTCGCCGGCAACTGGCACGCCTGTTCGAGGACAACGACAACCCGCGTTTTTCCGAGACCATTCGCAACCTGCGCACCTGGTTGATGTTGCAAAGCAGCGAAAAACCGTCACAAGTGGTGCTCGTGACCTCCACGGTTGCCGGCGAGGGTAAAAGCACCATCGCCACCAACCTCGCCAGTTCGCTGACACCGCTGGAACGCGTGCTGCTGATCGATGCCGACATGCGTCAGCCAACCCTGTCGCTGAACTTCGATTTTCCGCCGGACAGCCCCGGACTGGCGAATGTCATTGCCGGCACGGCCAGACTTGAAGACTGCATTGTTTCAGTGGGCAATCTGGACATGCTGCCGGCCGGGAAGGTCTTGCCGCCGTCGCTGGATATGTTCGTTGCGCCACGCCTGCCGTCCCCTGGCGATCCGCTCAACCCGGTTCAGCCACCGCCACAGGATTTGCTCAGCTCGCCGCGCATGGCGCGCATGCTCGAAGCGCTCAGGTCACGTTATCGCCACATCATCATCGATTCTCCCCCAGCGGAGATGATCAGTGACGCGCTGCTGCTGGCAAAACATTCGGACGCGGTGATCTATGTCGTCAAGGCTGACAGCACGTCGATCAGCCAGGTTCAGCGAGGGATTGCCATGTTGCAACAAAGCCATGTGCCGGTCTTTGGCACGGTGCTCAACCAGGTCGACCTGCGCAAGGCGCGCAAGTACGGCTACCACCACTCCCGGGCGTTCTATAACTACGATTTCGCGCCCAGGTAACCATCGGGCGCGTACGCCCGCCGCTACGCCCTCTTCTGCCAACGCACTACTCGCTTCACCTCCGCCGAGCTACGGAAAAGCCATCGGGAGGCACGCCGTGCCTGCTCGATTCGCGCTGATGCATGAATGCTGTCTCGAGGTTAAGCCCATGACATCGCTCTATACCGCTCACATGACACACCGCCGAGGCCTGACGTTCTGGGGCCAGTGGCTTTGCGCGCTGTCGCTGGTGACGGCGCTGTTGATATTGCTCGTGCATTGGCGCGTCGGCAGTCTGACCAGCGAATACCGCATCCTGATCATTCTGACGGTGCTCGGCTCGGTGCCGATCTACAGCGTGATGCAGGTCTACCACAAGCGCCATGGCCTGTTGGTCGGGCTCGGCAGATTGCTGGCCGGGTGGTTGACCCTGCTGGCCGTACTGGCGGCGATTGCGTTCTTCACCCAGACCAGCGCCATTTATTCACGCCAGGTGATCATGGTCTGGGCGGTGCTGGGTTTTGTGGTTCAGGCCTTGAGCTTTCTGCCCCTGCATTACCTGGCCCGCCTGTACTCGCGCAAGGTCTGCAACGGACGCCGTTCGGTGATCATCGGTACCTGCCCGACGGCCCATGAACTGGCGAAAAAACTGTCCCGACCGAACCGCGCGCTGGTGCTGGGCTTCATTGCCGCTGAGGACAGCTGCGGCCCTGCCCCCAGCATTCTGCCGTTGCTCGGCCACGTTTCCGGTATCCGCGAGATCATCACGGGCCTGGAAGTGCGTCGTGTCTATATCGTGCTGCCAATGGCCCATGCCGCCACCATCGAAGCGCTCTACATCGACCTGCTGGACATGAACGTCGACGTGGTGTGGATCCCGGATTTCGGCAGCATGGTGTTGCTCAACCATTCGATCTCGGAAATCGAGCGAATGCCGGCCATCTACCTCAACGAGAGCCTGATCAGCTCGCACCCTGCCAGCTTGTTTTGCAAGGATCTGTTTGAACGCAGCCTTGCCGCCCTGGCGATTATTCTGCTCAGCCCGGTGCTGCTGGTGGTGGCCATCGCCGTCAAGCTGACCTCCGCCGGCCCGGTGCTGTTCAAGCAGAACCGTCACGGTTGCAACGGCGAAGTGATCAAGGTCTGGAAGTTTCGCTCGATGCACGTCCACGACGACCAGCAGGTTCGGCAGGCCACCCGCAACGATGATCGCCTGACGCCGATCGGTGGTTTTCTGCGCCGCAGTTCCATCGACGAATTGCCACAGCTGTTCAACGTGCTGTCCGGCCGCATGGCCCTGGTCGGCCCGCGTCCGCATGCCGTCACCCACAACCTTTATTACACCGGCAAGGTGCGCGCCTACATGGCCCGGCATCGCCTCAAGCCGGGGATCACCGGGCTGGCCCAGATCACCGGCCATCGTGGCGAAACCGAGACCGTGGAAAAGATGCAGCTGCGCGTCGCCCAGGACCTCAACTACATCAACCAGTGGTCGCTGTGGCTCGACATCAAAATCCTCATCAAGACCCCCTTCACCCTGTTCTCGAAAAACATCTACTAAGCCCGCCCCAACTCTGCCGTCCCCTGCCCGACCGTTGATAACCGTCACCACGATCTGAGGTTCGACCATGAATGTGAGCGTATTCGGTATTGGTTACGTAGGCCTTGTCCAGGGTGCTGCATTGGCCGAGGTCGGGCACAACGTGCTCTGCGTCGACGTCGACGCCGGCAGGGTCGAGGCATTGAAAGAGGGCACGCTGCCGCTCTACGAACCGGGCCTGAAAAGCCTGGTGCGCGACAACTACCAAAGCGGCCGGCTGGGGTTCGGCACAGACCTGGTGGACGCCGTTCACCATGGCGATGTGCTGTTGATCGCCGTCGGCACACCGCCCGACGAAGACGGTTCGGCGGATCTTCAATACGTGCTGAGCGTGGCGCAGACCATCGCGCTGAACATGGATCGGCACCAGATCATCGTCGACAAATCCACCGTGCCCGTCGGTACGGGGGACCGAGTTCGCGCGTGTATCGAGCAGGTGCTGGCCGACAACGGTCGCGGCGATCTGACGTTCGACGTGGTTTCAAACCCGGAATTTCTCAAGGAAGGCTGCGCGGTCGAAGACTGCATGCGCCCGGACCGGATCATCATCGGCACCGACAGCCCGCGTGCCGAAGAGGTCATGCGCGAACTGTATGAACCGTTCAATCGCAGCCGCGAAAAAATCATTGTCATGGACGTTCGCAGCGCCGAGCTGACCAAGTACGCCGCCAACTGCATGCTGGCGACCAAGATCAGCTTCATGAACGAAATGGCCTGCCTCGCCGAAAGGCTCGGCGCCGACATTGAAAAAGTGCGCCACGGCATCGGCGCCGACCCGCGCATCGGTTACCAGTTCATCTACCCAGGTCTGGGCTACGGCGGCTCGTGCTTTCCCAAAGACGTGAAAGCGCTGATACAGGCGGCCGACGGTGTCGACATTGACGCCCGGGTGCTCAAGGCCGTGGAGGCGCGCAACCAGGAACAGAAAGCCAGCCTCTACCGCAAGGTATTCGATCACTTCGACGGCCACCTTCGCGGCAAGACGTTTGCCCTGTGGGGGCTGAGTTTCAAACCCAATACCGACGACATGCGCGAAGCCCCCAGCCGGGTACTGATGGAGGCTTTGTGGCAAGCCGGCGCCAGCGTGCAGGCGTTTGATCCCAAAGCCATGGAAGAGGCCCAGCGCCTTTACGGCTCGCGCGACGACCTGACGCTGACAGGCACCAAGGAAGCGGCGCTGAAAAATGCCGACGCCCTGATCATCGTCACCGAGTGGCAATCCTTTCGGGCACCGGACTTCGACCAGCTCAGCCGGTTGCTCAAACAGCCGTTGATTTTCGACGGGCGCAATCTGTTCGATCCGCAGCGTTTGAGCAAACGTGGGTTCACCTACGTCTCCGTGGGTCGGCAGACCCCTTCAGTTCTCTGAGAGGAGCCGCGCCATGTTCAAACTGGAAATAGTCGGGCACTACTCGGCGAAATTGCTGGAGGCCAACCAGGCCTATTCCTTCATTAACTTTGCCTCGATCGGCAGTTTTTTCGAGCAAAACCCGAGCAGCGTTGCCTATTTTTGCGACGGTATGCTGATGTCGACCTTCATGTCTCGCATCACCGGCAGACCGATTGGCCGGGTCAGCTTCGACTTCACCTCGATAGCCGACGTTGTGCTGCGCAGCGCCGAGCAACAGGGCAAACGGGTTTATTTCGTCGGCGCCCGACAAGCCGAACTCGACCTGTTCATCAGCAAGATCAAGAGCCTTTATCCACAGCTGAGCATCGCCGGCTATCACAACGGCTATTTCGACGCTGCCCAGGCCGAAGGCATTCGGAACGACATCTGTCGCAGCGCAGCGGACATTCTGATCGTCGGCCTGGGCGCCGGACGGCAAGAGCAGTTCGAGCAGGATGCCCTGCGCGCAGGCTTTCGCGGGGTCGCCTTCACCTGTGGCGGGTTCATCCGCCAGGAAGCTCTGGCCACGCGGCAGTACTACCCGGCGCTGATCAATCGCCTGCATTTGCGCGCGTTCTATCGCATGTACCGCGAGCCCCACACGATCAAACGCTACCTCATCGATTACCCGAGCAACTTCCTGCACCTGCTGAACATGATCTTTCGACACAAAGTCGCCATCAGCGTTGGGGAATGACCATGCACATCCTGTTTATCCTCAAGGATTTCAAGCCCGGCGGTGGCGTCGAGCGCGTTCAGCAGCGGCTGTCCGAGCAGTTTCTCAAGGATGGCCGGCGGGTGAGCTTTTTCGTCATGAACGCAGACATGCCCGACGCCCGGGACATTCAATCCTACAGCGGTGGCGGCAACGGCCTAGTCGGCCTGTTCAAGTCCATCGTTTTGCTGCGCCGGCTCATACGGCACGAAGGTGTCACCCATCTCATTTCCGCCAAGGAGCAGGCCAACCTCTGCACGTGGTTCGCCACCCTGGGCAGTGCCTGCAAAGTCATCTACAGCCGTCATGCGACCCTCGATTGCAGCGAACAGAAAACCGGCCCCTCAAGCCTGCGCTTTCTCTACGCCTTGTACCTGTGTGGCAGTGGCAAGGTGGTGACGGTTTCGTCGGCTTTGCGCCAGACCCTCGCCGACGCCGTGCCATGGGGGCGACAGCGCATCAGCTATTGCCCCAACGCCGTCGTCACCGACCAACTGTTTCAAGCCGCCCAGGCGCCCAGGCCGGCCGGATTGCCCCGCAACTACTGGCTGAGCCTGGGGCGTCTGGTCGAACCCAAAGGGTTTCATCTGCTGCTCGATGCCTACGCCTTGGCGCTGCGCAGCGCAGCGCTGCCGGATCTGGTGATCGTCGGTGATGGCCCGTTGCGCGAAGCCTTGGTCACCCAGGCCAGGCAATTGGGTATCGCGCAACGGGTGCATTTCAGCGGTTTTATGAGCAATCCCTATCCCGTGCTCAGGCACGCCCGACTGTTCATTCTGAGTTCGCTGCAAGAAGGCATGCCGACCGTGCTGATCGAGGCGTTGGCGCTGGGCACGCCGGTGCTGGCCTGCGATTGCGAGACCGGGCCCAGAGAACTGCTGGACCACGGCCGACTCGGTCAACTGGTGATCGTCAACGATGTACAGGCACTGGCCGACGGCATGCTGCGCAACCTGACCTCAGGTCATGCCATCGCCCCCGGCGAAGAGACGCTCACTGCCACCCTGCGCCCGTACACCAGTCAGTACGCGGCACAGGCGTATTACCAGGTCTGGAATCAATGAAAAAATTACTGATCATCCTCCATGACCTCAGCGCCGGCGGTGCTGAAAAAATGATGGCGCGCCTGGCCAAAGCGCTGGTGGATGCAGGCAACGACGTAACATTGCTGATGCTCACCGGCGGTGGCCTTCACGCAGCGCATCTCGATCCGCGTGTGAAAAAAGTCGAATTGCACAGCCCGCGCAGCGTCCGTGCGGTGCCGGCACTGACGCGTTTTCTGCGCGCCAATCGCTTTGACGCTCAATTGGCAGCCCTCACCCACGTCAACGTGGTGGCGATCATCGCGGCGGCACTTTCCGGCACGCTGGCCCGGCTGCACGTCAGCGAGCGCAATGCTTTTTCCCATGACCGGCACGTGAACCCCGATTTCATGGTGCGCATGGCATATCGGGTGGCGCCGCTGCTGTATCGGCTGATTCCCAATCCGGTGATCTGCGTTTCGCGCGGTGTCGCCCAGGACCTGGTCGACACCACACTCGCCCGACGCCGGGATGTGACCATTGCCGACAACCCGGTGCTCGACAACGATTTTCGCGAGAAGACACCGGGACCGCCCCGCCACCGCTGGCTGCTGGAAAAGTCCGGCACGGTGATCGTCGCCGTGGGGCGTCTGGCGCCACAAAAAGGTTTCGACACGCTGATCACAGCGTTCGCCGCGCTGCCGGATCGCCGAGCCCGCCTGATCATTTTTGGCGAAGGCACCCTCAGGGCCGAACTGCTTGAACAGGCGAAACAGCTGGGGGTGACGGAGCGCTTCGATCTGCCGGGGTATGCCGATGATCCCCTGGCAGAAGTAGCCGCAGCCGATTGCTTCGTGCTGTCGTCGCGTTTCGAGGGCAGCCCCAACGCGCTGGTCGAGGCGTTATCCACGGGTACGCCGGTGGTGGCGACCCGCTGCCCCCATGGCCCTCAGGAGATTCTCGGCGGCGGCGTGGTTGCCCCGCTGGTCGCAGTGGAGGATCCCATCGCCCTGGCACAGGCCATCGCCGAGCAACTGTCCATACCGCGCGATCTGCAGCGTCAATCACGCCTTGATGCGGCCGCACGATTCATGAGTGCCAGTGCAGTGCAGACCTACCTCAAAGCACTGGTTGGAGACCCGTCATCATGAGCCCCCTGACGATCCGCTATTCGACACTGCGCGACGCCTTCACGCTGTTCGGCATCCTGTTCTACATCCAGGTGATTACCTTTGTCCTGGGGCTGGGCAGTGCCGCGAGCTTCGGCGATATCAACAAAGACCTCGAAGGCAATGTCGCCAATCAGGTCTGCGGCCTCATCACGCTGCTGGTGCCGTTGTTCTTTTTCATCCGCAACAAGGTATTCCTCAGCAAGACCTTTTATCGCAGCAATTTCTTTCTGCTGGTGTTCCTGCTCTGTGTCATCGCATCGATCGGCTGGTCCCACGACCCGATGCTCAGTCTCAAGCGGTTTATCGCCCTGCTCGGCGTGGTGTTTTTTGCAGGCTTCATTGCCTATAACTACTCCCTTGAAAAAATCGCCTTCATGCTCGGCTGCGCCATTGGCATCGCGGCGTTGATCGGGTTGTTGCTCGCCGTGGTCATGCCTGAAGTGGCGTTTCTCTCCGGGGGCATTCGCGACGGCGCGTTCAAAGGCGTTTTCGCCGAAAAGAATGCCGGCGCCCGACTCAATGCGATCGCCATCATGCTGTTGCTGCCGATGATCCGGCAGCGCAATCGCTGGGCGCTCTTGTGCTCATTCTTTTCGCTGGTCGCGATCCTGCTTGCCCAGTCAGCCACCGGTGTAGCGCTGATTATTTCCGGCACGATCAGCTACTGGTACTTCCTCACGATGATCCGTCTGGGCATCAATCGCTCGCAGCTGATGTTCCTCGGATGCACCCTGCTCTACCTGCTGGTCTGTCTGTTTCTGTACAGCAACTTTGCGGTGCTGCTGGAAATGGCCGGGCGCGACCCGTCACTGACCGATCGAACCCTGATCTGGGAACTGCTCGCGCCTTTCATCGACAGCCAGTTGCTCAAGGGCTACGGCTTCGGCGCCTTCTGGGCAAGTCCCGATGCCGATGCGTTCATCACCCGCTGGGGTTACATCGGCAACGCCCACAGCGGCTACATGGAGACCCTGCTCAATGGTGGCGTCATTCAGCTGACGGCGCTGGCGTTGATGTTCGGTGAAGCACTGTTCAAGCAATACCGCGCCGTGACGGCGAATCAGGCAGCCCGGTTTCGTGCCAGTGCGCTGGTCATCATCGGTCTGTTCGCCGTCACCAATTATGTGGCGTACGTGATCCCCAACTACCGCTCCGCCGAGTTTCTGGTGTTCTGCACCCTGGCCCTGACCTTCCGGCACCACCACGCGACCTACCCCGAATCCTCACCGGCAGCGCTGCGTCAGCGTTCGTCGGGCCGCGCACTACCGCGCGATTCCGCCCGCGCGTAACCCAAGGAGAATCACCGTGCCCAACCAAGCTCCCCGTTCAGCAGATTCAGTGTGCGTCATCATTCCGATGTACAACGGCGCCGACAGCATCGAGCAGACACTGACCTCCCTGGCCCGGCAAACCCGACTGCCCGATCACGTCATCGTCATCGACGACGGGTCCACCGATGACGGACCACAACGGGTCCGAGACTTCACCGCGCCGTTTCGCCTGACCCTGTTGCAGCAAGCCAACGAAGGCCAGGCCAGTGCCCGTAACCATGGGATGCGCCACTCTAAAGAGACGTTTGTGGCGATGCTCGATGCCGATGACCAATGGCATCCGCGAAAGCTGGAGTTACAGCTGGCACTGTATGGCGAGCTCACGCAACAGGGCCGGCCTGTGGGGCTGATCGACTGCTACGCGCAAGTCAACTACAGCGATGGCAGGCGCCAACTGGACGACCGGTTGAAGAACGGCCGGCACTTCTACGATTTCATCCACGCCAACGTCGTCAATGGCGTCTCCACCGCATTGGTCAAACGTGACGTGATCATGCAACTCGGCGGCTTCGACGCCAGCCTGCGTTATTCCGAAGACCGCTTCATGTGGACGCGGATCGCCGAACACTGGGAGATCCACACGGTGCCGGAGGTGCTGCTGGAGCGCACGGTTAATGGCGGCAACATGACCGCGAATCCGAAAAAGTACTACCAGAACAAAATCCGCTTCATCGAGGTGTACCTCGCCCGTTACGGCGCGCAGCTGACCCGGCAGCAGCGGATCGATTTCGTGCTGGGCAACCACACCGATTTTCTCGAGGCGTTTTCCCGACGTGGCGAGCATGACCAGGTCCTCGGCGTGTACCGGCGAATGCTGGATTGCTCCTGGCAGGCCCTGATCTTCGCCAGCGGCAAACCGACCTTGCGCTACCTGTATGCCCGCGCCAGAACCTTGCGCAAGGCAACGGCGTCAACCACGGCTCATTGATCCGGTATCCGCCATGGCCAACCACCGTCTGACGACATTGACCTGGATCTTCACCGAGAAATTCGGCCTGATCCTGCTGTCGATGATTACCTTTGTCGCCTACGCCAGGCTGCTGTCGCCTGCCGAGCTGGGTGTGGGCACGGTAATCATCGCCATCGTCGAGTTGATCGGTCTGGTGTACTCGTCGGTGCTCGAAGACCCGCTGGTCCGGCTTGAGCGACTGGAGGACAAGCACATCAGCACCGCCTACTGGGCGGCGGTGCTGGTCAGTCTGGCGAGCATCGGCGTCATTTCGGGCGCGGTCATGCTGTACACCCCCGACCCGCTGCTGCAATGGATGACGGCGATAGCCTCGATAAAGATCCTGTTCACCATGATGGCGCGGGTCTATGTGGCGCAGATGCGCCGCAGCGGGAACTTCAAGATGCTGGCGTCGCGCACATTGCTGGGCAAAGTGGCGGGTGGAGTCGGTGGCATTGCCGTTGCGCTTTGGGGACTGGGTGCGTGGGCGGTCATTGCCCAGGCGCTGATCATGGAACTGGTGTCGATCATTGTGTTGATGCGCGCCGACCCGCGACATATCCCTTTTTACATCGACGGTCCGATCCTGCGTGAATTGTTGAGGTCAGGCGCACCGGTGGCCATCAACGCGCTGAGCTCGCAAACCTTGCAGCGCGGGGTCAACGTGGTGCTGGGCATCACCGCCGGCGCGAACGCTGTCGGCATGTTCAACATGGCAATGCGCATCATTGAACTGCCACGCACCGCAATCTACAACGGCCTGCTGAGCTACGCGCTGCCGGCGTTCTCCCGGCGCAGCGCAGAGCCCAAACGATTGATCGGGATCGTTGGCGATTCAACCGCCGTCAGCGGTTTTCTGTTGACGCCCCTGTTCGTTGGACTCGCACTCACCGCAAGCGACCTGATCCTGTTGATCTTCGGCGCCAAATGGGCAGAGGCCATCCCGCTGCTGCAAGTGCTGGCCTGCACCGCCGCCATCGGCAACAGCGCCATGTACGCCACCACCGCACTGGTGGCGGTCAACCGCAGCCACCTCACGGTCAAGGCTGAAGTGCTGACCACCGCGTTGGCCCTGGCGCTGGTCTACGCCCTCGGCAACCTGTACGGCGGCATGGCTGCAGCCGTCGCTCTGCTGGCGCGCATGCTGGTCATCACGCCGCTGCAGATCCGTGGCCTTAACACGGCGATCGGTTACAGCTGGCGCGGCTTTTTCGAAGCCAGTTACCGCAGCGTGATCGCTTCCCTGGTCATGGCTGCAACCGTGCTGCTGGTGCTACCGCAGCTGGGTCTCCAGGGTTACCTGCATTTGATCGGCAGCGTCGTGCTCGGCGCACTGAGTTATGCCGTGGGTTACAGCGCCCTGCACCCGCACTGGCCACAGGAATTCAAATCGGTTTTCACCTCCCGCTGAGTTCAGCCCTGAGACAGGAAGGCCTCACCATGCGCAAAACCACGTTGATTACTGGCGGTGCCGGCTACATCGGCTCGCATACGGCTCTGGCCCTCATTAACGCCGGCCACAAGGTGCTGGTGCTCGACAACCTGTGCAACAGCTGTCGAGAGTGCATCCGGCGCCTTGAGCAACTGACCCTGACCCGGGTCGACTTCATCAAGGGGGATATTCGCGACCCGGTCCTGCTCGACGATATCTTCAGCCGATACGACATCGACGCCGTCGTGCACTTTGCCAGTCTCAAATCCGTCGAAGAAAGCGTGCGCAAGCCGCTGGACTACTACGTCAACAACGTTGCCGGCACGCTTGGCCTGTGTCAGGCGATGGCCCGCAATAACGTATTCCGGCTGGTGTTCAGCTCGTCAGCCACGGTGTACGGGGAGCCGACGCGCACGCCGATTGCCGAAGATTTCGGCACCGGCAAACCGGTCAATCCCTATGGCCGCACCAAGCTCATGATCGAGGAGTTGCTGACGGATCTGTGCAACTCCGATCCGCGCTGGAGCATTGGATTGTTGCGTTACTTCAACCCGATCGGCGCCCACGAAAGCGGAATGATCGGCGAAGACCCGAGCGGCCGCCCCAACAACCTGTTGCCGTGCCTGACCCAGGTTGCCATAGGCCGGATACCCGAACTCACGGTGTACGGCAGCGACTATCCCACCGTGGACGGGACCTGCGTGCGCGACTACATCCATGTGGTCGACCTGGCCATCGGTCACCTCAAGGCCCTGCAAGTGCTGCAGCACGACAATGGCATTCACTTCTGGAACCTCGGCACGGGCGTCGGCTACAGCGTGCTGCAGATCATCCACAGTTTCGAGGACATCACCGGCATCAGCATTCCCTACCGCTTCGCCCCTCGACGTCTCGGCGACATCGCCAAGTGCTGGGCCGATCCGGCCAAGGCGGGACGCGAACTGGGCTGGAGCGCGCAACGCGGCCTGGAACAGATGATCACCGATAGCTGGCGCTGGCAGTCGTGCAATCCGCAGGGGTATCAATCGTCATTCAAGATTCCGGCACCCGTTGCGGTGAAGTGATGCCGATGCTCAAGGAATGTCTGCTGGCCGTGCTGTTTTCGGTTGCGCTGGCAAGCAACGCCGCGCAGGCGCCTACGCCCGTACCGACCACCGGCCTCGTGTTGTGGCTGGACGCGGCCGACTCATCCGCGATGACCCTGGATGCGCAGAACCGGCTCCAGCGCTGGAGTGACAAGTCGGGCAAGGCCAATGACGCGACGGTCGCTGACGCCACCTCACCGCCACAGTGGATAGGAAACAGCCTCAATGGCCATGCGGTGGTGCGCTTCGACGGCAATTCGGGATTACTCGGCCGGGCCCTGCGCACGGCTAAAGGATCTGTGACCGTACTGATCGTGTCCCGGCGGTTGCCGGAACAGGCCGGAGTCGATCCCTGGCAACGCTTGTTCAGTTCACGCCCGCAGGCCGCCAGCAACGACAACGTGCTGCCGAATTTCGCGGTCAGCCTGGCGCAAACCGGGGAGTACGAGCCGACGGTTTCCGTGCTGGAACTGCACGACGTGCCGATCGGCCCCTACGGGGTCGGGCGCAATGCCGTCGGTCACTCGGAAAATTTTCGCGGCGACATCGCCGAAGTGCTGGTGTATGACCGTCCATTCGCCTCGCTCGCCGAGCGCCAGCGCGCCTTTCAATACCTGGCAGACAAATGGTCCGTGGCCATCCCCACGCATGCCGACACCTGGACCCGCGTCGGCCCATTGGGGACATTGCCGACGCGCATCAACGCCCAACTGCCCTTGTCCGATCAGGCCAATGCCGGGCAATGGGTGCTCAACACGACGCTGTCCGACGAGTTCGATGGCACCACCCTCGACCGCACACGCTGGCACGTCAACAATGCCGTCGGGAATGAGTCGCTGGGCCGCAAGCCGGCGCTGTTCACCGAGCGCAACGCCAGCGTCGGCAATGGCAACCTGAACATTGTCTTTCGCAAGGAAACCTTGCCACAAAAGTACGTCGAGCTCGGCTTCAAGGACTACACCTCAGCCATGGTGCGTACCCTTGAACGCGGCTTCTACGGGTACTACGAAGCGCGGGCCAAACCCATGAATTCCGCAGCGTCCAGCGCCTTCTGGCTGGCCTGGACGGGCATGACTGACAACGCCACCGAAATCGACATCTTTGAAATCGGCGGCAAGACCAAAAATGCGCTTTCAGACCGCGCCTACAACATGAACGCCCACCTCTGGGCCACGCCGCACAGCACCGAACATATCGCCAACGGCAGCACCTGGACCAGTCCCTGGCGGCTGGCCGGCGACTTTCATGTCTACGGCTTCGACTGGCAGCCCGATACCCTGCGCTGGTACGTCGATGGTGTGCTGGTCAGAGAATCGAAGAACCATTATTTCTTTTTCCCCATGCAGATCGTCTTCGACAGCGAGGCCATGTGGAAATGGTTCGGCGTGGTCGACGATGCTGACCTGCCCTCCACTTTTGAAGTCGATTACATCCGCATGTGGCAACGCAATCCTTGACCCTCACACCAAGCCTGGGGCCAGACGATGAGCCGCCCCAACCGTCATAGCTTTCGCCTTGAGTCGATTTTCACTCGGCACAGTCGTCAGTTTTCAATCCGCGCTAACACCCCCGGAGCGCATGCACATGAACAACAGACGGCTGACAGAACTGGATTTGCTGCGCTTTCTTGCGGCGTTCGCGGTGGTGATCTTTCACTATGCGTTTCGCGGTTATGCGAGGGGTGAGATGTCGGTCATGCCCTATCCACTTTTGGCTGACGTTGCCAAATACGGTTATCTGGGCGTTGAACTGTTTTTCATGATCAGCGGATTCGTGATCCTGATGACGGCTTCGAGCAACAACCTCAAGGTGTTCTTCATTTCCCGCGTCATTCGTCTCTGCCCTGCGTTCTGGGTGTGTTGCACGATCACCTTTCTCATCACGCTGGCGATCGGGCAGCCACGTTTTTCGGCTGATTTTTATCAGTACGTGATCAACCTGACATTCCTGGGCGATTTGATCGGTGTCCCACCGATAGACGGGGTCTACTGGTCATTGTTCGTCGAGATAAAGTTCTACTTGATGATCGCGATCCTGTTGGCTTTCAAGAAGATAGAGAAAATAGAAACCTTCCTCGTACTCTGGCTGCTGATCTCGGCCGCAGCGGAAGTCTTTGCTTTCGAAAAACTGCGCTCGGTCTTGATCACCGACTACGCGGCCTATTTCATCGCTGGCGCCACGTTCTACATCATCTGGGACAAGGGTTTCACCAAATCCCGTATTTCCCTGCTGGCAGCCGCGCAGGCATTGGCCAGCTTCAACGCGATCAAGTGGGCCGAGTCGATTGAACTGAAATATTCGACCGAATACGACTCCTTGATCATCTGCGGTGTCATTGCCCTGTTTTTCATGACCTTCCTTTTTATCGCGACGCATAAGACGTCAGCCGTGGGGAAGTTCGACTGGACAGCATTGGGCGCACTGACCTACCCGCTTTACCTGCTGCATCAAATGATCGGCTTCATGATCTTCAACATCGCTTATCCGACCATCAATCCACACGTGCTGCTCTGGGGCACCATCGCTTTGATGATAGGTGCGTCCCATGTCATCCATAAAGAAATAGAAACCCCGATGGCCAGACTGATGAAAAGATCCCTTTCGTCCTCCTTCAAGCGTCTCAGAGTTGGTTAGTCGGTAACGCAACAGGCTTGGCAATATCGGCAGATGAAAAAGGCGGGAGAGGCTTCGGTGAATACCGAAACCTCTCCCGCCTTTTTTTGTTTGTGGCGCAGAGCACCCGTTACAAGGACGATGAACGCTTCAACGTCTCGCTCGGTAACTCCTTGAACAATGCTCGATAACTGCTTGAAAAACGGCCTAAATGCCAGAACGACCAATTCATCGCCACTTCCGCCACGGTGGTCTCCGCGGGCGAACGCTTGAGCAATTCGCGCCGCGCACTGTTGAGCCTGCGCAAACGCAGCCATTGGCTTGGCGACATCCCCGTATAGGCCTTGAAGGTCTGCTGCAACTGGCGCAGGGAAACCCCGGCGACCCGCGATAATTCCAGCAGATTGAGGGTTTCTTCCGGCGAATCCGCCGCCCACTCGCCCACGCGTTTGAGGGTGATTCGCTCCTCGGCGCGACGCTGCAAACCGCCGCCATCCAGACACACGCTCGCGTTGTCGAGGATGAACAGGCAATCCTCCAACAGCTGCTGAGTCAGTGCCTCTTTACTCGGCAGATCAAGGGCTTGCGACAACTTCGTGAGAGTCGAGCTTAACCAGCGACTGAACAATCCATTCTGCGCGCCATTGAGCGGCGCCATGAACATACCTTCCAGCCTGGCCACGTCCAGTCCGTTGCGCTGGACGAATTCCGGGCCGAACACCACGGCGATTTCCTGGTAGTTCTCCGGGGTGATCCAGATGTTGCGGCTCTCTTCATTGAGCAGATACAGCGCGTTGTCGCTGCGATCGAAACAGAACGCCAAAGACCCTTGCGGTGCGCTGAAATTCTGCTCGACCCGGGTGTTCATCTGTTCTTCGTAAACCTCCACTCCCTGCAAATCCAGATAGCGAATCTGCCCGGCGAAATGCCCAGGCGACATCTGCTGGTAATGCTGCACCCAACCCGGCGTGGCGCGGATTTGTTCGGTGACATCGGCGGTGTTGAACGCTTGGACCTGAAGCGGATTGCACGTCGTCATGGGGAACCTTGCGCACTCTTTTGGTGCGCTTTGGTGCTGCTGAAAGTGGATAGATGGAACGGCAAGGCCCGCCCAAGATAGTCGTCAACGCGCCACAGGGGAAGCCTGCGAAAGATGAAATCGCGTTCCCCCGCGTCAACAAAACCAACGACGAGGTCTTTATGAATGCCCCTTTCGATCAGCTGTTCACATGGCTGAAAGATCACAAGATTACCGAAGTGGAATGCGTGGTCAGCGACCTGACCGGCATCGCCCGCGGCAAGATCGCACCGACCAACAAGTTCCTGCATGAGCGAGGCATGCGCCTGCCGGAAAGTGTGCTGCTGCAAACGGTAACCGGGGATTTTGTCGACGACGACATCTACTACGACCTGCTCGACCCGGCCGACATCGACATGGTCTGCAAGCCGGTGAGCGATGCGGTGTACGTGATTCCGTGGGCCATCGAGCCGACCGCCATCGTGATCCACGACACCTTCGACAAGTTCGGCAACCCGATCGAACTCTCGCCGCGCAACGTGCTGAAGAAAGTCCTGCAGCTGTACACCGACAAAGGCTGGAAGCCGATCGTGGCCCCGGAAATGGAGTTCTACCTGACCCAGCGCTGCGAAGACCCGGACTTGCCATTGAAAGCACCGCTGGGCCGTTCCGGTCGCGCCGAAAGCGGTCGTCAGTCGTTCTCCATCGACGCCGCCAACGAATTCGATCCGCTGTTCGAAGACGTCTACGACTGGTGCGAACTGCAAGGCCTGGACCTGGACACGCTGATCCACGAAGACGGCCCGGCGCAGATGGAAATCAACTTCCGCCACGGCGATGCACTGGATCTGGCCGACCAGATCACCGTGTTCAAACGCACCCTGCGTGAAGCCGCGCTCAAGCACAACGTGACCGCGACCTTCATGGCCAAGCCGATCGGCGATGAGCCCGGCAGCGCCATGCACCTGCATCAGAGCGTGGTCGAGATCGCCAGCGGCCAGCCGATTTTCGCCAATGCCGACGGCAGCATGAGCGACCTGTTCCGCCATCATATCGGCGGTCTGCAGAAGTACATCCCGAAGGTGCTGCCGATGTTCGCGCCCAACGTGAACTCGTTCCGCCGTTTCCTGCCGGACACCTCGGCACCGGTCAACGTCGAATGGGGCGAAGAAAACCGCACCGTCGGCCTGCGTGTACCGACCTCCGGCCCTGAGGCGATGCGGGTTGAAAACCGTCTGCCGGGCGCCGACGCCAACCCGTACCTGGCCATCGCCGCGAGCCTGCTGTGCGGTTACATCGGCATGGTCGAAGGCATCGAACCGAGCGCTGCCGTCGAAGGTCGGGCCTACGAGCGCCGCAACCTGCGCCTGCCGATCACCATCGAAGAGGCCCTGACCCAGATGGAAGAGTGCGACACCGTCGCGCAGTACCTGGGCAGCAAGTTCGTGCGCGGCTACGTCGCGGTGAAACGCGCCGAGCATGAAAACTTCAAGCGCGTGATCAGTTCCTGGGAGCGGGAGTTCCTGTTGCTGAGCGTGTAACCAACACCCGCCCTTGTGGGACATGGCTTGCCAGCTCCCACAAGGGAACGTGCTCACCTGAAAAACCCAATAATTCGAAGAGGTGTCGATATGCGTCTGTTGAAATCCATGATCCCCGCCGCGCTGGCCCTGGCGTGCAGTGCCGGTGCCTTCGCCCAACCCCAGGTCAGCGTCTACAACTGGACCGATTACATTGGCGAAACCACCCTCGCCGACTTCCAGTCCAGCAGCGGGATCAAGGTGATTTATGACGTCTTCGACTCCAATGAAACCCTCGAAGGCAAACTGCTCGCCGGCCGCACCGGCTATGACGTGGTGGTGCCGTCCAACCACTTCCTCGCGCGTCAGGTAAAGGCCGGCGCGTTCCTCAAACTGGATCGCGCGCAGCTGCCGAACTGGAAAAACCTCGACCCGAAACTGCTGGCCATGCTTGAGAAGAACGATCCGGGCAACGAGCACTCGGTGCCGTACCTGTGGGGCACCAACGGCATCGGCTACAACGTCGACAAGGTCAAGCAAGTGCTGGGCATCGATCACATCGACTCCTGGGCCGTGCTGTTCGAACCGGAAAACCTGAAGAAACTCACCCAGTGTGGTGTGTCGATGATGGACTCGGCCGATGAAGTGTTCCCGGCGATCCTCAACTACATGGGCATGGATCCGCGCAGCGAGAAACCCGAGGACTACAAGAAGGCCGAAGAGAAACTGCTGAGCATCCGGCCGTACATCACCTATTTCCATTCCTCGAAATACGTGTCCGACCTGGCCAACGGCGACATCTGCGTGGCCTTCGGTTATTCCGGCGACGTGTTCCAGGCCGCCAACCGCGCCAAGGAAGCCAAGAACGGCGTGAACATCGCGTATTCGATTCCCAAGGAAGGCGCGAACCTGTGGTTCGACCTGCTGGCGATTCCCGCCGACGCCGGCAACACCAGGGAAGCTCACGCGTTCATCAATTACCTGCTCGATCCGCAAGTAATCGCCAAGGTCAGCGCCTCGGTCGGCTACGCCAACCCGAACCCGGCGGCCAAGCAATACATGGATCCGGAGCTGGTCAATAATCCCGAGGTCTATCCGTCTCAGGAAGTCCTCGACAAGCTCTACATCTCCTCTACCCCGCCCCAGTCGATCATGCGTCTGATGACCCGGTCCTGGAGCAAAGTGAAGTCGAACAAATGAATCAGTACACCCAGGAACACGCCCGCTCCTATTACGCCGCGTCGGCCCGGGCCAGCACACCCTATCCGGAACTGACGGGTGACTTGATTGCCGATGTCTGCGTGATCGGTGGCGGGTTCACCGGCGTCAATACGGCGATTGAACTGGCGCAGCGCGGGCTTTCGGTGATTCTGCTCGAAGCCCGGCGCATCGGCTGGGGCGCCAGCGGGCGCAATGGCGGGCAGTTGATTCGCGGGATCGGTCATGACGTAGAAGGCTTCGCCCGGCATGTCGGCAGCGAAGGCGTGCGCTACCTGCACCGAGCAGGGATCGACTCGGTGGAGCTGGTGCGCCAGCGCATCACCGACAACGCCATCGAGTGCGACCTGCGCTGGGGCTTCTGCGAACTGGCCAACACGCCAGCGCAGTTCGACGCCTTCAAGGCCGAGCAGGACAGCCTGGCGCAGTTGGGCTACCGCCATGAAACGCGGCTGGTTGCCCCTGAGCTGATTCGTCAGCAAGTGGTGAACGCGGGGGTCTACAAGGGCGGCCTGATCGACATGGGCTCAGGCCATCTACATCCGCTGGATCTGGTGCAGGGTGAAGCGCGGCTGGCGGCATCCCTCGGGGTGAGGATTTTCGAGCAGAGCCCGGTGCTGGAAATTCTCCACGGCCCGACCGTTCAAGTCCGCACCCAGAGCGGCAGCGTGCGCGCCGGCAGTCTGGTACTCGGCTGCAACGCGCATCTGGACGAACTCGAACAGCAACTCAGCGGCAAGGTCCTGCCCGCCGGCAGCTACATCATCGCCACTGAACCGCTGCCGGCGGAACGCGCCGCCGAGCTGATTCCGCAGAACCTGGCGCTGTGCGACCAGAAAGTCGGCCTCGATTACTACCGGCTCTCGGCGGACCGACGCTTGCTGTTCGGTGGCGCCTGCCATTATTCGGGGCGGGATCCGACGGACATCGCCGCCTACATGCGACCAAAGATGCTCAAGGTGTTCCCGCAACTGGCGGATGTGCGCATCGACTATCAGTGGGGCGGCAAGATCGGCATCACCGCCAATCGCTTCCCGCAGGTCGGCCGACTGAAGCAGCACCCGAATGTGTTCTACGCCCAGGGCTATTCCGGCCATGGCCTGAACGTCACCCACTGGTGCGCCAAGCTGCTGGGCGAAGCAATTCATGCCGGTCACAGTCAGGGCATGGATGTGTTCAGCAGCGTGCCGCACATGACCTTCCCCGGCGGCCCGGCGCTGCGTTCGCCACTGCTGGCACTGGGCATGTTCTGGTATCGCCTGAGAGAACTGCTGGGATGACGCTTCCCGGTTAAAGCGGCCTGCGCATTTGCTCTATCGCGAAGCACTTCTATATTGATGAAGTGCTTTTGCGTTCCTGACGCTCAGTGCCCAACACACCCTGGAGGTCATGGATGGAGTCGTCAGCCGCCGATCAACCGCGAGCGCCCGGCCAGGCGCCGGTCAAGACCCGGCGTTTCAGCATTTCACTGGTGTGGATCGTGCCGATCGTCGCGGTGCTGGTGGGCCTGTCGCTGGTGGTGCACAACCTGATGCAGGAAGGCCCCACCATCACCGTCACCTTCAAGACCGGCAGCGGCCTGACCGCCAACAAGACCGAAGTCAAATACCGCAACGTGGTGATCGGCCAGGTCACGGACGTCGAGCTGAGCGACGACCAGAAAAGCGTCAACGCCACGATCAAACTGGCCAAGCAGGCCGAAACCTTTACCCGCGAAGACTCGCAGTTCTGGGTCGTCCGGCCGCGCATCGGTGCGGGTGGCGTCTCGGGCATCGATACGTTGCTGTCCGGTGACTACATCGGCGCCGACATCGGTCAGTCCAATTCGCGCGCCAAGCACTTCAAAGGCCTGGAAAACCCGCCACCGATCACCTACGGCGAGCCGGGTAAACGCTTCAACCTGCACGCCTCGGACCTCGGCTCGCTGGACATCGGCTCGCCGGTCTACTACCGCAAGATCCCGGTGGGCCAGGTGGTGGCCTACGCGCTGGATGCCGATGGCAAAGGGGTCAACATCGAGGTGTTCATCCATGCGCCGAACGACGCCTACGTCACGGAAAACACCCGGTTCTGGAACGCCAGCGGCATTGACGTCAACGTCGGCGCCAACGGTTTTGCGGTGAAAACCGAATCGTTGTCGACCTTGCTGGTGGGCGGCATCGCCTTCCGCGCGCCGGAGTACAGCCCCAACGACGTTGCCGCCGCCGAAGAAAGAACTTACGACCTGTTCGACGACCAGCAAACCGCCCTCGCCCCGCCCAACGGCAAGGCGCAATACCTGACCCTGCGTTTCGATCAGGCCCTGCGCGGGTTGAAAGTCGGCGCACCGGTGGAGTTTCTCGGCATCGAAATCGGCCGGGTGGTGAGCGTCAACCTGGATTTCGACGCGAAGAAACGCAGCTTCCCGCTCAACGTCGGCATCGTGATTTACCCGCAACGCCTCGGCCAGGCTCACGTCAAGATGCTCAAGGTACTCGAGCACAATCCGGACGACGAAGCCGCCGCCGTGCGCCTGATCGGCACCTTTATCGACAACGGTCTGCGCGCCCAGGCCCGCAGCGGCAATCTGCTGACCGGCCAGTTGTACATCGCGCTGGATTTCTTCCCCAAAGCCGAAAAAGTCGCGTTCGACCCGACCGCCCGCCCGATCAGCGTTCCGACCGTCCCCGGCAGCCTCGAACAGTTGCAGGAAAAACTCGAAGCGATGATCGACAAGCTCAACAAACTGCCGGTGGAACGGATTGCCGGCAACCTCGACAGCAACCTCGTGGAATTGCGCAAAGGCCTGACCCAGTTCAATGCCAGGACCCTGCCCGGCGTGCAGAACACCCTCGCCGACCTGAGCAAGACCCTGCAGTCGGCCAGCTCGACCCTGGCCGAAGATTCGCCGCAACGCGAACAACTGACCGAGACCCTCGACGAGCTTGGGCGCATGTCGCGTTCGTTGCGTGAACTGTCCGATTACCTGGGCCGTCATCCGGAATCGTTGATTCGCGGCCGTCCCGACAACGCCCCGCCGCTGGACCTCAAAGGGCCGCCGCGCAACTGAGCACAGGAGCTGTCCCATGGCTTTAAAGCTGAAGTTCACCGTGCTCGCCATTGGCCTGCTGCTCGGCGCCTGCAAAAGCGCTCCGATCAGCTTTCATACCCTGACACCGACGCAACCGATGACCGGCCGCGCCGGCTCGGAAATCACCATCGAAGGCATCAGCGTGCCACCCCAGGTCGACCGGCCGCAAATCGTGATCCGCCAGGGCAACAGCGGCCTGGCGATCCTTGAGACCGAATGGTGGGGCGCCAGCCTCAGCGATGAGTTGCGCAGCGCGCTGGTGGATCAGCTCAGTAATGCCGGCGGCCCGCGCAAAACCTCGGTGCGCATCGATGTGCAACGCTTCGATTCGATTCCCGGGCAATACGGGCTGATCGACGTCAAATGGCGCCTGCGCCAGGCCAACGCAGGCGACGACGCCCTGCTCGCCTGCCGCTCCCTGTTGCGAACTCCTTCCGGGCCGACCATCGACGATCTGGTGATCGCCCAGCAGAACAACATCAAACGTCTGGCCGCGTTGATCAGCCAGGCGTCCGCCGGCTCACGCGGCTGCCCGCCCGCCTCCTGATCGAAACGCAATGCCTACAAGTCGAAACGATCCACCGCGCGGCGCCTTTCGTTGTCGTCGCGCACGTCGTAGTTGGCGGTTGTCTGGATATTGCTGTGGTGGGCGAGCTTCTGGGCAATCGACAGGTCATGCTCCTCGATCACTCGGGTGATGAACGAACGGCGGAAGTCATGGGGCATGATCTTCACCCCGACCTGGGTGCCGCGCTGGCGGGCGATGTAATAGATCGCGTGCTTGGTAATGCGCTCGCGGGTGATGTGGCTGCCACGGCGGATGCGGTTGAACAGAAACGCGTCGTCGCTCTCGCCTTCCTTGAGTTCCGAGCGGCGAAACTCCAGCCAGGCATTCAGCTTGGAGAACGCCCAGGCTGGCGCGTACTTGATCAGTTGTTTATTGCCCTTGGCAGTCACGCACAGACTGCGCTCGGTGAAGTCCACCTGATTCAGGTCCAGATCCACCGACTCCGACTTGCGCATGCCGGTGCCGTACAACAATGCAATCACCGCCGCATCGCGCAAACCTTGTGGCCGTGGATCAGCGGCGCAGACTTCCATCAATTCATGAATCAGCGTGCGCTTCAGATTGCGCCCCTGGGACAGTCGCGTGCCGGCAATGCCTTTGACCGAGCGCATCTTCAATAGATGGTCCTGACTGATCAGGCTCATGCGCCAGGCTTCATTCATTACACCGCGAATGGCGTTTACATACAGCGAAGAAGTGTTCGGTGCGTAGTTGTCCGCGCGCAATGCAGCGACTAGCGCAACGACGTCATCCGGTTGCAGCCCGTGCCAGGGAATGTCCTCAAGGTTCACGTCTTCGAACCCGAGGCGGTCGGCAGCGTCCTGCAACACGTAACGCATGGTCAGTTGGCTGGAGGGCGCCAGGCGCGCCAGATAAACAGTCAGCGGATTGCTGTTGGAGGGTGAGGATTCAGTACTCGACAAGTCAATCAAACGAAACGGCCTTGAATAAGAAACAGTTCAACAAAACAACTAAAAACGGCAACAAAACTTAAATAAGACGGGGCACTTCTGTAGGACTTTTCTACTAAAAACGCCGATGAACGGAAGAAGTCTGAACGGTGGCTGTATAAGTTTCAGATAGACGATTCGCCAACCGCTTTTTCATGTTCCTTTCACAAAAACGCGCATAACCTTAATTGCATCCAGTGGGCCCCGAATGGCTCACAACGTGCCGTCCGGGGACGCAAAAGTCAATCAGGCATTCCCCGGGCGGTACTTCAAACCCTTGAAAACACGTGTTTTTCAGACAATTGGCTGAAGGATGGCTGTCGCCCCGAGGTTCTTATGAGTCAAGCGTTTCTCCCGTTTTCCCGCCCCAGTATCGGCGAAGAAGAAATTGCCGCCGTCGAACAAGTATTGCGTTCGGGCTGGATCACCACCGGGCCGAAGAATCAGGCATTGGAAGAACACTTCGGCAACTATGTCGGTAGTCGCCATGCCGTGGCACTTTCCTCGGCCACCGGTGCCATGCATGTAACTTTACTGGCATTGGGAATCGGCCCCGGCGATGAAGTCATCACCCCGTCGCAGACCTGGGTGTCCACCGCCAACATGATTTCCCTGCTCGGCGCCACGCCGGTGTTCGTCGATGTCGACCGCGACACCCTGATGACCGACGCCGCGCGCATCGAAGCCGCCATCACCCCGCGCACCAAAGCGATCATTCCCGTGCATTACGCCGGCGCTGCATTCGATCTCGATCCGCTCTACGCCCTGGCCGACAAACACGGCATCGCCGTGATCGAGGACGCCGCCCACGCCGCCGGTACCCGCTACAAGGGCCGCCACGTGGGTTCACAAGGCACCGCGATCTTCTCATTCCACGCGATCAAGAACATGACCTGCGCCGAAGGCGCGATGTTCGTCACCGACGACGAAGCCCTGGCCAGCCGTGTACGCATGCTGAAATTCCACGGTCTGGGCGTCGATGCCTACGATCGTCTGACCGGTGGCCGCAAGCCTCAGGCCCAGGTCATGGAGCCAGGCTTCAAGTACAACCTGGCCGACATCAACGCCGCGATTGCCCTGGTGCAACTCGAGCGCCTGGACGCGATCAACGCCCGCCGCACCGAACTGGCCACGCAATACCTGCAAAAACTCGAAGGCCTGCCGGTGCAACCGCTGGCTGTGCCTGCCTACGCGCAAACCCACGCCTGGCACCTGTTCATCCTGCGTATCGACAGCGAGCGCTGCGGCATGGACCGCGAGGCCTTCATGAAGGGTTTGCAGGAGCAAGGCATCGGCACCGGCATCCACTTCATCGCCACCCACCTGCACACCTGGTATCGCCAGCGTGATCCGCACCTGTCCCTGCCCGACACCGAGTGGAACTCGGCGCGGCTGTGCTCGATTCCCTTGTTTCCCGACATGACCGACCAGGATCTGGACCGGGTCGTCGGGGCCATTGAAAACCTGATGGGGAAACGCCCGTGAGACCTTATCCGATTCATTGTGTGTCGATCGTCATCCCGGTCTACAACGAAGAAGACAGCCTGCCGGAACTGCTGCGCCGCACCCAGGCCGCCTGCCAGCAATTGCGCCATGACTACGAAATCGTGCTGGTCGACGACGGCAGTCGTGACGCCTCCGCGCAATTGCTCGAAGACGCCGCGTCAGTCGAAGACAGCCCGTTTGTGGCCGTCATCCTCAACCGCAACTACGGCCAGCACGCGGCGATCATGGCCGGTTTCGAGCAGTGCAAGGGCGACGTGGTGATCACTCTCGACGCCGACCTGCAGAACCCGCCGGAAGAAATCCCGCGCCTGGTGGCCGAGGCCGAAAAAGGCTTTGACGTGGTCGGCACCGTGCGCGGCAATCGCCAGGATTCGGCGCTGCGTCGCTACCCTTCGAAACTGATCAACCTCGCCGTACAACGCTCCACCGGCGTTGCCATGAGCGACTACGGCTGCATGCTGCGCGCTTACCGCCGCACCATCATCGACGCGATGCTCGCCTGCCGCGAACGCAGCACGTTCATTCCGATCCTCGCCAACAGCTTCGCCCGCCACACCACCGAAATCGTCGTGGCCCACGCCGAGCGCGAACACGGCGATTCGAAATACAGCCCGATGCGCCTGATCAACCTGATGTTCGACTTGATCACCTGCATGACCACCACGCCCCTGCGCCTGCTGAGCATTGTCGGTTTCGCCATGGCCGGGCTCGGCGTGCTGTTCGCGGCGGCGCTGATCGTCATGCGCCTGGCCTTTGGTGCCGGATGGGCCGGCGACGGCCTGTTCGTACTGTTCGCCGTGCTGTTCGTGTTCACCGGCGGTCAGTTCATCGGCATGGGCCTGCTCGGCGAATACCTGGGCCGCATGTACAGCGACGTGCGCGCTCGTCCACGTTTCTTCATTGAAAAAGTCCTGCGCGGCCATCCCGCCACGCCGGCCCCCGCCATCACCGTTGACGGCCTCACTTCCAACTCCACGTCCGATCAGGTTCTCTCATGAGCGCAAAAACCGTTGTCTTCGCTTACCACGATATTGGCTGCGCCGGCATTCAAGCCCTGCTCGACAGTGGCTATGACATTGCGGCGGTATTTACCCATGCCGATGACCCGAAGGAGAACACCTTCTACGCCTCTGTTGCACAACTGTGCGCCAACAAAGGCATCGCGGTTCACGCACCGGAAGACGCCAACCATCCGCTGTGGATCGAGCGGATCGCCAAGCTCGACCCGGATTACATCTTCTCGTTCTACTACCGCAATCTGCTGAGCGAGCCATTGCTGGCGCTGGCCAAAAAAGGCGCGTTCAACCTGCACGGCTCCCTGCTGCCGCGCTACCGTGGCCGCGCTCCGGCCAACTGGGTACTGGTCAACGGCGAAACCGAGACCGGCGTCACCCTGCACCGCATGGTCAAGCGCGCCGACGCCGGCGCCATCCTCGCCCAGCAACGCGTGGCCATCGAAAGCAGCGACACCGCGCTGAGCCTGCACGGCAAACTGCGGATCGCCGCCAGCGACCTGCTGCGCGATGCTCTGCCAGCGATGTTGCACGGCAAACTGCGGGAAACCCCGCAGGACGAATCCCAGGCCACGGTGTTCGGTCGTCGCACCCCGGCGGACGGCAAACTGGTCTGGGCGCAACCGGCCGAAAAACTGTTCAATCTCGTGCGGGCCGTGACTCAGCCCTACCCCGGCGCCTTTTGCGCCGTGGGCGAACACAAGCTGATCGTGTGGAACGCCGACGTGGTCAAGGGCAACGAAGGCCAGGCGCCGGGCCGGGTCATCAGTGTCGATCCGCTGCGCATCGCCTGCGGTGAAGACTCGCTGGTGATCAACGCCGGCCAGCGCAACGACAACGGCCTGTACCTGAGCGGCCCGCAACTGGCCAATGAACTGGGTCTGGTGGACGGCTCGCTGCTGCGCGGTGCCGAATCCGGCCGTGGCCCGCGCCGTACACGGGTGCTGATCCTTGGTGTCAACGGCTTCATCGGCAACCATTTGTCCGAGCGCCTGCTGCGCGACGAGCGCTACGAAGTCTATGGCCTGGACATCGGCTCCGACGCCATCGACCGCCTGCGCAGCCATCCGCGTTTTCACTTCGTCGAAGGCGACATCAGCATTCACTCGGAGTGGATCGAGTACCACATCAAGAAATGCGACGTGGTCCTGCCGCTGGTGGCCATCGCCACGCCGATCGAATACACGCGCAACCCGCTGCGGGTATTCGAACTCGACTTCGAAGAAAACCTGAAACTGGTGCGCTACTGCGTCAAGTACAACAAGCGCGTGATCTTCCCGTCGACCTCGGAAGTCTATGGCATGTGCCAGGACAAGCACTTCGACGAGGACAGCTCGAACCTGATCGTCGGCCCGATTAACAAGCAGCGCTGGATCTACTCGGTGTCCAAGCAACTGCTGGACCGGGTGATCTGGGCCTACGGCGCCAAGGGCCTGAACTTCACCCTGTTCCGCCCCTTCAACTGGATGGGCCCACGGCTGGATCGCCTCGATTCGGCGCGCATCGGCAGCTCCCGCGCCATCACCCAGTTGATCCTCAATCTGGTGGAAGGCACGCCGATCCGCCTGTTCGACGGCGGCGAGCAGAAACGCTGCTTCACCGACATCGCCGACGGCGTCGAGGCGCTGGCGCGGATCATCGATAACGACAACGACGTCTGCAACGGCCAGATCATCAACATCGGCAACCCGGACAACGAGGCCAGCATCCGCCAGTTGGGCGAAGAGTTGCTGCGTCAGTTCGAGGCTCATCCGCTGCGTTCCAACTTCCCGCCGTTCGCCGGTTTCCGCGACGTGGAAAGCAAGGCGTTCTACGGCGCCGGTTATCAGGATGTCGAGCACCGCAAACCAAGCATTGCCAACGCCAAGCGCCTGCTGGACTGGACGCCGACCGTGGAAATGCGCGAGACCATCGGCAACACGCTGGATTTCTTCCTGCGTGAGGCCATGGCCGAAATCGAGAGCAAGCGTTAATGCAGGCCGGCCTGCGCATCGACGTCGACACCTTTCGCGGCACCCGTGAAGGCGTGCCGCGTCTGCTGGAAATTCTCGATGAAGCGCAGATCAAGGCGACGTTTTTCTTCAGTGTCGGCCCGGACAACATGGGCCGGCATCTGTGGCGCCTGATCCGTCCGCAGTTCCTGTGGAAGATGCTGCGTTCCAACGCCGCCGGCCTGTACGGCTGGGACATCCTGCTGGCGGGCACCGCCTGGCCGGGCAAACCGATCGGTCGCGACCTCGGGCACCTGATGCGTCAGGCCCGGGCCGCCGGCCACGAAGTCGGCCTGCACGCCTGGGACCACCATGGCTGGCAGGCCAATGCCGGGCGCTGGAGCGATGCGCAACTGATCGAGCAGATCCGTCAGGGCGTCGACACTTTGGGCGACATCCTTGGCGAAAAGGTCACGTGCTCGGCCGCCGCCGGTTGGCGCGCGGACGAGCGTGTGATCGAAGCCAAGCAGGCCTTTGGCTTTCGCTACAACAGCGATTGCCGTGGGCAGCGGCTGTTCCGCCCGTTGCTGGCCGATGGTTCGGTCGGTGCGCCGCAGATTCCGGTGGACCTGCCGACCTTCGATGAAGTGGTAGGGCCGAGCGTGGCAGCGAAGGATTTCAACGCCTTCATCCTCGACCGGTTCCGCCCGGACAACCTCAACGTCTACACCATTCACGCCGAAGTAGAAGGGATTCTGATGGCCGAAGATTTTCGTCGACTGCTGGCCGACGCACGCCAGCAACACATCAACTTTCAGCCCCTGGGCGATTTGCTGCCCGAGTTTCTCAACACCCTGCCCGTCGGCCGTGTGCAACGCGGCACTCTCCAAGGCCGTGAAGGCTGGCTGGGAGTGCAAGGCGCATGAGCAAACGCTGGGCATTGCCGCTGTTGCTTGGGATTTTCCTGCTTTCCTATCTGTTGCCGTTGGGCAGCCACGGTTTGTGGATTCCCGATGAAACCCGTTATGCGCAAGTCAGCCAGGAAATGCTGCTGAGCGGCAACTGGGTATCGCCGCATTTCATGAGCCTGCGTTACTTCGAAAAACCGGCAGCCGGTTACTGGATGATCGCCCTCGGGCAGGCCGTGTTCGGCCAGAACCTGTTCGGCGTGCGGTTTGCTTCGGCCCTGAGCAACGGGTTGAGCGTGCTGCTGTGCTTCCTCATCGCCCGCCGTTTGTGGAACGAGCCGCGCAAAAGCTTCGTCTGCGCCCTGCTCTACATGAGTTTCGTCATCGTCGCCGGCCAGGCCGGTTACGCCAACCTCGATCCGCAATTCACCTTTTGGGTCAACCTGAGTCTGGTGGCGCTGTGGTTTGCCCTCGACAGCCGCGCCAACGGCCAGCGCCTGGCCGGTTGGGCGGTGCTGGGCCTGGCGTGCGGCATGGGCTTCATGACCAAAGGGTTTCTCGCCTGGCTGTTGCCGGTGCTGATCGCGTTGCCGTGGATGCTCTGGCAAAAACGCTGGAAGGAATTGCTGCTGTACGGCCCGGTGGCCATTGCGGTGGCGATCATCGTCAGCCTGCCGTGGGTGTTGGCGGTTCATGGTCAGGAACCGGATTACTGGCGGTTCTTCTTCTGGCATGAGCACATTCGTCGGTTTGCCGGTGACGACGCCCAGCATGACGCGCCGTGGTGGTTCTATCTGCCGCTGCTGGTGGCGTTCAGTCTGCCGTGGGTGGGGATGCTGCCGGTGGCGCTGAAGCAGGCGTGGCAGACCCGCCGCGACACCGGCATCGCGTTTCTCGGCCTGTGGCTGCTGATGCCGCTGCTGTTCTTCAGCCTGAGCAACGGCAAGCTGCCGACCTACATCCTGCCGTGCCTGCTGCCGCTGGCCTTGCTGCTGGGCCACGCGCTGGCCGATCGCTTGCGTCTGGAGCACGGCCGAGCGCTGGGCCTCAATGGTCTACTGAATCTGTTGCTGGGCATCGTCACGCTGATCGGGCTGGTTTACGTGCAGCTCAAGCGTCCGTTGTACGACCACGAATTGCACAGTCTGGTGTTGGTGTTCATCGCCCTGACCGGCTGGATCATCAGCAACCTGCTGCAAGCGTTCCGCCCATTGCAATGCTGGGCGGCGCCGGCGGTGGGCAGTCTGCTGCTGATCGCGCTGCTGCCGGCGGCGCTGCCCAAATCGGTGGTGGCGAACAAGATGCCCGACCAGTTCGTCCTCGCCCACCAGACGGAACTGGCGGCCACCACGCACTTGTTGAGCAACGACCTGGGCGCCGCGTCGGCCCTGTCCTGGCGGGTCAAACGCCCGCAGGTGGCGCTGTACAACACGATAGGCGAATTGAAATATGGCCTTGCCTATCCTGACGGCATTCACCAACGGGTCGACCCCGATCAGGTGCAACAGTGGATGCGCGAAGCCCGCAGGACCGGTTCGGTCGGCGTGGTGATGCGGGTCAAGGGGCAAGACGAACTGGACGAACTCGACAGACTGCCCAAGGACGGCGTTCGTTATGAGCAAGGCAACCTCGTGATCATGATTCTTCCGCAGGAGGCGTCATGAGCCTGTGGCTGCTGCTGCTCGCCTGCCTGCTGACCTGCCTGGGCCAGGTCGCGCAGAAATACGCCGTCGAGAGCTGGCGCGGCGCGAGCCTGTCGTGGTCGCGCAAAGTGCGCTCGCCGTGGCTGTGGCTGGCGCTGTTTGCCCTCGGTGCCGGTCTGCTGGTGTGGCTGCTGGTGTTGCAGCGCCTGCCCGTTGGCATCGCCTACCCGATGCTCAGCCTCAATTTCGTGATCATCACCCTGATCGCCCGCTTCGCATTCAAGGAGCCCGTCGACGTTCAGCACTGGTTCGGCGTGTTGCTGGTGATTGGTGGCGTGGCGCTGTTGGGGCAACAGTCATGAACTCACGTCGTGGAATCGTCTTCGCCCTTGCCAGTGTGCTGCTGGTCAGCGTGGCGCAATTGAGCATGCGCTGGAGCATGACGCGCCTGCCCCGACCGGATCAGTGGCTGTCCGTGCCCAGCGTCGATTCAACCGCGCTGGCCGTGGTGCTCGCGGCGATCTTCGCCTATGCGCTGTCGATGCTCTGCTGGCTCGCCGCCCTGCGCGATCTGCCGCTGGGCCGGGCCTATTCGCTGCTGAGCATCAGCTATGCGCTGGTGTACCTGCTGGCGGCCAGCCTGCCGCTGTTCAACGAATCCTTCAGTTTCTCTAAATCACTGGGTGTGGCGCTGGTCATGCTCGGGGTCATCACCATCAACACTCGTCCGGCCCGTGCGCCCGAATTGAGGAGTTCGCCATGAAAATCACAGTGTTTGGTAGCGGTTATGTCGGTCTGGTGCAGGCCGCCGTGCTGGCCGAAGTCGGCCATGACGTGGTGTGCATGGACATCGATGAGAAAAAAGTCGAGCTGCTGCGCCAGGGCCACGTCAGCATCTTCGAGCCGGGGCTGGCCAGTCTGGTCCGCGAAGGCCTGGATGCCGGACGCCTGCAATTCACCTGCGATGAAAAACTCGCGGTGCAGCACGGCAAGGTCGCATTCATTGCCGTCGGCACCCCGTCGAAAGAAGACGGCTCGGCCGACCTGCGTTACGTGCTGTCAGTGGGTGACGCCGTGGCCCGGCACCGTGAACAGCCGCTGATTCTGGTGGAAAAATCCACCGTACCCGTCGGCACCGGCGACACCCTGCGCACGCACCTGGACAAAGCCCTGGTCAAGGCTGGACGCCTGCTGCAGTTCGATATCGTCTCCAACCCGGAATTTCTCAAGGAAGGCTCAGCCGTCGCCGATTGCCGCCGTCCAGACCGGATCGTCATCGGCTGCGAACGCGAAGAAGTACGCGACGTAATGCGCGACCTGTACTCGCCGTTCAACCGCAACCACGACCGCATCATGTTCATGGACCTGCGCAGCGCCGAGCTGACCAAGTACGCTGCCAACTGCATGCTGGCGACCAAGATCAGCTTCATCAACCAGATCGCGGAACTGGCCGAACACCTGGGCGCGGATATCGAGTCGGTGCGCCAGGGCATCGGCGCCGACAGCCGTATCGGCTATCACTTCATCTACCCCGGTTGCGGCTACGGCGGTTCGTGCTTTCCCAAGGACATGCGCGCGCTGATTCACAGCGCCGAAGAGGCGCACTGCTCCAGCGACCTGCTGCAAGCGGTGGAAGCAATCAACCAGCGGCAGAAACACAAATTGTTCGAGCGCATCAACGCGTTCTACAAGGGCGAGTTGCGCGGCAAGACCTTCGCCGTCTGGGGCCTGGCCTTCAAACCGAACACCGACGACATGCGCGACGCGCCGAGCCGGGTCCTGCTCGAATCGCTGTGGGCCGCCGGCGCCAATGTGCGCGCGTTCGATCCGGAAGCGATGCAGGAAACCCAGCATCTGTACCCGGACGAATCGAAACTGATGCTGATGGGTACGCCGGAATCGGTACTCGCCGGTTCCGATGCGCTGATCATCTGCACCGAATGGCAGCAGTTCAAGGCGCCGGATTTCGACCTGATCCAACAACGTCTCAAGGCCCCGGTGATCTTCGACGGACGCAACCTGTACGACGCCGAACGCCTGGCCCGCAACGGCTTCCATTACTTCCCGATGGGCCGTGGCGAATCGCGTACCTTGCCGATTCCGTTGCAGCAATGGCCGCACGCTTCGGACGTGGCTTGATCGCGCTGTCTCCCGCCCGGCGCCGGCAGTCCCTGATCGCAGGGCTGCTGGCGTTTCTGCTGTTCATCGCCGGCGTGTACGGGCAGGCGCCCATCGGTTTTGACTCGCGCTTCGTGTTGTTCGCACAGGAAATGCTCCGGCACGGGCCCAGTGTATTTCCCACCACTTACGATGAGCCGTACGCCGATTATTCGGCGCTCTCGACCTTGTTCATCTGGCTGTTGTCGTTGCCGTTCGGCACGGTCAACAGCCTGACGGCGTGGCTGCCGAGCGCTTTCGCCGGCGCGGTGATCGTGACGTTGATGTATCGCTTGCTCGCGCCCTCATCCGTGCGTTGGGCGGTGGTGAGCATCGCATTGCTGATGCTCACCAGCACCTTCATCACCGAGACTCGGGCGGTGTCGCAGGACCTGATGCTCGCCACCGTGGCGTTTTCGGTGTTCTACCTCGGCTATGCCCACGACCATTTCGCTGCCGGTCGACGCTGGCCGCTGGTGTTCGTTCTGTTGCTGCTGGGGTTCGGCATTCGGGGGCCGATCGGGCTGGTGGTTCCGACCGGCATGCTGTGCAGTTACTACCTGCTGGATCGCCAATGGTCACGCTTGTTGACCTTCGGTGTGCTGGCTTCGCTGTTGCTGGCGGCCTGCGTCGGGCTGCTGTTGTGGCTGGCGGAGGTCAGCGGCGGGCCGGCGTTTCGTCAGGACGTGATCCGCATGCAGTTCATGGGGCGCATGGACGGCAGCGAAGGCGTCAGTGGTTCGCTGTATTACTTCACCAGTTCATTGGGCAACTACGCGCTGGCGTATCCGCTGGCCTTGCTCGCGCTGGCGGCGGCATGGCTGAGCAAGCCCCGGCAACGCGGCCCGGCCCTGCGCCTGGTGCAGTATTGCGCCGCTGCGGGGTTGATCGTGATGCTCGGGCTGTCGATTCCCCAGGCGAAAAAGGCCCGATATCTGCTGCCGATGCTGCCCATGGCGGCGATCATTGCGGCGTATCCGTTTCAGGTACTGCATGGCCGGGTGTTTGCCTGGCTGCGCGTCGGCATGCAGGGATTGTGGTTGTTGATTCCCGCACTGTTGATCGTCTTGTTGTGGGTGGCGAAGCGACGGTTTCCCGAATCGTTGACCAACCTGACGCCGGTAATGATCGTGCTCGGATTGCTGCAACTGGCCGCGTTGTCGCGGTTGTGGCTGCCGCGCTGGCGAACCGAAATCCTCGCATTCAGCGCTGTTTTGGCGGTCTGGTCGGCCTACGTTCTGGTGTTCGAGCCGGTGGAACGGCTGCTCTACGACACGCGAAGCTTCAGCCAGTCGGCGCTTGCGCGAATCCACGCGCAACCCGCGCCGCTGGTGTTGCACGGCATGGGCAAGGACGCCAAGGCCATCAAGTTCATGGTCAACGTCGATCAGGATCTGCAACCGCAGTTCAGCGAAACCACGCAAGCGCTCGAAGCACTCAAGGGGCCGGCATGGTTGATGATGGATCGCAGCGACTATCGAGCGCTGCAAGGCACGCCGCTCGGGGCGTTGCAGCCTGCGTTGAGCGGCCGTTTCGATAAGAACGATTATGTGTTGCTGTGGCTGGCGCCTTAACCTGCGCGACGTGATTTCCACAGGGACCGCTGACTGATGACCTTTACCGTGCGACAGGCCCTTGCAGCTGATGCCATCGCCCTCCCCGCCATCGAGCGTTCGGCCGCCGCGCTGTTTCGCCTCGACCCTTCACTGGCCTGGCTGGCGGATGCCGCTGTGCCGCAGGCTTCGGCGCATTTGCCGGCCATTGAACGGGGTGAACTGTGGGTGGCGCAAAACAACGACGGGCAACTTGCAGGTTTTTTAAGGGCGGTGACGGTCGACCAACAGTTGCACATTGAGGAACTGTCCGTCAGCCAACACTTTCAGGGCCGGGGTGTCGGTCGCAAGTTGCTGTTGGCGGCGATTGAACAGGCACGCCTGTGGCAACTTCGGGCGGTGACGCTGACGACGTTTCGCGACCTGCCGTGGAATGCGCCGTTCTATCAACGCATGGGTTTTGCGCTATTGAACGCCGAGGAAAAGGACGCGCGTCTGACGCATGTATTGCGCGATGAAATCGCTCATGGATTGCCCGGCGAGCGACGTTGCGCCATGCGCCTGATGCTCACGCCGTCGCCTTGAGATCAACCCCCAGCGCCTGGGCGAACGCCTTGACCAACGGACTGCGCACGGTGTTGTGGCGCAGGATCAAATTGAACGGCGTGACGAAGTGGATCAGTTCCGGGCACACCGCGCGAAACTGCCCGGCGGCCACCAGCGTGGCGGCGTAGTGTTGCGGTAGAAAGCCCACGAAACGCCCGGTCTTGATCAACAATGCCACCGCTTCGACCTGGGTCGCCGAGGCGGAAAAACTGTCGTAGCGGGCGAAGTTGAGCTTGTCGCGATGGATCGCGTAGCGGTGGTTGATGCACTCGTAATCCTGCAGCACGTTGCCGCCCATCTGCTCCGTCGGCATCTCGAACAACGGATGGCCGACGGCGCAGTAAGCCTGCGAGCGTTCTTCATAGAGCGGGTAATAATCGAACTCTTCGCGCTTTTGATAAACCGGGACTATTCCGGCAACTAAGCGACCTTCCACCACGCCTCTTTCCACTTCATCCAACTGGGTCGCCTGAAGTTGAAACCTTACTTTCGGTGAATGCTCATTTATCTTTCTAAGCGCGGCAACTAACGGTGAATTATCGTCGCTAATTGTATTGTCGACCACTCCCACTCCAAGGTCGCCGATAAGTTCGTTCTGCGCGGAACTAAGCCGGTCACGAAAGTTGTCGACCGAAGCAAACAGATCAATCGACGCCTGATACACCAGACGCCCTTCTTCGGTCAGGTGAAACCCCTCGCGGCCACGGGTGCACAGGCGCATGCCGATGCGGATTTCCAGGTCGGAGATCTGTTTGCTGATCGCGGCCAGGCCCACGTTCAGCTCGTTTTGCGCCGCGCTGAAGCCGCCGGCCTCGACCACCGCCTTGAACACCTTGAGCAGTTTGAAATCCAGTCCGCTGAGGGCCAAAGGTGCCCGGTGAGCGGTTTTGACCGGTGGGTTTCCGGAATTGGAAAGTGGGGTTTCCATAATGCTGATTTACCTCTGGCGCAATGTTCAACAATCTGTGTCCAACAACAAAAACATCGCCGGCTAATAATAATGATCACAGAAAACCAGCCTTGGCAACCGCCAGAAAATCCCGAACATCAGTGCCAACTCACTGATCGCCAAACATTAAAAGCTGACACTTCGATCAGCTCTTGTCTCTTGCAACTGCCCTCTTGAAAACTGCTTTGGCCTGATTCTGTCTGCCGCTTCTGTCCACTAATTGGCCGGCACGATTTTTCAGGGCCCAGCACACCGATTTCAGTTCGCGTTACCGACGAGGAAAACAACAAATGTCTCAAACCACCGACCGTCTCTGGGGTGCCCGTTTCAAAAGCGGCCCGTCCGCAGCCCTGGCGGCCCTGTCCCGTTGCCCCGAGCGCTATTTCCGCCTGACGCCGTACGATCTGGCCGGCTCCAAGGCCCACGCCGGGGAACTGCAACGTGCCGGCCTGCTCGACGAGCAGGAAACCCGCACGATGATCGAAGCCCTGGACGGCATCGGTGCCGATTTTGCTGCCGGGCGCATCGCCCCGACCCTGGACGACGAAGACGTTCACACCTTTATCGAGCGCCTGCTGACCGAACGCCTCGGCGCACTGGGCGGCAAGCTGCGCGCCGGCCGTTCGCGCAACGACCAGACCGCCAACGACCTGCGCCTGTTCCTGCGTGATCACGTCCGCACCCTGGCCGTGGAAGTGCTGGCCCTGCAAACGGCGCTGGTGGATCAGGCCGAGCAGCACATCGAAAGCATCTGCCCGGGTTTCACTCACTTGCAGCAGGCGCAACCGATCGTGTTCGCCCATCACCTGCTGGCCCACGCGCAATCGATGCTGCGCGATGTGCAACGGCTGGTGGACTGGGACGCCCGCACTTCGCTGTCGCCCCTCGGTGCTGCGGCCATGGCCGGTTCCGCGATCGCTCGCCAGCCGCAGCAGTCGGCCAGGGAAATGGGCTACGCCGGGGTCTGCGAAAACTCCATCGACGCCGTGGCCAGCCGCGATCACGTCGCCGAATTCCTGTTCATCGCCAGCATGCTCGGGATCAACATCTCGCGTCTGGCCGAAGAGTTCTGCCTGTGGTCGTCGCGCCAGTTCCGTTGGGTCGATCTGGACGACGCCTATGCCACCGGCAGCTCGATCATGCCGCAGAAGAAAAATCCCGACATCGCCGAACTGGCGCGGGGCAAGGCTGGCCGTCTGATCGGCAACCTGACCGGCCTGCTGTCGACGCTCAAATCCCTGCCGCTGTCGTACAACCGCGACCTGAGCGAAGACAAGAACGGCGTGCTCGACAGCGTCGACACCCTGCTGCTGGTGCTGCCGGCCATGGCCGGGATGGTCGCGACCATGACCGTCAACGTCGAGGAACTGCGGCGTCAGGCACCGCTGGGTTTCACCCTCGCCACCGAAGTCGCCGACTGGCTGGCGGTGCGCGGCGTGCCGTTCAAGGAAGCCCACGAAATCACCGGCGCGCTGGTGCAGGCCTGCGAGAAACACGGCATCGAACTGTGGGAAGCCTCGCCGGCGCTGCTGGCCGAGATCGACCCGCGCCTCACGGCAGACGTGCGTGACAGCCTGACCCTGGAGGCCGCCATCGCTGCCCGCAGCGGCTGGGGCGGCACCGCACCGCAACAGGTGCGCGAGCAGATCGGCCGCCTGAAAACCGCCCTCGCCGCGCAACAACAGTGGACCGAAAACTACCAGGGCTTCCGCCTCTAACGGCCAATACGCAAACCCTGTAGGAGCGAGCCTGCTCGCGATGGCGATGGATCAGCCAGCAGAGATGTCGAGAGTGCTACAGCAATCGCGAGCAGGCTCGCTCCCACAGTGGAATGCGGTGGATTTGAAAGTACAGTTCGGAGAAACACCATGAGCCAGACTCAGGCAGAACGACTCCAGGCGGAGCGCAAACTGGCGGAAAACCAGTTCGACATTACCCAGTACCAGCACGTGCCACGGCGTTATTACGGGCGGATCTTCTTCGCCACCGTGATCGTCATCGCGATCATCGGCCTGGTGCGCGCCTTCGCCGAAGGCAAGATCGAATGGTCGTACATCGGCCAGTTCCTCACCTCCGAAGCGATCATGTGGGGCCTGTTCAACACGATCATCATGGCCGTGCTGGCCATGGCGCTGGGCATCGTGTTCGGCGTGATCACCGCGATCATGCGCATGTCGGCCAACCCGATCCTGCGCTACGTGGCCGTGACCTACACCTGGCTGTTTCGCGGTACGCCGCTGATCCTGCAACTGCTGTTGTGGTTCAACCTGGCGCTGATCTTCCCCACCATCGGCATTCCCGGACTGTTCGAACTCGACACCGTGAGCCTGATGACCCCGTTCGTGGCCGCCCTGCTCGGCTTGAGCATCAACCAGGGCGCCTACACCGCTGAAGTGGTGCGTGCCGGCCTGCTGTCGGTGGACACCGGTCAGTACGAAGCAGCCAAATCGATCGGCATGCCGCGCCTGCAAGCGCTGCGCCGGATCATCCTGCCGCAGGCCATGCGGATCATCATTCCGCCGGTCGGCAACGAGTTCATCGGCATGGTGAAAATGACCTCGCTGGCGAGCGTCATCCAGTACTCGGAACTGCTCTACAACGCCCAGAACATTTACTACGCCAACGCCCGGGTCATGGAGCTGCTGATCGTCGCCGGTATCTGGTACCTGGCCACCGTCACCGTCCTGTCCTTTGGTCAAAGCCGTCTGGAGCGTCGTTTCGCTCGCGGCGCCGGCAAGCGTTCCTGAGGAGTCGAACATGAGAAACATCGTCAAGGCCGTGAGCCTGAACAAATATTACGACCAGTACCACGCGCTCAAGGACATCAACATCGAAGTCGAGCAAGGCGAAGTGCTGTGCATCATCGGCCCGTCCGGCTCGGGCAAGAGCACCCTGCTGCGCTGCGTCAACCAGTTGGAAAAGATCGACAAGGGCGGCCTGTGGGTCGACGGCGAACTGGTCGGCTACCGCGTGGTCGGGCACAAGCTGCACGAACTCAACGAGTCGCAGATCGCCCGTCAGCGCCTGGCCACCGGCATGGTGTTCCAGCGCTTCAACCTGTTCCCGCACATGACCGTGCTGCAAAACATCATCGAAGGCCCGTGTCAGGTGCTCAAGCGTTCGCCCAAGGAGGCGCACGAAGAAGCCCTGGAACTGCTGGCCCGGGTCGGCCTGGCCGACAAACGCAACAGCTACCCGATCGAACTGTCGGGCGGTCAGCAGCAACGGGTGGCGATTGCCCGCGCGCTGGCCATGCGACCCAAGCTGATGCTGTTCGATGAACCCACTTCGGCACTCGACCCGGAACTGGTCGGTGAGGTGCTGTCGGTGATGCGCGATCTGGCGCAGACCGGCATGACCATGATCGTCGTCACCCATGAACTGGGCTTCGCCCGGGAGGTTTCCAACCGCATGGTGTTCATGGACGGCGGGCAGATCGTGGAGGCTGGAAGCCCCGAAGAAATACTAATAAGTCCGCAAAACCCGCGCACCCAAAGCTTCATTTCTGCCGTTCGAACCTGAGGCCCCTTTGGCCTTCACAACATTCATAAGAGAACGTCCATGAAGAACTTCGTCATTCCAGCAGTACTCACCTCCCTCATGTCTTGCGGTATCGCCGTGGCCGCCGAGTTGCCGGCCAGCATCAAGGAAAAAGGCGAGATCGTCGTCGCGATCATGCCCAACTATCCGCCGATGGATTTCAAGGACCCGGCCACCAACAAGCTCACTGGCCTTGACTACGATCTGGGCAACGCCCTGGCCGAGCGTCTCGGGGTGAAGATCAAATGGCAGGAAACCGGCTTCGAGCAAATGATCAACGCCCTGACCACCGACCGCGTGGACATGGTCCTGTCGGGCATGACCGACACCGCCGAGCGCCAGGCCAGCGTGACCTTCGTCGACTACTTCACCAGCGGCCCGCAGTTCTACACCTTGCAGAAGAACACCGCGACCAACGAGATCATCGACCTGTGCGGCAAGAAAGTCGGCACCAGCCGCCGCACCACGTTCCCGGCGGAAATCGCCGAGTGGAGCAAGGCCAACTGTGAAGCCGACGGGAAACCTGCGATCAACGTGATCGGTACCGAAGGCTCGGCCGACGCCCGCGCCCAACTGCGCCAGAGCCGTATCGACGCGGCGATGCAGGGCAGCGAAACCCTGTCGTACCTCAAGACCCAGGAAAAGGACATGTACAAGACGGTCGGCCAGCCGATCTCCGTGCAGTTCACCGGGCTGGGCGTGAGCAAGAAAAAGCCTGAGCTGAGTGAGGCGGTGAAAGTGGCGTTGCAGAGCATGGTGGATGACGGCAGTTATGGCGCGATCCTGAAGAAGTGGGATCTGGAGTTGGGTGCCATTAAGACGGTGACCGTCAACGCCGGCAAGTAACGCTGCAGGCACCGCGACCCTATGTGGGAGCGAGCCTGCTCGCGATGAGGCCGGCACATTCAACATTGATGCTGCCAGTCATACCCTCATCGCGAGCAGGCTCGCTCCCACAGGTCAGGTGCCCATCTTCAGACAGTTGGAGCACCCTTGATGTCCTCCTTGCAACCCACCTGGCCCGACCAGCACAAAGCCTGCCTCGCCCTGGCCTTCGACCTCGACGGCCCGACCGGCGATGCCATGCTCAACGGCTCGATCTGGCACAAACCCGAATACTTCGGTTTCGGCGGCTACGGCCCCTACCGCGCCCTGCCGCGCCTGCTGGATCTGCTCGATGCCTTCAAGATCCCGACCACTTTCTTCGTCCCCGCCTGGGTCGTGGAAAACTGGCCGAAACAGTGCCAGGCCATCGTCGAGCGCGGTCATGAAGTCGCCTACCACGGCTACAAACACGAATCCTTCTACGCCCTGACGCTGGACCAGCAGCAGGCCGTGATGAACAAGTCCCGCGACGTGTTCTGGCAATACCTGCACATCCGCGCCGAGGGGTTTCGCACCCCGTCGGGTGACTGGCGCGCGGAAACGCCGGCGATGCTGGCCGACAACGGTGTCATCTATTCCAGCAGCATGCGCGGCGATGACCGCCCGTATCTGGTCAACGTCCCCGGCCATGACACGCCGCTGGTGGAGATTCCCGGCCGCTGGGAAATGGACGACTACGCCTCCCTCGCCTACACCCGCGCACCGAACTTCCCGTCCGGGCTCGACCGCACTGCCAGCTACGAGCTGACCCTCGACAACTGGCAACGCGAGTACGACGGCGCGATGGACGAAGGCCTGTGCCTGACCACCCTGTTCCACCCGAAAATCACCGGCAAACCGGGGCGCATCCTGTTGCTGGAGAAACTCTTCGACCATATGCGCCAGCGCGATGACGTGTGGTTCGCCACTTGCCGCGACGTCGCCCGCTGGTGGCTGAAGGAGCATCACCATGGCTGACGCTGACAACCTCTGGCCCGCCGGCAAACGCTGCGCGGTGGTGCTGACCGTCGATTACAACGACATCCACGGCATTCTCACCCAGGCCCCGGAAGTCGCCGGGCGCGACAAGACGCTGTCTGTGTGGCGCTACGGCACGCAACGGGGCGTCGAGCGTTTGCTCGGCCTGTTCAGGGAACTCGGGGTGCGCAGCAGCTGGTTCGTGCCCGGCATCGTCGCCGAGGAAAACCCGCAGCACATCGCCGCGATTCTGGCTGACGGCCATGAAATCGCCTGCGCCGGCTACCGCCATCAGGATTTCGACACGCTGGATCTGGCGGCGCAGAGTGCGGAAGTCGCCAAAGGCTGCGCAGCGCTGGAAGCCTTGACCGGCGTGCGTCCGACCGGTTTCCGGATTCCCGCCGGCAACGGCGCGCCGGGCTTCATCGAAGCCTTGAAAGACCACGGCATTCACTGGTCGTCATCATGGCGTGGCGATGACCTGCCGTTCTTGCATCCGACCGCGCCCGAAGTGGTCGAGCTGCCGCTGCATTACGAACTGGAAGACGAGCCTTACTTCGCCTTCAACCTGAGCCCGGCCGTGCCGCCGGCACAATCGCGGATCGCCTCCTACAGCCACACCCTGGGCAACCTGCAAATGGACTTCGCCGGATTTCACCGCTTCGGCCTGTGCTACGTGCTGCGCCTGCACCCGGAAATCATCGCCACGCCGGGGCGCATCGGCGTGCTGCGGGAATTGCTGCAAGGCATTCAACAGCACGACGACGTGTGGATCGCCAGCGGCGCCGAAGTCGCGCAGTGGTGGGCGCAGACGGCGGCGCCGGTTGCGCAGGATCATCCGGCGTCGGTGTATGAGCGCCATTATCGGGACTACCTCGTATGACCGAACGCATGCAGCGGCTGGCGCAGTTTTGCGTCGAGACCCGCTTTGAAGACCTGCCGCCAGCGTTGGTGGAACAGGCCAAGCGGCACATTCTCGACACCTTCGGCGCAGCGCTGGCCGGGGCTGACAGTGCGGTGGCGCTTCAGGCACGGCAGGTGTTCGGCGCAGAGCCGGGCACCGCGTTGGTCTGGGGTTCATCGTTGCGGGTCGGCGCAGGGCATGCGGCCTTGCTCAACGGCATCGCCGCCCATGCGCTGGAGCTGGACGACACCGGCGGTTGCGATCACTCGGGCGCGGTGGTGTTGCCGGCGGTGATGGCGGCGCTGTCGCTGGTGGATCGGCCGGTGGATGGTCGCGAATTCATCACCGCCGTGGTGATCGGCTACGAAATCGGTCGGCGGGTGCTGGAAGCCTGCGGCAGTTATTCGGCGCACAACGGCGCCGGTTGGCATTCCACCGCCACTTGCGGCGTGTTCGGCGCGGCGGCGGCCTGTGCACGGATCTTTGCGCTGGATGTCGGGCAAACCGTGTCGGCACTGGGCATCGCCGGCAGTTTCAGCGGCGGGTTGTGGGCGTTCATCCATGACGGTTCGCAGAGCAAAAAACTGCACAGTGGCCGGGCGGCCGAGGGTGGTTTGCTCGCAGCGCGTTTTGCCCGTGAAGGCGTCAGTGGGCCGTCGGTGTTGTTCGAGGATGTCTGGGGTGGATTTCTCAAGACCCTGGCGCCGGGCAGCGCGCAACCGGATGCGCTGGATGCCGAATTGGGGCGTGTGTGGAAACTCGCGCGCTGTTCGATCAAACCCTATGCCGCGTGTCGTGGCACCCATTCGGCCATCGATGCACTCGGCTTGTTGCTGGAGCAATTGCAGGTCGGCGCCGATCAGGTGGAAGACGTCCAGGTGAACCTGTGCGGGTTTCTGCTCGACATGTGCGGCGGCCGCGACACCCGCAGTCTGGCCGCCGCGCAGATGAGCCTGCCCTACGCCCTCGCCGCGCGACTGGTGCATGGTCATTGCCGCCTCGAGGCTTACGATGAGCAGCCGCGCAACGATCCGCAAATCACCCACTGGCTGACGCGCATTCGCCTTGAAGTGGATGAGCGACTGTCGGAGGATGGCGAGCCGCTGGTCATTCTTCGAACCCGCGACGGGCGTCAGGCGAGCCTGTGTGTCGAGGTTCCGCTGGGCGCGCCGGGCAATCCGTTGAGCGAGGCGGCGCTGGAGGAGAAGTTTTTCAGTCTGGCGTTGCGGGTCATTTCACCGGTCAAGGCCGAGCCGTTACTGGCGCAGCTGCGGCAACTGCAAACGCTGGATTCCGTGCGCGATCTTGAGCACCTGTTAACCGAATAAGGACATTTGATTTTCCGTGGCCACCTACTCGCTCGTTATCCGCCGCCTGATGATCGTCTCGCTGACCATCGTCGTCAGCCGCGCCATCACCAGTCCGTTGCTCACGCTGTTTCTGAGCAACAAGCTCGGCCTCAACCAACAGGATGTCGGGCTGTTGCTGGGCATCGCGGTGTTCATCGCTACCCTGCTTGCGCTGTACGGCGGCTACATCATCGACCGGCTCGAGAAGCGCCGGTTGCTGATTCTGGCGATGCTCTCCAGCGCCATCGGCTTCGTGCTGCTGACCTTCGCCAAAGACCTGTACCTGACGACCGCCACCCTGGTCATCACCGAAACCGCCTCTGCGCTGTTCCTGATCGGCTCCAAGGCGATCCTCAGTGAAAACCTGCCCATGGGCCAGCGGGCCAAGGCGTTTTCCCTGCGCTATACGCTGACCAACATCGGCTACGCCACCGGCCCGATGCTCGGCGTGGTAATCGCCGGGGTCTACCCGATTGCGCCGTTCCTGATTGCCGCCGGTATCGCTTTCGGCAGCATCTTCCTGATGATCGGGATTCCCAAGGATGCCAGCCCGGTCGCCGCCATCGGCCAGCCGCAAAGTTTCCTGAAAACCCTGATCACCCTGAAAAACGACCGCACGCTGATCATGTTCACCTGCGGCTGTCTGCTCAGCACCGTGGTTCACGGCCGCTTCACCCTGTACCTGTCGCAATACCTGCTGGTGGTCGAGGATTCGCAGCGCGCGTTGCAAACCATGGCCGCCCTGCTCGCCTGCAACGCCATCGCGGTGATCCTGCTGCAATACCAGATCGGTCGCTTCCTCAACCGGGAAAAACTGCGCTACTGGATCGCCGCCGGCACCAGCCTGTTCATCCTCGGCCTGATCGGCTTCAGCCTGGCCGACAGCCTGGTGACCTGGTGCATCGCGATGTTCATCTTCACCCTCGGCGAGATGATCATTTACCCGTCGGAATTCCTGTTCGTCGACACTTTGGCCCCGGAAGAACTGCGCGGCAGCTATTACGGCGCGCAGAACCTGGCGGCCCTCGGCGGCGCGCTGAGCCCGGTGATTTGCGGCTTTCTGCTGATGCATACGCCTGCGCCGACCATGTTCTACGCCCTCAGCGCACTGACGGCGATGGGCGGGTTTCTATGTTTCATGAGTGGGCGGCGCGTGGCTTTACTGCATAAATAATGCACTGAAACTGCATTTATATGAATTTGTCAGCATCGTGATTGCTTGGCACACTGTGCGCGTTCCTCCCCCAATAGTTGGAACACTTCGAAGGACTTTCCGCGTTTACGGACAAGTCCTTTTTTTTGCCCTGAATTTCGCAAAGGATCGATTCTGCATGCTCGCTCGCTGGTTGCCCGCCGCCATCAACACCCGTCCCACCGAATGGAGCCGCGCCGCCATCGGCATGGCCCTGGGCACGTTGTTCAGCGTGTGGGCGTGCAGTCAGGTATTCGGCATTGAAGTGGCCTACCACCTGATCGGCCCGCTGGGCGCTTCGGCGGTGCTGCTGTTCGCGGTGTCCTCCGGCGCCCTCGCCCAACCATGGTCGATCATCGGCGGCTACCTGTGCGCCGGTGTCGTCGCGTTGCTGGTGGCCCACGTGCTCGGCCGAACCCTCGGCAGCGCGTGCCTCGCGGCGGGCATGGCGCTGATCCTGATGTGCTGGCTGCGCTGCCTGCATCCGCCGGCCGGCGCCGTGGCGCTGACGATGGTGCTGGCCGACCCGCTGACCATCGCCATGGACTGGAAAGCCCTGGAACCGGTGATGCTCAGCGCCGCCTGCCTGCTGCTCGCCGCACTGGCCTACAACAACCTGACTCGCATCCGCTACCCGAAACGCCCCGCCGAACCGGCGCCGGCCATGGCACCGGTGGATATTCAGGCCATCACGGCCGAGGATCTGAAACGGGCAATGGCCGATATGGAGGCATTCATCGATGTCACGCCGGAGGATCTGGAACGGTTGATTCATGCCAGTGAGTTGCATGCCAAGCGGCGCAGCATTGGTCAGGTATTCAGCTGACCGAATCGCTCCCCGCCTCGACGATTGAAGAGACTGTGCGCGTGCTTCCGACAAAAGGCCCTTCGCCAACCTTGCCAAATGATCGGGAGTCACTAGATTTCATCTCTGTACCGCACAGAGTTGTCTGCCTTTCACTAAGAAGTCTGGCTCGCTGTAACGCCCAGTAGCGATGACATCGGAAGTCTGGCCATGGAGAAACGCTCAACGTCGTTGAGAAGCGAGCTGGCTTTGCGCTTTGATTGAACCGTTCACTTCAAAAAACACCGCATTGCCTGCGTAACCTGTTGTCCGCTCGATGCCCCGCCTGTTGTACACAGGTACATGTGTTCTTCGCCAGCTCCGTGAATCTGGTGGTTTCGAATCCCTGATTTCGAGATCTGCGAGAGGAACGTTTCATGAGCGACCCACTGCTGCAATTGCTGCGCACGCCCTTGTTCGACCCCGGCAAGCGCCATCGTCTTTCCTTACGCGAATACATGGATCTGAACATCGATCGTATGCGCGCCATTTTAGGCGGCGGCCACATGACCAACGGCATGTGGCTGGGCCAACCCTGTCAGTCCGGTTTCCGACTGCTGCTTCAACGCGCCGCCTACCTGGGCGCTTATGACTATTCCCTGATTGCCAGCATCGTCGATCACATGATTGCCGGCGATGCCTTGCTTGCTCATGGCGATGATCGTCAGGTGCATGACTACCGTGAAGAAATCAACCGACTGGGTGCCGTCTATGCATTTGGTTGCACGGAAATCGCCAGGGGTTCGGAAGTCGGCAATCTGCAGACCACGGTCATCCACGACTCGCAAAACCATTGCCTGATCCTTGACTCACCGTCTGCGCAAGCCTGCAAGTTCTGGATCGGCAACGCCCTGCACGCGGCCCAGGTGGTCATGGTACTGGGACGTCTGATCGTCAATGGCGTGGATGAGGGACTTCACTGGTTCCGAGTGCGCATTCGCGAGAACGAGAACGGCCCATTGCTGCCGGGCGTGCGCATTACCACCTGCGATCCGAAGGGCGGCATTCATGCCAATCAGGTTGCCGGCATCCGCTTTTGTGCAATGAAACTACCGCTGGAAGCGATGATGCAACGCTATGCCCGATTCTCGCCAGACGGCGTCTTCAGCAGCGACATCATGCGCAAGGAGCGCCTGACGTGCGCGATGCAGACATTCATTCAGGAACGCCTGTTCCTTATTGCGGCCGCTTGCGGGGCCGCCAGCCTGTGTGTCCACCTGGGGTATCGTTTCGCTTGCCATCGACTGGTCAAGAATGCCGATAACAACCAGCCACTGCTGAGCCGGGCCCTGTTTCGACAACGGTTGTATGTCGAGCAACTCAAGGTCCTGGCCCTGAAGCTGCTGGAACAGGCGGTCCTGGCCCGGTTCGAGGGAATGTGGAGCCAGCCGAAAAAGCGCACCGAGCTGCATATTCTCGCCGCCATCGCCAAAAGCGTCGGCACCTGGCTGGGGCTGGACGTCATCCGGGCAACCCGGCAGCTCTGTGGGTCCCAGGGGTTTCACCATGACAATCAGATCGTCACCTTGTGCATGGATCACGAGATCAGCACCACGTTCGCCGGTGATAACAGCATCCTGTGTGCTCAGGTCGCCAGGGACGCCATTACCCGACCACGGTTTGCCTCCCATAACATCGCCCAGCGCATCGAGTCGCTCATCGTTGATCAATGCCGCGCCAGTGCTGACTTTTCCCACCGCCAGGCCGTGGCACTCACCTACGCCCGCGCGCTGGACCTGATACTGGTCGAAGGCGAACGCGACCGGCTCGTTTCGCCCGCAACGCTTCAGGACATGCTCCATGTCTTTTCCCCGGTGTTGCACCCTTGGGGGCTGTCGGTCGCTGGCGACGAACTGGAACTGCACGCGACGCAAGCCCGGCTCGGCGAGATCGACGATCTGCTCAAGCCACCGCCGGAGCTGGTCAGCGCCCCCATCGACAAATCCGATTACGTAGAGCGTTTCACGGCTGCACTCTATGAGGACGCGTGAGCATGGCCATTCATTCCTTTCCGGACTTCTCTGACCGCTACACCATCCAGAACCCCTATCCGGCGTATGCGTACCTGAGAACTCATCAACCGGTCTATTGGTGCGATCACTTGCATGCCTGGTTTCTGACCCGCTATGGCGATGTCCATGCCGCCCAGGCCGATACCCGACGTTACTCCTCGAACCGTATGCGGCAACTGGTGGACACCCGCGTATCGAAAAAACAACGCGAGCAGCTGAACGTCTTCGTCCGCCTGGCCTCGCAATGGATGTATTCCCAGGATGGAGACGCGCACAAGGCCAGTCGTCAGTTGCTGGGCAAGGCATTCACACCTCGCGCCATTGAGTCGTTGCGCCAGATCATTCAGGACATCACCGATCGAGAACTGTCCGGCCTGCAAGGCCAGGTCGACCTCAAGGCCAGCCTTTTCGACCGGATTCCCGCGCTGATACTCGCCGAGCTGTACGGCATCGATCGCGAAGATGCCCTGAAACTGCGGCGCTGGACGAGGGACATCGTAATGTTTGTGGGCGGCAGCCACGATCCCGACTATGGGCCTGAACAGGCGCTGGCAGGGATTGAAGAAATGTACGCCTACTTTGCCGACCTCATTGAAAAGCGCCGCCGCCAGCCCCGGGACGATCTGGTCAGTCGGGTGCTTGAGTCGAGTCTGGAAAGTGCGGCAAGCGATGACGAGGTACTGGCGCAGATTGTCTTCATTCTGGTTGCCGGTTACACCACCAGCGCTGACCAACTCTGTATCGGCCTGCTGCACTTGCTCGAACACCCTGCGCAGCATGCGGCCCTCAAAGACGATCCGGCCCTGGTAAACCTGGCCGTGGAGGAAATGCTGCGTTTCGATGCCGCCGGTTCCTTGAGCCATCGAGTGCTGACCGAAGACGTCACGATCGAAGGCGTCACGATGAAGGCAGGAGACCTGGTCTATCTGATACGAGCCTCCGCCAACCGCGATCCTGCGAAATTCACTGACCCTGACACCTTCGATATCCGTCGAGCTGACCATGACCATCTGGCATTTGGCCGTGGACAGCACTTCTGCATGGGCACGGCGCTGTTCCGCCTGGAGGCCGAGATCGTTTTTACGTCCCTGCTCAAGCGCTTTCCCGATTTGGGTCTTGTCGTGGACAGCCCTGCGACCTGGCGCAACAGCAACCTTCAATTCCGGGGTTTGAAGGCACTTCCGATCAATCTTGGCAAAGGAGTCTGAACCATGGAGTTTCAACGTGTGTTTTCTGCCGCCCCCTGGGAATCCATCGCCGGCTACTGCAGAGCCTTGAAGGCTGGCGATACCCTTCTGGTAGGCGGCACGGTGGCGTTCGATGATGACGGCAAACCCTTCAAGCCCGGCGACGCCTATGCCCAGACGCTGCGGTGCCTGGAGATCATCGAACAGGCACTAAAACAACTGGGCGCGGATCGCACGCGCATCATTGCAACCAGCATGTACACCAGCAATATGGATCTCTGGCCGAAAATCGCCCAGGCCCACAAGGAATTCTTTGATCAACATCCACCCACCACCAAGCTGCTGGAAGTCGCACGATTGATCGGCCCTGAATTCGTTATAGAGATTGAGGCAGAGGCGCGCTCGACCCGGGATCGCGGTCATGAATGAGGCCTCTTTGACCGTAGAGGACGCCAGAGCAGCGTTGCGTCAGGCACAAGTGACCCGTGTTCACGACATGGCGATTGAAAGTCACGGTCGCCGGTTGCCGCTGCGCCTTTACTGGCCTGCGGGCAAGGGGCCTTTTGCCGTGCTGGTGTTCTTCCATGGTGGCGGCTGGGTCACGGGCGACCTGGATACCCATGATGGTTTCTGCCGACTGATGTGTGACTGGGCTGGCTGTGCGGTGATCGCCGTTGATTACGCCCGCCCTCCGGAACACCTGTTTCCGGCAGCCCTGGATGATTGCTGGACAGCTTTGCAGTGGGTCGTACGGCAGGGTCGCGAGCATGGCCTTGATACTTCGAGAATCGCGGTCGCCGGCGGTGGCTCCGGAGGGGCAATGGCCGCGGTCATCTGTCAGCGCGACTCGGCGCAGCAAAGACCGTGTCTCGGCTTTCAGCTGCTGCTTTACCCTTTGCTCGATTGTCACACCCGATACCCGTCCCACGAGCAGTTCGCGCAAGGACATGGCCTTACCACACAGATGCTCGAATGGTATCTCGGACACTATCTGCCGCCCGGCACATCGCGCGCCGATCCGCGGTTGTCCCCCCTGCTCGACGACGCGTTGCACGGACTGCCGCGGACGCTGATCATCACCAGCGAACTCGACATTCTGCGGGATGAAGGCCGTGCCTATGCAGCGAGATTGCGTGCAGCAGGTGTGAGCGTCGAACACCTGGAATTTAAAGGCATGCGCCATGGTTTCATGAACCATCCCGCGGCGCATGATGAGGCTCGGCAGGCACTGCTGTCATGCGTCCGCTCGCTGCAGGCACAGTTTCGCGGGGAGTGACAGCCAGTGCTTCTCTGCGCGGGAGTTCCCCCGGTCAAGATCAGGCAAAAATGCAGACAGCCCATGCACATATCCCCGTTGTACACGGCAAATTTGCACTGTTACGATCCGCTAACGCTCGCGCGCGAGTTTCTCGAATAAAGACAATAAAAGCAGGGAGTTAGTGATGACTGCTCAGGTTTCATCCCCGCGGACTTCGTCCATGGACGCCACGCCACACGAAGTGCTGGCCGAGGTTCGCAACCACATCGGTCATCTGACCCTCAACCGCCCCGCCGGCCTCAATGCCCTGACCCTCGACATGGTGCGCCAGCTCCAGCAGCACCTGGACGTCTGGGCCGCCGATGCCGATATCCACGCGGTGGTACTGCGCGGTGCCGGCGAGAAAGCCTTCTGTGCCGGTGGCGACATTCGCTCGCTGTACGACAGCTTCAAAAGCGGCGACACGCTGCACGAAGATTTCTTCGTCGAGGAATACGCCCTCGACCTGACGATCCACCACTACCGTAAACCGGTGCTGGCGCTGATGGACGGTTTCGTTCTCGGCGGCGGCATGGGTCTGGTGCAAGGCGCGGATCTGCGGGTGGTCACCGAGAAGAGCCGTCTGGCGATGCCTGAAGTGGCGATCGGCTATTTCCCGGATGTCGGCGGCAGTTATTTCCTGCCACGGGTTCCCGGCGAGCTGGGGATTTACCTGGGTGTCAGCGGCGTGCAGATTCGCGCCGCGGATGCGCTGTATTGCGGCCTCGCCGACTGGTATCTGGACAGCAGCAAACTCGGCATCCTCGACGAACAGCTTGATCATCTGGAGTGGCACGACACGCCGCTCAAAGACCTGCAAAGCCTGCTGGCCCGCCACGCCGTGCAAACCCTGCCGGATGCGCCGCTCGAAGCCTTGCGCCCGGCCATCGACCACTTCTTCGCCTTGCAAGATGTGCCGAGCATCGTCGAGCAACTGCGCGCCGTAACCGTCGCCGACAGCCACGAATGGGCAACCACCACCGCCGACCTGCTGGAAACCCGCTCGCCGCTGGCCATGGGCGTGACCCTGGAAATGCTCCGTCGCGGCCGTCACCTGAGCCTGGAACAGTGCTTCGCCCTCGAACTGCATCTGGATCGCCAGTGGTTCGAACGTGGCGACCTGATCGAAGGCGTGCGCGCCCTGCTGATCGACAAAGACAAATCACCACGCTGGAATCCGCCGACCCTGGCTGCGCTGCACGCCGAACAGGTCGCGAGTTTCTTCCACGGTTTCGCAGAGAGCGGGAGCTGAGCCATGCACGATCTCGAATTGACTGAAGACCAGGTCATGATCCGCGACATGGCCCGGGACTTTGCCCGTGGCGAAATCGCGCCCCACGCACAAGCCTGGGAAAAGGCCGGCTGGATCGATGATGCCCTGGTGGCAAAGATGGGCGAACTCGGCTTGCTGGGCATGGTAGTGCCGGAAGAATGGGGCGGCACTTACGTCGACTACGTGGCTTATGCGCTGGCGGTGGAAGAGATTTCCGCCGGTGACGGCGCCACTGGCGCGTTCATGAGCATCCACAACTCGGTGGGCTGCGGGCCGGTGCTCAACTATGGCAGCGAAGAACAGAAACAGACCTGGCTGGCGGATCTGGCCAGCGGCGCGGTGATCGGCTGCTTCTGCCTGACTGAGCCCCAGGCCGGCTCCGAAGCCCACAACCTGCGCACCCGCGCCGAACTGCGCGACGGGCAATGGGTGATCAACGGCGCCAAGCAATTTGTCAGCAACGGCAAGCGGGCGAAGCTGGCGATCGTGTTTGCGGTGACCGATCCGGATCTGGGCAAGCGTGGCATCTCGGCGTTTCTGGTGCCAACCGATACGCCGGGGTTCATCGTTGATCGCACCGAACACAAAATGGGCATCCGCGCTTCCGATACCTGCGCCGTGACGCTGAACAATTGCAGCATTCCTGAAGCCAATCTGCTGGGTGAACGCGGTAAAGGTTTGGCGATTGCCCTTTCCAACCTGGAAGGCGGACGCATCGGTATTGCCGCGCAAGCATTGGGCATCGCCCGTGCGGCGTTCGAGGCGGCGTTGGGTTACGCCCGTGATCGGGTGCAGTTCGGCAAGGCCATCGTCGAGCACCAGAGCATCGCCAACCTGCTGGCGGACATGCAGATGCAGATCAACGCGGCCCGCTTGATGATCCTGCACGCGGCGCGGCTGCGCACGGCGGGCAAGCCGTGTCTGTCGGAGGCTTCGCAGGCCAAGCTGTTTGCGTCGGAGATGGCTGAAAAGGTGTGTTCGTCAGCGATTCAGATTCATGGCGGGTATGGGTATCTGGAGGATTACCCGGTTGAGAAGTACTACCGGGATGCGCGGATCACCCAGATTTATGAGGGGTCGAGCGAGATACAGCGGATGGTGATTGCTCGGGAGTTGAAGAACTATCAGCTCTAAAAGCATCGCCAGCAGGCTGGCTGCCACAGGGATTTGTGTAATCACAGATCCAATGTGGGAGCCAGCCTGCTGGCGATGGAAGCGCCGCGTTATTTGCCCTGGAACTCGGCAGGCCGCTTGGCCACAAACGCCGCCATCCCTTCCTTCTGATCCTGCGTCGCAAACGCCGCATGGAACACCCGACGCTCGAAGCGCACGCCCTCAGTCAGGTTCACTTCGAATGCACGATTCACGCTTTCCTTGACCATCATCGCAATCGGCAGCGATTTGCTGGCGATCACTGCAGCGACTTTCAGCGCTTCGTCCAGCAACTCGGCACTCGGCACGATCCGCGCGACGATGCCGCAGCGCTCGGCTTCCACCGCGTCGATCATGCGGCCGCTCAGGCACATTTCCATGGCCTTGGCCTTGCCCACCGCACGGGTCAGACGCTGGGTGCCGCCCATGCCCGGCAGCACGCCGAGGTTGATTTCCGGCTGGCCGAATTTGGCGTTGTCGCCGGCCAGAATGAAGTCGCACATCAGCGCCAGTTCACAGCCACCGCCGAGGGCAAAACCATTGACGGCGGCGATGATCGGCTTGCGCCGGTTGGCCACGCGATCGCTGTCGCTGAACAGGTCGTCCATGTAGATCTGCGGGTAGGTCAGATCAGCCATTTCCTTGATGTCGGCGCCGGCAGCAAAGGCTTTGGTCGAGCCGGTGATGACGATGCAGCCAATGTTCGCGTCGGCTTCAAAACCATCGAGCGCGCGGTTCACTTCGCTGACCAGTTGCGCGTTGAGGGCATTCAGCGCCTGCGGGCGATTGAGGGTGATCAGGCCGACGCGGCCATGGGTTTCCAGCAAAATCGTTTCGTAACTCATGTGCAGATTCCTTCTCAAAGATTGCGCGAAATGACCATGCGCTGAATGTCGCTGGTGCCTTCGTAGATCTGGCAGACCCGCACGTCGCGGTAGATGCGCTCCAGCGGGAAGTCGCTGAGGTAACCGTAACCGCCGAGGGTTTGCAATGCCATGGAGCAGACCTTCTCGGCCATTTCCGAGGCGAACAGCTTGGCCATCGACGCTTCGACCAACGCCGGCTGACCGCTGTCACGCAGGGCGGCGGCGTAATGCACCATCTGCCGCGCCACGGCGATCTGGGTGGCCATGTCCGCCAGACGGAAGGCCACGGCCTGATGCTCGATGATCGGCTTGCCGAAGGTGTCGCGTTCGCGGGCGTAATCGCGCGCCGCTTCGAACGCGGCGCGGGCCATGCCCACCGATTGCGAAGCGATACCGACACGGCCGCCTTCGAGGTTGGCCAGGGCGATCTTGTAGCCCTCGCCCTCCTCGCCCAACCGGTTGGCCACCGGCACTTTCACGTCTTCGAACAGAATCTGGCAGGTGTCCGAGGCGTGCTGGCCGAGCTTGTCTTCGATGCGGGCAACTTTGTAGCCCGGCGAGTCGGTCGGCACGATGAAGGCGCTGATCCCGCGCTTGCCGGCACTCGGATCGGTGACCGCAAACACGATCACGATCCCGGCGTTCTGCCCGGAGGTGATGAACTGTTTGCAGCCGTTGAGCACGTATTGATCGCCTTCCAGCCGAGCGCGGGTTTTCAGGCTGCTGGCGTCGGAACCGGCCTGGGGCTCGGTCAACGCGAACGCACCGAGCATCTCGCCGCTGGCCAGCGGTTTGAGGAAACGTTCGCGCTGGTCGTCGTTGCCGAACTTGAGGATCGGCACGCAACCCACCGAATTGTGCACGCTCATGATGGTCGAGCAGGCGCCGTCGCCGGCGGCGATTTCTTCCAGGGCCATGGCGTAGGCCAGATAACCGGTGTCGCAACCGCCCCACTGCTCCGGCACCAGCATGCCGAAGAAGCCCAGCCCGGCCATTTCGCCGATGGCTTCTTTCGGGAAGCGGTGCTCGCGATCCCACTCGGCGGCGAACGGTTTGAGCCGTTCCTCGGCAAACTGCCGGGCCATGTCGCGGATTTGTTGTTGGTCGTCATTGGGAATCATGGCAAATCCTTAAAACATAAAACCTGTGGGAGCCAGCCTGCTGGCGATTGAAGTCTGTCAGTCAATATTTGCTTGTATGACACACCGCTATCGCCAGCAGGCTGGCTCCCACAAGGGATTTGGTGTTTACCTCAGTTGAGGCACTCGACCGCCATCGCCGTGGCTTCGCCGCCGCCAATGCAGATCGCCGCGACGCCGCGTTTCAGGCCTTTCTGGCGCAGGGCCGAGAGCAAGGTCACCACAATCCGCGCGCCGGACGCACCGATCGGGTGGCCGAGGGCGCAGGCGCCGCCGTGGATGTTGAGCTTGTCGTGAGGAATTTCCAGGTGGGTCATCGCCGCCATGCCGACCACGGCGAAGGCTTCGTTGACCTCGAACAGATCGACCTGATCCAGCGACCAGCCGGTTTTCTTCATCAGCTTCTTGATCGCCCCAATCGGCGCCACCGGGAACAGGCCCGGGGTGTCGGCAAACGCGGCGTGGCCGTGAATCACCGCCAGCGGTTTCAGACCCTGTTTCTGCGCTTGCGACTGACGCATCAGCACCAGCGCAGCGGCGCCGTCGGAAATCGAGCTGGAGTTGGCCGCAGTTACCGTACCGCCCTCGCGGAACGCCGGTTTCAGCGAAGCGATCTTGTCCAGTTTGGCCTTCGGTGGCTGCTCGTCGTTGCTGATCACAACCTGTTCTTTGCCAACGGTCACGGTCAGTGGAACGATTTCGGCCTTGAAGCTGCCGTCCTTGATCGCCTGCTGGGCGCGGGTGGTCGAGGCGATGGCGAAAGCGTCCTGAGCCTCGCGGCTGAAGCCGTTGGTTTCAGCGCAATCCTCGGCGAAGGTGCCCATCAGGCGGCCCTTGTCGTAGGCGTCTTCGAGGCCGTCGAGGAACATCGAATCCAGCACCCGGCCGTGGCCCATGCGGTAACCGGCGCGAGCGCGGTCCAGCAGGTACGGCGCGTTGGACATGCTTTCCATGCCGCCGGCGATCACCACATCGGCACTGCCGGCCAGCAGCATGTCGTGAGCCAGAATGGTGGTCTCCATGCCCGAGCCGCACATCTTGTTGACCGTGGTGCAGCGGGTGGATTTGTCCAGCCCGGCGCCCAGCGCAGCCTGACGCGCAGGCGCCTGACCGAGACCGGCCGGCAATACGCAGCCGAACAGCACTTCATCGACCGCATCGGCGGCGACACCGGCGCGTTCAACCGCCGCCTTGATTGCTGCTGCGCCGAGTTGCGGCGCAGTCAGGCTTTTCAGTTCGCCCTGGAAACCGCCCATCGGGGTGCGGACGGCGCTGACGATGACAATCGGATCATTGGAGATAGTCATGGGAAATCCTCCTTACTTGGCGGCCATGCGCAAGGCACCGTCGAGACGGATCACCTCACCGTTGAGCATGCTGTTTTCAATGATATGCCGCACCAGCGCGGCGTATTCGGCAGGTTTGCCCAGACGCGGCGGGAACGGCACGCCGGCGGCCAGCGAGTCGCGCACTTCCGGGGTCATGCCGGCCATCATCGGGGTTTCGAAAATGCCCGGGGCGATGGTCATCACGCGAATGCCGAAGCGCGCCAGCTCACGGGCCGCAGGCAGGGTCAGGCTGGCGATGGCGCCTTTGGATGCAGAGTACGCCGCCTGGCCAATCTGGCCGTCGAACGCCGCAACCGACGCGGTGTTGATGATCACACCACGCTCGCCGTCGGCGTTGGCTTCGCTTTCGGCAATCGCTGCCGCTGCCAGACGCAGCATGTTGAAGCTGCCGATCAGGTTGACGTTGATCACCTGAGCGAAGCTGGACAAGGCGTGCGGGCCGTTCTTGCCGAGGATCTTCTCACCGCGAACGATGCCGGCGCAGTTCACCAGCCCGTTGAGGCTGCCAAAGGCTTTGACAGTCGCCTGCACGGCGGCTTCGGCGGCAGCTTCGTTGCTGATGTCGGCCACCACGCTTTGCGCGCCGAGGCGCCGGGCCTGGGCAGCGACGGCGTCGGCGTTCATGTCCACCAGCATCACTTTGCCGCCGGCGTTCACCAGCAATTCAGCGGTAGCGGCACCCAGGCCGGACGCGCCGCCGGTGACGATAAAAACCTTGTTCTCGATCTGCATGACTGACTTCCTGATTCAAGCTGAAACGTTGTGCGCCGCGGCCTCTTGAGCCTTGGCTATTTCCTGGTTGCGCAAGATAAAGCGCTGCAATTTGCCGCTCGGGGTTTTCGGCAACTCGCTGACAAATTCGATTTCACGGGGGTACGAATGCGCGGCCAGACGCTTGCGCACGTGTAGGCGCAGTTCTTCGGCAAGCGCCGGTTCCGCGCGGTATTGCGGGTTGAGCACGACGAAGGCTTTGACCAGCTCGGTGCGCTCTGGGTCGGGCTTGCCGACCACTGCGGCTTCAACCACGGCAGGGTGTTCGATCAATGCGCTTTCCACGTCGAATGGGCCGACCCGGTAGCCGGAAGTGGTGATCACGTCATCGCTGCGGCCGACGAAGCTGATGCTGCCGTCCGGGTTCCACTCGACGGTGTCGCCGCTCAGGTAGTAATCGCCGACGAAGGCCTTGGTCGGCACGCCTTCATAGCCGGCGAACCAGCACATCGGCGACTGAGTGCGGTCGATGGCGAGGATGCCGGGCTGGCCGACGCCGAGTTCATTGTTCTGCTCGTCGAGCACCACGATGCGATGGCCCGGCGAAGCGAAACCGGCGGCACCGAGGTGGATCGGGTGTTCGAGGCCGTGGTGGTTGCACAGGACCATGCCCAGTTCGGTCTGGCCGTAGTGGTCGTGAATGACCACGCCGAGGTTGTCGGCAAACCAGCGGATAACTTCCGGATTCAACGGCTCGCCGGCGCTGCTGACGATGCGCAGCTTGCCCTTGATCGACTTGGCGAACTCGTCGCCGCCGGCAATCAGCAGGCGATACGCGGTGGGCGAACCGGTGAGGTTGGTGATGCCGTACTTGTTGATCACCCGGCAGGTACTTTCGAGGGTGAACGGGCCATCGTAGAACGTGATCGGGTGGCCCATCGACAACGGGCCGGTGACACCGAAATAAATGCCGTAGGCCCAGCCTGGATCGGCGACGTTCCAGAACGCATCTTCCGGGCGCAGGTCGACGGCATCGCGGGTGTAACTCTGGAACGCGACGATGGCTTTGAGCGGCACCGACAGTGCTTTCGACGGGCCGGTGGTGCCCGAGGTGAACATCAGCAGGAACGGCTCTTCGCCGGTCAGCATCACCGGTTCACAAACATTGGAGTGGTTGGGCAACTCGGCCCAGAAACTGAAATCGCCACGGACAATGCCCTGGCCTTTCGGGCCGCCGACAGTGACCAGCGTCGGGCAATCGGCGACTTCGCTGAGTTTCGGCCGGTTGGCGGCATCGGCGACCACCACTTTGGCGCCGGAGCTGTTCAGGCGATGTTCGAGGGCTTTGGGGCCAAACGCGGTGAACAGCGGTTGATACACCGCGCCGATGCGCCAGGTGGCGAACACGGTGATCAGCAATTCGATATTGCGCGGCAGCAGGCCGGCGACCTTGTCGCCCTTCTGCACGCCCTGGGCGAGAAGGAAATTGGCGAAACGCGCGGCTTTGTCCTGCAGGTCGCTGAAGGTGTACGTCGCACTGGTGCCATCGCGGCCTTCCCAGAACAGGGCGATGCGCCCCGGCAAGGCGTGGCGGTCACAACATTCGACGCAAGCGTTGAGCGCCTCGAGCGTGCCGCTGAGCGCGGCGTCCACGGTGTGCTGATAATCAAACTGTGCGGTGGCAGACAAGTAATCGCGCATTGCCAGAATCCCTCTGTTCTTATTAGGTTGGGGAACCGTAAACAACAGAGGAATACTCGCGCCGCACGCCGGCTGCGGCAATGGTCAAAGCCCTCAAAGTGGATGACTGGTTTGGCCAAGATTCCGGACTTTGATCGCTCCCACGCCGAGCGTGGGAACGAGAATCAACGGAGGGAGGTGTGGGTCAGGACGCTTCGTTGAGGATCAAGCTGCGATAGTGCCCAGGATTAGTCCCCGACCACTTGCGAAACGCCTTGTAGAACGAGCTCGCATCGGCAAACCCCAGCCGCGTGGCGATGTCGGCAAAACTGATCGAAGGCTCCGCCAGCCAGGTAATCGCCAGCTCCTTGCGCACGCTGTCCTTCAAACCCTGATAGGTGTGCCCTTCTTCCGCCAGACGTCGGCGCAGGGTCGAGGCCGACATGCACAGTTGCTGGGCCAGTGCGTCGGTTTCCGGCCACTGTTCGGCGGGCAGTTGCCGCAGATCCTGCTTGATCCGGCTGGCGAGGCTTTCCGGGTCGCGGTACTTCACCAGAATGTTGGCCGGGGCATGGGCCAGAAAGCGCTTCAACTCCTCAGCGCTGCGCTTGATCGGCAGATCCAGCACGTCAGCGGCGAAGATCATCCGCGTGCGCGGCCGATCAAAACGCAGGTTTTCCGAGAACATCACCCGATAGTCATCACAGAAATCCGGCGCCGGGCAGCGCAGCTCGATGGCAAGGATCGGAATCCGCCGCCCCGCCAGCCAGCACGCCACGCCGTGGACGATCATCCAGTAAGTGAAATAGGTGAAGGCGCGACGCGGTTCCGGATCGTCTTCCAGCAGCACGATCTCCGCCAGACTCTGCTGGTGCACCAGTTGCGCCGGCAGGCGTTCAAGCATCAACGACAGGAAATTCAAACCGCTGCTCAGCCCGGCCGCCAGGTTCGGCTGGGCCATTGCGCTGCGGCAGAGGAATTCGAGGCTGCCGGATTTCAGCTTGCGCGGGTCCATGCCGAAGAACTCGTCATCGCCGCGCCGCGCCAACAGGCGCCACAACCGCGCGTACTGGCTGGCCGGCACACGGGCGTCATCGGTGGGCAGCAACGCCGGATCGATCCCGACCTTGCTCAAGACTTCTTCCGTGGCCACGCCCGGGGCACAACTTTGCAGCAGTGCTTCGCGCACCAGTTGAATGGCGATGGTGTCTTTTTCCGACATGGAACGCGCGCAATCCTGTTGTTGTTCGAGTGGCGGGCATCTTAGCGCAGCTGGCTGGGCGGCGTGGATGTTCAGACTCGTTCAGCTGAGGTTCAGCTAAATGTCAATGAATGCCATGTGAGAATGACTTTCATTATGTTACAACTTGTAACCTCATTTCGTTACACAGTGACCGCCGAATGCTCGTTCCCTTTTTGATCATGTTGCGCGAAGGCATCGAAGCCGCGCTGATCGTTGGCATCATCGCCAGCTACCTGCAACAGACCGGCCGTGGCCAGTGGATGCCGGCGGTGTGGATCGGGGTGTTTCTCGCTGCTGCGCTGGCGTTGCTGGTCGGTGGTGGCCTGGAGCTGGTCAGTGCCGAATTCCCGCAAAAGCAGCAGGAACTGTTCGAAGGCGTGGTCGGGCTGGTGGCCGTGGGCATTCTCAGTTCGATGGTGTTCTGGATGCGCAAGGTGGCGCGTTCGATCAAGCATTCACTGCAAGCCTCCCTCGATCATGCGCTGACCGCGTCGAAGCATCAGGTCATCGCGCTGATCGCCATGGTGTTTTTCGCCGTGGCACGGGAAGGCCTGGAAACCGTGTTCTTCCTGCTCGCCGTGTTCCAGCAGAGCGAAGGCCCGGCCGCGCCGATCGGCGCCCTGCTCGGCCTGATTCTGGCGATCGTCGTCGGCTTCCTGATCTACAGCGGCAGCATGCGTTTGAATCTATCGGCGTTCTTCCGCTGGACCGGGCTGTTCATCCTCGTGGTCGCCGCCGGGATTCTCGCCAACTCGGTGCAGGCCCTGCATGAAGCCGGGGTGTGGAACCACCTGCAAACCGTGCTCTTCGACTTCAGCACGACGCTGCCGATGGACGGCCCGCTGGGCTCGGTGCTGGCCGGCATGTTTGGTTATCAGGATGCACCGACCGTCAGCACCCTCGGCGCGTACCTGATTTATCTGCTGGTGGCGCTGGTCATGTTCTTCATGCCGGCACCCAAACCCGCTGCCCAATCGTCTTCCGTTTCCAGCCAATAAGGGCCTTCATGTCAAAGCCTAATATTCCTCTGGCCTCCCCTCCCCGTGCCTTGCGCTGGGCGGTGGCCGGTTCGGTGGTCGTGATGATCGCCGCCGGTGGCCTGTTCTACTACGCCTCGAAACTGGCCGCCGCCAAACGTCAGCACAACCGTGACGAAGTGGTGGTCAACATCCATCCGCACAGTTGCGAACCGAACACCCTGACGGTGCCGGCCGGCCGCGCCAGTTTCCGCATCGTCAATCGCTCCGACCGGGCGGTGGAGTGGGAAATTCTCGACGGCGTGCTGGTGATCGAAGAGCGCGAGAACATCGCGCCGGGCCTGAGCCAGGTGATCAACGCCAACCTGCAACCCGGCGACTACGCCATCACCTGCGGCCTGCTGAGCAACCCGCGCGGCACCCTGCACGTGACGCCGACCGCCGCTTCGGATGCCGCCGCCAAGGCCAAGCCGTCGATGGTTGCCTTCGTCGGGCCGCTGTCGGAGTTCCGTGTCTACCTGGCCAGCCAGGGCAGCGCGCTGATCAAAGCCGTGACGGCGCTGAATCAAGCCATCGACAGCGGCGATCTGGCCCAGGCCCAGGCGTTGTATTTGCCGGCCCGCGCCGCGTACCAGCGTCTGGCCCCGGCCGCACAACGCCTGGCGGAACTGGACAACAGCATCAACGCCCGCGCCGATTACTTCGAAAAACGCGAGCTGGATCCGGCCTTCGTCGGTTTCCACCGCCTCGAATACGCGCTGTTCCAGCAACGCAAACTCGACGGGCTGACACCGATTGCCCAGGGCTTGCTCGACAACGTCACCACGCTGAAACAGCAACTGCTGGCCCAGTCGCTGCCACCGGAGCAGCTGGTGGAAATCGTCGTGCGCAACCTCAACACCCTCGCCGACGTGCGCGCCGCCAGCGGCGAAGAGGAACGCTACAGCCACAGCGATCTCAACGGCTTCGCGGCCAATCAGGAAACCGCGCAGAAAGTCGTCGAACTGCTGCGCCCGCTGCTGAGCAAATCCGCCGCCGACCTGCTGCCGAAAATCGACAGCGCACTGGCTGATTTCGATACCAAGCTGAACGGCTTCAAGGTCAAGGACGGCTACGCCAGTTACGACACCGTCAACGGTGAGCAACGCAAGCAGATCGCCGACAAGGCCAAGGCCCTGGCCGACGCCCTCGACGCCATTGATCCCGCCCTCGGCCTCTCCGGCCTGTAAGCAGAAGACGAATACCGATGAACGATTCCGAACACTTCAACCTGCAACGTCGCCGCGTACTGATGGGCATGGGCGCCGCCGGCGTCGCACTGGCCGGTACTGCCCTGAGCTGCCCGGCAATGGCCGCCGCCCCTGCGCAAGTCACCGAAGCGCCGAGCAGCGACAAGACCCAGGATCACCACGATTTCCATGGCGTGCACCAGACTGGCATCGTCACCCCGCGTCCGGCGGCCGGCATGCTGGTGTCGTTCGATGTGCTGGCCAGCGACCGTGAAGACCTGGAGCGGCTGTTCCGCACCCTCAACGAGCGCATCTCATTCCTGATGAAGGGCGGCCCGGTGGCGCAGATCGATCCGAAGTTGCCGCCGCCGGATTCCGGAATCCTCGGCCCGGTGGTGACGCCGGACAACCTGACCATCACCGTGTCCGTCGGCGAATCGTTGTTCGATGAGCGCTTCGGCCTCGCGTCCGCCAAACCCAAGCGTCTGGTGCGCATGGTCGGTTTCCCCAACGATGCGCTGGAAGCCGATTGCTGCCACGGCGACCTGAGCCTGCAGTTCTGCTCCAACACCGCCGACACCAACATCCACGCCCTGCGCGACATCGTGAAGAACCTGCCGGACCTGCTGCTGGTGCGCTGGAAACAGGAAGGCAGCGTGCCGCCGCAAGCCCCGGCCAAGCCCGGTGTGCCGGCGCAATCGGCGCGTAATTTCCTGGGTTTCCGCGACGGTTCGGCCAACCCGGATTCCAACGACGGCAAAGCCATGGACCGCATCGTCTGGGTGCAACCGGGCAGTGATGAACCGGCCTGGGCCACCCACGGCAGTTATCAGGCGGTGCGGATCATCCGCAACTTCGTCGAACGCTGGGACCGCACGCCGTTGCAGGAACAGGAAAGCATCATCGGCCGAGTCAAAACCACCGGTGCGCCGATGGGCGCCAGCCATGAGACCGAAGTCCCGGATTACAGCAAGGATCCGGAAGGCAAGCTGACCAAGCTCGACGCGCACATTCGCCTGGCCAATCCGCGCACCGCCGCAAGTCAGGCCAATCTGATCCTGCGCCGGCCGTTCAACTACTCCAACGGCGTGAACAAGAACGGCCAGCTCGACATGGGCCTTTTGTTCATTTGCTATCAGGCGGATCTGGAAAAAGGCTTCATCACCGTGCAGACCCGTCTCAACGGCGAACCGCTGGAGGAATACCTCAAGCCCGTCGGCGGCGGTTACTTCTTCACCCTGCCGGGTGTCACGGGCGACAAGGACTTCATCGGTCGCTCGCTGCTCAACGCTACTCAACCAAAAACAACTGCATAGCATTCAACAGGAGCCGCCCCCATGAAAAAGACGCCACTCGCGTTATTGCTGACCCTTGGTTTGCTCAACACCCCGCTGTCGGCGTTGGCCGCGACCGCGCCTCTGGATCTGGTGGGGCCGGTGTCGGACTACAAGATCTACGTCACCGAACAATTGGATGAACTGGCCAGCCACACTCAGCAGTTCACCGACGCGGTGAAAAAAGGCGACCTGGCCACCGCGCAGAAGCTCTACGCACCGACCCGCGTTTATTACGAGTCGATCGAGCCGATCGCCGAGCTGTTCAGTGACCTCGACGCGTCCATCGACTCCCGCGTCGACGACCACGAGCAAGGCGTGAAAGCCGAAGACTTCACCGGTTTCCACCGCATCGAGTACTCGCTGTTCTCGGAAAAGAGCACCAAGGATCTCGACGCCCTTGCTGATGGCCTGAACAAGGACGTGAAGGACCTGCAAACCCGCGTCGCCGGCCTGACCTTCCCGCCGGAAAAAGTCGTTGGCGGCGCCGCTGCACTGCTCGAAGAAGTTGCCGCCACCAAGATCTCCGGTGAAGAAGACCGTTACAGCCACACCGACCTCTACGACTTCCAGGGCAATATCGACGGCGCGAAGAAAATCGTCGACCTGTTCCGTCCGCAGATCGAGAAACAGGACAAAGCCTTCGTCGCCAAAGTCGACAAGAACTTCGCCACCGTGGACAAGATCCTGGCCAAGTACAAGACCAGGGACGGTGGTTTCGAGACTTACGATAAGGTGAAGGACAACGACCGCAAGGCGCTGGTCGGCCCGGTCAATACCCTGGCGGAAGACCTTTCCACATTGCGTGGGAAATTGGGTTTGAACTGAGACGTGTAGCGCCTGTTCTACCCCTTTCGCGAGCAAGCCCGCTCCCACACTGGATCTTCGCTGAGCACAATTTTGTGTTCAACAAAGACCCTGTGTGGGAGCGGGCTTGCTCGCGAAGGTATTTTTAGCAGCGCCGAAAATTTCGGATCCTAGAGAATGCGATACAGCAGCCGCTCGACCCGCACCCGGCTCACGCGCTTGAGGAATTTCGCCACCCCCGCCGGGTAGTCCGGCAAGGCTTCCAGGTCCTGGAATCGCTCGATCCGCGTGGTGTGTTCGAAGATGTTCTCCAGTTCCAGACGGCGCGGCTCCAGCCACTCGCCTTTCGGGTCATCGATCAGCAAGGCGTTTTCCAGATCGAGCCGAAACGCCCGCGGGTTCAGGTTATTGCCGGTCAGCAACGTGTAGCGCTGGTCGATCCACATGCCCTTGAGGTGATAGCTGTTGTCGCCTTCACGCCACAGGTGCAGGTTCAACTGGCCGCTGTCGATGTTGCGCTGATGCCGCTTGGCGAAGCGGCGCAGGCTGATCTCGTAGAGATACGGCAGCGCGGCGATCACCTTGAACGGCTCGCTCGGCGGAATGTAGAAGTCGTTGGCGGTCTTGTCGCCGACCACGATGTCGATCTTCACGCCGCGCGCCAGTGCGCGGTTGATCTCGCGGATCACCCCCAGCGGCAGGTTGAAGTACGGTGTGCAGATGGTCAGTTGCTTCTGGGCGCTGGCGATCAGCTCGAGAATCACCCGGTTCAGCGGATTGTTCTTGCCCACACCCAGCAACGGGCTGACCGACAGGCCAGTGTGCGCCGTGCTGCCGGCACTGGTGTCGTACGCCGCGTATTTCAGGCGGCTGCGCAGGTCGCCGATGTCGTTGCGCAGGCTGCGGGTGGTCGGCAGGTTCGGCAGGTCGAGGCGATGCACCGCTTTCGATTCGATCAGGCCGTGCTTGACCAGATGGTGCATCGAGTCCGCCAGTTCTCGGCTTTGCAACACGTGATAACGGTCGAAACGGTACTTGTCGAACTTGTGCAGGTAGACGTTGTTCAGGCTCGCACCGCTGTAGACCACGCAATCGTCGATCACGAAGCCTTTGAGGTGCAGCACGCCGAACAGCTCCCGGGTCTGCACCGGCACGCCGTAGACCGGCACCACGCTCTGGTGGGTGCGGGTCATTTCCTGATACCACGCCGAATTGCCCGGCTGCTTGCCGGCACCAATCAAGCCGCGCTGGGCCCGCAGCCAGTCGACGACCACCGCGATTTCAAGCTCGGGACGCTTGAGTTTGGCGGCGTGCAAGGCATCGAGGATTTCCTGGCCGGCTTCATCGTTTTGCAGATAAAGCGCGACGAGGTAAATGCGCCGGGTCGCCTGGGCGATTTTCTCCAGCAGGCAACGACGGAAATCGGCGGCGCCGGGCAGGATCGTCACGGCCTCGGCGGTCAGCGGAAAGCTGCGCAGTTTGGGCAGCAGAGAGCGTTTGAAAAGCAACGGCATAGGGCTCGCAATGGGTCGAATCCGAAGAACCCGAGAGCTTACACCATCAACTCCTTCGGGTCTTGTGAGTGTCTGTAATGACTTCATCACCAGCCGCCAGGTTCCCTCGGCTGAAATGCATTTTTTCTGTGGGAGCCGGCCTGCTGGCGATCGCTATCTTCCAGATGAAATAAATATCCGCTTGACCAAGGAGAACGATCGTTCTACTGTTCACCACATGAACGAAATCACACGTAACGACACCACCCGAGACATCATTCTGGATGTCACCGAAAAGTTGATCTACAAAAGTGGCATCGCCGCCACCGGCATGGATCTTCTGGTGAAAACCGCCGGCGTTTCCAGAAAGAGTATCTACCGCTACTTCGCCAACAAGGAGGAGCTGACCGTCGCCGCCCTGCAACGCCGCGACGTGCGCTGGATGCACTGGTACAGAAGCGCCGTCGATCAGGCCAAGACCCCGGCCGACCGCCTGCTCAACCTGTTCACCGTGCTCAAGGGCTGGTTCGCCTCGGAAGGCTTCCGGGGCTGTGCCTTCATCAATACCAGTGGCGAGACCGGCGATCCCGAGGATCCGGTTCGCCAGGTCGCCAAAGACCACAAACAGAAACTGCTCGACTACCTGTGCGAGCTGTGTACCGAACATGGGGCCGAGGACCCGCAACTGCTGGCCAAACAGTTGCTGATCCTGATTGACGGCGCCATTACCGTAGCGCTTGTGATGGGTGATCACAGTGCCGCCGATAATGCGCAATGCATGGCGCGAAAGTTATTGGACCTGTAACGCCTTAATAAGCCTGACAAGTTGTTTAACTGTTAACAGATCGGGAGACAAACATGTCTACTGCAGCCGAAGTTCGTCCGCCATTGCCACCGTTCAACCGTGAATCGGCCATTGAAAAAGTTCGTCTGGCCGAGGATGGCTGGAACTCCCGCGACCCGGAGCGCGTGTCGCTGGCCTACACCCTGGACACCAAATGGCGCAACCGCGCCGAGTTCGCCAACAACCGCGAAGAAGCCAAGGGTTTCCTGACCCGCAAATGGGCCAAGGAACTGGATTACCGCCTGATCAAGGAACTCTGGGCCTACTCCGACACCCGCATCGCCGTGCGCTACGCCTACGAATGGCACGACGATTCGGGCAACTGGTTCCGTTCCTACGGCAACGAAAACTGGGAATTCGACGAGCACGGCCTGATGTTCCAGCGTTATGCCTGCATCAACGACATGCCGATCAAGGAAAGCGAACGCAAGTTCCACTGGCCGCTGGGCCGGCGCCCGGATGATCATCCGGGGTTGTCCGAGCTGGGTCTGTAATTAAGTAGCCGATCCCTCCTGCATAGTGTGCAGGAGGGATTTTCAAGCAACTTCAGCGGTCTGGATCGATTGCGCTTTGGCTTCCAGTTCCCGCACCAACGGCAACACCCGCTGGCCGAAATACTCCACCTCTTCCTGAAAATGCAGGAATCCCGCCAATACCAGGTCGACACCCACCGCTTTCAGCGCCACGATCCTCTCGGCAATCTGCAGTGGCGTACCGATCAGGTTGGTCTTGAAGCCGTCGTTGTACTGCACCAGATCTTCAAAGGTCGATTTGGCCCAGTTACCCTCACCTTCCGGCGACGCCCTGCCCGCCTGTTTCGCCGCATCCCCAAAGGCATTCACCGCTTCCGGGTCCGCCTGATCGATGATCTGCGCCAGCACTGCTTTGGCTTCTTCCTCGGTATCCCGGGCGATCACAAACGCATTCACCCCGACTTTCACCGAATGCTGGTTCGCCGCCGCTTTGGCGCGAATATCGTCGACCTGCGCCTTGATACCCTCGACGCTGTTGCCATTCGTGAAATACCAGTCCGACACCCGTGCCGCCATGTCCCGCGCGGCACGAGAACTGCCGCCCTGAAAGATTTCCGGCCGGCCCAGCGGTTTCGGCTTGAGGCTGTAGTTGTCGAAGCGATAGAAATCGCCACGGAAGGTGAAATTGTCCTGACTCCAGATCCCTCGCAGCGAACGGATGAACTCCTCCGAGCGACGGTAGCGCTCGTCATGCTCCAGCCAATGCTCGCCAATCGCCTGGAATTCGCCCTTGAACCAGCCGCTGACGATGTTCACCGCGATCCGGCCGTTGGTGAGTTGATCGATGGTCGCCAACTGTTTCGCCGCCAGCGCCGGTTGCCACGGCCCGGGCAAAATGGCGGCGATGACTTTGAGTTTGCTGGTGGCCGCGAGCAGCGCATGGCTGAAAGCAACCGATTCATGCTGGAACTCGGCACCGTAGCCCGCAGTGAAGCGGATTTGCGTCAGGGCGTATTCGAAACCCGCCGCCTCGGCCAGTTGCGCCAGCTTGCGGTTGTAGTCGATGCCCCAATCAGTGCGTTGCTCGATCTTGCTGACCACCAGCCCACCGCTGACGTTCGGCACCCAGTAGGCAAATTTAACGGCTTGCTGACTCATTGGCGTGTCCTCGGGACAGTTGATGAAGGTGAGTGAGCTAGAGCAGCAAGCGTGCCAGCCCCTGAAGACCGGTTTTATTGGGGCTTCCGGCAAACGGCATGCATGGTGAGAGGGTGATTTGTTGTTAGCGTGTTGGGTGGGCAACAGTTGGGATTTGAAGTGGCTGGACCCAAGCTATCGCGAGCAGGCTCGCTCCCACAGTGGGAATGCATTCCAATGTGGGAGCGAGCCTGCTCGCGATAGGACCACATGGGTCGCCGCAACACCTGGAAATGAGTAACATGACTGCCCTCCCCGCAGCCCAGCTCTGCAACCTGCCGAATAAGCCGATTCCATGCCTTTCGAACTCAGCGTTGACCTCACCACCCTGGCCGTTCTGGCCCTTGTCGCTTTCATTGCCGGATTCATCGACGCCATCGCCGGCGGTGGCGGTCTGTTGACCACGCCTGCGTTGCTCACCGCCGGCCTGCCGCCGCACCTGGTTCTGGGCACCAACAAGTTGAGTTCGACCTTCGGTTCGGCCACCGCCAGTTTCACTTTCTACCGACGCAAGCTGTTTCACCCACGGCAGTGGATGCATGCCATCGTCGGCACCCTGGTTGGCGCGCTGACCGGCGCCATCGTCGCCCATTACCTGCCCGCCGAATGGCTGAACAAAATGCTGCCGGTGATCGTCTTCGCCTGTGGCCTGTACCTGTTGTTTGGCGGCACGCCGAAAGCGCCGCTGGACAGCGACGCGCCGATCAAGAAAAAGTGGCAATCGACCCAGGGCTTCAGCCTCGGTTTCTACGACGGCGTGGCCGGCCCCGGCACTGGCGCGTTCTGGACCGTCAGCAGCCTGCTGCTGTACCCGATCGATCTGGTCAAGGCCAGCGGCGTGGCACGCAGCATGAACTTCGTCAGCAACATTGCCGCGCTGTCGGTGTTCGTGTTTTCCGGGCAGGTGGACTGGATCATCGGCCTGAGCATGGGCCTGTCGGTGATGGTCGGCGCATTCTTCGGGGCGCGTACCGCGATCAGCGGCGGCGCCAAGTTCATTCGTCCGGTGTTCATCACCGTGGTGCTGGGGTTGACCGTGCGCCTAGCCTGGCAACACTGGTTCAGCGTGGCCTAAGCGCCGCGCCACATAGACGTCGATCAGGTAACGGGCAATCGATTTGGACGCCGGCAACGGCGGCAGAGCGTGCACGTTGAACCACTGGGCGTCTTCGATCTCGTCTTCCTGACAGACAATCTCGCCACCGGCATATTCGGCATGGAAGCCGAGCATCATCGAGTGCGGGAACGGCCAGCACTGGCTGCCCATGTACTGAATGTTCTTCACCTCGATCTGCACTTCCTCGCGCACTTCGCGGATCAGGCAATCCTCGGCCGACTCCCCAGGTTCGGCAAACCCGGCCAGCGTGCTGTAGACCCCGGTGACAAAACGCGGTGAACGCGCCAGCAAGATCTCATCGCCACGGGTCACCAGCACGATCATGCTCGGCGAAATCCGCGGATAACTGCGCAGATCGCAGGGCTGGCAATACATCGCCCGCTCCCGTGGCACCTGGGTCATGGCCTGACCGCAATTGCCGCAGAAACGGTGTTCCCGAGCCCACGTCCCGATTTGCGCCGCGTAACCCAGCACTTTGTAGATCGTGTGATCGCCGTCGAGCATGAACGCCCGCAGGCCTTTCCAGTTGCACCCCGGCACCTCGCTGGTGCTGTGCAGTTCCAGCAGGTACACCGGCTCGCCATCAAGGTGGCCGATACCGTGCTCGGCCAGGATCGACAAGTCCTGGCGCTTGAGCCATTCCCGGGGGAACAGCGCGCCGTTGTCATCGAACAGAAAACCCTCGGGGCTGCGCGCCACGGCCCAGCCGCCGGGTTGATCGGTGTCCAATACTGCAGTGGTCCAGCGAGATGTCATGGTTTCTCAATCCAGAAATTCGGGTTTCTGTTTGCTCATATGGGCGGCCATGGCCACGCGCAAATCGTTGGATTGCAGCATGGCGGCGTTCCAGGTGGCAACGTACTCGAGACCGTCGTCGATGCGATGGTCGCGCATGTAGCTGATCATTTCCTTGGTGCCGGTGACCGCGATCGGCGACTTGCCGGCGATGTCCCGAGCGATGTCCATCACGCCTTCGATCAGGCTGTCCTTGTCGCTGTAGACGCGATTGACCAGGCCGATGCTGCGCGCTTCTTCGGCTCCAAAGGTGCGACCGGTGTAAGCCAGCTCACGCAGCATGCCGTCACCGATGATCCGTGGCAACCGTTGCAGGGTGCCGACGTCGGCCGCCATACCGATGTCGATTTCCTTGATCGAGAATTGCGCGTCTTCGGCGGCGTAGCGCATGTCGCAGGCGGCGATCAGGTCGATGGCGCCGCCCAGGCAATAACCCTGGATCGCCGCGAGTACCGGTTTGCGGCAATTGTCGACCGCATTGAAGGACGCTTGCAGGCTCAGGATCTTCTTGCGCAGCAGGCGCGCATTGCGGCCGACGTCCTTGCCCAGCTCATTGGCCACACCGGCCAGCATCATCAGGTCGATGCCCGAGGAGAAGTGTTTACCGGCACCGCTGAGCACCACCACCCGCACTTCGTCGGTGTCGTCGATCCACTGGAACACCTCGACGATTTCACTCCAGAACGCGGCGTTCATCGAGTTGATCTTTTCCGGACGATTGATCTGCACATGGGCGATGTTGTCGGCCAGTTCGACGCTGAAGGCGGTGTATTGAGTCATGGCAGAAATCCTTTACCGGGCTGAAAATGAGGCCCGAACTATAACAAGGCATCAGCACGGCGGTTCGGCCAAATGCGGGACTCTAGCCGTTCTTCACCGCCACGAAGGCGGCGGTCTCGTAAGGCACCGTCACTATCTCCCTGCCCCGCAGCTGCGGCTCGCCGGCAATCAGTTGAGCAATCTGCTCGTCGATCTTCGCGCGCTGCTGATCGCTCAGCGCGGCAATGAAACTGGTGGAGCGCACTCGGTTGAAAATCACATCTTCCGGCGCGCCGGTATGCCCGTGCTGGAAATGCTGCGCCTGCAACGGCCCGAACGCCGGATGGGGAAAGGCCTTGCGCCATTCGCCGGTGTAGAAGCGCGGCGTGTCGCCTTCCAGCGCATTGACGATGGCGTCCAGCTTGGGCACCCAGTCGATCCGGGTGTCGCGCAGGTTCCAAATCAGGCCCAGCTTGCCACCCGGCTTGAGGACCCGGGCGATTTCATCCAGGGCTTCGGTACGGGCAAACCAGTGAAAGGCTTGCGCGCACACCACGGCATCCACCGAGGCGTCGGGCAGCGGCAAATCCGTTGCTGTGCCGCTGACGGCCAATACCTGCGGCCAGGCCAGCGACAGTTTTTCCAGCATCTGCGCCACCGGCTCTACGGCAATCACCTGGGCGCCGGTCGCCACCAGCCGTCCGGTGAACTTGCCGGTGCCGGCGCCGAGGTCGATAACAGTCTTGTGGGCATCGAGGCCCAGTGTGCCGGTCAGCCATTCGCTGACGGCCGGCGGGTAGTCGGGCCGGCCTTTGACGTAGGTGTCGGCGGCGGTTTTGTAGCCGCTGGCGGCCGAGTGGTGAACCTGATCTTTCATGGCCAAACTCCCATGGTAGAACTGCAGATCGACGACGAACGCTGACCAGCATAGCGCCGGAAAAACGGCTTTCCTTTAACAAAGCCTGACAAAGCAATGAATAAATGTTCACCCTGCGGTGTTCAAAGTGAAACATGACCCCTTGTGGAGCCTTGCCCATGACTATCCGTTCCGTTATGTTCGCCGCCCCGTTGCTGGTAGCCGCCGTTTTCGCGAGCCCCCTCGCCTTCGCCAATGGCGATGAAGAGGCGCCGGTGCAGAAACCCAACTGCCCCAAAGGCCAGGTATTCGACACCAAAACGCAGAAGTGCGTGATGCAGACCAGCCATCTGGTGCCCGACGCCGACCGGACCGATTACGCCTACCGCCTGGCCAAGGCCGGCCGTTACGAAGAAGCCCTGGCCCTGCTCGATACGCTGGAACAACCGAACACCGCCAAGGCTCTCAACTATCGCGGTTACGCGACGCGCAAACTGGGGCGCACCGACGAAGGCATCGGTTATTACCTGCAATCGGTGAAGCTTGATCCGCAGTACGCGCAGGTCCGCGAATACCTGGGCGAGGCTTACGTCATCAAGGGCCGCGTCGATCTGGCGCAGGAACAGTTGCAGCACATCCAGAAGATCTGCGGCACGACCTGCGAGGAATACCGGGACCTGGCCGAAGCCATCAACGATTCATCGAAAACCTGACACGACACGCGGAGGCGAACATTTTCAGCGATCAGGCCTTCAGAGCCGAACTCGGGCAACACTTGGCGCGCCTGTGGCGTTACGGCTTGCTGCTGTCGCGCAATCGGCACGTGGCAGAGGATCTGGTGCAAGCCACCTGCGTGCGGGCGCTGGAGCGTTCGGGCCAGTACGTGGCCGGCACGCGCATGGATCGCTGGCTGCTGAGTATCCTGCATTCGATCTGGCTCAACGAAGTGCGCTCCCGCCGGGTGCGCCAGGGCCAGGGTGTGGCGGATGCCGACAGGCAGCTGACCTTCGATGGCGAATACGCCGCGCAGACTCATGTGATGGCCGCGCAGGTGATCCGCCGCGTCGATGCGCTGCCGGAAACTCAACGTGAAACGGTTTATCTGGCCTACGTTGAAGGCCTGTCCTACCGCGAAGTCGCCGAGATCCTGCAAGTGCCGATCGGCACGGTCATGAGCCGCCTGGCCACCGCGCGCCTGAAGCTGGCCGAATACCCGCCGCTGCAAGCGGTACCGAACCCCCCCGCAGGAGACCGGCAATGAATACGCCTTCCGACGAGCAACTGGTGGCGTATCTGGACGATGAACTGGACCGCGAACAGCGCAGCCAACTCGACGGCCTCATCGCCGACGATCCGCTGCTGAATTTGCGGGTGCAATGGCTGAGCCGCAGCACCCTGCCGTTCAAGGCCGCCTATGACGAACAGGCGCAACAGGCGCCGCTCGACCGTTTGCAGGCCCGGCTCGATGCCGCGCCGTCACCGCAGAAACCCGGTTTCAGCCGGCGCTGGTTCATCGGCGCGGCGGCAGCGGGCGTGGCGCTCGCAGCTGTTGCGGCGGACCGTTTGTTTCTGGCCTGGCAAGCGCAGCAATCGCACAACTGGCGCGAACTGGTGGGCGATTACATGGCGCTGTATGTGCCGCAGACCCTCGAACATCTGCCCACCGATGAAGCCTCGCAACTGGCGCAGTTGCGAACCGTCGATGCGCGGCTGGGTGTAAGCCTGTCGCCGGCGAAACTCAAACTGCCCGGCGCGCAGTTCAAACGCGCGCAATTGCTCGAGTATGACGGCGTGCCCATCGCCCAGATGACCTGGCTCGACGCCACCCACGGCCCGCTGGCGCTGTGCGTCACGCGCACCAACAGCGGCAGCCAGCCGCTGGCCCATGAACGCCGGCACGGGATGAACGTGGTGTACTGGACCGAACGCGAACACGCCTGGATGCTGATCGGCCATCACCCGGCTTCCGAGCTGGAAGACATGGCGAAAATGTTTAAGACCAGGCTGAACGTTTAAAGAATTTTGTCACTATGCTGCTCGGGTGATTTTCCAAGAAGGATGGATTTATGCCGATTTCGCCACGCACAGCCCTGCTGGTCATCGACGTGCAGAACGACTTCATTCCCGGCGGCCAACTGGCCGTGCCGGAAGGTGATTTGATTGTTCCGCTGATCAACCGGCTCGCCGGGCAGTTCACGCAAGTGGTCATTGCCCAGGACTGGCACCCGGCCGGACATGCTTCGTTTGCGACCAGCCATCCCGGCCGTCAGCCCTATGACGTGATTCAACTGACGTATGGCGAGCAGACGCTTTGGCCGGATCACTGCATTCAGGGCTCACACGGTGCCGAGTTTCATTCGGGACTTGATCTTCCCCATGCGCAATTGATCATCCGCAAGGGCTGCAACCCGGACATCGACAGCTATTCGGCGTTTCTGGAAGCGGACCGCGTCACGACTACGGGTCTGGCCGGTTATCTGAAGGAACGCGGGATCGACACGGTGTATATGGTCGGTCTCGCGCTGGATTTCTGTGTGATGTTCTCCGCGCTGGATGCGCGGGCGGCTGGGTTCAATGCGTTTGTGGTGCTGGATGCGTGCCGGGCGATTGATTTGAATGGATCACTGGCGGCGGCGATCGAACGGATGCAAGTGGCCGGGGTTGGATTGATCCAGTCGACTGAGATCCTCTAATCCAGAACACTGATCGCTCCCACGCTCCGCGTGGGAATGCATACCGTGACGCTCCGCGTCACAGTGGACGCAGAGCGCCCATGGCGGCATTCCCACGCAGAGCGTGGGAACGATCGTCACGAGTGCTAAACGGGGGTTGGCAGCCAGAGCCTGAACCGCGCCCCGCCCAACGGCGAACCTTCCACCGTCAACGTCCCGCCCTGGGCCTCCAGCGCCCGACGGCTGATGGCCAGTCCCAGACCAAACCCGCCCGTGGCGCGGTCACGGCTGCGATCCAGTCGATAGAACGGCTCGAAAATTCGCTCCCGCTCGTCTTCCGGAATGCCGATCCCGTCATCATCCACCCAGATCTCACAGCCCTTCGGGCAGACCTGCACGCCAATCTGAATGCGTTTTTCGCAATAGCGCATGGCGTTGCGCAGCAGGTTCTGAATCGCCCGGGCTGTCAGGCGTGGATCGAGGGTGAAGCGCTCCAGCTGATTGTGCAGCAGCACATCGATGACGATTTCCGGGGATTCCAGCTCTTCGTCGACGCTGCCCAGAATGCTGTCGATGAACTCGTCCAGCGACACCTCGACCTGCTCGGGCAACTTCGCCGGATTCTGCAAACGGCTGTAAGACAGCAACTCCAACACCAGCTCATCCAGTTCGCGGATGTGCGCGACCAGCCCTTGCAGGCGTTCGCGGCTGGCTTGCGGCAAGTCGTCGGACAGCGCCAGCGCCAGGCCGAAGTCCAGACGGGTCAGCGGCGTGCGCAGCTCGTGGGACACGGCGTTGAGCAGGTCCCGCTGCTGGTTGAGCAGGTTTTCGATGTCGCCGGCCATGGTGTCGAACACGTTGGCCAGGCTGCCGATGTTGGAGCTCGGGCCAATTTGCGTGCGCTCGCTCAAATGGCCCTTGCCGAAACGTTCGGCCGTGCCCTTGAGGCGTTCCAGATCGCGCCAGTGCGGACGAAACCAGAGCAACAGGCACGCCAGCAGGCTCGCGCCGATGAGCACGTTGATGCTCCAGTACAACAGATTCACGTCCATCGGATCCGGCGGCACCACCATCTGCACTGCCATTTCGTCATTCAGCGGCGTGACCGCCAGCGTGCGCCAGCCCCAGTCGCCCACCCGCACCATGTTCTCGCCGCGCCGCAGGCGTTCTTGCTCGATGACGGTGAAGCCGGGGTCATCGATACGGGCGAGCACGATGTGCAGCGGCTGGAAATCCTTGTCCATCGACGCCGCTAGTGCCGGCCACTGATCCTGCGGCACCGCGCGAAACTGCTTGGTGATCAACGATTGCAGGCCACGGGAATAGTCGAGGTTGTAGGTGACGAACCGCTGCTTGAACGCCATCACCACCAGATCCGGCACCAGATAGATCGCCGCACTGTAGGAGACGATCGTCACCAGATAGAGGCGAAACAGGATTCTGAACATCGAATCAGCATTCCCACTCGGAACGGCTGAACAGATACCCCTTGCCCCACACGGTCTTGATCTTGCGCGCCTCGCCGGCGTGGTCGTCGAACTTGCGCCGCAGTTTGGAAATCGCTACGTCTACCGAGCGGTCGGTGCCGTTGAATTCGATGCCGCGCAGACGTTGCAGAATCTGGTCGCGGCTCAGCACTTCACCGGCGTGGCGGGCCAGCACCACCAGCAGGTTGTATTCGCCGCTGGACAGCTCGACCGGTTGTTCACGCCAGGTCACCGTGCGCTCCGATAAATCGATGCACAGGTTGCCCATCAGGATCCGGTCGTTGGCGGTCATCGGCTCGCCGAGGCTGCTGCGCCGCAGCAATGTGCGCACCCGAGCCAGCAGGACGCGCGGCTCGCAGGGTTTGGTGACGTAATCGTCGGCGCCCATTTCCAGGCCCAGCACCTGATCGTGGCTGTCGTCACGGGCGGTGAGCATCAGGATCGGCAGCGTTGCCGAGTCGGCGCGCAACAGGCGACAGACCTGCAAACCGTCGAGCCCCGGCAGCATCAGGTCGAGAATCACCAGGTCCGGCGGATTGAGCCGTGCCCGCTCGCGCACATGGTCGCCACGACCGATCACGCTGACGGAGTAACCGTTGCGTTCCAGATAGCTGGAAATCAGTTCGGCGAGGGCGGTGTCGTCTTCGACCAGAAGAATGTTGGGCATTGAGGTGATCCAGAAATACAGTGGCGACCCATCGTCCGCTATCGCGAGCAGGCTCGCTCCCACATTTGGAATGCAATCCCTTGTGGGAGCGAGCCTGCTCGCGATGCTTTATCTGTCGCAATAAATATCAAGGCGTAAAGGATATACGCCCTCACCCGTCCCTGAGCAAAACCCTTACACAATTTCACACAGCACCTACAAAGCTTCACCGCTACCCTCGGCGACTGTCCGTAGGATGCGCAGATCAATATTGGGGGTTGTACATGTCGAAGAATCTGCTGGCCGGGCTCGGCCTGATCGCATTGGCGCTGACGCTGAGCGCCTGTGATAAATCCTCGAACGCCGAGGAACAGGCGCCGCCGGCCACCGTGCGGATCGAAACCCTTGAGGCGCGCCCCCTGTCGATCAGCAGCGAACTGAGCGGGCGGATTGCCGCCCCGCGCATCGCCGAAGTCCGCGCCCGGGTCGCCGGCGTGGTACTGCAACGTACCTACCGCGAAGGCAGCGACGTGAAAAAGGGCGACGTACTGTTCCGCATTGATCCGGCGCCGTTCAAGGCCGACCTCGATAGCGCCGAAGCCGCGCTGCGCAAGGCTGAGGCCAACGCGTTCCAGGCAAAACTGCAGGAGCAGCGCTACGCCCAGTTGATCGAAGACAAGGCCATCAGCGCTCAGGACTATGACAACGCCCGCGCCAACGCCCGGCAGACCGCCGCCGACGTGGCCGCCAACAAGGCTGCCGTCGAGCGGGCGAAGCTGAATCTGGGCTACGCCACCGTCACCGCGCCGATTTCCGGGCGCGTCGGTCGTGCTCTGGTGACCGAAGGCGCGCTGGTCGGCCAGAACGAAACCACGCCCATGGCGCTGATCCAGCAACTGAACCCGATCCACGCCGACCTGACCCAGTCGACCCGCGAATTGAATGAACTGCGCCGGGCATTCCGTTCCGGCCAGTTGCAGCAGGTCGGCCAGGATCAGGTCAAGGCCACGCTGATCCAGGACGACGGCAGCCTCTATCCGTTACCCGGCAAGTTGCTGTTCAGCGACATCACGGTCGATCCGGGCACCGGGCAGATCATCCTGCGCAGCGAGTTCCCCAACCCGGATCTCGATCTGTTGCCCGGCAGCTACGTTCGCGTGCGCCTGGAACAAGGCGTGATCCAGCACGGTCTCACCGTGCCGCAACGCGCGGTACAGCGTGACAGCGCCGGTGTGGCGCAAGTCCTGACTGTCGACGATCAGATGCGTGTTGCCCAGCAGCCGGTGCAGCTTGGCGCTGTGCAGAACGACCGCTGGATCGTCACCGGTGGCCTGAAGGCCGGCGACCGCATTGTCATCGAAGGCCTGCAACACGCCCGTCCGGGCGAAGTGGTGCAGATCGACGACACCCCTCTTCCACTTGCCCAGACCTCTGGTCAGTAAGCAGGACGCTCTTCTATGCCGCAGTTCTTTATCGACCGCCCGGTGTTCGCCTGGGTCGTCGCGTTGTTCATCCTGTTGGCCGGTGCGCTGGCCATCCCGCAATTGCCGGTGGCGCAATACCCCGACGTCGCGCCGCCGCAGATCGAAATCTACGCCGTGTACCCGGGCGCCTCGGCGCAGACCGTCGATGAAAGCGTGGTCAGCCTGATCGAGGAAGAGCTCAACGGCGCCGATCACCTGCTGTACTTCGAATCGCAAAGCAGCCTCGGCAGCGCCACGATCAAGGCCACGTTCCAGCCGGGCACCAACCCGGAGCTGGCGCAGGTTGATGTGCAGAATCGCCTGAAGGTAGTCGAGTCACGCCTGCCGCAAGCGGTCAATCAGCAAGGTTTGCAGGTGGAGAAAGTCTCCGCCGGCTTCCTGTTGCTGATCACTTTGACCTCCAGCGACGGCAAGCTCGACGACGTGGCGCTCAGCGATTACCTGGCGCGCAACGTGATGAACGAGATCAAGCGCATCGACGGTGTCGGCAAGGCCCAGTTGTACGGCGCCGAGCGGGCGATGCGGATCTGGGTCGATCCGCAGAAGCTGATCGGTTTCAACCTGACACCCGCTGACGTCAACGCCGCCATCGCCGCGCAGAACGCCCAGGTGTCGGCCGGCAGCATCGGCGATCTGCCGAACCCGAGCACTCAGGAAATCACCGCGACGATTCTGGTCAAGGGCCAATTGTCGACGCCGGAAGAGTTCGCCGACATCGTGCTCAAGGCCAACCCGGACGGCTCCACCGTGCGCATCAAGGATGTGGCGCGGGTCGAGATCGGCAGCCAGGAATACCAATTCGGCACCCGTCTTAACGGCAAGCCGTCCACCGCCGTCGGTGTGCAACTGTCGCCGGGCGCCAACGCCCTCAGCACCGCGACTTTGATCCGGGCGAAGATGGATGAACTGTCGCGCTACTTCCCGGCGGGCGTGGAATACAAGATTCCTTACGACACGTCGCCATTCGTGAAGGTCTCGATCACCAAAGTGGTCTACACCCTCGGCGAAGCCATGCTGCTGGTGTTCGCGGTGATGTTCCTGTTCCTGCAGAACATCCGTTACACCCTGATTCCAACCCTGGTGGTGCCGGTGGCGCTGATGGGTACCTTCGCCACCATGCTGGCGCTGGGGTTCTCGATCAACGTGCTGACCATGTTCGGCATGGTGCTGGCCATCGGCATTCTGGTGGACGACGCCATCGTGGTGGTGGAGAACGTCGAACGGATCATGGCCACCGAAGGCCTGTCGCCCAAAGAAGCGACACGCAAGGCGATGAGCCAGATCACCGGCGCTATCATCGGCATTACCCTGGTGCTGGTGGCGGTGTTCATTCCGATGGCCTTCATGCAGGGTTCGGTGGGTGTCATCTACCGCCAGTTCTCGCTGTCGATGGCCACCTCGATCCTGTTTTCGGCCTTCCTCGCCCTGACCTTGACCCCGGCACTGTGCGCCACCTTGCTCAAGCCGATTGCCAAGGGCGAACACCACGAAAAAACCGGGTTCTTCGGCTGGTTCAACCGCCGTTTCGAGCAACTGACCGATCGCTATCAGGCCTGGGTCGGTTACGCGCTGAAACGCACCGGTCGTTACCTGCTGATCTACGTTGTGTTGCTGGTCGGCCTGGGTCTGTGCTTCGCGCGCCTGCCCTCCTCGTTCCTGCCGGTCGAGGATCAGGGTTACACCATCACCGACATTCAACTGCCACCCGGTGCGAGCAAGAACCGCACGGTGCAGGTGGTCGAGCAGATCGAAGCGCACAACGCCGGCGAACCGGGTGTGGGCGACAGCACCGTGATTCTCGGTTTCAGTTTTTCCGGTAGCGGGCAGAACGCCGCGCTGGCGTTCACCACGCTCAAGGACTGGTCACAGCGCGGCAGCGACGACTCGGCAAGTTCGATTGCCGACCGCGCCAACATCGCCCTCAGCCAGATCAAGGATGCCGTGGCGTTCGCCGTGCTGCCGCCGCCGGTGGATGGTTTGGGTACGTCCAGCGGCTTCGAGTTCCGCCTGCAGGATCGCGGCGGCCTCGGTCATGCGACCTTGATGGAGGCTCGCACCCAGTTGCTCGCGGCCGCCGAGAAAAGCCCGATCCTGATGAACGTGCGTGAAAGTGCGCTGGCCGAAGCGCCGCAAGTGCAGCTGGAAGTGGATCGCAAGCAGGCCAATGCACTTGGGATTTCCTTCGCCGACGTCGGCAACGTGCTGTCCACCGCCATCGGCTCCTCGTACGTCAATGACTTCCCCAATCAGGGGCGGATGCAACGGGTTGTCGTGCAGGCCGAAGGCGACCGTCGCAGTCAGGTCGATGACCTGCTGAAGATGCACGTGCGCAACGACGCCGGGAAAATGGTGCCGCTGTCGGCATTCGTGCGAGCCACATGGACTCAAGGCCCGGCGCAACTGACCCGTTACAACGGCTACCCGGCAATCTCGATTTCCGGTGAGCCGAAACCCGGCCACAGTACCGGCGAAGCCATGGCGGAAATCGAACGGCTGGTGGCGCAAGGGCCGAAAGGTCTGGGTCAGGAATGGACTGGTCTGTCGTTGCAGGAGCGTTTGTCCGGCAGTCAGGCACCGATTCTGCTAGGGCTGTCGCTGCTGATCGTGTTCCTGTGTCTGGCGGCGTTGTACGAGAGCTGGTCGATTCCGACTTCCGTGCTGCTCGTTGTACCGCTCGGCGTGCTCGGTGCGGTGCTGGCGGTGACTTTGCGCGGGATGCCCAACGACGTGTTCTTCAAGGTCGGGCTGATCACCATCATCGGTCTGTCGGCGAAGAACGCGATCCTGATCATCGAGTTTGCCAAGAGCCTGTATGACGAAGGTCACGATCTGATTGATGCCACGCTGCAAGCGGCGCGTCTGCGGTTGCGGCCGATTGTCATGACTTCGCTCGCGTTTATTCTGGGTGTGGTGCCGCTGGCGATTGCCACCGGCGCGAGTTCAGCGAGTCAGCAGGCGATTGGGACCGGGGTGATTGGCGGGATGATTACGGCGACGCTGGCGGTGATTTTTGTGCCGGTGTTCTTTGTTGTCGTCATGAAGCTTGTACAACGATTCACCAAACCTCACTGATCTCAATGCGGGATTGGCAAACATCCGGCATTGTGGCCACACCTGTCAACGCTGGGCTAAGGTGTCAGCACACCCTGGCCCATCGAGTTCCCATGCGCTTCCTCGCCCGCACCCACCCTCGCCTCTCCGCCGCCGTGTTATTCGGTCTTGCCGTCGGCCTGCTGGTCCCTGCCGACTCGGTCATCAGCAAAATCCTTATCGGCTGGAACGCCGGCGTCTGGACCTATCTGCTCCTGATGTTCTGGCTGACAGCTCGCGCGAAAGCACCGGACGTCAGACGCATCGCCGAAGTCGAGGATGAAAATGCCGGGCTGGTACTGTTCGTTGTGTGCATCGCGGCGCTGGCCAGCCTCGCCACCATCACCTTCGAACTGGCCGGCAGCAAGGACCTCGAAACCACCCGCAAACTCCTGCACTATGGTTTCACCGCACTGACGGTCATCGGTTCATGGCTGCTGATCGGAGTGATTTTCTGCGTCCACTACGCCCGGCTGTTTTATACCTGGGACGGCAACGAACCGGCGCTGCGCTTTGCCGAAGGCCTGACGACGCCCAACTATTGGGACTTTCTGTACTTCTCGTTCACCATCGGCGTCGCCGTGCAGACGGCGGATGTTGGCGTGGCCACGCGGGAGATACGCAAGATCGTGCTGGCGCAGTCGTTGATCGGATTTGTGTTCAATACGGCGATTCTTGGGCTCTCGATCAACATTGCGGCCGGGCTGTTCGGCTAATCAGTGCATCAGATAAAAATCACACAAACGGCGCACTGTAAACTGTCAACTCTGACAGTTTACAGTGCGCCACTTTAGCAGTCTGATACCTCATCCCGAGGGTAGTCTTTATGAAGCGGGATACTTTGTGATGACATGGAGATTATTTCGATGAACGCAAAAACGCTCAACACCCGGCAGGCTCCCCGAGCAGGAATGTGTGAAGGAAAGCTGAATGACTCTGAACAGTTCAAGGCATCGCTGGTTGAACTCACCTTAGAGGAATACGATCCGCCACATGGTAAAGCACTTCAAATGTATGCCCGCCATCGCGATTTACAACAACGCGCCACGAAGGAAATCATTCTTTCTTTCTCCGAAGGAGCGGCCGATGGCACGTACGACCTGACTCCCGAACAGACCGTAGTCAGGTTGACGTATGTTTACAATAGAAGTCAAACAGAGGCTTACATCTATTCACAAATGAGTGGGAAAGCAGATTTGAAATTCGATTCGATCAGCGGCGTCCTAAGCGGCGAACTGAAAGACGCGATTGTTGAATACAGAGAGGATGAAACACCGGTCCAACTGAAAATCAACGTAAAATTCGAAGCGGTCAACCACATTGTTATGTACGGTGCCACCAAACAAAAACGTGTCGCGTAATAACTGGCATAAAATAAAAAATGAAACCACGCGGTTTAATGCCAGTCAGTTAAGCTGACTGGCATTTTTGTTTTTGATCGGGTACTTCGGCGATTTTAGCCGGATAGCCCGAGGATAAATGCGCTCTTCCCGGCATTGGGGCAACACACAGTGCGAGGCCGAGGCATGCAGTTCGGCGAGATATTTGGGGATGTTCCCTGAGCGATCCGCAGAAACGCCGTTGATAAACCCCGGGATCGCCCAGGTACACGCGGTGAAGCTCAGTTCGCACGGATGGATGCCTGGACAATGGCGGCTCATTTCCACCATCTGATAACGCAACAGGTTGTAGCCCAGTAATACGCCCCACAACTCTTGTTCGATCATCTCGGGCGTCTTGCTACGCAGCATGTAGCTGCTGTTGAGCAGTGTCTGTTTCATCTCCCGGCCCCCTAATTCGATCTCCCAGCGATGGCTGTACAGGTCGACGATTTCATCGGAAGGAAAACGCAGCGGATCGGCCATCGACGTCAAAATCTGACAGACCTTGCCCTTGACGGTTTTGCTCAGGAGCCTTGCGGTCAGGCGCTCCGGCAATTCCGGCCATTGCTTGCGGGCCTGCGGCGAAGTGCTTAACGAGACCACCGCATCCTGACGGCCCAATCGCTGAATGACTTCGTACTGCGCCCCTTTGCGTAACGGCATCAGCCAATGCCGCTCGGTGCCGGCCTGCTGCCATTGGTGCAGCAACCCCAGGGAATAAAAACCGCGATCGAACAACGTCAACGATGTGATCCGGCGTGGTCTCGATCAGTTGCTCTGCCAGCTTCATTTCGGCGACACCAGACTGTTTCAAGGCCTGCTCGACCAGAAAAGGGTCAAGCAACGAGTCCAATCCCTCGAGGGAATCGGGAGTCGAGACGAAGTTGTGGGTTAGTTCCAATGCCCGAGCCAGACGCATAAAAAAATCCGATGCCTATTCAGGCATCGGATTTTGATTTCTTGCGGCCAAAGGTCAAGCATCGAGGCTTAACTGATCGGCATCAACCACGCGGTTTCCTTTTTTTGCAAAGAATGTCAGCGCTTACCATTCATAACGTCCACCGATAGTGACGCCCAATGGCTGTTCGATATTGCGGCCATTGCTGTAATCGAAGTCGGCGTGTACATGAAAGCTTTTCGTCAGCGTCATGGCAAAGCCCGTAGCCAACTTCAGCCGTGACCCCGACAGGTCATTGTTGAAGACATTATTGTTGACCTCGACCTTATTGTTTTTGGCGAATTCGTGCGCCCAACTGGCGCGCAGATACGGCTGCAGGACTCGATCCTTCTCCAGTTCAATATTACGACCGACCGTTGCACCTGCCTCGCCGATAAAGGAATGCATGCGATCGCCTTCAGCTTGCAAATCGTTATCGAGGGAAAAGTTTTTGCCCTGAACCACGGACGCAGACCATTGGGTGAAAGGTTCGACATACACACCATCGCCAAGCGGTATATGGCGACCGACCTCGATTGATCCTCCAATACCTGTGTTGTCATAGTCACCTTTTGCACGCTTGCCGTCGCTAAGGCTTACTTTCGCTTCGTTACGAAATCGGTTGGCTTTCAAGACACCATCGAAATAAATGCCGGAGACCGCGTCGAGCCAGCTCAAGTAGGTGCCCAGATAGTAACTGTCGATCTTTCCTGAAGTTCCGGCATCAAGATCGAGGTCGGATTTGCTGTAACCAGCCATTGCGCCCACCAACCACTGGGAGTCGCCAATTGCAGCATCTGCCCCCAGGGTGAAACCCTGCTGAGTTTGCTTGTAACCCACGCCAGAACCATCGGCGACATTGTATTTTCTGCCGTAAGTGCGGCCCCAGGCACCGGCTCGCCCGCCATTGAAACGCAATTCCCCCATACGCGTGCGCAAGGGTGCGAGTTCTCCAAGCAAGATTGTCGAGGGGGTATTGAACAAGGCGAGAACAGACCTCGCGCCCGGACTGACCGTCCGAGTGCTTGGGTCCAGGATCCAGTCGTTGCCACTTTTTGCCAGGCCGTAAGAATAAGTACCCAGATCGACATCGCGGTTGATGAAGAACTGTGCATCGCCTCCAGCGGTCTGGACGACGCGGATAGGTTGTCCAGCCGCCGGATCAACGCCACTGCTCTCAATCAACAATTCGTGCGTCCCACTGGCATTGCCAGTGACGTTCAACAAATCGGTCTGCCCGGTGGCGAAATCAGTGCCCATAAAAAACCGACCCTCACCGGACAGCGAGCCCACGTTCAACTGGTAGAACGCATCGTTGCCGCCAAACACCACCGACCCACCGTTGTTAAGCGTCAATTGCTCAATGCTGCCATTGCCGACCATGACCCAACTCGACGTGTCATTGACAGTAGCGCTGGCAACGTTTTCCAAATGACCTGTCAAGGTGGAATTGTTCTGCAGCGTCAAATGTGTCGTGCTGCCCTGCTCCGAGACAATGTTGCCTGCCAGTTGGCTGTCGTTGACCAATAGTGAAGTATTCGCTCCGCCCTTTACGTCAAGCAGAGTGCCATTACCCGCGAGCAAGCGAGCGCGGGTAAGTGAAACTGTGGCTGTCGAGTCTGACGCATTGGCAAAGTCAACCAATATGGCCGATCCGGTTTGCCCCTGGACGGTAGTGTTTTCAAGATTCAGGACCGCGGGCCGGACTTCGTTGGGATCCAGATCGATCACGACACCTTCCTGCCCGCCCACAATCGTGCTACCTGTCGCAGATGCCTGACCACTCCGCAATCGAAGCCCGTAGCTGGTGGCTCCAGTGCCGATCAGTGTCGAGTCGACCAGATCAAGGGTACTGAAAGCACTCACCAGCGCTCCGCCCAGAACACCGCTGATCGTGCTTTTGTTGGCAACCGTGACGTGAGAGCCAATCTGCGTAGTGAAGTCACGAATCGCTTGAAGCCCAATGCGATTGCCAGTGATCGTGCTGCTATCGATCGTGGCGTCACTGTTGCTCAGAAGAACAGCGGCCAGTCCGCCCGTACCGACAACGGTTGCGCCGCTCAGATTGACCGTGGATCCATTACGCGCGGATATTTGTTGGGTCGTACTGCCAGCGTTGACGTTAAGGATAGAACTATCAGAGGTGATCTGAAGCGTCTGCGCACCATTGACCGTTAACTTGGCACCCTGGCTGAGGTCCCAGGATTCCGGGGTACCACCGCTTACGGTTTCGTCCCTACCAACAACCGGGGCTGCGGAGACCGATGAAATACACACGGAAAATAACGACGTACTTAAAACGATTCTTAAAAACGGAATGTTTGAATAGGTTGTCGATTTCTGCCACATAACTGTCACCTGCTGGATTAACGCTTGCGGCCCTCCACACAGACGACCGACCATTCGAGGGCTGGCAGACTATCCGGACTATTCAAATATTTATGTAGGATTAATCTCTATTTGCCGACGAATATTCCGCGAGAACTCTTGGAAGGGCGAAAAAAGCGGCGAGTTTTTAACCTCGCCGCCCGTAGTCGTGATCGCTAAGGGGTCGGTACAAAGTCTTCGCAGAACCGCCCTTCACTGTCATCCAAATCCAGTTCCCGGATCGCCACTCCTGAATCAGGTGTAGGGTTGTTGCCTGGCCCACCTCGCGAAATTACATACCAGACATGGCCCAATGCCTGGTGGGCAGGTTTGAAATCCTCTTCATAATCGCCGATTTCGATAACAACCCCATCGGTGGGAAAAGTCCCTGATATCGGATACTTGGTTTCAGCGTCTGTATCGGGAATAGGCGTTGACGGGTCATTACTTGGATAGGCGATATATTTCAATGTAATTTCCTCGCCATCCACAGTGAATGCGTTCGGCAATATACGCACCTGCAAATTTCGCCGTGGTGTGCCATCTCCTGGGAGTGTACCGGTAGGGAAATTTAGAGTCGCACATCCGATTCTTCGGGCCGGGCCTGCAAGATTGAGTATCTCCGGCGCGTCCATTTGAATCGGAAAGGCTTCTACAGGAATACCCCGAGGAGCGGACTTGTTTCGATTGTTACCGGTGGGCACATAGATTTCACAGCGTAGAACGTGTGTCAATCCACCGCCTAGTGCCTCCACCACCGACCACGGCAGGTTTCTGGAAATGGTTGTGCCTTCCTGCCCGGTAGTCAGGGGAACGGTAGCGAACGTTTTAGAGCCAAAAATAAAATCAAGCAACCAACCCTCTTCTGTCGGTGGAGTCGCCGGCATAGCCAAACTGGCCTGTATGCCATTATCGCCATAATCGGACTCCTTGATTTCGTTGTCACTGCCCGCCGTTGTTTCCAAGCTTGGCGCCGGCAGTGGATCTGCGCCGACAATTGATATATCCACATCAATATCGACACTGTCGGTTGCCAGGTCCTTGACACCACGAAACATTTCGAAGGCCACCGTCCGCTGAACGATACCGTCTGTATCTCCATATATCTGCTCTACCAACGCACGCGGTGCATAAAACTTAAGTTCAGTCTCAGTTCCGACTCTCTGTTCAGTTCCAACCTGTTCGTTGTGCAGAGTAACGAAGATCGTGTCTCTTGGAGAATTCGGAGTAGGGACTTTAACTACAATCTCGACTCCCCGCGGATCAGAAAGCATGTCTTCACGGTTAATCAGGTTATCGCCATCACCATCGGCCAACGTAACAATTGGCGGAAAAAACGTGCCAGGATCAGGCTCAGGTGTATGGACCACGTCGCGTTGGCTGAAATGGGAAGCGCGCGCCCTATTACCCGCCGCATCGATATTTACATAGACCAACCGATTGGGCCCCTCTTCAGCCGCCAAGAAAACAGCGGCAGGAATTTCGGTGTCCCGGTTGGTGGGAGACAGAGATCCTTTATGGACCGGTGTGTCGCGCTCAGTATCGGGCGCCGGGCTGAAGAACCAGTGAAAGGTATCATTGGGCAGGTAATTATGCGCGATAAATGGCTTGACGATAATGCCGGTCTTGCCGTCGAGATATGCATCATCGATTGGGTCCGTGGGGCCGAGATCGGAAGGCCAGGTAGGTGCGCTTGGTGTGCGGTCAGATGGCGGGGTCTTGACTACGTTGTAAGGCGTCCGGTCGATGGCAAAGGAGCTCTCGAGTGACGCAACGTCGTTTGTACCGTCCGCCCAAAAGATGTAGCGAAACTCCCATTCAGTTGGCTCTTCAGGGGTGGGGTCTTCTCTCAAAAAAGATTGCGCAATTTTAAAGGGTTGAGTCCAGTCTCTGCTCGCTACCGGTCCCAATTCCAAATATTGATCAACAAGAATATCGTTCCAGACAGTAGTGCCTTTTTTACGAATTTGCGGTTGAATGAAGTCGCGGTCTGCCTCCAAAGTAGGCTTCCTGATCAGATAATCCAGATCTTTATCAAGATGTGCGACAGGAATTCGCTTATCACCATCCGGAATAGTCTGCGCGGGAAAAGTGGGCGCAGCGGGGGGATCAACTAGTATGCCATCTGCCCTTTTGGTTTTTGATTGAAGTACCGCTTTGCCTTTCTCAATTATCGCACTCATGATTTCCTCGCTCCATCAAAGTAATAGCGCAACAATAAACAAACATTCGTCATCGCGCCCTTGCTCAAAATGAAAATCAATATCCATCAAGCATTCATTCAGCGTAATACATCACTTGCTTTCTTTGTTACCCCCTGCCTTCCCTTTGGAAAGACGCTAGGTCGGGCCGCAAAAACCGTCACCCGATATCACTCGATCAATTTTCAGAACCGCAAGTTTTGAAATGCCTACTAGCCTCTTACCGCGAAAAATCCGGTAGACAATTGTCGCGGAACACTGGTCATCCATTGGCTTTATATGGGGTTCGTAAGGCAGAACAGTCAGGCCGTATCCCCTTTCGATATCTTCCGCAGACAAGCTTTTCCGCACATCTTTCCAGCGAGCTCGTACAAACTCGACACCGCTTCCGTTCAATGAACGGTATCCTCTCCAGAGCGTTTCACAGCGGTCGCCGATTTTAAAATTATTCAACGGTGGAATATCAACCCGAATGCCTTCCCAAATGGGCGGGTCGGTATCACAATTAACGTAGCCCCATATGGTTGCATCACGAAAATCGGCCTCATCAAGTTCATCGGCTATAGGCGTGTGATCGATTGTCAAATTGCGGGGATCTGAACAGGACAGGTGGTCCGCAGTATCATAAACTTCATACCATAGCTGGCCGACGCCATCATTTAACAAATGCTCAGGACCGATATGAATGACGAATTCTGGCTGTATATCCGCTGGAAGATACTCCTTTATGATTTCTACAGGTGCCTGATCATTTTTTTCAAAACGGACAATGAGTTTGTCTCTTTCCCCTGGCTTCGTGGCATAGGAAGGCCACAGAGGGACCACCACATCAATGCCTTCGGAAAGCAACTCATAGGGAATATGCCCCTCTGGATCCAGTGAATGATCCAGTACCCCAATAACTTGAGGAGGATTGAAATTCAGCGGCCCACTGGATGACATTTGAACACCTCTTTCAATCTGAAATTCTGTTCGCTGGTGCCTGTTACTCCTGTACAGATTAAGGGCGCTTTCATGACTTTGGGCTACTGTCAGATCTGACAGGTATTTCTACCGTCTGTCGGATATTTCTGACTTCACCCCCTAAATCAAAGGCATTTTCACTTGACTTGAACGAAGCGCCTGTTGTCTCCTGAAACCGGTTTCAGAGAATAAGAAGACCCAACCGTGAACGATTTCTCCGCCGCCCAGCGCAGCCGCGTCACCATGCTAGACGTCGCCGAACACGCCGGCGTGTCCAAGGCAAGCGTCTCGCGCTTCATCGGCGACGACCGCGCCCTGCTCTCCGATGCGATTGCCCAGCGCATCGAGCTGGCGATTGCCGAACTCGGCTACCGTCCCAATCAAATGGCTCGAGGCTTGAAGCGCGGGCGCACCCGCCTGATCGGCATGCTGGTGGCCGATATCCGCAACCCCTATTCGATTGCCGTGATGCACGGGGTGGAAACCGCCTGCCGCCAACACGGTTACAGCCTGGTGGTGTGCAACACCGACCGCGATGACGAACAGGAACGCCAGCACCTGGCGCTGTTGCGCTCGTACAACATCGAAGGGCTGATCGTGAACACCCTGGGCCATCACCGGGATGAGCTGGATGAGTTGAAGCGGGAAATGCCGCTGGTACTGGTGGATCGCAAAGTCGATGGGCTGGAAAGCGACATGGTCGGGCTGAACAACCCGCAAGCCATCGAGATGGCGCTCGAACATCTTCAGCAACGTGGCTATCGCGATGTACTGCTGGTGACCGAACCCTATGACGGCACCAGTTCGCGGATCGAGCGGGTCAGCAGCTTTCAGCAGCAGATTGGCCAGCGCGAAGACATGCGTGGTGCAGTGCTGGAAACCGGCTCCAGTCTGGTTAAAGACCTTCAAACCTTTTTGAACACACCTGATTCAGGCCTGAAGGCCCTGTTCTGCGCCAATGGCGTGGCGGCGCTGGCCTGCACCCTTGCCTTGCGCGAGATCGGCTGCCGGTTATTCGAGGATGTCGGGCTGATCGCGCTGGATGATCTGGATTGGTATCCGTTGGTGGGCAGCGGGATTACTGCCCTTGCCCAGCCAACTGCCGAGATTGGGGCGCAGGCGTTTGAGTGTTTGCTCAAGCGGTTGCGTGGGAATGATGAAGCGGCGCGGACACTGGATTTTGCGCCGGTGCTTATTGAGCGCGGTTCGACCCGTGGGTTTTGTAGTGACTAATACGGCCTCTTCGCGGGCAAGCCCGCTCCCACAGGTATTGGGGTGTACCTGAGATTTGTGAGCGACCCGCTATCTGTGGGAGCTGGCTTGCCAGCGATGAGGCCAAAAAAAACAACACAGCCTTGGCTGATTTTTTTTGAACAAAAATGAAACCGGTTTCAGAGGTAAATAACAATGAATAAACCCGCCGTTTCCAGCAATTTCCCCAACCAAGGCTCGACCCATGTGTCATGCACGGATCATGACTCTTTTGCCCAAGTGATTAAACCCGCCGTTTCCAGCAGTTTCCCCAACCAAGGCTCGACCCATGTGTCATGCACGGATCATGACTCTTTTGCCCAAGTGACTAAACCCGCCGTTTCCATCAGCCTGTCCAGCTACGGCGCTGACCTCGTTCGCCGCAATGGTCAGGCTTCGTTCATCGAGGTGCTGGCCGCTGCCGGGGCCAATCGCATCGAGTGGCGCGAAGAACTGCTGACCAACGAAGTCCCCGATCTACTCGCCACCGCCACACACGCTCAAGGCCTGCAGAGCATCTATTCCTCACCCACCGAACTGTGGCTGGCCGGTCAGTCGCGACCCAATCCCGAACTCATCACCGCGCTGCAAAATGCCGAGGTTTTCGGTTCCAAGTGGCTAAAGGTTTCCCTGGGCTTCTTCACCGACAACAACGATTTGCAGACCCTCGCGCAAATTCTTGCGCAGAGCCCTGTGCAACTGCTGGTAGAGAACGACCAGACCCTGCACGGCGGGCGGATCGAACCGTTCCAGCGTTTCTTCGCTGCCGTCGAGCAACACAACCTGCCGATCAAGATGACCTTCGACATCGGCAACTGGCAGTGGCAAGACCAGTCCGCCACCAGCGCCGCACGCTTGTTGGGCCGTCATGTCGGTTACGTGCATTGCAAAGCCGTGGCCCGCCGTGCCGACGGCAAACTGGTGGCAGTACCGCCCGCCGCCACCGACCTGCATCTGTGGGAACAACTGCTGCGGCACATGGCCCAAGGGGTCATGCGCGCCGCCGAATACCCGTTGCAGGGCGATGACCTGGTGCAACTCACCACCGAACACGTCGCCGCCCTCGCCCGCCTCGGCCAATCCCGTCTGGAGCCTGCTCATGTCTGAGATCGATATTCTGTCGTTCGGCGAAACCATGGCCATGTTTGTCGCTGAACAGAGCGGCGATCTGGCAGCGGTTGAGCAGTTCCACAAACGGATTGCCGGGGCGGACAGCAACGTCGCCATCGGCTTGTCGCGGCTGGGCTTCAGGGTCGCGTGGCTAAGCCGGGTCGGTGCTGATTCGCTGGGACGATTTGTCGTCGAAACCCTGGCCCGTGAGGGACTGGATTGCAGCCATGTCGAAGTCGACAAGGCTCATCCGACCGGTTTCCAGCTTAAGTCGCGCAACGATGACGGCAGCGATCCGACGGTCGAGTACTTTCGTCGTGGCTCGGCAGCCAGCCATCTGTCACCGCAGTCGATCAACCCAACGTTATTAAGCGCCCGGCACCTGCACGCCACCGGTATTCCGCCGGCGCTGTCCGCGTCGGCGCGGGAAATGTCCCATGCACTGATGACGCGCATGCGCAACGCCGGGCGCAGCGTGTCGTTCGACCCGAACCTGCGCCCGAGCCTGTGGGCCAGCGAACGGGAGATGATCAGCGAGATCAACCGTCTCGCCGCCCTCGCCCACTGGGTGCTGCCGGGGTTGAGCGAAGGTCGCTTGCTGACCGGGTTTGAGGACCCGGCGGATATCGCGGCGTTTTATCTCGATCAAGGTGCGGAAGCCGTAGCGATCAAGCTCGGGCCGCAGGGTGCGTATTACCGCACCCATCTGGATCAGGGGTTTGTCGCCGGCGTGCCGGTCCAGACCGTGGTCGATACGGTGGGGGCCGGGGACGGATTTGCGGTGGGGATGATCAGCGCCCTGCTGGAGCACCAGAGTTTTCCCGAGGCGGTGAGACGCGCCAACTGGATTGGCAGTCGAGCGGTGCAGAGCCGTGGTGATATGGAAGGTTTGCCGACCCGATCCGAACTGTCTGCTGAATTCGAGGCCACCAATCGCGAGCAGGCTCGCTCCCACACAGGATCGGGTTCCAACTCAGACCCCTTGTGGGAGCGAGCCTGCTCGCGATAGGGCCAGTACAAACAACCAATCAATTGAACCTGCTGCGACAAAAACAACAAGCTCAGGAGCAAGACCATGAAAACCGCAACCCTCGCCACCCGCCGCTGGTGGTACATCATGCCGATCGTGTTCATCACCTACAGCCTGGCGTACCTGGACCGGGCCAATTACGGGTTCGCCGCCGCCTCCGGGATGGCCGCCGACCTGATGATCACCCCGGGCCTGTCCTCGCTGCTCGGCGCGCTGTTCTTCCTCGGTTACTTTTTCTTCCAGGTGCCCGGCGCGATCTACGCGCAAAAGCACAGCGTGAAGAAGCTGATTTTCGTCAGCCTGATCCTCTGGGGTGGGCTCGCCACGCTGACCGGCGTGGTCTCCAACGCCTATTGGCTGATCGTCATCCGCTTCATGCTCGGCGTGGTCGAAGCGGCGGTGATGCCGGCGATGCTGGTCTATCTCTGCCACTGGTTCACCCGCGCCGAACGCTCGCGGGCCAACACCTTCCTGATCCTCGGCAACCCGGTGACGATGCTGTGGATGTCGGTGGTGTCGGGCTATCTGGTGCAGCATTTCAGCTGGCGCTGGATGTTCATCATCGAAGGTCTGCCGGCAGTCCTTTGGGCCTTTATCTGGTGGAAGCTGGCCGATGATCGTCCGGCCCAGGCCAAGTGGCTCAACGACCAGGAGAAGCACGATCTGGAAAGCGCCCTGGCTGCCGAACAGGTCGGGATCAAAGCGGTGAAGAACTACGCCGAAGCCTTCCGTTCGCCGAAGGTGATCATTCTGGCGCTGCAATTTTTTTGCTGGAGCATCGGCGTCTACGGCTTCGTGTTGTGGCTGCCGTCGATCCTCAAGGCCGGCGCGCAGATGGACATGATCGAGGCCGGCTGGCTCTCGGCCCTGCCTTATCTGGCGGCAGTGATCGGCATGCTGCTGGTGTCCTGGGGCTCGGACAAACTGCAAAAGCGCAAACGCTTCGTCTGGCCGCCGCTGCTGATTGCCTCGGTGGCGTTCTACGGTTCCTACGCCTTGGGCGCGGAGCATTTCTGGTGGTCGTACACGCTGCTGGTGATCGCTGGCGCCTGCATGTACGCGCCTTACGGGCCGTTCTTCGCCATCGTCCCCGAGATCCTGCCGGCCAATGTCGCCGGCGGTGCGATGGCGCTGATCAACAGCATGGGCGCCCTCGGTTCGTTCGGCGGATCGTATCTGGTCGGCTACCTGAACAGCTCCACCGGTTCGCCCGGTGCTTCGTACCTGTTGATGAGCGGCGCGCTGATGCTCTCGGTGGTGCTGACGATTTTTCTCAAGCCCGGCGCCAGCGACCGGGTGACGGCCAAGCGCGTCGCACCGTGTCCGCAGCCGGCCCATTCCTGAATTGATAGAGAGATGACTGCGATGAAAAAGCAGGTTGTGCTGTACAAAAAACTGTCGCCGGCGCTGATGGCGCGCCTTGAGGAACAGGTCGATGTGACGCTTATCGACAGCCTCGACGCCGATGGCCTGATGAAACTGCGCGACGCCCTGCCCGGTGCCCACGGCTTGCTCGGCGCGAGCCTGAAACTGGACGCGGCGCTGCTCGATCTGGCACCGCAGCTGGAAGCGATTTCCAGCGTCTCGGTGGGCGTCGACAACTACGACATCGACTACCTGACCCGGCGCAAAATCCTGCTGACCAACACCCCGGACGTGCTCACCGAAACCACCGCCGACACCGGTTTCGCCCTGATCCTGGCCAGCGCCCGGCGCGTGGTGGAACTGGCGAACATGGTGCGCGGCGGTCACTGGCATCGCAGCATCGGCCCGGCGCATTTCGGCACCGATGTGCACGGCAAGACGCTGGGCATCATCGGTATGGGGCGGATCGGTGAGGCGCTGGCGCAGCGGGGGCATTTCGGCTTCGGGATGCCGGTGATCTATCACAGCCAGTCGCGCAAACCGGCGGTTGAAGAACGTTTCGATGCGCAGTACCGCAGCCTGGAGGACCTGTTGCAGCAGGCGGATTTCATCTGCCTGACCTTGCCGCTGACAGCGCAGACTGAAGGTTTGATTGGCGCCGAGCAGTTTGCGTTGATGCGCCCGGAGAGCATCTTCATCAATATTTCCCGGGGCAAGGTGGTGGACGAGGCGGCGCTGATCGACACCTTGCGCCATAACCGGATTCGCGCGGCGGGGCTGGATGTATTTGAGCGTGAACCGTTGAATCATGACTCGCCGTTGTTGCAGCTGAACAACGTGGTGGCGACGCCGCACATGGGCTCGGCGACCCATGAGACGCGCGAGGCGATGGCGCGGTGTGCGGTGGAGAATCTGTTGGCGGCGTTGGCTGGGAAGAAGCCGATGAATCTGGTGAACTCATCAGCTTGGCAGAGCTGAAGCTTTCAGCGCTTGTACCGGCCCTTTCGCGAGCAGGCTCGCTCCCACAGTGTTCTGCGGTGTACACAATACCTGTGGGAGCGAGCCTGCTCGCGAAGGGGCCAGTAAAGACAACACAGAACCTTCAGGCACTGCGCACTTGCAGAAGCTGCGCAGCACAAAAGGCAATCCGCGAACACGCATCCGCCAGTTTCACTCTATCCACCACCAGCCCGATGCGAATATGCCCCGCCGCACTGGGCCCGAACGCTTCCCCTGCCAGCACCGAAACCCCATACCCCTCCAACAGGCGCTCGGCAAAGTCCTGCGCGCCGAGCCCGGTCTGGCGCACATCGACCATCACGAACATCCCGCCATCCGGCTTGATCGGGTACAACCCCGGACACCCACGTAACCGCTCGCACACCAGATCCCGACGCAAGCGGTATTCCTCGCGCATCTGCGTCACTTCCGGCAGATCTTTCTCCAGCGCGATCTGCGCCGCTTTCTGCACAAAGTCCGGCAGCCCGAACAACATGCTCAGCGACAGATTCACCAGATGTTCCGCCAAGGGTTTCGGCCCGATCATCCAGCCGATCCGCCACCCGGTCATCGCATGGGATTTGGATAGGCTGTTAATGGTCGCGGTGCGCTCGGCCATGCCCGGCAGGCTCGCCGGGCTGACGTGCTCGCCTTCGTATAACAATTCGCTGTAGACCTCATCGCTGATCAGCCACAGGTCATGACGGATACACAGCGCCGCCAGCTCTTGCCAGATCAGCAGCGACAGGCTCGCACCGGAAGGATTGTTGGGACTGTTGAGCAAAATGGCTCGTGTCCTGGGAGTGATCCGCGCCGCGACATCCGCCGGGTCGACGCGAAAACCATTCTCCGGACGTACCGGCACAGGCACCACGGTTGCGCCGCAGGCACCGAACACGCCTTCGTAGGTCACGTACATCGGTTCGGCAACGATCACTTCATCGCCCGGATCCAGCAGACATTGCGCCACCGAATACACCGCGCATTGCGCGCCGGGCAGCACGATCACCTGCTCGGCATCCACATCCTGGCCGCTGTTGCGTCGATGGCGCTCGGCGATCTGCTTGCGCAGCTCCAGCCGGCCGCGCACGTCGGAATAATGGGTATCGCCCGCCAGCAGGCTGTCGATGGCGCCGTGGATGATCGGCAGCGGCGTATCGAAATCCGGATCACCCACGGACAGCAGCAACACATCAATCCCCTCGGCGCGCAGCTCCAGCGCTCGGTCGTGAATCCGCCAGGCCGCTGCTCCCTCCCCGGCAATTCGTTGGGTCAAGGCTGAATAGCGCATGTACGTCTCCTGATTGCGCGGTCTCCAGCCTTCACCCTAGGTCAAATCACAAAGCGCGCCACCATCGCATTCAAATCCACCGCCAGGCGCGACAGTTCGTGGGTCGCGGCGCTGGTTTGATTCGCGCCAGCAGCTGACTGGGTGGCCAGGTCGCGAATGTTGACCAGGTTGCGGTCGACCTCGCGGGACACCTGCGCCTGCTCTTCCGAGGCGCTGGCGATCACCAGGTTGCGCTCGTTGATCTGGTGAATCGATTGGGTGATCTGCTCCAGTGCAACACCGGCGGCGCGGGCCATTTCCAGGGTGGTCTGGGTGCGCTGGTTGCTTTGCTGCATCGACTCGACCGCTTCACCGGTTCCGTTCTGGATGCCGGCGACCATTTTTTCGATTTCCTGGGTCGATTGCGCAGTGCGATGGGCCAGGGCGCGAACTTCGTCCGCTACCACCGCGAATCCGCGCCCGGCTTCACCGGCACGGGCCGCTTCGATGGCGGCGTTGAGCGCCAGCAGGTTGGTCTGTTCGGCGATGGCGCGGATCACGTCCAGCACCTTGCCGATGTCGCGGCCCTGAGCGGCCAGGCCTTCGATCATTTGCGCGGTGTTCTGCACGTCGTGGGTCATGGTCTGGATCGCGTCGACGGTTTTCACCACCTGATCGCGACCTTCACGGGCGGCGTGGGTCGACTGGTTCGAAGCTTCGGAGGTCGACACTGCGTTGCGTGCCACCTCTTCCACCGCTGCGGTCATTTCGTTGACCGCAGTGGCGGCCTGTTCGATTTCGTCGTTCTGCTGTTGCAAGCCACGGGACGCTTCTTCGGTCACGGCGCTGAGTTCTTCGGCGGCGGCGCCCAGTTGCGTGGCGGAGCTGGCGATCTGTTCGATGGTTTTGCGCAGGTTGGTCTGCATCGCTGCCAGCGCTTCAAGCAGGCGCGCCGGTTCGTCCTTGCCGTCGATTTCGATGGCTTTGGTCAGGTTGCCGCCAGCGATAGTTTGCGCGGCAGCGACGGCGCGGTTCAGCGGGGTGACGATGCTGCGGGTCAGCAGCCAGGCCAGCAATACGGTCAACAACGCGGCAATTACAGACACGGCGACGATGCCGGTAATGGCACTGTTGTAATACTCACCCGCCTGAGTGGAAGCGGTCTTCGCGTCGGCGGCGTTGATCGCGATCAGCTTGTTGAGTTGTTCGCCCATCTTGTCGGTGCCGTCCTTGATCTTCGTGTTGATCAAGGCGCGCATCTCGTCGAGCTTGTCCTGACGCGACAGCTCCATCATCTGATTCTGCGCTTGCACATAGTTGTCGAGAGTCGTCGAAAACTCCTGATATAACGCGCGTTCCTCCGGGCCGGCCGGCAGTACCGCGTAACTGGCCTGGGCAGCGCGCACCTTGTCCACCAGCACACCGATGCGGGTCTGGGCTTCCTGCAAACCGGCCGGTTCGCGGTTGACCAGAATGCGGAACGAGAGAATCCGCAGGCGCAGCACGTTCTCCGTCACCACCGCGAGTTGGGTGACGCTTGGCAACTGCGTCGAGTCCATCTCCAGGGAAGCCTGACGGATGATCGACATGCGATTGACGGCGAACACGCCGAGCACGATCACCAACAAGGCAATGAAGGCAAAACCGAGGAAGGCACGGGGCGCGATATTCAGATTACGCAGGGACATAGGAGGACTCTCGGATAGTTGAAACTACGAGCGTCCATGCCGTTATCACGGGCCCGTGGGCGGGCTTCGTTCCGGCGTCACTGTTTTGGAAAATCTTGTGTGCGCCTGATTTCTGTATCGGCCAGGCTTGAGGAAGTTTGCGGGGAAAGATGAAATATTTTTCACGGCGCTGCGGGTGTTTCAGCACTGAAACACCCGTCGTTTCAGATGATGACTGACAGGTCAGGCCGGAGTTGCAATACGCCATACGCGAGCAATATCTGTTGCACGTTCACGCAACAGGCGCGGGGCTTCGGCGCAGGCCTGTTCAAGGGTCATCGGGCCGCTGGTGACCGCGAATGCAGCGTCGATGCCGTGATCGTAGAGCGCTTGATAGCCCTCGCCGAGGGTCCCGGCGATGACGATCACGGGGACGCCGTGTTGCTTGGCGATCCGCGCCACGCCAAACGGGGTTTTGCCGCGCAGGGTCTGGGCATCGAAGCGCCCTTCGCCGGTAATCAGCAGATCCGCGCCCTTCACAGCTTCGGCCAGACCGACCAGCTCGGCGACCACTTCGACACCGGCCTGGAATCGCGCACCGAGAAACGCCTTGGCGGCAAAGCCCAATCCACCTGCGGCACCGCTGCCCGGTTCATCCCGTACATCCTTGCCCAGCGCTTGCGCGCAGAGTTCGGCGAAGTGACCGAGGGCCTGATCCAGTTGTTGCACTTGCGCAGGGGATGCGCCCTTCTGCGGGCCGAAAATCGCCGAGGCGCCGTGGGGGCCGCACAGCGGATTGTTGACATCGGCGGCGATGTCGAAACGCACTTGCGTCAGACGCGGGTCGAGCTCGCTCAGGTCCAGACGTGCAAGTTGCGCCAACGCCAAACCTCCCGGCACCAGCGATTGCCCTTGAGCATCCAGCAGTTTCACGCCCAACGCTTGCATGGCGCCGGCGCCACCGTCGTTGGTGGCACTGCCGCCGATGGCCAGAATGACTCGCTGCGCGCCGGTATCCAGCGCGGCGCGGATCAGCTCACCCGTGCCGAAGGTGCTGCTGATGCACGCGTCACGCTGCCCCGGCGGCACCAACTGCAGACCGCTGGCCTCGGCCATTTCGATGATTGCGGTGTGGTTGTGTGGCAGCCAGCCCCACGCAGCTTCGACCGCTGCGCCCAACGGGCCGCGCACGCGGGTCCGGCGCAATTCGCCTTCGCACGCGGCGAGAATCGACTCCACCGTGCCTTCGCCACCGTCGGCCATCGGGCACTTGACCAGCGTCGCCTGCGGCCAGACCTGCGCCAGGCCCAACGCAATGGCTTCTGCAACGCCTTGGGCACTCAGGCTGTCCTTGAACGAATCGGGGGCGATGACGATTTTCATGCGAATTCTCCAGTTCCAATGCCCCTCATGCTGCCAGTCGCCTTGCGCGTTGACGCCTGTCCGCTGCACAAGTCGTGCAGGCGTTTATTGTTCATTTCGACAAATCGTCGGTCTGCGGCAGCAATTGCACACCCAGATATAACGCCAGCATCCCGTCGAGTTTCAGCGGATCGACCCCACTCAACTCGGCAATCCGCTCCATCCGGTAACGCAGGCTGTTGCGGTGGATACCCAAGGCATCGGCGCAAGCCTGGCTCTGCCCGTCGTGATCGCACCAACTGCGCAGGGTTGCGAGCAACTGGCCGTTGCTGTCCTTGGCGATGACTTTGCGCAATGGTTTGAGCAGTTCATCCAGCGCATCGTCGTTGCGATGGCGCCAGAGCATTACCGGCAAGCGGTAGCGATTGAGAGTCAGGAGCCGTGAACGCGGCAGCACTTCGCGACCATAGGCGAGCAGATCGCCGACCCGCCGATAGCAACGGCGCAACCCGGCCAGTCCGTCGGCCTGCCCGCCAACCGCGATACGCAGAATGTTCCAGCCCAGACCATCGAGTTTTTCCAGCAGGCGATCATGCTCGACATTCTGACTCGCCGGCCGGCACCAGAGCAGTGACGACTTGGCCGAGCTCACACACCAACTGTCGGGATAGCGCGACACCAGCCAGGCACTCAGCGCCTCGACGGTTTGCCCCGGCCCGTGCTCCACCCCCAACTCGAACAGATACGGCACCCGCGTCAGTTGCGGTTTGAGGCCTAGTTGCTGGGCCTCGTCGATCAGCCTTGGCGAATCCCCCGCCTCGCTCAACAGCAGCGCCAGCAAGTCATCGCAGCGCTGTCGCCGCCATTGCTGTTCGGATTGCTGGTTGCGTTGACCTACCAGCATCTCGGCGGTCATGCGCACCAGTTCGGCGTAAGTGCGCAGTTGCTCCGGCTCGCCGGTGATACCGAGTACACCGATCAAACGCTGATCCAGCAGCAACGGCAGATTGATCCCCGGCTGCACACCTTTCAAATGCACCGCCGTCTGCGCGTCGATTTCCACCACCCGCCCGTTGGCCAGCACCAGTTGCGCGCCTTCGTGGCGGGTGTTGATCCGCTCCGGCTCGCCACTGCCGAGGATCAGCCCCTGGCTGTCCATGACGTTGACGTTGTACGGCAAAATGGCCATGGCCCGGTCGACGATGTCCTGGGCGAGGTCGTGATCGAGTTCGAACATAGGGGCTGGAATCCTTGAAAACAGGCGCGGACGGTTGTTCACCCGCACAGGGTCTGGCGGCAAACCCTGTGCTCAGGCACAAAGACAATCCGGCCAAAGGTGGCCGAGACTCTCAGGGCGATCAACGTTACCCTTTGCATCGCAAAAAATCATAATAAAGAGAGAGCCGCCATGTCGCAGAGCGCCGCTGCCGCCCAGACCATCGCTGACGATAAAAATGCCGTCTACAAACGCATCACCCTGCGTTTGATCCCCTTCATCTTCATCTGCTACCTGTTCAACTACCTCGACCGGGTCAACGTTGGATTCGCCAAACTGCAGATGCTCGACGCGCTGAAATTCAGCGAAACCGTGTACGGCCTCGGTGCCGGTATCTTCTTCATCGGCTACGTGCTGTGCGGCGTGCCGAGCAACCTGGCGCTGACCAAGTTCGGGCCACGGCGCTGGATCGCGCTGATGATGATCACCTGGGGCACGCTGTCGACCTGCCTGCTGTTCGTCACCACGCCGACCGAGTTCTACACCCTGCGCCTGTTCACCGGCGCGGCCGAAGCCGGGTTCTTCCCGGGCGTTGTGCTCTACCTTTCGCAGTGGTTCCCGACCTTCCGCCGTGGCCGGATCATGGCGTTGTTCATGTCGGCGATCCCGGTGTCCGGCCTGCTCGGCAGCCCGTTCTCCGGCTGGATCCTCAATCACTTCGCCGCCGGCCAGGGCGGTTTGGCCGGCTGGCAGTGGATGTTCCTGCTGCAAGGCATTCCGACCGTGGTACTGGGCGCACTCGCCTACTTCCTGCTCAGCGACAACTTCGCCAACGCCAAATGGCTGACCCCGCATGAACGCTCGGTGCTGGAAGCGGACCAGGCCGAAGACCTGGCGAACAAGCCGAAAACCACCTCCGATTCGCTGATCGCCGTGTTCAAGAACCCGGCGATCTGGGCCTTCGGCCTGATCTACTTCTGCATCCAGAGCGGCGTGTACGCGATCAACTTCTGGCTGCCGTCGATCATCAAGAACCTCGGCTTCAGCGACAACCTGGTGATTGGCTGGTTGAGTGCGATTCCGTATCTGTTGGCCGCCGTGTTCATGCTGGTGGTGGGTCGTTCGGCGGACTTGCGTAAAGAACGTCGCTGGCACTTGGTGGTGCCGATGTTGATGGGCGCTGTCGGCCTGCTGATCGCGGTGAACTTCGCGGCGAATCCGGCGATTGCGATCCTCGGTCTGACCATTGCGACCATGGGTGCGTTGACTGGGTTGCCGATGTTCTGGCCAGTGCCGACGGCCATGCTGAGCGCGGGTGCTGCGGCGGGTGGGTTGGCGTTGATCAACTCCATGGGGCAGATGGCGGGGTTCTTGAGCCCTTACCTTGTGGGTTGGGTCAAAGACAGCACCGGGTCGACGGATGCGGCGTTGTACCTGCTGGCGGGTGTGATTGTTGGCGGGAGTTTGCTGGCGTTGCGGATGACGCGGACGTTGCGGGCTTAAGCCTTAGTCGAAATACAGAAACGGCCCATTACCGGGCCGTTTTTCTTTTGGATCTAGCTACAGCGGTGCTTCAGTCTTGAGTTCCAGATTATCCAGTGCCCGGTTCACCGCCAGTTCACTCAGCATGATCAGTTGCGCAATGCCCAGCAGCACATGCCTCTGCGAGCCGTCCACCAGTCCGGCGAAGTCGGTCGCCATGACTTTGGCAGAGGTCAGCGTCTCGCAGGCATCGGCCAGCAGTTCTTCGCTGTCGATGCCGGGGGCGATGAGGTAGCGGGCGTTGGGTTTGAGCAGCGGTTTTCTGGGAAGCAGCGGATTGAGGTAGTGATCGAGGGCGCGTTCGGCGGCTTCGTGGAATTTCTTGGAATCGAGGGTTTCGTAGGGGGACGTTGAATCGGCTTCGGGTGGGTTGGGTGTTGGTTTGATCATGGTGAAACTCCTAAGGCGCTTATTGGAGCCACCACACTCGCTACCAAACGATGGTGGTGGCCAGACGCAGGTTGGTAGACCGGGCCTTAGGAGAAACGGCGCACCCGAAGGTGCCCTGCGAATGACCACCATAAAACAGAGACAAAAGACTCTACAAAATGGAGCACTCTGCACTTAAAGACCCGGGCTACCAAACCCGATCGCTGTTCTTTTCAGCGACGGGACAACGATAAAACCCGGCCCATAAGCGCACAAGCCGGCGGATTCTGGCTTAGTCGTAGGCAACGGCGCAAGGTTGCGTAGCCTGGGTGCGTGTCTGGAAGTGTCCTTTAAACGTATGGCTTAAACACTGCGGTGCACTTGAGAACCTACCCCCTCACCCCAGCCCTCTCCCCCGGGGGGGCGAGGGGGAAAGGGAGCCGATCCAGGTGCTTTTCAAAGCCCGAGTTCGACTCGATATCCCAGGTCGGCGTACCTCGTGAGAACACCTCAGTCGGCTCCCTCTCCCTCCGGGAGAGGGCTGGGGTGAGGGCGCTCTTGATTCTAGGCCCCGATTTCGCATCCAACTCCAGAACCACCCCACCCGGCATCTGCACAAAAATCTGCCAGATCCCATCCTCCGGCACCTGCGCCACCTGATACGGCAACCCACTCCCCTGCACCCGCTTCAAAACCACCGCCGCCTCTTCATCGGTGCGAAACGCAATATGGCTCAAAGCAGTCTCGCCCGGCGCAGGCTGCTCAATCACATGCACCAACGCCTCCCCATCCTGATACAACCACCGCCCAGGAAACGGAAACGGCGGCCGACGCCCCGGCGTCAATCCCAATAACCCGCCGAAAGCGTCCTGCAGCGTCTGCCCATCAGCGGTGTTGAAGGCGAGATGATCAAATGTCCACGTCATGTCTGTCTCCTGCGGTTATTCAGGATTCCAGTATCTGTGCTTGCCAATCGCAGAAAAATCCCGCAAAACGCCAAGGATCTTCAACGGATTTTTACTAATGAGCTCAATCCTCGATCTGGAAATCTTCGTCCGCACCGCCGACTCCGGCAGCATTTCCGCCGCCGCCCGGGCGCTGGAGCTGACGCCGGCCGCCGCCAGCATCGCGTTGAAACGCCTGGAAACCCGCCTCGGCATCCGCCTCTTCGCCCGCTCGACCCGCAGCATGCGCCTGACCGAAGAAGGCCGGCGCTATCTGGAAAGCGTGCGTCTTGCATTGGCGACACTGGCCGAGGGCGAGCAGGCCCTGAAGCAGCAGACCGAAGGCCTGAGCGGCGTGCTGCAACTGGCAGCGCCGTCGGATTTCGGGCGCAATGTGCTACTGCCGTGGCTGGATGATTTCAAGCGCGAACACCCGCACATTCAACTGCAATTGCTGCTCAACGACCGGCATGCGGATCTGTTTCGCGAGACTGTGGATGTGGCGCTGCGCTTTGGCGTGCCGATTGATTCGACGCTGGTGGCGTTGCCGATCCTGCCTGAGCATCGTCGTGTCGCCTGCGCCAGTCCTGCCTATCTGAAGCGCCACGGTACACCGCAAAATCCTGCCGAATTGAGCGAGCACAGCGCCCTGCTCTACCTGCGCAACGGCCGTCCTTACAACACCTGGCGTTTCCATCGCGACGACGAAACGCTGGAAGTCGAAGTGCGCGGCGACTACCTCAGCGACGACGGCGAAGTCGCCCGCCGCTGGGCACTCGCCGGGCACGGCATCGCCTATAAAGCCTGGCTCGACGTCGCCGAAGACGTGCGCGCCGGGCGGCTGGTGACACTGTTCGATGACTGGCACGGCGAGAGCGTACCGTTCAATCTGTTGTGCCCGCACCGGGTGCAGGTGTCGGAGCGGGTGAAGGTGTTGCAGGCGTTTTTGCGGGTGCGCTGCGAGGCACTGCGCCGATAAATTCACTTTGCCGCGCCGGGCGCTTCTGGTATTTGATGGAAGCTTTCCCACCGACAAAAGGATTTCGGCATGAGCTATCGCACACTGGGTCACTCGGGGTTGCAGGTTTCCACTCTCACCCTTGGCACGATGATGTTCGGCGAGCAGACCAGCGCAGAGGATTCGCTGCGCATCATCGACAAGGCCTGGGATCAGGGCATCAATTTCATCGACACGGCTGACGTCTACACCAATGGCCGCTCGGAAGAGATCGTCGGCGAGGCCATTGCCCGTCATCGGCATGAATGGGTGCTGGCGACAAAGGTCGGTTTCGGCCCGGTGGACGGCGTGCCGAACCGCAGCGGTCTGAGCCGCAAGCACATTTTCAATGGTCTGGAGGCCAGCCTGACCCGGCTCGGCACCGACTACCTCGACATCTATTACCTGCATCGCGAGGACCACAACACCCCGCTGGAAGTGACGATCTCGGCCATAGGCGATCTGATTCGCCAGGGCAAAATCCGTTATTGGGGCCTGTCGAACTATCGCGGCTGGCGGATTGCCGAGGTGATTCGAGTGGCGGACAAACTGGGAGTCGATCGCCCGGTGATCAGCCAGCCGCTGTACAACATCGTCAACCGCCAGGCCGAAACCGAGCAGATTACCGCCGCCCAGAGCTACGGCCTCGGCGTGGTGCCTTACAGCCCGCTAGCCCGTGGCGTGCTCAGCGGCAAGTACGCGCCGGACGTGACTCCGGATGCCAACAGCCGTGCCGGGCGTCAGGACAAGCGCATTCTGGAAACCGAATGGCGCGTGGAGTCGCTGCGCATTGCCCAGCAGATTCAGCAATACACCAGGGAGCGTGGGGTCGGGATCGTCGAGTTTGCGATTGCCTGGGTGCTGAACAACGGTGCGGTGACGTCGGCGATCGTCGGGCCGCGCACTGAAGAGCAGTGGGATGCGTACACCAAAGCGCAGTCGGTGAAGATTACAGCGCAGGATGAGGCGTTTATCGACTCGCTGGTGACGCCGGGGCATGCGTCGACGCCGGGGTTTAATGATGTGAGCCATTTTGTTTCAGGCCGCAAACCCCATCAGGCGTAGGATTTTCCTAAACCTTGAACAGCCGATACAATCGGCTGTTTTTTAATCGAATCAAGCGCGATCAAACGGAAGCTGATTGATCGTTCGGAATTTGCCAGGGATCAGCACATGTCCAATCGCTCCGCCGAGCTCTTCAGAAAGCCACTGCGCGGGCTGCTGTTCAAATTAACGGGCGATAAAGATCTGCGCCCCCTCACTTGCGCTATAGAGCCCGCAACTTTCGGCGATCGCCGCCCTTCCCTCGCGTACCGGGCCGACATTGACGGACTTCGCGCCATCGCTGTTCTACTGGTGTTGATCTTCCACGGCGGACTGGCGCTTTTCCCGTCCGGTTTCATCGGCGTCGATATCTTCTTCGTGATTTCGGGTTATTTGACCACCGCTATCATCATGAAGTCGCTGCACAACGGTACGTTCACTTTCTCCGGGTTCTACACGCGCCGGATCTGGCGACTGCAACCGGCCGTTATTGCTTTATTGATCGTCACATTGATGCTCACGACGCTGCTGTACTTGCCCGATGATTACGTCGATTTTTTAAAAAGCGAAAAGTACACCTCGTTAATCATCTCCAACCAGTACTTTTCCAAAGTGACCACGGGTTACGCCACACCGGATGCAGCAAGCCTGCCGCTGTTGCACACCTGGTCTCTGGCCATCGAATGGCAGTGGTATCTGATACTCCCCCTGGGCATCTGGCTGCTCAACCGCTATCTGCCGAACGTTATTTTCAAAGCGGCGGTGCTCGGCCTGACCGTGGCAGCAATGGTGCTCGCACTGTACCTGTCTTACGCCACTCCTGAGAAAAACTACTACTTCTTCGCTGCGCGGATTTTCGAATTGATGATCGGCTCTTGTGCGGTCATCTTCAGTACGGGCAAGTTCCGGCTCAATCGCCTGAGCGCCTCTGTGGTCTGTGCACTTTCGCTGGTCACGATCATCTATTGCGCCACCCGGGACGATATCTTGCCGGGATTCCCGCAATACCATGCCATTGCCGTGTGTCTCGCCACTGCAGCATTGCTGTATCAGGGGATTGGTGATGCAAGCATTTTCGCCAAGCTGCTCGCGTTTAGACCCTTGGTGTTTATCGGCACGCTCTCGTACTCCTTGTATCTATGGCACTGGCCGATCCTGGCGGTGATGAATTACATGGGAATCGCGCTAACCCCGTCGATGACAATCATTTACTTCGTTTGCACTTTCGTCTCGGCCTGGCTCTCTTATGTGCTGATTGAAAACAAGTTCCGCAAGGCACGATTTGGTTTTGCCAAAACGCTCGTGGTACTGATGATTTTGCCCGCTATCGGCCTGTCGCTGCTGCACTCGGCCAGTGTCAGGCACGAAGGCTGGCCGGGCCGCTTCAATCAGGGCTACAGCAACATGCTCAACGATTTGAAAGCATCCGTGCCAGTTGCTCGGGAAGGATGTCTTGGTGTCAGCGATGGTGCCGATCCTGGCTGCATATCGGGCGCCGATCACGCGGCGCCACAAATATTTCTGATGGGCGATTCGTTTTCGAATCACTACTGGGGTTTCGTTGAAACGCTGGCCAGGGACGCCAATCTTGCTGTACTCGCACAGGCTTACCCGGCGTGCCTGGCGTTGCCCGGGATCTACCAGTACGACGCGAAAAAATACAAGAACGCGTTGTTTCAAAAATGCCACGACGCCGCTCAACGCTATTACGAGATGATTGCGAACAAGCACTTCAAGTATGTGATTTTGGGCCAGTTCTGGGAGGCTTATCTGAACGGTGACATCGTCACTAAACGCGATGATCCTCACAGCCTGGAACTGTCTCGACAACGCTTTGGCGTAGCAATCCGGCAAGCCCTGGATATTATCGTCGCATCAGGCGCTATCCCGGTGTTTCTGGAGAACACGCTGCCCATGCCATCTGGGATCAACGCGTGCCTGCTGCGCCAGGTCAAGTTGCGTGGGTTGATGGGCAGTGTCGAGCAAGGCAACCTCTGCGCTACTACGCCATGGTCCGGCAGCAAAGAACCAGCGCTGGAAACACTCTTTAATGACCTGAAGACTGAGTACCCCGGGTTAATTGTCATTGACCCGAAAACCGTGCAATGCACAGGTGATGCGTGCATGAACACGGTCGACGGTTTTCCGGTCTATCGTGACATAGGGCACATCACCGATTACGCCTCTTACAAGTTTGGCGAGATGTACCTCATGAACTTTGGCAATCCCTTGCAAGGTGCGCAGTGATGATTCGTGCCTCCGGACGGGCTCCGCAGCAAGGCTGAACGCTTCGCGAGCAGGCGAAGGTCTACAGGCTGTTTGATGTGTGGCAAATATTGAGCACCTGCCCAATATTCAGCACAAAAACCACGTATCCTTCGCTCCCCGTTTGACCATCACCCCCGCGAGGACAGTTTGTCTAAAGGTATCGCTCTCTCGGTAACAGCCTCGACGCTGTTTGCCGTCATGTATTACTACACCTCGCTGCTCACTCCGTTGAGCGGCGTGGAAATCTTCGGTTGGCGGATGCTGCTGACCGTGCCCTGCATGACCGTGTTCATGCTGGTTTCCGGCGAATGGCGGCGAGTGCTGGAGCTGCTGCGCCGGGTTCCTGCGCTGCCGAAGTTGATTGGCGGCCTTATTATTTCGTCAGCGCTGCTGGGCGTGCAGTTGTGGCTGTTCATGTGGGCGCCGCTCAATGGCTACAGCCTCGATGTTTCGCTGGGCTACTTCCTGTTGCCGCTGGCCATGGTGCTGACCGGGCGCATCGCTTATGGCGAAAGCCTGTCGTACCTGCAAAAAGTCGCGGTGTTCTTTGCCAGCCTCGGCGTGTTGAACGAGTTGTATCAGGTCGGCGGGTTTTCCTGGGCGACGCTGGTCGTGGTCGTCGGTTACCCGTTGTATTTCGTGCTGCGCAAATACCTCAAGACCGACAATCTCGGCGGTTTGTGGGTCGACATGACTTTGATGCTGCCGGTGGCGTACTGGTTTGTGCGTGGCGGTGAACAGGGTTTCGGCGTGTTCGATCAGTACCCGGCGCTGACGTGGCTGATACCGCTGCTCGGCCTGATCAGTGCCTCGGCGCTGGTGGTCTACATCATCGCCAGCCGCTTGCTGCCGTTCAGCCTGTTTGGTTTGTTGAGTTACGTTGAGCCGGTGTTGCTGCTCGGAGTGGCGCTGCTGCTCGGCGAGAGCATCAAGCCCGGTGAATGGCTGACCTACATCCCGATCTGGCTCGCGGTGGTGGTGCTGGTGTTTGAAGGGTTCAAGCACCTGATGCGCCAGCGGCGCCCGTAATACGCGCAATAAAAAGCCCGGCCTGCATTTCTGCAGGCCGGGCTTTTTTACATCTGAGGCGGATTACTCGGTAGCGAGCACGCCACGACGCACCTGGTCACGCTCGATCGATTCGAACAGTGCCTTGAAGTTGCCTTCGCCGAAACCATCGTCGCCCTTGCGCTGGATGAATTCGAAGAACACCGGCCCCATCAGGGTTTCCGAGAAGATCTGCAGCAGCAGACGCTTGTCTTCTTTATCTGACGCACCGTCGAGCAGGATGCCGCGCGATTGCAGTTGATCGACCGGCTCGCCGTGGTTCGGCAGGCGGCCTTCGAGCATTTCGTAGTAGGTGTCCGGCGGCGCGGTCATGAAGCGCATGCCGATCTTCTTCAACTGATCCCAGGTCTTGACCAGATCGTCGGTGAGGAACGCCACGTGCTGGATGCCTTCGCCGTTGAACTGCATCAGGAACTCTTCGATCTGCCCGGCACCCTTCGACGACTCTTCGTTGAGCGGAATGCGGATCATGCCGTCCGGCGCGGTCATCGCTTTCGAGGTCAGGCCGGTGTACTCGCCCTTGATGTCGAAGTAGCGGATCTCGCGGAAGTTGAACAGCTTCTCGTAGAAGTTCGCCCAGTAGGCCATGCGACCGCGATACACGTTGTGAGTCAGATGATCGATGATCTTCAGGCCGGCACCGACCGGGTTGCGGTCAACGCCTTCAAGGAACACGAAGTCGATGTCATAGATCGAGCTGCCTTCGCCGAAACGGTCGATCAGGTACAACGGCGCGCCGCCAATGCCTTTGATCGCCGGCAGGTTCAGCTCCATCGGGCCGGTTTCGATGTGGATCGGCTGGGCGCCGAGTTCCAGTGCGCGGTTGTAAGCCTTCTGCGAATCCTTGACCCGGAACGCCATGCCGCAAACCGACGGGCCGTGCTCGGCCGCGAAGTACGAAGCAACGCTGTGGGGTTCGTTGTTGAGGATCAGGTTAATCGCGCCCTGGCGATACAGGTGCACGTTCTTGGAGCGGTGGGTCGCGACCTTGGTGAAGCCCATGATCTCGAAGATCGGCTCCAGGGTGCCAGGTGTCGGCGATGCGAACTCAATGAACTCGAAGCCCATCAGGCCCATTGGGTTTTCGTATAAATCTGCCATGGTTGGCGCCTCATCATTCTTATCAATTAACCAGAGTTATTTGTCAGTAATGCTGAGACCGGTGGGCGGCGCACAGGAGATGCCACGCACACTGCGGGCGAGGAAGTCACCGTAGATCAGTTGAAACCCGAATATCTTCATTGTCGACCCAAGGCTCTTGCGGGCGAGGCTTCTGCTGCCAGAAGACGATTATTATTGTATGCGTAACCCGATTCTACACAGCGTAAATAGGGTTGTCTGCCCTCTCTATAAAATCCGCTTTTTTCCGGCTGGTGCAAGGGGTTTGTATACAGCCAGATGCCCGCCAGTAAGTTCCGCGCCTATTCAACGCCGCCCGGCTGAGCCCGAACATTCGCTATCGCTACGCGCAGTTGCTCAGCACCCTCGATGCCACTGGCCGGGCCGATGCGATGACCGTGGTAGCCTCTGTTGCCTTCCGACCCAGACCCGCGTTACGTCAAGCGAACGCTGTCCCCTGCAGTCACCCGGCACGTCGGTTTGGCGGTGCTGGATCAGCGCCAGACTTCGCCCGCCACGCAGGCGTTTATTCAACTGGCAACACGACTGGATTACCGTTGAGCGGCGCAGGTGCCATTGGCCATCTATCATGGGCTCAGACCTTGGGCTTTGCGCGCACGCTTCTCCTGCCATCAAGAGCCCCACTCCATCGCGACAGGATGCGCCCATGCCACTGACCGTCAGGCCCCGCCGCAAGCGCAGCACCCGGATTATCGTGACATTGCTGTGTGGCCTGCTGCCGATCGTACTCGGCAGCGTCATTCTCTATATGCAGGCTGAACGCGCCCTCCAGCAGAGTTCGCAACACACCGCCGATGAAGCCCTGCGCCAGTTCGAACTGATGCTCGACAACACTGCCCAGGCCGCCCGCGAACTGTTGCCTTTGGCCGGCCAGACCTGCGAAACCGTCAAACTGGCCTTGCGCGAACAAGTCACCCGTCGCCCGTTCGTACGCTCGACCAACCTGGTGTGGGACGACAATCTCTATTGCAGTTCGCTGTTCGGCGACTTCAAGGAAGCCGTGAATCCGGGCGATTACGCCGAAGGCAAGCTGTGGCTCATGAACGGCAACCCGGTGACACCCAATACCGCGCTGCTGGTGTATCGCCTGAGCGAAGGGCGCGGTGGCGCGCTGACCACGCTGGACGGCTACCACCTGAGCAACATCCTGCGCCTGATCGGCCGGCATACATTGTTGTTGCTGCAAGTCGGCAACAACTGGCTCTCCGCCGACGGCAAAGTGCATCAGGGCGCCCTGCCCGCGTTGCCGGTGGCGCAAAGTACCTTGCACTCGTCGCACTATGCGTTCACGGTCACCGCCGCGTTTGCCGAAGGCGAGACCTGGCGCTACATGAAAGATGAATACCCGCCGCTGTTCAGCCTGCTGATGTTCTTCGGTGCGGTATCGGCAGCGATCGGCTACATCGTGCAGAAGCGCTCCACCTCGCCCAGCCATGAAATGCTTCGGGCATTGGAAGCAGGTGAATTCATTCCCTATTTTCAACCGGTGGTGCACGGCGACAGCAAACGCTGGTCGGGCGCGGAAGTGCTGATGCGCTGGAACCATCCCAAGGAGGGACTGGTGCGTCCGGATCTGTTCATACCGTTTGCCGAACACTCCAGGCTGATCGTGCCGATGACTCGCGCCTTGATGCAGCAAACCGCTGTCATACTGGGGCCGTTGTCACCAACCTTCGATTCGCCGTTCCACATCGGCATCAACATCACCGCCAGCCACTGCCGCGATCTTGAGCTGGTTGAGGATTGCCGTGAATTTTTGTCAGCTTTCCAGCCCGGCAGCATCACGCTGGTCCTGGAACTGACCGAACGCGAGCTGATCGAGCCGTCCGACATCACTCATCAACTGTTCACACAGTTGCGTGCGATGGGTGTGAAGATCGCGATTGACGACTTTGGCACCGGCCATTCAAGCCTCGGCTACTTGAGGACATTCAATGTCGACTTCCTCAAGATCGACCAGACATTCGTCGCCATGATCGATAAGGATGCGCTGTCCCGGCACATTCTGGACAGCATCATCGAGCTCTCCACCAAACTGGATCTGGGCATTGTGGCCGAAGGTGTGGAGACCCAAGCGCAATGTGATTATCTGGCCGCCCACCATGTCAACTTTCTGCAGGGCTACCTTTTCGGCAAGCCGATGCCGGCCGCAGATTTCATCGAAGCATTAACTCATCATTAACTTGGCGGGATAAATCCTGATTTGCCGACAGCCCGCACCAAATTGATACAAAACAACGTTGTTGTTACATGAAGAAAAAGTCAGGATTTACTCTTGCCACATTAACTACTACAATTTTTCTTACCTGTTGCAAGATGGGCAGGTGAGCCATTATCACCGAGTCGCTTCAAGGCTCTTGGCTTATAGCTTTGTTTGCGGTTGGTATCAGCCAAACACACTATTGGAGTAAAGATATTGTCCAGACTCGCTGAATTTCGTGCAGCTGAAAAGGCCCTTCAGGAACAGCTCAAGCAGCTGGAATCGCTGAAGAACGATGCCGGGCTCAAGAAAGAAATCGAATTCGAAGAAAAGCTCCAGGGGCTGATGAAAACCTACGGCAAAGGCCTGAAAGACATCATCGCCATTCTCGATCCGAACCCGGCGAAATCCGGTCTGCAATCGACCGCCGCACCTAAAACCCGCCGAGCTCGCGTGGTCAAGGTCTATCAGAACCCGCACACTGGCGAGCTGATCGAGACCAAGGGTGGCAACCACCGTGGCCTGAAAGCCTGGAAGGAACAATACGGTGTAGCCACCGTCGACTCCTGGTTGCGCGGTTAATCCCTCGCAAACATGAAAGCCCTGCATATGCAGGGCTTTTTTTGGACAATATTTAACAAATGCAACGATTTTTCTGGTGGGAAAGTTGAGTATCAAACCGCTCTTGCGCTGAAACTATGCTTCCGAATGTTGCCCCGTTAGCCGGAGATTAACTTTATGTTTAATCAGTTCCGGTATCTAACATCAGGCTGACCACGAACAGACGACTAGAATTTCAAGCTGTTTCGCGCAGCCACTATGTCGTCACCGCTCGCCTTATAAATCTCTGCCTGCCCAGCATACGAAAGTACGTAAGCCTTATCCGCCTCGACCGCTGCAACCAATGTTTGCGACAACACATGACGGCCGTTTTCAGTCACCGTACAAGTGGTCTCAAGCGCTGTGAGCGAACCCAGCGTACTCGGATGAACCCTGTTGCAGACACTCTGATAACCGCTCTGGAAAAAGTCTTTTTGCACCGACTTGCGCATCTCCAGCAACACGCCCTGCAAGTTGACCTGATGACCACTTTCCACACGGGTCATCGTCAACTCCATCACCATCACCTGGTTGCCATCGGCGTCAGTCTTCACTGCTCGCTGACGCGAGACCTCAGGCGAGGTTTCGGGCAGCGCCTCGACTTCCCAGCCGGCCGGCCAAGTGATGCTCGGTGCCTCGGCAAAAACCGGCAGAGCAAGCAGGGAAAAACCCAGGAAAACGAACAGCGATTTGAAAGGTCGGATCATTACCAGAGGCACTCGCGGATTGAGCCGTAAAGTCTGAGGCCCGCCCGCTCGCAGGGCAAGCCCGCGCTTTCGGTTTGGCGATGCTGCCTGGCATGCGTATCATTGCGCCCATTCACTCGCCCCAATTTGTTACGGAGGGCCCATGAGCCTGCAAGAACTGAACACCTTCCCCGGCGTCACCGCCACCCCGGACAGCGCAACCCGCAACTTCGTGTTCAACCACACCATGCTGCGCGTCAAAGACATCACCAAGTCGCTGGATTTCTACACCCGCGTACTGGGTTTCTCGCTGGTAGAGAAGCGTGATTTCCCGGAAGCGGAATTCAGCCTGTACTTCCTCGCCCTGGTCGATAAATCGCAGATCCCCGCCGACGCTGCCGCCCGCACCGAGTGGATGAAGTCGATTCCCGGCATTCTGGAACTGACCCACAACCACGGCACTGAAAACGACGCGGACTTCGCCTACCACAACGGCAACACCGACCCGCGCGGTTTCGGTCACATCTGCATTTCGGTACCGGACATCGTTGCGGCTTGCGCACGCTTTGAAGAGCTGGGCTGCGACTTCCAGAAGCGTCTGACCGATGGCCGCATGAAGAGCCTGGCGTTCATCAAGGATCCGGATGGCTACTGGGTCGAGATCATCCAACCGGCGCCGCTGTAAAGCTGAACCTGAGTAGAAAGCACCCCGCAAAGAAAAACCCCCATCATCACTGATGGGGGTTTTCTTTTTTCAGGCCCGGGATTTACGCCGGAGCCGAAGTGCGGATCAGGTGATCGAAAGCGCTGAGGGAAGCCTTGGCGCCCTCGCCCACTGCAATCACGATCTGCTTGTACGGCACGGTGGTCACGTCACCGGCGGCGAAGATGCCGGAGATCGAGGTTTCACCGCGATTGTCGACGATGATCTCACCGCGCGGCGACAGCTCGATGGTGCCTTTGAGCCAGTCGGTGTTGGGCAGCAGACCGATCTGCACGAAGATCCCTTCCAGCTCGACCGTGCGCAACTCGTCAGTATTGCGATCCTTGTAGCGCAGGCCGTTGACCTTCTGCCCGTCACCGGTGACTTCAGTGGTCAGCGCACTGGTGATCACGGTGACGTTCGGCAGGCTGTGCAGCTTGCGTTGCAATACGGCGTCGGCGCGCAGCTGTACGTCGAACTCCAGCAAGGTGACGTGAGACACGATACCGGCCAGGTCAATGGCCGCTTCGACGCCGGAGTTACCGCCGCCAATCACCGCCACACGCTTGCCTTTGAACAGCGGACCGTCACAGTGCGGGCAGTACGCCACGCCTTTGTTGCGGTATTCCTGCTCGCCCGGCACGTTCATTTCACGCCACCGCGCGCCGGTCGCCAAAATCACGCTCTTGGCCTTGAGGGTCGCGCCGCTCGCGAAGTGAACCTCATGCAGCTCGCCGTTTTTTCCCGGGATCAGCTTGTCGGCACGTTGCAGGTTCATGATGTCGACGTCGTACTGCTTGACGTGTTCTTCCAGCGCGGTCGCCAGTTTCGGGCCTTCGGTTTCCTGCACGGAAATGAAGTTTTCGATGGCCATGGTGTCCAGCACCTGACCGCCGAAACGTTCTGCCGCTACACCGGTGCGAATGCCTTTACGTGCGGCGTAGATCGCCGCCGAAGCACCGGCCGGGCCACCGCCGACTACGAGCACATCAAAGGCTTGCTTGGCGCTGATTTTATCGGCCTGGCGCTCGATGGCGCCGGTGTCGAGTTTGGCGAGGATTTCTTCCAGGCCCATGCGGCCCTGACCGAAGTTTTCGCCGTTCAGGTAAATGCTCGGCACAGCCATGATCTTGCGATCGTTGACTTCGTCCTGGAACAGCGCACCGTCGATGGCGACGTGGCGGATGTTCGGGTTCAGCACGGCCATCAGGTTCAGTGCCTGAACGACGTCCGGGCAGTTCTGGCAGGACAGCGAGAAGTAAGTCTCGAAGTTGAACTCGCCCTTGAGCGAGCGGATCTGTTCGATCACTTCGACACTGGCCTTCGAAGGGTGGCCGCCGACTTGCAGCAGGGCCAGCACCAGCGAAGTGAATTCATGGCCCATCGGGATGCCGGCGAAACGCAGGCTGATGTCGGCACCGGGGCGGTTGATCGAGAACGACGGTTTGCGTGCATCGTCGCCGCTGTCGATCAAGGTAATCTGGTGCGAAAGACTGGCAACGTCTTTCAGCAGGTCGAGCATTTCACGGGATTTCGCACCGTCGTCGAGTGAAGCAACGATCTCGATCGGCTGGGTGACCCGTTCCAGGTACGATTTCAACTGGGCTTTAAGATTGGCGTCCAACATACGGGCGATCTCCTGACTTTATTTGAGGCGAAAAAAAGCCCGAGCGAATCTCGCCCGGGCTTTTCTATTGGGCGGTGCAGCTTACTTAAGTAGGTGCGGAGTCCCGCCCTGCATTGCGTGTCACAGACTTAGATCTTGCCGACCAGGTCCAGGGACGGAGCCAGAGTGGCCTCGCCTTCTTTCCACTTGGCTGGGCAAACTTCGCCTGGGTGAGCAGCAACGTACTGAGCAGCCTTGATTTTGCGCAGCAGCTCGGAAGCGTCACGGCCAACGCCGCCATCGTTCAGTTCAACGATTTTGATCTGGCCTTCAGGGTTGATCACGAAGGTGCCACGATCCGCCAGGCCAGCTTCTTCGATCAGCACGTCGAAGTTGCGGGAGATGACCTGAGTCGGGTCGCCGATCATGGTGTACTGGATTTTGCCGATGGCTGGCGAAGTGTTGTGCCAGGCAGCGTGAGCAAAGTGGGTGTCGGTCGAAACGCTGTAGATCTCTACGCCCAGTTTCTGGAAGGCGGCATAGTTGTCAGCCAGGTCTTCGAGCTCGGTTGGGCAAACGAAAGTGAAGTCGGCCGGGTAGAAGAACACTACGGACCATTTGCCTTTCAGGTCAGCGTCCGAGACTTGTACGAAGTCGCCGTTTTTGAACGCGGTAGCTTTGAACGGTTTTACTTGGCTGTTGATGATAGGCATTGATAACTCTCCGTCAGGGTTGTGAATTCGATGGGTGAATCCTACCCAGTCACTCGACGGATGGCTCATTGGCAAACCTGATGCTGCTGATTTGTTTTCGCTATTAGCTGAGGATATTAATAGAAGAAAACGATATCTACGGCGACAGCGGCTTATCCGTAATCCGGGCCATCCCGTGAAAGGGGCTCGCTTCAACATAGCGCATGGCGGACTTCATATCCTTCCAGCCCACATAACTCATCAACGATTTGAGATCCCAGCCGCTTTGATGGGCCCATGTTGCGAAGCCGCGACGCAAGGAGTGGCTGGTGTAGCGCTCGGCGGAGATCCCCGCGCGCTCCAGGGCCTGGCGTAACAACGGGATCACACTGTTGGCGTGCAAGCCCTCTTCGCTCAGATTGCCCCAGCGGTCGACGGCGCGAAACACCGGGCCCCGTACCAGAGCCGCTTCGGTGACCCACTCGATATAAGCCTGCACCGGGCACAACTTCAGCAGCGCCGGGGCCTGATAGTTCTGCCCGAGGTTTTCCCGATCACCCTTGCTACGCGGCAGGTACAGGGTGATGCCGCTGCCGGCGTGCGCCTGCACATGCTCGATCTGCACACGACACAATTCATCGCTGCGAAAGCCACGCCAGAAGCCCAGCAGGATCAATGCTCGATCACGGCAGGCTCGCAGCAGCAACGGTCGGTCCTGTTTTTCCCGGGCGTCTTTCATTTCCTGCTCAAGCCAGGTGACGGTCTGCTCAAGATCGCGCAGTTGCAATGGCTCGGCCTGTTTTTCCTGCGCGGGATGCAGGGCGCGAATGCCCTTGAACACTTTGCGCACCACCGGCGACTTGGTGGGATCGGCGAAGCCCTGACTGTTGTGCCACTGCGCCAGCGCCGACAGGCGCAACTTCAGCGTGTTGACCGAAAGCACGCCTGCATGCGCCACCAGATACCGCGCGACGCTGTCCGCTGTCGCGGGCAGGAATCCGCCCCATACCGTTTCGAAATGCTCGACGGCCGCACGATAACTGCGGCGAGTATTGTCACGGGTGGCGGCTTGCAGATAGCGATCGATATCGCTCATGGGCTGATTTTCTCGTGGCGTACTGAAGGTTTGTGCGGAAACCGATTTTATGGGTTTCACATGGGGTAATACCAGTATATCCCGTCCGTTTATCAGCGCTTGTTTCACTTTATTTTCAACATGGTACACTGCGTACTTTAGTGGCATGTACCACAGTACGAAATGGTAGGAGCAAATATGGCCCGTGGCGGCGTTAACAAAGCAGTGGTCCAGATCGCGCGCGCAGCGATCCTCGCCCGTGGCGAACACCCCAGCATCGACGCAGTACGTATCGAATTGGGCAATACAGGATCGAAAACCACGATTCATCGGTATTTAAAAGAACTGGATGACGGCAGCGAACCGGCCGATCCTTCGGCGGAACCCATCGATGACGAGCTGCTGGCACTCGTTACGCGCCTTGCACAACGCCTGAAAGAACAGGCGCAGGAACCGATTGACCAGGCGCGCGAGCAGTACGAGCAACAGCGTCAGGCACTGGAGGACGAACTGAATCAGCTTCGTCAGGATCATGTGCAACTGGAGAAGAAGCACGACATTCAGGCTGCCGCGCTGGCCAAGGAATACGAAGCGCTGAGCGATACCCGCTCGATGTTGCAGACCGAGCAGACCCGCAACGCCGGGCTGAATCAGGCACTGTCAGACTTTGAATTGCGCCTGCAGGACAAGGACGAGCAGATCCGCTCGCTGGAAGAGAAGCACCTGCACGCCCGCGATGCGCTTGAGCACTACCGCAACGCCATCAAGGAACAGCGCGAGCAGGAGCAAAGCCGTCACGAAACTCAGGTTCAGCAGTTGCAGATGGAGTTGCGCCAGGCGCAGCAAAGCGCACTGGTACGTCAGGACGAGATCACTCAGTTGCACCGCGACAACGAACGTCTGCTGACCGAGAATCGCGGCACCGTGCGCGAATTGAGCCTGATGCAGGATCAGCTCAAACAAAGCAATCAGCGTCAGGATCAACTGCTGGAGCAAGCGTCTCGCGTCGACAGCGAACGCACCCTCCTCCAGGAACGTTTGCGTGTGGCACTGCTGGAAAGCCAGACGCTCAAGCAGAACGTCGACGAGCAGTCGCAGCTCAATCAGTCACTGGAAAAGGAATTGGCCACGGCACAAGCCAGCCTGCGCCTGGCCACCACCGTTGCGGCAGCACCAGACGCAGTAGAACCGAAAAAGACTTAAGCGCCGACCGGCGTACGCATGGTGACAAACTCTTCGGCCGCCGTCGGGTGCACCCCGATGGTGTCGTCGAAGTCACGCTTGGTGGCGCCAGCCTTCAATGCGATTGCCAAACCCTGCACAATCTCGCCGGCATCCGGCCCTACCATGTGACAGCCCAGCACCTTGTCAGATCTGCCATCGACCACCAGCTTCATCAGCGTGCGCTCCTGGCAATCCGTCAGAGTCAGCTTCATCGGCCGGAAGCGGCTTTCGTAGATCACCACGTCGTGACCCGCTTCCCGCGCCTCTTCTTCGGTCAGGCCGACGGTGCCGATATTCGGCAGGCTGAACACAGCCGTCGGGATCATCTTGTAATCCACCGGACGGTATTGCTCAGGCTTGAACAGGCGTCGCGCCACTGCCATGCCTTCGGCCAGCGCCACCGGCGTCAACTGCACGCGACCGATGACATCACCCAGTGCCAGAATTGACGGCTCGGTGGTCTGGTATTGCTCATCGACCTTGATGAAGCCCTTGTCGTCGAGCTGCACATCAGTGTTTTCCAGCCCCAGATTGTCTAGCATCGGACGCCGACCGGTGGCGTAGAACACACAATCCGCTTCCAGTACGCGACCATCCTTGAGAGTCGCTTTCAGGCTGCCATCCGACTGCTTGTCGATGCGCGCAATGTCGGCATTGAATTGCAGATCCATACCGCGCTTGGTCAGTTCTTCCTTCAAATGGTTACGCACCGAACCGTCGAAACCGCGCAAGAACAGATCCCCGCGATACAGCAACGTCGTGTTGGCGCCCAGCCCATGGAAAATCCCGGCAAATTCGACGGCGATATAACCGCCGCCGACGACCAGCACGCGCTTGGGCAGCTCTTTCAGGAAGAACGCCTGGTTCGAGCTGATCGCATGCTCATGACCCGGAATCTCCGGGATCTGCGGCCAGCCACCAGTGGCGATCAGAATATTCTTAGCAGTGTATCGCTCACCGTTGACCTCGACTTCGTGCGGACCAACGATTTTCGCGTGCGCTTCATGCAGGGTCACGCCACTGTTGACCAGCAGATTGCGATAAATGCCGTTCAAGCGATTGATCTCGCGATCCTTGTTGGCAATCAGCGTGGCCCAATCGAAATTCGCCTCGCCCAGGCTCCAGCCAAAACCCGAGGACTGCTCGAAGTCTTCGGCGAAATGCGCGCCATACACCAACAGTTTTTTCGGAACGCAACCGACGTTGACGCAAGTACCGCCCAAATAACGGCTTTCGGCCACCGCCACTTTCGCACCGAACCCGGCAGCAAAACGCGCAGCCCGCACACCGCCGGAACCGGCACCAATCACATAAAGGTCAAAATCGTAGGCCATTTCTATCTCCTCGGCAGGCGATCAGCATACCCGCCGTCGTCCGTTGGGCAAGCACTCCTGCCGATATAGGGGCGGAAAATGAAAAAGCCACCCGAAGGTGGCTTTTTCGTACAGGCAGATCAGGCGCTATCAGTAAGCCTTGCCAGTCTTGTAGAAGTTTTCGAAGCAGAAGTTGGTGGCTTCGATATAGCCTTCAGCACCACCGCAGTCGAAACGCTTGCCCTTGAACTTGTAAGCCATCACGCAGCCGTTCTGGGCTTGTTTCATCAGGGCGTCGGTGATCTGGATTTCACCGCCCTTGCCTGGCTCGGTCTGCTCGATCAGGTCGAAGATGTCCGGAGTCAGGATGTAACGACCGATGATCGCCAGGTTCGACGGCGCGTCTTCCGGCTTTGGCTTCTCGACCATGCTGTGTACGCGGTAGATGTCGTCGCGGATCATTTCACCAGCGATCACGCCGTACTTGCTGGTTTCCTGCGGATCAACTTCCTGAATGGCAATGATCGAGCAGCGGAACTGTTTGTACAGCTTGACCATTTGGGTCAGGACGCCGTCACCGTCGAGGTTAACGCACAGGTCGTCCGCCAGCACCACGGCGAACGGTTCGTCGCCGATCAATGGGCGACCGGTCAGGATCGCGTGACCCAGGCCTTTCATTTCGGTCTGGCGGGTATAGGAGAACGAGCACTCGTCCAGCAGCTTGCGGATACCGACCAGGTATTTTTCCTTGTCGGTGCCCTTGATCTGGTTTTCCAGCTCGTAGCTGATGTCGAAGTGGTCTTCCAGGGCGCGCTTGCCACGGCCGGTCACGATGGAAATTTCGTTCAGGCCAGCATCCAGAGCTTCTTCGACGCCGTACTGGATCAGTGGCTTGTTTACCACCGGCAGCATTTCTTTGGGCATGGCCTTCGTCGCTGGGAGGAAGCGAGTACCGTAACCGGCTGCTGGGAACAAGCATTTCTTGATCATATAAGTCCTTGAAAGGGCTGTGTGTACGAGTTTCGGCGCAGTCTAATCAGGCGGCGTGCACCTTACAATGCCCCGCACTGGCTAACCGATGTCAACATAGAGAAATAATCTGGCGGATAGTTCAATCCGCTCACAGAGGCTGCGCATTCAGCTTAGCCCAAAGATCTCGGAACGCCGCATCGAGCTGCGCCCGCTCGCCCATTTACCGTTATCATGGCGCCTTTGAACCAGCCAACGAGGCCGCTAGATGTCCGCAGCAAAAATCATCAACGGGTACACCGTCGCCAAGGCTAAAGATGGCCAGTGGCATATCACTGCCGCCAACGGCGAAGACGTGTCCGGCCCGTTGCCCACAGAGGCGATGGCGATTGAAGTCGCCGCGGTGCTCGATTACACGCCCGCAGCCCCGAAACGTCGCGGCAAGGAACAAGACTGATCGGTAATGATGAAGGCCGGCCCTGCCATTGTGCAGGGCTTTTTTTGGCTGCGCGAAAAGAAGTGGCCAATCGCTATAACCTTTTCCTGCCGGCGCTGTCATAGCGTCTAGCCCCCTCCTCCTCGAAGATGACATTGCCATGACCAACCGTTCCCTCATCAGTTTCCTGCCGCTGATTGCACTCGCCGCCCTGACCGGCTGTGCCACTTCGCAGACCACTTACCTGAACAATGGCGAACAAGGGTTGAGCATCGATTGCTCCGGCGAGGCCAATTCCTGGGCCACCTGCTATGAAAAGGCTGACGCGTCCTGCGCCGGCACCGGTTATCGCATCGTCGGAACTGACGGCACACCGGCGCCCAAGGAAGACGACAAGACGCTGGGCGTCGACGTCGGCAACTACAAAAACCGCAGCGTGGTAGTGGTCTGCAAATAGCTTTACATGTGAATTTCGGCGAACTTGATCCCCAGCCCGCGCACGACCTCGATCAGGTCGTCGAGCCGGTTGAACGACTCGACTTCGTCGTTATCGTCGACCAGGAAGTAACTGCGCCCGGCGCTTTTCTTGAAAAACACGATCCACTCCCCCGGATTCGCCGGGTTCTGGATCACATGGGTAGCCGCAATAAGCCCTTCCTTGTGTCGTTCCCGCACCTGCTCTCTCTTCATTCACTTCTCCAGAAATGACAATGCCGCCACAGCAACGCTGTGACGGCATCAATGCTGACTGCTGACAGTCTATCAGCCGGAAATGCAGGCGGTGGCGGCTTTGCGTACATCCCATGGACGCAGCGGCACGTTGGACATCCGCTCGTGCAGCTTGATGCTGCTGCCACCGGAGCGATCCTCGATGTCAAACACCGCCGCCGGACCCGATCCCAGCTTGCCCGGCACAATGACCCGAACCTCGTCCTTGTGCCGCTCTACCTGCAGGGCACCGCGGCTGCTGGACAGCTTTTCGGCCAGGCATTCAGCATATTCATGGGGCTTCTTGCCGGAAATGACGTTCATGGTCGGCAGTGTTTCATTGATTTCCGAAACACTTGCACAACCACCCATTGCCAATGCCAACGGCAGAATCACCACACCCCACTTCATACAAAACCTCCAATAAAGACCCTCCGACAGCATGAATGCCGTTTTTCTCCGAGGCTCACTGCATTTAACCCACATCGAATCGTGAATTCTGTTTTTAATTGTCAAAGCGCTGCCCGACGGCCGGATAATAACCTGTCCGGGCTGATAAACTGCGCCGATCGACAATGCTATCGTTTTGATTTTGTAGAAAAAGCCCTTCTGGAGGCGCCCATGAAATTCATTCACCAGCGCGAGCACCTCAACGAAGACGACATCGTCGTCATTCAATGCTCGCAAACCTGCAACATCCGCTTGATGAACGACGCCAACTTCCGCAGCTTCAAAAATGGCGGCCGTCACACCTATCACGGCGGTGCTTTCGACACATTCCCGGCCCGCATTACCGCCCCGAGCACCGGTTTCTGGAACATCACCATCGACACCGTCAACCGCCGCGCGATCAGCGTGACCCGCAAGCCAACCCTGACGCACTCGATCAAAATCATCCGCCGCTCCAGCTCCAAACTCAGCTGAGCGGTTCCGCCAACGCAGACAGGTAAGCATCAACGTGGCCCAAACAACCAAATACGTGATCAAGTACAAACTCAACGGTGAGCGCCGCTTCGAGTTCGCCCAGCTGGAAAACGGCACGCCGGAAGAAGCCAAGGCCGCACTGGATGCCCTGCACGGCCAGAGCGCTGATGAGATCAGCGACATCAGCGTCAGCAAGGCCCTGTAAGACCCGGGTGACAATTCGACCGCAAGCGGCGGAGTGTTGCGGCCGGGTGGACGACCCAGACTGATACCTGAATGCAAGCCAAGGAATCAGCATGTCATCCTCACCCGCCTCCCCGCTCGTTGCGCTCGACTGGATCGCCCTGGAGCGGCAACTGGATCAGGACGGTTGTGCCGTCATCCGCACGCTGCTGCGCCCGGAGACCTGTGATCGATTGAGTGCGCTTTACCCACAAAGCGAACCGTTCCGGTCCCAGGTGATCATGGCCCGCCATGGTTTCGGACGCGGGGAATACAAATACCTGCGCTATCCGCTTCCATCCGTGGTGGAACGCCTGCGCAGCGCGCTCTACCCGCGACTCGTGCCTCTGACCAACCGCTGGTATGAACGAATGGGACTACCGGAGCGTTTTCCAGCGCAACACCGCGAATTTCTCGAGCGCTGCCACGCCGCCGGTCAACTGCGGCCTACCCCGCTCTTGCTGCAATACGGCCCGCAGGACTACAACTGTCTGCATCAGGATCTGTACGGCGAACATGTGTTTCCGCTGCAAGTGGCGATTCTTCTGTCAGAACCTGGCGAAGATTTCACCGGTGGCGAGTTCGTCATGACCGAACAACGTCCGAGAATGCAGTCGCGCCCGCTGGTGATGGACCTGAGAAAAGGCGACGCGCTGATCTTTGCCGTCAGCCAGCGCCCGGTCAAAGGCGTGCGCGGTGACTACCGGGTGACCATGCGCCACGGTGTCAGCCGACTGCACAGCGGAAAACGGCATACTCTGGGCATCATCTTCCACGACGCGACCTGACGATCATGCAAACCACCTTCGACCTGTTCGCCGACACAGAATCCGAGCAACCACGACGCGCCGAACAGATCGGCGAGCAATCCTGGGTGTTGCGCGGCTTTGCATTGGCGCGAATCGAGCAGTTGTTGCCGGCCCTGGAATCGATCATAGCCTGCGCTCCGTTGCGCCACATGATGACGCCCGGGGGGTTCAGCATGTCGGTGGCTACCAGCAGTTGCGGTGCACTGGGCTGGATCACCGATCGCAGCGGTTACCGCTATTCATCCGAAGATCCCGTGAGCCATCGACCCTGGCCGGCGATGCCCGAGGTGTTTCGTGAACTGGCCCAGGCAGCAGCGAAACGCGCCGGATTTGCCGACTTCACGCCGGATTCCTGCCTGATCAATCGTTATATTCCGGGCGCGAAGATGTCGTTGCATCAGGACAAAGACGAAAACGCCTACGAAGCGCCGATCGTTTCGCTGTCATTGGGCCTGCCCGCGACGTTCCTGTTCGGCGGTTTCGCGCGCGGCGACAGGAGCCAGAAAATCCCGTTGCTGCACGGCGACATGGTGATCTGGGGCGGCGCCGACCGGTTGCGCTACCACGGCATCCTGCCGATCAAACCTGGCCGGCACCCGCGCCTGGGCGAACAACGCTTCAATCTCACGTTTCGCACCGCCGGATAATTCTGCAAAGTTTGACCGCAAGGCTCGGAGTGTTCCGGCCGGTGGCACTGGTTAACCTGAAATTCAACAGGTCAACGGACTCTCCATCATGAAAACGCTTACCACCTCGCTGAACACTGAAGACGATCCACGCTGGGCCGCTGTCGTGGCGCGCGACCCTCGGGCGGACAGCCAGTTTGTCTATGCCGTGAAAACCACCGGCATCTATTGCCGCCCCAGCAGCCTGGCTCGCTTGCCGAAACCGCAGAACGTCGAGTTCTTCGATACCGTCGAAGAAGCCGAAGCCGCAGGCTATCGCCCAAGCAGACGAGTGAGCAAGGATCAGACCGAGGTCGCCGCGCAGCATGCCGCCACCGTTGCGGCAGCCTGTCGCCAGATCGAAGCGTCGGACAGCCTGCCCGCACTCAATGATCTCGCCGAGACCGCTGGCCTGAGCGCCTTTCATTTTCATCGCGTGTTCAAAGCAGCGACGGGCCTGACGCCCAAAGGCTATGCAGCCGCGCATCGCTCGCGCCGGGTTCGTCAGCGTCTGGCAGACGGCGGCTCGGTGACCGAAGCGCTGTATGACGCCGGCTTCAATTCCAACAGCCGTTTTTACGAGTCGGCCGATCAGTTACTGGGTATGAAACCCGGCGATTTCCGGGCTGCCGGGCAGAACAACGACATCCGCTTCGCCGTCGGCCAGTGCTCGCTCGGCGCCATTCTGGTGGCACAGAGCGAGCGCGGGATCTGCGCGATTCTGCTGGGCGACGATCCACACCAATTGGTGTGCGACCTGCAGGACCAGTTTCGCCGGGCCAACCTGATCGGCGCCGATGCCGAGTTCGAACAACTGATCGCCCACGTCGTAGGCTTCATCGAAGCGCCTGCCATCGGACTGGATTTGCCGCTGGATGTGCGCGGCACAGCATTTCAGGAGCGGGTGTGGCAGGCGCTGCGCGAAATACCGGTCGGCAGCACCGCCAGCTACGCGGACATCGCCCTGCGAATCGGCTCACCAAAAGCCGTACGTGCAGTGGCCCAGGCTTGCGGCGCCAACAGCCTGGCGGTAGCGATCCCCTGTCATCGCGTTGTGCGCAGTGACGGCAATTTGTCGGGCTACCGCTGGGGCGTGGAGCGCAAGCGCGAATTGCTCGAGCGTGAAGGCAAAACCCGACAGTAATCAGCGATTCACATCAACGACAACTCGCCCCCGGAGTTGCCCCGCCAGCAACTTCGGTGCCGCGTCGATAGCTTCGCCGAGGCCGATTTCATGGCTGATCAGCGGCAACAGGGCAAAATCCAGATCCTTCGCCAGACGATCCCAAGCCTCGATGCGCCGCGCCTTGGGCTGGGTCACGCTGTTGATCCCTGCCAACGTCACGCCACGCAAAATGAACGGCGCCACCGACGCCGGAAAGTCCATGCCCTGAGCCAGACCGCATGCGGCCACGGTGCCTTCGGCCCGGGTGCTGGCGCAGGCATTGGCGAGCGTGTGGCTGCCGACCGAATCGATGACGCCCGCCCAGCGCTCCTTGGCCAGCGGCTTGCTGGGTTCGGACAGGGTGGCGCGATCAATGATTTCGCTGGCACCCAGTTGTGTCAGGTATTCGTGTTCCGACACTCGACCGGTAGAAGCGACCACGCGGTAGCCCAGCTTGCTCAACAACGCGATGGCAAAACTGCCGACGCCACCGTTGGCGCCGGTCACCAGCACTTCGCCCTGTTGTGGTGTCACGCCGTTGCGTTCCAGCGCCATGATGCACAGCATCGCCGTATAACCCGCCGTGCCGATGGCCATGGCTTGCGCAGCAGTGAATGCCTTGGGCAGCGGAATCAGCCAGTCACCGTTCAGTCGCGCCTTCTGCGCCAGGCCACCCCAGTGGCTTTCGCCGACGCCCCAGCCATTGAGCAGCACCGCGTCGCCAACCTTGTAGTCCGGGTGTGAGCTGACTTCGACGGTGCCCGCCAGATCGATCCCCGGCACCATCGGAAACTTGCGCACCACCGGGCTGCTGCCGGTGATCGCCAGGCCGTCCTTGAAGTTCAGCGTGCTGTAAGCGACATCCACTGTCACATCGCCCTCCGGCAACTGCTCGTCGCTGATTTCCTGCAGGTTGGCGCGATAACCGCTGTCGTCTTTATCGATCAGAATGCCTTTGAACATGACTGCCTCTTATCGGTGAAATTAAGGATGTCGAGGCATTGGAATAGCACATTGCAACATTTTGCCCCACTCGACTTTTAGCCAATCGGGCGTGAACACCGAGCCAGCGCCCGCTGCTCAAGCTACAAATCTGTGCTGGTCATGGGGGTGGCTTTGCGTTAAAAAACCGGCTGCTACCGTCCCTGCCCTGTTTTGTCGTCGGAGAAGCTATTCCATGAGCCAATGGCCTGATACCCGCATTCTTGACCTGTTTGGCATGGAACTGCCGATCATCCAGGGCCCCATGGCCGGAGCCACTAATTCATCCATGGTCATCGCAACTTGCAACGCCGGTGGCCTCGGTTCGATGCCGGCCGCGATGCTGACCATCGAGCAACTGCGCGAAGAACTGAAGACCATTCGCCAAGGCACGAGCAAGCCATTCAACGTCAATTTTTTCTGCCATCAAGCTCCGGGCGCGGATGAGCAAAAAGCCCGTGAATGGAAAAACCTGCTGGAACCCTACTATCGCGAACTGGGTGTCGATTTCGATGCGCCGACGCCGGTGTCAAACCGTGCGCCCTTCGATGCGACCGCCTGTGAAGTGCTGGAAGAATTTCGCCCTGAAGTGGTGAGCTTTCACTTTGGCCTGCCGGAAAAATCCTTGCTGGATCGAGTCAAGGCCACTGGTGCGAAAATCATCTCGTCGGCAACCACCGTCGACGAAGCGATCTGGCTCGAGCAGAACGGTTGCGACGCGATCATCGCCATGGGTTACGAGGCCGGCGGCCATCGCGGGATGTTCCTCAGCGCTGACCTGAGCAGTCAGGTCGGTACGTTTGCCCTGGTGCCGCAAGTGGTCGACGCGGTGAGCGTCCCGGTGATTGCGGCCGGTGCGATTGCCGATGCGCGCGGCGTCGCGGCAGCGTTCATGCTCGGCGCTTCGGCGGTTCAAGTCGGGACGGCGTATCTGTTTACCCCGGAAGCGAAAGTCAGTGCGTCGCATCACAAGGCCTTACGCACCGCCAAGGAAAGCGAGACGGCGGTGACCAACCTGTTTACCGGACGCCCGGCGCGGGGGATTCTCAATCGGGTGATGCGCGAACTGGGCCCGATGTCGGACAAGGCCCCCGCTTTTCCGCTGGCTGGCGGTGCCTTGATGCCGCTGCGTGCAAAGGGCGAAGCAGATTTCAGCAACCTCTGGGCCGGCCAGGCCTTCACACTCGGCAAAGATCTCGGCAGCGCTGAATTGACCCGGCAACTGGCTGAGGGCGCACTGGCAAGACTGACGCGGTGATGAACCCGAACGGGTGAGGGGCGTGGCGCCCTCGCCCGGTTTAAAAGCAGTGCTTCCTGTTTGGCGGCATTTCGCTATATATTTCGCTATATAGCGTTTCACCCCTTCGCATCGGCGCAGTCTACCTTCCAATAACAACTGCCCACTGCACTTGCCACCCACGGAGCCGTTACATGATCAATCGTGCCTCACGTTTTGCCCCTGCCCTGCTCGCGGTATTCGCCATCGGCGCGGCGCAGGCCGATGAAGTGCAAGTCGCGGTCGCGGCCAATTTCACCGCACCGATCCAGGCGATTGCCGCCGATTTCGAAAAAGACACCGGGCACAAACTGGTCGCTGCGTATGGCGCCACCGGCCAGTTCTACACCCAGATCAAAAACGGCGCGCCGTTCGAAGTTTTCCTGTCGGCCGATGACACCACCCCGGAAAAACTCGAAAAAGAAGGCGACACCGTCAAGGGGTCGCGCTTCACCTATGCCATCGGCACCCTGGCGCTGTGGTCGGCCAAGGAAGGTTACGTCGACGCCAACGGCGATGTCCTGAAGAAAAACCAATACCAGCACCTGTCCATCGCCAACCCGAAAGCCGCCCCTTATGGTCTGGCCGCCACTCAGGTGCTGGAAAAACTGAAACTGACGGACGCCACCAAAGCCAAGATCGTTGAAGGCCAGAACATCACCCAGGCCTACCAGTTCGTGTCCACCGGCAACGCCGAGCTGGGCTTTGTCGCCCTGTCGCAGATCTACAAGGACGGCAAGGTCAGCAGCGGCTCCGCGTGGATCGTTCCGGCGAACATGCACGACCCGATCAAACAAGACGCCGTGATCCTCAACAAAGGCAAGGACAATGCCGCTGCCAAGGCGCTGGTTGATTACCTCAAAGGCCCGAAAGCCGCTGCGGTCATCAAGTCCTACGGTTACCAGCTGTAAATGTCGCTGACGAGTGCCGATTTCGCGGCGATCTGGCTGACCCTGAAACTGGCGTCCCTGACCACCGCGATCCTGCTGGTCGTCGGTACGCCGATTGCCCTGTGGTTGTCGCGCAGCCGTTCCTGGCTGCGCGGTCCCATCGGCGCGATTGTCGCGCTGCCGCTGGTGCTGCCACCGACGGTCATCGGTTTTTATCTGCTGCTGGCCCTTGGCCCCAATGGCTTCATCGGGCATTTCACTCAGTGGCTGGGGCTTGGCACCTTGACCTTCAGCTTCACCGGCCTTGTCATCGGTTCGGTGCTCTATTCCATGCCATTCGTGGTGCAGCCGTTGCAAAACGCCTTCTCCGCAATCGGTATTCGTCCTCTGGAAGTGGCGGCGACCTTGCGCGCCAATCCCTGGGACACTTTTTTCAGCGTGATTCTGCCCCTGGCTCGCCCCGGCTTCATCACCGCGGCAATCCTCGGCTTTGCCCACACCGTCGGCGAATTCGGCGTAGTGCTGATGATCGGCGGGAATATTCCCGACAAGACCCGGGTGGTTTCCGTACAAATTTACGACCACGTCGAAGCCATGGAGTACGCACAGGCGCACTGGCTGGCCGGGGCGATGCTGGTGTTCTCGTTTCTGGTATTGCTGGCGCTGTATTCCAGCCGCAAGACCCGCACGGGCTGGAGCTGATCGATGATTGATGCATGCCTGAAACTGGCCTGGTCGGGCTTCAGTCTCGACGTTGATCTGCAGCTGCCCGGTCGCGGCGTGACGGCGCTGTTCGGTCAGTCCGGCTCGGGCAAGACCACGTGCCTGCGCTGCATCGCAGGGCTCGAGCGCGCGCCGCAAGCCTTTATCCACATCAACGACCAGGTCTGGCAGGACAGCGAAAAAGGCATCTTCGTGCCGCCACACAAACGTGCGGTCGGCTATGTCTTTCAGGAAGCCAGCCTGTTTCCGCACCTGTCGGTGCTGGCCAATCTGCAATTTGGCCTCAAACGCATTCCCAAGGCGCAGCGCCGGGTCGACATGACCCAAGCCACCGAACTGCTGGGCATCGGCCATTTGCTGGATCGTCACCCTCAGCATCTGTCCGGCGGCGAGCGTCAGCGTGTCGGCATCGCCAGAGCGCTGCTGACCAGCCCTGAATTGCTACTGATGGATGAGCCTCTGGCAGCCTTGGACAGTCAGCGCAAAAGCGAAATCCTGCCCTACCTGCAACGCCTGCATGACGAACTGGAAATCCCGGTGCTGTATGTCAGCCACGCCCAGGACGAAGTGGCCAGGCTCGCCGACCACCTGGTGCTGCTCAGCGACGGCAAAGCGCTGGCCAGCGGCCCGATTGGTGAAACCCTAGCGCGGCTCGATCTGCCGCTGGCCATGGACAATGACGCCGGGGTGATCATCGAAGGCCAGGTCAGCGGCTACGATGCCGACTATCAATTGCTCACCCTGCAACTGCCGGACTCGCCACTGAGCATTCGCGTGACCCACGCGCCGATGACGACGGGCCAAAGTCTTCGCTGCAAGGTACACGCGCGAGACATCAGCCTGACTCTGCAAAACAGTGAGTTCAGCAGCATCCTCAATCGACTGCCGGTTACGGTCGTCAGCGAGCAGAAGGCGGATAACGCCGCGCATGTGCTTATCCGCCTCGATGTTGGGGGCACACCACTGCTGGCGCGCATCACTCGCTACTCGCGGGACCAACTCGGCGTGCATCCGGGCCAGTCATTGTGGGCCCAGATCAAGGCCGTCGCGGTGCTGGCGTAAACCCGCGGGCACGTCCGTCATGGCGTGCGGTCAATGGTTTTAACAGCCTGATTGCCGCGAAGGAAAATCCGCCATGCCCGATACTGCGCTCACCGAGGTATTGCCTTCGGATCTGCATTACGTCGATGACACCCAGCCGGGTATTAGCCGAAGAAAACTGCGCGGAAAATTCGCCTATTTCAATCCCGAAGGCCAGCGCATCACCGACCCTGACGAGATCAAGCGCATCAACTCGCTGGCCGTTCCGCCGGCCTACACCAACGTGTGGATCTGCGCCGACCCGTGCGGCCATCTGCAAGCCACCGGTCGCGATGCCCGTGGACGCAAGCAATATCGCTATCACGCTCGCTGGCGCGAAGTGCGCGACGCGGACAAGTATTCGCGCCTGCGCGAATTCGGGCTGGCGCTGCCCAAGTTACGCAAACAGCTGGAAGCGCTGCTGGCATCGCCCGGGTTCAGCCGCGACAAAGTCATGGCCACGGTCATCACGTTACTCGACGCCACCCTGATTCGCGTCGGCAATACGCAATATGCGCGGGACAATCGCTCTTACGGCCTGACCACCCTGCGCAGCCGGCATGTCGAGGTCAACGGCAGCGCGATCCTGTTCCAGTTTCGCGGCAAGAGCGGCATCGAGCATCAGATCACAGTGAAGGACCGGCGATTGGCGCGGATCATCAAGCGCTGCCTGGAAATACCAGGGCAGAACCTGTTTCAGTATCTGGATGAAAACGGCGAGCGACACAGCGTCAGCTCTTCCGACGTCAACACCTACCTGCAAACCCTGACCGGTGCGGATTTCACCGCCAAGGATTACCGGACCTGGGCCGGCAGCGCATTGGCGTTGGCGGTCCTGCGAGAGCTGCAATGGGAGTCCGAGGCCGAAGCCAAGCGGCATGTGGTCGAGATGGTGAAGGGTGTCGCCCGCCAGCTGGGCAACACGCCGGCGGTCTGTCGCAAATGCTACATCCACCCGGCGGTGGTGGAGCACTTCATGCTCGGCGCCTTGGCCGAATTGCCGAAGCCGCGCGTCCGCAAGGGGCTGCGCAAGGAAGAAGTCGCGCTGGCCCTGTTTCTCGAACGCATGGTAGAGAAGGCAACAGCGCCTTGAAGCCTTCGCCCATCTCGAATAGGCTACGCCCTCCCACCTCCTCAGGACGACCGCAGAAGTGAACAACTAAGCCTTCAAAAATGTAATCGCGACACGCCGCTCAAGGCGCCTGTCAGTGCTCACAACATTTTTTGGAGGTGCCGATGACTCACGTCTCGCGTACGCCTGCTCTCGTCTCCCTGAACCAGCTGGGTTTTCAGTTCGCCAATGGCGAGACGATTTTCACTGCACTCAACCTGTAATTCGATCACACCCCGACCGCCATCGTCGGGCGCAATGGCGTGGGTAAAAGCGTACTGGCGCGCCTGATCGCCGGACAATGGCAACCCACCACCGGTAGCGTGACGCGTTCCGTAACGACGACCTACGTGGCGCAAACCTTTATTGCCGCACCCGGCGAAACGGTCGCCGAGACCACCGGCAGCGCCGCAATTCTTCAGGCTCTGGATCGAATGAACAGGGGCTGCGGATCAGTCGAGGATTTCGACCTGATTGGCGAACAATGGGATCTGGCAGACCGTCTGCGTCGTTTGCTCGATGACGCCGGGCTGACCGAAGTCGCCTTCACCGACGAGACCGGAAACCTCAGTGGCGGCCAGCAAGCGCGCATCGCCCTGATTGGCGCGTTTTTGAGTCAGGCTCCGCTGCTGATCCTCGATGAGCCGACCAACCATCTGGATGCATCGGGACGGCAATGGCTGATGAATTCACTGGAGCGCTGGCACACCGGGTTGATCGTTGTCAGCCATGATCGGCAACTGCTCGACCGGATGCAGCGCATCTTCGAGTTGAGCGCGTCGGGGGCTGTCGAATTCGGTGGCAATTACTCGGCGTTTCGTGAGCATCAGCGAATTCATCAAGCAGCGGCGCAAGCACGTCTCGACCGCGCCAGAAGCGAACGCCAGCGCGAGCGGATTCGATTACGACGCGAGCACGACACGATACAGCGCCACGCTGCCAACTCCCGACGCAACGCCGAAACCGCCAACATTGCCAGTTTCGAATACGTGGCGATCAAGGGCGCCGCCCGCGAAATCATGGGGCATGTCCGTCAGGGTCATCAGGCCCGCAAGTCCGAGCTCGATGCCCAGGTACGCGAGGCTTATGCCAAGGTACAGCCCGAGGACGGCGTGCTGATCAACCTACCCGGGAGCGCCGTGCCCAACAACCGTCAGATCTGCACGCTGAGTGAAGCCCGATTGCCGTGGCTGCCGGGCGATGCACTGAATCTCGCGATCCATGGCCCGATGCGGATCGCTGTCAGCGGTCCCAACGGCTGCGGCAAATCAACCTTGCTGAAGGTGCTCGCCGGGGAACTCGCACCCATCAACGGAACCGCCACAACACACGTGCCCTTAGCATTCCTGGATCAGCAGTTGGCCCAACTGAGCGATCAGCGCTCCATCACCGAACAGCTGATGATGCAGGGAACTGCGCTGACCGAGGGCACTCTGCGCAGCTATCTCGCTCACTTGCAACTGGATGCGAGCCGCGCCACGAGCCCCTGCGCGTCGTTGAGCGGTGGCGAACGCCTGAAAGCGGCGTTGGCACTGGCCTTGTGGCGATCGGATCCTGCGCAGCTATTGTTGCTGGATGAGCCGACCAATCACCTGGATCTGCCTTCCGTGGAAGCATTCGAGCGGGCATTGCAGACATTTCCGGGCGCCATTGTCGCCGTTTCCCACGATCAGGATTTCCTTGAGGCGTTGAATCCGACCCACCACCTGCGCTGGCGGCAGTCAGGCTGGCAACTGCAACCGACGAACTGACTTGCCTATTTTTTGCACGATTGGTCAGGGCTTCTATAGTTGATCTGGTAGGAATCAGCTGCGGTGACGCCATGGAAGACATATTTGTCGTGAAGCGCTGCAACAAGATTGTCATCCACGGCCGGCGCGCCGGAGAAACGCTCCATGAGCCCGCCGAAGCCTTGGGCTGGTATCGCATCTGCGACACGCGAACCGGTGGTTTCATCGGCGATGGTTACGACCTGGAAGAAGACGCCCGCAAGGAATGTCATCGGCTCAACGCCGCCAGCTCGCAAGTGACCGCCCCCGAGTCGTCGGGCTGATAGCTGTCATTTACGGGTCTATACTCAAACCAGCTGAAGGAGCAGCGCCCCAACGGCAGAGAGCTCGCGCTTGGCGAGCTTTTTGCTGCTACCGAACGGATTAATGAACGGAGGTGCTCCATGTCCGAAAAAGAGTCCATCACCACTCTGCTTACCTTGCTCGAGGCTCGGGAGGCGCGTCTCGCGGCAGCTTGCAAAGAGATCGCCGACTGGGTCGATCATCAAGGCGGACACCCGACCGCTCTGCGCATCCGCGACCGGCTGAACGATATCGACAAGGACACTCCCCTCATTCGCAGTACCTTGTCGTCGCTCAAACCCAATGATCGGCCACTACCACGCTTCAGATAGCTCGTCGATTCGCCTGGGGCATGAAAGAACGCCCTTGGTCGTGAGAGGTCAAAACCTTTACACGTCACCAAGGAGACGTCCCATGGTCATTCATTTCAAAGTCGACGGGCATCTGGCCTGTGGGCACAAGGGCAACAACCTCTCCTCCAGCAGCGAACTCAATCGAGTGAAGTGCCGTAGTTGCCGCAATACCGATGCGTACAAGGATGCGCGCAAAAATCAGCGCAATGAGGCGCGGCGCGCGGCTCGCCAATCCTGGGCTGCACGCTCGGCGTCCGACTGGCGTTCCGAGTGGATCGAGCGGTTGACGGCTATGGCCGGGCTTCAGCGTTTGCCTAGAGGATTTAGCGGGCAGGCGTTTGTATGAGCACGAAAAAGGGCTTGCATGAGGTATGTCATGCAAGCCCTTGATATTCATGGTGCCCGAAGCCGGAATCGAACCGGCACGCCCTTACGAGCGGGGGATTTTAAGTCCGATAATTTTACCTTACAAATCAATAGTTTATATCTGATTTCGCTACGCAATCAGATGTAAACGACACCTTTGAAAGCCTTTATATTCAAGCACCGTAAAAATTTTGCGGTGCAGATTTTTGCGCTTCACTTCCCTCCTTTGGCGCCCAGCCAGCTCATAACCAACCACCACTGCTACGCTGGTTTCATCCACGGAGGAAACCAAAATGCCGAACTCTGATCTGCTCCCTTCCCTGCTCTACAAAATCAACGAAAACCAGCTCGCTCTTGAGGCAGCCATCATGGAGCTCACCCTCTGGGTTGAGAAACGTGGAGCTACGGAGGTCGGCGAGAATGTTCGTAGCTCCCTCACTGCGATCGACAGAAATGAAGAATTCATCAAGATGACCCTAGCGGTTTTGATGGCGCCGGATTGATTGCAGTCGATCAAAAGCGTCGCGCTGGACCGTACCAAGGCATAACGAGCTCGGCTTCGCGCCCCCACCATGTCAAGGTGACTACTCAAATCTTCAATTCTGGCCTGTCATGACCCTGGCAGTCTTTTGGAGACTCGTGGCGCGCTTTGTCACACCATCCATGCATTTATCCATTTCCGCCTGGGGAAGCCTCAAGCATGAATAGGCGTCCTGTTCAATGTCCTTGGACGCCGTAAAAAATGAATATCCCATTCCGACAACTCCTAGGGTGAAAATGAAATAAACCCCGTACAACGCTTTTGCCATCGCCAAAACTCCTCTTTTGGGTTTGATTTCTCGAGGCTATCGCAAAGAATGGCCAATTGCAGCCAAACTGATAGCACTTCCTTACTCCGGCGTTCTGCCAACCGAACACCATTTCAAAATCCTACAGCTCGTCGCCTCACCCTCGCCCGCCTGCCGCGCCTCGATTACTGTATATCCAAACAGTACACAGCAAGGCACTCCCGTGGATCCGCTCTATATAGAAGAAACCGACGACTGGCTCGGCTGTCCGACGCCGCTCGAAACCTGCCGGCATCAGCTCGCACTCTACGAAAATGAATTCGAGGAACTGAACCGTCAGCTCCGCGAAGAGCGGGAACGGATATTCAAGCTGGTCGAAATGCACGCCGAAGCCGTCAAGCAGCGGGACGGGTATATGGCGACACTGCGTGAAAAAGCGGCAGAGACGGCATTGCTCCGCCGAGAAATGTCCAGCCTTCGCACGTCGGCAAACGCGCACAAGAAGGAAGCGGCCACCCTTCGCGGAATGCTTGAAGGGCTGACGCCCCAGACGAAGACAAGCATCTAGCGGCTGGGAGCCAAATCCCTGACGTAGGCCTGGCACGCCTGCAAAGCAATCAATCCCCGATCACCTTCGTCGGTGATGGCGACAATTCGTTGAGCATGCGCTGGGTCAAGTTGGGCGCGTACGGTTGCATGATCCACGCCGCCGGGGCCGGCGGTGGCAGGCACTGAACAGCCATCGGCTGAACCCGCATCGAGGAGGACTGACAGCCGCAGATCAGAAGTGGCAAGGCGATCGCGCAGAAGAGCCTGGTCTTTTTGGGCATTGGTCATTTTCTCGGAGTGGGTTTTGTCACTGGCCGCCAGCCGCTGCTCGAGCGCCAGCCGCTTGTCCTGCTCGGCCTGCTGCGCGGTGGCGGCTGCCAGGGTCAGCTGATTCAGGGTTTCGGTGTGCAGCCTGGACTGCTCGGCCAGATGCCCTTCGTAGCGCCAGTCCTGAACCTGCCAAGCCAAGGCAGCGCCGGCGAGCGCCAGCACCACCGCGCCGACAACTCGCCACGGCACGACCATCACGGCACATCCTTGAAAAATACGTGGCCGCCCAGTTTCAAGGTCTGCTTGGCCTTCGCCGCCCAGCCGGGCGCCGTCCTCATGCTGCGCGCGTAGTAGTGCGTGGCGCCGCCGGTAGGATCCGACACCTTGCCGTCGATTACCTGGTCAGCCGCAATCCGACACTGCGCCAGCTCGCGGAAAGGGATCTCCCGCGCGCCACTCAGAAATGGATAGTTCGGGTCACCCTTGTTCCAGCAGCTGAACTGGTACGGCTTCTGGCACACGCCGGCATAGCCCTCCCCCCACCATGAATTGGTCTTGCCGTCGAACACGCGGTTGCGAATCGTCCAGGCCACGGCAATCTTTCCGGCCAGACTCTCGCCGCGCGCCTCGCCCCACAGGGTGCGAGCAAGGACGTCGCGGTCTTTCTCGGTTACAGGCATCACTTTTCTCCAGGCAAAAAAATACCCGCTCGACGGCGGGTTGACGTGGTTCAGCTGATTACGCCGGGCGGGATGGCCTGGCCGATGGTTCCGGGAATCCCGGCGCCCCGTCCTTCCATCCTCGGACGGCGATGCGGTACTCGCGCCATTGCTGAACCGTTCCGGGCATGGCCGATGGGTCGCCGTCCTCAAGCGCAATGATCTGATCGGTGATGAAAGCCACCTCGGCGGCGCGCCAAGCGTCCTCGCCCGCGATTTCGCTGAGTCGGTCCCAGTGCGCCTGCTCTTCGGGAGTCTGGCTTTCAGGCGGTTGTGGCGCCGGACTGGTGCTGAAAATCCCACCCTCTACCGAAACGAACAGGAAATTGCCGGCCTCGATGCTGGCCACGGCCTCGGCGTATTGTTCTTCGGTGATCTCGATGCCGCCCTCAATGGGTGCCGTGCTGATCTGGTTGGTTGCTGCGTATGGCATGTGAACCTCGATTAGAACCAGCGTCCGACGGACGAGAACCAGAACAGATAGCTCTGTGCTGTCGTCGAGCCAAGCGCAAGGTTTGGGGTCTCTGTCGCTGGAGATCGTCCCATGTTGATGAAAGCCCCCAAATACAGGTTGGTCGAAGATGTCAGCGACTGACGTGTTGCGTAGAGCTGGTTCCCAGTTGCGGATCCGCCAGTGAAAAACGCAAGGTCGCTGGACGACGATACGTTTCCTACAAATTCCGCCGGGCGGGCAATCGCTGGTGCAATAAATGCTCCGGGGCCCACCGCCACGTTCGCCTGCCGGGTGCCGTCAAAGGTCATCTGCCCATTGGCATACAGCGTTTTCCTGTCGCCGGTGGTTGTGTCGATGGAATAGCTCATCACGGCCCCGGTCGGCACACCCGCCGCTTGACTGACCGGACCCACAATATCCGCCACCGCCGCTGACTTGAGCCCGAGCCCAGTTCGGGCCGTGGCCTGTGTGGTGCCGCCCGTGCCGCCTTCGGCTACCGCGATTGCGCCGCCGATCGGCCGGGTAACGAACTGGCGCCAAGCCCCGAAACTCCCATTGTTCTGGACGCGGGTGTAACAGTTGTCGGTGAGCAGGCCAGTCGCAAACTGCTTGGAATATCCGGCGACCGCGTGGTTGATCACATCCAGATAAGCCGACTCCGGCACGTTGATGCCGCCACCGTTGAAAACGTAGCTGGCCGGCACCGGGAGTGCGTTTGCATCGACGCCTGCGGTTTGAACGATGTTCGCCCCACCGTTACGTCCGTAGTCGCCGACCTTCACCATGCGACCCGCCGTGGTGTCGAGACGGCTGGATGTTGGCACCAGCCCCAGAGCCGTTTGTGCAGCTGCCTGCGTTGTCGCTCCGGTGCCGCCTTTGCTGATCGGCAGGGTTTCATAGTTGCCGGTCGTGCCCAGCGCAGCGAGCTTCTGCCCCCACTGCAGACTGATATTTCTGAACTCGTCCGTCAGCGTCTTCGGGTAGCCCTGGACCGGCATGATCGCGTAAGCCGATCCGCTGACCGTGGGGCCCTTGTATGCCGGAATGATAGAAATCACTGTCGCACTGGCAACGTTGCCAATCTCATAGTTCAAGCCGTCCGGGCCGACAAATGCATCACCGCTGCGCGCGTTCGCGGCGAAATCCGCATTCGTTCCGACTACCGTTGTGGAGCCATTGGTAACGGCGACCGTCCCACCTCTCAGCCAAGGCATGGCGCCTCCTATTTTTTGGCAATAAAAAACCCGCAATCGGCGGGCTTGTGAATTTGCTGCAACGCTACAACGGGCGCATAGGCCGGGCAGCAAATGTGGTTCTTCCGTTTTTCGCGGTCCCGCCCTCCGTGCTTACCAGTGCCCCAACGTACCCATTGAGCGTTGTGCGCACTCCGGCGTGGAAGCCGCACGGGGTTTCGAGTGTGGTGTTGCCGTTGTAAATTTTTCCGCCGAGTAGCGTTGATGCAAGAAAGTAATCGTCATAGGACCCCGTCCACGGCATCTGGTAACCGCTCCAGTAGACGCCTGAAGCCTCCCCCCCTCGATTGTCGAGTGACCAGCCTTCGTTGATGGGAAAGCCGGTCATGACAAGGAGGTTGTCGGCGCCCACAAAGATTTGCTCGTTGGCCGCGTTTCGCAGCCGCAAGTCGTATTCGTTGGGCGGTGATGTTGAACGAAACGTCGCCACCAACCAGCGCCCGCTGCAGTCCGAACTGTTGAACGGTGCCATCAGGTGAAGCTTGAAATAAAACCCGGTCCAGTTACCCGGGCCGCCCATCTGTACCAGCGAGTGATACATCCCCTGATTCGTGGGATTGAGAAAAACATGTGGCGCTTCAATGGTGGTGATCGGCACCGGATACGTGATCACCGCCTGGGTGATTGTGACCGGAGCGCTGGCTGGCTTTCCGATGGTGTAACTACCGGATGCGGCCACATTGAGCACCCTGTTTTCACTGTCGACCTGAAAGAAGTTCAGCCCGTTGCGTGACCTGAATCCATAATCCATGCCCCCTCCTATTGGTAGGTCAGGATAAAAACGTTGAGTACCATTCCTTGCCCGCGCCGAACCCTCAGCTGCCCCACCGACCAGAATACGGCCGGCAAAGCAGCAAACTCATTTGTGGGGTCAGGGAGCGTCACACACACAAACGACTGTGCGGTGATCTCCGGCATGTTGATGAAGCTGGTGAGATCACTGGTGATGGGAGGCACAGTGATTTGTTTCGTCACGATCGACCGCACCGTCATGGTCGATGTCTCAAGCGTCACCACCCCGAATGCGTTTTTCGTCCGCGCACCGTAGTAGTCCATCAAGTCATCTTCCCGAGTGCAGCGCGCTCGATGTAGTTCAGGTCGTAGACGTAGATACCGTTGTTGTTGAGGAGCGTGTAGCCGGTGCTGGACTGGCCGCGCAACGTGAACGTCCCTGCTGGAATGTTGATTTCCAGTAACGGCAATCCTTGCGAATTGAGCGCAGCAGACCGCAGCGTCATGCCCAGCACCAGCTCCTTGATGAAGGCCTGGCTGATGATCGCCGTGTTCATGAACACTTGACCGCCCTGAACCACGAACGGCGCAATCATTTGCCCACTGACTTCGTCGAGAATGGCAAAGCGCTGGGCGAACGCGAGAATCTGAGACTCCTGCAATTCTCCGTCGACCCCAATCGCCAGCCCGGCCATCACTGTCCGCCCGCCGACCGTGGTCGAAGTCTTGATGGTGGTCAGTGCCGATACCTTGCCGTTGAGCCCGGCCACTACCGTGCTTGCCGTTTCAGCCTTGGCCGTTGCGTCGTTTGCTGTCGCTGTGACCGTTTCGATTCGCCGAGCCGTGGCTTCCTTGTCCGTGGCTACTGCCGATTCGAGTGTGGTGATGTTGGCCGCGTTTTGCCCGACCGCTGCATCAAGGGTGGTTATCCGGGTCGCCGATGCAAGGCTCTCCTCAGCCCTGACTTTGTCATTGGTGACAATGCTCGATTTGTTTTTCCACTCACTGAGCGCGTCTGCCATGTCTCCAGTGCCGTCGTCCGGCCGCCATGCCGCTTGGAGAGCCTGCATGGACGATGCGACTGCCGTGACTTTGCCGTCGATGTTGTCGATCTGTGCGGAGTGTTGTTGAACTTGCAAGGCCAGGGCGTTGGTGGTCTCGGCAATGCTACCCATGTCATACCAGAACTCCGCATTCGGCGGCGCAGTTCCTGCAGGTACGGCTTTCAGCGCCGAGAACAATCGGCCATCGAGCCGAACCACCTCGCCTTTCAGGTAAGACTTGCTCGGGTCGTAGACCATCGCGTCAGTGATTTCACCGATCAGCTCGGCGAGTTCTTGCTTCGCTTGCTCAAGTCGTTCATTGACCGAGCCCTCGCCGTCACCAGAGATCTTGCCGATCTCATTGAGCAACTGCTCACCAAGCGCCGACTCCTGAATTCTGCCGAGGAAATATTTTTCATACTCCGACTGATCAATGCTGACTTGGCCATTCACACCGTTGATCAGCGGAAACCAAGGGCCAACGTTGCCGATGCGGTCAATCAGCCGTCCCCAGAAAAACAGGCTGGTCCCAGGCACGATGTTTTGCATATCGTGATTCGACTGCGGGTAGGCAAAGTCTGCCAACTTCACTGCGGAGGCCAGATCATTGACCTTGTTGTTCCAGATCTCCGTGCGTTGGGTGTCCTCAGCACCAGGTGGAAAACCCCATTCCAGTCCAATCCCATAAATTTTGCTGGTGGCTTTGAGGTACGCCAGCGCCGGCGGCAACCCCTGCTTTCCGCTGAGGTTGGTCAGGATCGAGTTGCGCCAGATCGAAGTGATGTCGTACGCACTCACCGCGCGAACGCGGGCCACGTAGGCACCGGCGTAAATGCCGACCACTTCCACGTTGGTCATCCCGATGCGCTGCACCTTGATCCAGTTGCCGCTGTCCTTGCGCCACTCCACGTCATAGCCGACTGCGCCGTCCACGGCGGGCCAACTGATGGTCATGGTGGCCACGGCCAGCCCCTGCACCACCGACGACCTCGACGCCAGGGTGACGCTGGCCGGCGGCGGCACCACGGTGATCGGAATAACGCTGATCGGCCGCTCTTCCAGGCGTGCGCCGGTGTCGATGTGCGCAAACTTGCTCGGTTCGAACTGCAAGGCGCTGATTTCGTAGTCGCCCTCGGTCGTGCGCTTGGTTCGCAGGACGCGATACAGCGGGATGGCCAAGTCATCGGCATCGAGCGCCCATTGCAGCTGCACCACCGGCGGCTCGCTGTAGGCGACCGTTACAGTGACGGCGCGGCCATTGACGCTCTGCACGGTGCGACCTTCAGCACGCCCGCCGGGCAGGTTGATGATCAGCCGGTCACCGGCCTTGGCCTGGGTATCCCGATCAAGCGTGATGACGCGCCCCGCCACTGCCGAGATCCGTCCGCCAACTTCACGGCCCGCCAGCAACGAGTCCGCCACTGGGATGATGTGGCCGGGCAGCGGAATGACGCCCTCCATGCCGGTCTTGAACGACACGGTGCGATCCTGGTTGTTGCTGAGGATCGCCCACTTGCCACGGCGCTGCGCCTCGGAGGCGCGGGTGCAGCCAATCGCGCTGAGCTCGGTCGGCCGGTCGCCGTATCGGCGCTGTAGGTCCAGGTCGGCAAACGGAATGACGTCGGTGTCGTAGTTGTTGGCCGGGTTGTCGTAGCTGACCAGGGCCCGGGTGTACCGGGTCTTCGCCGATGCGCTGCCGTACGAGAACTTCCCGTCGATGACATTGGCCCGGGTGAACACGTAGTCGAAGTCCTGCGCGCGCGGCATGTCGGCCTGCATCACCAGCTGGCCCTGTGCCCAGTACGTCATGCCCCGGTAAATGGCCGAGATGTCGCGCAGCAGTGACCAGGCATCAGCCTTGCCCTGCAGGTTCATGTCGCAGAGGAAGCGCGGTTCCTGGCCGCCGAGCCCGTTCGGCACCAACTGGTCGCAATACTGGGCGATCCGGTACAGCTCCCATTTGTCGACCATGAACGGCTTGATGCGCTTGCCCAGCCCGAAACGCTCTTCGGTGCAGATACCGTAGGTGATCCACGCCGGGTTGTTGGTCCAAGCCGACTTCATCGAGCCATCCCACGTCCCGGTATAGGTGCGCAGGATCGGGTCGTAGTTGCTCGGCACCATCCAGCGCCGGGCCTTGCACTTCACGGTCACGGCCGGGATGTTGGTGAACTGCTCGGCGTCGAACTCGATATAGAGCAGCGCGGTGTTCGGGTAGCGCAGCTTGGCGTCGATCACCTCGGTGTAACCGGCAACCAGCATGGTGTCGGCGATCTTGTTGCTGTTCTGGTTCGGCGTCAGGCGGCGCACGCGGATCTGCCAGCCCGTGGTGGCGTCCGGCAGATCGATTCGGCGCGAGCGCTCGTAGCGCGTGGTGGTCTTGCCGTCGACCGCGTCCACCAGCACCTGCTGATACGCGCCGCCATCAGTGGCCACGTCGATAGCGTATTCGATCCGGTAGCCACCAATGTTGCCCTGATCGTCAGAGCGCTGAAGCGCGGGCCAGGCCAGACGCAAGCGCACGGCCGACAACTGGGTGTTGGTGATCGAGCGCACCCACGGCGCATCACTGCGCAGCTCGATGTTCAGTGACGTCTCGTTTTCAACGGACGGAATGCCCGGGATGTAGGTCTGATCCACAGAGCCCGGGCGCCAGTCCCATTTCACGTTCGGGAAGTTGTAATTGCCGCTGGCATCGCGTATCGGCGTGTTGTCCAAGTAGATGTCGTATTCAGTCGGTACGGCGTCGAACTCACCCTCGCCCACGGCGATCAGCAGCTTTGCCAGGTTGGTCGAGCGCAGGCTGTCGCTGGCTTCGACCGGTGATTTCGGTTTGCTGCTGCCGCCCTTCTCGCCGAAGATTTCCTTTTGTGCTGCTGCGCCCATGCTTTCCTCCAGGCATAAAAAAACCGCCTCACGGGCGGTTTCATTAAAAAATACGTCTAATGCGGTGCTTCCTTGGCGAGCGAATCTTCTAGATCCTTGATCTGGCTTGGAAGCACATACAGATAAGAAATCAAATATTTCAGCAGCTCAACCATCTGCTGCGCCATTAATTCCGTTGGTTCGTTTTCTTCGTCAAAGTGAGCACCAAGATTGCCACCGTCACGGATTGCATGAGCCAAGGTGGACAGAGGAGCTGCCAAATTATGTTGCTCCATCGCTTGTTTTATCAGCGCCGCCAAGCTTCCCTTTCTGCTCCCTTCCGGGAGTAGGTATTTAAAAATACCCTCCAATGTCCTACGAGCCATGACAGCTGTAGCTGGATAATTTTTGGTCATAAATGAAGTGGATGTGGACTCAAAAGATTTCCTTATCGCAACAGGTACGGACTCAGGGAAATCGGTAACAAGCGATGAAGGGCGCGATCTTGGATACATGAACACTTCGGCAGGGTTGCCATCGCTAATTTCCGATGCGGAAGACCTGATGGCCCAGAAGGAGACAAACTCGCTGCAAGATGGGCACGAAGAACGTAATCCGATGCTGCAAGTTGCAGAGTCATGATAAGCAATGGCAGTTGTATAAACTACCAAGTCTCCACAGCATGGGCACATTTGACTAATGGACTTCGGATACCTGCTGCTCCCGGTTGTTCCCCACTGTCGAACCATCTCAAACGAAATGCTTTCCATAGAATCCTTCACCACCTGTACGCTGATACTTGAGGATGTCATGTCTTATCTTCAGCGTAAATCGATGCAGAGATGATCATCCCGCCCCACTGACGCTCGCCGATGCAGATCGGTACCGGATTGCCGCTGGCCGTGGTGTTCTTCGCGCTGCCGAAGGCGTAGGACGGGGCGTTTTCTGGGGATGCGCTTTGCTTCAGGCCTGAGGCTTGGGGGCTTAGCATCTGGATCACGCCGCCGGCGACAAGGCCGATACCGGCGCCAATCAGTGGCGCACCAAATGGCGTGGTCGAAAGAAACGTGCCTGCCACGATCAGAACCGCGCCGACGATGGTTTGAATTAATCCAGCCTTCTTGCTTCCGTGGATGACCGGCACGATTCGAATATCGGCCGCACCTCCCAAGCCAAACTCCGCTTCGCCAACGTTCTTTCGATTGCGAAACACGGCGAAGCGCATACCCAGCCGGTCAAGACGCTGTATCTCCTCTTTGAAACCTTCGAGTGTCGCCTTCAGCGCTCGGAACGCCTCCCATGCTTGGCCCGAGTCCAAGACTCGACGATGAACCCTGCCAAACTTGGCCGCCAAAGACCCGGATAATTTGATCGTGGTGATCGGCTGATAGTGAGCAACAGTCGACTGCATGACTTTCTCCAGACATAAAAAAACCGCCCGAAGGCGGCTGATTGCAAATTCACTTACTGGTAATCGACGTAAGGGCCGATGAAAAAGCCGCTCATATCGCCACTGATACGGTAGAGGCTTTCTTTGCCACTTTGCACATTGGCAGAGATCGTGCGGATAGCCGCCCCGCCACAGAGTCCAGAGCCGGCGAGACCTGCCCCGATACTTGGGTTGCCCGTAGGCAGGTAAAAGGAAGCGCGCTGTCCGGTTCCAATCTTTGCCGCCTTCCGGCCATCAACGTACACCACGATGTCACAGCCAGATCCAACCATTCCGGAATCTCTGACAACAGTGATCTTGCCGCTTTCCCCGGCTGGCTTGGCTTGAAAAGCGTACAACTCATCTCGCGGTACCGGCTTCGCATCTATTACCGAAATCGCCGTCGAGGCACATCCCGTCTGCATTACCACTGCCATTCCAGCTATAAAAATTCGCATATGCAGTCTCTCCGCTCACCAGAGCGCCCGCTAGTTACGATATCCAAGTGTCGACAACTCTGATCTCGTTTCGCCAATTTTCTTAAACAGGACTCGTGATTCAATAACGTCATCTTGTGACATGGCTCCGGCCAATTGGAGCCCAAAAAGAATTCCGTTCAACTTGGCTACGGCCGAATCAGATGTTGCTCTGGGGCCCAGCATTCCAAACAGATTGATCAGATCGGTACGAGCATCATTATCAAGCCTTTCTCCCAGTGCCCTGTTGAATACATCTAGCACCGCCTTGATGTCGTGATTGAATTTAACAAGCATGGCGTCTATCGCTTTTTGTCGCCCGATCTTACCGGAGGGAGCCTCTGTGCCCTCTTTGTAAATATCATACTGACCGCCGTCGGGAAAAATTGCTAATAGACCTTGGATGAGGATTTTTCCGTTGAGATGTCTTAAATCCTCCCCTCCTGGAGCACTCGAAAGGTAAAGCTCTCCCTCGTATTTCGGGCCGACCCCTCTTACGCCTACATACCCCCCTGTGCCACGCGGTCCAGAGCCGGGATAAACATATCCATCTATGATTCTAATTTTTTCAAGTAATGGATTGTCCACTCTGTAGTGCACGCCTAGTTGCATCTTCTCGCGCATCGGCTTTTTTCCTTCGTCCATGGCTGAATCAATGTAAATATTGAGCGGGGGAAAGCTTGAACGAGGACTCAATTCGAAGCAACTTTTCCGCGCGCAGTCGAGTGTCTTAATATGAATCTGACGCGCTGTGCCCAAGGTCCACCGTATACAATGACCTCCGAAGGCCTGCCATACAGGTGGTGCAGCAGAAACGGCCCGGAGCCGAATGTCGCGGCATCCTCGCCAGGTAGCGAAGGATCGGCGCCGAGAAAGATACCGGCGTGGTTCGGGTACACGGTTCGCCCCACCTCCATCACGATCATGTCGCCGCGCTGCGGCTGGTCGACCCGATAGAAGCCGGCGGCCTCGTAGTTCGCCTCGTACAGGCTGGTGTTTTCCTTGCTTTCCCACCAGCCGTCGGCGCGTTTGAAGGCTTCGAACTCCAACCCCCATTCGCGCTTGTACCAGTCTGCACAGACTTGCCAGCAGTCCCAGGCACCGTGGACGAATGCCCGCTTTAGCAGTGGCACCTCACCGGAAGGCATCACGGTGCGCAGGTCGCCCTCGGGCCAGCTCAGGATGTGCCAGGGCAACGCGGTCGCTTCGCACATGGCCAGGTCGCGCGGTGACGGTCGGCTGGTGGCGTCCGGATGCGAGTGCACCACGCCGATAACCTCGCCGATGTCCTCCGCCGCCGCGTATTCCTCCGGATCGATTCGGAACTCTTCGTTCGGCTCGCTCGAGACGTTGCGGCACGGGTAGTACTGCTGTTTGCGGCCGACGCCCAGCAGCAGCCCGCAGCACTCTTTCGGGTACTCGGCCGCCGCGTGCGCTTGGATCGCGTTCAAAATGTGTTTGCGCATGTCAGCTCCGTGCGATCAGCGAAACGGCCGGGAAGCCACCAAAGGGCAGCTGGTTGCCCTCGCCGAAGCGTGGGATGCATCCCTTGCCCAGCGTGGCGTCGCACTCGTCAAGTTCAGGGTTGTCAGTAACGATGCCGTCCTTGGTCACGTACGGGCCGGTGTAGCCGCAGTTCGGCCCTCGGTAACCTCCGGTGAGGCACCAGTGGCACAGCGTCGTAGCCTGCCGGCCTATTGACTCGTTACCGACGTCGCCAGGGCTGGCCAACTCCCAGCTCACCGTCTCCCCGTCCTCGTTCGTTTTCTGGTCGATGTACCAGACCTCGATCGTCTCCTGGGTTGGATCTGCCGTTGGGTTACCCGCCGGGAAGTTCGCCGCGTCCAGGTACGTGCCCAGCGTGTGGCGCATCGTCAGTTTGAACTCGAGCAGATCCTCGAACGCCAGACAGAGCGCAGTGATGCGACCGTTGACGTTGCCGACCGACAGGGTTGGCCGCACTGCCGTGCCGTCGCCGTTCGCCTCAATGCCGTCGATCTGCATCGGCCAGGCGCTGTACTCGTTGCCCTGCCAGTAGATCGCTTTCGCCGGCAGCTGGTCCGCGTCGTCGCCGGCGGCGACCAACTCGGCCGCCGTGTGCGGTATCGCGTGCCCGTGGAAGCGCAGAACATCCGCGCCGTAGTCCGTGCCGTCCAATTCGAAGAGCAGCACTTCGCTGCCAGGCTCAAGCACCTGGATGTCACTGATCAGCGGCATGATTGCCCCTTATGGTTGGAATGCCCGCTCGAACGTGGCGGTGAGTTTGAAGACGCCGCCGCCCACCGGAGTTGGAGCGGGATTTTTGCAGGTGAACAGACCGAGTTCGCCGAGCGGCGTTGTCCAGAGAAACGCCCTCGCACCAGCGTGCCGGTCGAGGAACTTCATGATCTCCAACACCTTGGCCTTTTGACCTACACAGGTAACCGGATACGAGTCCTCCTTGTTGTTCGGTCCGTCCCCGACGTTTTGCACGTAGCCGTTGCCAAACTTCGAGGTGCGCACCCGATAAGTAATATCGGGTGTTTCCCCGCGCTCGGTTGGCCAGGTGAATTTCTCGATGGCCATCAGGACCTCCCATTTGCGCGTCGGAAGCTGGCTCCACCAGGCTGCCAAGAGTCGGCCACGACTCTTTCCGCCACGGCTCGCATCTGTGTTTGAAGGTTTTTCGAAAGGGCTTGCTGGTCGATCTGCATTCCTTCGGAGCCTCGATCCTGGGTCACCACCGTGACCGGTGCGCTGATGCTGATCGCAGTCCCGGAACCACCGCCGGCGGCGAGAACACCCAGCTTGCCGCTGGAAGTCCGGGTGAGCGGCATAATCGCCTCAGGCCCCGCTTCACCCATGACACCGGGTCGGCCGCCGGCCATCCCGAAGGCGGTTGGCGTACTGACGATGCTGTTGGTGAAGGCACCGCCGTTGGCGAACATCTGCACGCCTGACGACCAGGCACCGCCGAGCGCCTGCGGGAAGTAGCTGCTGGAATAACCCGCCGAGGACGCCCCGAGATTCGACGACGTCGCACCTGCTGATCCAGCCGCCAGCCCATTCCCGCCACCACCGCCCGTGAAGTAACTGGTGGCCGCGCCGACGAGACTGCTCAGCAATGCCGAGCTGGCCTGCCGGGTCGCGATCCGCGCCATATCCGCGAGAATCGACTTGGTGAAGTCAGCAAACGACAGCTTCCCGGTCATGGCGAAGTTGACGACTGCGTCTTCCATCGAGCTGAAGGCGTTACCGAACAGGGTTTTCGTCTGGCCGGCAATGTTGCTCGCCGAATCCAGGTAATTGGCCCAGGCCGATGTCGCGCCCTTAGTCCAATCTCCCTGCGCCGCCTCCACATCCGCGTAGTTCTGGCGGATCTGGTCGGTGGCGGCCTTGTTTGCATCGGCGAGAGCCTGCGACTTACGGCTGAACTCCTCCTCGGACATATTCCGCGACGGGTCAGATTTCTGGTTTGCCAGCTCCAGAGATTGCTGTGCGAACCGGTCTTGCTGGCTATTCAGCTCGTTATTGAGTGCGTTCTGGCGATCACCCTGGCCGACGCCGAGAACGGCGCGCTGTCCTGCCAGCTCCAGCGCTCGCTGCTGCTGAGCCAGTGCCTGAACGTAGGTCGTGATCGACCGCTCTTGTCGAGCAAGGCGACCGGTCTCGTTCGTAGCCAGAACCTCAAGTTGGCTGTCCGCCTCTTTCTGCGCCTTGACCAACCCGGCTTGCGCATCGGCGATCTTCTGGTCGAGCTGAATGCTTTGCGCAGCAGAAGTGGTCTTTTTCGCCTTGGCGGCTTCCAGTGCGGCGATTTCAGCCTCGTAGGCTGCGGTCACCTCGTCGCGCTCGTTGCCAATCAGGGCTTCACGCTTCAGGGCATAGTCGGCCTGCGAAACGAGCCCTGCCTTCTGCGCTGCGTCCAGTTCCTTCTGGGCGTTTTTGTACTCCTCGCTGATGGCCGCCAGGTTGTTTTTGGCGTTGTTGAAGCCGGTCAGATCGACCTGAGTGCCAGCCGCCTTTGCATCCTTGAACTGGTCGTTGATGTTCGCCAGGTTCTTGTCGATCGCTGCCTGATTCAGGCGCGGGTCGTTGGGTGCGACCTTGCGGATCTCTTCGAGCTGCCGCTTGTACTCCTTGATCGCTTCGGTGCGCTTCTTCTCATTCGTCCACGCAGATTTGGTCAAGGAGTCGACCTTTCCCATGGCGGTAACGGCATCCTGCTGAGCCTTCGCTTGCTCGCCTTCCCATTTGGCTATGTCAGCCTCTGCGGCCTTTTGGTCCTCCAGCATGTTCAGGCGGTTGCGCCGGAACTCGATGAGGGCATCCTTCGACTTTTGGCTTTGAAACAAGCCGTCCATGGATTCGGCTTCGCGGAGATCGTTCTGTGCGGTCTCGATCTCTGCATTGATGTCGCGACGGCCGATGTTCTTCAGTCCATCAGCGGCGCGGGCTACGGCGTTGTAACCCTTTTCCCAGAAGCTCAAGTTCTCCAGGATCTTCGGGGTGCGTTGATTGATTGCATCCGCGAACGATTCGGTCGCCAGCTTCACCGCGCCGGCGTGGTCGCCCTGCTTCTCCAGTGCGGCGATCTGCGAGTAAACAGACGCGGTCAGGTAGTGGTATTGCTCGTTCAGCGCGGCGGACGCCTTGACTGGGTCCTCGGCGAGCTTGGCGAACTCAGCCACCGTCTCACTGACGGCCTTGCCTGTTGCTTCCTGCATCGACACGGCAGCTTGGGTGATGCCCGTGAAGCTTTCACCGGCAATTTTCCCGTTACCCGCAAGCAGCGCCAAAACCTCGGCCGCTTGTCCGGTGGTGCCGACCGTAGCGCTAACCTGCCGCGCCATATCGCCCAATTGCCCAGCACTCACGCCAGCGTAGTTGCCGGTAAGGATCAGCGATTTGTTGTAGCTGTCCTGCTCCTCGCTGCCTTTGTAGAAGGCATAGGCAAGGCCGCCAACAGCAGCAGTGGCCAGCGCCAGCGGGCCGAGAATGGCCAGCAGACCGGCAGCGCCCTCACCGGCTCCGGCCCCCAACTGAGCAACCGCACGAACACCACTACCCCAGTCGCCAGACGACAGCGCATTTCCCAGCTGTACGACGTTTTCCTGTGCCTGACGGGTGCCGAGGCGCAGCTTGTCGAAACCGGTGGTGGTTTTGTTGAGCTTGTCGTAGTCCTTGTCGATCTTGCTCAGGGCAGAGTTGTAGTCTTCCTGACTGATTCGCCCCTCATCCAGGTGTTTGCCCAGTTGCTCGACCTGAGAATCCAGTTTCGCCAGCGCGGCGCGGGCCGGGTCAATGGCGCCCAGCAGGCTATTGAGCGCCTTCTGCTCATCCATGGTCGACTTGGCGAGAGCGACCTGCTGCTTGTCGAGCTGTGCAGAGATCTTCGCGGCTTCGGCCTCGCCATAGGCTCCGGTTTTGGTCAGTTTCGCGAGCGCATCGCGCTGTTTCGCGAGATCCTGCGTGGTCTTGGCACTGGTTGAAAGCGACTTCTCCAGCGCCTGCATTTCGTTCATCAGCGAAACGGCGGACTGCTCGGCCCGGCCACCAGCTTTCGCCATATCATCCAGGCTGGTTTTTGCCTCGATTGCATCGGCCGAGTCGATCTTGATGCCGAGTTCGGAAATGTTCATCGACTCACCTTGAATAAGTGCCCGTTCTTACGGGCTGTTTTCCCTTTCCTCCGCCATGACGCGCAGGGCTTCGCCTTCCAGCACCTGCAGGTCAGGAAAGATTTCAGCGAGATTCTTTTTCTTGATGCCGAGGAAGCCGGCAACGTCGCGGATGCAGTTGTAATCCAGGCCGATGGCGCCCCCGGCGCCGACCCGCCACTGCGTGGACATTCGTTTGAACAGCAGGAAGACCGGCCAGTTGCATGGCCAAACCTCTACATCGTCACCCTCCATATCGGCAGCCGTCAGCCCGAGGACGGCCAACTGCTCAGCAGATGGCCCGCTTTCGTACAACGCCGCGGCTGCTTCCTTCAGTTTCCCAAGCGGGCCTGATTAAATGCACTCTGATAGGCATTCACCACCGCTTCAGCGGTGCCCTGACAGGATTTAACAAGGGCGAGGATGCTCTTGTCGTCGAACTTGTCATCGAAGCCCCAGCCCGCGACCAGATCCTTGATCTGCTGCACCTGAAACTCAGTTTCAGCAGCAACGACATCCGACAGTGTGGCGACTTCCCCGAATCCCTCGCGCATTTCTTTCGCCTTCAAATTCCACTCGTCGAACAGCGCAGCGAGTGCCGGTCGATCCCGATACTTGAAGGTGAATTCGATTGCCTCGGGCTCACACCCAACGATAGGGATGTGAACGAGAGCCTTGAACGTAGGGTTCTGGGCGATCCTGATCTTTGCCATGGGAACTCCTTAGACGCCGGCCAGATAGCGGAGCGATCGAGCCGAAAGCCCGATGCTGATGGTGCGAGTCATGACGTTGTTTCGCTCCATCGTCGGATCTGGAGTGATGCTCACATAACCCGGGTAGAGAATCTGATCGCCGTTACGCAGCTTGATGCGTACGACGGCCAGCTCTTTGGTGTCGTCGAATCCTTCGACTGTCTCCACGTATTGAGCGGTCGGCTGATCCTCTACCACGATGGTGATCGTGGTCGGGTTGCGGTTGATTGGAAATTGCTTGTCGTCGTCATCCTCCAGGTAACCGATAGTTTGATATTGCTGGTCGCCGCCGGAGGATGTGAAAGAGGTGACTTTCGAGATTTGCGTCCAGCCTGACACCGGAATCACGGAACCTACCCCCGCACCGGCGGTGAACTTGTCGGTGTTGGTGGTATTGAGACCAGCCAACGCAAAAGCATCAGCGGTAACGCCGGACGCCTTTACCGCGCGATCATTGATGAGCGCCCAGCCGGAGTTGATCAGCAAAACATCGCCGTTCTCGATGTCGTGGCCAACGGAGGCTGCTACCGGCGGCTTCGCATTGGTCAAAGCAGTGAAAGGGACGGCGGACCCCATGATGCTGGCGATCTCCAGCACAGCGCCGTTCGGCAGCGGGAAGCGTGCGGCCATGATTTGTTTCCTCTTGAATGCCCGCCTGACGGCGGTAGGTTATGCCCCAGCGGGCGGTTGGTCTGCGACACCTGCGTAGGTGAAGCTGGTCGGGACCGTATAGGTCGCCGACTCTGTGATAGTTGGCCCCTGATCTACCGGCTCAGTGATGAGCCCATCGAACCCGTTGCGGGCCAGCGGCGTGTCTACGCGGAAGAGCCGTGTCAGCTCTTCAACGAGCGTCTCGGCGGTGGCCATGGCCTGGGCAGATGGACAGACGATGCTGATCTGATAAATGCCGGTGTACTCGTAGGCGTCGCCGCCTAGATAACGGCAGTTGGTACTGGCTGGTAGCTGGAAGGCCCGCAAATAGGTTTCAGATGGACCTGGTGTAAATGGCTGATTCGAATAGGCCACTCGTATAGGACGCGCAGCCGACCACGCAACCAGCTTCGTTTCGATGGCCTGACGGGCGCGTGCGTGACTCATGATTTCCCCTTTGCCCTTCAGGTGGCATAGTGCTTTCATTTCACAGAAGGAAATGGATTGTGTTTTTCAAGAAGAAAACTCAAGAACCAAGCCAGAAGCTATCTGAATTGGTTTTACGCAACCACAGAACCGGCTACGTATTCGTTGACATAAATAACGATTTGGGTGACGCAGCAGAGGCAATCATGGCGAACACCCCAATTATAAAAATGACCTACGGTTATGCGAGACGAACAGCCGCGCTTGCAATGTATGCGCAAGGCCTCATAGATAAGTCAGTGTTGGATCATGTTCAAATGGTCTTCAAATCACTGCAACTGGGCACTGAACAGTCGAAAGACTTTCAGGAGCGAGCTTTCGATGACTCCATCGCATTTATGCAGACGTACAACTGGCAAATTAACAAGCTCAACATCATTGGCATACGAAGGCTGGTGGACGAATATGAGCAACCCCAAAATGAAATTATCCCTGATGCACAACTAGTCGCTGCTGCTATTGATGCCATTCATCAAGACCAGGAATCTCAACGACCGATGACCTAACTCTTTCTCATACCTGATTGTTCCTAATGGCCTCCTGCACGATTTGCTGGAAGCGAGCCACGGTCACCCGAACCATGCCGCTGGGAGCCTGTTTGGAATAGCCGAACTCCAGCGGGATCGCATAGGGCAAGTTGTTGATGAGGTAGACCACCTGTCCAGCGGTGAAGTCGCTGATGGCGGCAACCAATGCCGCGATGGTCTCAGCGCCGCTCGGGTCCACCTCGTCGAATGTGACGTTCTCGACCACGCCGATGGATAGATGCCAGTTCGCCCGAAAGCGGCCGCCGACGTATCCTTCTGGCGCCTTGACGTCCATGCCGTCGTTGAGCTTGCGACCTTTCTTGAGCCGGCCGCTCTTGGTGAGGTTGTCCGGGTCATTGCGCAGCGCAGCGTTGTGTTCGTCGACGGCCTTGTTGTACTGCGTCGCTACGGCGTTTTGCGCCCAGATCTCGGGGTTGCCCACCGGTGACATACGGATCAGGCTGCTGCCGACCTCGATGATGATCTCGCGCACACTGGCGTCGATCGCCTCACTGGTTTGGGCCGCGAATTCGGCCAGGCTCAGGGCGAAGCTACCGGACTGGCCAGCGCCCGCTCTGCTCATGACCGCACCTGCAGCTCATACAAAATCGGTGTGCCGGCCGGGTTGACCTCTTTCAGAGGCGGCACGATGGACCAGGAGCGGCCCTGAATGATCACTTTGTTCAGCAGGTCCGGCACCCACTCCAGCCCCTGCGCGGCGATCTTGAGCTTCTTGTCGCCCTGCTTGATGAGGCTGTTGTTCTGGAATTCCTGACCGGTGAAGTCGAGCAGGATGCCTTGGGCGATCTGCTCCTTGGTGCTGTCGGGAGGTGCCGATCCGGATTCCGGGTCGTACTCACCGACTGTTGTTGCCCGGATAGTCACCGGCTGACCAAACTCTGTGATCATCTCCAGAGCCATCACGGCCATTTCGTCGTAGAAGGCCATGTGGGCTCCGTTTCAGCTATGCGCGCACCGCGAACAGTCCGCGCTTCTGTAGGTAGTCGGCAAACTGGGTTGCGCTCGGACGATCCGGCGCCGCCGGCAGCAGTCGGCCGCTGGTGTTTGGGATCGTCGCGTACTCGCGAGTTACCGCGCCTTCGACTCGTTCCAGCGTTACCGCGCCTTTGCGCTTTTCAGGCGGATCAATATCGTCCTGATGGATCTCCGCAGCCAGCGCCATCTGACCGTACTGGATCCGCGCCGGAAGGTAGTTGTCTGGCTTGATCTCGCGATCCAGCTCAACGCCACGGCGCGGCCAGGACAGGGCCTGCTCGCTGCTGGTCTTCCGCCCCTTCCACGTCATGCCATCCATCGCCAGTGCGGCACGACGCAGCAGCGCTTCCTGTGCTGGCACTTCCGCCGGGATGGTCACACCGAATTTCACGGCATACATCGCCAGGTCTTCGGCGGATGCGTAGCTTTCGGCGTCAGGCTTGCCGGTGCCGTCCTCTATGATCAGAGTCATGAATCAGCTCGCTGTGGTGTTCTGGACCGGATACCACGTCATCGGGCACCCGGGTGATTACGCCTGCTGCAGGTCAGCAACTGCCTTTTCCAGCGATTCTACCGAGGCATTCGCCCGATACGTCACGTTGGCGGCGTCGAGTTGCGCTTTGAGGTTCGCGATCTTCTCGGCATTGTCGACCGGTTCCGCTGCCGCCTTCAGGCGTTCGACTTCAGCGCGCAGAGATTCAACCTCGCCAACCAAATTGTCGCGCTCACCCGTAAGGGTTTCGAACCCCTCATGTATGGCTTTCAGCGCACCGAACAAACGGAGCGGCAGTTCGCCGGCGCCCGGATGCTCCAGTTCCGATTGCCCCTCGGCGGCGTCGATCAGTCGCAAAATGCCGTCGCGCTCAGCGCGCAGCGCGGCGTTGTCCTGTTCCAAACCGACAATGGCGTCAGCATTACCCGAAGCAGCCGGCTGGCTGATCAAAGGCTGTAATACTGAAACCTCGACTCCCAGCGCCTCATAGGCATCGACCACCTTTGGCCAGTCGCCGATCACGACCGCATGGGTTACGCCAGACTCTGGCCGATCAAAGTGAGCCGGATTGCGGTACCGCCTTTCCGGATCGAAATCCGAATTCTGAGTGGAATAAACCAGTTCCATAAAAGTCTCCGTAGCGGCCATCGCTGACCGCTGTCAGGGCCAGTATCAGCCGCCGGCTGGTGGTGTGGTAGTCAGGGTGATCATTACGCCGGCAGTGACCTTGTTGCTGTCGGCGTGCTTGACCCAGTTGGCAGCCGAGCCGACCGCAGCCAGCGTCGGGTTCGAGCCGCCCGTAGCGTCCTTCCAGCTGTAGCCCAGCACGTCGATGTTCACGGTGCCTTCGGCGCGATAGCCGATACCCAGGTTTTCTTCGTCGTCGACGGTATAGGAGCGAAATCCCGGAGCCTGGGATTCGGTGATCACCACAGCATTCGGCAGCAGACCGAAGATCACATCGGCCGGGGCGGTGTCGGTGACCAACACCGGCTTACCGAGCGTACCCGGCAGGCCGCCATAGATGACGACACCTGCTTCTTCGTAGATTTTGTTGGTAATCGCCTCGTCGACGATGTCGAAGTAGGCGCTGGAGTGCATGACCCACAGGGCGATACGGCCGAACTTGTCACCGAACTTGCGCATGCCCCGGGTCAGGGTCTTCTTGCCGTCGGTTTCGATGTTGGCGGTGACCACCATGCCGGCGTTGGAACCGATGGCAGCGCGCAGCGCGGCAGTGGCGTACTGGATGAAGCCTTCCAGAGTGGCATCAGCAACGTCGGCGCCGATGATCTGGGAGAACTCGTCGACCGGACGACCGCGACGCTTGAACGCCTCTTCGGTGGTTTGGTAAGGGCCGTATTTCCACGGCGCTTTCACGCCAACGGCCTCACCGGCACCGATCTTCTTCGCGGTTACCTTGCCGGTGGAGTTGACGTCGCGATGCTCCAGCGAGCCGCCGATCTTGTAAAAAGAGCGCTTGCGGAAGTCGCCTTCGATCAGCTCGTTGTCGAGCACGATCGCGCCATTGGACGATGCGTTGAACACGTCGAGGTTGTCCTGGACACGCTCCAGGTATGCGGTTTGCGCCTCATCGTTGTAGATGATCAGGTCGCTGTTCACAGTCGTTGCCATGAGTGAATCCCCTTACTTGGGCAATTGCAGGTATGCGGTTTGGCCGTGCTTGCGCTGGTAGTCGCGCTTTTGCTCGGCAGTCATTTCGGAGCGCTTGAATGCAGCCTGGCCGCCACCCCCGCCCGGGGCATTTGTTCCTGTAGCCCTTGGCCACAAATGAGGTGCGCTTTCGCGCAGTGATTCAGCCCATTCGAGCGGAGTCAGAGGGGTCTTGCCGTCTTTACCGAGGATGACCTGGCCGGATTTATCAACGGCGACCGCTTCACCCTCTTCGTTCAGCGAGAACACGCCTTTGGCGCGCAAGATGATGTCGTCAGTTGCTTCCGGTAGAGCGCCAGCTTTCAGTGCTGCGCCGCGCACCGAGTCGCCCAGGACTTTGCCCTGAAACTTGGCGGCGAACGCTTCGGCCTTCTCGGCGCGCGCGGTGACGGCTTTCAACTGCTTGTCGTTGTCCGCACGCAGCCGCTCGGTGCGACGGTTGAAAACCTCGTCTACCTTGCCCTCTGTCAGTAACTTGGTTTCTTCGTCTTGGCCGGCGCGACTGAGCAAGCCTTTGACGGCATCGATATCGATGCCTTCGAATTGGGTTTCGAACTGCGACAGCTTGGTGGTGGTGTCCTTCAGCTTTCCGAGCAGCTCGGAGTTCTTGGTTTTCAATCCAGAAACAGAGGCCTCAACAGCAGTCGCGATAGCGGCCTTGATTGCCGGATTGTCCAGGTCGATTTCGTTTTCTTCTGCCACGTTGATGCACCCCTTGGGTATGTGCCGCCCGCTTTGCAGGCATAAAAAAACCCGCCGAAGCGGGTTAGATTCATGATCGTCAAATGTATAAGTCGAATCGGTTCAGAAGGATGTTATCCATCTCTCTCAAGCTTAATGGTCGCTTCAGGTAATCCTCGAAAAGCTGGCGGGCTTTAAGGAAGTGCTCCACGTAAACCCTGTAGTTTTTTGATTGCCCGGCCGTTGTGTGTGCGAAAACCCATTCTTGCTCGTCTGCCACCCATTTCAAAGCCGTACGTGCTCTCGAGTCCATCATCGGAAATAGCTTTGGGCGATGAAAATGAAGGTATTTCGAAGAGAAGCTACTGCAATCTTTCTCGGTTATTTTGGTGACTGCATCACATAGAAAAGCGTGGACCTTGACAACGTCGCCCACCACCATGGACGTGAGCTCCTGGTGTTCATCCAGCATATCGAGCAGCTCAGCTACCATCGAGTCGGCAATAGTCTGCCCCAGCAGGTCATAGAAATTTGCTGTACCAGTGACAGGGTCCACTTCGCTTGGTGTTCGCCGCTCTGCAGATGCAGAAAGACTTCGTCCAATGATCAATGCCTTAGACGCGATCTGCGCCTTGTCAGTATTGCTCGGGTTATCTCTCACAAACTGATAAAGCATTCGGTTAGCAGGGATGAAAATCCCACAACCTTCATCAGTGCCGATGATCTCGCTGGTCAAATATGGAATGTCTGGCTTGGTAAGGTGCATGTGTAACTCCCTGTTTATGTCAAAGACACCTTAACGAAGCCAATCGCTATTTCAAGCCAAACCCGCCCTTTCAAATGCCAAGGGCTCCAAGCCTTTCATCTGCAACAAAGTCAGCGGCGCGAAGTTCCGATCGAGTTGCAACTCTGCAAAACGTTCGACGCTCAGCCCGCCCTCGCGAAAAAGCTTCGCCCGCACCGGCCCGATTGCCACGTCCTGAAAAGATGCTGGTTGTCGCAGAAGCCAATGGTAATAGTCGAGGCTCGCACTGACCTGCCCTGCTCCATCAGCACTCACTGCCGCCCGCGTAGCGCCCTTAGCGAAAATCTCGCTGAGCTTGGTCAGCAGGACAAACGTGGTCCGGCAATTCGGGTGAAACGGTGGGCGCGGCCCAGAGTCGACAGGAAACCGTCGTTTGTCCATCGACCGACATTGCTGGCTGGTCTTACTGTCCAGAGTGGCGACCATCTCGACTTCGGACACGATATCCGTGTTGGCCTTGGCCACCTCCATGCGCGCCTGAGACGACACATGCTGAATCGCCGTATGCACGACCGTGCTGGCATTGCGGTTGGTGGTGGCGAGAATACCGTCCTTGTAGCCGGTCGACTTCGTACCGCGGATGTTGCGGATGATCTGGAAGTTCGTTTGTCCTTCGAAGAAACCCTGCCGGATCTTGCCGGTGACGCGCTCGCGCTCGGCACTGGTCCACCCCTTGATAAACGACTTCAGCAGCTTGCCGCCGCCGGTGCCGCGCACACTGAGGGGATTGGTCAGCACCGCGGTGCGGATAGCCGCTGCCGTTGGCGCGACCACATCCAGCGAGACGCCAACCGGCGCTGACCGGCCCAGGCTCGACGCCTCAAATTCAGCCTCGTAGTTGGCGATGTCGATCAGGTCGAGGTTCAGTTGCGCGCTGAAGCGGTCGAAGATGCCCAGCAGCAGACTGTCGACCTCTTTCAGCAGCGCCTCCAGCCGCTTCACGTTGTACTCGGTCAAATCCGACTGGGTCAGCCGGGCGCGGATCGAGCGGTCGATCTCCTTCAGGAAGGGAGCAAACTTGCCGACTTCCCCGGCTTTCAGCTTTTCAAGGAAGACCGCGTGCCTGATCGTGGCGTCAAGGATTGCTTGGTTTGCCGCCATCTACTTTGTCCTCATCGTCCAGGCCTAGGCCGTCGCCCTGCTCTGCCAGCTCGCCATCGATCTGCTGGTCTGTGCGCTCAGGCGCAATCAAGCCCAACTTGCGCAGGTACGCCCGAAGATCCGCTTTGGCGAATCCACCGTTCTGCCAAAGGCCGACCAGTGCAGTGATCATCTGCGGATCGGCCGTCAGTTCCACGAACTCCTGATTGATCTGGTAAGCGACCTTCGCGTCGTTGACGCCCATGTAGGTGCAGCACCACATGATCGCCCGGGTGTAAGCCTCGCTGACGTTCGCTACGCAGCCGGCGAGCACCGAAGTCGACGCAGATTGATCACCACGGGCTTCGGTCGCCGTCTTGGACGAGAGAGACGCCACGACCATCCGGGCGCCCAGCTCGATCATCATCTGGTTCTTGTCGGCCATGGCCTCCTTCACCAGTGTGTTCGGCAGTGGCTGGGCATACCCAAACTGACCACCGGCAGGCAGCATCATCGGAGCGCGAGAGCCAACGTAAACACCGTTCTTCTCCATCCAGTCGCGCCATTGTTCGTCCAGGCCGGAAATCCATGGCTGGGCCTGGCCACACCAGAAGACGCTGTCCTCGTAGTCGGCGCTGTTCCGATAGTGGCCCAAGTTGATCATGGCGATATCGTAGAGCGGTGATTCGTCGATACTCGGGTCGTTGTTCTGCGCGCCGACGAAGGTGAAAGGGATCTCCTTCAAGCGGCCGGCTGCGCCGGTGGGTTTGAATTCCTCTACGACGGCCAGCGGCCCGCCTCCTTTCGGCCCGGATCGGCGCCAAACGCGGCAGACAAAGCCATGATCCTCGAGAGCCAGTTCCCGGTATTGCTCGACCACCTTGAAACCGAACCCGTCTTCGATCTCCGGCGACTCGCGCAGCACCACCAGGGTCAGTACGCAGTGACCATTCACCATACCCGTGCGCCAGTTGATGATGTCTTCGGCGCAGTACGACAGGATCACAGAGTGCCCACCGGTGCCGGCGTCTTGGTGATAGTCGACGTAAAGACCATGCCGCCCAGCCTCAAGCAACTTTTCGAGTGTGCCTTGCGAGTGCTGGTAAATGCTCACACCAGAGCCGTTAGCGTTGTCCTGCAAGTACTCCATCTTCTTGGCGACTGTCAGCGTCGGGTCTTTGTGAAACGCCAAACCGAGCAAGCCATTGCGCGTGTGACCGGTGGCGTTCTTGAACACCGCCCGTTCGCGATAGGCCTTGTTTCGGTCTAAGTTCTCCGGCGACTTGTCGTGAGCATTGATGTACGGCAGCCGGTCGACAACCCGATGCTGGCCGGCGCAAACGTCGCGGACGGTCGACCAGCGATCCAGTGTTTCGATGTAATCCGCCCGCTTGAAGGAGACGTCGTTGCTCATCGGGCGTATCCCATTTTGATGGCGGTGACCGGTTTGATGATCGGGTACTCGCGGTGAATGAAGTAACCGCCGCCGTCGTTGGCGTGGTCGTTGCCTTGGCTTTTGTCTGGCTCGCCGTTGGGTGCCCAAATCTGCTGTTCCAGGCCGTCGGCGTATGTCGGACAAGTGAACGGGTTGACCAGGTAACGCCGCTCGCCCTGTGCATTGCAGAACATGGCGTTCATGGCGTTGATCCGATCCTTCACTGGCGGGTTGGCCGCCGGCGCAATGACCGTGAAGCCTGCCTGTTTGAGCATGGCGATATCGGTAAGGCTGGCGTTGACCGACTTGCGCGAATCGCCGGAGGCGTCCGGGTAGATTCGGATCTCGCAGGTTTTCCGGAAGTCGTTGCCGGTGTGTTCCCAGTAGCGTTCTTTGATGCGGCGGATCATGTCCGGCGTGTCGTAGCCATCCATCAGCTCGTCCACGGCGCGCGGCAGTCCCTGATCACGTTTGACATGTGTGATCGCCGCCATCTTGCCGACGTTGAAGTCCATGCCGATGAACAGCGGCTCACCGGCCTGCACGGTGTCGAAGCATTGGTTCAGCTTGCGGTCGTAGGCGTGATAGATCGAACCAGACGTCAGGTTGACGAACTGGCCATTCAGGTACGCGCGGATCAGTTGCTCGGGGTACGACTCCATCAGCGAGGCGATGTAATCGTCCGGCAGGTTCAGCTCGTTGTCGAAGGTGCTGGCCTGGATAAGGCCATACATTTCCTTCAACGCCGGTTTGTCGCGTAGCTGCTTCACGAACTGCAGAAAGACGAACTTGAAGCCTTCCGGCGTCGTAGTTACGTCCACGCCGTTCTTCAGCCCGGGGATGTTGTAACGCATCCGGGCAATGATCTTGCGCCAGGCCTGCTGCGCCTTGATCGACGTCAGCACGTCCAATTCATCGACCAGCGCGTGACCGATCTTGAAGCCGACGATGGTCTGCGGCTTCTCCATCGACCGGCAAATCACAGTGCCGCGATACTGCCGGCCGCTGTAGATGTGAACCTCATGGTTCGCCTGGTTGATCTTGGTCTTCAGCCCCCAGTCATAGGCCACCTCCTCCATCGTGGGATAGAAGATGTCGCGGATCTGCGGGTAAGTCGGAGCGAAGTAACCTGCGTTGACGCCCGGCCACTCCATGAAATGCTTGCTGAGCGCTGAGCATCCGACCCAGGTCTTCCCAGAGCCGAAGCCAGCAACGAAAGCGCGAAACTTGTGGGGCAAAAGGAGGAACTGCGACTGCGGAACGTTAAGGCTCGGCATTCGGCTTCCTCGCATCCACTACGTCGACCTGAATGCGCGTCGGGATTGCCGGTTCGTCGTCAGGCTCATCCTTCCGGTGCCGATTAACGTAGACGTCGCCGACTTCCTTCGCGGCCTGCTCGAGGATCTGCATGGCCAGACCGATGTTCTTCATCGACTCGGCCCTCTCGACGAACCGGTTCATGGCGCGGAGGCGATAAGCTCGGTTGGCGATCGGGATTTCGGCGGTTTCTTCGCGGAAACGCTTGCGGGCATCTTCAAACATCGTCACCCAGCGCTTGGCCAGGCCTTTCCCTGATGTCTTCGTAGGGTCGTGTGTCTCCACCTGCTGGCGGGTCACCGATATCCCGTATTCCTTTTGGACGGCTTCAACAACCTGTGAAGGCGTGTCGAAGCACGCCAAGGCCTGAACGATAAAGGCCTTCACGTCGTTTTGAAGGGCTGCCATAGATTTTCATCCGTCCAGAGCCTGTCCAGAATCAGGCCGACTTGAGCAGACAGGTTCCGCAGGCCCTCGCAATGTTCATTTTCCCTACCTCAGCAGGCTTGTTTGCAGCGTCCACCAACTCTTGCACTTGAGGGCTTGCCCCGTACCGACGCACCACACCGACGAACTCTTCAACGTCGTGTCCGCGCATCTCAAGTTTGGGCAAGCCTTCCTGGGTGAACGCTGGTTGACCGTACTTATCGGTCGCCTGGGCTATGTGATACAGCTCGTGTTCGACCAGGGCGCAGAAGTCAGCGTCTGAACAGTCGGTGCAGTAGTCGGCAGCTAAGGTGATGATGTAGGCCGGCACATCGCCGAACCAATCACGCATCTGCTGTTCCATCCGGGCCTTCTGCCAACCTCCAGCGCGGAACGCCACTTGCTCGGCCTGGCCGACGACTGTGCGCCCCTTTTTCGTGAAGGCAGCAGACGCCCACATCACACGGATGTCCGCATCGATCAGATGGGCATGCTCTTCGTTGTGGATGCTTCCAGTGTCGGCGAGGATTTCGGCTTGGAGCCATTCCCATACTTCGGGGGCTGGCATCAGGCGGGTGCCGAAATCCGAAAGATCGGATAGCTCGACCAATGACGCAGGAGGGCGCGGCCGACTCATACCAGAAGAACCTTCTCAATTCAGAGTTCGCCCCCGAAAGAGGGGCAGATTGCGCGCCTATGTGCGAGGCGGCCGGGGCCTAATGAGTGCTCATTAACCAACGAGGCTCACTGGATGAAAAACACGATTTACGTAGTACTTGCAGTAGCAGTCATCATTTTCATGATCGCTCCGGAATGCGTATAGCCCGGAATTGTTGCTTGCCTGCTCAGTAAGCCCTGACGTTTGCAAACTCGGCTGGGTAGGCTCGTTTGATCGCCTCCCAGTCGGGTTGCTTGGTTGTCATGAATTAAATCCGTGTTTGCAGTTAGTTTTGAGTGCGGTAGCTTGGTACGCCGCTTCCGGCATCGAGCAGTCAAATCACTGGAGACAAAATGAACAAGGACGAAGCGCTTTGGTTTATCGCTGAGCTATTTGCCGCGACATGCTTGTCGCTTGAAGAAGCGATTGATTCACCCCAGCAGCTGGACTGGAAGGTTGCGAGGGATCTTAGCCCCCGCTGCGCCTCCGTTCTTGAAGCTCATGGAGTAACCGTCTATGCGGTTACCATGCACAACGAAAGGGTGAGACTTCCAAGTTCAGGCCGACCAATCAATGGCGATGAGCTCCCAGCTCGGATAATTGTCGAGAGGAATCAACAGGATTTTCCTATCAACGAATATTCTGCCAAGCAGTACTCGGATCAATTCATGCCGGGGACTTGGGCTAGATCCCCGCTTAGAGAGAAAACGGAGAAGGCTTTTCTGGCCTTGGGATGATCCTCGTTCTGGTGCCGCACTCACCTGCGGCACACTTACCCTTCCCCGTCATCCAGCAGCACGTCAATCAGCTTCTGCTCACCTAGACGCATGGCACCCAGGCACTGCAGGTCGTCGCACTTTGGACCGAGACCGAAAACAGTCACCTCGCCTTTCGGCCCCATGAGGGTCAGCGCGCCTACAGTGCATTCCGGATGCACACCAGCATCGAGGTCGTCAGCTATCTTGCGCAGGGTCTTGGCGGCGTCGCGCCAATCCTCCCGCTTGAACTCAATGAGCTTCGCGGTCATGCCGTTACTCTCTGGAACCACTCTTCAATGATCCGGCGAAGAACCGGCTCGGTCAGAATGGCTGATTGCTGGCCGCCAGCGATCACCGAGCGCACCAAATCACACGGCAGCACGTGAACACCGTCATCAGCCACAACCGTCAGGTGCGGGCGCTGATCAGCGATGTCGTGGATGTCCGCGGTCATGTCTTGCTCCAGTGTCGCGACACAATTTGCTGATTCGCGAAACGTGTCGCGACTTACACCTTTAGTTCGAATACATGTCCACGCCGCGCCCACGCATAAGCCACTACACCAGCATGAAGCATCACGCCGAACGGGTTGACCCAGTGCCCTTGGATGGCGGTGACGAACGCGCCAAACGCCCCAATGGCCACCAGGTAGAACGCCGTGCATAGCAGCGGCTGATCCACCGGGCGAATCCGGCGAAGGTAGTCACACGCAGCCAGAGCCACCAAGACGCACAAAAGTGCATCGAGCACCCCAAGCGCTGAAACAATGATGCTGTTCATGTCATGCACCTCGCGCCGTCACGACCGACCCCATTGCCGCCTTCAGTGCCGGAATGATGTTCATCGCTGTCAGGCCCAGCACGAATGCCACCCCACACAGCAGATCATCATTCACGGCCAGATCGAGCTTTGGCGCGAGCCATAACGTCACTGGTTGCGTCAGGTAAACCGAAAATCCGAAGCCAGTAGCCACAGCAGTCGCCGCCTGCCCCCTGGTAAGGTCTTTCAGAAAACCAAGGGACAGAATCGAACCGACGAAAGCAGCCATGACCACACCGTACTTCACCAGCACGACGCTGGCGGCAGTGCTCGCCGGTTCTGCCATTGGAGTCTCCATGGGAAATAGGTCGGCCCCGCTGCACTCCTAGCTCGGAGCAATGGGTGTTGGGAGCCGAAAACGAAAAATCCTCTGCGAATGCAGAGGCCCTGAATAGGCACTGAATCAATAAAACAAAATTGTTGTATTAACACATAAATGTTGTAGAATGGACTCATCCAAACAACGAGGCGAGGTGATGAAGTTCAGCGAGTTCAGACGATGGTTGAAGGCCCAAGGGGTGACCTTCGAAGCCGGCAAAGGAAGCCACTTCAAGATCATCGCCCCCAACGGCAACAGGAGCACCTTCGCGGATCACGGTAGTAAAGAAATGCCAGAACCGACCCGCAAGGCGATCATTAAACAACTGGGGCTCTGAGAGCCCCTTCACCACATCTGAAAGCTGGGCCATCACCTCCGAGGAGTAAGAATGTACGACTATGCAATCCGCTTTGAACAAGACGATACCGGCGTCGCCGTTTTCTGCCGTGACCTACCAGAACTGAACAGCTTTGGAGATGATCTCAAGCACGCTATCAGCGAGGCTGACGACGCAATTGCCACCACGCTCTCGCTGTATGTCGATCAGCGCCGAGTCATTCCAGAAGCGACTCCACCAGAAGACGGAGAGCAAGTTGTGCCTTCGCCAGCGGTTACAGTTGCGAAGATCGCTCTCTGGAACGAAATGATGAAACAAGGCCTGCGCAAAGCGGATCTATGCCGCGCACTCGGCGTACACCAGGCACAAGGCGATCGCCTTGTGGATTTCCTGCATACGTCCAAGATGGAACAACTCGAAGCAGCACTGAGTGCGCTACGAACTTCTATCCGCGTGAGCCCGTCTGAGCCGGGCTGGATCAGCCTCCCATATGGAGGAGCCCAAGCCGGTCTATACATCGAGCGACTGGTGGATGCATTCCAAGAGGCCGGCGTGACTGAAATGCCAGTCGGTAAAACTCGCGAAGGCCTGGCAAAGGTCAAACGCTATGCTCTGGACTTCATCTTGCGCACCCGATACGCACGCCAACCGAACACAATGCAGGCGGTGGATGCGGTTCTCGATCAGATTGTAGCCACTGGTCGTTTCCGTCGATCGGAGATGTCGGATCCGGTGACTGGCAAAGTAGTCGAAAGCATCGAGCTGATTTAATTTGTGGGCGCGTCTTTCCGCGCTGTCCGCCAAGGGCCTTCTCAACGTCGACGCCCCATTGCATCGATCTCACTGATCCAGTCTCGCGCCACCCTGAAGCAAATGGTGAGGTCAGGGTGTGCGGGCTGCCGGTGTTTTTCAGATGCGCCGCACTACCGGCCAACGGCGTCCAGGCCTCCCGAAGGCTGTCCTGGCTACAGGTAAATTCGAGGCATAAAAAAACCCGGCTCAATGGCCGGGTTCTTATTGAGGCTGAGCCTCAGATGGAGTGGGGCAGGCTACCAGCAGCCAAACAGCTACACCAGATGGCAGAAATCGTCGTTACTACAGGCGGAAAAACCAACTTCGAAATTTCTGTCACCATTTTGCTACCCTCGAATGTTAATTGAGTTAATACAGACATCAGTTCTTGTGTTGCAGGCAAGCACGTCACACAGACCGTTAAAGCTAAAAGAACTGCCATCCGGGTAGCCGACATAACCGCGGGTCTCGAACCCGACGCTCCCCAAAGAAGATCATCAATCCCCGACATGCGCAGGAATGACAGGATGGGTTAATAATGCGACAAGGCGACATTGCCAGTCAACCCTCAATGCAAAATTGCTTGCTCTTGTGCATCTAAATAGCGAATGGCCTCACCTAAATGCTCGTTTACTTCCGAAAAGTGAATGCCAACTCGGCGCATAGCTTCATCGGATTCCAGCTCGCCCTGACCATAAATCACCTTTGTGCAAAGCGCGGACAGTTGCGTAATTTGATCCCTGAGTTCATCGTCTTGAACACGAACCCTGAAAAGTCCAACTTGCCGGAAAGCAGTCATTGAGCGGTCGCTTAGCTCGTCGCCGACCGGAAGCTTCCCCCACGACCCACTTTTCCGATAGTTTTTTTGATCCTCGATATTAAGCAGATGTGTTGTTCGCATCAGCTCCACAATCGACTCCTGAAGCTGAGGAAGAAGCACTCGTTGCGCTTCAATCTTTTGCATAAGAAAGCTCTCTTTTCGCTTTTCCAACCTTACTCGACGCTCCCGAGTCTCCAACCTTGACTCATTGAAATAGTCGAATGCTGCTTTTAGAAGCGCGCCCGCCACTAAACTTACAACTGGAAACCACACCTCAGGCTTAATGGAATCCATAAAACTCCCTAAGCGGCATCTGCCGCATTGTCCGATAGCAAGACCCCCTCTCCTTGCAGGATCACCTCTGCACACATTAATGCCTCCACAACGATATCGCTGAGTGCTTCTTGAATATTCTTACGCCAGCGTTGACGAGTCCGCTCAGTGTTTGCATCTAAGTCCCAGGTGTTCATGTCGTAGAAGCTGTCCTTCAGCACGATCATATCGGCAGATCGGGATTCGTCTCTCTTCGCCTTGGCTTGGCCTGCCGCCAGCGCAGCCTTCACTACTGCTTCACGGCGCCACTCCGGCGCATCAAGCGGGATCTCGACGGATACGGACGTCGCCACCTTCGGCCGCGCACCCTTTAACTGCGGGATAGCCCAGGCAGTGGTCGCCTTGAACAGGAACAGCTTCGGGGCCGGGGTGTTGATGAGGGTCTGCAACGCAGAGATGGCCTGAACCTTGCGCCCTTTGTGGGTGCTGTACTTCGCCACCAGCGCATCCCAGTGCTTTTGCTCAAGCGCACTGTGCAGCCGGGCCGATACCCAGCAGTCCACTTGCGTGCGGTCGATGGTGTCAGCGCCACGGGAGCGAACCAGCGTCGCCATGTCGCCGCCCTCCTCCTCATCGGCAGAGTTGTACAGTTTCTGCCATGCCTGTTTGCTGGTGTTGTCGATGGCCTCGGCCGCGAGGGCGGAGACAACTGCGTTCAGAACGCTTGGATAGATCATGCTGCAGTCCTCTTCAGTTCGCGGGACTTGGCCCGGTATTCAGCCTTGATAGTTTTGATTTCTTCCACGGTGTACTTACGGGGCTCATGAGGCCCTTCAAGCCAAGCCACGGTCTCGGCGCCGACGCGCTGCACCAGCCGGATCCGGTACTCGACCGCGTTGCCGGATAGATTGCGATTGCACTTCACGCACTGGCGATGGATGTTCAGCGGCTCGAAACGCAGCTCCGGGCAGGCGCCCACGGATCGGTAATGACCAGCGTCCCAGCGGCTGCCGGTGATCAGGTCCTGGTCGCTCGGGTTCGAGTCGCAGCTGATACACGGCAGATGCGCGTCACGCAGGCGGACGTATTCGTTCACAGCGGCCTGGGCTTCGCGCAGGTGATCCGCCCTGCTCTTCAGCTTCTCCTTGCGGACCTTGATCTCGCGGCGGTCGCGCTGGGCGATGGCCTTGCGGGCTTTCTCGCTATTCGCCGGCGCATAGGCCAGCGCACATTTCGGGCTGCACACTACCTGCGTGGTGTTGAACATCGGGGCAAATTTCTCGCCGCAGGCCTTGCAGGTTTTCTGCTTCACATCCTTGAGGGCAGTTCTCATCCGTAGCGCCCTCCCCACTTGTCCTGCTCGGTCCAGCGCACGTCATGCTCGGCGCCGAAGGCATGCATCAGCTCGAACAGATCGCTGAACCACTTCTGCGACTGCTTGCGGGTCGAAACGGCCATCACGACGAACCCGCCATCAAGGCCTGGCTCCGCGCGCTGCTTTTCCAGCGAGGCACTGAAGAGGCACTTCCAGTCCTCACTGGTCAGTTTCTTGCCGTGCCAGATCACCTGATCGGAAACGTCCTTGAGCATTGCCCACATCTTGCGGTTGCAGACGTCCGGGCGTTTCTCGTCGCGGATCACCACCACCTTCGGCTTGCTCAGGTCGATTGCGTGAAGCACGCCGGCGAGGCGGTTGATGTCGCGCTGGTCGCGGATCGTGTATTCGGGATTCATGGCGTCACCTTCAGGCTCAGAGCCTCTACCTGCTCCTGGAGCTGGCCGGCGCCGCGCTGCAACGCCTCAACCTGCCCGCGCAGCGCTGCGTTCTCCGCATTGACGTGGCTGAACTGCGTGGCGATGTGTTCTTCCAGCGAGACCTGGTCACGCTGCCAGTCGAGCTCGTCGTAGTAGTAGCCGAAGCGCTCGCAAAGCCTGCGGTGGAAGTTTTTGAAGCCGGCCTCAGCCTGCTTTTTCTGGTCAGTGATATCGGTCATTGAGCCGCGCTCCTTGCTTTCAATAGTTCGGCCTGCTGTATGAGCAGCGCCCGGCGATCCGCCAGCTCGTTGGCTGCTAGAATTCGCAGTTCTGTTTGTTCCTCTGCTGATGCTTTACGCATGGCGAGCATCGAGTCCTTCACCGCAGCGAGTCTTTCCCGAAGCTTCGAAGACGGACGCGCGACATCGCCGGTGAGCAGAGCCGCAACCGCCCGCCCGTCTTCAGTGACCGGCACGACACTCAAGTCGGCCAGGTACTGCTGAGCGCGCTCTTGTGGGATTCGCTGCATCTGCACGGCTTTGGTGATCGCCTGAGTGCGGCGATTGGCGTCGAAACCGACAGACACGTGCCAGTTGACCTGCTTGTTGTCCTCCCGGGCCTGCCCCACCAGCCGCTCGTAAGCGCTGTTGAACGCCATGCGCGCACCGACCTTGTCGCCGCCATCGAGGACAGGTTTTGCAGCCGCCAGCGCGAGTTGGATTTCGTCAGTCAGCACCACGGTTTCGAACTCGTCGTTCGTGGTCATTGCGATCGCCCATGCTTCGTCCTTTCCCGGACGACCGTCGGCGGTCTGGACGCGCTGGAGAATGTCGGCCATCGCCAGCTTGCCCTTCACCTCGAAGCGGCAGGCCTTCAGCGCCGCCTTCACGGCAGGCACCGTGTAAGCGCAGAGGTCTTCAGCCATCATCGCCGCGGTGCCTGGGTTCATTTCCTGACCCATGGCCTCGGCGGTGGCGCATATCGCTGCAGCGAGCCCCGCAACCTGGTGATCGTTCATTTCAGAGGTACTCATTGCGCTCTCCTCCTTGGCGCTTGGCCAAGACCATTTGCGCGGCCTGCTCGGCAGCGGAGACGTTCGCTTCAGTGCGCTCCATCTGGCGGGCGGTGGTCCCGTTGATGCGCTGACCAGTAACCCACTGGGTGTGGTAGCTCTCGGCGTTGGCCAGCAGCTCGTTGAGGCTGTGGCACTTGCGCAGGACGCCGGCGTCGCTGGTTTTCAAGTAGTGAGCCGCGACGTGGTGGGCAACATCGGCGCCGAGCCGGTCGACCAGTTGGCCGAGCTGGCCGCCGACCTTGGCGTTCCACACCGGCCAAGTGCTGTAGCGCTTGCGGTAGGCCATGGCGTAGTTCGCCCAGACCTTGAAGGTTTTGCAGGACTGGTCTTTGGGGCCCGGCATGTCAGCGGGAATCTCGACCCGTGGAGCATTGTCGCGATCAACCACCAGCACTAGGTTGCCGGACTGAGCCGGCACGCCCTCGGCGGAGACCAGGGGTGCAATTGGTTCAATGACCGCTTCATTGACTGATTCAGAAGAGTGACTGGTTCTGGGTGCAGCTCCTGCACTACCCCCTAGTGCAGGAGATTCACTAGGGGGTGAACCTGCTGCACTACCCTGGTGAATCTGCTGCACTACCCCTGGTGCAGGAGGTGCACCACCATCGAGGGTCAGGAAATAAACATTCGACGAATTGCCCTTCGGCCCACCCTTCCTGATTTCCTTGCGCAGCAGCCCTGACTCGCACAACGCGGTGATGTGATTCATAACGGAACGCTTGCTGATCTCGCACTGATCGGCGATGTGTTGGTAGGACGGCCAGCACTCCCCCATATCACTGGCATTGTCTGCCAGCTTGATGAGGACCAGCTTACGCAGTGGGTTACCGACGCGAAGCTTCATAGCGGCGACCATAAGGCCCATGCTCATGCGGCACCGCGCATTGCTTTATCGTGAGTGAACAACCCGTTCCAGTTTTTCTTCATGGGCAGCTCGCCGGCCAGATACAGATCGTAGAGGCGCACGGCGCCCTTCTTGAGCAAGTTCGGCGTGAAGGCAATGAACGGTTCTTTGCCGTGGAGGGCGACTTCGGTCTGATGCTCGGTCATGTACTTGTCGCGGGCGTAAGACGCCACACGGAAGCGCAGGCCGGATTTGCTCTCGTTGTAGAGCCAGCTCCGACCCTCGAGGTACTTGCCCACCTGCATGACATTGACCCCATTGAGGCCCTTGCAGAATTGGGTGTGAGTCATCCCTTCCTTGAACAGGTTCTCCATGGAGTGGATTTTCGAGGCCTGGGCTTGGACCTGGATGGTCAGTTGCAGGCGCTGCTGCTCGGCCTCGAAGGCGATCTGAATCAGATCCATGCGGGAGAGTTCGCGGGGCTGGGCGATCTGCCCTTCCAGTTCCTGCCAGCGATCTACCAGCGCGGCGGTGAACTCAGGACTGAGCTGAGCGACAACGACGAAACTGTCACGCTTGTTTACGAGATACACCTCAACCGGGCGTGCGCCAGAACCTTCGTGGGAGGTTTCCACCGATGGTGAAAAGCTAACGACGCCTTTTTCTTGCAGGCGCTCGATGGTGCGCTTCACGCTGTCATGGCGTGACTCGACCAGATCGGCAATCTCACGAGAAGACATTGTTGTGCGCGACACGTTTTCAGAATTAGAAAAACGTGTCGCGACACTTTTGGGGGTATTGCTTGAATTGGGTTGGCTCTGCATAATCTGGCCTCTCTAGTTTACGAATCAGCCGACCTCGACCGTCGGCTTTTTTGTGCCTGGGCTTTCTGGGGCTTCTACTTGAGAGTGCTGACCCAAAGACCCCTTTTTTGGTGGTGAACTCAGAATTTCCGCGCATGCGCGGAAAATCAGGCAAGCTTCAAATTAGGTCGGTGTTTTGCGATCAGCGCTTCGGCCTTCCGGCCAAGCTCCCCTGCCCGCGCTTCAACCTGGCGGCACTGCTCGGCGAACGCTGGCAGATGCGGCAGGTCCTCTTCGCACATCACCTGGTCGTCAAAGACTTCGCTGCCGGTATCGATCACGTCGCCCAGGGCGCGGATCAGCGCCCCGAAGCTTTTATTGGCGCATTGGTCGCTCTGCATCTGGCGGGCACCAGTAAGTCCGTGGCGACCGGCCAGTTCGTTGATGCAGTGGTCGCGATACTCAGGCTCCAGGGCATTCACCCAAGACTCTTCCAGCCACGACGGCATTTCCTGATCACCGGACAGCCAGCGCTGCACACGCTTCAGCCAGCGGCCTGTTGCCTTCACGAATTCGCCAACGTCGTTCAGGCGCGCCAGCTCATCAAAGTCCGGGATCTTTGCCAAAATGATCTTCGCTGTTGGAACTCGCAGGGAGATCTCCCGGCTCAGCGCCTGGGCGAAATCGTCTTGGCTCAAGCTGGTGCGTGCGATCTGGTTTTGAGCGTGCGCGATCAGAACCTGATCACGAGTTTGTGCGGTGTGTCTTGGACTGGACGTTTCCATGGGGACTGCTCTCTTCTAATCTGGCTTCAACGGATTGGCGCGGCGGGTCGAACTTACGAAGCGTTCTTCCACTGGATACCCGGAAGGCACTCTTGCCGAGTCACCTTCCCGCCTGTCGCGTGTTCAATTTCAATGGCGCGCTCCGCGGTGATGGAGCGGTCGCCAGAGATCAAACGAGAGAGGTAGCTCGCCGGAATGCCGAGGCTCAGGGCGAGGCGTTTTCTTCCGCCGCGCGGAAGCTGCTTTGCGTACGTGGGGAAGTCCATTTGGGTTTACCTTCTGGTTCATTTATGCACGAATTTACCATAAATGTTTACCAAGTAAAGGTAATTTCCCCAAAGGGAAATAAAGGTTCTAATGGGGACATGGAAATCAAAGACATACGCAGAGCCAGAGTTCGCCAGATCATTGATCGCGACTTCGGCGGAAAAGACGCTGACTTCGCCGCCCGCGTGGATAAGCAGCCGTCCTATATCTCCCGGCTTTTCACCGACAAGGCCGAGCATCTCCGGAACATCGGGGAGAAAATGGCACGCGACTTCGAGTTGAAGTGCGGGCTCGTACCTGGATCACTTGATCGCCCGTTGAGCGAGGGTGAGCTGTCTGCAGCTTCGGTGTCCGGTGCCGCCAAGCCGAGAATTCAAGTCGAGATTCCACTGTCCTCGATCGATACCTGGGACGACGAGACCCCGCTCGATGACGATGAGGTCTACGTCCCCTTCCTCCAGGAAGTGGAGCTCGCCGCTGGCGAAGGCCGGTTTGTGATTGAGGAAAGCGATACCTCTCGGCTGCGCTTTTTCAAGAAAGATCTCCGGCACAATGGTGTGCAATTCAGCAATGCCAAATGCGTAGTGGTGAGCGGCAACAGCATGATTCCCGTACTGCGCGACGGCGCGACGGTCGGCGTGAACGTGGGGAAAAACTCACTGAGCGATATCGTCGACGGCGAGATGTATGCCATCAATCACAACGGTCAGCTTCGCGTGAAGCAGGTCTACCGGATCCCTACCGGGCTACGCCTACGCAGTTTCAACCGTGATGAGCATCCGGACGAGGACTACACGTTCCAACAGATCCAGGAACAGCAGATCTCGATCCTGGGGCATGTGTTCTGGTGGGCGATGTATTCTCGATAAAACCTACTAAATCTGCACAGGGCTTCGCGAAATGGAACTTCGAAAACAGATTCATCAAAATGCAGTAGGCCTGATCGCAGAAGCGAATCCAGAGGTTATGCGAGAGGCGGAAAACGCCTCAGAAGCAGAGCTATGTGGCATGACCCACGATGATTACAAAATCCTTCGAATCACCAACATACTTACGAGCAACGCCAAATCGCTCGGCATTTCCCCTTGGGAGTACCAGCTGAGGCTGGCGGAGAAAATTGGCATGGACGTAGCTTCGATTCGTGCTGAGGATGATCTCGCAGAAGCTGGCGCATTGGGGTTGAGTACTTTGAAGTAGAGGCTGATCTGGTCTGCGTGAAAGCCCCAAGGGTTGTGAGGGGGCCTCTAGTGGCCATGAACGAAGGAAAGACATCGAAATTGGCAGGGACGCATGCCTATAATCAGTTTATGAAAAAGCCCAACATTTACACTCTTCGGATAGTCGGTTCGCACCCGAACAAGCTTACGCTTGAGCGGATGGCTGTCTATTTGGCTGAGCTGGCAAAGCTGATGGGTGAGAAAGATCAAGTCCATTTCGATAAGCTTTCGGCAGGCAGTGCCGCTCTCAAAGCCTGGACGGAAGACGAGGCAGCTCCACGCGTTTCAAAGCGTCTTTCTCTCGCGATAGCACAAAGCAATCAGGCTCCAAAGGATGCTCTGAGCGCCCTCGTGAGAATTAATGAACTCCTGATTCAAGATGGAACAAGGGGGGAGTTAAAGGATCCGTCCGGAGCAGTAATCTATCCATTCCCTGGAGGCAAAAAGTCAGCCCCGGCGAAAGAGATTACCTTGGAGCAAGAAAGCACAATTACCGGCCAAGTTATAAAAATTGGCGGGAGAGATGACACGATCCCTGTCTTGGTAAAAGACAGCGATGGGCGAGAATACAATTGCACCATCATGGGAGCGCAGCTAGCCAAAGAGATTTCATCCCACTACCTCGGCGATCCGATTGAGCTAACCGGCAAAGGCAAGTGGAAAAGGACATCTAGTGGTCACTGGGAACTCCTCCAGCTGAACGTAAAGTCATGGTCTCCGCTATCCGGTGACTGGGATGAGGCTTACGCATCCATGGAAGCCATAGGTATCGGTTGGGCTGATGTTCCTGACGTGGAAGACTACCTGTCGGGTCTAAGGAAAGGTCATTAATTGGTAATTCTGGACACCAATGCGTTGGTCCTGTTTTTTGGGAAGCGACTCAACTCGGATGACAGCCTACGCATGCAGGGGCTCTTTCACGCGCTTCGTGCGAAGAGAGAGAGCATAGGGATTCCTGCGCAGGTCTGGGCTGAGTTTCTCGATCAAGCCGGCGAGCGAGAGCTGATAGAGACACAGACCATTTTCAAAACCGCAGCCTTCAGGCTCCTTCCATATGACCTAAAAGCTGTCATGGAGACGGTTGAAGTGGTGAAAGCCGGGCGCTCCGCCAGGAAAGCCATCAAGGGAGAGAAGCGCCCCAGACAGTCCGTCAAGGTCGATTGGCAGATCATTGCAATAGCTAAAGCCAATGGCGCTAGACTGCTAATCACAAACGACGTTGACATGCTCGCAGAATCTCAACGTTCTGGGATCTCAAGCATGCGTATCTGTGATCTACCGATTCCTGACCATCTCAGGCAACACGATTTGATACTGGAGAGGAAGTAGTTACCTGCACGACTCACCTTGGCGAATTCATCTCCGCCCGTCTTCGAAAAACCCGGCCCAGCGCCGGGCTTTTTCATTCCGCCCTTCCCTCCTACGTTCCGCCCTCGAGCCCTTCAGTTGCTTGAGCGAACCTCGTACCAGCCTCTCTCACCAGCTGGCGCCACTCACCTGCAGTGATCAGGCCATCTTGCTCCATGGCGTCTGCCATTTTGAGCAACTCATCGTACTGCTCTTCGGTATCCATCCTGAGCTCGGGCTCCTCCAGCAGCTTGCGCCAGGCAGACAGTGCTTTTTGTTTCTCTTCTACTCTCATGGCGATTCACCTAATGGATTGTGAGTCGGTAGAGACCGCACGTTACTTGGCGGTTCGATGTCGGCGACTGACGGCGCAGCAGATGGTGGCGCTCAGCCACGAATGATAAAATTTCGGCTCAATTGATGGAGGGATCCGATGAGCAAGAGAACTATCTTTTTTGTAGGGGCTCTGCTTTTTTCGAGCGCTTCAGACGCAGGGGTATTCAAGGATGAGGTTGATCGATTCACTGATAACCGATCTGTTTCTTGGATGGCCATGCCATCTCAACCCGAAGAGTTTTCTTTTTCGGTCTTTGCCTTTTACCCAAAGGGCCAAACGACTCCCTACTCATATCGCATCCAGCTTTTGACACGTTCCGATCAATGGCAGTACCTAGACTGCCACCACACTGACTGGTTGGTCGACGGTAAGCGTGATCCATATCTTGAGATGAAATACGAAAATTCTACGGCGGGATCTTCGACGCTGGAGAGCTTTAGCAAACGAGTAGATCGCGCGAACATTGAGCGCTTGGCCTCATCCAAGCTTATTGAATTCAAAGTCTGTGGCACAGAGGGAAAGGTCTCCGAGCAAGATATGGCGGGACTGAGAAGGGTCGTAGACGCCACCAAATAGAATTCCATTCCATTGCAGCCCGCTCAGTGCGGGCTTTTTTTCGCCTGGAGAAAAATGAGCTGCATCAGCAATTTACCAAAAACCAAAATTTGTTTACCAAGCTATTTACCAATATGCATTGACAGGTAATTTCCAAATGGTAAATTTACCTCAAGCCGACGTAACTTCGGCCCAGCAGCGAAAGCCGCGTCGCTCTTTAACAACCCGCGCCATAAACGATTACCCGGCTCACGCTGGGAGGTCAGCCCCGGCCACACCTGTGGGGCGAGATGAAGTCAGGTGAACAAAATCGCGCTGCCACTACTGGCGACCGGCGATCCGATAGCCCCGAAAGGCTACCAACGCGCAGAACTGCGACGGCGGACGAGGTGTTGACCGAACTGGCGAATGACCTGGTAGGAGGCGCGAGCAATTTCCGTAGATTTACTGATGCCGCTTTTCTGGAGCGGCATCAATCCATAGCGCAGAGCTCTCCTTGCCCTAAATCTCAGATGAAGGGGACAGTCAGGGAGCGCTCTGCGGTATGGATTGAACAATCGCCGAAGTAGAAAAAATGAATTAGCAACTTGCCCGCTCGGTCAAGAATTATGAACGCAGTAAATCTGACGAGGTGACAGCAATGACTATCCAAGCAGAGACACTCGTACAACTGGCCGAAGCGCTGCAGCAGCGCGGAATGAATCTGGTCTCAGATGTCCACTTTACCCGCGCACCATACCGGCATAACCACCGCTGGATTTGCACCGTAGAGTAACCATGCTCGCTGCCGGCGGCTTGGATTAAGACTCCACCGCCGGCCCCACTGCCCCGCTACACCGTTTTTCTCCCCATCCCCTTCCGACACCACCCGAATGCACTCTCCTCCGCGCTCAACGGCAACCAGCGGAGCGGATGAGTGCATCCGAGTTTTGTTGGATCAACACCCGCCACCCTGGAGGCGACCATGTCAGCTCTACGCAAGCTCATCCCGGAAGACGACTTTCTCGATACGGAGGCAGGTCAAGAGTGGCTGACCGAGTCGGTCGACGATCTGCTGTGCCGACGCCATATCGAAGCGCCGAATCCGGTGGGCCGAAGCAAGGTCCTGGTCAATGCTGATCACTTGCCGGAAGCCCTGGCGGATCACATGGCCGCGAACCCAGATCCAGACCGGTACATCGAGAAGATCCTGATTGAGCTGATCCGGCGCGGCGACGGCGGGATCTTGCACGCCTGGGCCGTCGAAGCCGTGGGCGGTGATCCACAAGTCGTTCGGACGCTCGCCGGCGACTTGGTCGCGGTGCACGCCAACGAATACCGCGATGCAAAGCGCGAAAGCGATCGCGTCGAGCAGGAGTGTGGGTTTTGAGCCCGCACATCCTGATCGACAAGGCGCTTGATGGCGTGAACGCGAGCTTCGCCCATGAAGAAACAGGTCTGTTGGTACAGCAGCTGATCACCCGCCTCTTCACAGATGGCGCGATCACCATCGACGAGTTCAACCACTACTGCAAGCGGCTGCGTGACGTCTGTCAGCAGCGCAAGGGGACGGCATGAGTACGGCACCGGTTAAATCGCTGATCGACGAGCAGCTGGAGGACATCGAACACAAGATCGCCCTGCTCGGCTTCGGTCTTCCTTTCAACGAGGTGATCGGTCGCGAGCGCGAGGAGTTGGTTTCGAATCTCCCGCACCGTCTGGCGCCGTCCATGAAGGGCAAGCGGATCGCAGTGAGGGTTCGGCCGTGACCGGTCACCAGCTCGCCCGCCGATTGCTGATCCGGCGCGGCTCGTTCTCCGCCATCGGCGTCTTCACCTTCCTGATGCTGCTCAGCGCCCTCGCCGATCGCATCACTCAATAAACCAAGCATTCAATCGCTGCGCTGGGCGCGGCAAGGATTCCTCATGTCCACGAATACGCGGATCTGGGATCAGGTCAACACGACCGATCCAAGTGCCACAAAGAACTTCACCGGGATGGGCGGCTTCAAGGGCACAGCCATCAAACCGACCTACCTGATGCGTAAGGCCACTGAAGTATTCGGCCCGTGCGGTGAAGGCTGGGGCTGGACGATTCTTGAGGAGCGATTCGACGAAGGCGGTCCGTTGCAGGCACCAACCAAGGAATGGCCCACCGCGCCACTGATCAACGCGAAAGTCCACACGGTGAGAATTGAGCTTTGGTACCAGGGCGAAGGGGGACAGAAATGCACCGTGACGCACTACGGGCACACGCCGTTCGTTCTCCTGCAGCAAGGCAAGATCATCACCGACTGGGAGGCGGCAAAGAAGTCGCTTACAGATGCAATCGGTAAATGCCTCCAGCCGCTCGGATTCGCCGCGGACATCCACATGGGACTGTTTGATGACGCCGCATATGTAGAGACGGTGCGTGATGAGGTTGCGATCGCCAAGGCTGAAGACAGGCAGGAAGAGATCGACCGCCAGCAACAAGAGCGGCTGGAGTACATCAAGTCGGTCATCGAAACCATGGGTGGTGCGCAGTCCGCTCAGGAGCTGAAGAAAATCCACGACGTTGCCGTGCGCAAACTGACCCTTCGCAAAGACACCAAGGGCGCCGAGCGAGTCTCGCTCGAGTGGAAACGAATCACCGAAGCAGCTGAGCGGGAGAACGCAGCATGACTCAACTTTACGCACTGACCGGCAAGCTCGCCGAACTTCAGGGAATGGCCGACACCGATGACGAGGGCCTGAAAGAAGCCCTGCAGCATGCAATGGACGAGATCCAAGGCGAGTTTGAGGTGAAGGCCGACAACATCGTCATGCTGCGCCGCAACATTGAAAGCGACGTGACCGCCATCGAATCGGAAATTGAGCGGCTGACCGAGCTGAAGCGGATCAAGTCTAACAGCGTTGCAAAGATCAGCGATTACCTGCGCCGGAACATGGAAGCCGCCAACCTCAAGTCGATCAAACGCCCGCTGTTCACCATCACCTTGGCCTTGGGCAAGGAGAAGGTCATCGTCGATAACGAAGACGCGGTACCGGACGAGCTGACCGCCGTGAAAACCAGCATCGCGCCGGACAAGAATGCGATCGCCGCCAAGCTCAAGGAGATTCGTGAGCACAACGAAGCCGTGCGCAAGCGCATCGCCGCCGGCGAAGACGTGGCACATGAACTGCTTCCGGAACCAGCCTGGGCGCACCTTGAGCGCGGCGAGAGCTCGATCCGGATCAAGTGAGGCCAGCATGATCAGCAACCACCTCAACCTGGTGGAGCAGCACCGGCCGGACGCTGAGGCGATCTCTGAACGAGTCGCCCAGTACCTGGCCGGCGGTGGACAGATCGACCAACTGAAAAGTCCGCCGCGCAATCCGCTGCCACCGCCCCGCTCGAAGAAAATAGACCCTGAAACGGTCCTCAAGCGGCGCCCGAAGCCGATATCGGCCGAAGAACGAAGGGCGCTGCGCAAGATGGCGGACTCACTATGAAATCGAAACGCAAACCCAACAACGGTTTCGCCCGGGCCGAGCGCAGTTGCCGGGCGCTACTCAGCACCAACCACGTCGCGGTAGTGCACATCGACCCGAGCGGCAGCCAGATCATGGTGAACTGGAAGAACTGCCGGCAGATCCGCAGTCTGGCGATCGCCAACGCCCTGTTCGACTTCTCCTATCACTGGACGATCTACATCGCCGCGATGTGCCGCGATGAGCTGGGCACCGAGTACCTCAAATCCACGGAGATCTCGCCGCAGGGCATGTACAAGGTCGAGCGCCTGACTGATGCGATCGAGCATTACTACCTGGATCTGCGAAAGGGCTGCAACCCGAACCACATTCTCGCATCAGGATGGATCGCCATCCCGGCCGAGATCACGCTGGAAGAGGCGCAAGCCGCGAAGCTGTTCTACGCCGCCGGTGCCTGGAATCAGGTGAAGGTCGCAGCGTGAAACGAACCACCAACCGGGCGGCCACGCGCCGCCGACAGACCTGGCTGGACTTGCCGGCCAGCGGAATTGAAGAGGTAGGTCATGGCCGAAGAGCAGGAACTTGCGTCGGTCGAGCCGCAGCTGACGGCGGAAGCCATCAAGCAGCGCAAGAAGCGCGAAAAGGCAGCAGCGAAGGACGCTGCATTGGGCGTCGAGAAGTTTACGGTTGAGGTCGCCGGGGTGTTCAAACCAGACCTCAAGCGGATCATGGAGGCCCACGGCTTCAACAACCAGCAGGAGGTGTATCAGAACCTGTTGCGGAACCTGATCGCGGCCAACTTCGAAACCCAGGCCCAGATGCTCAAGTGTGTCACGACACCTTTTGTTGTTACTGAAAAGGTGTCGCGCATCATTCAGGCGGCCGGCATGAAGTCGCTCGCTGACGATCCACCAGAGCCTGGCGACGAAGTTATTCCGCCGGTTCGTTCCTAACAGCGGATACGAGGTAAGAGGCTGCTTCTGCAGACTCTTGTTTTAGGCCGTGATCGGATACCCACGTGTAGGAAGCATTACCCAGAATGCCAACCTTCGCTTTTTTAGCTAGGTCAGAAAGGTCTATTCCGAGCTTCTCGGCTTCAAAGAGCATAGCGACTGCTGCTTGCTCAATTGCGATTTCTCTATTGCTTGGACCAGCCATCGAACTTTCTCCTTGATCCGGCTCCATGCCGGGCCGAACACAAATACCCCACTTCTACGAATCACGCCAGCCGGCGAGGATCCCCTATGCCTATTTACAACATCGTCAGCATGAGCGGCGGTAAGGACAGCACGGCTACGCTGCTGGTCGCCCGAGAGCTGGAGGTGCCGAACCTAAGCGCAGTGGTGGCTGACACCGGGCATGAGCATCCAGAAACGTACGACTACATCCACTACCTGGCTGAGGCCACGGGCGTTCCAATACGGTGGGTGAAGGCAGACTTCTCCAGGCAGATCGCCGGCAAACGCAAATTCATCGAAACGAAATGGCGCGAAAAGGGTGTGGCTGAATCCATCGTACTGGGCGCTCTGGAAGTTCTGCACCCTACCGGCAACCCATTCCTGGACTTGTGCCTGTGGAAAGGCCGATTCCCCAGCACCAAAGCCCGCTTCTGCACTGATGAGCTGAAGCGCAACCCAATCATCGAGCAGGTCTACCTGCCACTCATGGACGGCGAGAACATGCTGCTGTCCTGGCAAGGCGTGCGGGCCGATGAGTCGCCGTCACGCAAGTACCTGCCAGAATGCGACGAGGTTGGGGGCGGCCTGTTCAACTACCGACCGATCTTGAAATGGAGTGTCGATTCAGTTTTCGAGGCTCATCGAGCGGCCGGCATCAAACCGAACCCGCTGTACCTGCAAGGCTGCAATCGTGTCGGGTGCATGCCGTGCATCATGTGTGCGAAAGACGAACTCAGGCAGATCGCGGCCAGGTGGCCAGAGGAAGTTGACCGTGTGCGGGAGTGGGAGCGACTGGTGACCATCGCCAGCAAGAGTGGCGCCGCCACGTTCTTTGCCACCGTAACCGACCCCACCGTCAGATCTGCCGACAAGGTCAACGCCATCACGCATGGAATTGACCGGATGGTGGACTGGAGCAACACCGCGCGGGGCGGCCGGCAGTTCGACATGGTCGACCTGATCGCTCGCACCGACAGTCAGAAAAGCTGCTCTTCCGCTTATGGCCTTTGTGAATGATTGAATTTATTCGCGGGACTGGCTTTCAACTTCCCTTTCGCTTCCACTTCTGATTGGACTCGGCCTGCCAACTTCTGAAATGCGGCCGATTTTTTAAAGTCTGAAGAAACAAACATAATTTGCGTATTATGCAACTCAAAGGGAGTCCGAGCCACAGTACTAATTGATCGGCCAACATACATGCTGAATTTCATCCCAAGCAGACTGAATGAGTGAAGCCGATCCGGCCCACTCTTCCCTGAAATAGGAAATGTCATAACAGCTGAAGTATCTAAGTCGGAGTTCACATCGACGAGCAACAAAACGTTATCCAATGCCTCCTTGCCCAACAAAAAACTCCTGAATTTTAATTCGTAATGATTCCCGAGCGCACGCTTATAAGCGTCCCCTTCATAGCCCCAATCCCAGACCTGAGCCCTCCAAAAAATACTCATCGCAAAATAGAAAATCGAGTTTACAACGCCTGCATCCAGCAAACGGCTGTCGTAAATGTCGAATCTCTCACCTTTGGAGATTGGTGCCTCAGAATTTAACAGGTCCAGCAACGGGAATCCGGATGCAGTAGCCCAAAGCTGACCCATCCTTTTTTCTCCATTTTTTGAGAAAAGATCTTCGCACTCGATACAAAGCAGCGGACGCTTCACCTGCCTATCTGTTTGTATCGCGCTCTTTCTTCGTAAGTTAATCAAGACGGGTGGTCCATCACCCGTTTCTTCGGTTCCTCGAATATGAGGGTAGGCCGCCGCTGGCATAAAGTGGCTATCAATAAGCTTGCCTTTTTCTTCCCTACAAAGTGCGCAAATCATAACGCTAGCCCCAAAAAATCAATTCGGCCAAATATACCGACAAGGATCCCCGATGTCCGCACAACAGAAGAAACACCCCTTCGATTTCAAAACTCAATACGGACTCGGCTTCAGCACTCAGGACGATGAGATCGTTGTCGACTTCTTCTGCGGTGGAGGCGGCGCCGGTACCGGGCTGGAGATGGGACTGGGCCGCGCGGTGAACTTAGCGAAGAACCATAGCGCAGCGGCGATCAGCATGCATACCGTGAATCACCCGGGCGCCGTGCATTACACCACCGATGTGTTCGACGGTGACCCAAACACCGAGTGCGGCGGCAAGGCCGTCGGCTGGTTCCACATGTCGCCGGACTGCACGCACCACAGCCAGGCCGCCGGTGGGCAGCCGCGCAAACGCGAGATCCGGAACCTGTCGTGGATTGGCCTGAAGTGGGCCGGCAAGCAGAAGCCACGGGTGATCAGCCTGGAGAACGTGAAGCAGATCCTCCAGTGGGGGCCGCTGATCGCCAAGCGCTGCAAGTCCACAAGGCGCGTCGTGAAGCTGGGCGGCGGTGTTGCCGCACCTGGTGAAGTGGTCCCGGTCAGCCAGCAGTTTCTGGTACCGGACCCGGTGCGGCGCGGAAAGACCTGGGCCGTGTTTGTCGCCGAGTTGCAGCGTCTGGGCTACGCAGTTGAATGGCGGGTGATAAAGGCCTGCGACTTCGGAGCACCGACCAGCCGTGAGCGCCTGTTCATGATCGCCCGCTGTGACGGCCAGCCGATTGTCTGGCCCGAGCCGACCCACGCAAAGAACCCGGCCAAGGGACAGCAGAAGTGGCGCACCGCCGCCGAGTGCATCGACTGGACCATCCCGAGCAAAAGCATTTTCGACCGGACAAAGCCGCTCGCACCGGCCACCCTGCGCCGGATCGCCAAGGGCATGAAGAAGTTCGTCATCGATGCCGGTGACCCGTTCATTGTGCCGATCGCGAACTGGTCCGGCGAAAGCGTTCAGTCCGCGAGTGAGCCGCTGCGCACCGTGACGTCCTGGCCGCGCGGCGGATCGTTCGCCATGGCCAGCCCGATCATTGCCCCAGCCACGCACCAGGACAGCGACCGGATCAACGATCCTCACGCCCCGCTGCCGACGGTGACCTGCGCGAATCGCGGCGAGCTGACGCTGATCAGTCCGGTGATGGTCGGCGCCGGTGGCCCGGCGTACAGCGGCAAACCAGCGTCAGCCGATCAGCCAGTCGGCACGCTGATGACCCAGAACCACCGCGCACTCGCGGCGGCGCACCTGGTTAAGTTCCGGTTCTCGGATGAAGGCAAAGCCCTCGACGAGCCACTGCCGACCATCACCAGCGGGGGCAACTACCAGCGCCCGGCCGGCGCCGCCCACGCTATGGGCATCTCAACGGTGTTCATGGCCCAGATGAATGGCGGCTTCAACACCACGGACGCCAAGAGTATCGAAGACCCGATGACCACGGTGACCAACACCGGCAGCCAGCAGCAGCTGGTGACGGCGAACCTGGTGCACCTGCGCGGAAACTGCGATGCGCGGGATGCTGATGACCCTCTGCACACCATCAGCGCCGGCGGCACTCACCACGGGCTGGTCACTGCGTTCATGGAGCGCCAGTTCGGCACCAGCGTTGGCCAGGGCGTGGACGAACCGGCGCCGACCATCACCGCCGTCGGTGGCGGCAAGAGCTCACTAGTCGAGCTGCAACTCTCCCCTGAAGTCGAAGCCGGTGCGCTGCGGGTTGCCGCATTCCTGATCAGCTACTACGGCACCGAGAACATGAGCGCCGCCGACGCGCCAACACCAACCATCACGACCAAGGATCGGCTGGGCCTGGTCACCGTCACCATCAAGGGCACGCCGTACGTAATCGTCGACATCTGCCTGCGGATGCTGCAACCGGCCGAGCTGTACAAAGCTCAGGGTTTCCCCGCCGACTACATCATCAGCCACGGTGCCGACGGTAAGCCGTTCACCAAGACCCAGCAGGTGCACATGTGCGGCAACAGCGTCAGCCCACCGCCGATGGCGGCGCTGGCCCGGGCCAATGACCCATGGCGTCAGACGACATACCAGATTGAGGCCGCGTAACCCATAAGGCCGAAATACAGCTCTACGTCCTATCTACTATTACTTCCAAAGGCTGTCGTCTAAATTCCTAACAATTTTATAGTTCTTAAATGCAGTCCGGACTTTAAAACATTCAACCTCACCGTATCTATCACCAAGCGAACGCTTGAGTTGTTCTCTAGACACTGAAGAATTACAACCGAGAATCACCTGACGCAACTTACCAATCTCCGAGAATGGCTTGAAGTATAACTCACCAATCTTTTCTGCTTTGGACAACAGAAAAATTTGACGGACCTCCTTTTCATATGACCACTCGGAGTGCTTTATGCGAAGCTGCCTTAACATTATATTAAATCGTTCATCTTTCGATCTTTTGATAAAGCCTTCGGGGTCAAACTGCATACGACCTTTCCGATACTCAACCGTGTGCAAATCCTCGGCACTCACATCGAAAGCCAAGCATAACCCTTTATGCCTGTCCCCGTAATGTCCCCACTGAACAGGGCTAACAAACGTTTTACTAAAACAGAGCATCCCATATAGCTCAGCCACACGACTTTTGAAGTAAGAAATGGCTTTTCTCATACCTTCCTCAGAAGAGGAGTAGCACATCATTTCAAACGGATCATTTAAATCCATAACTGTTGCAACTTTCAGCCTAGCTTTTTCAAGGTTTTGCAAACCAAATTCTTGATTGCAAAAATGATAAACCCTAATCGTTGACGCATTTGTCATGTTTTCCCTCACCAGACAGAAGACAAGGCACCAAATATACCGTCGAGACTTCCCTATGCCCACAGAAAACAAACCGGCCGAGCCGCTTAAGGTTGAGCGCTCGACCGTTACGAAGCTGGTGATCACCGGCGCGCCACGGCTTGACCAGATCACCGTGTTCCTTGAGGACTTCGGGCGCCGCAACTGCCCGACCGAGGCGGATCCGAACTACCAGACCGCCCAAGGAAAGATCACGATCAACTGCTGGGACAAGAGTTGGAACGCCTACTGGGGCGGCATGGGACCTCGCACGGTTGCCCAGTTCGTGGCCGAATGTGATTGGCACTACGTCCTGAACTGCCTGGATCGAGGGATCAGCAGCACGCGGTTCAGCGGAAAAGCGCTTCACGCATTCGCGAAAAAGTGCATTGTCCAGCGCCGCCGGCAACAGACGGGCCGTCACGACTGGGAACTGGATGAGTTGAGCAAGGGTGAAGCCCGCGAGCTCTGGCATGACATCGATGTTCTGCGAAGCGTCGAGTCACCGAACGAATGCTGGCATCACGACAAGTTGCTGACCGAGCTTTTTGGTGATGAGTGGCACTACCCCGTCGGCGACAAGGCCGTCGAGGAAAACCACGAATTCACGTACCTGCAGCGCGTTGTCGAGGCAGTTCAGGAAGCGCTGCGGTAGGAACAGCCGCAGCAGGAGGCAGCATGAAGCGCATCTACCTCAGCGGGCCCATGACCGGCCTGCCCGGCCTCAACTTTCCAGCCTTTCACGCAATGACCACCAGCCTCCGCGATGCCGGTCATGTCGTCACCAACCCCGCCGAGCTGAATCCTGATGTAGGCAGCTGGAACGACTGCATGCGCCGTGACATCGCCGCCCTGATGGGCTGCGACACAGTAGCCACGCTCCCAAGCTGGGAGCATTTGAGGGAGCCCGACTTGACGTGCTGATCGCTGACCGCCTCGGCATGACGGTTGTGAATGCTCATGATCTGTTATCGACTATGAATCGGAAGTAGCAGGCCAAGGCCCTACATGAACAGGTTTTCCATTGTTTAGCCGGCCACCTATTGGCACAAAAGGACGTTCCACTTTCCATTTTATTTTTGAAAGTAGCTCGTAATAAAACGGTTCGGCTAGTTTTCCATGGACAGCATGGCAGCATACGTACGCAACGACATCCGCTAGTTGGAGAAGCTCGGGGAACGTCCCGCCAATGTTCGACTCTATTTTATATACCCCATTGGGAGCTGCTCCTATCGCCGAAAACCCGCGAGTTAGATAATGGGCCTGCTGCTTGGCACCGCCCCAGAAATCGACTTTTGAGTTATCAGGAGATGTATATATTTCGCACTGGGCTGCAATCGGCCCTTCTGACCCATCAGGATTAATAGCAAAGCATATATTTGCAAGTAAACCGAGCACACCCTTTGGATCATAACGAGTATTAAGCATGAAATTAGGCATACCAGGATCGTTAGACCCAACTTCTATCCCGCGATCAAAGTATTCTTTAACATCTTCCGAGGCATGAGAGTATCTAACCAAAACCTTATATTTATTTAAAATGGTAATAATATTTCGAAAAATACTTTCAACATCAACCCTATTCAAGTGACTTAGCCCAAGCTTTTCTTTCTGCTGACCGCTGGTTAAATTCCGACAGTGTAGATCCACTCCCTTCGGAAATCTAAAGCGTTTCTTTACAAGCGATATCTCTCTGAGTATTGACTTTAATTTTGTTCGTTTAAAGAAAACGTAAGCGTATACAAGTTGCCCCTTATATTGGCTATCGTCACCAAATGCCATATAAGGGGCACTAGTCAAGTTTCCGGTTACTACAGTATCTGTATCCATTAGCTTGTTTCCCTTCCGTAGGCGGGCGATTTCGCTAACCCACACTACTCCAGCAATGTCCTTTCGGCCATCTACTGGAATTCCTCCCTTCAAAGTCAGCCGCTATAGCGGCAAGGACGACTCATGTCTCAAATAAAGGAACGGCCGATCCTGTTCTCGGCGCCGATGGTGCGCGCCATTCTGGATGGCCGGAAGACGGTCACGCGGCGGCCGGTGAAAGGTGGCCAGCTCCCGACTGAGGACGTTTCAGTTGCAGCAGGTGAGCGTCACCGCTGGAGTGCAATCGCCCAGCGAGACCCGCGTTACGGCTTCTGCGTGTTTGGAGCGACAGAGGCGGAGTGCGCCAAGGAGCTGGAAGAGTTGGCGCCTTGCCCGCACGGCCGCCGCGGCGAGCGCCTGTGGGTGCGCGAGGCCTGGGCAGCTGATGCGCAGGTTGATGCGATCGCCCCGCGAGATCTAAGCCATGGCGAACCGATCTTTTACCCAGCAGATGGCGCAGTTCGGCAAACTGGCTGCTCCATGATCACCCAGGGTCGTGGCCGCCCTTCGATCCACATGCCACGCTGGGCCTGCCGCATCCTGCTGGAGATCACCGACGTCCGCGTCGAGCGGTTGCAGGACATCAGCGAGAGTCAGTCCATAGCAGAAGGAATAGTCGGAGTCGCCTTTCGCCCTGATGACGGATGGCCAATCTGCACCGGCTACATGGTCGGCCCGGACGATGGCAAATCGAAACTCGAAACCACAGCCGCCAAGGCGTTTGAGGGACTTTGGACTTCAACCGGCGGCGACTGGGACGCCAACCCTTGGGTCTGGGTCGTCGAGTTCAAACGGGTGCAGCCATGATCACGAAGTGCGTACTCGGCTGCACCCTCTTCTTCTGGCTTCCATTGGCCCTAACCATAAAGGCGGTGATCGGATGAGCGACCATTCAAAACTGAAACAATTGGCTGAGGCTTCGATACAGGCCTGGGAGAAGCACAGCAAAGCGGATAGCCATGAATTCCATGATGCTTGGTGTAAGGCGGTCACAGAATTCTCTGCGGCCGCCAGAGAGGAAGTCGTTCTGGCTTTGATCGCCGAAAGCGAAACACGCCGCGTCATGATCAAGGAAATGGATTTGATGTTCGGCCGCTACATCTTGGCCATGCGTTCTGCGCTGATCGAGGAGGAGCACGGGAAAGGGCCTGTCGCAGCCATGGAGTGGATTTACAACCACTGGTTGGACCGGGCCAGCTCCCGCCGGAGGGCGAGATCGACGCCCAGGCCTACTTCGATCGGGAGATTGTTGCGGTCAACACCGGCATGGAAGAGGTGCTGAAATTCCACGAAGCGCAGCGCGCCGCAAAGAAGGTGACGCCATGATCGCCCTTGCCTGGTTCACCTACGTGTACTGCTACAAGGGGCCGCGGCGATGAATACGCCCGTATCCATAAGCTACTTGTTCGACTCAGGCGTTTCATCTCCTTTGAAGCCCCAGCCTTGCTTTTTCGCCGTTTCGACTAACTCAGTAATCATATCCATATTGGGCAAACGTGCCTGACCCCGTGCAGCCTGGAGCGAACCATCTGGGCGTTTCCAAATAAAGCGATAGCCTCGCTGCTGCGAACCATCGCTGTAGTTGTAGTGGCACCATTGAAAGCAGAGAGTCCAGCCTTTCTCGGTAAATTTTTTTTCGACACTTTCGACCACGTGTACGCGTGCTTGAACAGCCATAGCCACCTCACCCAACGATTAAGATCTTAATTGCGCAATTAAGATCTTAACTGAAAAAAAATTCAGATAAAAGTCGTCGGTAACCGGCGATCCGGACCTATTACTTCAACAATTCATGCCTGCCGGTGTACGGCGGGCGAGGAATTCCCGTGCTCACGATTGAACAACAAATCGCGATCCTCACCGCTCCGTCCGCTCCTGCGATCGAGGTTGTCACATTGCCACGCGCCTTGGCGGAGCAAGGCCTGAAAGCTCTTGAACAAACGGGCGCGAGCGCCAGCGATATCCTCAAGCTGCGCGGCATCCTTGCCGAGCCAGCGCCGCAGCTCTGGGCGCTCCACAGCGTTGGTCCCGGTGAAGAGTATCCATGTTTCAACAAGGAGGACGCCGAACGGAGAGCCCAGGAATTACACGACCTTGGCGAGCGAATGAAACAAGACCGCATTGCGCGAGGTGAGAGCGTCGAACATTGGCACGACTGGGTAACGAACGTAATCCCCTCACCCTGGGAGCCAGCGGAACACTTCGAAATCATGGCTGAGGAGTGGATGGGTGATGCTGACCAGCTGCGCCAGCACGCGGCCAAGCTGACCGCCGAGCGCGACGAGTTGCTGGCAGACCTGCGGGAGGCAGCCGCCACCCTGCGTCGATACGAGCAGCTGCACCGCGACAAAGGCACTGAAGAGAGCAAGGCGAAGGCCGAGGTAAATGCCGGACTCGCCGCGCGCTTCGAGCAAACCATCGCGAAAGCCACTCAGTAACCTCCGCCCACCCGGGCAAGGAAGTGCGCCATGACCATCACGAAGATCATCAAGGGCCCGCACAAGCTGTTCGGGCTCTGGTGGGTTACCGCTGACTGCAACGGCACCAAACAGCACATGTCCTTCCGCACCGAACAACAGGCTCGCGCCATCGCCCCAGGGCAGGACAGCGTGAGCCTTCATTAAAACCTTCTGCCGCCGCCGGCGGCGTGGAGAATCCTATGAGTCAAGAATTTAACGCACCGCGACTCAAGACTAGCGACGGAGGCTAATCATGGAAGGCATTCAATTTCTATCGCATGAAGAGGTTTGCACCCTCACGGGAGCCAAAACGAAAGCCGGGCAGCTGATGGTTCTCAAAAGAAATGGAATACGGCACACCATCAAGCGCAGTGGCTGGCCATGCGTGTTGGCGTCAGCCCTGACCGGTGAGCCTGTAACTGCAGCAGAGAAACCGAAATGGCAGCCGCGGCTGGTGGGATAAATGGGAAGAAAGCCAACGAAGCCAGACAGCGTCACACGCTTACGGAAGCGTACTCAGCGCAGTGGCACTGTCTATTACTACTACGACACCGGCGGCACCCCACGAAAAGAAATTCCACTGGGTAGCGATTACGGACTGGCAATCGTCGAGTACGCCAAGCTGGAGAAGAGCCGCGCGTCGTCAGCAATTGTTCAGAGCGTGCTGACCTTCGCCTACGTAGCCAATATCTATATGGAGGAAGTAGTTCCAACGAAGGCGCCGGCCACACAAAGGGACAACGCCCGCGAGCTGAAGCAACTACTGAAGTTTTTCGATGATCCGCCAGCCCCCCTCGAAGCAATCGAGCCTCAGCACATCGTTCAGTACCTCAGGAAGCGTGGCAAAGAAGCACCGGTCAGGGCGAACCGGGAAAAAGCACTGCTGAGCGCAATCTGGAACTTCGCCAGGACAAGTGGCTACACATCGCTGGCGAATCCTTGCGCCGGGGTAAAAGGCCACAAAGAGACCGGTCGCGATGCCTACATCGAGGACGAGGTACTTGCAGCAGTCTATAGCCACGCCGATCAGCCGTTGAAAGACGCGCTTGATCTGTTCTACCTAACCGGCCAGCGCATCGCCGACACGTTGAAAATGGACGAAAAAGATATCCGGGACAACAAACTAGCGGTTCAGCAAGGCAAGACGCGAGCAAAGCGAAGGATTGAGATTGTCGGAGAGTTGAAAGTCGTGATCGATCGAATCCTGGCCCGGAAGGCGGGACACATGATCAGGACCAGTAGGCTGATAGTGATGGACAACGGTCAGCCGATGACCAGCAGCATGTTGCGAGGGAGGTTTGACGCGGCGCGCGAGGCCGCAGGAGTAGAAAAAGGAGATTTCCAGATGCGAGATCTTCGTGCCAAGGCCGGTACCGATAAAGCAGAATCGAGCGGCGACATCATGCAGGCCAAGGATCAGCTCGGGCACACAACTGTGGTGATGACGGAGAACTACATCCGAAAAAGGATCGGCAAAAAAGTCACCCCGACCAAGTGAGTTGCGGAGCAGGCTCCGAAATTGCGGAGCGCAAATGATAAGGGCCTGCATGAGTAAACTCACGCAAGCCCTTGATATTCATGGTGCCCGAAGCCGGAATCGAACCGGCACGCCCTTACGAGCGGGGGATTTTAAGTCCCATGCGTCTACCAGTTTCGCCATTCGGGCGGTAGCGCGATGTTGCACTGTGCTGACGACGATTCACAATCCTGACAGGACTGCACATTGGCAGCAGAGGGGGAAATATATACATCACTTCCCGGTGAAGCAAGTTTGCAGTTGCCGTTTCAAAGACAAAATCTTTCACTGCAACGCAAATAAAAAAGCTCCGTAAATCATGGATCTACGGAGCTTGTTTATAGTGGAGGCCGAGGTCGGAATCGAACCGGCGTAGGCGGATTTGCAATCCGCTGCATAACCATTTTGCTACTCGGCCTCAAAACATTTGCTGTCAGTAGCGCAACAACAAACGTTGTACAAATTGGAGCGGGAAACGAGACTCGAACTCGCGACCCCGACCTTGGCAAGGTCGTGCTCTACCAACTGAGCTATTCCCGCTTGGTGTGGCGCATTCTATAGATTCCAGATGCCCCGTCAACCCTTTGATTCAAAAAAGTTTTATTTCTTTTCTACATCGGTCTTCAGATGTGGCCAGGCTGCGCGAAGGTATTGAACCATCGACCACAGGGTCAGACCTGCAGAGATCATCAGCAACGCATAACCCATGAGAACCCAGAAACTGAAAGCCTTGGGGTTGGCCAGGAGAATCACCAGTGCCAGCATCTGCGCAGCAGTTTTCCATTTACCCAGATTGGATACGGCCACATGAGCCCGGGCACCGAGTTCGGCCATCCATTCACGCAACGCCGAGACCACGATCTCGCGACCGATAATGACAGCTGCCGGCAGTGTGAGCCAAAGGTTGCCATGCTCTTGCACCAGCAAGACCAGTGCGACGGCGACCATGAGCTTATCGGCTACCGGATCGAGAAACGCACCAAAAGGCGTGCTTTGTTCCAGGCGTCGCGCGAGGTAGCCGTCCAGCCAGTCCGTCGCTGCCGCAAAGGCGAATACCGAACTTGAGGCCAGATAGCTCCATTGGTAGGGCAGATAGAACAGCAGAATGAAGATCGGAATGAGCAGGACGCGGAGAACGGTAATCAGATTAGGGATATTCATCGGCACAACTGGCTACGAGGTGAATGGGCATTCTACTCACTATGCAGGTTTGCATAAATCGACTCTGCTAGCTTTTTGCTGATCCCCGGTGCTTTGGCGATCTCTTCGATGCTTGCACGAGACAGCTCCTGCAATCCACCAAAATGTTTCAACAAGTCCCGCCGCCGGGTCGGCCCTACACCCGCAACGCCTTCCAGCGTTGACGTGCGGCGGGTCTTGCCGCGCCGAGCACGGTGGCCGGTGATTGCAAAGCGGTGGGCTTCGTCCCGAATCTGCTGGATCAGATGCAGCGCCGGAGAATCACCCCGCAAGGTGAATTCATGCGCCGCATCATTCAGATACAAAGTCTCGAATCCGGCCTTGCGCGTGGTGCCCTTCGCGACCCCCAGCAGGATCAGATCAGGAACAGCCAATTCGTTGAGCACATCACGCGCCATCGACAACTGCCCCTTGCCGCCGTCCACCAACAGGATGTCCGGCAACTTGCCCTCGCCTTCCTTCAGCTTGCTGAAGCGTCGGGTCAGGGCCTGATGCATGGCGGCGTAATCGTCGCCAGCGGTCACACCTTCGATGTTGTAGCGGCGATAATCCGACTTGATTGCCCCTTCCGGCCCGAACACCACGCAGGAAGCAACCGTCGCTTCACCGCTGGAGTGGCTGATGTCATAGCATTCCAGCCGTTGCGGCGGCTCGTCGAGGTTCAACACTTCTGCCAACGCTTCGAAACGTGCGGCAACGTGCTGACGATTGGCCAGCCGCGCACCCAGTGCCTGTTCGGCATTGGTCACGGCCAGTTGTTGCCAGCGCGCACGCGTACCGCGCACCCGATGGCTGATGGTCAGCTCGCGTCCGCGGAGCGTGTGAATAGCCTCGATCAACGCAGGAAAGTCTTCGTGAACGACATTGACGATCAACTCGCTCGGCAAGTCGCGCTCCGGGCTGCTGATGAAGTATTGCCCCAGAAACGCAGCCATGACTTCGGCTACGTCTTCTTCGATCCCGACCTGGGGGAAGAAATTCTTGCTGCCAAGCACCCGCCCTCCCCGCACGCTGATCAGGTGGACACAAGCACCGCCCGGATTGACGAATGCGGCGATCACATCGATATCACCCGTTCCGCCTTCCATGCTCTGCTGATCCTGCACTCGACGCAGCAAGGCAATCTGGTCGCGCAGTTCGGCGGCGCGCTCGAATTCGAGATTGATCGCCGCCTCTTCCATGGCCGTCGACAATTCATTGGTCAACGCATGACTACGCCCTTCGAGGAACATTACCGAGTGACGCACGTCCTCGGCGTAAACCTCAGGCTCGACCAGCCCGACGCAGGGTGCCTTGCAACGTTTGATCTGATATTGCAGGCACGGTCGGGTCCGGTTCTTGTAGTAGCTGTCCTCGCACTGACGCACGAAGAACGTCTTCTGCAGAAGACTGAGGCTTTCGCGGATAGCCCCGGCACTCGGATAGGGACCGAAATACTTACCCTTGGCCTTCTTGGCCCCGCGATGAATGCTCAGGCGCGGGAATTGCCCGTCAGACAAAAAGACATAGGGATAGGATTTGTCATCGCGCAACAGGATGTTGTACGGCGGCCGCCACTCCTTGATCAGAGTCTGCTCAAGCAGCAACGCCTCTGTCTCGTTGGACGTAATGGTGGTTTCGACCTGGGCGATACGCCCGACCAGTGCCGCCGTTTTCGGCGCCAGGCCCGTCTTGCGAAAGTAACTGGCCAGGCGTTTCTTCAGGTTCTTGGCTTTGCCTACGTACAACAGACGCGCGTCGCTGTCGAACATGCGATACACGCCGGGGCGCCCGCTGACGGTCGATAAGAAAGCGCCCGAATCGAATATTTCAGTCATGGTCAGAGGCTGGCATCAACCATGCCGTGACGAACCGCCAACAGCGTCAGTTCGACATCGCTGCTGATCGAGAGCTTTTCGAAAATGCGGTAGCGATAGGTATTCACGGTTTTCGGCGACAAACACAGTTTGTCGGAAATGATCTGAACCTTCTGGCAGCCGACAATCATCAGCGCAATCTGGATTTCCCGTTCCGACAACGCATCGAACGGTGAATCATTGGTCGGCTGAAAGGATTTGATTGCCAGTTGCTGGGCAATCTGCGGGCTGATATAGCGCTGGCCGGCGAACACCAGGCGAATGGCCTGAACCATTTCCGGCAATCCGGCGCCCTTGGTCAGATACCCCGCCGCACCGGCCTGCAACAAACGTGTAGGAAACGGATCTTCCTCACACACGGTGACCGCAACCACTTTGATGTCCGGATGACTTCGCAACAGTTTGCGCGTGGCTTCGAGGCCGCCGATGCCCGGCATCTTGACGTCCATCAGCACCACGTCGGGCTTTAACTCACGAGCCTTGATGAGGGATTCTTCCCCGGACTCGGCCTGGCCCACCACCTGCAGGCCATCGATGTCGGCCAGCATACGTGTAATGCCTGTACGAACGAGATCATGGTCGTCGACCACTAGCACCCTAATCAAGCAGACACCTCGCGATATGGTCTTATTGGGATGCCGGACACCTTAGCAAAAAGTGCGGGGCAGACCTAGCGGCAAGCGACATATAAAAAGTTTCAATTCTTCATCGAGGGCTTGCCGGACGTGCGTTTCAGAGCACAGGTGTACTCACGTCAAGCTGCATTCGAAGGAAACACTCGTCCTCACCTTGCACCAACATTCCTTTTCTTCGATACAGGTTTTGCGCCGGATTGTTTTTGAACACCGTCAGGCGCAACGCCGGGCGACGCTCCAGCCGCGCCATCGCAACAACCTGATCGATCGCCCAGGATCCCGCGCCCTGGCCCTGAGCGCTCTCGATGATCTGCAATTCGCGGATATACAGGGCCCGAGCATCACGGCTCAGACTGAAATACCCCGTCAACTCGCCTTCCTGAAGGATCAACCAGTTGTCGCGCCCGGCCCAGGCGACATCGAACGCCTTGTCCTGCCACAGCAAGTCATAGTGAATGTAGTAGCGGAGCATGTTTCGGCAAGTCAGCTCTCGCACAAACGACAGGTCGGCGGCCGTTGCCTGGCGCAGTTCAAAACTCATTCCTGCCTCGATACGCGTCAAAAGCAGAGTGTGGCACACCCAGGCGAGCGCTCAACCCATAAAGTCCTTCTTGCTACTCCAATAGCATTTTCTGATTGCTGACGCGCAGCAGCCTCTAGTAAGCTCGGCGCATTCATCGGAGACAGCTCATGTTCAACGCCCTTTCACAGCTTCATACCACCAGCGCCTCGCGCTCGGTTGCGGCTGCCCGGGTGAACGGTGCCTCGGCTCCAGCAAGCTTTTATTTTGGGTATTGGTTTAGCCACTGGCGCGCCTGATACCCAACCGGCGCCCATTTGAACGGGTCGCCTACCAGAGATTTCTCAACCCCCGGTCGGCCTCCCGACCGGGGGTTTTGTTTTTTCAGGCCCGAACTTTTTTCAGCAACACACCAGACACTTTGAGGATTCAACCAATGAACTACGCCACTTATTACCGTTACGACAGTTTTTCCGCCTGGCGATTTACCAGCCTCCGCTCGGGAAAACCTGCCGCCTCCGATCGGTCACCCACAGGTGGCAAGCCAACACACGTAGCCAATCCGGCCAATTGTCGAACACCCCAGTAGGGCCGATTAAGCGGGAAGCCCCCGCCGTCCGCCCAGGAATTACCGAATATGAACTCGTCCGTTTCTGCTCTGCCACTGTCCACGCTGAACTCTGCCAACGAAGCACTGACCCTGCGTCTGCCAAGTTCGCTGCAACTCAAGCAGCAATTGCCGCTCAGCAATGCCCTGAACAATCAAGTCGTTGCCCACCGCCAGGCGGTCCGAGCGATTCTCAATGGTGAAGACCAACGCCTTTTGGTGATCGTTGGCCCTTGCTCGATACACGACCCCGAATCCGCGCTTGAATACGCCGAAAAGCTCGCACAACTGGCCAGCGAAGTCCGTCAGGACATGTTGCTTGTCATGCGCGCCTACGTTGAAAAGCCTCGCACCACCGTTGGCTGGAAAGGCCTGGCATACGATCCTCATCTCGACGGTAGTGACGACATGGCTGCGGGCCTGACGCTATCGCGCGAACTGATGCTGGAAATGATCCGCCTCGGACTGCCGGTCGCCACTGAACTGCTGCAACCCATGGCCGCCGGATACTTCGACGACTTGCTGAGCTGGGTCGCCATCGGCGCCCGCACCACTGAATCTCAGATCCATCGTGAAATGGCCAGCGGGCTCGGCATGCCGGTCGGCTTCAAGAATGGAACCGATGGTGGTGTCGCCATTGCCGTCGATGCGATGCGTTCGGCAGCTCATCCCCATCGCCATTTCGGCGTGGACAGCCAGGGCCATCCGGCTATCGTCCCGACGCTCGGCAACCCGGATACGCATCTGGTGTTGCGGGGCGGACATCAGGGGCCGAACTACGACCGTGAAAGCGTTTCCAGGATCAACAGCGAGTTGAACCGACTGAAAATCCCGAGCCGAATAATGGTCGACTGCAGTCATGCCAACAGCGGCAAAGACCCCCTTCGCCAGCCTGACGTGTTCAATCATGTACTGGAGCAGCGTTTGCAGGGCGAACGCTCGCTGATCGGCATGATGCTTGAATCGCACCTGTTCGAAGGATGCCAGCCTTTGAGCGAGTCGCTTCGCTACGGGGTTTCGGTAACCGATGGCTGCCTCGGGTTCGATGCTACGAGACAATTGCTGCTGGACGCCGCCCACCGTATGCGCAAACAGACTTCGGTCTGATGATGAGCACCGCCCTCCGCCGAATTTCAAGCGGAGGGCGGGCTACGTTCGCAACGCTAGATCAAGCCTGTACGCGAACCAGTGTCACCGCGGACTCCTGACTGACATCATCCAGCCGTTCGACCGAGTAGGACAGTCGCACAACAGTGTTCACATGCTCTCGCCAGAACCGGTAAGGCACAATGAAAACCAACGGCTGCATGGCCATCCCCCCGATGATTTCGCGGTCGTCCCGGTGGAAGAACGACTCGCCGTCACACTTGAGATAAACCAGCTCACCCTCCTCCACCTGCGCATCACTTATCATCACGCTGATGCCATCGGTGGCGTCATGCATATCAAGCACGCCGTCTTCCGCTTCAAGCACTCGGGGTGCCGGTAGCACATCTCGTGCCAATGGGCCAATGCTGATCCGCGTAGCGCCTGACTCGCGAATGGCTCCGCTTTTCTGCTCTACACGGTAGTGAACCAACACCTCGCCCCCCAAATGCGGAGCGATGAATTCGGGCGCGACTCCGAACACCAAGGGCTGACCGACAGCAAAGAACTCAACGATAAGAATGTCTCGAAATGATGCCTCCGGCGAAGGCCCCTGCCAGATCAACTCTACCCGGTCGCCTGCACTCATTCCGGCATAGGGTTGAAGGATGGCAGTCGTTCCGTCGGGTACGCGAGCCGGATCGAGACTGCCCCCGACGGCATCCTCCACGAGGACCGGTAACAGACTGTAGCGGACGTCTCCCACGTCCAGCAGCGTACGCATTGAAGAACCAGGCGCCGTTCTCGTGACGCTGTTCAATGTCCAGAACACCTCCAGCGTGCCCCCGTCCAATACTGCGATGTGAACGTCCCGCACGATCAGAACGACATCCTTGCCCAGCTGACTTTCACTGACGGATCTCGCAATGTCGTGCCGATACGGCAGGCCTTCTGTATCGAAACCATGCCAGCTCAACACGACCCTGTCACCGCATGCCATTCCAGGCCAGGGCGCAATCCGCACGACAACCTTGCTCAATGACGGATCAACGACAGCGCCGACAATCGAATCCAGTGTGGGCGCCGGCAACGGCAAAGCCCCTGCGCCCTCCCGACAGGGTCCGAACGACTGAACGCTGCCACCCTCCATCCCTGTGTCCTTTTCTTGCAAGACCGCTGCTTGTAAATCATTCATCAGTTGCCTCTCCATTCCCTGGAAATGACACGTCGCCTGAGCTCTGCGTCGAAGAGCCTCCATTTAAACCGCTTCACCACCGATCGGATGTCAGCTCCTTACTGTTCGAGTGATGACCAAACGCACTAAAGGAAGTAGGCAAAAAAGGGAAAAGTACTTTCGATGAGGCGGGAGCTGTCTGAATGTTCCGAAGCGGAGTTCATGCAGCAGTGAAAATTCATACACGCATTGATCCAGTTTCCAACGCATGACGGCGATTCTTCAGGCATCCCCAGCCTCACGACTGTTTTAGAGTGGCAAGCAGAAAACATCGACGATCATCTGCGATCAAGGACGAAAAATGCTACTAAATGCGACAACCAATCATCCTATTCTTTTGGTGCATGGCCTGTTCGGATTCGAGCGCATTGGCCCGTTCGAACTGTTCCACGACGTAAAACAGGCGCTCAAGGCTGCTGGCGCGCAGGTGTTTGTGCCCCATCTGTCGGTCATCCATGACAATGAAATACGTGGGGAGCAACTGCTCTCGCAAATCAACGCCGTGTTAAGGGGCACAGGCGCGGCCAAAGTCAACCTGATCGGCCACAGTCAAGGCGCACTCACGGCACGCTATGCTGCAGCGCTAGCCCCACACAACGTTGCGTCTGTTACGTCAGTCAGCGGGCCAAACCATGGCTCGGAACTGGCGGACTTCCTGCGCAAGGCGTTGATACCTGGAAGACTTCCGGAGGTCGTGGCACAGAATGTAGCGACCCGGTTTGCCGATTTTCTGTCACTGCTCAGCGGGCAAAAGGCATTGCCGCACAGCGCACTGGCTGCGCTGGGTGCCTTGACAACGGAGGGGGTCGGCAACTTCAACGACAAATACCCGCAGGGTCTGCCCGAGGTCTGGGGCGGTCACGGTGCAGAATGGGTGAATGGCGTTCGCTATTTTTCATGGAGCGGCGTCGTACCCGAACCCGAAGAGCCGTCGCTCGACCCTGTCCAGGGCATCTGCTGCGCCCTCTCGGAATACTTCATTACAGAACTCGCCCAGAACGACGGACTTGTCGGTCGCTTCAGCTCTCACCTGGGCACCGTGATCCGCTCCGACTACTCCCTCGATCACCTGCATACTCTGCGGCGGGCAAGCGGACACCACGCCATGGCTAACGACTCGATACGTCTCTATGTCGAGCACGCCTTGCGCCTTCAAGCCGCTGATCTATAGATGTCTCATCAGACCAGCGAACGGAACTTTGCCGAGAAATCGACCACTGAATCCGGTAGGCTCCACCCTTTATCGATTTGATTGGAGAATTTCCCCATGGCTAAAGCCACTGCCCGCCACATCCTGGTTTCCAGCGAAGCCAAGTGCAACGAACTCAAGGCCCAGATCGAAGGTGGCGCTGATTTCGCCGAAGTGGCCAAGGCCAACTCCACCTGCCCGTCCAGCCGTCAGGGCGGCGACCTGGGTTCGTTCGGTCCTGGCCAGATGGTCAAGGAATTCGACACCGTGGTATTCAGCGCACCGATCAACGTCGTGCAAGGCCCGGTGAAGACCCAGTTTGGCTACCACCTGCTGGAAGTCACCAGCCGTCAGGACTGATTTCAGCCCGACCCGCTGTGCAACGGCCCGCCTGATGGCGGGCCGTTTTGTTTTGGTTACACCGCACCGCTGGCGAACGGCGCGCCGCTCGCGTACAAATTGCGCTTATCGATTACCCGGCTTTAAGGCTGACAATGCGACTGGCTTTCCCGACATTGATGTTCACTGCCCTAACCCTGCTGCTTGGGATCACTGGTGTGGACGCCGCACCGCTGCATGCGATGACCGTCTATGGCGAACCGGCAAAGTACCCGCCCGGCTTCAGTCACTTCGATTACACCAACGCCCAGGCGCCAAAAGGCGGGACGATGCGCCGCTCGGCCATCGAGATCGGCCACTTCGATCATGTGCTGCCGTATATCGACAAAGGCATCGGCGTCAGCCAGATAGACGGCCTGCTGTATTCCCCGCTGGCCCAGCGCTCGCTCGACGAGCCCTACACCGTATACGGCCTCGTGGCGCAGAAAATGGAACGCTCGGATGACGGCCTGTCCCTGCGCTTCTTTATCAATCCAAAAGCCCGCTTCGCCGATGGCAAGCCGATCACCGCCGAAGACGTGCGCTACACCTATGATTTGCTGATGACCCAGGGCAGCCTGCGTTATCGCACCCAGTTCGCCGACGTCAAAGGCGTCGAAGTCGAAGCCCCGCTGACCGTGCGCTTCGATTTCAAGAGCAACGAAAACCGTACCCTGCCGCTGGACATCGCGACCCTGCCGGTATTTCCCGAACATTGGTGGAAGACCCGTGATTTCGCTGGCGGTGGCGGCTATGAACCGCCGCTGGGCAGCGGTCCGTATCGGGTCGGCAAAGTCGACTCCGGGCGCAGCATTACCTTCGAACGCAATCCCGACTGGTGGGGCAAGGACCTGCCGGTCAGCCGTGGCCTGTACAACTTCGATCACTTCAGCATCGAGTACTTCGGCGACACCGACGTTGCCCGCCAGGTCTTGCGCGGTGGCGCCTATGACTACAACCGTGAATTCTCCGCCACCGGCTACTCCATCGGTTACGACAGTCCGGCCCTGAGCGACGGGCGCCTGCAAAAGGCTCATCTGGCCACCGAGGCACCGCAGTCGGCCCAGGGTTTCGTGTTCAACCTGCAAAAGCCGATGTTCCAGGATCGCCGCGTTCGACAGGCCCTGGCCATGCTCTGGGATTTCGAATGGAGCAACCGGCAGATGATGCGCAACATGTACATTCGCCAGCAGAGTTACTTCTCCAACACCGACCTGGCCGCGCGCCAGCTGCCGGATGCCGCCGAGCTGAAGATTCTGGAACCCTTGCGCGGACAGATTCCCGACGAGGTGTTCACCCAGGTCTTCGAAGCGCCGAAAACCGACGGCAGCGGCCTTATCCGCGACAAACAACTGCAAGCGTTGGAGCTGCTGGAACAGGCCGGCTGGAAACCCGATGGCGACCAGTTGGTCAACGACCGTGGCGAGCCGTTGAGCTTCACTTTCCTGGTCAGCCAGAACGGCATGGACCGTCTGCTGCTGCCGTACAAGCGCACACTTAAACAGATCGGCATCAACCTCGACATCCGTCGCATCGACTCCTCGCAATACGTCAACCGTCTGATGAGCCGCGACTACGACATGATTGTCACTGGTTACCCGGTCACCACCTCCCCCGGCGGCGAACTGTTGAACTACTTCGGTTCGGCATCGGCCAATGACCCCGGTGCCAACAATTACATGGTGCTGAAGAACCCGGCGGTCGACACCTTGATCAACGGCCTGATCCGCGCTTCGACCCAGGCCGATATGCTGCGTTACGCCCATGCACTGGATCGGGTTCTGCAATGGAACTACTACTGGATTCCCAACTACTACCCGCCGGGCACGTCCACCGTGTGGTGGAACCGTTTCGGCATTCCCACCGTGCAGGCGAGCAATGACGAAGCGATCGAGAGCTGGTGGGAAATCAGCAGCACGCCGCTGACCAACCAGCAGATGACGGCCGAGAAAATCAGCCGTGGCAGACCTGGAGGGCCGCACTGATGTGGGCTTACATACTGCGGCGCCTGCTGCTGATCATTCCGACGCTGGTGATCATTCTGCTGGTCAACTTCGTGATCATCCAGGCCGCGCCAGGTGGTCCGGTTGAACAAGCCATCGCCCACTTGCAAGGCATTGGCGGCGCCAGCGTCGGCGGCGGGGCGAGCGAGACCATGAGCGGCACGTCCCGCGCCAGTCGCGGCCTCGATCCGCAACTGATCAAGGACATCGAAAAACAGTACGGCTTCGACAAACCGGCCCATGAACGCCTGTGGCTGATGCTCAAGAACTACGCGCAGCTGGATTTCGGCAAGAGCTTCTTCCGTGGCGCCACGGTCACCGACCTGATCCTGCAGAAAATGCCGGTGACCATTTCCCTCGGGCTGTGGGCGACGCTGATCACTTATCTGGTGTCGATCCCGCTGGGCATCCGCAAAGCCGTGCACCACGGCAGCCATTTCGATATCTGGAGCAGCACGGCGATCATCATCGGCTACGCCATGCCGGCATTCCTGTTCGCGATGTTCCTGATCGTGGTGTTCGCCGGCGGCACCTCACTGAACTGGTTCCCGGTGCGCGGCTTGGTGTCCGACAACTTCGAATCCCTGTCAACGCTGGGCAAGATCACCGACTACTTCTGGCACCTGGTATTGCCGGTCACGGCACTGGTGATCGGCGGTTTCGCCACCCTCACCATCCTCACCAAGAACTCGTTCCTCAATGAAATCACCCGCCAATACGTGGTGACCGCGCGCGCCAAAGGCCTGAGCGAAAACAGGGTGCTCTATGGGCATGTATTCCGCAACGCGATGCTGCTGGTGGTGTCGGGTATTCCCCAGGCGTTCATCAGCGTGTTCTTCGCCGGTTCGTTGCTGATCGAAGTGATCTTCTCCCTCGACGGCCTCGGGCGCATGAGTTACGAAGCGGCCGTGTCCCGTGATTATCCGGTGGTGTTCGGCTCGCTGTTCATCTTCACCCTGTTCGGCCTGCTGATAAAACTGATCGGCGACCTGTGCTACACGCTGGTCGACCCGCGCATCGACTTCGCCGCGAGGAACGCCTGATGTTCAAGCTCTCGCCTCTGGGCCGTCGCCGCTTCGAACGCTTCAAGAAAAACCGCCGGGGCTGGTGGTCGCTGTGGTTATTCATCGGGCTGTTCCTGCTCAGTCTCGGCGGCGAATTGATCGCCAACGACAAGCCGCTGATCGTCAGTTATCAGGGCCAATGGTACTTCCCGGTATTCAAGCGCCACACCGAGCAGGAGTTCGGCGGACAACTGCCGTTCCAGGCCGATTACCGCAGCGATTACGTGCAGAAGCTGATCCGCAAGGACGGTGGCTGGCTGCTGTTTCCGCCAATTCCGTTCAGTGACGACACCCCGAATTACGACCTCAACAAACCGGCGCCGAGCCCGCCGACTTCGGTCAACTGGCTGGGCACCGACGATCAGGCGCGCGACGTCCTGGCCCGGGTGATCTTCGGCGCGCGGGTGTCGATCCTGTTCGCCCTGATGCTGACTTTCGTCAGCGCCCTGATCGGAATCGCAGCCGGCGCCCTGCAAGGCTATTACGGGGGCTGGGTCGATCTGCTCGGCCAGCGTTTGCTGGAGGTCTGGTCGGGGTTGCCGGTGCTTTACCTGCTGATCATCCTTTCGGGATTCGTCGAGCCGAATTTCTGGTGGCTGCTGGGGATCATGGCGCTGTTTTCCTGGCTGGCGCTGGTGGACGTGGTCCGCGCCGAGTTTCTGCGCGGACGCAACCTTGAGTACGTCAAGGCTGCCCGGGCCCTGGGCTTGAGCGATCGCAAAGTGATTGTCCGGCACATCCTGCCCAACGCAATGAACGCGACCCTGAGCTACCTGCCGTTCATTCTGACCGGGGCGATTTCGACCCTGACCGCGCTGGACTTCCTCGGCTTCGGCATGCCTGCCGGTAGCGCGTCTCTGGGTGAGTTGATCGGTCAGGGCAAGCAGAACCTGCAGGCGCCGTGGCTCGGGTTGACCGCGTTTTTCACCCTGGCGCTGATTCTTTCCCTGTTGGTATTCATCGGCGAAGCGTTGCGCGATGCCTTTGACCCGCGCTCATGAACGGACCCTTGATATGACTGACAACCTGATCGAAATCCGTGACCTCAGCGTCGCCTTCCACGGCCAGACCGTGGTGCGGAACCTGTGCCTGGACATCCGCCCCGGCGAGTGCCTGGCACTGGTCGGCGAGTCGGGCTCGGGGAAATCTGTGACGGCCCATTCGATCCTGCAACTGCTCCCTGAATGCGATGCTCGGACCACCGGCAGCATCCGTTATCGTGGCCAGGAACTGGTCGGCGCTGATCCCAAGACCCTGCGCGACCTGCGGGGCAATCGCATCGCCATGATTTTCCAGGAGCCAATGACCTCGCTCAATCCGTTGCACACGATTGAAAAGCAGATTGGCGAGACCCTGTTACTGCACCGTGGTCTCGGCGGCAAAGAGGCCCAGGCACGGATCCTCGAACTGCTGGAACTGGTGGGCATCCAGAAGCCGAAAGAACGGCTGAAGGCTTATCCGCATCAACTGTCCGGCGGCCAGCGCCAACGGGTGATGATCGCGATGGCCCTGGCCTGCGAACCCGAACTGCTGATCGCCGACGAACCGACCACCGCCCTCGATGTGACCGTGCAACGCAAGATCCTGGTGCTGCTCAAGTCCCTGCAACGGCGCCTTGGCATGTCGCTGCTGCTGATCAGCCACGACCTCAATCTGGTGCGCAGCATCGCCCAGCGGGTGTGCGTGATGAAGGCTGGGGAAATCGTCGAGCAGGCGCCGTGCGAAACGCTGTTCACCGAGCCGAAACACCCTTACAGCTGCGTGTTGCTCAATGCGGAACCGGAGGGCGAAGCGCTGCCCCGGGACGAACGCGAGAACGTGCTGGAAGTCGATGACCTGCGGGTTGATTTCACCGTCGGCGGCGGGTTGTTCCAGCGCAAGCAATACCTGCGCGCGGTGGACGGCATCAGCCTGAACATCCAGCGTGGCAAGACGCTGGGCATCGTCGGCGAGTCCGGTTCGGGCAAGTCGACCCTCGGTCAGGCGATCCTGCGGCTGCTCGACTCCAAGGGCAGCATTCGCTTCCAGGGCACGGCACTCGACGGTCTCGACCAGAAGCAGATGCGACCGTGGCGCCGGCAGATGCAGGTGGTGTTTCAGGATCCGTTCGGCAGCCTCAGCCCGCGCATGTCGGTGGCACAGATCATCAGCGAAGGGCTGGAAGTGCATTGCCAGTCCACCGCCGACGAGTGCGACGATCAGGTGATCCGCGTGCTCAAGGAAGTGGGCCTCGACCCCGAAAGCCGCCATCGTTACCCCCATGAGTTCTCCGGTGGCCAGCGTCAGCGCATTGCCATCGCCCGGGCGCTGGTGCTCAAACCAGCGCTGATCCTGCTCGACGAGCCGACGTCGGCACTGGATCGTACCGTGCAGAAACAGGTGGTCGCCCTGCTCCGCCAGCTTCAGGAAAAACACGGCCTGACCTATTTGTTCATCAGTCACGACCTGGCTGTGGTGCGGGCACTGGCCCACGACATGATCGTGATCAAGGACGGCAAGGTGGTCGAACGCGGCGCCAGCCATGACGTGTTCGACTCACCGCAGCATCCCTATACCAAAGAGCTGTTGGCGGCGGCGCATCCGGGATAGGCATAATCGCGCCACCTGACTTCCGCCAATGGACGCCGCCATGAACACCACCGAAAGCCTCAAGGATTACCAACGGGTCCGCACGCTGGCGATCCGTTCGTTGTTCGAGATCATCGAGCAATCCAGTGAAGGCACGGTGATTGTCGACCGCGATGCGAACATCGTCTGGATGAACGAGCGCTACGCCCGGCGCTTCGGTCTCGACTCCGCCGCCGGGGCCATCGGTAAACCCTGCGAAAGCGTGATCCCCGGCAGCCTGCTGCGCGAAGTGGTGCGCACCGGGCGGCCGATTTTGCTGGACATGCAAGACACCCCGAAGGAACCACTGGTGGTGATGCGCCTGCCGATCCATGACGACGCCGGATCAGTGATCGGCGCCATCGGTTTTGCCCTGTTCGACGAATTGCGCACGCTGTCGCCGATGCTCAAACGCTACCTGAGCATGCAGGAAGAACTGGCCTCGACCCGTTCGCTGCTGCGCGCCCGGCAGACCAAATACAACTTCGCCCACTTCATCGGCACCAGCGCTGCCAGCCTGGAGGTCAAACGCCGTGCCCGTCGCAGCGCCAGTGCCGAGTCGCCGGTTCTGTTGCTGGGCGAAACCGGCAGCGGCAAGGAATTGCTGGCGCAGGCCATCCACGGTGCTTCGCCACGGGCGCACAAGGCCTTCGTCAGCATCAACAGCGCAGCGATTCCCGAGGCGCTGCTCGAGGCCGAGTTCTTCGGCACCGCGCCCGGCGCCTTCACCGGCGCAGACCGCAAGGGCCGCACCGGCAAGTTGCAGATCGCTCAGGGCGGGACGCTGTTTCTCGACGAGATCGGCGACATGCCGCTGCCGCTGCAAAGCAAATTATTGCGGGTGTTGCAGGAAAAGGAATTCGAGCCTGTAGGCTCCAACGACGTGATCCAGAGCGATGTTCGGGTGATCGCCGCGACCTCGACGGATCTGGAAGCGGCTATCAAGCGTGGCGAGTTCCGCGCGGATTTGTATTACCGGCTCAACGTGCTTCCGATTCAGGTGCCGCCGCTGAGGGAGCGGCTGGATGATCTGCCGGCGCTCAGTGAGGCGATTCTTGAAGAGCTGCGCAGTCAGCACGAACTCAACCGTGAAGCGCTTGAGCTGTTGGGTCAGCATGCCTGGCCGGGGAATATCCGCGAGCTGCGCAATGTGCTGGAGCGGGCGGCGTTGCTCAGTGATGACTTGATGCTGACGGCGGATGACATTCGTGCGGCGATTGGCACGTTTACTCCGGTTGAGCGAACGCTGACGCCTCTGGCAGAGCCGGCAACCAACGAGACTTTCAGTCAGGCCCGCGAGCGGTTTGACCGACAGTTGATTCAATCGACCCTCGCGCAATGCGGGGGCAAGGTGATTGAAGCGGCTGAGCGGCTGGGACTTGGGCGGTCGACGCTTTACAAGAAAATGATTGCTCTCGGAATAGCAGAGTCTCATTAAAGAGACATCATTCTCCATAGAGGGACAACATCAAAAGCTTCGTGCGCAAGCCCGCTCCCACAGGGGAATGCGTTCAACTGTGGGAGCGGGCTTGCCCGCGAAAGCGTCCTCTCAGTCATAGAAGTCTCTAAACCGAGACACAACCCCGAAGACCGTCGCCAAAAATCAAACTAACTCCTTTTATTTCAACAACTTAACTAGCTGGCACAGTTCTCGCTATGGCCTCGGCTACACCCGTTCCACCCACAAAAATAACAATCGAAGGAGCACACCATGAGTGTGATCATCGCCTTGGCAGCCCTCGCGCTGCTGATGCTCGCGGCCTACCGTGGCTACAGCGTTATCCTTTTTGCCCCGATCGCCGCCCTCGGCGCCGTCCTGCTCACCGACCCGTCTGCCGTCGCCCCTGCTTTCACCGGGGTGTTCATGGAGAAGATGGTCGGTTTCATCAAACTCTACTTTCCCGTGTTCCTGCTCGGCGCGGTGTTCGGCAAGCTGATCGAACTGTCGGGGTTTTCCCGCTCGATTGTTGCCGCAGCGATTCGTCTGCTCGGCACACGCCAGGCAATGCTGGTGATCGTGCTGGTCTGCGCCCTGCTCACCTACGGCGGCGTTTCGCTGTTCGTCGTGGTGTTCGCGGTCTACCCGTTCGCAGCGGAAATGTTCCGCCAGAGCAACATCCCCAAGCGCCTGATCCCGGCGACCATCGCCCTCGGCGCGTTTTCCTTCACCATGGACGCCCTGCCCGGTACGCCGCAGATCCAGAACATCATTCCCAGCACCTTCTTCAACACCACCGCGTGGGCGGCGCCGTGGCTGGGTGTGATCGGCACGATTTTCGTGTTCTGCGCCGGCATGCTGTTCCTGCAACGTCAACGCAACAAGGCGCAGCGTGCCGGTGAAGGCTACGGCACCGAACTGCGCAACGAACCGGAAACCGCCGAAGACCTGAAACTGCCAAACCCGTGGATCGCTCTTTCGCCGCTGCTGGCGGTGGGCATCATGAACCTGCTGTTCACCCAGTGGATTCCACAGTGGTACGGCAAGACCCACAGCCTCGCGCTACCGGGCATGGCCGCGCCGGTCACCACCGAGATCGCCAAACTCACGGCGATCTGGGCGGTGCAGGCAGCCCTGTTGGTCGGCATCCTGATGGTGCTGGCGTTCGGCTTCCAGGCGATTCGCAGCAAACTCGCCGAAGGCAGCAAAAGTGCAGTCAGCGGTGCGTTGCTGGCGGCAATGAACACCGCCTCTGAATACGGTTTCGGCGCCGTCATCGCCTCGTTGCCGGGTTTTCTGGTGCTGGCCGACTGGCTCAAGAGCATTCCCAATCCGCTGGTCAACGAAGCGATCACCGTGACCCTGCTGGCCGGTATCACCGGTTCCGCTTCGGGCGGCATGAGCATCGCGCTGGCAGCGATGTCCGAACAATTCATCAGCGCCGCCCATGCCGCCAACATTCCGCTGGAGGTGCTGCACCGGGTGGCCGCGATGGCCAGCGGCGGCATGGACACCCTGCCGCACAACGGCGCGGTGATCACCCTGCTCGCCGTCACCGGCCTGACTCACCGTGAGGCCTACAAGGACATTTTCTGTATTACGCTGATCAAGACCCTGGCGGTTTTCGTGGTGATCGGCACTTTCTACGCCACTGGCATTGTGTGAGGTATTGATGACGACTCTTTCTGGCAAGACCGCACTGGTTACCGGCTCCACCAGCGGCATCGGGCTGGGCATTGCCCTGACGCTGGCCAAGGCTGGCGCCAATCTGATCCTCAACGGTTTTGGCGACGCGTCGAAGGTGATCGCCGAAGTCGAACAGTTCGGCGGCAAGGTCGGCCATCACCCGGCAGACGTCAGCGACCCTGCGCAGATCGCCGATATGATCGCCTACGCCGAGCGCGAGTTCGGCGGCGTGGACATTCTGGTCAATAACGCCGGTATCCAGCACGTCGCGGCGGTGGAAGAGTTTCCGGTGGAGCGCTGGGATTCGATCATCGCCATCAACCTGTCGTCGGTGTTTCACAGCACCCGCCTCAGTCTGCCGGGCATGCGCGCCAAGGGTTGGGGACGGATCGTCAACATCGCCTCGGTGCACGGTCTGGTCGGGTCCACCGGCAAGGCCGCGTATGTAGCGGCCAAGCATGGGGTGATCGGCCTGACCAAAGTGGTCGGCCTGGAAACCGCCGCCAGCAACGTCACTTGCAACGCCATCTGCCCGGGTTGGGTGCTGACGCCGCTGGTGCAGAAGCAGATCGATGATCGCGCAGCCAAGGGTGTCGACCCGCAGCAGGCGCAACACGACCTGCTGGCAGAGAAACAGCCGTCGCTGGAGTTCGTCACCCCGGCACATCTGGGTGAGCTGGTGCTGTTTCTGTGCAGCGAGGCCGGCAGCCAGGTGCGTGGCGCAGCGTGGAACATCGATGGCGGGTGGCTGGCGCAGTAAGCCCTGCCCTTGTGGGAGCCAGCCTGCTGGCGATAGCGGATCATCATTTGACTGACCGATCTCAATCGCCAGCAGGCTGGCTCCCACAGGTCATGTGAACAACAAAAAAAAGAGGCAAACCATGTCCGACATTCTCTGGCAGCCCGATGCCAAACGCATTGCCCGGTCCCGCATGGACGGCTTTCGGCGCTTCATCAATCAGCGCCACCACCTGAAGCTCGACGACTACCCGGCCCTGCACCAATGGTCCATCGACCAGCGCGAAGCGTTCTGGCAGGCGATCGTGGATTTCTTCGACATCAGTTTTCACACCCAGCCCGACGCTGTTCTGCGTGGAGGCATGAAAATGCCGGGGGCCGAATGGTTTCCCGGCGCCACGTTGAATTTCGCCGAGCATCTGCTGAGTCGGCGCGACGATGCCATCGCTGTGATCGCTATCGGGGAAAACGGCCAGCGAGAACTGCTGACCTGGACCGAACTGGCCCAGCAAGTCGCCGGGTTCCAGGCCAGTCTGCAAGCGGCCGGCGTCGTGCTCGGCGACCGTGTTGCAGGGTGCATGCCCAATACCTGGCAAACCCTGGTGGCGATGCTCGCGACCACCAGCCTGGGGGCGATCTGGTCTTGCTCGTCGCCGGACTTCGGCACCCACGGCGTGATCGACCGGTTTGGCCAGATCGAACCGAAAGTACTCATCACCTGTGCCGGTTACCGTTACGCCGGCAAAGAGATCGACCAGACCGTCAAGATCAACGAAATCCTCGAACAGCTGCCGTCCCTGCAACAGTTGATCATCGTGCCCTACGCACAACCTCACGCCCATGCCACGGATTACCGCACGCCCGCCAACGTCACGCTGTGGGACGACTTCTATGACCCCGGCGATGAGCCGCACTTCGTCCCGGTGCCGTTCGACCATCCGCTGTACGTGCTGTATTCCAGCGGCACCACCGGCGTGCCGAAATGCATCGTGCACAGCACCGGCGGCGTGCTGCTGCAACACGTCAAGGAACACGGGCTGCATGTCGACCTCGGCCCCGGCGACCGCTTGTTCTACTACACCACCTGCGGCTGGATGATGTGGAACTGGCTGGTCTCGGCACTGGCGGTCGGCAGCACAGTGGTGCTGTATGACGGTTCACCGTTTTATCCGGACAACGAGCGGTTGCTGGAGTTGCTGGACGACGAGCAGGTCAGCGTGTTCGGTACCAGCCCGAAATTCCTCGCGACCCTGGAAAGCAGCGGCATCAAGCCCCGGGAAAGCCATGACTTCAGCAGCCTGAAAACCCTGCTCTGCACCGGTTCCGCGCTGTCACCGCAGAGTTATGAATTCGTTTACCGCGATTTCAAGCCGGACGTTTGCCTGTCCTCGATGTCCGGCGGTACGGACATCGTGTCCTGCTTCGTCAATGGCAACCCGCTATCGGCTGTGCGTCGGGGCGAACTCATGGGCAAGAGCCTGGGCATGGCGGTGGAGGTGTGGAACGACGCAGGCAAGCCGGTGATCGGCGAAAAAGGTGAACTGGTGTGTACCCGGCCGTTCCCGGCGATGCCCATCGGGCTCTGGAACGATCCCGATGGCGAAAGGCTGCACAAATCCTATTTCAGCCAGTTCCCCGGCGTTTGGGCCCAAGGTGACTACGCCGAACAACTGCCCCACGGCGGGATGCTGATTCACGGCCGCTCCGATGCCGTGCTCAACCCCGGTGGCGTGCGTATCGGCACGGCGGAAATCTACCGCCAGGTGGAGAAAGTCCCGCAAGTGCTGGACAGCGTCGCCATCGGCCAGCACTGGCAGGACGACGTGCGCGTGGTGCTGTTCGTGCGTCTCAAGGAAGGCGTAACGCTGGATGAGGCACTGCAACAGCAGATCCGCCAGGTGATCCGCGCCAACACCACGCCGCGGCATGTGCCGGCAAAGATCGTTGCAGTCACCGACATTCCACGCACGATCAGCGGCAAAGTGGTTGAACTGGCGGTTCGCAATGTCGTGCACGGTGAGCCCGTGAAAAACACGGATGCCCTGGCCAACCCCGAAGCATTGGAGCAGTTTCGGGATCGACCAGAACTGACTGGTCAGTGAAATGGGGCATCCTCTGAGTGGATGCCCCAGCGATCAAAGGTCGAACGCCAGCAGGACTTCTCCTTCAATCTGCTCGCCGTTGCTGGCCGTCACGGCGCTCTGCAGTGTTTCAAGGTTGCGACGGAATCGCCAGTTGTACTCACCCGACGCCTGATCCAGCAACAGGGTCATCACGGCGTAGGTATCGGCATTCTCCAGGGCGCGACTCTTGTCGTATTTTCCCGACGCGCCTTCGCCGGTCGATGCTTTGAAACTGCCCCGGCTCGCATCCACACCGGCATCGGCCTGGATACTCGTCGGGACGCGCGCGTGACCCCGCGCCAGATTAATCAACGGTGCGACGTCCAACTTATAATGCTCGGCCTCGATTGCCGGCTTCATGGGGGCAATTGCAAGCTGTCGGAATTTCGGATCGACTTTAAAGACTTCATGAATCAGGTCATCGGCAATGACGTTGGTACTCAGATGTGCATTGTGGAAATGATCCTGCAGATTTTCTCCGTACACCTTCATAAACCGATGAGTCTCGGAGGCAGGCATGCCCGCTCGCCTCCACGCAAGGTAAAGCGCGGAGTCGATAAGCATCGTTCGGCCATCCTCCTGAACCGCTTCCAGAAGGCAGTTGCCGAACGAAAAGCCGTCGAAGTCGGTTTTGATTAACTTGAGATACGTCAGCATGTTGTCTCGCCCCCTGGCACTGCTGCCAAACAGCAAACCGGCTACCAGGTCAGTCTTGAGCTGATCGACATTATTGACTAGAGACCTCAAGGCTCCATCGACCTTGCTGGACGCCCTGGGCAAGGCTCTGCCGATGATTTGGCCGATATAGGCATCCGGCAGTTTTCGGAAAGACTGATAGGGTCGCAACGCATGAGCAAAGGTGAAATCACTCAGCTTCGGCCCCCAGGCCCGCCCTGATCGGTTGATTGCGAACCAGTGAGTACCTTGCTTGAGCGCCCGGACATTCAGTACTTGAGCCGACGTAGCCGATGGCCGCCAGCTACCCTGGCACAGTCTTGCGTAATCACTCGCCTGCCACAGATCGACAGACGCTGCATGGCCCACAATTCGACGCAACTGGAACCTGGCGGACGTGAGGGTCTTCACACCATTTCGAACAAGCCGCGCACCGCCTCGTCCGAGTAGTTTGCCGCCAGTTCTGGCCATCGCGCCAAAGCCATCGAGTGGATTGAAGACCGAAATCGTCGTGCTCAAGGCGAACCTGGCCAGACTGGCAACCTTAGCCGTAGTCGACACCGAACGCGCGATCACGCTCATCACTTTGCTGGCGACGCCAACAGCGGTTCCGAGCAGTCCGATAGCATCCATGACGCAACCAAACACACCGCTGGCGATACGGTCCTTGTCACCGGAGGTCAGATCGGCGATACAGCTTCTGAAAGGCACTACCAGATTCAGAACGTACTCCCCGAGTTTCTCCAGACGTTGCCTTTCTTCTTCCAGCGGCGTCGGCAGCAATGCGACGGATTCGACATCCTTGTAGGTCGCTGGCGGATGATGATCGACGATAAAGGCTGCCAGCGCCGTTAATTGAACGTCGTCAAAACTTTGATAGGCAGTACCGTTGTATTCGGCCGAACGATTTATTTTGCGCAGCGTTCCCAGTTTGTCGATGACACCGCGACTGTCGTTGGCACTGGCGCTTCTGCGCCCTTCGGTGAAACACCCCAGGTCCGTCGGCAACGTCAGTACCGCTGCTGCCGGCACGTACGCTTTCAGATTCCCGTCATAGTCCAGACGCGAAGCCTTGTTCATGGCACCGCAAAGGCGGACCAGTTCAGCCAGTCGTTCATTTTTGCGACACACACCCTGCAAGGTGAATACTTCATAGCAGAGCAGTTCATTGCCACCCTTCAAGGCACACATGACAAAGCCATAACGGCCGGTCGCTTCATCTCGAGCCTGCTGAGTCTCCGACAGCACCGTCCTGGAAACTGACGCGGCGCCCGTCAAGCCATTCTGTGTGGACACCGGCGGCGTGTGATAAACACCTACGGACGGTCGCAGGGTGAAGAAACTGACATCACCGTTCAGAAATACCCGACGATCCGCCGAAGGCATTCTGGAAATGGCCAGCTTCAACGTGGTGGTCATTGCACCTTTCAGGTTGTCATACCACCGCGAAACCTCCTTGATTACAAAGGGCTTGATCGGCGCCAACGCGTATATCGGCGCGCCGAACTGTCTGAAGATGCTGGGTTGATTCATCAGGTCCCACTGCCGGCTCGTAAGTTCTCCCGAGGCATGAATTTCGACCATTGATCTGGCTTTTGGATCGGGTTTGGTCACTTTATCCAGTACAGGCCGTATGTCCAACGCGAACGATGGTGCAGGCACCTCGCCCGCATCACGCACTCGCTGTTCAAAAAGAACGTCCTTCTCCAGGAAATCGCATCCCGGAAGGGCTCTTTTCAACTCTTGCAATGCGCAGGTCATTTTGTCAGGCAATGGTCTGGCCAGCACCTCGGCTGTCCGGGCTAACAGTTTCATGTGCGTTTCATAATGGCCAACACCACATTCGATGCGCTCTGAGGGTCCGCAGCCAAGGCGTCATGAGTGATGATGCCGTTGATAAGCCCCCAATCGAGCACCGGGTCAATGACCGCAATGGCTCGTAGATCACGCAAGGATTTGCTCGGCTGTTCCATATTGCCAAACACTTGGATTTTGCTGGCATTCATTACACGGGCCAGCCCTTTGGTTTTCAGCTCGAGGGTCGCCACCGCACTGCAAAAGCTGATCCAGCCAACAGAACCGACCAGCATATCTTCACTGATGCCTTGCACCAGAAATTCCGGTGCCTGTTCACCGAGCATGATATGGGCGGCTAGAGCGGCGGCTTCCCGGGACACTTTTCTTGTAGCAATCAAATGATTTTCGAAGTGTTTTAAGACTGCATAAGGATGCAAATCGCAATTAGCTGGCTGATAAAGATCATACCCACAAATAACGTTTCTGTTTTCAGAGCCCTCTGTTGAGTCTAGATCGATAATAATGGCGCTCAACATCAATTGACCCAGTTCTTCCGGCGCCATGGAGTCGGTGTCATCGGCGCCATACCAATCCAGTGCCTGGATATATTTTTTCGCCAGAAGTTGAGTGTCCTCGTGAAACAAAATCCCCTCTATCAACCATCCATTATCGGCATTGGCTCCTGCCAACGCGCTTGCGGCGCCCTTGTATACCTTGTCCAGCAATCGGACATCATGGGTTAATAAAGTAGCTGTAAAAGCCTTGATACGACTTTTTTCTGCATCTGTCAGAACGACGGACATCTCATCTTCGCCACTGATCTGCCCCCAATAATTCCCAAACCAAGGATCAAATGCTTCAAGGCTTAGATGCTCGATAAGCTTTTTGCAATCGCCCACAGTGGCAGGAATATCGAACTCATAGAATCTCAGCCATTGTTCCAGCGACCCTTCATTGGTGTCCCAGATCACTCCACCTGTCTGCGCCGCGCACCGCGCCAACAAGTCCAAGTCATTGCGGTCTTGGTCGAGGGTGGCGTACAGCGGCAACGGGGGCAGCAGCTTACCTTTGGAAAAAATCAGCAGTTCACCCTCTTCCGTCAAGGCGGCGTGGCTATAGGTTTCGATAGCAAGTGCATTGATAACGTCCTGTATGAATGCACGCTCCTGCAGTTCCTCGATGCGGCCAGCCAGCGGTGCATGCAGATTGTAAATTGACGAGCCCTTGACCATGTTAAAAAAACTGCCTGACAGATCCAGCTGAACATCATCGGTCTCGCCATACTTGCCGACATTCTTATTCAGTCGCTCTACAACCAATAGTGTTTCTTCACGATCAGCTGCCAAACGTTTTACATCCGCCTCTGTCGTCGAGACAGCAGACGCATTCGATTGAATTCTCACAAATAATCCTCAAAAAATATCTGACAAAAGAACAGGCAAATAACCTTTAAACAGACTCAAGCAAATACTGTTTAAAATCGACCCTTACGATGTCAGCTAATTTTTCAGAACCATTCAAAAGTATGCAAACTTCAAAAAAACAATAACAAAACCAGCACAACGCCTTTTACTCTTCAAAATTGCCAGGCCTTGCGGAAAAACATTTTTTACAGTTGCTTACTATTCATCAAGCAGTCCCCAACTTTCCGAAGAAGTTTTGTCGGCACGTACATTTTGCTCATTTAACTTCAGTGAAAGACGCAAGTTATTGACTGAGTCAGCATTTCTCAATGCTTCGTCTTCACTGATTGCACCTTCAATCACTAGTTGATGCAGGGCGCTGTCAAAGGTACGCATACCAAGTTCCCCGGACTTTTCCATGATGACTTTCAGATCGTCCAACTGGTTGTTTTTGATCAGGTCGGCAATCGTCGGCGATCCCAGCATCACTTCCACGGCCGCGCGCCGCTGCCCATCGACGGTTCGTACCAGACGCTGGGACACAAGAGCCTTGAGGTTGTTGCCCAAGGCGTGCATCAGTTGAGGACGCCGCTCCTCGGGAAATAAATTGACGGCTCGATCCAGCGCCTGACTGGCGTTGACAGCATGCAATGTGGAGAGAACCAGATGCCCGGTTTCGGCGAACGCCAATGCATGCTCCATGGTCTCGCGGTCGCGGATCTCGCCGATCAGCACCACGTCCGGAGCCTGGCGCAAGGTGTTCTTGAGCGCCGCATGAAAGCTACGTGTGTCGACCCCGACTTCGCGCTGATTGATGATCGACTTCTTGTGTCGATGGATATACTCCACCGGATCCTCAATGGTGATGATGTGCCCGCTGCTGTGGCGATTGCGATGATCGATCAGCGCCGCCAGGGAGGTAGACTTGCCGGAGTCGGTAGCGCCCACGAACAGAATCAACCCCTGCTTGAGCATCACCGTTTCGAGCAGCACTGGCGGTAATTTGAGGTCTTCGAATCGCGGAATGTCGAGTTTGACGTTACGGATAACAATCGACACGTCGTTGCGTTGTTTGAAAATATTGACCCGGAAGCGGCCGATACCCGTTCGAGAAATCGCCAGGTTCATTTCCAGATCCCGGTCGAACTCACGGCGCTGCTCGGCGTCCATCAGGGAGGCGGCGACACTGCTCACCTCGCCGGGTTTGAAGGGCTGGTCGCTCAAGGGCGTCAGTACCCCGTCGAACCGCGCACTGGGTGGTGCACCGGTGGAAAGAAACAGATCCGAACCGTGACGGCTCGCCAGCAGTTTGAGCAGTGCGTCGATTTCCATGGCAAGAAACACCCGTGAAGCTTTCAATGAATCGCAAGGCCCGTCGTCGTGACGCAACGGGCCTTACAGCGTCTACCGCACTAGGATAGTAGACGCCGCCTCACCGACCGATGCTCAGGATTGATGTGATGAACGCTGTACCGAACACCAACGACGCCCAGGCATTGATTGCCCGCACCAACTGGAGCCGCAGCCCGCTGGGCGCCTCCGGCACCTGGCCACAGAGCTTGCGCACCGCGGTGGACATCGTGATTCACTCGCCGATGCCAATGCTGCTGTTGTGGGGTCCGCAGTTGACCCAGATCTACAACAACGGCTTTGCGCTGCTGGCCGGCAGCAAGCATCCGCACGCTTTCGGACAGCCGGCACACCAGATATGGCCGGAACTTCGAGACTTTACCGACCCGATTTACAGCGCAGTCCTACAAGGCCAGGTGCGAACCTACAGCGAACGGCGCTTCACCTTGCAACGGGACGGCAAGGATTCCGACTTCTGGCTGGATTTGACCTACAGCCCGATCCGCGATGAAAGCGCGCAAGTGGCTGGCATTCTGGTCACCGCCATTGAAACCAACGAACGCCGGCGCATCGCCCTGGAACTGCAGCAACGCTCGGAAGACAGTCTCAAGGCCCAGCGCGAAAGCGAAGAGCGCCTGCAACTGGCGCTGGCAGCCACCGATGCGGTCGGCACCTGGGATTGGGACATCGGCGAAGACCGCTTCATCGCCGACGCGCATTTCGCCCAGTTGCACGGTGTCGATCCGGCGCTGGCCGGTCAGTTGCCGATCAGCGAATACCTGCAAGGCGTGCACCCCGAAGACCGCGCGATGATTGCCCGCAGCATCAAGCACTGCATCACCCACGGCACCGAATACGCCGAGGAATACCGGTTACTGCAAGCCAATGGCGAGCTGCGCTGGGTGTTCGCCCGCGGGCGCTGCTACAAGGATCATCATGGCCGGCCGATGCGTTTTCTCGGCGCCGCGCTGGATCTGACCGAGCGCAAGCACACCGAACAGGCATTGCGCCAAAGCCAGACCGAGCTGCAACTGATCATCAACGCCATGCCGATCCTGATCAGCTATGTCGACCACGAAGAACGCTTTCGCCTGAACAACGCCGCGTACCTCGACTGGTACGGGCTCACGCCTCAAGAGCTGTACGGTCGCACGATCCGTGAGGTGATCGGCGAAGAGGCCTATTTCCTGCGGGCGCCGTACATCGCCGAAGCCCTCGCCGGCCGCCCTTGCTCGTTCAGCCTGTACACGCCGCACCGCGACGGCAGCCAGCGGCATGCCTTGATGAACTACCTGCCGCGCCACGGCGCGGACGGTGCGGTGAACGGTTTCTACATCTTCGTGATCGACGAGACCGAACGTAAAAAGACCGAAGAAGCCCTGCGCAACCTCAATGAAACCCTTGAGGAACGCGTGAGTGCGCGCACCGAACAACTGGCCCAGGCCAACCAGCGTTTGCAGAACGAGATGTTCGAACGCGAACGCGCCGAAGACGCTCTGCGCCATGCGCAGAAAATGGAAGCGGTCGGCCAGCTCACCGGCGGCATCGCCCACGACTTCAACAACATGCTGACCGGCATCATCGGCAGCCTCGACCTGATGCAGCGCTACATCGCCAATGGCCGCGCCGATGAGATCGGCCGTTTCACCGACGCGGCGGTGTCCTCGGCCAACCGCGCGGCGGCACTGACCCACCGTCTGCTGGCGTTCTCCCGGCGCCAGTCGCTGGATCGCAAGACCATCGACGTCAACGAACTGATCCGTTCGCTGGAAGACCTGATCCGCCGCACCAAGGGTGATCCGATCGAGCTCAAGTTGCGCCTCGCCGACAATGTCTGGTCCGTCAGTACGGATGTCAGCCAACTGGAAAACGCCCTGCTCAATCTGGTGATCAACGCCCGCGACGCCATGCCCGACGGCGGCGAGCTATTAATCGAAACCGCTAACGTCTACCTCGACGGCAACGACATCACCACCCTCGAACCGGTCAAGGCCGGTGACTACTTGATGCTCGCGGTGAGCGACAACGGCACCGGCATGACGCCTTCGGTGCGCTCCAAGGCGTTCGATCCGTTCTTTACGACCAAACCCATCGGGCAAGGCACCGGGCTCGGGTTATCGATGATTTATGGCTTTGCCCAGCAATCGGGTGGACACGTCAGCCTCGACAGCCTGCCTGGCCAGGGCACCTGCGTGCGGCTGTACTTGCCGCGCCTCCACGCGCCGGAACCTGAGCAGCCATTGGCGGAAACGGTCAGCGAGACACCCACCCCCGCGACCGGCGAAACCGTGGTGGTGGTCGAGGACGATCCGGCGGTGCGCATGCTGGTGATGGACCTGCTCAAGGAGCTGGGTTATCGCGCCCATGAGGCCGAAGACGCCAGGAGTGCCCTGCCGCTGCTGGAGTCGGACATGCGGGTTGACCTGCTGGTGACCGACGTCGGCCTGCCAGGCATGAACGGCCGGCAACTGGCTGAGATCGCCCGCCAGCATCGTCCGGGGCTCAAAGTGTTGTTCATGACCGGTTACGCGCAGAAAGCCGCCGAACGCCAGGGCTTCCTCGAAGACGGTATGGACATGGTCGCCAAACCGTTTTCCATCGAACAGCTGGCCGTCAAGATCCGCACGATGACCAGCCAAACCCCGTGACTTGAGGCATAATCCGCGCCCCGCCGTCACCCCGCTACAGGTATTGCACGATGAAAGCCCAAGCCCGCCATATTCTGGTGAAGACCGCCGAAGAGGCTGAAAAACTCAAACAACGCATCGCCAATGGTGAAGCGTTCGATGTGCTGGCGAAGAAGTTTTCGACCTGTCCGTCCGGCAAGCGCGGCGGCGATCTGGGTGAAGTGCGGCCGGGACAGATGGTCGGCGCGATCGATGCGGTGATCTTCAAAAAGCCGCTGCGCACGGTGCACGGGCCGATCAAGAGCAAGTTCGGTTATCACCTGGTGCAGGTGTTTTACCGCGATTAAGTGTTTGGCTTCAGGGCCAATCGCGAGCAGGCCCGCTCCCACAAAAAAATCGTGAACGACACACAATCACTGTGGGAGCGAGCCTGCTCACGATCCGATTGCCCGGCAATCGGTCACCGGTTACTTCGGAATCAGAGCTCCGGGTACTTGAATAACCTGGCTCGCTAGCAGATGGCCGGCCTGCGCCGCTTCCGCCGGGCTGCCCCCAAGCAAACGACTCGCCAGATACGCCGCACTGAACGAATCCCCCGCCGCCGTGGTGTCCACCACCTTCTCGACCTTCTGCGCCGGGATTTCGAACGCCTCCCCGTCGCAACGGATCAGACAGGCTTCGGCGCCGCGTTTGAGCACCACTTCCGGCGTGCCTTTCTGCGCGTATGCTTCAAACACCGCGTCACAGTCCTCGAAATGGAACAGCGCCTGCTCGTCGTCCACCGTCAGCAACGCCAGATCGACATGGGGCAACACGCTGCGATACGCCGCCCGCGCCGCCTCCACTGAAGCCCACAGTCGCGGCCGATAGTTGTTGTCGAAGACTATTCGCGCATCACGCTGACGGGCTTCGATCAAGGTTTGAATCAGTTTTTCACGGCCCTGTGCGCCGAGTACCGCCAACGTGATACCGCTGAAATACAACACGTCATAATCCGGCAGCGCCGCCAGAATCGGTGCGGCCGCCGGCGTGGTGAAGCAGTCGCGCACGGCGGCTTCGTTGCGCCAGTAAAGGAAGCGACGCTCCCCGGCGGCATCGGTCTGGATGCAATACAGGCCCGGCAGGCGACCGGGCAAACGCTGGACCAGATCCAGGCCAATGTTTTCATCCGCCCAACTGCGGCACATCGCATCACTGAAGCTGTCATCACCCAACGCCGTGACGTAATCGACCTGCGCCTTGTCGCCCATGGCGCGGGACAGATAGACCGCCGTGTTCAGCGTGTCACCGCCAAAGCTTTGTTGCAGGCTGCCATCGGCACGTTGCTGGAGTTCGATCATGCATTCACCGATCAGGGCGATGCGCGGGGTGTTCGGACCCAATGCACTGAGCATGTTCATCAGAAGCAGGTTTCCATGGTTTCGATCACCGACAACTGCTCGTCCACCAGCAGCCCTACGCGCCACTTGTCGAAGGTCAGGCACGGGTGGGAAGTGCCAAAGGAAATGATGTCGCCGACGCGCAATTCCACGCCCGGCGCCACGGTCATGAACGCGTGCTGGTCCATCACCGCCGTCACCTTGCAGGCACCGACATCGTCGCCCACCGCCGGCAGCACACCGGCCTTGTAACGCAGCAACGGCACCGGCATCCCGGCATCGAACGCCACGTCACGCTTGCCCAGGGCAATCACGGCAAAGCCAGGCTCCGGCATCGACTGCACGTGGGCCCAGACTTCCAGCGCCGGACGCAGCCCTTCGTGCAGGTCACTGCGACGATCGAGCACGCAGCACTGCGCCTCTTTATAAATGCCATGGTCGTGCGCCACGTAACTGCCGGGACGCAACACGCTGAGGAAACGCCCGCCAGCGTTCTGCGCTTCGAACGATTCGGCAATCAGGTCGTACCAGGCCGAACCCGACGCGGTGATGATCGGCTTGGCGATAGCGAACGCGCCGCTGTCCTGCAACTGCACCGCCAGACGCACCAGCGAGGCGGCGAATTCACGGATGCCGGTGACGGCGTGATCGCCATGGATCACGCCTTCGTAACCTTCGATGCCGGTCAAGGCCAGTGCCGGCTGCGCGCCGATGGCCTTGGCCAGTTCGATGACTTCCTGCTCGCTGCGGCAACCGCAACGGCCACCGACCACCCCGTACTCGATCATCACGTTCAACCGCACGCCACGCGACGCGAAGTAAGCGCCCAGATCAGCGACGTTGTCCGGGTGATCGACCATGCAATAGAAATCGAAGCCCGAATCCGCCGCCAGCAGGTCGGCAATCAACGCCATGTTCGGCGTGCCGACCAATTGGTTGGCCATCAACACCCGGCGCACGCCGTGGGCGTAAGCGGCGCGGGTCTGGGTGGCGCTGGCCAGGGTGATGCCCCACGCGCCGGCGTCGAGCTGACGACGAAACAGCGCCGGGGTCATGCTGGTCTTGCCATGGGGCGCAAGTTCGGCGCCGCTGTCGCTGACGAATTTCTGCATCCAGCGGATGTTGTGTTCCAGCGCTTCACGGTGCAGCACCAGCGCCGGCAGGCTGATGTCACGCACCAGTTGCGCGCCGACGGCGGCATCGCCCTTTTCCACGGCAGCAGTGTTGTTGGCAGTCGTCATGGTCGAACTCCTCACAGTCGCGCCCGCAGGCAAGCGCGGTTATTCGTTGATTCGCCGGGCGAGGCTGTTGGCGCTCTCGATCAAGACCCGGCGATAGTCGTTGTAATGGGTCTTGGCATCGGCGCGCGGGGCGACGATGCACAGGGTGCAGATGGCCACGCCATTCGGGTCTTTGACCGGGGCGGCGAAGCAGTGGGTAAAGGTGTCGGCGACACTGTCGAAGGAGAAGAAACCGTCGATGCCGGCCTGACGGATTTCCGCCAGAAACGTCTCCATTAGCAGGCGTTCGCCATCCGGCAGGATGAAGTCCTCGGGGTCGATCAAATCGATGATCTGCTGGTCACTCAAGTGCGCCAGCAGCAGGCGTCCCGAGGCGGTCCACGGGATCGGCGCGTTTTCGCCGATATCGGAAGAAATGCGGAAATGCCGCTCGCCCTCCTTCATCAGCGCCACTGTGTATTTGCGCCCGTTAAGCAGGCACATCTGCGCGGTTTCCCGGGTCTGGCTGACGATCTCCTGCAACGCGTGATCAGCCTCGCGACTGAGGTCGAAATGCCGCAAATGCGCCTGCCCGAGGAAGTACAGCTGACGACCGAGATAGACGTGACCGTCCTTGCCCACCGGCTCCAGGATCCGCCGATCGAGCAACGACGCCACCAGTTCGTAGACCGTGGATTTCGGGCTGCCGATGCCGTTGGCGATGTCGTTGGGGCGCAGTGGCTGGCCGATTTCCTTGAGGAAATCGAGGATATCGAACGCCCGGTCCAGACCGCGTGCCCGGCGCTTGATGGTGTCTTCGGTCATTTCAGTGGTTCCCATTCAAAGTGCCGGGAGTTTACCGACAGTTTTGCGTCGACCGTTAGGCGCCATCGCCAGCAGGCTGGCTCCCACATTTGGAATGCGCTCCCCTGTGGGAGCCAGCCTGCTGGCGATGAAGTCGCCCCGGCTCAGGCCTTTTTCTTGTACGCAATGCAGTCGATCTCGACCTTGCAGTCGACCATCATGCTCGCCTGCACACAGGCCCGGGCCGGTGCGTGTTCGGGCTTGAAGTACTCGCCGAAGACCTTGTTGAAACTGGTGAAATCCCGCGGATCGTCCAGCCACACGCCAGCGCGTACCACGTCTTCCAGGCCATAACCGGCCTCTTCGAGAATCGCGATCAGGTTCTTCATGGTCTGGTGCGTCTGCTCGACGATGCCGCCCACAATGATCTCGCCATCCACCGCCGGCACCTGCCCGGAAACGTGCAGCCAGCCATCGGCCTCAACGGCGCGGGCGAATGGACGCGGCTGGCCGCCAGCGGCGGTGCTGCCGGTGCCGTAACGAGTAATGCTCATGGGTGTTTCTCCTGATTGAAAAAGTGAAAAGTCAGAACCGCGTGCTTTTGAGAAATTCCGCCAGCCGCGGCGATTGAGGACGCTCGAACAGTTCCTTGGGAGGCCCCTGCTCTTCGATGCGCCCCTGATTCATGAAAACGATCTTGTCCGAAACCTCGAAGGCAAAACGCATTTCGTGGGTCACCAGCAACATGGTCATGCCGTCCTCGGCCAGGCCTTTGATCACGTTCAGCACTTCGCCGACCAGTTCCGGATCGAGGGCCGAGGTGACTTCGTCGAACAGCATCAGGCTCGGGTTCATCGCAATCGCCCGGGCAATCGCCACGCGCTGCTGCTGACCGCCGGACAACTGGCCGGGAAAGTGATTGCGCCGTTCCAGCAGGCCGACCCGCTCCAGCCATTTCTCGGCCAGGACCACGGCTTCGTCCTTGTGCATCTTTTTTACTTTCAGCAGGCCGAGCGTGACGTTCTGCAACGCGGTCAGATGCGGGAACAGGTTGAATTGCTGAAACGCCATGCCGGTCATCGCCCGATGACGGGCAATGACTTTTTCCGGGTGTCGCACGCGCTTGCCGTTGAGTTCGTCATAGCCGATGGATTCGCCGTCGAGCAGGATCTGCCCGCCCTGGAATTCCTCCAGCATGTTCACGCAACGCAGCAGCGTGGTCTTGCCCGAGCCGCTGGAGCCGATCAGCGTCACCACGTTGCCGCGCTGCATGCTCAGGTCGACACCCTTGAGCACTTCGACCGCGCCGTATTGCTTGTGCAGGCCACGGATGTCCAGCAGCGGCTGACCGTTCTGGACGTTGGAAACTTGAGCTTGAGTCATGGCAGGGACACCCGCTTTTCAATGTGCCGGCCGAGTAATTCGATGCCGTAGTTGATGACGAAGAACAGAAAACCGGCGAAAAGATAAAACTCCAAGGTCATGAACGTCCGGGCAATGATCTGCTGAGTGCTGAGCAACAGCTCGGCCACGCCGATCACCGACAGCAAGGTCGAGGCCTTGACGATTTCCGTGGACGAGTTGACCCAGGTCGGCAGGATCTGCCGTAGTGCCTGAGGCAACAGCACATAACCAAGGGATTGATAGAACGTCAGGCCGATGGCCTTGCCCGCTTCCATCTGCCCGCGCGGCAAGGCCTGCAACGCACCGCGCACAATTTCGGCCACGTGAGAGCCGCAAAACAGCGTCAGCCCGAGGGCGCCGGCCTGAAAGGCACTGATCTGCCAACCGAGCGCCGGCGCCATGTAAAAGCACGCCAGCACCAGCACGAACACCGGCGTGCCGCGAATCAGGTCGACATAAAAACGGAACGGCGCGCGCATCCAGAACTTGCCGTAGGTCAGCACCAGCCCGGCGAATACGCCGATGACGGTGCCGAACAGAATCGCCAGCGCCGACACCAGCACGCTGGTCAGAAAGCCTTGCCACAAGGCTTCGCGGGCAATCCACAACTCATGCAACCAACTGGGAGATTGGTACATCGCAGCCTCCTATCGGCGGATCGCCAGACGCTGCTCGAGGTAACGCAGCAGCATGGCAATGAGGTAACAGGCCGCGACATACAACGCCGTGGTCACCAGCCAGGTTTCGATCACCCGGTAGCTTTCGACGTTGATCTTGCGCGCGTAATAGGTCAGCTCCGGCACCGCGATCGCAGCGGCCAGCGAGGTGTCCTTGAACAGCGAAATGAAGTTGTTCGACAGCGCCGGCAGCACGTTGCGCAACATCACCGGCACAGTGACGTAGGCTTTCACCTGCCACTCGCCCAGACCGATGGCCAGCCCGGCTTCACGCTGGCCCTTGGGGATGCTCAACAAACCGCCGCGGAACACTTCGGTCAGGTACGCCCCGGCATACAGCGACAGGGTGATGATGAACGACGGGATCTTGTCCAGCCGGATCCCCAGGCTTGGCAACGCAAAGTAGATCAACAGAATCAACACCAGAATCGGCGTGTTACGGATCACCGTCACATACACCGATGCCAGCACCCGCAAGGCGCGATGCTTCGACAGCAAGGCAAACGCCATCAGCAGGCCGATCACGCAGCCGATGGCGATCGACACCAGCGCCAGCTCGAGGCCCAGACCGAGCCCCGCCAGCAAGGTGTCGAAATCGCGCCACACGGCGGCAAAGTTCAACTGATAGTTCATGGTCGGCAGTACCTTGAGCGGGGCGCATCAGGGCGCCCCACTCTCACGGGATCATTTGAATTCGACAGGGAAACCGATGGCAGGCGATGGCAGATCGACGCCGAACCATTGCTTGAACGAGGCGGCATAAGTCGGGAACTCGACGCCGGTCATGGCTTCATGCAGCGCGGTATTGACGAAGTTCAGCCAGTCCTGATCGCCACGTTTGACGGCGCAGGCGTAGGTCTGCGGACTCCAGGCGTAAGTCGGGCTGCGGTAGCGGCCAGGGTTCTGCACCATCAGGTATTTGACCGAAGATTGGTCGGTGGCGGCGGCATCGGCGCGGCCGGAGTTCACCGCCTGATACATCAGATCGACGCTGTCGTACTGATCGACCTTGGCCTTGGGCAGCGCCTGATGCACCAGCTCTTCGGCGTACACGTTCTGCAGCACGGCCACGGTCACGCCATCGCCCCCTGCCTGCAGGTCTTCGATTTCCTTGTACTTGCTGTTGTTCGGCAGCAGCAGGCCGACGCCTTCGCGGTAGTACGGCAGAGTGAACGCCACTTGCTGCGCACGGCTGGCGGTGACGGTGATGAACTGGCAGCTCATATCGACTTTGTCGGTCAGCAGGTTGGGAATCCGCGCATCGGACGACTGCACCACGAACTCGACCTTGCTCGGGTCATTGAACAGACCTTTGGCCACTATCCGCGCGATGTCGATATCAAAACCCTGCAACTTGCCGTCCGCACCCTGGAAGTGCCACGGCGCATTGGTGCTGCCGGTGCCCACAATCAGTTTTCCACGGGCCAGGACGCTGTCGAGCTTGCTGTCGGCCGCCTGGGCCATACCCATGACAGCGGACGAAGCCGCGAGAACAAAAACACACGCTTTGAACAAGGAAGGTCGGCGATGCATGGCAAGCACTCCAGAGGATTGTTTATTCCGCTATACCGGAACACGGTTTGTTACTACGGAATAGACAGCAGAAAGTGTGCCACAGGATTCGCGGGGAATCTGCACCCGTTTGAAAATTCACAGGAATCAAAGAGATACGTAAAACGGAAAAATAGAGAAACAGCGAGAGAGCGGAGCGTGCGCTACCGTTGGCTACAACAATGCGGGTAACAGGTTCCCAGTCGGTGCACGGGTGATCGATTCAGGAGCAGCGTTTATCTCCGAGAACCAAGCTCAAAGGTCGTCTATCGAAACTTTTATGGTCGGATCATTTTCCCGCTCCTTGCAGAGAGCTATCAGCTCCAGATCCTCAAGGCGATTCATAAGTGCCTCATCGATTCGTACTACGGAAACTGCCTTCAAACCTGCATCGCTGCCCATCAGGAGCTCCTTTGATAAATGTCTGAAAAACGATACCAGCTGCCTGGCCTCCGCGGATCTGAGTCTTCTGAGGGAATGCTCTTGCATCAAAGTAGGACGAAATCATCCTTTGCAGGACCTACCTGTAATTTCTGACAGTAGACCGCCGTTTTGCCCTGCTTTAACTTCAAAGGCCTTCCAGACTCATTGACCAGGAGGCTCCAATGACGACACCGACTCGATATTCAGCGTTGCCCCCGACGTACCGGAAAGTCTTGAAAGCCAGGCGTCTTGTCGTCCTGTATTTCTTCAATGAGCATTGCGCTGCCTGCGTGTTTTCCAGCCCGGTTTTTCTCAAGATCGCCAAACCTTTCCGGCCCTGGATGGATATCTTCATGCTCGATACCGCACAGTCGTGTCGACATCCGGATGTCACGGGCACACCGACCGTGTTGTTCTACAAGGAAGGCGTTCTGGTCAAAAAACTGAAAGGCATCGGTTCGGAAGAATCCCTCCTGCACGACTTCACCCAATTCCTCGGCAAAACCCGACACCCCGCTGCGCCGCGCAAATCGGCCCATGACCTGAACTGGCTGCGTCACACCCTCCGCACCCTCTGCACCGTCCACCGCGCAAAACGGTGGAACCTTTCCTGAAAGTGCCATCCAAGCGCCATCAGGCAGTTGCACCTTCGCTGCTATTGATCTGTAACAGCTAGCCTCGAGACCGGATTGGACAAGCTCCAATCCGGCTGCTTTTCTTTATTTCTCAGAAAGAGAAGAGTGCTGCCGGCCCTCGGGTCGCAGCCTTGCTACGTCCCAGGAGGGGTCAATGTCCTTTAAAGTCATGATGGTTTTCGGCACTCGCCCGGAGGCCATCAAAATGGCTCCGCTGGCCCGGATTCTGCGTCAGTGGCCCGACATCACACTCAACATCTGCTCTACCGGCCAGCATCGCGAGATGCTCACTCAGGTGCTGGACGCATTCGAACTGACGGTCGACGAAGACCTGCAAGTCATGACCCAGGGCCAGACCCTGAACGGTCTGTCGCAACATCTGCTCGCCCAGCTCGATCAGGCCTACGAGCGGGTCAAACCGGACATCGTGCTGGTCCACGGCGACACCACCACCAGCTTCATCGCCGCCCTCGCCGCCTTCAATCGCCAGTTGCCCATCGGTCACGTCGAAGCCGGTTTGCGTACCGGCAACCTTCGCGCGCCCTGGCCCGAGGAGGCAAACCGCCGTCTGACTGGCGTGATTACCGACCTGCATTTCCCGCCGACCTCCAAATCCGCTGCCAATCTGCTGCGCGAAGGCGTACCCGAAGACAACATTGAAATCACCGGCAACACCGTGATCGATGCCTTGCTGTGGATGCGCAAGCACCAGCAGGACATCGATTGGCATCCGCCCGCCGATTCGCCTCTGGCGGCAATTGATGACCAGCGCCGGATGATTCTGGTGACCAGCCATCGACGGGAAAATCTCGGCGACGGTTTCCGCAATATCTGCCAGGCCCTGGCCGAACTGGCCGGGCAATACCCGGACGTGCAATTTGTCTATCCGGTGCACCTCAATCCGCTGGTGCAGGAGGTGGTGTACGGCATGCTGGCCGACAAACCGAACATCTATCTGGTGCCACCGCAGGACTATCCGAACTTCGTCTGGCTGATGGGCCGCGCGCACTTCATCCTGACCGACTCCGGCGGCGTCCAGGAGGAAGCCCCGGCAATCGGCAAACCGCTGCTGGTACTGCGCGACGTCACTGAACGGCCTTCCGTGCTCGAGAGCGGCACGATGTTGCTGGTGGGCACCGACAAGGCGCGCATCATCAAGGAAGCCCGGCTACTGCTGGACGACCCGGACACCTACACCCGCATGAGCCGCGTTCACTTCCCGTATGGCGACGGTCACGCCAGCGAACTGATCGCCACCCGCCTCCACGCCTGGCTGAGCGCACACTCGGCGGTGGGTAAAGGGGTATGAGTCTGGGTTGGGTCGATTTCTTCGCGTATGTGCTGTTCGGTCTCAAATATGTGGCGATCGCCCTCGCCTTGCTGATGTTCATCCTCGGGCTCGATGACCTGTTCATCGACCTCGTGTACTGGAGCCGCAAGTTCATCCGGCGCTGGCGGATCTACGAAAAATTCAAGCGCGCCGACGAGGAGCGCCTGTATTCGATTCCCGAGAAGCCGCTGGCAATCATGGTGCCAGCGTGGAACGAAGTCGGCGTGGTCGGTGAAATGGCGCGCCTGGCGGCCTCGACCATCGACTACGAGAACTATCAGATTTTCGTCGGCACCTATCCCAACGATGCCGAAACCCAGGCCGATGTCGATGCGGTCTGCCAGCACTACCCCAACGTGCACAAAGTGGTGTGCGCCCGCCCCGGCCCGACCAGCAAGGCCGACTGTCTGAACAACATCATCGACGCAATCCTGCGCTTCGAGAGCGAGGCGAAAATCCAGTTCGCCGGGTTCATCCTGCACGACGCCGAAGACGTGATTTCGCCGATGGAATTGCGCCTCTACAACTTCCTGTTGCCCAACAAGGATCTGATCCAGATTCCGGTCTACCCCTACGCGCCGGAGTGGAAAGGCTTCACCGCCGGGCACTACGTCGATGAGTTCGCGGAAAACCACGGCAAAGACGTCATTGTTCGCGAAGCCCTCACCGGTCAAGTGCCCAGCGCCGGCGTCGGCACCTGCTTCAGCCGCAAGGCCATCAGCGCCCTGCTGGAAGACGGCGATGGCATTGCCTTCGATGTGCAAAGTCTCACCGAAGACTACGACATCGGTTTCCGCCTCAAGCAGAAAGGCATGAAATGCATCTTCGCCCGTTATTCGGTCAGCGATCCGAAACTGGCGCTGGAGCAACCCTGGGTGTTCGGGATGAACCGCGAGTTCTCCCAGGTGATCTGCGTGCGCGAGCACTTTCCCCGCGACCTTCAACATGCGATCCGGCAGAAATCGCGGTGGATTGTCGGCATCGTGTTCCAGGGCACCAAGAACCTCGGCTGGAGCCGCAAGGGTCTGCTCAACTACTTCCTGTGGCGCGACCGTCGCGGGCTGATCGCCTACCTGCTGAGCTTTTTGGTGAACCTGCTGTTCCTGGTACTGCTGGCGATGTGGGCGGTCACGATCATTTCCCCGGACTCGTGGCGTTATCCATCGATTCTCGCCGACAGTTCGCTGCTCTCGGTGCTGCTGTGGCTCAACGGCCTGATGCTACTCAACCGCCTGTTCCAGCGCGGCTGGTTTGTCACTCGTTACTACGGATTGGTTGAAGGTCTGCTGTCAGCGCCGCGCATGATGTGGAGCAACTTCGTCAATTTCTTCGCCAACCTGCGCGCCCTGCGTCAGGTGATGGAAATGGGCGATTCTCGACGCGTGGCCTGGGACAAAACCACTCACGAATTCCCGGCGCTGACCAAGGCCCAGCGCACTCCACTTGGCCATCGGCTGGTGGAAAAAGGCCTGCTTACCGAAGAGCAACTGGAAGCGGCGATCACCAGCCCGGTACGCCGGCGCCTCGGGCGCGAACTGCTTTTGCGTGAATACATCAACAGCACCCAACTCGTGCAAACCCTGGCCGAACAGCTTGATCTGGAATGGGCGCCACTCAATCCGTTCAAGCTCGACAAACGCCTGATCGATGCCGTACCGCGCCGGGTCGCTTCCCACTACGGCATTTTGCCGGTGGCCGAAGAAGGCGACACCCTGATTCTGGCCTCCGAAGGCCCGGTCAGCCAGGTCTCGCTGGGCGCCATCAGCCGTCAATTGAAACGCCCGGTGCGCAGCCGTCTCGCACCACAGGGCCGCGTCACATTGGGGATTCGCTACTGGTACGCCAGCCCCCGCCAGAATGAGGAAGTGCGTCATATGCTCGAAGTGCTTGAGCGCCATCAGGACGATGAGGCCCTGCTGGAACGGGTCAGTCGCCATCAAGTGCTGCTCGGCAATCTGTTGCAGGTGCGCGGCATGGTGCCGCCCACCCTGTTCAATCAGGCGCTGATCGACTTCGATGCCGAGAAGATGTCACTCGGTGAACACCTGATTTCTCGGGGCATGATTACCCAGGAAGTACTGGAACAGGCGCTGGCTGATCAGACCAGCGAACAGCAAGCTGCCTACCGCATTGTCCGGGAGGTCGCATGAAGCCTGTGCATCGTCAAACCTTGCTGATGGGCAGCCTGCTGCTGGGCCTGAGCACCGCGTATCCGCTGCAAGCGGCACCGCTGAGCGACTTTGAACAGTTCCGCAGCTATCCCTACATGGACCGCAGCTATCGCGAGGCGAAAAAGGGCAACTGGAAAGAAGTCGAACGCCTGATGCGCCACTTGCTGGAAAAGGTCCCGAAAAACGACGAGGCCCGGGCACTGTTGGTGGAGTCCCTGGCCAAGCAGCGTCGTTACAAGGAAGCGCTGCAAGCCTTGCCGGACAACAGCGAAGCGCTGCTCGACCTGCGCCTGACCTGGATCGAACAGGATCCTCCGACCAGCACACAAGTGGAAAGCTGGATGGCCACCAGCAACCTGAATGACCGTGTGCGTCTTTGGCAGGCCTACAGCCTGAGCCTGGCCAAGTTCGGCGGCGCGGCCAAGGCCCACGACTGGCTGGCGCAACTGGCGCCCAAGGGCGATGACAATATCCTGCGTCTGGCCCGCGCCAACTGGTCGGAGCAACTGCGCGACTGGAGCGGCACCATCGACCAACTGGCACCGCTGGCCGCACGCAAACAACTGGACGCCGAAGGCTGGCAACGTCTGGCCAATGCCTACGTGCAACGCCTCGATGAAAAGCCGCTGCAGCAACTGCTGCAACAGGCGCCGAGTCCCGAGGCCGCGCGCAACATTCGCCTGGCAATGGTCGACCGCGCCATCGCCATGGGTCACGAGCAACAGGCCCAACGCTGGATGCAGTCGCTGCCGGCCAGCGACCTCGCCGATCCGGCGCAACGTCAGCGGCTGTGGGAACTGGCGCGCAAGACCGAAGATGTGCCCACCGTGCAGCGTCTGAGCAACGATCTGCAACGTCCTTGCCTGGAAACCGCCGAATGGCTGTCGCGGCAGGATCCGGAAGCGGCGCTCAAGCAACTGCGCAATTGCACGCCAACGGACGACCCACAAACCTGGCTGGTACTCACCCAGCGCCTGCAAGCCTCGGATTTGTTGCAAAGCACCCGTCTGCCGGAGCCTTGGGACAGCCGTCGGCAAACGCAGGTGCTCGACATCTGGCAGGAGCAAGGTCGCAGCGCCGAGGTCAACGCGTGGCTGGCCGGTCAGCAACAGACGCCCGATATCGTCAAGCGCCGAGCCGAACTGACACAGCGCATGGGGCGAATGATCGAAGCGCAAACCCTTTGGGAACTGCATTACCGGCAAACCGACAATCTGTCCTCGCTGAATCAGGCCACCTATCTGGCAGTGAATGCGGGTGATCGCGCGCATGCCCAACAGTTGCTGGAATCCGCGTTCGATCGTCATGGCGGGCGTCTGCCGGCGACGGCGTTGCAGCGTCTTGCCGGTTTGTATGCCGCAGCGCCATCCACGACATCTGAACAACAGCGGCGTATGGCGCTGCTGCTCAACCGGGTGGACGGCGCCACCCGCGGCCAACTGCTCGCGCAACTCGCGGAGACCGGCCAGTGCGACGCCGTGCAGCAAGCCATCGGCAGCCATCCGCAAGCGGCTGGCGATTACCGCGCGCTCGGTCGCTGCGCCATGCCTGATCGCCCGGGTGAGGCCGTCGTCTATTACCAGCAGGCTGAAAAGCTCGGTGATCGTGGCAGTCGCCTGCCGCTGGCCTATGCCTCGGAAGCGGCCGGTGACTCTGCCGGTGCACTGACGATCTGGCGCAGCATCCCGACCGCCGAACTCAGCGACAATGCGCGTCTGACAGCCAGTCGCAGCGCGCTGAATGTCGGCGACAGCCAGACCGCCGAAAACTACTGGCAGCAGAGCACCGCTCGCGGCGCCAATGAGTGGGCCCTCGGCGCAGCCATCGCCGATGCACGGGGTGATCACGCCCAGGCGCTGCAACGTCAGCGTCAGGCTCTGCAACAGGCACCGGATGCCGGCCACTTCTACGCCGCATCGGTCACCGCGCAAAAGGCCGGGGACTTGCCACAAAGCACCGCGTGGCTGGCCGAAGCGGTACGCCGCGAGCCGAACAACCCGCGTTATCGCGCCGACTACGGCATGCGTCTGGCCGGTGCCGAAACCCGCGAAGAACGCGCCACGGCGATTCCGTATCTGCAACAGGCCACCCGCGATTTCCCCGAGGATTACCGCCTCGGCGAAACCCTGGCCTGGCGCTACGACGAAGTGGAAGACAGCGCCTCCGCGCGCAAGGAACTGCGTCGGGTGATCGATCTGGAGCAGGACCCGGTGGCGGCCGATGACGAAGACGGCAGCATGGAGGCCCGCCGTTATCGCCAACGCCGTGCCCATGAAACCTTGTCCCGTCGCGACAGCCGGACGATTGCCAGCACCTGGTCGCCGGCCGGGATCTCCACCAACGACTTCGTGCGCCCGGACGACAGCAAAGGTTCACGCCGTCGCTCGGATTCGCAGAATGTGCAATTGGCGATGTGGGACCACGCCCTCGGCGAAGAACCAAGCCGCGCCGGCAGCACGCTGTCGGTGTACGGTCGCGTCTTGCTGGGCGGACAAGGTCGCTCCAGTTACGCCGAGTCCCTCGCCGCCGGTGTCGGCCTGCGCTACAAACCGTGGGGCACACAGAACATCAACTTCTACGGCGAGATCTACAAGCAGAGCCAGTTCGACGATGACGACAGTCACAGCCTGAGCCTCGGCCAGATGCTGGTGCCGGAAAAGCTGTTCGATCAGGTCAACGATCACCGCAAGGACGGCCACACCACCACTGATTACCTGCTGCGCGCCACCGCCTCATTCCTCGATCAGGGCAAGTACCGCAACGACTGGCGTGTCGACGAAAACGACTGGGACGAGCGTTTCCTGTACCTCGACGCCGCGTGGTGGACCAAGGCCGGCGATCACCAGTGGCTGTCGCGGTTCCAGCAAGGTCATGCATGGAAACTGCCGTTCAGCGGAGCCCAGACGATCATGCCTTACGGCTTCCTCGAATTTGCCAGCCAGGACCCGAGCAACGACTGGCGCCAGGACCTGCGCACCGGTGTCGGTCTGCGCTGGCAATGGTGGTACGACGAGGATCGCTACAACGCTTACCGTTCGAAACTGACGGTTCGCACCGAATATCAACAGTCGCTGGGCGGCAATCTGTATGAAGGCGGCAACGGTGTGCTGCTGGGCGTGGAGTGGAATTTCTGATGGCTCGATGGATGTTGTGTTTGTGCCTGCTGATGAGCGCCACCGTCGCGAAGGCCGATGAGCGGCTGTTCTATCAGCCGCTGAATGTCGATGCCGGTCTGACCCAGGCGCAGTGGCAGAAAGTCTGGCAAGACACCGCGAAGCAAGGCACGCGAACCGTGATCGTGCAGTGGACGGCCTATGGCGACTCGGACTTCGGTGGCGCCAATGGCTGGCTCGCCAACAGCCTGAAACTCGCTCAACGACAAGGTCTGCAACTGGTGCTCGGCCTGGCGATGGACCCGGCCTACTACAAGCGCATCGATGAACTGGACAGCGCCGGCCTCGGCACCTACTGGCAGGCGCAACTGGGGCAATCGCTGGCCCAGCAGAAGAAGCTGCGGCAGGACTGGAAGCTGCAAGTCAGCGGGTGGTATCTGCCGCTGGAACTGGATGACCAGCACTTTCTGCCGGCAGATCGACGGGCCACGCTTGCGCGTCAGTTGAAGGACTTCGCTGCAAAGCTAGATGCACCGTTGCATGTCAGCGCCTTCAGTGCCGGCAAACTGGCCCCGGCGGTCAACGCTCAATGGCTGGGGGAACTGACGGCGGCCGGTGCGCAGGTCTGGTGGCAGGACGGCGCGGGCACCGGGCGTTTGTCACCGCTGGTGCGCAACGGTTACGCCAGTGCACTGCCCTGCTCCGTGGGGATCGTGCGCGAAGCCTTCCGGCAGGTCAGCCGCGAGGGCGAGCCATTCCGTGCCGAACCGGCCAGCCCGGAGGCGACCTCGACCGGCTGCCATCAGAACGCGGTGTTTTCCCTGCGCTATCGACCGTGGGGCTCGGTTATCCTCGACAACCAACGCAAGCATCCGGGCAGCAATGTACAAAACCATTGAAGACGAAGTCCTGAAGAAGACCGCGCCCGCCGAACTGTGGAGCGAGTTCATCCAGCATGAATTCGAGCGGCTGCATTCGTTCTGCCTGTTGATCTACCTGGCGAGCATGGGCATCTGGCTGGCCTTCGACCTGATCGTCAGCTTCATCGGCAATCAGGGATTCACCTGGCGTTCGATGGTGTTCATCGCAGCCTTTGCGATTCTTGCTGTGGTGTTGATGTTCACCCGCAAGGCCCGACACTTCGACTGGCTGAACCTGACATTCGTGGTGATCATCACACTCGGCATCCGAATGGTGATCGACGGCCTGCCGCCGACCTTTCATGGCATCTGGCTGGTGCTCGCCGCAGCCACTACGTTGTACAGCGCCTCGGTACTGCCGCTCAGCCGCTGGTCGTTCTTCGGTGCCCAGGTCATCACCTGGCTGGTGCTCAATCCGTTCATGAACACCGGCATCGACCTGCTGGAACTCAAAGGCGTGATGACCATCGCCTACAGCGTTTTTCTCTGTGCGTTGACGATCTATACGTTTCTGAAGCTACGCGAGGCCAAGCTCTACAACTACATCATGTCCAAACTGCTGTTGGATCAAGCCTACAACGACACCCTCACTGAAATCCCCAACCGTCGTTCATTCATGACCCGCGCCGGAAAAACCCTGCAAGCGGTACCGCGCGAGCATGACCATTACCTGGCGATGGTCGACATCGACAACTTCAAGAAAGTGAATGATGTGTACGGCCACGACATCGGCGATGAGGTGCTCAAGCGCATCGCGGCGGACATAAAAGCGGTGATGGCACCGTTTGAGTACGCGCGACTGGGTGGCGAGGAGTTTGCGATCTATCTGGCCGGTGTGCGCCGCGAGGATGTCGAGGCGCTGGCCGGGAAATTGTGCCGGGTGGTGCGTGAGCAACCGACCCGGCACCCGGTGACCATCAGCATCGGTCTGGCCCGGGTCGAAGATGGCGACACCCTGAACCAGGCCCTGATCAAGGCTGACGAAGCGTTGTACGAGTCAAAGCATACCGGCAAGGACCGGTACACTTTTCATCAGTGAGGCCATCAGGCCTCACGCACCAGCAACACTCGCGTCACACGACGTTCTTCGACCGCCATCACGGTCATGCCCCAGCCTTCATGCTCCAGTCGATCGCCCTTCATCGGCAGGCGATCCAGCAGGCTCATCACCAGTCCGGCCAAGGTCTGGTAGTCCTCGGTCGGCTCGGCGCGAAAACCGGTGTGCTCGCGGATGCGGGTCAGGTTCAGCGCACCGTTGACGATAAACCCGCCCTGCTCCTCGACCACGTCGGGGCCGGCGATTTCACTGGCATCGGGCAGTTCACCGGCAATCGATTCGAGAATGTCGGTCATGGTCAACACACCCACAAAGTCACCGAACTCGTTCACCACAAAGGCAATGTGGGTCGAGGCTGCACGCATTTGTTCCAGTGCGTTGAGGATCGAATAGCTGTCCAGCAGGTTGACGGTCTTGCGCGCCAGGTGTTCAAGGTTCGGCTCGTTGCCGGCCAGATATTCCTTGAGCAATTCCTTCTTGTGCACGAAGCCCAGCGGCTCATCCACTGCGCCGTTACGAATCAGCGGCAAGCGCGAGTAGGACGAATGCATCAGTCGCGTGCGAATAGCCTCGGCGTCGTCCGCCAGATCAATGTGATCGACATCGGCGCGAACCGTCATCAGAGCGCGAATCGGTCGTTCGGCCAGTTGCAGCACACCACTGATCATCACCCGCTCGCGACGGTCGAACAGCTCTGCGCTCGGCGCCTCACCGTTATCCAGCAAGTCGGAAATCTCCTCGCCGACTTCCTCCGCCGCCAGTTTGCGACCACCCAACAGACGCATCACCGCATGGGCCGTGCGCTCGCGCATCGGGCGCAAGCCCTGCATCGAGCGCTTGCGACGAGCGCGGGCGATCTGGTTGAAGATCTCGATCAGGATCGAGAAACCAATGGCCGCGTACAGATAACCTTTCGGGATGTGGAAACCCAGGCCTTCGGCAGTCAGGGCAAAACCGATCATCATCAGGAAGCCCAGACACAGCATGATCACCGTCGGGTGGGCGTTTACGAAGCGGGTCAGCGGCTTGCTGGCAACGATCATCACACCAATGGACACGACCACCGCGATCATCATCACCGCCAGTTCATCGACCATGCCCACGGCAGTAATCACCGCGTCCAGGGAGAACACCGCGTCGAGCACGACGATCTGCGCCACGATCGGCCAGAACAGCGCATAAGCGGCGTTGGTCGAACGCTCGCCGATATGGCCTTCCAGCCGTTCGTGCAATTCCATGGTCGCCTTGAACAACAGGAACACACCACCGAACAGCATGATCAGGTCACGGCCGGAGAAGCTCTTGCCGAACACCTCGAACAAAGGCTGCGTGAGGGTAACCAGCCAGGAAATACTCGCCAGCAGGCCGAGACGCATGATCAGCGCCAGGCTCAAGCCGATGATGCGTGCGCGGTCGCGTTGATGCGGCGGCAGTTTGTCCGCCAGGATCGCGATGAACACCAGGTTGTCGATACCCAGTACCAGTTCCAGCACGATCAGTGTCAACAAGCCCAGCCATGCCGTGGGATCCGCTAACCATTCCATAATCTGTCTCTGTCTCTCTTCAGTGAATTCAGGCTGCCGGACACGGCAAAGCGCGGCGCGAAAGCTCGAAGGCGGCGCCATCAACGATAGTCGGGAGTCGGAAGACCGGATGCTGCGAGTGCGTCAAGACCGCGCAATGGCGCGAAGGGAACGTTGTTTTTTTAGAAGAACTGGGAGGCTCCGAGAGGGTGTTCATGCAAATCCTGAATGAAAAAAGGCCTTGAAGCGTACAGGCTCTGATGACTTTTCCTACAGCTGGAAATCATTTCAAAATCTGTACGCCGCCTGACTATCGCCGCTCTTGTCAGCATCGGCAGCCAACGGATATGTAAGGGCTAACGCCCGGAAAACCGCAGGCGAGACAACTGGCGCAGATCGTCCTCGACGTAGTAGTCGTTGGTCCAGCTGTCATCCGCCGCCAACGGCTGCACCTGCTTCAATGCCAGTTTTTTCGCGAAGTAGCGAAAACGGTAATGCTCGTAGAACCGTAGCAGTTCCAGGCCATAGCGATCCGCCAGATCGGTGTCGCCGCGAATGATCAGATAGTTCTCGTCATTTCCGTTGCTGGCCGAGGTACTGAGGTTGTGACTGCCGCTGATGAGGGTCGGGCTGTCGCTGGTGAAGTCGGTGACCACCGCTTTGGTGTGCACCAGCAGGTTGCCTTTCTGGCCTTTCATGTTTTCCCGTAACCAGCCTTCCAGCCCGGTATTAAGCAACGCGGTGGCGGCGAATTCGGCGGTTCGGTCGGCGTGGAAGCCGGTGATGCGGCTGACCGTGTTTTGCAGGCCGTAACGCAGGATGTCGTCGTGCGGCTGGCCGAGCAATGCGTTGAGAATCGCGTCGGGCAAGGCGAATGCGGTGACGAACAGCAGGTCTTTCTTCGCCCCCTCGATGATATCGACGAACTCCCGCAGATCCGCGCCGCCGGTACGCGGGGAGAACCCGGCGAACAGGGGCTGCGCCGGATTCATCGGGTTGTGTTGGGTAATCCAGTCGCGGGTGGCGCCGACGTCCGCCGGCTCGGCCCAGATCTGCTCGAAGGTTTTCAGGTAACTCGTGCCGACCGCCGAATCGTCCAGCACATGCACCACGTTGGCCTGGCGGTACACGCCGTTGGCGGTGAAGTTGGTGCTGCCGCACAGTACGGCTTGTGGCTGACGTTCACCGCCTCCGTCGAGGCGGCTGAGGACGATGAACTTGTTATGGAAAATATTGTGGGTGACCCGCCCGCGTTTGCTGGTCGCCGGCAGTTTCGCAAGACTCGCTTCATTGATCGTGGTGTCTTCGTCGTCGGGCCGGGCGTGATACAGCACGCGCACCTGAACACCTCGATCGAACGCCGCGTTCACCGTGTCGATAATGGCTTGCAACTGGTATTCGTAGATCGCGATGTCCAGCGCCCACTGAGCGTCCACCGCTCGTTCGATAAAGCCTTGCAGGCGCCCGAGCAGACCGTTCTCCAGCCACTGACGCGCGGCATCGGGCCAGGCTTCGAGGGGCAGGTTTTTGTTGGCGCTGATCTGTGCGTCGAGATCGGGGAATTTGCGCTGAAACGCCTGGCTCGCTGCCACGGCACGGTTGAAGATCACGCCCTGACTGGCAGGATGACCGTCATCAGAACGGATCGTCAGCTCCAGCGCTTCGCCGAGTTGCGGCGCGTCCGGCGAGCCATAGGCCAGGTGCACGCGATAGTGAATCGTCATCCCCGGATTGACCGCGTAATCGGCCCAGCGAAATTTCTGCAACGGCGCCTTGTCGCTTGGCGTGGCGTGGAACTGCGGGAAGGTATGGGCCCTGCCCGGAAAGGTCAGGCTGTTGAACAGGAACAACCACGGTTTGTCGCCCTGCTGTTTCTCGATGGCAAACCCCAGCAGGCCTTTGCGCCGGGGTTCGGCGAGGTCCATGGCGAGCAGCACACCGTTGGTGCCGGCGTAGGCCTTGACGCGAAAATCGTCCTGCGGATTGGCGACCAGTACGCGCATGATTCACTCCTTGTGATTTGGCCTCACTGCAGCATAGTCCTCAGACCGACAATAACTCGTCGATATGCCGGTAATCCGCGTCCAGCGCTGTCGCCAATTGCCTTGCGCGCTTCAGGCGGATCGGCCCGCGCTCGATATCGATCAACAGGCCCGGACACGCGAGCGCCGGCAGTTGCGGCCAGTCTTTCAAACGGCCATCGGTGATCACCAGCAACCGTTGCTGTTCAGCGGGGAAACGCTTGCGCCGCACCGTCAGCCAATGCCCGGCTTCCGTCAGCGCTGCCAACAGAGGCGTGCCGCCTCCCGCACCCAATCCATCGAGCCACGCACGCAACCCGCTGGAAGCCTTCAGCCCTTGCACCTGCCATTTCGGCACGGCGCCGCTTGCGGTCAGCAACGCAAGGCGTGCGCGCTGCCGATAAGCGTTGTCGAACAGTTGCGCGAGCACGCCCTTGGCATCGCTCAAGGCTTGATGGCGACGGGTCGAGGCCGAGGCATCGACGATCACCAGCCACAGTTCATGGGGCGTGCGGGTGCGCAGTTGAAACAGCAGATCCGCCCGGGTTTTCGGGCGGCCATTGAGCAAGGTACCGGGCCAGTTCACCGAGCCACTGCGAGCGGCATGACGCTTGCCCTGGCGGCCGTTATCGAGGCGTCCGGCGCGGGGTCTGGCATTCGCCCCCGCGTCGGATCGGGGGCGAATGCCTAAGGCTTTTTTTGTAGGTGTGGCGGCCAGGTAGGGACTTCGCGGCGTGCGCCGGTAGCCAGTGCCGGCGCCGGCATTTCTCCCCACTGCCCCTGCCCTTCGCTTGGATCAGTCTGGGAGCCGGACGGTGATTGCGCCGGTGGCTGCGCACTGGAGGAGGACTGTTCGCGACGACGATGACGCAATGCGAACTCAGCCACCGCATCGATATCCTGCTCGGCGATGGCGTCCGCACCGCGCCACGCCGCATGCGCCCTCGCGGCACGCAGCCAGACCAGATCGGCGCGCAAACCGTCGACGCCCGCCGCGAAGCAGCGCTCGGTGATCTGGGCCAGCGCCGCGTCATCCAGCGGGATGCCCGGTAAAACCTTGCGGGCGTTCTCGCAGCGCTGACGCAGAGCTTGCTGCTCAACCTCCCACTGCGCACAGAACGCCTGCGGATCGCTGTCGAAATCCAGTCGACGACGAATGATCTGACCTCGCTCGGCCGGCGCCGTGTGACCGCTCAGGGCGACGTTCAAACCAAAGCGATCCAGCAATTGCGGACGCAATTCACCCTCTTCCGGGTTCATCGTGCCGATCAAAACGAACTTCGCCGAATGCCGATGGGAAATCCCGTCACGCTCGATCAGGTTGGTGCCGCTGGCGGCCACATCAAGCAGCAAGTCCACCAGATGATCCGGCAGCAGATTCACTTCATCGACGTACAACACGCCGCCGTCAGCCTTCGCCAGAACGCCGGGAGAAAACTGCGCACGACCGTCGCTCAACGCCACGTCCAGATCCAGCGTGCCGACCAGTCGCTCTTCGGTGGCGCCCAACGGCAAGGTGACGAACTGACCGCTGGCCAGCAGATCCGCCAGACCCCGGGCCAGTGTCGACTTGGCCATGCCGCGCGGGCCTTCGATCAGCACGCCGCCGATCTTCGGGTCGATGGCCGTCAGGTACAGCGCCAGTTTCAGATCATCGGCGCCAACCACGGCGGAGAGCGGGAAATGCGGGGTGTCGGTCATGTTCAGTCTCAGCTCTCTTCTTCTATGTCCAGCAGCAGGCTTTCCAGCGCCTCTTTGTAGGCGCCCGGTGCCTGCCACATCCCGCGCTGCTGCGCTTCGAGCATGCGTTCGGTCATGTCGCGCAGCGCATGGGGATTATGCTCGCGCACAAACTCGCGGGTCGCCGGGTCCAGCAGATACGCATCGGCCAGCAAGGCGTACTGATGGTCGTCGATCAGTTGCGTGGTGGCATCGAAGGCAAACAGGTTGTCGACCGTCGCCGCCAGTTCGAACGCGCCTTTATAGCCGTGGCGCTTGACCCCGTCGATCCATTTCGGATTCGCCGCCCTCGAGCGGATAACTCGGTTCAGTTCTTCCTTCAAGGTGCGGATTTTCGGCAGGTCCGGCTGACTGTGATCGCCGTGATAACTGGCTGCCGCTTCACCGCGCAGGCTTTCCACGGCGGCGAGCATGCCGCCCTGGAACTGGTAATAGTCGTTGGAATCGAGCAGGTCATGCTCGCGATTGTCCTGGTTCTGCAGCACCGCCTGCACTTGGCTCAGACGCTGGACGAACTGCGCGCGCGCGGCGGTGCCTTCGTCAGAACCACCGTAAGCGTAAGCGCCCCAGTTCAGGTAGACCTCGGCCAGATCCTCGCGGGTTTGCCACAGATGACCGTCGATTGCGCCCTGCACGCCCGCGCCATAAGCGCCGGGTTTGGCACCGAAGATCCGCCAGCCGGCCTGACGTCGCGCCGCTTCTTCATCCAGACCCGATTGCCGCAGCGCCTCACGCTCGGCACGCACTTTCGCGGCCAGCGGATTGAGATCGTCCGGCTCGTCGAGCTCCGCCACGGCTTGCACGGCGGCGTCGAACAGGCGGATCAGGTTGGCGAACGCATCGCGGAAGAATCCTGAGACCCGCAGCGTGACATCGACCCGAGGCCGGTCGAGCAGGTTCAGCGGCAGAATCTCGAAATCATCGACCCGCTGACTGCCGGTGGCCCACACCGGACGCACGCCCATCAGCGCCATGGCCTGAGCGATGTCATCGCCGCCGGTGCGCATGGTCGCGGTGCCCCACACCGACAGGCCGAGCTGACGCAGGTGATCGCCGTGGTCCTGCAGGTGTCGCTCGAGAATCAGGGTCGCGGACTGGAAGCCGATTCGCCAGGCCGTGGTGGTCGGCAGGTTACGCACGTCCACGGAGTAGAAATTGCGCCCGGTGGGCAGCACATCGAGGCGGCCGCGACTGGGTGCGCCGCTCGGGCCGGCGGGGACGAAACGACCGCCGAGGGCGTCGAGCAGGCCGTGCATTTCCGCCGGGCCGCAGGCGTCCAGACGCGGGGCGATCACTTCGCGGAGGTTGTCGAGGATTGCACCGACTTCAACCCAGCGCGGCTCCTGTGGGAGCGAGCCTGCTCGCGATGGCGTCAGGTCAGGCCATTCCGTTTTGAATGACACACTGCTATCGCGAGCAGGCTCGCTCCCACAGGGGGATGGCAGTGACTGGGAGATCAGTTGGGTGGCGAACAGCTCCAGACGTTCGCGAGTATCCCCCGCCGTGCGCCAGACTTCATCGCTCAGCGATTGCAGTTCCATTGGGCGCGGGCCGGTCCAGGAATCAGCCAGTGCACAATCCAGCGGATCGAACCCCAACTGAAACGCCTTGGCCAGCGCACGCAACAGACTCGATTGCGCCCCTTTGCCATCGCCACGCGGAATCCGCAGCAACGCCAGCAATGTGTCGATGCGCAGCCGTCCGGTCGGAGACTCTCCAAAGATGTGCAGACCATCGCGGATCTGCGACTCCTTCAGATCACACAGATAGGTATCCAGACGCGGCAGCCAGATCGCCGCATCGGCATCGCTGTCGAGGGCTTCGTCGAGTTGCAGCTCGCGATCGATCTGCGTGTCACGCACCAGTTGCAGAATGTCGCGCTGCAATTCACGGGCGCGGCGCGGGTCGAGTAACTGAGCTTCGTAATATTCGTCGGCGAGCAATTCGAGATTACGCAACGGGCCATAGGTTTCGGCGCGAGTCAGCGGCGGCATCAGGTGGTCGATGATCACCGCCTGAGTGCGACGTTTGGCTTGGGCGCCCTCGCCCGGATCGTTGACGATAAACGGATAGATGTTCGGCAGCGGCCCGAGCAGCGCGTCCGGCCAGCAGCTCTCCGACAGGCCCACACCTTTGCCGGGCAGCCATTCGAGGTTGCCGTGCTTGCCGACGTGGATCACGCCGTGGGCGCCGTAGGTCTGGCGCAGCCAGAAATAGAACGCGAGGTATGCGTGCGGGGGCACCAGATCCGGGTCGTGATACACCGCGCTCGGATCGACCTGATAACCCCGCGCCGGCTGAATGCCGACGAAAGTCAGGCCAAAACGCAGGCCGGCGATCATCATCCGCCCGTCCCGGCACATCGGATCATTTTGCGGCGAGCCCCAGCGCTCCAGCACCGCCGTGCGGTTGGCTTCGGGCAGCGCGTTGAACATCGACAGGTAATCATTCATCGCCAGGCTTTGCTGGCATGGGCGCTGATCGAGGGTGTCGAGATCATTGCTGACACCACCCAGCAGTTGCCGGATCAGTTCGGTGCCGCTGTCCGGCAGTTCGGCGGGCAGCGGATAACCTTGGGCCTGCAATGCCCGCAGGATATTCAGCGCAGCGGCCGGCGTGTCGAGGCCCACGCCGTTGCCGATGCGCCCGTCCCGGGTCGGGTAATTGGCGAGGATCAGCGCGATGCGCTTTTCAGCGTTCGGCACCCGCGCCAGATCGACCCAGCGGCGCGCCAGTTCGGCGACGAAATCCATGCGTTCAGGCTGCGCCCGATAACACACCACGTCGGACTGACTGCGCTCGCTGCGCCACGCCAGATCCTTGAAGCTGATCGGCCGACTGATGATCCGCCCGTCCAGCTCCGGCAAGGCGATGTGCATCGCCAGATCCCGGGGGCCGAGGCCCTGCTCGCTCTCGCGCCAGCCAGGCTCGTTGTCCTGGGCGCAAATCGCCTGGATCACCGGAATGTTGCGACGGAACGGCCGCAGATGCGGCGCTTCCGGACTGGACTGGGCGAAACCGGTGGTGTTCAGAATCACCGAGGCCTCGACTTCATCCAGCCAGTCCTCGACCACCGACAGGCAGCCGGGCTCTTTCAAACTGGCCACGGCAACCGGCAGCGGATTGAGTCCGGCCGCCTGCAACCGTTGGCAGAACACGTCGATAAATGCCGTGTTGGCCGCTTGCAAATGCGAGCGATAAAACAACACCGCCGCGACCGGTTGACCGGGCAGCCAATCGGCTTGCCAGTCACTCAGTGCGGCGGTGTTTTTGTTCGGGTGATAAATCGCCGTGCGCGGCAGCGTCTGCGGCTCGCCCCACACGTAATCCCGCGCCAGCCAGCGATTGGCCAGGCAGCGGAAAAAATCCAGCGCATTGCCCATGCCGCCCTGACGCAGAAACTGCCAGAGCCGGTCGCGATCCTCTGCGCCCACGGTACTCAAGTCGCTGAGCTCCGGGTCCGGACGGTCATCGCCCGGCACCAGAATCACCTGCACGCCACGCTCGGACAATTCGACCAGCCGCTCGACGCCATAACGCCAATAGGCGATGCCGCCGTGCAGCGAGATCAGAATCACCTTGGCGTGGCGCAGCACCTCATCGACATAGAGGTCGACCGACGCATGGTTCTGCACCTGCATCGGGTTGGCCAGGCGCACGCTCGGGTAATCCTCGGGCAGTTGCTGCGCCGCTTCGGCGAGCAGCGCCAGGCTGGAATCGCCGCTGCACAGGATCACCAGCTCGGCGGGGGTTTGTCCGAGGTCGGCAATGTTGTCGTCCGACACGAAACCGCCGGGCTGGGTCCTGAGCAGGTGCATGGCTTAAACGCTGAGCGCGGCGCGCAGTTGCGCTTCGAGTTGAGCGGCATCCAGTTCCTGACCGATCAACACCAGACGCGTCACGCGTGCCTCATCGGCGCCCCACTGACGGTCGAAGTGCTTGTCGAAACGCGTGCCCACGCCCTGGATCAGCAGGCGCATCGGCTTGTTCGGGATCGCCGCGAAGCCTTTGACCCGCAGGATGCCGTGTTGAACCACCAGTTGCGTCAATGCGTCGAGCAGCAGGCTTTCGTCAGCTTGCGGCAGTTCGATGGAAATCGAGTCGAATGCGTCGTGATCGTGGTCATCGTGATCGTCATCGCCTTCACCGTGGTGGTGATCGTGATGGCTGTGGCGGCTGTCGATGTGTTCTTCGGAACCGGCGCCGAGGCCGATCAACACGTCCAGCGGCAGACGACCATTGCTGGCTTCGATGATTTTCACGGCCGGCGGCAGTTCTTCGGCGACTTCCAGACGGACGCGCGCGAGGTCTTCAGGGCTGGTCTGGTCGGCCTTGTTGAGGATCACCAGGTCGGCGCTGGCCAGTTGGTCGGCGAACAGCTCGTGCAGCGGCGATTCGTGGTCCAGGTTCGGATCGAGTTTGCGCTGGGCGTCGACCTGATCCGGGAACGCGGCGAAGGTGCCAGCGGCCACGGCCGGGCTGTCGACCACGGTGATCACCGCGTCAACGGTGCAGGCGCTGCGGATTTCCGGCCATTGGAAGGCTTGTACCAGCGGTTTTGGCAGGGCCAGGCCCGAGGTTTCGATCAGGATGTGGTCAAGGTCGCCGCGACGCGCGACCAGTTCGCGCATCACCGGGAAGAATTCTTCCTGCACCGTGCAGCAGAGGCACCCGTTGGCCAGTTCGTAGACGCGGCCGGTGGCTTCTTCTTCGGTGCAGCCGATGGTGCATTGTTTGAGGATTTCACCGTCGATACCCAGCTCGCCGAACTCGTTGACGATCACCGCGATGCGGCGGCCCTGGGCGTTGTCGAGCATGTGCCGCAGCAAGGTGGTTTTGCCCGAGCCGAGGAAGCCGGTGACGATGGTGACGGGGAGTTTGGCCAGTGTTTTCATCGGATGCCCTTTGGCAAGGTGGCGGGCATACGGGACGAGACCGGTAACGCGAGTGCGTGCCTGGAGAGTTCGCCACCGGATCACCCCGCCCGGTTGAAAGTGAGAATCTGTGACGAGGCAGGTCTCCTGGCTGACGGTGTTCGGGCCTTGGCCCGGTATTCGCTGCGCCTTCCCGCTGGCTCTGGATGGAGTTGGCAGTGGCGTGGCAGCGAACAGCACCGTTCACAGTTGCGGGGGCAGCCGCGGCTTGGACCGCGTTCCCTTCTTAGCTTCGACGTGGGCCGAAGAACCTCGAAAGCGCAAGGCTACGCAGGGTGTGGGGATGGGTCAATGGTTGGTGGATTTTGAGATTGGGGGCATATCCGTTGCTTCGGGTGCTGCAGCTGGCGGTTTCGCTCTTACAGCGAGTCCCTTTTTCAAACGCCAAAAAGGAACCAAAAGGCTTTTGCCCCGGCGTAGGGCACTTCGCCTAGGCTCAGTGTTCCCTCACTACGGTGTCCATCAGGGGGCATCGCCTACGGTTTGCTTCGCTGCACCTCCTCTCGATGTATGCGGCTTCGCCGCACGGCGCTACGCGCCTACCCCCTGATGGACACCTCCGCTCGGCCTGCCGAAGGGGCTAAAGATCAAAAGCCAGATCAAGAGCCCCTCACCCTAACCCTCTCCCGGAGGGAGAGGGAACTGATTGAGGTGTTTGGAAGAGTTGTGCCGACGTGCAATACCGCGTCGAACTCAGGTTCTGAAAAGCACAAAAATCGGCTCCCTCTCCTCGGGGAGAGGGCTGGGGTGAGGGGTAAACCCACCAAAAAACCAAAGCCGAACACCCGCCCCTCACCACTCAACACGATGAGCGTTAGCTCGAGTACCGCTTTTGATCGCAGGGCCCGTCGGCAGGCTGAGTGGAGGGATTGATCCGGGGGTGGGAGCGCAGCGACCGTGCGGCGCAGCCGCATGCATCGAGAGGAGGTGCAGCGAAGCAAACCGTAGGCGATGCCCCCGGATCAATCCCGGAGCGAAGGAACCCCGAGCCTAAGCGAGGGGCCGTACGTCAGGGTTAGAGACCTTTTGGTTACTTTTGGGGCGTTTGCCAAAAGTGACCCGCCGTAAGGGCGGAACCCTAAGCAGCCATAACCGCAGCAACGGATCTGCCCCCAATCCCAATCCCAATCCCAATCCCAATCCCGATCCCGATCCCGATCCCGATCACAATTGACTCAAATCCCCCGCCCATGCTCTCCTACACAACTTGTTACGGGTGCCCCTCACAGGGTGAAACGGGAAACCGGTGAATCATGTGCTTTACTCTAAAGCCATGTCAGTCCGGTGCTGCCCCCGCAACGGTAAGCGAGCGAAGCGTCAGATCCACTGTGCCCACAGGCATGGGAAGGTGACGCTTGCAGGTCGGCTAGACGCCAACCCCTCGTGAGCCCGGAGACCGGCCCGCAACACACAGTGCGCATCTTGCGTTACTGAACATAACAAACCCGCGGTGGGCGGGCGCTGTTCGAACCTCTGCGTGCCCGGCCGCAGGGGTTTTCATGCGCTCTATTCACCCGCTGACACTCCAGAGGGAAGCGCCATGTCGATCATCAGCAGCACCGGCAGCAATTCGGACAAGATCTCCAGCACCACCACCCTGAGCCAACGCCTGACCGCCGCCGTCTGCGCGTCGATCCTCGGTGCGTGCCTGGTGTATTTCGCCGGTTTCTCGCACATCGAAGCGGTGCACAACGCTGCTCACGATACCCGCCACAGCGCTGCGTTTCCGTGCCACTGAGACCTGACGACATGATCAAGCGTATTGCGCAGACCGCAGGTTTCACCGGCCTTCTGGCTGCCCTGCTCCTGACCTTGCTGCAAAGCTTCTGGGTATCACCGCTGATTCTGCAGGCCGAAACCTTCGAGAAAGCCGAACCGGTTGCCGAAGTTCACGAACACGCTGCCGGCACCGCCGCCCACACCCACGATGCCGAAGCCTGGGAGCCGGAAGACGGCTGGCAGCGCGTGGTGTCCACCACCGGTGGCAATCTGGTGGTTGCCGTGGGTTTTGCCCTGATGCTCGCGGGCCTGTATACCCTGCGTGCGCCGACCAAAACCTCGCAAGGCCTGCTCTGGGGCCTGGCCGGTTATGCGACTTTCGTGCTTGCACCGACCCTAGGCCTGCCACCTGAGCTGCCGGGCACCGCCGCCGCGGATCTGGCCTCGCGTCAGATGTGGTGGATCGGCACCGCCGCTTCCACCGCTGTCGGTCTGGCCCTGATTGCGTTCAGCCGTCACTGGCTGATGAAGATCCTCGGCGTGGCGATCCTTGCCGTGCCGCACGTGATCGGCGCGCCGCAACCGGAAGTGCACTCGATGCTCGCCCCGGAAGCCCTCGAAGCTCAGTTCAAAATCGCTTCGCAGTTGACCAACGTCGCGTTCTGGTTGGCCCTGGGCCTGATCAGCGCGTGGTTGTTCCGCCGCAAAAGCGAAGGTCAGTACCAGGCATGACCGATGACAGCGCAGCGCCGACCTTCGTGGTCGGCCTGGGCTGCCAGCGCGGCTGCCCGGCCAGCACGCTGCGCGCCTTGCTTGATCAGGCATTACAGGCACATCGAATTGATCTGGAGAAGGTCAAGGCGCTGGCCAGCATCGACCTCAAGCGCGACGAACCTGGCCTGCAGGAACTCGCCGCCCAACTGGCGCTGCCGTTGCTGTATTTCAGCAGCGAAGAACTGGCCAGTTATCAGCAACGACTGAGTCACCATTCACAGATCGCCTTCGAACGCACCGGCTGCTACGGCGTGGCGGAAAGTGCTGCGCTGGCACTCGCCGAACAGTTGATAAGCGGCCCGGCAAAACTGCTGATACCCCGGCAAAAATACGCCCAGGCAACTCTGGCATTGGCCGGCGCGGCGTAAATTCCCGATAATCCATGCTTTCGATCATGAGCATTCTTCATCTGAAGCGCTTGTGAAGCACCGCCCTGCCCCTTTTTTACAGGATCCAACGATGACCGTTTACTTCATCGGCGCCGGCCCCGGCGACCCGGAATTGATCACTGTCAAAGGCCAGCGGCTGATCCGCAGTTGCCCGGTGATCATCTACGCAGGTTCGCTGGTGCCGACGGCGGTGCTGGAAGGTCATTGCGCGGAAACCGTGGTCAACAGCGCCGAACTGCACCTGGAACAGATCATCAACCTGATCAAGACCGCCCATGCCAAGGGCCAGGACGTGGCGCGGGTGCATTCGGGCGATCCGAGCCTGTATGGCGCGATTGGCGAGCAGATTCGTTATTTGCGCGAGCTGGATATTCCGTTCCAGATCATTCCCGGCGTGACCGCCACCGCCGCGTGCGCCGCGCTGTTGGGCGCTGAACTGACCCTGCCGGACATCTCGCAAAGCGTGATTTTGACCCGATATGCGGACAAGACCGCAATGCCGGTTGGCGAAGAGCTCGGCAGTCTGGCGCAGCACGGAGCGACCATGGCGATTCATCTGGGGGTCAATCATCTGGAGAAAATCCTGGCTGAGCTGCTGCCGCATTACGGCGCGGATTGCCCGATTGCGGTGATTCACCGGGCGACGTGGCCGGATCAGGACTGGGCGGTCGGGACGCTGGAGGATATTGCCGCGAAGGTTGCCGCCAAGGGGTTTCGGCGTACGGCGTTGATTCTGGTTGGGCGGGTGTTGGGTAGCGATCACTTTAGCGAGTCGTCGCTGTATCGCGCGGGGCATGCACATCTTTACCGCCCATGACGGCCCCATCGCGAGCAGGCTCGCTCCCACAATAGACCGCATTTCCCTGTGGGAGCGAGCCTGCTCGCGATTTGGGACGCTGAATTTCTGGCATAAAAAAACGGCGCTCACGGGGCGCCGTTTTTTCATGCCGCAGCGAACACCTTAGTAGTAGGCGTTTTCTTTCTGCGTGTGGTCGGTCACGTCGCGAACGCCCTTGAGCTCCGGAATGCGCTCGAGCAAAGTGCGCTCGATGCCTTCCTTCAGGGTCACATCCGCCTGGCCGCAGCCCTGGCAACCGCCGCCGAACTGCAACACGGCAATGCCGTCTTCAACCACATCGATCAGGCTGACCTGACCGCCGTGGCTGGCCAGCCCCGGGTTGATTTCGGTTTGCAGGTAATAGTTGATGCGCTCGTTGATCGGGCTGTCGGCGTTGACCATCGGGACTTTGGCGTTTGGCGCCTTGATGGTCAGCTGGCCGCCCATGCGGTCGGTGGCGTAGTCGACGACGGCATCATCGAGGAACGCTTCGCTGAACGAGTCGATGTAAGCGGTGAAGCTTTTCAGCCCAAGCGCCGTATCTTCAGGTTTCTCTTCGCCCGGCTTGCAGTAGGCAATGCAGGTTTCGGCGTACTGGGTGCCAGGCTGGGTGATGAAAACGCGGATGCCGATGCCCGGGGTGTTCTGCTTGGAGAGCAGATCGGCCAGGTAATCATGGGCGGCGTCGGTAATGGTAATAGCGGTCATGGAAACTCCTCGCAGGCTTGGGGCGGAGTTTACGCCAATCGGCGCGCGGCACAAAGTCCTAGTATTTACGTAGGAATAGTTCGCAAATCGGCTAAGCGCCACGTTCGCCGTCAATCCGTGCTTTAAGCCACTGATAACTGCGCTTTTCCACCCATTCGTAGCTCAGCCAAGAACCGATAACGATGGCCAGCGCACAGACAACAAACATCAAATACGGGTTGATCCCATAGCGTCGGGCCAGATAACCGCCAGCCGACAGCACCAGCACATGCATCAGATACACCGAGTACGAACAGTCGCCCAGCAGCTTGAGCAGCCTGTTGCGCTCGACATGGCGTTCCAGCGCCAAACTGGCCATGACCAGCACCGCACTGGGCACGCCCCAATTCAGCAACCGGGGATCGGGCGGCAAGTAATAGATCGCCAGCAACGCCGCCCCGATCCCCAGCAACGGCAGCCAGAGCGCCGGTCCGATCCAGCCGCGGCGATAGAACATGCCGATACTGATCCCGAGCAGGAACTCATAAACGATGTCCGAGCGATAAAACTCGCTGACCCAGCCAAATCCGGTCCAGGCCTGGCACACCGCAAACAGCAGCGCCGCGACCACCAGCAAGCGCACCTGCAACCGAAACAACAGCGCCCAGGCGAACAACACGTAAAACAGCATCTCGTAATTCAGTGTCCAGCCGACATTCAGGGTCGGGTAGATCCCGTAGCCGCCGGGGTTTTCGGTCGGGATAAACAGCAACGACAGCAGCAAATGACTCCAGTCCACCGTCTGATCCGGCAGCAACGGCCGGGCGAATACCACCAACAAAGCCATCAGCACGGTGTAGAGCCAATACGCCGGGACAATCCGGAAAAGTCGATACAGCAGAAACCGCGCGGGCGGCAGCGCCTTGCCTTCGGTGGACAGGAAAATCACCAGCCCGCTGATCACGAAAAAGATATCGACGCCCACCGCGCCCTTGTCGATGAACAGCTGCCCGATCGGCCCCCGCGCCTCGAAGTCGAAGAAAATCTGCATGAAGTGATGGCAGACCACCGCCCACGCGGCGAGCGCTCGCAGGGCCTGCACTGAAATCAACATCGATGGCGCTCCCGATCCCGTACTTCACAGGATTGGGACAACCGCCATCGCTCAAACGATCAAAGATTCTCGTACCGGTTCATGTCCAGCACGCCCTCTTCCACCGGCTCGGTTTCGTGGATGTACTGGCTCAAATCGTGGAAATAGAACCAGAACTGCGGATGACTGCGGCGAATCCCCCAGCGCTCGACGACTTTCTCGAACTGCGCCGCGTCCTTTGCCCCTTCCATCGCATCGACAAACGCCGGCACCTGGTCTGCCGGAACGTTGAACATGAAATTCGGGTAGCTGCTGAGCACGCCCGGGTAGATCGTCAGCGTGTCCAGCCCCGGTTGATAGCGCAGCGATTCGCCGAGCAGGAACGCCACGTTGCTGTGGGCGCGGTTGCGCAGCAGGCTGTAGACCTCGCGCTTGCCGCTGCGGGTTTCAACCCGGAGCATGGTGGCTTCCGGCAATTGATCGATCACTTTCAAGCCCGCCGCCGGGCGCGAAGTCAGGCGACTCAGCGCCTGTTCGGCGTTTTGCAGCGCCGGGTCGATGTTCGGGCGCGAGCAGTAGGCGTCTTCGCAACGGTTGATCGGATCCGGACGCGCGTTGAGATCGCCGTAGCGCGCCAGCAATTGCATGGCGAAATCGCGTTTCGGGTCTTTCTCGTCGAGTTTCAGCGCGGTCGGCTTGTCATCGTCTATGGCTTCGTAATCGAGCCACATCTTGAACTGGCCGCTGCTCTGGTACCAATCGTCGAGGTAGCCCTCACGGGAATCAGCGGGCATCAGGCGCAGGAAGTTCTGTTCGGCGCCGTTGCGGATCAGGTCGAAATACAATCGCGTTTGCGCCTGATGGGAGACGTTGCCGAACACATCGAAATTCACCGCCAACTGGTAATAGGTGCGCTCCAGCAACGGGTAGTCGAACAGCCACATAGTCTGCGGCACTTCGCCGATCAGGCCTTTGGTCACCGAAGCGCTGTCGAAGTGGCGGAAGATGCTGAGCAAGGCGTTGTCGTTGCCGGCCCACAGGGTCGACCAGCTCGGCGCCGGCAGATCCGCATAGCTGTCACGGCGCAGGGCTTCGTATTGGTTTCGCTTGTTGCGGTAGTTGTGCCACAGGCTCAAGACACTGCCGACATCGTCGTTCTGCCCCGGCATGGCCAGCAACGGCGTGGCCTGGCCGCGATAGTTCGGGTCGGTGATGTACAGGTCGTGTTCCGGGGCCTGGAACAGCGCCCAGAAGTTGTCGCGGATCACGTCGGTTGCGATCTGCCCACGGCACACCGGGCCACGAATGAAGGTGCGCACGAAGTATTCGGCATTATCGAGCATGAACTGATAACGCGCCTGCGCCGGAATCGCCTCGAAAGTCGCAAAAGGGTTGGCCCGGCTCTGCGGCCCGTAGCCCGGCAAGGCATTGACCTGCCAGTTGCCGTTGTAGAACAGGCTTTTGACCCGCGCCATCTTCGCCGCGCTCAGCGGATAAGTGATGTGGGTCTTGTGCACGATCACGCCCTGCACCGGCCACAGGCGGTAATACACCTGAGTACCCGGATCGTCGTTCGGGCGACGGGTGGCGATCAGATCGATTGGTTGCCCGGTCGGCGTGCGCGAGCGCACCCACTGGAAGTAATGCCCCGGCTCGCCGTCCTTGAAATAGATATGCGCCAGGAACCAGTGCTCGAACAGCCAGCGCCCGACCAGACTTTCCCGCGCGCCAGGCTGGTTGAGCAGATTTTCCCACTGGACGATCTGCATCGCTTCCTTGGCGCTTGGCGCCAGGCCTTGCTCATCGATCGGTGCGCCGGAAGCGAGCCAGCGTTGCAGTGTCTGATATTGCTGATCGGTCAGCCCGGTCACCGCCAGCGGCATGCCCTCTTTCGGATGGGCGCCGGCATAGCCTTCGAACTCGGCGGGCATCGCGCACAGGTTTTCGCGGTTGAGACCCAGCACAATGTCTTGCGGCAGTTTGGCGTTGGGGGTCAGCGGCGTTTTGTGTCCCAGCTCCAACATGCGCGCCATCAGTGCGGCCTGGCTGCCCTGGGCGTCGAGCACCGAGTAGAAGTCTTTCTGCTGCCAGGCCCGTTTGCCGAAGGCGTCATAGAACAGCCGCGTGGTCGGCGCCGCCTGGGTGCGTTCGCCATCGTAGACCGGCATCTTGCTCGCGCCCCGCGCTGCGCCTTCACCGCTGCCCAGATTCAGCTGACAGGCAGAGTCGTAGCACGCATGGCAGGCCACGCACTTCTCGGTGAAGATCGGCTGAATATCGCGGCTGTAAGAAATAGCGGGAGAAATCGAGGGTTGCTGCGCGGCGGCGCCCCAGCTTAAGAACAGCAAAAAAATGCTGATGACGCGGTACGACATGTCCCTGACCCTGATCCTGAAGAAAAACGCCGCGATTCTACCGTTATGACGCTCGTACCAACATGAGCGATATTCATGCAAAAGCGTCACATGCTCTAAAACCGCACAGGTTTGTTATGATCCCGGCCCTTCGTCATGGTCTTTTTCGAGTAGCCCCAATGTCCGATCGCAGCGTCCGCCTTCAAGCTCTCAAGCAAGCTCTCAAAGAGCGCATCCTGATTCTCGACGGCGGCATGGGCACGATGATCCAGAGCTACAAGCTCGAAGAGCAGGATTATCGCGGCAAACGCTTTGCCGACTGGCCGAGCGACGTCAAGGGCAACAACGATCTGTTGGTGCTGACCCGCCCGGACGTGATCGGCGGCATCGAGAAAGCCTACCTGGACGCCGGCGCCGACATCCTCGAGACCAACACCTTCAACGCCACGCAGATTTCCATGGCCGACTACGGCATGGAAGAACTGGTCTACGAACTCAACGTAGAAGGCGCCCGTCTGGCGCGCAAGGTCGCCGACGCGAAAACCCTCGAGACCCCGGACAAGCCGCGTTTCGTCGCCGGCGTTCTGGGCCCGACCAGCCGCACCTGCTCGCTGTCGCCGGACGTCAACAACCCAGGCTATCGCAACGTTACCTTCGATGAACTGGTGGAAAACTATACCGAGGCCACCAAAGGCCTGATCGAAGGCGGCGCCGACCTGATCCTGATCGAAACCATCTTCGATACCCTCAACGCCAAAGCCGCGATCTTCGCCGTGCAAGGCGTGTTCGAAGAACTGGGCTTCGAGTTGCCGATCATGATTTCCGGCACCATCACCGACGCCTCCGGCCGTACCCTGTCGGGCCAGACCACCGAAGCGTTCTGGAACTCCGTGGCCCACGCCAAACCGATTTCGGTCGGCCTGAACTGCGCCCTCGGTGCCCGCGAACTGCGTCCGTACCTGGAAGAGCTGTCGGACAAGGCCAGCACCCACGTTTCGGCGCACCCGAACGCCGGCCTGCCGAACGAATTCGGCGAGTACGACGAACTGCCGGTGGACACCGCCAAGGTCATCGAAGAATTCGCCCAGAGCGGTTTCCTCAACATCGTCGGCGGTTGCTGCGGCACCACGCCGGGCCACATCGAAGCCATCGCCAAAGCCGTTGCCGGCTATGCGCCGCGGCAGATTCCGGACATTCCCAAGGCTTGCCGTCTGTCGGGCCTAGAGCCGTTCACCATCGATCGCAGCTCGCTGTTCGTCAACGTCGGCGAGCGGACCAACATCACCGGTTCCGCGAAATTCGCCCGCCTGATCCGTGAAGACAACTACACCGAAGCCCTGGAAGTCGCCCTGCAGCAGGTCGAGGCCGGCGCCCAGGTGATAGACATCAACATGGACGAAGGGATGCTCGATTCGAAGAAGGCCATGGTGACCTTCCTCAATCTGATTGCCGGCGAACCGGACATCTCCCGCGTACCGATCATGATCGACTCCTCGAAATGGGACGTGATCGAAGCCGGCCTCAAATGCATCCAGGGCAAGGGCATCGTCAACTCGATCAGCATGAAAGAAGGCGTCGAGCAGTTCATCCATCACGCCAAACTGTGCAAGCGCTACGGCGCCGCCGTGGTGGTGATGGCGTTCGACGAAGCCGGCCAGGCCGACACCGAAGCGCGCAAGAAAGAGATCTGCAAACGCTCCTACGACATTCTGGTCAATGAAGTCGGCTTCCCGCCAGAAGACATCATCTTCGACCCGAACATCTTCGCCGTGGCCACCGGCATCGAAGAACACAACAACTACGCTGTGGACTTCATCAACGCCTGTGCCTACATCCGTGACGAGTTGCCGTATGCCCTGAGCTCCGGTGGTGTGTCCAACGTATCGTTCTCGTTCCGCGGCAACAACCCGGTGCGCGAGGCGATCCACTCGGTGTTCCTGCTGTACGCCATCCGCGCGGGCCTGACCATGGGCATCGTCAACGCCGGTCAACTGGAGATCTACGACCAGATCCCGCAAGAACTGCGCGACGCCGTTGAAGACGTGATCCTCAACCGCACCCCGGAAGGCACCGACGCCCTCCTCGCCATCGCCGACAAGTACAAGGGCGATGGCAGCGTCAAGGAAGCCGAGACCGAAGAATGGCGCAGCTGGGACGTCAACAAACGTCTGGAGCATGCGCTGGTCAAGGGCATCACCACCCACATTGTCGAAGACACCGAAGAATCCCGTCAGTCCTTCGCACGCCCGATCGAAGTGATCGAAGGCCCGCTGATGTCCGGCATGAACATCGTCGGTGACCTGTTCGGCGCCGGCAAAATGTTCCTGCCGCAGGTGGTGAAATCCGCCCGCGTGATGAAACAGGCTGTGGCGCACCTGATTCCGTTCATCGAACTGGAAAAGGGCGACAAGCCGGAAGCCAAGGGCAAGATCCTGATGGCCACGGTGAAGGGCGACGTGCACGACATCGGCAAGAACATCGTCGGCGTGGTACTGGGTTGCAACGGCTATGACATCGTCGACCTGGGCGTGATGGTGCCGGCCGAGAAGATCCTGCAGGTGGCCAAGGAGCAGAAGTGCGACATCATCGGCCTGTCCGGCCTGATCACCCCGTCGCTGGATGAAATGGTCCATGTGGCCCGCGAGATGCAGCGCCAGGACTTCCGCCTGCCGCTGATGATCGGCGGCGCGACCACCTCCAAGGCGCACACGGCGGTGAAGATCGAGCCCAAGTACAGCAACGACGCGGTGGTCTACGTGACCGACGCCTCCCGCGCCGTGGGCGTGGCGACGCAGTTGCTGTCCAAGGAACTGAAGGCCGGCTTCGTCCAGAAGACCCGCGAAGAGTACATCGACGTCCGCGAGCGCACCTCCAACCGCAGCGCCCGCACCGAGCGCCTGAGCTACGCCGCCGCGATCGCCAAGAAGCCGCAGTTCGACTGGGCCACTTACACCCCGGTCAAACCGACCTTCACCGGCACCCGCGTGCTGGACAATATCGACCTCAACGTCCTGGCCGAGTACATCGACTGGACGCCGTTTTTCATCTCCTGGGATCTGGCCGGCAAGTTCCCGCGCATCCTCGAAGACGAAGTGGTCGGTGAAGCGGCGACCTCGCTGTACAACGACGCCCGCGAGATGCTGACCAAGCTGATCGACGAGAAACTGATCAGCGCCCGTGCGGTGTTCGGCTTCTGGCCGGCCAATCAGGTGCACGATGACGATATCGAGTTGTACGGCGATGACGGCAAGCCGATGGCGCGCCTGCATCACCTGCGTCAGCAGATCATCAAGACCGACGGCAAGCCGAACTTCTCCCTGGCCGACTTCGTCGCGCCGAAGGACAGTGAAGTGACCGACTATGTCGGTGGTTTCATCACCACCGCCGGGATCGGTGCCGAAGAAGTGGCCAAGGCTTATCAGGACGCTGGCGACGATTACAACTCGATCATGGTCAAGGCCCTCGCCGACCGTCTGGCCGAGGCCTGCGCCGAGTGGCTGCACCAGCAGGTGCGTAAGGAGCACTGGGGTTACGCCAAGGATGAAGCTCTCGACAACGAGGCGCTGATCAAAGAGCAGTACTCCGGCATCCGCCCTGCTCCCGGCTACCCCGCGTGCCCGGATCACACCGAGAAGGCCACGCTGTTCGCCCTGCTCGACCCTGAGGCCCAGGAAATGCGCGCCGGTCGCAGCGGCGTGTTCCTCACCGAGCACTACGCGATGTTCCCGGCGGCAGCGGTCAGCGGCTGGTACTTCGCCCATCCGCAGGCGCAGTACTTCGCCGTGGGCAAGGTCGACAAGGATCAGGTGCAGAGCTACACCTCGCGCAAAGGCCAGGAACTGAGCCTGACCGAACGCTGGCTGGCGCCGAATCTGGGTTACGACAACTGATCCTGCCCTAACGCAATATCCCTGTGGGAGCGAGCCTGCTCGCGAAAGCGGTCTATCAGCCAACACTTATGTTGAAGCTGATGGCTTCTTCGCGAGCAGGCTCGCTCCCACAGTTCGTTTTGCGGTGTTCTCCGGACGGTTGGCTATGCTTGTCTGACACACACGGCAGACGGGGGATTTATGGACGATCCAGTCGACAACAAGCCACCGACGTTCTGGCAGATGCTGCATAGCGTCATGGCGGCGGCGTTCGGGGTGCAGAGCGGCAAGAACCGGGCGAGGGACTTCACCCACGGCAAGCCCAGCCATTTCATCTTCTTGGGTATCGCGTTCACGGCGGTGTTCGCTCTGACGCTGTTTGGCATTGTGCAACTGGTGGTGCATCTGGCGGGCGTCTGACGGCCCTAGTGCATCAGGGTCTGCAGATTGAACGGGTAGCGATACGAAACCGGGCGCCCTTTCGCCGAGAGCTTGCGAAATTGCACGCCGTAGTCCGGTGAGGCGCCCATTGCAAGGATTCGGCGGGCATGATCCCTGTCGATCAGTTGCAGCAACGGAATCTGCCGATCCCGGCCTCCATACTGATTCAGATCGACGCCTTGCGCGTGATCATGCAGCTCGACCAGTGCCCAGCCACCCAGGGTGAAATGCCCGCCGAGCAACGCGCTCAGGCGTCCGTCGACCACCGCCTGCAAAGCTTCGGGCGAGGTGTTGACCGCGCTGAACAGCACGTCCTTGCCCGGCAACTTGCCGGCCTCGGACGCAGCACGCATCGCGCCGAAGGCCATTTCATCATTGGCTGCCCATACCAATGAAACGTTGGGATAGCGGACCAGCAACTGCTTCGCCTGCTCGTAAGCCCGTTGCTGGGTCCAGCCGCCATAGACCAGTTGCCGCAAACGTACCTGCGGATTCTCCGCCAGGGCCCGCTGCATGCCCTTTTCGCGCAATTGCGCCGATGGCGTGATCTTGAGGCCGGAAAACGCCAGCAGATCGATGCTTTCACCGGGCGCCACGGGCGGATGCAGGCGAATCAGTTCCTTCATCATCAGGTAGCCGCCCTCCTCGTCGTTGGGCACCAGGCTACCAATGCGATCCGCGCCCTCTGTCACCAGTGCCTGCTGGTTGGACGTCAGTCCCGAGTTGACAATAAAAAGCTTCACACCACTGCTGTTGGCCAAGCGCAGAATCTGCGGTGCCACGTACTGTTCGTTGACGAACACCAGATAATCCGGGCGCTCAGGCCCCTGCAGGGCCAATCGCGCCTGCGCCAGGGTCAGTTCCGGCTGGCGCTGGGCATAAAGGATGCGCAGGTCGATCCCCAGATCCCGGGCGGCAGCCTGCATGAATTGCGAGTAGCTGACCCAGAATGCTTCCTGCGTCGAGCCCGGATTCAGGAACAGCACCGACTCCGCGCGCGCGCAGGTACCGAAAACCGCGCCGAACAGCAGCAGGCTGAGGTGGAAAAACTTGAACATGAATCATCCGGGCCCAAGGAAAAATGGCCGCGCATTATAGCCATTGATCACCTGGCCTTTGGCGCTTGATCCCGCCTTTTGTCCGACAATCGTCGCAAGCGGGGCCCGGACGAGTCGTTTTACTGATGGCTGACCCAGAATACCGCCGTTCCAACGACCAGAATGATCAGGAACAGAATCGCCCAGGCATCGACGCTGCTATCGCTTTTCCTTGCTTTGGTTGGGTTGCTCATTGCATCGCCTCTTGTCGGTTTTATCGGTGATTGCAGAAAGACTCGACCACAGTTAAGACGATGATTGTCCGCACGACAAATGTGGTTTAGTTGACAGTGATTCTTGTTAGGCGATTTGGTTCTTTACATATACTCAAACATCACTTTTGCGCATAACTGCAAACGGGTATATTGCCCCGGCTCCGTCAGGGAGTGCGCGGCCGTGCGCGCAGAATTGCAGAGGAACCATCGGACTCCAGCAAGCGAAAACGCAGCGTTTTCCGAGTGGCCAAAGCCTGAGAACAGGACTTATATGTACGTATACGACGAGTACGATCAGCGGATCATCGAGGACCGCGTCAAGCAGTTCCGTGATCAGACCCGACGCTATCTGGCAGGTGAGCTGAGCGAAGAAGAATTCCGCCCCCTGCGCCTGCAGAATGGCCTGTACATCCAGCGTTTCGCGCCGATGTTGCGAGTGGCGGTGCCTTACGGCCAACTGACCTCGCGTCAGGTGCGCATGATGGCCAAGATCGCCCGCGACTATGACAAGGGCTACGCCCACATCAGTACGCGGCAGAACGTGCAGTTCAACTGGCCGGCGGTCGAAGACATCCCGGACATCCTCGCCGAACTGGCCACTGTGCAGATGCACGCCATCCAGACCAGCGGCAACTGCCTGCGCAACGTCACTACCGACCAGTTCGCCGGTGTTGCAGCCGACGAGTTGATCGACCCGCGTCCGTGGTGCGAAATCGTTCGTCAGTGGACCACGTTCCACCCGGAATTCGCTTACCTGCCACGCAAGTTCAAGATCGCCGTCAACGGTTCGACCTCCGACCGTGCGGCCATCGAAGTCCACGACATCGGCCTTGAGCCAGTGCACAACGCCGATGGCGAGCTCGGCTTCCGTGTGCTGGTCGGCGGTGGTCTGGGTCGTACCCCGGTGGTCGGTGCGTTCATCAACGAGTTCCTGCCATGGCAGGACCTGTTGAGCTACCTCGACGCGATCCTGCGGGTGTACAACCGCTACGGCCGTCGTGACAACAAATACAAGGCGCGGATCAAGATCCTCGTCAAGGCGCTGACGCCGGAAGTCTTCGCTCAGAAAGTCGATGCCGAAATGGAACACCTGCGCGGCGGCCAGACCACGCTGACCGAAGCCGAAGTGCATCGTGTGGCCAAACACTTCGTCGACCCGGACTACAAGGCGCTGGAAAACCAGACCGCCGAACTGGCCGCCCTCGACAAAGAGCATCCGGGCTTCGCCCGCTGGCGCACCCGCAATACCCTGGCACACAAGAAGCCGGGCTATGTGGCCGTGACCCTGTCCCTGAAGCCGACCGGCGTTGCACCGGGTGACATCACCGACAAGCAGCTCGACGCCGTCGCCGACCTGGCCGACCGCTACAGCTTCGGTCAACTGCGCACTTCCCACGAGCAGAACATCATTCTGGCCGACGTCGAGCAGAGCCAGCTGTTCACCCTGTGGGGCGAGCTGCGCGAGCAAGGTTTCGCCACGCCGAACATCGGCCTGCTGACCGACATCATCTGCTGCCCTGGCGGTGATTTCTGCTCGCTGGCCAACGCCAAGTCGATCCCGATCGCCGAATCGATCCAGCGCCGCTTCGACGACCTGGACTACCTGTTCGACATCGGTGAACTGGACCTGAACATCTCCGGCTGCATGAACGCCTGCGGTCACCACCACGTCGGCCACATCGGCATCCTCGGTGTGGACAAGAAAGGTGAAGAGTTCTACCAGGTCTCGCTCGGCGGCAGCGCCAGCCGTGACGCCAGCCTGGGCAAGATCCTCGGCCCTTCCTTCGCCCAGGAAGACATGCCGGACGTGATCTCCAAACTGATCGACGTGTACGTGGAACAACGCACCGAAGACGAGCGTTTCATCGACACCTACCAGCGTATTGGCATCGACCTCTTCAAGGAACGCGTCTATGCAGCGAATCATTAAGAACAACGAGGTCGTCGACGAAACCTGGCACCTGCTGCCCAAGGATTTCAACATCGACGAAATCAGCAACTGTGACGACCTGATCGTCCCGCTGCAGCTGTGGCGTGAACACGCCCGCATGCTCAAGGCCCGCGATGGCGGTCTGGGTGTGTGGCTGGACGCCGATGAAGAAGCCGAAGAAATCGGTGACGACGTGAACGAGTTCCAGGTGATTGCCCTGAACTTCCCGGCTTTCACCGATGGCCGCAATTACTCCAACGCCCGCCTGCTGCGTGACCGCTACGGTTTCAAAGGTGAACTGCGGGCGATTGGTGATGTGCTGCGCGACCAGTTGTTCTACATGCGCCGTTGCGGTTTCGATGCCTTCGCCCTGCGCGCGGACAAAGACCCGTACGACGCCCTTGAAAGCCTCAAGGACTTTTCGGTGACCTATCAGGCCGCCACTGACGAACCGCTGCCGCTGTTCCGTCGCCGCTGACCGCCTGCCCCGGGCCCTTGTCGAAGGGCCCGGGGCCTCTGTTCAGTCCTATTTCGTTCCTAATCTGTTGGGCCCCGAGGTGGCCGGCAATGGCAGCCCTGGATGGCGTGCCAATGCCGCATTGGTCAGTTGCTTGCGCAACTCCAGGCTTTCATTTCTGAAGTTGTCGTAGATTGTCGTCATTTGCTGTGCGGCGGCTTCGCGAGACAGATTGGCCTGAGACTCCAGCAGGGAAAAAGCCCGCGCACAGCGATCCAGAATCTCGGCAAACACGTCCTGACGACTCGTCCACAAATACTCGGCCCAGAATTCCTGCCGGCTGATCGAGTTTGCCAATTGCGCAGTATTTTCGGCCTTGACCACCTTTTGATAGGCTTCATCGATCTGCTCATCGCTGACCTCGACGTCCAGCCGCACATTCAGCTCAGTCGGTTGCGCAGGCAGCTCCAGCCGCTCTGCCAGTCGCACCCGGTAAATCAGGTTGATATCCAGAGCCTGGCGCAAGGTCAGCGATTCCGTTCTGGCGCGACGCGCCGTTTCCAGGACAACCTGTTTTTCAAGCTCCTGCAATCGAAACAGTCCACGCAACAGACGAATCAGATCACCCTCTAGCGCCTGACTGCCGGTGCGAGCCGCTACCAAAGCCCTGAAGCACAGAACCCTGACCTCCAGATCGCTAAATAACGCAGTGGCATTGGCGGTACTCACACGCCCTTCTCTGGCCATCCGAAACAGCACACGACGCAGCCTGTCGTTTTCACAGGCGGCCTCCAGCACGTTCCATACCCGCTGCCCAAGCTGGGTGCGGGTGTGGAAATAATCGGCCGTCCCTCGCAATTGCATGAGCATCTCGAAAAAGGCCCGGGAATCGGGATCAGCCGACAGCGATAACAGGACCTCCTGCGCCCGCGCAATCTGCGTCCTCGGCAACCCGCTGACCCACCCGGCACCCTGCATATCGACAGCCGGTCGTACCGTAGCGAGGTAGTCAGGGGTGATCACACCCAGGCTGATACCTTGCACTCGCTGATAATCGGCAAGGGCCTGAAGGCTGGCCACGGACAGCGGATTGCCGTCGATATGGGTGCCTCGATTGAGCACGGCGCGCGCCTTGAACACAGAATCCGGAACCTCGACGATTTTGTTGTTGCGCAGATCCAGGGTTTCCAGGTGCGTAAGCGCGTCGATGTCCGCCGGCCACTGGGTGATTCCCGTATGGTGCAGATCCAGGTGGCGCAAATTGCGCATCCCTGCCAACGCGGGCACTTGGCCCAAGTCTGGATTCAGACTCAGGTTCAACGAGTGCAGGTGTGTTTTGCTACCCAGCTCCTGCGCTGCTCGTTCGCTCAGGCGAATTTCGTTGTTACTCAGATCCAGCTCCGTGAGTCCCGACATGTCCGCAACGACCTGAGGGATGCGGGTCAGTTCGTTTCCTGAAAGGTTCAGCGCTCGCAGCCGGGTAAAGTTGCGCAGAAATGCATTCAGTCCTGAACTCGCCCCCACACCACTCATCTGCAACGCCGTCACATGGGTGAAATCACCGACGACCACCGGCAGATTTCCCAGCGGAACCGCATCGAAAACAAGGTTGTACAGGTTCTCACCGGAAGGTGCGGGCGTCTGGTCTTCCTTGCGCCACGCACGCAGGATCGCCTGCGCCGCGCGCCTCTTGGTATGGAAAGGAACCCTCAGCCTCATGCCATCGCCGTCGTGATACCACGTTTCGCGATGAACCCACCGCTCAAGCGTGTCGAGGATTGTCCGGTATTCCTGACGCATGTCCTCAAGCTTTCGAATGGCCAGCACTTCGTCAGTCCCAAGCGTCGACACAAAGCGCTCAATCTGCGCCATTGAATGCGCGGGATACAGCCGTCGGGCACGGCGTATCAACACGGACGATCGATGCGGCATCGGGTGAGTGGGCGACCCCGCCTGCACAACCGATTGTTCGACTTTCCGATCCGCCAGCCCCATGGGAGACCGATAGTCGGCATGCGGAGCTTCCATTCCCAGCACCTTCGCGTAGGCCACACGTCGCTGCAGTGCCAGCGCGGTTATTTTTTCTCTCAGGCCCGTGCCATCCAGATCCGCATCGACGCCAATGGCTTTACGGCTGTGTGACGGAAGGCTTTGCCACAATGCCTGGAAAAAATTCGTCCGGGTACGCCCCGGCTGCCTGGAAACGACGGCATGGCTCGAATCCAGGCCCTGATAGCGTTCAGGGTAAGCCTCGAGCAACGCCTGATGTTCAGCGCCGTCAGGACCGATCGTGGCTCGTTGATCGGCAAATACACCCCAATCCAGTATTTCGATAAACACATCACCAGGCCAACCTGGCAAGTGCGTCAAGGTGTCGAGTATCAACATATCCGCATCGCGCCCGCTGGCGGCGTCCAGATACAACGCCTCATAAGCGCGGTTCAGACGCAGGACCTGCTGATATCGCCGTGCTTCTTCCGCCAGACGCAGCGGAACGGTACCTGCGTCAAGCTGCGCCCATTCATGCGCATCGGCATGATGCGCCAACTCGTCGGCGACGCTTGCCGACAACCCCGGAAAGGCCTTGACGATCGGCTCGCTCCTGGAAAGTTCGCAGACGTCCGCGCGCCGAAACAGTCGATCCATCATTGCCATGCGCATGCGGGGCGCCAGCCCGGCAATGTGCATCCCGAGCAGCGCGCTCTGATTGTTGGGCTCTACGGTGGCAGAACCCAGCAGATGCGAACGCTCACTGTCACTGAGCGCTGCCAGCAACGGCGGATAAAACCGGCCGTCGCGCATGAGATCTTCATTGATTTTTACCTCGCGGGTGCCTTGGGTCCCACCGTATCGGGCCACTTCGTTGGCCATGATATCCGTCACGCTGATTGCCAGATCCCGCGGCCAGCGGCCCGTTGCTGTCAGCAAGTACAGCTGCAGATCGGCATCGGCCAGCGGCGCGGAGGCAGCAACGGCCATCTGGTCCATGAACCGGGTGACACCGATATCCGCACGAAAGCGCCTGACCGAATCAGTCAGGATCGCCATGGGCTTGCCACGCTCGACAAACAGCCGGCGCATGGCGGCTTCGTCGATCCCGGTTGCGGCGATGATTTGTTCGGCACGGGTGTCCGAAATCTGTTCTTCACGAAAGCCCAGCCGACGGAACAGCGTCAGCGCATTCCACTCGTGAGGCAGCTCCGAGTCATGCCGCCAGGCGCCCGCACCATTGGACTCAAGCAATGGCGAATAACGTTTGGGCAATGTGGGGTTATGCACCTCCCACAGACTGGTGCCGCTCAACGGACGCACCGCGTAAGCATCGGGCCCCAAGGGCAGATAACCGTCCTCGCCGCGCCAGACCAGACCTTGTGCATCGGTCGACATACTGCTCGGCATCGACTCCTGCTGGCGGTAAGCGCTCATGTCTGGATTCCACAACCGATGCGACAGGTTGTCAGCCACCGGCACATGCTCAAGGCCCCTGATGAAATTCGACGAGCGCACGGTTTTAAAGGCTTTTCCCACCGCTACGCCGCCGGTGGCGAACCCCGCCATCAGGATCAGGTTTTCAAGCGTGTCAAACAGGCAGTCGGCGGCATGTTCCTGATCGCCGTGGGCCCAACTGTCAATGCCTTCATATATTTCGTTGAGCAACTGCAAGCCGGCCACGGCACACAGGACTTGACCCAGAACCGGGACAAATGAAAGGAAGAACAGCGCGGTGTTCAGCCCGATGGTCTTATAAGTGTCCAGCCTCGCCAGTCGGGTTTTCTCGTCTTCGTCGTCGGTCGGCACCACCAGCAGACGGGCGTCGGCGCAAACCTGCGCGGCACGGTGCTGGAAGATCGCCAGAAACAGATCCTGTTTTGCATCACCTTCAAGATCGATACCTGTCAGGGGCAGAAACGTCGTGGAGATCGGGAATTGATTCGGCTGGACTTTCAACAACCTTACATCCAGTCCTTTAAGGAACGCCGGACGATCCTTCATCGTAATGAAGCGCGAAAAAAAACGGTGGAACCGGGCGTCACGCAGACGCCCGCTCAATTCGAGTTCGAACCTCTGAAACGACGGGTATTCTTTCAACGGGTGATCAGGATCGCCTGGCATATAGATCACACAGCGGTAATCGCTGTCGGCATGCTCGCTGACCGGGCCGATGAACATTGGGCCCCTGAGCGTCACGCCGAGCATTTCAAGGCTTTGAAATCCAAGTGTGTTGTTGCCCAGTTTGATCGACGGTTCCTGGTTCTTTACCGAATTCAGCATCTGATAGACATCGGGGCTGATGTAGCCGCGCATCAAAGCAATGTGCCGATCAACATCAAACTGGTCTTTCGAGTACGTTACCGAAGTAGCCTGCAGACTTGCGACTTGACTACCGCCACCAAAAAAAGTCTTCACATGTTTTTGATATTGCTCGCCAAGATCCAGAAAACGGCACAGTCTGGCGAATTCGTTGGGCCGCATCGACAACACACGACTGGATCGCCCTGTTATCTGTTCCGGAATATAAAGCAAGGAATGTTCGTGATAGTTGCTGGCCAGCGTTTCCGATAATTCGAAATTTTCGCAGGCAGCCATCAGTAAATCGCGTTCGATGGGTAATACCAGTTTCTTGCGCAGGCCCAAAAGGCTGGAGGTGGAACGCACATGCTGAAAAATCGCTCCCTCGACCTCGAAAGGTTCACCCAGTTTCTCACTCATCGCCTTGGCCAACAGCGGCGTACAGAAGCTTTGTGGAGATTTAAGTGCGCGCAGTTGCTGCAGTGCCGCATGTCGCGACTTAAAACTTTTTTTCAAACTTTCGTAGAGGTCATTGCGAACCGTCTCAGCCGACGTCAGCAACCAGGAAGGAATCTGTTTTTTATACAGTTCAAAAAAGACACCTTGTTGATCAGGCGTCATGGCAGGCAAACTTGATTTACTACTTTCAACATCCATGTTTAGCAACTTTATTCTGAAGTGGACATTCAGAATAAAGTCGAAAGACCTTTGAATACAGCGCGCTTATTTGATGAGTTCGTCACTTAAAACAGCAACATTATCAAACTTCAAAATATCTATATACCGCACTGTCTTGCGTTGAAAATGCATCGCGCTCGCGGGGCGAAAACCTCGCGAGCGTGCGCAATTGTTACCAGAAACGCTGCTGGGTCAAGCGGCTCCACCAGCTCAGCAACACGCGATCCACCGAGCCGCTGGCCGCCATGCCGATACGCTCCTGCAGGCTTTTGCGTTCGGCGTAGTGCAGGTGATAAACCTCGGACTGCTTGGCACGCTCGGCCAGGTATTCGTCACTGGTCTTGAGCTCATCGACCAGTTGTTTTTCCAGTGCGGCGATGCCAAGCCACACTTCCCCTGTAGCAACTTCGTCGATTGCCAGCTGTGGGCGATAACGAGCGACGAAGTTCTTGAACAGCTGATGGGTAATGTCCAGGTCTTCCTGGAATTTCTCCCGGCCCTTCTCGGTGTTTTCGCCGAATACAGTGAGGGTGCGTTTGTACTCGCCGGCGGTCAGCACTTCGAAATCGATGTCATGCTTTTTCAGCAGGCGGTTGACGTTGGGCAACTGAGCCACCACGCCAATGGAACCGAGGATGGCAAACGGCGCACTGATGATCTTCTCGCCGATGCACGCCATCATATAGCCGCCGCTGGCCGCGACCTTGTCGATGCATACGGTCAAGGGCACGCCGGCTTCACGGACGCGCGCCAGTTGCGACGAGGCCAGACCGTAGCTGTGCACCATGCCGCCGCCGCTTTCCAGGCGCAGGACCACTTCGTCCTTCGGTGTGGCCAGGGTCAGCAGCGCGGTGATCTCGTGGCGCAGACTTTCAGTGGCCGAGGCCTTGATGTCGCCGTCGAAGTCGAGCACGAACACCCGAGGTTTGGCTTCGGGTTTCTTTTTCTGTTTCTTCTCGGACTTGGCCTGGCCCTTGCGCAAGGCCTTGAGCTGATCCTTGTCGAGCAGGGTCTGCTCCAGACGCTCACGCAGGCCTTTATAGAAATCGTTGAGCTTGCTGACCTGCAACTGGCCGGCCGATTTGCGCCGGCCCTTGCTGCGCAATGCAGCAAAACTTGCCAGCACCACCAGAATGGCGATGACCAGCGTCACGGTCTTGGCCAGGAAACTGGCGTATTCAGTCAAAAACTCCACAGAGACTCCTTCAAACGATCCACGGTCGTAAAACACGCGCGGGAATTGGCTCCAGCATACCCATGCACCGGCCCGTCGGCCAGCCGTGAAACCTCTGGCAACAAGGCTGGAACGGGCATTTCAAACAAGCGTATGTTTTTTCATTGACAGCTCACCGTCATCCCCATAACCTCGCCACAACCTTCAACGTACCGGGATGACGCGGACGTGGGCAGCATCTACTTGATTCGACATGGCCAGGCCTCCTTCGGTGCAGACGACTATGACGTCCTGTCGCCGACCGGTGTACGCCAGGCAGAAATCCTCGGCCGCCACCTCGCCGAACTCGGAATCAGCTTCGACCGCTGCCTGTCGGGCGATCTGCGCCGCCAGCAACACACGGCCAACAGCGCGCTGGAACAGTTCGCCGCCGTCGGCCTGCCGGTTCCGGTTCTGGAGATCGACTCGGCCTTCAACGAATTCGATGCCGACGCCGTGATCCGCGCCCTGCTCCCGGCCATGCTGCCGGAAGAGCCCGAAGCGCTGGAGATTCTGCGCAACGCCGCACAAAACCGTGGCGAGTTCCAGCGCATCTTCGCCTTGATCATCGAACGCTGGCTCGCCGGCACCTACGACACACCGGGCCTGGAAAGCTGGCTGGCTTTCGTCGAGCGGGTCCAGGCAGGTCTGCACCGAATACTTGAACAAGCCGACAACACCCAGAAAATCGCAGTGTTCACCTCCGGTGGCACGATCACCGCCCTGCTCCACCTCATCACTCAAATGCCTGCCCGGCAGGCCTTTGAACTGAACTGGCAAATCGTCAACACCTCGCTCAACCAGCTGAAGTTCCGCGGTCGCGAGGTGGCTCTGGCTTCCTTCAACAGTCATGCGCATCTGCAACTGCTGAAGGCCCCGGAACTCATCACCTTTCGCTGAGTCCGGATTACTGTGACCCTGCTGCAATCAACCAAAAAGGATCGAACCATGACCTCCGTAGCTGATGCCGTAAAAGCAATGCAAGCCAAGTTCAACCCAGCCGCCGCTGCCGGTCTGGATCTGGTCTTCGGTTTCAACATCACTGACGAAGACAAGCAATACGCCCTGATCGTCAAAGACGGCACCTGCGACATCCAGGAAGGCGAAAACCCGGACGCCAACTGCACGCTGGTGCTGGACAGCGAAACCCTCAAAGGTATCGTCAGCGGCGAAACCGACGGCATGCAGGCTTTCATGGGCGGCAAGCTGCGCGTTGAAGGCGACATGATGCTGTCGATGAAACTGTCCGAGCTGTTTCCGGCGTAAGATCGCGGCTCCGATATTGCGGAGCCTGTCTGATAAAAAAATCCCGTACTTGTAACGGGATTTTTTTATGGTTTGAAAAAATCGGGTCGGTCAGTGCCGAGGGCGTTCAGCCTCGTCCATCGCTCTGAATTCCTGTAGGTATTCAGCATCTGCTTCCTGGTCAACCGAAACCTTTCGCGCACTGTTGTTGTCGATCAGATCACCTGTCTGCGCATCCCTGCTGAAAGTGATCACAAAACGTTGCCCATCCAATTCAAGATAAAGGTTGTATAGATCAACTGGCTTGTCAGGCTGATCGAACTTGCTGACCCAATATCTGACACGTTGAGTCAATTGTGGCGGATGGTTGATCAGCGAGTCCGTATTGATTTCGGGAAAGTCATACTCGAGCGCAACCCCTGCAATCGCCACCAGATCCTCATTCATCTCTCGTGTTACAGGCAGTGGTTTGTTGCGCAGCATCGTGTCGACGCTGATTTCTGCTGGCGTCCCTGTCGTGCGCCGGCGGTACATTCCGCTTTCGAACCAGCGAGATGCATCGAAACGATTGTCTTCAGGGCTCCAGAGTCCGTAATTCATCATCACTTTTGAGGACATGTCGTCTTCCTTGCCAACCAGAAAATAGCCAATGCCTGCCACCACAAGAATCAGGGCGGTTACGGCGAAACACTTCGATAGTCGTGTTGTGGTCGTCATTTGACGGGTTTGTATTCGCATAGCTTTTTTGGAACGCCATCCGGCGTATTACCGGATCGAACGGGGTGGACAGCGCCTTCGGCATCCAGAGGATAACCAAGGGTGCTGTTGTACTGATCTCGTCCCTGAGCCTGTTTGAGCAATGCAGCATCTCTCTCCGACAAGGTTTTTTTCGGAGCAACGGGAGCGGTTTCGTGCGGTAACTGCGCTTCGGGATTTTTTTGCGCCGTTCGATGAGCAGCCAGGCGTCGCTGATAGTCACTCAGTTGTTTGCGATAAGCACGGCTCGCCGCCTTGTCGGCTTCCTGGCGGGCAGGTGCTTTCTCGACAGCCTGACGATCCTCGTCGGTTCCATAGGTCTGGTCATACAGACTGCGTCGCGGAAATGCCCACACAACGGCACCGGTCGCATTCGCCATAATCTGCGCCAGACTGCGTTCGTAGTGGGGATCCTCGTTTTCTCTCACCGTCAAATCAGCATCGATTCCCAGCCCGGTACGACAGGCGTAGGAATAGATCCTGGCTCCATAAGCGAAAGCATCGGGTGTAAACATTCGGGCCTGGGCGTCGCGCAAGCGGTAACTTTCACGCTTGTCGAGTTCATAACCAAACTCGATAGCACCCACCACGCCGTGTGAGAAGAAATCCATCTGCTTGATTTCACGCCCCCTGCGCTTGCGCGAAACCACAAAATCGACCAGTTGCGAGATATTGTCGTATTCGCGGTACTCGGCCTTATAGCGTTCCGTCACGATCTTTTTGACTTCGGCGAGAAGTTTCGGATCGTATTCATCCTTGAAGATGAGAAATGCTCTTTGCACGGAATAATTCGGTGTGGGCTCAGGATAGTTTTTTATTTGCCGTATACCCTGATTGATGAAGTTCATCATGTTGCCGCGCTGACCACGGATATTGGCCATGAAACTGATGTAGGAAGCCCCCACCACCGTCACATAATCCTGGGCGAGCGTACCTTTGACCTGAGTCGTCCCATGCTGGTCAGTGGTCTGGGCCTGTTTCTTTTTCGGTGCTGCCACGCGTCACCCTCCTTAGTAATCGATACCCAAAGCATCCAGATGCGCAGCTGCTTCCTTGCCCCATTGCACGGTTATGGAGGTCGGATTGGCGGTAAACACTCGCGCGGCATTGCCGTGGTTATCGGTGTGGCCGACCAAACGCTGGCCATCACCGGTTTCGATGCAATAAAGCATATCGGGAATGGCATCGCCGGTGTTCTCGTCCACCAACTGGAAGCGTTCGCTATGTTTAGGCACTGTAACGATCGGGGTGAAGGGAGCCTCGCCCACCTGCGTGCCGACAAAAACGTCGCCGGAGCCGGTAATGATCATTCCGCCATGGGCTGTGGCGCTGCCGAGGAAGGCGATTGGCTTGCCGTTGATCAGGATGTTGCCGATGCCCTCGGTGACGGAATCACCGCAGGCGGTGGTATCACCGACTCGCAGCACAGGCATGCCATTGATGTTCACATTGGGTGAACCGCTGGTGCTGGGGTTGGTACTGTGTCCAGTGATCGGGCAGGCATTGAGATCGCTGAGGCGCGCGGCAGGTTTTGCCATCATCTACATCCTTGTATGAGCGGAGCCGGGAAATTTACCGGATCTGCTCCGTGGGTGAAAGTCTGCCCTCCTGGCTGCCCGTTTCTGCCGTGACCGGTGTCACAAACGACGACGCCAGCAGCTCCCGCGTATACGGGTGCCGGGCCGAATGGAATAACCCGGCCGTTTCGCCACGTTCCACCACCTCGCCATCCTTCATCACGATCAGATCGTGGGCCAGCGCGCGCACCACCGCCAGGTCGTGGCTGATGAACAGATAGGTCAGACCGTATTCCTCCTGCAACCGGCGCAACAGCGCAACGATCTGCTTCTGCACCGTGCGATCCAGCGCCGACGTCGGCTCATCCAGCAGGATCAGATCCGGCTTGAGCACCAGCGCCCGGGCGATGGCGATGCGTTGCCGTTGCCCGCCGGAAAACTCGTGGGGATAGCGATGACGCGTCGCCGGATCGAGCCCGACCTCCTTCAGTACATTGATCACAGCCTGCTCGCGCGCCTGCGCATTCAAGTCGCTGTGCACCTGCAAACCTTCGGCAATGATCTGCTCCACACACAAGCGCGGACTCAGGCTGCCGAACGGGTCCTGAAACACCACTTGCAGGCGTTTGCGCAGCGGACGCAATTGCTTGCCGCTCAGTCGTTCAAGCGCCTCACCCTTGAAGCGGATGCTGCCGTCGGCGTCGATCAGGCGCAGGATCGCCTGACCCAGTGTGGATTTACCCGAGCCTGATTCGCCAACGATGCCCAGGGTCTTGCCCCGTTGCAGGTTCAGATCGATGCCATTGACCGCGTGCAGATAAGTCTTGGCCCGCAGCCATCCGCCACCCAGCGGAAAGCGCACATTCAGATCGCGAACCTCGAGCAAATCCTCCGCCGCATCACGACACAGTGCCGCACCGCCGGGTTCGGCGTTGAGCAATTCGATGCTGTAGGGATGTTGCGGCGCACGGAACAACTGCTCGCAGCTCGCCTGTTCGACGATTTCGCCTGCACGCATCACCGCCACCCGCTGGGCGATGGTGCGCACCAGATTCAGGTCGTGACTGATGATCAGCAGCGCCATGCCCAGCCGCTGTTGCAGCTCCTTGAGCAGCAACAGAATCTTGCGTTGCACCGTGACATCGAGGGCTGTGGTCGGCTCATCGGCGATCAGCAACTGCGGTTCGCACGCCAGCGCCATGGCGATCATCACCCGCTGCCGCTGCCCGCCGGAGAGTTGATGCGGATACGCCTTCAGCCGCTCGCGCGGTCGTTGAATGCCGACCAGTTCCAACAGTTCCAGAATCCGTTTGCGCGCCGCCTCGCCCGCCAGGCCTTTGTGCAGCGCCAGGCTTTCGCCGAGTTGCCGCTCGATGTTGTGCAACGGATTTAGAGAACTCATCGGCTCCTGAAAAATCATCGCGATGCGGTTGCCGCGCAGTTGCCGCAGATAGCGCTCGTGCACCCCCAGCAATTCTTCGCCGCCATAACGGATGCTGCCGTCTATCTGCGTGATGCCCGGGTCCAGCAGTTGCAGGATGCTGTGGGCCGTCACCGACTTACCGGAGCCCGACTCGCCCACCAGCGCCAGACATTCGCCCGGGCAAATGTCGAGGTCGATGCCGTGCACCACTTCCTGCCCGTTGAACGCCACCCGCAAGTCGCGTATTTCGATCAGATGTTCACGCATATCAAGTCCTGGGGTCGAAGGCATCACGGCAGGCTTCGCCGATGAATACGAGTAGAGAAAGAATCAGTGCCAGGGCAAAAAATGCCGTCAGCCCTAACCACGGTGCTTGCAGATTGTTTTTGCCCTGACCGATCAACTCGCCCAGCGAAGCGCTGCCGGCGGGCATGCCGAAGCCGAGAAAATCCAGCGCCGACAACGTCGCAATCGCTCCGGTCAGAATGAACGGCAGATACGTCAACGTCGCACTCATGGCGTTAGGCAGAATGTGCCGCACGATCACCTGTGCATCGCCGACACCCAGCGCCCGCGCCGCTTTCACGTACTCGAGCCCCCGACTGCGCAGGAACTCGGCGCGCACCACGTCCACCAGACTCAGCCACGAAAACAGGGCCATGATCCCCAGCAACCACCAGAAGTTCGGCTCGACGAAGCCCGACAGAATGATCAGCAGATAGAGCACCGGCAGCCCCGACCAGACCTCCAGCAGACGCTGCCCGAGCAAGTCGACCCAACCACCGTAATAGCCCTGCAAGGCACCGGCGGCGATACCGATCAACGCGCTCACCGCCGTCAACGCCAGGGCGAACAACAGCGAGACCCGCGTGCCGAATATCACCCGCGCCAGCACGTCCCGCGCCTGATCGTCGGTGCCCAGCCAGTTTTCAGCGGTGGGCGGGCTCGGGGCCGGTTCAGTGAGGTCGTAGTTGGCCGTGTCGAAACCGAACGGGATCGGCGCAAACCACATCCGTCCGCCCTGCCCCTCGATCAGTTCACGCACCTGCGCGCTGCGGTAGTCGGGCTGGAACGGCAGCTCGCCGCCGAAATCCTGCTCGGTGTAGCGCTTGAACGCCGGGAAATACCACTCGCCCTGATACGTCACCAGCAACGGTTTGTCATTGGCGACCAGTTCGCCGCCCAGGCTCAGGCCGAACAGCGCGAGAAACAGCCACAACGACCACCAGCCGCGTCGATGGGCCTTGAACCGCGCCCAACGGCGCTGTCCGATGGGAGAAAGCGTCGGCATCAGGCAGTCCTCGCGGTGAAGTCGATGCGCGGATCGACCAGCGTGTAACACAGGTCGCCCAGCAGTTTTATCAAGAGCCCGAACAGGGTGAAGATGAACAGCGAACCGAACACCACCGGGTAATCCCGCGACACTGCGGCTTCGTAGCTCAGGCGGCCGAGACCGTCGAGGGAGAAGATCACTTCGATCAAGAGCGAGCCGCCGAAAAACACCGTGACCAATGCCTGAGGCAATCCGGCCACCACCAGCAACATCGCGTTGCGAAACACGTGCCCGTACAACACCTGTCGTTCACTCAAGCCCTTGGCCCGGGCCGTGACCACGTACAGCCGCGAGATTTCATTGAGAAAGCTGTTCTTGGTCAGGATCGTCAGCGTCGCGAAACCGCCGATCACCAGCGCACTGACCGGCAACACCAGATGCCAGAAGTAATCGGCAACCTTGCCCCACAGCGACAGCTCGGCGAAGTTGTCGGAGACCAGCCCGCGCACCGGAAACCAGTCCAGCGCCGTACCGCCGGCGAACACCACGATCAGCAGCAGCGCAAACAGAAACCCCGGCATGGCGTAGCCGATGATGATCGCCGCGCTGCTCCAGACATCGAACGCCGAACCGTTGTGCACCGCCTTGCGAATCCCCAGCGGGATCGACACCAGATAGGTGATCAGCGTCGCCCACAAACCCAGCGACAGGGTCACCGGCAGCTTCTGCCAGATCAGTTCGGTCACCGTCGCGCCACGGAAGAAGCTCTTGCCGAAGTCCAGTTGCGCGTAGCTCTTGAGCATCAGCCACAAGCGCTCGCCAGCGCTTTTGTCGAAGCCATACTGCCGCTCGATCTCGGCCACCAGTTTCGGATCCAGGCCCCGAGTCGCGCGGGACTCGCCGCCAATGCTTTCGACATGGCTGGCACCCAACGCCGCACCGACACCGATCCCCTGCAATCGGGCGATGGCCTGCTCGACCGGGCCACCGGGCGCGGCCTGCACAATCACGAAGTTCACCAGCAGAATCGCCAGCAAGGTCGGCACGATCAGCAGCAGACGCCGCAGGCTATAACCCCACATGGGCGTACTCCTTGTGCTGTTGCTGCATCTGCGTCGAGGTCAGCGCGGTCGGGCTGATTTCCCACCAGGTGTCGAGTCCGGCGTCGTACAACGGCGCAATTGCCGGGCGACCGAAGCGGTTCCACCAGACCGTGGAAATCCCCGGCGGGTAATAGTTGGGAATCCAGTAGTAGCCCCACTGCAACACCCGATCCAGAGCATGGGCGTGGCGCAGAAGGCTCTCGCGATTGTCAGCCTGCACCACGCCTTCAAGCAGCGCATCCACCGCCGGGTCGCGCAGCACCATGTAGTTGTTCGAGCCTGGATCATCGGCGCCGTCGGAGCCGAAGTAGTTGAACAGCTCGCGCCCCGGTGCCTGACTCACCGGGTAACCGACGACGATCATGTCGTAGTCGCGGCTGCGCACGCGGTTGGTGTATTGCGCGGTGTCGACCTGACGGATATCGAAGCCGATGCCGATCTGCGCCAGGTTGCGCTTGAACGGCAGCAGCAGGCGCTCGAAACCCTTTTGGCCGTTGAGAAAGGTGAACTGCAACGGCTCGCCGGCGGCATTCACCAATTGATCGCCACGGGGTTTCCAACCGGCGGCCTCCAGCAGTTTCAATGCCTGCAACTGTTGCGCGCGGATGTTGCCGCTGCCGTCGGTGCGCGACGCTTCGAACACTTGACTGAAGACTTCATCGGGAATCTTGCCGCGCCACGGTTCGAGGATTTTCAGTTCTTCGGCATCCGGCAGTTCGGTGGCCGACAACGCACTGTGGGAAAAGAAGCTGCGCTGGCGCAGGTACATGCTGCGCATCATCTGCCGGTTGCTCCATTCGAAATCCCAGAGCATGGCAATCGCCTGCCGCACCCGACGATCCTGAAACATCGGCTTCTGCAGATTGAACACAAAGCCTTGGGCACCTTGCGCGGCGCCGGGTGCGAGGTGTTCGCGCAGCAACTTGCCCTGTTCCAGCGCCGCCCCGGCATAACCGATGGTGTAACTGGTGGCGGAGAACTCGCGGTTGTAATCGAAGCCGCCGGCCTTGAGCACTTGTCGCGACACGTCGGTGTCGGCAAAAAACTCCACGCTCAACTGATCGAAGTTATAGAGCCCGCGCGTGATCGGCAGATCCCTGGCCCACCAGTCCTTGATCCGCTGGAATTTCACGCTGCGTCCGGCATCCACCGCGCTGACCTTGTACGGCCCGCTGCCCGGCGGAATCTCGAAACCTGCGCCATCGGCGAAATTGCGCGTGCGCCACCAATGCTCGGGCAGCACCGGCAACGTCGCCAGATCCAGCGGCAAGGTACGGCTCTCGTTGTTCTTGAACACGAAACGCACCTGAGTCGGCGACTCGACCTGCACCTCGGCGACATCGCGAAACTGCTGGCGATATTTGAGGCTGCCCTGAGTGGTGAACAACTCGAAGGTGTAGCGCACGTCTTCGGCGGTGATCGGCGTGCCGTCCTCGAACCGGGCCTTGGGGTTGAGGTAAAAGCGCAGCCAGCGCCGGTCCGCGTCCAGCTCCATCTGCTGCGCCACCAGACCGTAGACGCTATAAGGCTCGTCCTTGCTGCGATAGGCCAGCGGCGCGTAGAGCCAACCGTCGATGTCGGCGACGCCGGTGCCTTTGTCCATGTAGGGAATCAGGTGATCGAACGGACCACTCTCCAGCGAAGAGCGGCGCAAGGTTCCACCCTTGGGCGCGTCGGGGTTGGCGTAGGCCAGATGATGGAAGTCCGGGGCGTATTTCGGGGCTTCGCCGTAGACCGTGAGGGCGTGCTGGGGCGCGGCGAAACTGAGCGGGCTCGACAACACGAAGATGCTGAAAAGCATGAGTCTGGAGAGCATCGGCAAGATCCTGATAATTGGGCGCCTCGATGGCCCCATCGCGAGCAGGCTCGCTCCCACAATGGTTCGCAATGAACACAAAACACCTGTGGAAGCGAGCCCGCTCGCGATAGGGCCAAAGCAGTCACCACACCTCCTGCCTACCTGGGATGTGCAGCAGGCAGGCATTTTTTATAGGGCGGGGTTTAGAACGATAAGTGACTAAAACCCGCCACGACCGATCATTTTCAGAACTTGTAATTGACCCGCGTGTACAGCGTGCGGCCAAACGGGTCGCCGTATTTCGGGTCGTAGCCGCTCTGGAACGTGTAGGTCTGGTTGCTGAACGGCGGCTCGCGGTCGAACAGGTTTTTCACCCCGAGGGTCACCGCCAGGGTCTTGCGCCATGTGTAGGTGCCGGCCACGTCCCAGACGTTGTACGAACCGACGTAATCGTGAGTCTCGCGATCCGAGTCGTGGTAACCACTGGTGTAGCGGTTGGTCAGGCTTGCGCCGAGCGGGCCGTAGTTCCAGCTGCCGGTCAGGCTGTGACGCCAACGGGCCACGGCGCCGGCCGAGGCAAAGTCGCCGCCGCGAAAATCGCCGAGCTTGTCGATGTAGTCACCCTTGAGCTGCTGCTGATAGTCATAACGGGTCACGTAAGTGCCTTGCAGACCGATGCCGAAATCACCGTACGGCGTGCTCGGCAGGCGATAGTCGAAACTCACGTCGACGCCGTTGGTCTTGATCTTGCCGAGGTTGGCCAGCCCGGTGACGATGTGGTCGATGGAACCGTCGGGCTTGCGGATCAGGCGCTCCGGGTACAGCTCCGGATTCTCGAACACCGCCGATTCGGGGAACTCGGCGATCTGGTTGGCGATGTCGATCCACCAGAAATCCAGGCCGGTGGTCAGGCGATCAAACGGCTGATATACGAAACCGAGGGTGACGTTGCGCGCGGTCTCCGGGCTCAGGTCGGTGTTGCCGCCGGAGGTGCGATTGAACTGCTGGGCGCAGTCGCGGTTGGCAATGCCGCCGTTGCTCGGGTTGCCTCCAGCGCACAGGCGCGGGTCGTTGTAGTTGGCGTTGGTGAACGAAGTAAACGTCGGGTTGTACAACTCGTACAGCGATGGCGCACGGAAACCTTCGCTGTAGGCGCCGCGCACCACCAGTTCCTTGAACGGCTGGAAGCGGAACGAGTATTTCGGGTTAGTGGTGCTGCCGAAGTCGCTGTACTTGTCGTGGCGCACGGCGGCGGACAGTTCCAGGCTGTCGAGCACCGGCACGTTGACCTCGGCGTACTGCGCCGAGACGCTGCGATCCCCTTGTACGCTGCCGTTGGGATCAACACCCAGGCTCTGCACGTCGCCGGCAAACGCAGCGAAATCCTGATGAAAATCTTCCTTGCGATACTCGCCGCCCAGCGCCAGTGCCGAAGGCCCTGCACCGAACCAGTCGCCGATCTCGCGGCTGACACGCCCGTCAATCGCCTTGACCCGGCCCACTGCGGCCGCGTAATCGCCTTCTACCTCGTTGGCTGCCAGTAGTGCCGAACCGGCGGCGGTCTGCGGGCCGAACGGGTTGATCACACCGTTGGCGATGCCCTGGCTCACGGCACGGTCGTTCACATAACCGCTGCGAATCGTGTTGACCACTTTGTTCTGGTTGTACGACGCGCCGAGGTTGTAATCCCACCCGACCAGGGTGCCGTCGAAGCTCAACAGCAGGCGCTGACCGGTGTTGTCGTCCTCATGCTGACGCGCACCGACGGCGGTCTCACGCCAGTTCACGTCCACCGGTTGCGTCGGGTCCAAAGCAAAACCGCTCGGTCCGGGCGTAATGCCGTTCCCCGGATAGAACGCCGTGCCAGGGTTGACCTGATTGCCCATCAAAGTGCCGGGCCCGATCTGGGTACGGTTTTCGTTGCGCGCCCAGAAGTATTCGAGGCTGACGTTGTGATCGTCCGACAGCTTGCCGGTGGCCTTGGCGAAGGCCGAGGTCTTCTCGGTTTCCGGCACCAGATCAAGGTAGTTCCACAGGCTCTGGCGGCAGATGCCGTTGCGTGACAACAGCCCCGGCGCATTGCAACCGGAACCGGCCAGCGGGTTGGTGGCATTGCTGCCCTGGCTCCAGTTGGCGGGCGATGCCGTGCCGGAGGTGTAATCCAGACCGCGCCCTGGCTGGTAGTTATAGGTGTAGCCACGATCATCGGCGGCCAGGCGATTCTGCTTGTCGTAACTCACCACGCCGAAAACGTTGAAGCGATCGTCCTGTAAATCGCCAAAACCCCAACTGCCGCTGAAATTGCGACTTTCGCCGCCGCCAGAATGGGTCGGCGTGTCGTAGCTGGTGCTGATCTGGCCTTCGGTGAGGCTGGTCTTGGTGATGAAGTTGATCACCCCGCCGATGGCATCGGTGCCGTACAGCGCCGAAGCACCGTCGCGCAGCACTTCCACCCGGTCGATGGCGGCGAACGGGATAGTGTTGAGGTCGACGCCAGAGCCATTGATCGCATTGGTCGCATTGTTGCTCAGACGCCGACCGTTGAGCAGCACCAGGGTTTTGTTCGGGCCAATGCCCCGCAGGTCGGCGTAGGACGCCCCGCCGCTGCTCGACCCCACCGAGCGCCCGGAGCCCACCGAAGACTGGTTGGCCGAGATGCGGTTGACCAGCTCTTCAGTGGTGGTCACGCCCTGCCTCTGCAACTCCTCGACCCGCAGGATGGTGACCGGCACGGCGGTTTCGGCATCGACCCGGCGGATCGCGGTGCCGGTGACTTCGACCCGTTGCAGTTGGGTGGTCGGTTCGTTTGCCGTGCTGTCGGCAGCGACGGCCGGCAACGTGTTGATCGCCAGCAGCAAGGCCAGGCTCAAAGGGGATTTAACGGGTGAAAAATGGATCATGAACAGCCATCCCTGCGTTTTGGTTTATGCAGGGATGTGCGATGGCAGACAGGGTTTTATAGGGCGCGATTTAGACCGTTGGGTGCTGAGGTTATGCAAAAAGACGCGCGTGATTTCTCATACCAGTTCCGCGTCCTTGAGCAATCGCGTATCCAGCCCGAATCGCTCTTGCGAGACCATCCTGAATTGCCCCTCTGCCAAATCGCAGCTCACCAGCAAATTCCACGAGTGCCGGGTGGCTGCCGATGGAATCAGTACAAACGGGTGCTCGGCGAGCAACGCGTCGGCAAAATCCTGCTGGTTGGGCGAGGCCTGTGCGGGACTCATCCAGTAGGGGTTGGGCAGCTCCTCGGGTTGCACGATTTTCACAAGCGCCTCACTGACCACCTCAAAGCACGTCAGCACATAGGGACTTCTATCAAGTGCGTTGAAACTCCCGTGAGCGGCCACCTCCAGAATGGCTGTAGATGGATCGATCGAAGCATAAACGACACGGCGGCCGGGCCGGTTCCATCGACCGCCCTGCAGTTCTGAACCGATGCCGCTGTCCCATGTGCACCGGTAAAGCTCAGGGTCCAAACGCCACGCATACCAGCGGTCGTCCCAAGGCAGCGGGTTCATTGATAAACCCCGTATTTAATCCGGTGCAGATAAGCAATGACCGATTGATACCCCAGTGAGCTTTCAATCAATGCAACGGGTCTGTAACCGTTTAACCATTTGGTCGCCTTGCTCATCCACTCCTCGGCGCTCGGCTGATCGTGGAACACCTCGATAGCGGACTCAAGAGCGTGCGCATACTGAAAAGCGATCATGCTCTGCTGTCGGCTCATTCGCGTCGGCTCGCCACTATTCAGCAAGCGCCGCACGGTTCTGACGGACTTTCCGGTGATGAGCTGCACAAGCTCGCTTTCCCGGTAGAGCTCGGATGTTGAAATCATGTTCACAACGTCCCGCAGATCAAAACCTTCCCGCGCGTAACCAACAATGTGCATGGTGTCTCTGTCCCATATCCGGCCGTTCAGCAACACCTCAACAGGCTTCCCCTCGACCTTCTTCAGCCCCGTAAACCGGGGTGCTTTCGCTTGGGGCATCGGAACACCCTCCATAGGGCATCTGGCGTGATCGTGGCGCCAGGAATCACGAGGGGAATAAGTAGAGTTTTCGTGCTCGAGATGTGGGATTCGCATAATCCATCCAATGTCAGGGGCCCGAGTCTCCAGGCCGGTCAGTGACTTCATGTCACGACCGATGCTATAGGCCCCGCTTCCGACGGCCAACCTTAAAAAGTCGTCGGAAATATCCCCGTTTTCGCCCAAAGCCCGGCAACTTCCGTAGGACGCTGCCGGGCATTATTCCGTCCTCAACTGCCGAAGTGATAACTCACATCCAGCCACCACTGGCGCCCGTACGGGTCGTAGTTGCCGGTGGGGTAATACGGCCATCCCGCCGAGTCGTCATGCTTGACCTGATTGAGCACGTTGTTCACGGTCAGCCCGACGCTTGCCCGGTCGTTGAGCTTGTACCGCGCACTGGCGTTGAACACCGTCCACGGCGACAGACGCCCGTCGCCCGCACCATTGGTGACCGAGCCGTAACGAATCCCCATCAGCGTTGCCGTGGCCTTTTGGTAATCCCAGGTCAGGCTGGCGTTGACCTTGCTGCGCCAGTCGTAGTTGGTGCGCGAAGTGCGCCAGTCCTGGGTCGGCGCCTCGTCCGATTCCTTGTAGTAATGCGAGAGCACCAGGGTGTAGCCCAGCGCCGAACTGAACGCGCCGTACTGCCCGGCGCCCCAGCGGATGTTGCTTTTGAAGTCCAGGCCGCTGACCCGTTCGCTGGCGGCGTTGATCGCGTTCACGCGTACCCGTTGCAACTGATTGGGATCTACGGCGGCGTTGCCGGGATTGCGATCGACGCGCGCCAGGGTCGACTGGCAGTTGGCCGAGTTGATGTCCTGGGTGCCATTGCGGCATTCGTTCTCTTGCTGCAACAGGCGGTTTTCGTCGACGGTGGTCAACAGGTCATCGATCTCTACCCGCCAGAAATCGGTGGAAAAATCGAAATTGCGCGACGGCGACCAGACGAAACCGTAGGTCCAGGATTTGCCGCGTTCGGATTCCAGATCCGCCGTGCCGCTCTGGGTGTAATCGACCCGCCCGCGATCACAGGCGCCCTCCACGCCCTGGCTGCAACCGTAATAGTCGATCTGCGCCGGGTAGTAACCGTTGCTGTCGGACTGATAGATGTAGTTCAGGTCCGGGGCGCGGAAACTGGTGCCGTAGCTGCCGCGCACCAACAGGCTGGTTACCGGCCGCCATTCCAGGCCGAGGTTGTAGGTCTTCTGTTGCTCGGTGCGGCCGCTGAATTTGTATTGGTCCCAGCGCCCTGCCGCTGTCGCCAGCACCGTGTCGGTGACTGGAATGCTGAACTCGCCACCGGCCGCGTAACGCTTGCGCGAGCCGCCGGAGCTTTGCGCAGGAGTCACGCCGTAGAAACTGCCGTCGTTTAGGCTGTCATCCGGGTCGATGCGGTATTCCTGCTTGCCCGCCTCCAGCACCCCGGCGAATCCCACCGGACCGGCGGGCAGGTCAAACAACTCGCCGTTGACCGACGCGTTGTAACTGGTGGAAACCGACTTGCTGCTCTGCGTCAGGTTGCCGCGAAACTGCTCCCATTCCTGCTGCGTCAGTGGCCGGTCGAGGCGCGAGGCATCCGGCGCGAACACCGGGTAACCGCCACGGGTGCCCAGTTGCGGGCCGAGGTAGAAATCCTGGATCGACGACAGCGGCGTGTAACGGGTGGTGCGCACACTTTTGTACTCGGATCGGTTGGCCGCCAGTTCATAGTTCCACCCGGTGTCGGCGATCTTGTCCGAGAGACCCAGGGTGCCGGTCCATGAGGTATCGCGCCACTTGCTGTTGTTGCTGGTGCGCCCACCGATTTCCTCTTCGCCGAAGCGTCGATACCAACGCTCCAGATTGCCGCTGTTCTGGTTGATGAAATCCGGCGAGGTGAAGCTCGGGCCGCGTGTGTTGTTCTGGATGTGATCGAGGCCGTACATCAGATCGGCGAAAACCTGCCCGCTGTCGCTGAAATGCCAGGTGCCACGGGTGTAGCCGTCGTAGTTTTCCTTTTGCGTCTGCACCGTCCAGTAATCGTTGTAAATCTGGTCGGTGCGGCAGCGCCCGCCGCTGTTGAACAGCTTGTTGTCGAACGTGCCCTGATACGCGCCACAGCCGGGTCCCAGATAGCGGTTGTTGGTCAGGTCGCGACGGTAGCCGACATCCGCCAGCGGCCCGCTCTGCATGAAGCCGCGATCATCGGCCCAGATCGGATCGCGATTGGTCAGTTCGAGCCCGAACAGCCCGTCGAAGTCGCCCCAGCTGCCGCCGCCGCTGATCTGCAAGCGCTGGTTGTCACCGCCGCCGCGCTCGCTGGTGCCGCCCTTGAGATTGACGTCGACGCCATTCATTTTGTCTTTGAGGATGATGTTTACCACCCCGGCAATCGCGTCCGAACCATAGATCGCCGAGGCGCCGCTGCTGAGCACTTCGATGCGGTCGATGATCGCCGACGGAATGTTCGCCAGGTTGGTGAAGTTGACCTTGCCGTCATACGGCGTCGGGTAATCGGCGACCCGTCGGCCGTTGATCAGCACCAGCGTGTGGTTGGGGCCGAGGCCGCGCAGGTTGAGGGCGCTGGCCGCCGGTTGCCAGGTGTTGCCGTAGTCTTCGCCCTGGGTCATGCCGGTGTTCTGGGTTTGCGTGGCGAGGGCGTCGTAGACATTCTTGTAGCCGCGCGCTTCCATCTCTTCGTGGGTGATGACGTTGACCGGGGTCGCACCATCGCTCTGGGCGCGGGCAATGCGCGAGCCGGTGACGGTGACTTTTTCCATGCGGTAATCGGCAGTGCTGGCGGGTGCCACGGCAGCGGCCTTGGCCGGCGCGGCACTCGGCGTATCGGCCGGGCGAATGCTCAGGCCCTGGCTGCCCTGCTCGACTTGCAGGCCGCTGCCGATCAAGGCCTTCTCAACCGCCTGGCGGCCACCCAATGCGCCGCGCACCGCACTGCTGCGTTTGCCCTGAACCAGATTCTGACTGAAGGAAATCGGCACGCCGGTCTGGCGCGAGATGTCCAGCAGCACCTCGTCGAGGGCCCCGGCGGCAATGTCGAAGGTAAAGACCTGAGCGGCGGCGTCTTGTGCCTGAACGGCGACCGGAACCATGCCCGTCGCCAGCACGATGGCCAGCGTCAGGCGGGACAATTGTTGTTGTTTGAATGAGAACATCGAGGGGCTTCCCTGTTGAAGGCGTCTGCAGGGAATGAGCAGCGGGCCGGCGCTTTTTATAGGGTCGCGGATAGACCGGGAAGTTATGGATTTATAACCGTGCTTCGATGCTGACCCAGTACGGGTTGTGCCAGGTGACACGGATCGGCAGAGAACGCTCCAGCAGCTGCAGGGTGCGGTCGCTGTCGTCCAGCGGATAGAGACCGCTGAGGCGCAAACCGGCGACCTCGGGACTCAGGTGCAGGATGCCGCGACGGTAGCTGCGCAGGCTGTCGATGACTTCGCTCAAGGGGCGATCACGCACTTCAAGCCGCCCTTGCACCCAGGCACTTTCCTGCCCTTTGCTGTGTTCCAGCGCGAGGATTTCCTGAGCGTTGAACAGCAGACTTTCGCCCGCCTCCACCACTTGCCGCGCGCCGCTGGCGGTGACCACTTCGACCTGTGAATGCAGCATCACCAGCCGCGTTGAATCCTCACCGCGCTGCACCAGGAATTTGGTCCCGAGCGCGCGCATCCGCCCATGCTCGGTTTCGACCACAAAGGGGCGTCCCAGATTTTTCGCCACATCGATCAGCAGTTCACCGCTGCGCAAGTCCAGCAGACGCTCAAGATTGTTGAAGCGCGGCACCACGCGGCTGCGGGCATTGAGGGTCAGGGCGCTGCCATCCTCCAGCGTGAACGCCCGACGCTCGCCCGTTCCGGTCGACAACTCGCCGGCCTCCGGCAGCCAGCCATAGCGTCGCCCGAGCAGACCCGCCAGCACCGCGATCCCGAGCACACTCAAACTGCCGCTGAGGAATCGACGGCGACTGGACGGCGCATTCAGGCTGTGCAGGACACTTTCACGCGGCAAGCCGCGCAGGTTCGCATGGCGCAGCAGGTTCAACCCGCCACCCATTTGCTCGATGATTTGCTGATGCCGTGGATCCGCCGTGCGCCAGGCGTCGAAGGCCGCGCGCTCCTGCAAGCTGACGTGCCCCGATTGCAGCAGCGCCATCCATTGCGCGGCTTCGTCGATCAGCGTGTCGTCCGGCCTCATGCCTGCATCGCCTGATAGCAACGTTTGAATGCCTCGACCATGTATTGCTGCACACGGCTGGTGGACACGCCGAGGCGTTCGCCGATTTCGCTGTAGGTCAGACCGTCGAGCTGGTGATAGAGAAATGCAGCCTTGGCCTTGGCCGACAGGCCGTTGAGCAAGCGATCCACCGCCAGCAGCGTTTCGATCACCAATTCCCGTTCCTCGGGCGACGGGTGCACCGGTTCCGGCGCCAAGGCAAGGCTTTGCAGATAAGCGCGCTCCAGATCCTGCCGGCGCCAGCCTTCATAGACCAGCCGCCGCGCAATCGTGTTCAACAGCGCGCGGGGTTCGCGAATCGCCAGCGGATCGGGCAGTGCCAAAACCCGAAGAAAAGTTTCCGAAGCAATGTCCTGTGCGCTGTGCGGGCAGCCGAGGGTACGACTGACCGCCGCGCACAACCATCGGTAGTCCTTTTGGAACATTTGCCCGATGACCTGGTAATGCGGGTTGTGACTCCCCATGCCTTACTCCCTGAAAACGGGCTCCACCCGCTGCGAAAATCCATGGATACGCCGGGATCTTCCGGCGGTGATCAAGGGTGCGACTGTGCAATAGCGCCGGATACATTTGAAGTAATAAAAAATCAGGATCAGCAAACCTTTGAGAATAAGGCACGCCGTCGGCACGGCAACATTGCCTGACACAACGTTGATCTCGATCAGTGGCGCCCCCCACGCCAGTCTCTAACCTTGCGCCTCCATCGATAGCCACGGACGGCTCACCGGGAGCCTGCGGCTGACCTTTCAAGGAAGAGCAATCATGCGATCACTCAACATCATTCTTCTGTCGTCGGCGTTCAACGGCCTGACCCAACGCGCGTGGCTGGAACTGCGCCAGGCCGGACATTCGCCCAGCGTGGTGCTGTTCACCGACGAAACCGCCGTGTGCGAGCAGATCGAAAACAGCGGCGCCGACCTGGTGATCTGCCCGTTTCTCAAGGATCGCGTTCCCCATGCGCTGTGGAGCAATCCGCAGCGTCCGGTGGTGATCATCCACCCGGGCATCGTCGGCGATCGCGGCGCCAGCGCACTGGATTGGGCGATCATGCGCGAGCTGCCGTCCTGGGGCGTGACCGCCCTGCAAGCGGTGGAAGAAATGGATGCCGGCCCGGTCTGGGCCACCTGCGAATTCAACCTGCCGACCGGCCTGCGCAAATCGGAGCTGTACAACGGTCGGGTCAGCGACGCGGCGATTCGTTGCATCCGTGAAGTGGTGGAGAAATTCATCGACGGCTTCGTGCCGGTGGCGCTGGATTACAACGATCCGAAAGTGCGCGGACGCCTGCAACCGAACATGAAACAGGACGACCGCACCTTCAGCTGGCACGACTGCTCGCGCTTCATCAAGCGCTGCATCGACGCGGCGGACGGCCAGCCCGGCGTACTTGCCAGCCTCGCTGGCGGGCAATATTACGTGTACGACGTACACCTCGATCATCGCACCGGCATGCCCGGCGAGATTCTCGCGGTACACGACGACGCGGTACTGGTGGCGACCGGTGATCACAGCCTGTGGATCGGCTCGCTGCGGCGCAAACCGCAACCGGGCGAAGAAACCTTCAAGCGTCCGGCGCGGCATGTACTGGCCGGGAAGTTGTCTGGCGTGCCGGTGCTGGACTGGTCGATTGCCAACGCGCCGTTCACTGACGAGATGTATCAGCCGATTCGTTATCGCGAGTCCGGTCAGGTCGGCGAGCTGACGCTGGAGTTCTACAACGGCGCCATGAGCACCGAGCAATGCCAGCGTATGGCCGAGGCGCTGCGTTGGGCCAAATCCCGCGACACTCAGGTGCTGCTGATCAAGGGCGGTCGCGGCAGTTTTTCCAACGGTGTGCATTTGAATGTGATCCAGGCCGCCGAGGATCCGGGTGCCGAAGCCTGGGCCAATATCCAGGCCATCGATGATGTGTGCGAAGAATTGCTCAGCGCACGGCAACTGGTGGTCAGCGGGGTTACCGGCAATGCCGGCGCAGGCGGTGTGATGCTCGCACTGGCCGCCGATATCGTGTTTGCCCGCGCCGACATCGTGCTTAACCCGCACTACAAGAGCATGGGTTTGTACGGCTCGGAATACTGGACTTACAGCCTGCCCCGCGCCGTCGGCCCGGCCATGGCGGAACAACTGACCCAGGCCTGTCTGCCGGTCAGCGCGGCTCAGGCGCTGCAACTGGGCATGGTTCAGGAAATCGGCCCGCGCTGCCCGGACGAGTTCTCGCTGTGGCTGCTGCAACGGGCCAACAGCGTGCTGAGCGATCCGACTTATGCGCCGGTGCGCGAACGCAAGCTGCGGGTCGATCATGTGTTGATCCGGCAGTGTCGCGAGGCTGAGTTGAAGGAGATGCAGGAAGACATGCTGTACAACCGCAATCAGTTTGCCGAGAAGTGCCGGAATTTTGTGTATAAGCGCAAGACTTGCTGCACGCCGGCGCGGTTGGTGGAGGATTGGGCTCGGGTGCGAGAAGTCGAAGTGGCTGACTGAACAATGACGCGGTCCCGGGGCTGCCCGTACAATGCGCGCACCTCAACCACCGGCCCGCCCATGGACATTGACCTCGCCCGCACCTTTCTGGAAATCGTCCGCCACGGCAGCCTCGCCGCGGCGGCTGAAAAGCTGTTCGTCACGCAAACGGCAATCACCGCCCGGGTCCAGAAACTCGAAAGCCAGTTGGGCAGCACGCTGTTCGTGCGCAACCGTGCCGGTGCGCGGCTGACCGCCAACGGCGAGGCCTTCGTGGTCTACGCCAATCAGCTAGTGCAGACCTGGGAAGCCGCACGCCGCGACCTGCCCTTGCCCGAGGGCTATCACAACGTGCTGCACATCGGTGGCGAGGTCAGCCTGTGCAACCCGTTGATGCTCAGTTGGGCCGCCGAATTGCGCGAGAAAATCCCCGGCCACGCCTTGCGCATGGAGATCCGCGATGGTGAAAACCTGCTGCGTCAGCTAGAACTGGGGGTGCTCGATGCGGCGCTGGTCTATCAGCCGGAATACTGGCCGGGGCTGCAGGTCGAGCAAGTGCTGGAAGAGAAACTGATTCTGGTGACCACGCCCGGCCGCCCTGCCCCTTACGTGTACATCGACTGGGGCCCGGATTTCCGCCGCCAGCACGACGCCGCCCTGCCGGAAAAAGCCAAGGCTGCCCTGAGCTTCAACCTCGGCCCGCTGGCCCTGCAATACATTCTGGAGAACGGCGGCAGCGGCTATTTCCGGACCCGGGTCGTGCGCACTTATCTGGAAAGCGGCGCGCTGGAGCCGGTGACCAAAGCCCCGGAATTCGGCTACCCGACCTACCTCGTCTACTCCCGCGACCGCGACTCGGCGATCCTGCAACAGGCGTTCGACCTGCTGCGTGAGGTAATCAAGGCCGATGACGACTGGTCGCAGCGCTGGAACCCGTTGAGCTGACGGCCGCTATGCACCGGAGCATGGCACTTGTGACCTGAAGGTTGGCGCTGCACAAACGGCCGGATCGGCTACGCTGCCGGGATAACGACAATATCCGCAGGTGAGCGCAGTGAGGCAGACCACCGAGGCATTTCGCAGCCGCTACCGGGCGGCGATCCATCCCCGCTACAACCCGTGGCTGCATGGCGCGTTCGTGCTGCTGTTCGGTGTGCTGGCCGTCGGCGCGTTCTGGAGCAGCGTGCACCAGGTGCGGCCGCTGGAATGGCTGACCGTGCCGCTGACCTTGCTGTTCTTCAATTTCGGCGTGTACATGGTGCACCGCCACCTCGGCCACCACAAAAAGCGCTTCGCCCGGATGTTCTACGCCCGGCATGCCGGCGATCATCACAGTTTCTTCACCCCCGGCCACATGACCTACGACGGCCCCCGCGACTGGCGGGTGATCCTGTTCCCGGCCTGGCTGATCGTGCTGCACACGCTGGCGATCACCCTGCCCCTGTGGTGGCTGTTCGCGCAGGTCAACAGCAACGTCGCCGGACTGTTCGCTGGCTGCATGGTGTTCGGTTACCTGACCTATGAAGTGTTTCATGCCTGCGAGCATCTGCCGCCGCAGAACCCGCTGACCCGCCTGCCGTGGATCCGCCAGATGCGCCGTCTGCACGAGCTGCATCACCGTCGCGAGCAGATGCAGGAACGCAATTTCAATATCGTTTTTCCGTTGATGGACTACCTGTTCGGCACCCTCTACCGGGAGCCGGAAACCGCCCCTCTGACCGATTCGAGAACGCTCATGACCCGCATGCAGCACACAGTCGATATCGCCGGTGATCCGATTGCCGTCCTCGCCTACGCCGCCACCGTCAGTCGCTGGCCGGAGTGGCACCCGTCTTCGCTGAAGATCGACGGCCCGAGCGGTGCGTTGCATGCCGGCGCACGATTCGACGAGGACATCCATGCCGGCGGTCGCGAGGGGCATTTGCGCTGGGAGGTCACCGAGTACCTGCCCGGCCGACGCTGGTGCGCCCGGGCCCAGGGTGATCAGGGTCTGTCGTTGCGGCTGACCTATGAATGCTCGGCGCACAACGCTGCCACGCGGTTCGTGCGCACCCTCGATTACCAGTTCGAAGGGATCGGCCTGCGCATCGCCAACCATCTGCTGCTCAAGCGGCGCATCGAGCGCGAGTCGGCAACGTCGATGCTGGCCCTGCGCGACATGGCCACCCGGCATCTCGCACTCGCGGGAGCCCACGTGTGAGATGGCGTTATCTGGTGTTGCTGCTGGTTGTCGGGGTTCTGGGCTTTTTGCTGTTGATGCCGACCAGGGTCGAGCCCGTGGCCTGGACGCCGCAACCGGCGCCCTCGCTGACCGAGGGCCAGTACGCTGACAATCAGCGGCTCAAGAGCGCGGCGCAAGTCGGCCCGAGTGACATCGAAGGCCCGGAAGCGCTGCTGCTGGAAAACGACTTTCTGATCACCGGACTGCACGACGGACGCCTTCTACGCACCAGTATCGATGGCCAGCAGCGCAAGGTGCTGGCCGATACCGGCGGCCGGCCGCTGGGGCTGGCGCGGCATCCCAACGGTTTGCTGGTGATCGCCGACGGGGTCAAGGGTTTGCTGTCCCTTGATGCACAGGGGCAACTGGTGGCGCTGACCACCGAAGCCAATGGCCTGCCGTTCGGGTTTACCGATGACGTGGCCATCGACAAGTCCGGGCATTACGCCTACTTCAGCGATGCCTCCAGTCGCTGGGGTTACGGCCACGATGGCGAAGCGATCATCGAGCATGGCGGCGACGGGCGCCTGCTGCGTTACGACTTCCAGACCGGAAAAACCAGCGTATTGCTGGACAGGCTGGAGTTCGCCAACGGCGTGACCCTCGGCCCGGAAGACGCCTATGTGCTGGTCAACGAAACCGGCGCCTACCGTATCAGCCGCTATTGGCTGACCGGGCCCAAGGCCGGCACCCACGATCTGTTCATCGACAACCTGCCGGGGCTGCCGGACAACCTGGCGTTTAATGGTCGGGATCGTTTCTGGGTGGCGTTGTACACGCCTCGCAATCCGTTGCTCGACCGCACCGCCGCCCACCCTTTCGTGCGCAAGATGCTGGTGCGGGCGATGACCGTGCTGCCCAAACCGGTGGAAAAGCGCGGGTTCGTGCTGGGGCTGGATCTGGACGGCAAGGTGATCGCCAATCTGCAGGATGCCAGCGCCGGCAATTACTCGCCGATCACCACGGTGCGCGAGTATGGCGACTGGCTGTATTTCGGCTCGCTGAAGGCCACGCACATGGCGCGGATGCCATTGGACGCCGCCTTGAAGTGAGGCCTTGGACTTTGTATTAAGTCGACTGGCCCTATCGCCAGCAGGCTGGCTCCCACAAAGAATTTGCATCCCAAATGTGGGAGCCAGCCTGCTGGCGATAGCGGATAGTCAGTTACTGGATCTATCGAAGGTTTCCGGGTCTTCGTCCTCCGGCACTTCCTCGCTCTTGCGTTCCTCTTCAGGATTACGGACGGTATGCGCCGGACTATTGGGCTCGGGATGGGTGGGAACCGGGTCGAATGCACCCTGTTCTTCACTGGGGAATTTTGGATCTTTCATAAGGCACCTCGTTGAGAGTCGCAATGTGAAGACTCTGAACATTCGAGGTGCCGGTCGGGGCTGTCGTTCCAGTCAATTCACCACCGCAGGCCGGTGGTGCGACTGACGGTCAGGATCGAGCCTGCAACTGCTCGACGATCTTGTCTTTGACCTGTAGGCGTTTCTCTTTCAGTTTCTTCAGGGTGTCGTCACTGGGCGCATCCGAAGTCGCCGTCTCGGCCTTGACGACGTCGGCGTCCGCCTGGGAATACTTGTTGATCAGTGCATCCAGATGTGGATCCGCGGTGCGTCGTTGCTGGATCTCTTCCTTTGTAAGTTTCAAGTCCTGTAACAAATCATGGGTCACCGGCATGGAACACCTCCGTCAGTTGATCGGCAGCCAACGCGACCGATTGCGCTGGCCAAGTATCAGAATGGCCTCGGTTGGCCACTTCTGTCGACCACCTGTCAGACCAGCGGTGTCCGTTCGTCGCCCATTCGCAAATGCGATAAAACCTTTGGTCGGCGAACTCCCTCCATTGAATAACGCTCACAAAAACCTGCGTGGAGAAACACCAATGGACGGATTCAAACTGCGTCATCTCTTTCTGGCCGTTGCGTTGAGCACCGGCATTGGCTCGGCTTTCGCCGCTACCGACAACGATTTTGTCGACAACGCAGCGGCCGGCGGCATCGCCGAAATCGAAACCAGTCGCCTGGCGCTGGAAAAAAGCCAATCCGCCGACATCAAAGCGTTTGCCAACATGATGATCACCGACCACGGCAAGGCCAACGATGAACTGGCGACGATTGCCAAGGCCAACGACATCGAGGTGCCGGACACCACGACCCTGGTCAAACAGGCCAAGGAAAAAATACTCGAAGTCCGTGATGAGTCGTTCGACGCCGCCTATGCCAACAATCAGGTGAAGGCTCACGAAGAAACCATCGAGCTGTTCAAGAAACAAGCCAACACCGTGACCGACGACAAAGTCAAAGGCGCCACCGAACTCAAAGCCTTTGCGCAGAAAATGCTGCCGGCACTGGAGAAACACCTGGCCCACGCCAAAGAGCTGCAGGCCAAACACCCCAGCAAGTAATCGCCAGGTACGCAAAGAGGCCGCCTCCATTGGACGCGGCCTCTTTGCGTTGGGGCTTTGTTGCAGGCAAGAGATCAGCATTCCTGGCCGCGCCGACTAGAGTTACGGGTGCGTTACTTGCGGCAGATCAAAAATATCCTCGGGGGAACGAACAACTATTTCGAACGGCCAAGGTCATTCACTTCGCGCCGGTCATTTTCCGAAGAACCGGCCCCCAATTCGCAATGGAGCAACAGGCACATGGCAGCACTGCAGAACAGCACACTCGATGCGATAAAAAACAATCAGGTTCAACTGCTGGGCGAATGGATCAAGGGACTGCAAGACAGCGGCGCCACCCGCAATCTCAAAGAACACGACTTGCAGCAGCAGACCAGTGAATTCCTGCAGCTGGTGGTCAGTGGCCTGAAAAACGACAGCGGCACCAACATCACCGCGCCGGGCTGGGAAGGCATGCGCCAGTTCCTCGAAAAACTCTCCCACAGCCGTGCCCAGCTCGGTCAGGATTCCCAGCAGACCGCCAGCTTCATTTTCTCGCTCAAGGGCCCGCTGTTCGCCCTGCTGCAAAACCATTATCAGGATCAGCCCGCCCTGCTCGCCGAACAGCTTTGGGAAATTTCCGAACTGTTCGATGCTTTTGGCCTGTACACCATTCGCACGTTCCAGAAATCCCGTGAAGCGGTGATCAAGCGCCAGCAGGAAGAACTGCTCGAACTGTCGACCCCGGTGGTCAAGCTGTGGGACGGCGTGCTCGCGCTGCCGATGATTGGCACCCTCGACTCGCAACGCACCCAAGTGGTAATGGAATCGCTGCTGCAACGCATCGTCGACACCGGCTCGGAAATCGCCATCATCGACATCACCGGCGTGCCGACCGTCGACACGCTGGTCGCCCAACACCTGCTCAAGACCGTGACCGCGATCCGCCTGATGGGCGCCGACTGCATCATCAGCGGCGTGCGACCGCAGATTGCCCAGACCATCGTGCACCTGGGCCTCGACCTGCAAGGCGTGGTCACCAAAGCCAATCTGGCCGACGCACTGAAGCTGGCCCTGACCCGTCTGGGCATCACCCTCACCAAGACGGTCTGAACAATGGAACGTATCCCGATTCTTCAGATGGGTGACTTCCTGCTGGTGACCATCCAGGTCGACATGCACGACCAGCTCGCCCTCACCCTGCAGGACGACCTGTCCGAGCGCATCAGCAAGACCTCCGCGCGCGGGGTGCTGATCGACATCTCGGCGCTGGACATGGTCGATTCGTTCATTGGCCGGATGATCGGCACCATTTCCGGCCTGTCGAAAATCATGGATGCCGAAACCATGCTCGTCGGCATGCAGCCGGCGGTCGCCATTACCCTGGTCGAGCTCGGTCTGTACCTGCCAGGCGTCAGTACCGCGCTGAACGTCGAGCGCGGCATGAAACTGCTGCAGGAACGAGTACGCCAGCAATGACCGTGCGCAGCAGCGGTACCCAACCGATCAACATCGAGCAGGACGTGGTGCTGGCCCGGCAACAGGCGCGAAAGCTGGCCACCGAATGCGGCATGCGCCTGATCGACCTGACCAAACTGGTGACCGCCGTCAGCGAGCTGGCGCGCAACACCATGGTGTATGGCGGTGGCGGAGACATGGACTGGCAGATCCTCGACGACAACCACAAGGTCGGCCTGCGCCTGACCTTTCGCGATGAAGGCCCGGGCATTCCCGACATCAAACTGGCGATGACCGACGGCTGGACCTCCGGCAGCGGTCTGGGCCTGGGCCTGACCGGGGCAAAGCGTCTCGTGGACGAATTTGAACTGGACACCGAGCCCGGCAAAGGCACTCGCATAACGATCACCCGATGGACATGAACATCAGCGGGACATTGACCCAGGTGTTGGTGATCGAGGACAGCAGCCAGATCGGCCATGCCCGGCGTACGGCCCAGCGTCTGGCCGAGCAACACGGTTTTGGCGAAAGCGATGCCGGCCGCGTCGCCCTGGTGGCCACGGAGCTGGCGAGCAATGTGCTCAAGCATGCCGGGCGCGGGGAATTGCACCTGCGCCTGTTGCCCCGTCAGGGTGACGACGGCATCGAGATGATTGCGGTCGACCGTGCCCAGGGGTTTGATCTGGACGCGTGTCTGGCGGACGGCTTTTCCACTGGTGGCACTCAGGGCATCGGCCTCGGTGCAGTGGCTCGACAGGCGGATATCTTCGACGTATTTGCCGATCATCGCGGCGCCGTGCTGCTGGCTCGTCTGTACCCGCGCAGCGACCGTCAGGCGGATCTGCCGTATGGTGTCAGCCAGCACTCGCTGCACAACGATCCAGCCTGCGGTGACGTCTGGCATCTGGCGATTCATGGCCGTGACATCAGTGCCCTGATCGTCGACGGTCTGGGCCATGGCGAGGACGCCGAGCGTGCGGCCCGTGCAGGAGAGAAAGCCTTTGCCCTGAGCCCGTTCGGTGCGCCGACGCTGCTGATGGAAGACATGCACCGCGAGATGATCGGGAGCCGGGGTGGCGCAGTGGCATTCGCGCAGTTTCACGCAGGGCGTGCCAGTCTGTCGTTCACCGGTGTCGGTAACATCGGTGCCAGCCTGATCGCCTCCGACAAGTCGCGCGGACTGGCCTCGCACCCGGGGATAGTCGGCGGCCAATACCGAAAAGCCCAGCCCTTTGACTATGCTCAAGTGAACGGACATCTATTGATCATGTACAGCGATGGCTTGCAGTCCCGTTGGAACCTTCAAGACTACCCCGGTCTGGTGCATCGCCATCCCGCCGTGATAGCCACCGTCCTGCACCGCGATTTCTGTCGCGGGCGCGACGATGTAACGGTGCTGGTCGTTGCCCTGGAGGCCGCCCATGGCTGAGTCCCCGACACTGAGCAATGCCGAACAGGCTGCGTTGATCGCCCAGTTGCAGAGCGAAACCGCTGCGTTGCGCGAAGAGCTCGACGAAACCAATCAGGGCGTGCTCGCGCTGTACGCCGAACTCGACACTCAGGCCGAACAACTGCGCCAGGCGTCCGATCTGAAAAGCCGCTTTCTGTCGTACATGAGCCACGAGTTCCGCACACCGCTGGGCTCGATCCTGAGCATCAACAGCCTGCTGGCCGACGAACTCGACGGCCCGCTGAGTCCCGAGCAACATAAGCAGGTGGCCTTCGTCAGCAGCGCCGCCCGGGAACTCAGTGACATGGTCGACGACCTGCTCGATCTGGCGAAGATCGAGGCCGGACGCATCAGCATTTCTGCGGCGTGGTTCGACATGTTCGACCTGTTCGCGGCGTTGCGCGGAATGTTCCGGCCGATTGTCGACGCCACCGCCGTCGACCTGATTTTCGAGGAGCCGGTAGGCCTGCCGCGTCTCTATACCGACGACAAGAAGCTCGCGCAGATTCTGCGCAACTTCATTTCCAACTCGCTGAAATTCACCACCCGTGGTGAAGTAAGGATCTCGGCGCGCCTTGAAGGTGAGGACAAGGTGCGGTTCGCCGTCAGCGACACCGGCATCGGCATCGCCCCCGAACTGCACGGCACGTTGTTCGAGGACTTTTCACAGGTTGACTCTCCTTTGCAAAAACGCCTGCGCGGCACCGGGCTCGGCTTGTCCCTGTGCAAACGCTTCGCCGAATTGCTCGGTGGCGAGGTCGGCGTCCAGAGTACCCCGAGCGTGGGTTCGTGCTTTTTCGTGATCATCCCGTTGGCGATCGCCCAGGAGAGCGTCGATGAAACATGACATCCGTCTGTTGATTGTCGACGACAACGTCGCCACCCGTTACGCCTTGCGCCGGCGGTTGGAACGCCACGACTATGAGGTGTTGGAGGCCGGCACCGGTGGCGAAGGCCTGGCATTGATCGCCAGTGAAAAGCTCGACGCGTTGATTCTCGACGTCAACCTGCCGGACATGAGCGGCTTCGATATTGTCCGCGAACTGCGCGCCGACGCGCGCACCGCCCTGCTCCCGGTGATCCACGTGTCGGCCGCGTCGATCCAGACCGGCGACATCATCACCGGCCTCGATGCCGGGGCCGATGCGTATCTGATTCACCCGGTCGATCCCGATGTGCTGCTGGCAACATTGCGCACCCTGCTTCGGGTGCGCGACACGGAGAACGCGTTGCGCGAAAGCGAGGCGCGTTTCCGCGAGATCTTCGTCAACATCTCCGCGCCCATCGCGGTGCTGGATGCCGACCTGAAAGTCCACGAGTGCAACCACGCTTTCTCCCAACTGATCCAGGACAACCGCGACCCGCAGACCCTCAGCGAATGCTTCGCCGAGGATCAGAGCGCGATCCTCGACGAACTGCGCCTGCGGCTGGTGGATGGCGAACGCTGGAAAGGCACGCTGAACATGCGCGTGCAGGGCGAGATCCGTGAGACCGAGTGGCAAATTTCCCCCTACCGCACCCCGAAACTGAGCCTGGTGTTCGTCGAAGACGTCACCGAACACCGTCACCGCGAACGTTCGCACCTGGCGCGACTGGACGACACCACCACGCAACTGGCCAAGGAAGTCGCCGACCGGGTACGCGCCGAATCGCAACTGCTGCAAGTACAGAAAATGGATGCGCTGGGCAAACTCACCGGCGGCATCGCCCACGACTTCAACAACCTCCTGACCGGGATCATCACCAGCCTCGAACTGATCCAGAAACGCGTCGCCGATGCGCGCCCGGACAAGGTCCAGTTCTATGCCGAAGCGGCCCTGAGTTCGGCGATGAGCGCGGCCTCGCTCACCCATCGCCTGCTGGCTTTTGCCCGCCAGCAACCGCTCGACACCCGTCCGGTGGACATCAACAAGCACGTCCGCTCGCTGGAAGAATTGCTGGTGCGTACCATCGGCGAACGCATCGCCCTCAAACTGGAAATGACCACCAAACCTGCCATCGCGCTGGTCGATCCGATCCAGCTCGAAAGCGCAGTGCTCAACCTGGTGATCAACGCCCGGGACGCATTGCCACGGGGTGGCAATATCTGGGTCAGCACTTACGCGGCGTATTCCCACGGCGACCCGAACCTCGCCGATGGTTCCTATGTGGCGCTATCGGTGCGCGATGACGGTACCGGCATCGAGCACAGCGTCATCGATAAGGTGTTCGAGCCGTTTTTCACCACCAAACCGCTGGGCCAGGGCACCGGGTTGGGGCTGTCGACGATCTACGGTTTCGCTCGTCAATCCGGTGGCGATGCGCACATCCGCAGCGTGGCGCGACGCGGCACCGAAGTGACGATCATGCTGCCGGCCACCAGCGATCCGACCGCTGTCGATGTGGCCCCGGTGACCATCGATCCGCAAGGCTCGGGCGAACATGTGTTGATCGTCGAAGACATGCCGGCGGTGCGCCTGTTCGTCGCCGAAGTGCTGGAAGACGCCGGCTACCGCTGCACCCAGGCGGCCGATATCGAAACCGCGCTGGAGCGCTTGCAAAACGACTCGTCGATCGACCTGCTGCTGACCGATGTGGGTCTGCCACGCATGACCGGCCGTGAACTGGCGGACGTTGCCCGGGGCTGGCGTGAAGCGCTGCCGATCCTGTTCATGACCGGTTACGCGGAAACCGCGATCAACCGTCAGGTGTTCCTCGGGGCCGGCATGGAGATGCTGGTCAAGCCGTTCCAGATCCGCGAGTTGCTGGACAAGGTACGCCGCACGCTCGACGGTGCCTGATACACCGCCATCGCCAGCAGGCTGGCTCCCACATGAAAAACCAGCAACCTGTGGGAGCCAGCCTGCTGGCGATGACGATATTCGACACGCTACGGCTAGCGGCTGAGAGCACGAGAAAGAAACGGCGCAGTCCGGCTCTTCTTGCTCGCCGCCACTTTCTGCGGCGTTCCGGCCACGACGATCTTGCCGCCCTGATCCCCGGCGCCCGGACCAATGTCGATCACCCAGTCGCTCTGCGCCACCACGCGCATTTCATGCTCGACCACGATCACCGTGTGCCCCGCCGTCACCAGCGCATCCAGCTGCTCCAGCAAGCGGTCAACGTCCCGCGGGTGCAACCCGGTGGTTGGTTCATCCAGCACATACAACGTCGCGCCGCGCTGGTTGCGTTGCAGTTCGGTGGCCAGTTTGATGCGCTGGGCTTCGCCGCCGGACAGCTCGGTCGCCGGTTGCCCGAGGCGCAGGTAACCGAGACCGATGTCGCGCAGCACCTCCAGCGAACGGCGGATCGCCGGTTGCTCGGCAAACACCGCCACCGCCTCGTCCACCGTCAGTTGCAGCACCTGCGCGATGCTCAAGCCCTGCCAGACAATGGCCAGCGTCTCGGGGTTGTAACGCGCGCCGTGACAAGTCGGGCACGGCGCATAAACGCTGGGCATGAACAGCAATTCGACACTGACAAACCCCTCGCCTTCGCAGGTCGGGCAGCGCCCCTTGGCGACGTTGAAGGAAAACTGCCCGGCGTCGTAACCCGCCGCTTTCGCCTCATCGGTCGCGGCAAACAGCTTGCGCACGTTGTCGAACAACCCGGTGTAAGTCGCCAGATTCGAACGCGGCGTGCGGCCGATGGGTTTCTGATCGACCTGCACCAGACGCTTGATCGACTCCAGCCCGGCGCTGACCTGGCCGGTGCTGGCGGTCGGGGTATCGTCTTCCAGATTGAGCTCTTCCGGCTCGGCGTCACTGACGCTGCGCCCGAGTTGTGCGCCGACCAGTTCCAGCAGCGCCTGGCTGACCAGACTGGATTTGCCCGAACCGGAAACACCGGTGACCGAGGTGAAACAGCCCAAGGGGAATTCGGCGCTGAGGTTATTCAGGTTATTGCGGGTGACGCCGTCGAGCTTCAGCCAGCCCGACGGTTTGCGCGCGGCGCGGTTCGGCCGTTGATGTTCGGCGAACAGATAGGCGCGGGTCTGCGAGTCCTCGACCGCGGCCAGCCCCGGTGGCGGTCCGCTGTAGAGAATTTGCCCGCCCTTTTCACCGGCCGCCGGGCCGACGTCGATCAGCCAGTCGGCCCGGCGCATGGTGTCCAGATCGTGCTCGACCACAAACACGCTGTTGCCGTCGGCCTTCAGGCGCTGCAAGGCTTCGAACAGCGCCTCGCCGTCAGCCGGGTGCAGGCCGGCGGAGGGTTCGTCGAGCACGTAGATCACGCCGAACAATTGCGAGCCCAATTGAGTGGCCAGTCGCAGGCGTTGCAATTCGCCGGACGACAGGGTCGGCGTGCTGCGCTCCAGCGCCAGATAACCGAGGCCGAGATCGGTCAGGGTGCTGACCCGCTCCAGCAAGTCCTCGGCAATGCGCTGCGCGGCCAGGCGTTTTTCCAGCGACAGGTTCGGCGTATGGCGCACGTCCGGCGCGTTGGCGTGGCCGCTGGCGCCATGAGCCACGCGCTGCTGGCGGGCTTCGCGGGTCTGGCTGTGGGTCAGGGTTTCACCGCTTTCATCGGCGTGTTCCAGCCAGCTCGCGTCCGCCACCGGCTTCAAGACTTCGGCAACTTGCAGCAGCGGCATGCGCGACAACTCGCCGATGTCATGCCCGGCAAATGTCACCGACAGCGCCTCGCGCTTGAGGCGCTTGCCATCGCACAGCGGGCAAAGGCTGCCGATCATGAACTGCGACACGCGCTTCTTCATCAGCGCACTTTGCGAATGGGTGAACGTGTGCAGGATGTAGCGCCGGGCGCCAGTGAAGGTGCCTTGATAGCTCGGCTCCATGTTGCGCTTGAGGGCGACGCGGGTCTCTTCCGGCGTCAGCCCGGCGTACACCGGAACGGTCGGTGTTTCCTCGGTGAAGAGGATCCAGTCACGCTGTTTTTTCGGCAGCTTGCGCCACGGGATATCGACATCAATGCCCATGGTCACCAGGATGTCGCGCAGGTTCTGCCCCTGCCAGGCCAGCGGCCAAGAGGCCACGGCACGCTGGCGGATGGTCAGATTCGGATCCGGCACCATCAGCGCCTCGGTGACCTCGTAAACCCGGCCCAGTCCATGGCATTGCGGGCACGCGCCTTGTGGCGTGTTCGGTGAAAAATCCTCGGCATACAGCATTGGCTGACCCGGCGGATAGCTGCCGGCGCGCGAGTACAGCATGCGGATCAGGCTCGAGAGCGTGGTGACGCTGCCCACCGACGAGCGCGTGCTCGGCGTGCCGCGCTGTTGCTGCAGGGCCACGGCCGGGGGCAGGCCTTCGATGGAATCGACGTCCGGCACGCCGACCTGATCGATCAGCCTCCGCGCATAGGGCGCCACCGATTCGAAATAGCGCCGCTGGGCTTCGGCATACAGCGTCGAAAACGCCAGCGACGACTTGCCCGAACCCGACACCCCGGTGAACACCACCAGTGCATCGCGAGGAATGTCGACGTCCACGTTCTTCAGATTGTGTTCACGGGCGCCGCGCACGCGAACCATGCCGGCGGCAGAACTGGAATTGCGTCTGGAAGTCATCGGCCAGCCTTGGTCAGGGGATTTGGAGCTCAGGTGCTGAGCACGGAACGGATCATCTGCAGCAATGCTTCGGGGCCATAGGGCTTGCCGAGCAAATGGGTGTCGGGGCTGAGCTGGTGGTTGCGCGAGATGATGTCGCGGGTGTGCCCCGAGGTGAACAGCACGGCCACCGGCGGCATTTGCACCTTGGCCCACGCCGCCAGATCGGAGCTTTTGATAAGACCGGGCATGACCACGTCGGTAAAGATCAGGTCGACCCGAGCGCCTTCCATCAACATCTGCATGGCCGCATCGCCGTTGCCGGCGATCAGCACGCGGTAGCCTTCTTCGCGCAACAGTTCGACCGCCGAGGTGCGCACCGCTTCGTTGTCCTCGACCACCAGGATCGTCTCGTGACCGCCCGCCTGCTGATGATTGACGCTCGGCGAGTCATCGAGCACGGGGCGCAGGCTGCGTGGAAAGTACAACTGCACCCGCGTGCCTTCGCCGATCCGACTGTCGATCTCCACATGCCCGCCGCTCTGCTTGACGAAACCGAACACCATGCTCAAGCCGAGACCGGTACCCTGGCCGTCGGCCTTGGTGGTGAAGAACGGTTCGAACACCTGCTCGAGCATGTGCGGGGCAATGCCCACGCCGCTGTCACTGACCGAGACCCGCACGAAATCCCCCGGCACGATGCCCTTGCCCGAACAGAACGCCCGGTCCAGTGAGAGGTTGGAGGCGCCGAGTACAATCGTGCCCTCGCCCTTCATGGCGTCCCGGGCGTTGATTGCCAGATTGAGAATGGCGTTTTCCAGTTGATTGCGGTCAACGTTGATGTGCCACGGCTCAACAGGCAGTTGCACGTCGATCTGAATGGTTTCGCCCAGCGCCCGTTGCAGCAACTCGCCGACGCCTTCGAAAATCTGCCGGGGATTGCACACCGCCGGCGACAGCGGTTGACGCCGGGCAAACGCGAGCAGTTGCGAGGACAGCTTGGCGCCCCGCTCCACCGCCGCCAGCGAGGCGCTGACCCGACGCTGGACGTTGGCATTGTCCGGTTCATGGCGAGCCAGCAGGTGCAGATTGCCGGCGATCACTTGCAGCAGGTTGTTGAAGTCATGGGCCACGCCGCCCGTAAGGCCGCCGATGGCTTCGAGCTTCTGCGACTGACGCAATTGCTCTTCGGCGGCGAGGCGCGCCTCGACTTCATCCGCTACCCGCTGTTCGAGGTTGCGGGTGAACTTGAGCAGCGATTCTTCGGCGATCTTGCGCTCGTGAATATCGATCAGCACACCGGGGAAACGGAAAGGCCGGCTCTGCTCGTCGAATTCGCAAGCACCGCTGGCGAGCACCCACAGACAACTGCCATCGGCACGCACCACCCGGTACTCGGCGTTGTAGGGCTCGCCGGTACGCACCGAATTCTCCACGCACTCCTGTACCCAATTACGGTCGTCCGGATGAATGTGCGTCTCGGCGATATGCTGCGGCAGGTTGCTCAGGTCTTGATCAGGCGGGTAGGAAAATGTCCGGGCAAAACGCTCGTCGGCCGACAGCACGTTGTTTCTGACGTCCCAGACAAAAGAGCCAAGCAATGCCCCGGCATTCAGTGCCAGGCGCACCCGCTCGTTGTCGGCGCGATAGGCATCTTCAGCGGCCTGGCGCAGACGCTCGGACAACACCAGTTCAGTGGTTTCCACCACCATCGCCATCACACCCGAAGGCACGCCGGCATCGTTGGCCACCGGGCTGTAATACAAATCGAGCCAGACGTCCTCGGGCACGCCGTCGCGCAGCAACACCAATACCTTGTTGCGATATTCCAGGGTGCCGCCGGCCAGACAGGTGTCGACCACATGCCGGTTGAAATCGGCCACCTCCGGCCAGCCCAGTTCCACCGGTGATCCGAGCAGGTACGGATGCCGGCCGCCGGCGAATCGCGAATAGGCGTCGTTGTAGATCATGTAACCGGCATGGCCCCAGAGCATGACCATCGGCAGCGGCGAGGCCAGCATCAGCTGGACCGTGCTGCACAGGCTGGCCGGCCAGGTTTCGAGGGGGCCCAGATCAGTCCTGCTCCAGTCAAACGCACGAATGCGCCCGGCCATCTCGCCTTGCCAGCCGTCACACCCATGGCTATCGGATAAAAACTGCATCAGCTGCTTCAACGCCTTGTAGTGGGTCCGGTTCTATCGCCGCGCGTTCAAACGCCACGCCCGTCTGTTTCGAGCGTGTCGGGCAGCGATGGTTTCATTAGAGGTATAGCCGATTTCACCTGCACTCGACGCTCACACTCCGATCAGGTGTTTGAGCGGATGGTAGCCGGTCTTCATTTTCGCAGCGACGTCGAGGATCGCCTTCTGGATGCCGTCCAGGTGCATGCAGGTCAGCTCGATCGCGGCGCTCTGATTGCCGGCCTCGATGTACTCGATCAACCGCAGGTGCTCGTCATCACGGCAGGCTTCGTGGCTGTCGTCATCCAGCGCGGCGGCGTACAGCGAGGCGCGGGAAATCAGCTTCTGAAACCAGTCGAGCAACACCGGGTTATTCAGGCTACGGGCGAGTTTGATGTGGAACTCGCCGAGCAGGTGAATCAGCCGCTCGTGATCGCCGGCTTCGTGGGCTTCGTCTTCCAGCAGCAGGTGGTCACGCAAATCCTGCATCGCCGCAGAGTCCTTGCGCCGGCACAGTTCGGTGACGATGCCGATCTCGATCAGGCGCCGGGTTTCGAACAGCGAACGGATTTCCTCATCGCTGGGCAGCGACACCGACGCACCTTTATTGGGCTCGGTGGTGACCAGTCCGTCGGCCTCCAATTGCTTGAGCGCCGCGCGAACCGACGTGCGGCTGACATTGAACAATTCCGCCAGCGACGCCTCGCCCAGCTTCATCCCCGGACGCAGCGAACGCTTGCTGATCGCCTCGTAAACCCCTTGGTAGACGCGGTCGACCGTGGTTTCCGTTTTTTTCTCGGTCATTTGGAAGCTCCTTCAACGCTGGCGACGCTGCCCGACGAACGACTCAGTCAGGGAAATGGGGGGTTGCGCCAGCAGATTAATCCGGGTATTTCTAAATTGCATTCAGATATTGCATACAATAATTAGAGGATTGCACCATTATGGGTCAACCAATAGCCATTGAAGTGCGTAACGTATCCAAGCGGTATTCTGATGACCCTGGCCTCGCGCCTGCCCTCGACAACGTGTCGGTGAACATCGCCGACAACGAGTTTTTCACCCTCCTCGGCCCCTCGGGCTGCGGCAAGACCACCCTGCTGCGCACCATCGCCGGTTTCGAACACGTCAGCGACGGTGAGATCCGTCTGGCGGGCGAAACGGTCAATCACCTGCCGCCGTTCAAGCGTCGGGTCAACACGGTGTTCCAGAGTTACGCACTGTTTCCGCACATGAGTGTCGCGCAGAATATCGCCTTCGGCCTCGAGATGCAGGGTCTTGATCGCAAGACAATTCCGGGACGGGTCGATGAAATGCTCGCGCTGGTGCAGATGGAGCACCTGGCCGGGCGTAAACCGGCGGAATTATCCGGCGGCCAGCAGCAACGTGTCGCGCTGGCCCGGGCCCTGGCGCCAAAGCCCAAAGTGCTGTTGCTCGACGAGCCGCTGTCGGCGCTGGATCTGAAGCTGCGCAAGGAAATGCAGGTCGAACTCAAGCGCGTACAGCAGGAAGCCGGGATCACCTTCATCTTCGTCACCCACGATCAGGAAGAGGCCTTGACCCTGTCCGACCGGATCGCGGTGATGTCCGCCGGCAAGATACTGCAGATCGGCACCCCGACCGACATCTATGAACGCCCGCAGCACCGTTTCGTCGCCCAGTTCATCGGCGACATCAATTTCCTCCCCGGCGAGCTCAAGCGCGGCGAACACAACGAAAACCTCTTCGTGCCCAGCGGCATGCCGGTGGAAATCCCCTGCCCGCCCCAAGGCGTCAGCGGCAGCAGCGTGCAACTGGCGTTTCGTCCCGAACGTTCGCAACTGGTCGCAGCGGATCAACCGCATCACCTGCGCGGGGTAATCGAGGCGGTGCTGTATGTCGGCACCGCGACGCTGTACCAGTGCCGTTTGAACAACGACATCAAAGTCATGCTGCGGGAAAACAACGAAGGCCTGAACCGTGGTCGCGCAGTCGGTGAGCCCGTGGCGGTGCATTTGCCGCCCCAGGCCTGTCTGTTGATGGAGGCCTGAGATGAGCGTCAGCAGCACTTCCCCCTCTCTCAACCGCGCGCTGTTGCTCAGCCCGGTGGTGTTGACCCTGCTCGCCCTGATCGCCATTCCGCTGGGGATCATGGGCTACATCAGCCTGCTGCCGCGCAACACCTACGGCGGCGTCGACTGGCAGGCCCAATGGCAACTGCAAAGTTACGTGCAGCTGTTTTTCCAGGAAGGTTTTGACGGCGAACTGGAGCTGAACTGGGTCTACGCCCAAGCGCTGTTGCGTTCGGTGTTCCAGGCCGGCGGCACCACCGTGCTGTGCTTCCTGTTCGGGTTTCCGGTGGCGCTTTGGATGTCGAGCCTGACCCCACGTCGGCGCAACTTGATGGTGTTGCTCATCACCATTCCGTTCTGGACCAACCTGCTGATCCGCAACTACGCGTGGCTGATCATCCTGCGCGAACAGGGCTGGGTCGCCCAAAGCCTTAACGCGCTGTTCCCGAGTGCCGGCGGCATCACCCTGCTGTACAACGACTTCGCGGTCAGCGTCGGTCTGGTCTACAGCTTCTTGCCGTTCATGATCCTGCCGATCTACTCGACCCTGGAAAAACTCGACTGGCGTCTGGTGGAAGCCGCCTATGACCTGGGCGCCAACCGCTGGCATGCGCTGCGGCGGATCATCCTGCCGCTGTCGATGCCCGGCGTGATTGCCGGTGCGTTGCTGGTGTTCGTGCCGAGCCTCGGCGCCTTCATCACCCCGGCGATCCTCGGCGGCGGCAAGACCCTGATGATCGGCAACCTGATCCAGCAACAATTCGGCACCGCACGCAACTGGCCGCTGGGCAGTTCGCTGTCGTTCCTGCTGCTGGGGATTCTGCTGTTGTCACTGGTGCTCTACGCCCTGTACAGCCGCAGCGCGGCGAAAACCCTGAACCGGGGAGCGAAAGCATGATCTCTCTGCACCTGAAAAAACTCCCGGCGACCCGGGAAATCAGCCTGCTGATCCTCGCCTATCTGTACGTGCCGATCCTGGTGTTGATCGCCTACAGCTTCAACGCCAACCGCTCGGCGACGGTGTGGACCGAGTTCTCGTTCGCCTGGTACGGGCGGATCCTGGCCAACCCGTCGATCCAGACCGCAGCGCTGAATTCGATCATCGTCGCGACCATCGCCACAGTCTGCGCCACGGCGATTGCACTGCTGGCGGCGCTGGCGACTTACCGGCCGTTCTACGGACAGAAAATGGTCGAAGGCGGGATCAACCTGCCGCTGATCCTGCCGGAGATCGTCACCGCCGTGGCCACCCTGCTGCTGTTCATGGCGCTGGGCATCAAGCTCGGGCTGATGACGGTGATCGTCGCGCACATCGGCTTCTGCATTCCGTTCGCCTACCTGCCGATCCGCGCGCGGCTCAACGATCTGGACAAGAGCCTGCTGGAAGCCGCCAACGACCTGTATGCCAATCCGTGGCAGGTGTTCCGCCGCGTGACCTTGCCGCTGCTGTGGCCGGCGGTGCTGTCCGGTTCGGTGCTGGCGTTCGTGGTCAGCCTCGACGATTTCATCATGACCTTCTTCGTCGCCGGGCCCGGTTCGACCACGTTGCCGGTGTACATCTTCTCGGCGATCAAGGCTGGCGTAACACCTGAAATCAACGCGATTTCAACCCTGATGCTGGTGATTTCCATCGTGCTGGTGGTGCTGGCCTTCTGGCTCGGCCAACGCGGCAAACAACAATAAACCTGGAGCGCGCTCATGAAAGTGAAAAACATGCGTCTGGCAGTATCCGGTCTGGCCCTGAGTTGTTTCACCGCGTTCGGCGCCCACGCCGCCGAGCCCAAGCAATTGTTCTTCTACAACTGGACCGATTACTACCCGGTGGATCTGCTGGCCAAGTTCGAAAAGGAGACCGGGATCAAGGTCACCATGGACGGCTACGACAGCAACGAAACCCTGCTCGCCAAGTTGCAGGCCGGCGGCGCCGCGTATGACGTGATCGTGCCGTCGCAGTCGATCATGCAGACGCTGATCAAGCAGGACCTGCTGCTGGAAATCGACGCCCCGACCCTGAGCAACTTCCAGTACGTCAAAGGCCCGTTCCGCGACCCGAGCTTCGACCCGGGCCGCAAGTTCTCGGCGCCGTATCTGTGGGGCACCACCGGGTTTTCCTATGACAGCGCCCGCGTACCCGGCGGCAAGCTCGATGATTCGTGGAAAGAATTCTTCGAACCGCGCAAGGAACTGCAAGGCCAGCTTGCCGCCCTCGACACCTCCAGCAGCGTGATCAATGCCGCCAGCCATTACCTGAACGTCGACGAATGCACGGAAAACCCGCAGGACGCCAAGCGCATCCTCGAACTGCTGCAAAAGCAGAAACCGTTTTTGAAGATGTACAGCTCCGACAACACCGTCGACCGCATGGCCTCGGGCGAAGTGATCATGATGCAGAACTGGAACGGCTCGACGGCCCGCGCCACGTTGCAGAAGAGCACGATCAAATACGTGTACCCGAAAGAAGGCCTGGCAATGTTCCAGGACAACTTCGCCGTACCCAAAAGCGCGCCGCATCCGGGCAACGCGAAGATCTTCATCGACTGGATGATGAAGCCCGAGAACGCGGCGGCCGTGTCCAACGCGATTGCCTATGCCAACGGGATTCAGAGCGATCAGTTGCTGGATGCGAAATGGAAGGTCATGGACGCGATCAACATGCCCGAGGAGTACGCCTCGCGCCTGCGCCCGGAGAAGGAATGCAGCAACAAGGCGCGGGAGCTGCAGGATCGGATCTGGTCGAAGCTTAAGGGTTGATCCGAAACCGCAGCCCTCACCCTAGCCCTCTCCCAAAGGGAGAGGGAACCGATTGGGGAATATTCAAGAAATACACCGACCTGAACGTTTTGCTCTGAATCCATAATCGACTCGGTCTCTCAGGTCGGCGTAGTACCTGAGACGACTCGGTCGGTCCCCTCTCCCTCCGGGAGAGGGCTAGGGTGAGGGGAAAAAATCCAAAGAACAAATGAGGTTCCAATGACTGCCCCCCGCTGGCTCAGAAACATCCGCCCCTACGGCGCCCCTGCCGAAGACCTGCTGATCGAAAACGGCAAGTTCACCCAACGCCGCCCGGCCTCCAATGCTCCACTGGCCGCCACCGACATCGACGGCCAGAACCAGCTCCTGACCGCCCCGCTGGTGGAAAGCCACGTCCACCTCGACAAGACCCTCTACGGCCAACCCTGGCGCCCGAACAGCGCCGGCCCGACGCTCAAGGACTACATCAGCAACGAGCGCCGCGTGCTGCGCGAAGTGAAAGCGCCGATCGCCGAACGCGCCGGCGCCCTGCTGGAAAACTGCATCGCCCGGGGTTCGCTGACGATGCGTTGCCACGTCGACATCGACCCGGAATTCGGCCTGCGTCACGTCGAGGCCATGCAACAACTGCGCGAAACCTACAACGACCTGATCGACCTGCAACTGGTGGTGTTCCCGCAAACCGGCCTGATCAGCCGTCCCGGCACCGCCGAACTGATGCGTGAAGCCATGGCCCTGGGCGTGGAAAACGTCGGCGGGCTCGACCCGTGCGGCATCGACAACGACCCGATCGCGCAACTGGATTTCGTGTTCAAACTGGCCAGCGAGTTCCAGCGTGGCGTCGACATTCACCTGCATGACAAAGGTGAACTGGGCCTGTGGCAGATCGCCCGGATCGCCGATTACACCGAGCGTTTCAACCTGCACAACCGGGTGATGATCAGCCACGCCTATTGCTTGGGCATGCTGCCGTGGAGTCAGGTCAAACCGGTCGCCGAACGCCTCGCTGCACTGGGCATTTCGCTGATGAGTTCGGCGCCGGCCGATTGCGCGGTGCCGCCGTTCCTGGCGCTGCGCGAGACCGGCGTCAACGTGTGCCTGGGCTCCGACGGCATTCGTGATGCGTGGTCGCCGATGGGCAATGGCGACATGCTGGAACGGGCAATGCTGCTGGCGTTTCGTTTTGATCTGGGCAAGGACGATGAACTGGCGGCGGCGTTCGACGCGGCGACGGTCAACGGTGCGCGCGCATTGGGGATCGAGGATTACGGCTTCGCCATCGGCCGGCCGGCGGACTTTCTGCTGATGCCGGTCGAAACCCTCGGTGAAGCGGTAGTCGCGCGGCCGGTGCGTCAGGTCTATCGCGGCGGCGAACTGATCGCCAGCGGCGGTCGTTTGCTGGGCAGCCGTCTGTGAAACGCATCGGCCTGAAGGCCGGTTGCGTGGTCGGTTTCGACGGCACGCAACATGTGCTGTGGCGCGACGGCGAAGTGGTGTTTGCCGGCTCGCGCATCGAATTTGTCGGGCGCGGTTACCAAGGCCCGGTGGATCAGTGGATCGACTACGGCAACGCGCTGATCGGCCCCGGTTTCATTGACCTGGATGCCCTCGGCGATCTCGACTCCACCGTGCTGACCCTGGACAACGGCGACGAACGCGCCATGGGCCGCATGTGGTCGGCGGAGTATCTGGCGGCCGGCCCGCACGAGTCGTTCAGCCCCGAGGAAGAGGTCTTCAAATACCGCTACGCCTTCACCCAGTTGATCCGCAACGGCATCACCACGGCCATGCCGATCACCTCGATGTACTACCGCGAATGGGCGGAGACCTACGACGAGTTCGCCGCGGTCGCTAACGTGGCGGGCGAGTTGGGCCTGCGTACCTATCTCGGCCCCTGCTACATGAGCGGCATGAGTTACTGGCGCGCCGACGGCACCCTCGCCCATCACTGGGATGAGGCTCGGGGCCTGGCGGGACTGGACGCGGCCGAACGGTTTTTCAAGGATTTCGATGGCGCCCACGCCGGGTTGATTCGCGGCGCGCTGCTGCCGGATCGCATCCAGACCTGCACGCCGAAACTGCTGCAACGCACATCCGCCTTGAGCCGCGAACTGAACGCACCGATGCGTCTGCATTGCTGTCAGGCGCCGGGGGAAGTGGCGATGATCGAACAGTTGCGCGGCACCACGCCGCTGGGCTGGTTGCAGCAACTCGACCTGCTCACCCCGCGCAGCCTGCTGCCCCACGGCCTCTACACCTCGGGCGATGACGACTTGCAGCGGGTCATTGATGGCGGCGCCAGTCTGGTGCACTGCCCGCTGGTGTTCGCCCGTGACGGCGAGGCGCTGAATTCGTTCGGCCGCTATCGCGCCAAAGGCATCAACTTCGCCCTTGGCACCGACACCTGGCCGGCAGACCTGCTGGAGAACATGCGCCACGGTTTGAACATCGCCCGGCTCATGGAAGGTGGTCCATCGCTGACCAGCAGCCTCGACCTGTACAACGCCGCCACCCTCGGCGGCGCCAAGGCGCTGGGCCGTGACGACCTCGGTCGTCTGGCACCCGGCGCCAAAGCGGATATCACCGTGTTCAACCTGCGCGGTCTGCACCTGGGCCCGCTGTTCGATCCACTGAAAAACCTGCTGTTGGCCGGACGCGGCGACGACTGCCTCGCCAGTTACATCGACGGTCGCTGCGTGATGCAGGACGATCAGGTCATCGGCGTCGACTACCCCTCTCTGCAACGCCAGGCCCAGCGCCAATACGAAAAACTGATGCGCAGCCACAGCGACCGGGCCTTTGGCCGACCGGACTGGAAAACCCTGTTCCAGCCGGCCATTGCGTTCGCCGACGACTACAGCGCCGAGGCGCCGTTGAGCGCCATCGATCCACTTCTTTAGAGAACACTGCCATGCACAGCTTCGATTTCAGCCAACTGAGCCCACGGGAAAAGTACAAGATTCTGATCGGCAGCGTGGTGCCGCGCCCGATTGCACTGGTCACCACCATCGACGGCGAAGGCCGGGTCAATGCCGCGCCGTTCAGTTTTTTCAATGCGCTGTCGGCGGATCCGCCGATTCTGGCGCTCGGCGTGGAGAACTACGGCGATCAAAGCCCGAAGGACACCACGCGCAATATCCAGATGAATCAGGAGTTCACCGTCAACATCGTCAGCGACGCCTTGGTGGAAGCCATGAACGTCTGCGCCGTGCCGTTCGCGCCGGGCTTCGATGAGTTGACCGCAGCGGGCCTCACAGCGATTCCCGGCACTTCGGTCAAATGCCCGCGAATCGGCGAAGCACCGGTGGCACTGGAATGTCGACGGATGATGGCGCTGAACATCGGTCAGTCGCGGGAGATCATTTTTGGCGAGGTGTTAATGGCCCATGTGCGCGACGAGTTGATCGACCCGAAAACCCTGTACATCGATCAATTGGGGCTGGATGCGATCGGACGCATGGGCGGCCATGGTTATGCGCGGACCCGGGATTACTTCGACCTGCCGACCCGCTCGTTGCAAGCGTGGACGGACGCGCCGGGGGGTGGCGAGCGGTTCTGGCCACAGCGCTGATCAGTGGAAGTCGCGGCTCTGTACGCGGATGCCGTTGAGCAGCGGAGTCAGATCGCTCAGGCGTCCGGCAATCAGGTGCCGCACCTCGCCTTCCCGCTCCCAGCGGCCATCGACCTTGAGCAGTTGTGAGCCCACCAGCACCTGACGCTGACGCTCGGCCAGATCGCGCCAGACCACCACGTTGACGTTGCCGAACTCGTCTTCCAGGGTCACGAAGGTCACGCCGCTGGCGGTGCCCGGCCGCTGGCGACCGGTCACCAGCCCCGCCACGCTGACCGGCCGACCATGCTCGACTTCCAGTAACTCCCGGGAACTGCGGCAGCGCCGCGCCCGCAACTCGTTGCGCAACAACGTCAGCGGGTGCGGCCCCAGCGTAGTGCCCAGCGTGGCGTAATCGGTGAACAAATCTTCGCTGACACTCGGCGTCGGCAGCAGCACATCCGGCTCTTCCTGACTCGGCAACCCGGCAAACAACCCGAGCTGTTTCTGCACCCCGGCCACTTCCCAGCGTGCCCGATGACGATGACCGGCCAGACCGCGCAATGCCCCGGCATCGGCCAACAGCGCCTGAGCGCGACTGTCGAGCCCGGCCCGTTCGCCCAGATCGGCGACATCGGCAAACGCACCCCTCGCCCGCGCGCTTTCAATGCTGCGCGCATCCTCCTCGCGAAAGCCCTTGATCATCCGCAGGCCCATGCGGATGGCCGGTTGCTCGCCGGTGATCGGCTCCAGGCTGCAATCCCAGTCACTGGCGCGCACGTCCACCGGGCGGATCTGCAAATGATGCCGGCGCGCGTCCTGAAGAATCTGATCCGGGCTGTAGAACCCCATCGGCCAACTGTTGATCAGCGCACAGGCGAACGCCGCCGGTTCGTGGCACTTGAGCCAGCAACTGGCATAAGTCAGCAAGGCAAAACTGGCGGCGTGGGATTCAGGGAAACCGTAACTGCCGAAGCCCTTGATCTGCTCGAAGATCTGCGCGGCGAATTCCGGGCTGTAGCCGTTTTTCTTCATGCCGGCGGCCAATCGTTCCTTGTGCGGCTCCAGCCCGCCGTGGCGTTTCCACGCGGCCATGGAGCGGCGCAACTGGTCGGCCTCACCGGGGCTGTAGTCGGCAGCGACAATGGCAATCTGCATCACCTGTTCCTGAAACAGCGGCACGCCAAGGGTGCGCTTGAGCACCACTTCCAGTTCCGGGGACGGATAGGTTTCCTCTTCCTCCTTGTTCCGGCGGCGCAGGTACGGATGGACCATGCCGCCCTGGATCGGCCCCGGCCGGACGATGGCCACTTCGATCACCAGATCGTAGAAAGTTTGCGGGCGCAGGCGCGGCAGCATCGACATCTGCGCCCGGGACTCGATCTGGAATACGCCGATGGTGTCGGCGCGGCTGATCATGTCGTACGTGGCGCGATCCTCGGCCGGAATCGTCGCCAGGCTCAGCTTCTGGTTACGATGACGGCGCAGCAGGTCGAAACAGCGGCGGATCGCGCTGAGCATGCCGAGGGCGAGGATATCCACCTTGAGCAGCCCGACCGCATCGAGGTCGTCCTTGTCCCACTGGATAATCGTGCGGTCGGCCATGGCGGCGTTTTCCACCGGCACCAAAGTGTCCAGCGGTTGCTCGGAAATCACGAAACCACCGGGGTGTTGCGACAGGTGCCGGGGGAAGCCGATCAGTTGCCCGGTCAGGCTCAGCACCCGGTGCAGCAGCGGACTTTCCGGGTCGAAACCGCCTTCGCGCAGGCGCTCCACGGGCGGCGTGTCATCGCTCCAGTGGCCGCAGCAGTCGGCCAGCGCATTGATCTGGTCCGGCGGCAAACCCAGCGCCTTGGCCACATCGCGGATCGCGCCGGAAGCGTGGTAGGTGCTGACCACCGCGGTCAGCGCCGCACGACGGCGACCATAACGACGAAACACGTATTGCAGGACTTCTTCGCGGCGTTCGTGCTCGAAATCCACGTCGATGTCCGGCGGCTCGTTGCGCTCCCTCGACATGAAACGCTCGAACAGCAGCGTGGTGCGATCCGGGTCGATCTCGGTGATACCCAAGGCAAAACACACCGCCGAGTTGGCCGCCGAACCTCGGCCCTGGCAGAGGATTTTCTGCTCCCGGGCGAAGCGCACCACGTCGTGCACGGTGAGGAAGTAGCTTTCGTAGCCGAGTTCGGCGATCAGCTTCAGTTCCTTGTTGATCTGCCTCCGCACCTTGAAGGGCGCGCCGTTTTCCCAGCGCCAGGCGATGCCCTGTTTAGTCAACTGTCGCAGCCAGGAACGGCCCGAGTGTCCATCGGGCACCAGCTCTTTCGGATATTGATAACGCAATTGGCTCAAATCGAACGTGCAGCGTCGGGCCAGGCTCACCGACTCGTCCAGCAATAGCTGCGGATACAGTTCCCGCAACACATCGAGGCTGCGCAAATGCCGCTCGCCGTTGGGGTGCAGGCGCAATCCGGCTTCCGCTACCGGGACGTGGTGTCGGATCGCGGTCATGGTGTCCTGCAAGGCCCGGCGACCACGGGCGTGCATGTGCACATCGCCGCTGGCCACCGCTGGAATCTGCAGTTCATCCGCCAGACTCAGCAGTGCAGCCAGTCGCCGCAGATCGTCCTGCCCGCGGTGCAACTGCACCGCCAGCCACAGCCGCTCGCCGAAGGTCTGTTTCAGCCAGCGGCCCTCTTCCACCTCATCGACCGAATCCGGCACCCACAGCACCAATAGCCCCGGCAGCGGCTCGCTGAAATCCTCACGCAGTGTTTGATACTGGCCTTTCTGGGTTCGCCGTCGAGCCTGGGTGATCAAACCGCACAACGCCTGATAACCCTCGATGTTCTCGACCAGCAACACCAGTTTCGGGCCGTTCTCGATGCGGATTTCGCTGCCGATGATCAGCGGCAGCTCCACGGATTTGGCCGCCTGCCAGGCACGAACGATCCCGGCCAGGGTGCATTCATCGCTGATCGCCAGTGCCTGATAGCCGTGTTTCTTCGCCCGCTGGAACAGCTCCAGCGCACTGGACGCACCACGCTGGAAACTGAAGTTCGACAGGCAGTGCAGTTCGGCGTAACCCTGGCTCACGCGAACCAGCCCTGCAGCCACAACGGACCGCCCTCACCCACCGCCCGGTACGCCCAGCCTTGCTGGCCGGCGCGGTTCTGGATCAGGTAATAGTCGCGGCGCACATCGTCACCGTCCCACCAGCCGGACTCGATGCGTTCCGGGCCCATGAGAATCCGCGCCGAACCTTCGGGCACCGACTGCGGCTCGCCCAGCAACCAGCCCGGACGCTGCACGCCCGGCAACGCAGGACAACGCTGTTTGTCATCGGCGCTCTGCCACGCGCACTCCGGTCGATGATCGGCCTGAAAGCGCAGGCCCTGCACCGCCTCATCCCCCAGACGCGCGCGCAGGCGTTCGCGCAATTGCTCCCAGGGCAAGGTCTGCTGGGGACGGTCGTCGAACAGCTCCTGAAACTGCGGCACGAAACTCGGCAGATCCTCGGCGCGCAAACGAAAACCGCGCACCGGGGCTTCGACCTGCACCTGCTCCAATCGGCCACGGGCCAGTTCAAAGAGCATCGCCGGATCGCGCTCGGCGCTGAGCAGGCCGACCTTGATCAGCGTGTCCGGCAACCCGGCGTGTTCCAGATGCAGGTCGAAGCGCTGCACGCCGCTGTCGCGCCCGCACAAAAACGCCGCCAGATCGGACGTCAGGCGGCGCAATGGAAACAGCAGCGCCTGATGCGACTGCACGTCGAAATTGAGTTCGATGCGCACATCGAAGCGATCCGGCGGCAGGTAGAACGCCAGCGCCAGCGGCCGTGCGCCGAACAGCGTGTCCAGATGCTTGAGCATCGGCGCCTCGAAACGCCGGGCCAGGGCCTGACGCGGCAGGTTCTGCACCTGATGAAGGTTGCGCAGGCCCATGCGCGACAACGCCGTGGCCACGCTCGGTTCAAGGCCGATGCGGTCGACCGGCAATTGCCCGAGGTGATGGCGCAGGGCTTCACCGTCGGGCACCACCAATCCGTCGTAGGCGTTGGCCAACACCCGCGCCGCCACCGGATTGGGCGCGGCGACGATGCGATGACGAAAACCCAGCTCGGTCAGCTCCGTGCGCAAGCGTGCCTCGAACTGCGACCAGGAACCGAACAGGCCGAGGCTCGATTCGATCTCGAACACCACGGTGCGCGGATAATGCACGCTGACCTGGGCGCTGAAACGATAGGCCCAGGCGGCGAGAAACTGCTGCCAGTGCTCGATCTCGGCCGAATCGTAATCGACGGTGGCGAACCCTTTGCTCATGGCCTGCGCGGCGGTCATCGACTGCCCCGGACGCAAGCCCAGTGCCCGCGCCGCCGGGTTGACCGCTTGCAGCACCCGGCGCTGGGCCGGGCCGCTGAGCAGCGCCAACGGTTGCTCGGGATCGGGGCGCTGACGCAGCACGGCGTCGAGAGCCAATTGCGGGAACAGAATGCAAACCCAGCGCATGGCGACCTCAATGCCCCACGGCGAAGGCAATCGGTGCGCTGCGCGCCAGACCACCCCGGCACTTGAGCACGCGCAATTGCGCGGGTCGTGCATCGATGGCAATGCGCAATGCGGCCGGCGACGGGTTGATCGCCTCGCTCAATGGGCGCCACGCGAACGCCAGGGTCTGGCCGGTTTCCGCCGCCACCTGCAAACGGCGCAAGGCACGGTCATCAGCCTTGTGCGGCCAGCACAGCACCGCGCCGCAACTGCCCGAGCGCAGGCATTGTTCTGCCGCCCACAACGCATCGCGTTCGCTGGCCTGGATCACCGACAACTGCCGCAGATCGACCCCGGCACTGGCCCAGGCCTGCGGGTACGGCACGAACGGCGGCGCCACCAGCACGATGCGCTCGCCCGCCGCCGACAGCCGCGCCAACGTCGGCCACACCAGTTGCAGTTCGCCGACACCGGGCCCGACCAGCAGGATTTCGCTCAGCGCCGCTTCCGGCCAGCCGCCACTGGGCAAGGCAGCGTCCAGCGCCGCGTGCCCGGTGGGTTGCGGGCTGGCGGCCGGTGGCGCAGGCCGGCCCTTCCAGACCTGGCCGCCATTGAACAGCGTATCCAGCGCAACGACGGCCCCCATCAGCCTTGCCTCACCAGACCGCAGAACACCCCTTCGATGGCCAGGTCCTGATCGGCCCGCACCACAATCGGCTGGTACGCCGGGTTGCGCGGCAACAGGCGAACCTCATCGCCGACCCGCTCGAAGCGTTTGATGGTGACTTCACCGTCGAGCCGCGCCACCACGATCTGGCCGTTGAGCGCCTCGGGGTTGCGCCGCACGCCAACCAGATCGCCGTCGAGAATCCCGTCCTCGATCATCGAATCGCCCTGCACCCGCAGCATGTAGTCGGGCGTGCGGGAGAACAGCGCCGGGTCGAGCATCAGCCGATTGTGCAGGTCGGCATCGGCACCGATGGGCGCACCAGCGGCCACCCGGCCGAGCACCGGCACTTCGAGCAGTTCCGGTCGCGCCGGTTGCCCGAGCAAACGAATGCCCCGGGCCTGATGCGGATTGACCTCGATAAACCCGGCTTCGGTGAGCGCCAGCACATGCTTGCGCGCCACGCTGCGGGAGGCAAAACCAAAAGCCTCGCTGATTTCAGCGAGGCTTGGGGGCTGACCGTGTTCGGCGATGCGTTCGCGGATGAAGGTCAGGATGGCGGTACGGCGGGGAGTCAGGGTCGTCATGGAGTACATTTGTACTCTTGTGGGAATTTCCTGACAAGCACCGCCAGTCAGCTCGGTCCGACTTCACCGCGCGGTGCTCAACGGCCACCTGAGTTACGTCAGCCATCGCTGAAAAACTGTTACCGGATGTTTACAAAATTTTTACCAATCATCTTCTACAGTCAGGAGCACATTCGTATGAGTTTTCTATCGGTAGAGGAAAGATTCAAATGGCTTTGGGCAAAGGACTGCGCTTGCCAGTCATCACTCCGACCCGCCTGGTGCTGCTGTTTTCGCTGGCACTGGTGGCGCTGTACAACCTGGCGACCTGGAAGGCGCTGGGAACGTTGATTACCCTGCAAGGCGCACAGAAACTGGCGTTTTTCGCGTCCTTCGGGCTGTTTCTATGGGCGGCGATCACCCTGCTGCTGACCCTGGTGTCGTTTCGCTGGACGCTGAAACCGGCGCTGACCCTGGTGGCCCTGCTCTCGGCCTGCGCGGCGTATTTCATGAACGAATACGGCATCACCATCGACACGGTGATGATCCAGAACGTGTTCGAAACCAACCCCGGGGAAGCCACGGCGCTGTTCAGCGGCAAACTGTTGGCTTACGTGCTGTTGCTCGGTGTGTTGCCGGCCGTGCTGATCTGGCGCTGGCCGGTGGTTTATCGGTCGTTCTTTCGGGGCTTGCTGAACAAGGTGCTGGTGATCGTGGCCTGTGTGCTGGTGATCGGCGCTTCGGTGGGCGCGTTCTATTCGACCTACGCGCCGATTTTTCGCGAGGAAGACAAGCTCACCCACTTCATCAACCCGACCAACTACATCTACGCGATCAGCAAATACACCAAGCAACGGCTGGGGATCAAAAAGCATTTCGTGGTGCAGGCCATCGGCGAAGACGCAGTCATGAGCGCCAAGGCGGCCGGTCGCGAGAAGAAATCGCTGATGGTGTTCGTGGTCGGCGAAACCGCCCGGGCCGACCATTTCTCGCTCAACGGCTATGAGCGCGAGACCAATCCCGAACTGAGCAAACTCGAAATCCTCAACTTCACCAACGTGCATTCCTGCGGCACCTCGACGGCGGTGTCGGTGCCGTGCATGTTCTCGATGTTCCCGCGCGAGGACTACAGCGACAAGAAAGGCAAAACCTACGAAGGCCTGCTGGACATCCTGCAACGGGCCGGCGTGCAGGTGCTGTGGCTGGACAACAACAGCGACTGCAAAGGCACCTGCCTGCGCGTGCCGAACCGCGACATCGCGAAGAATCAGCCGGGGCCGTTCTGCGACGGCAACAACTGCCTCGACGAAGCGCTGCTGGCCGACCTGCAAGGCTACATCGACAGCCTCAAGGGCAACGCGATCATTGTCCTGCACGCCGACGGCAGCCACGGCCCGGAGTACTACGAGCGCTATCCCAAGGACATGGAGCGCTTCAAACCGATCTGCCACACCAATCAACTGGGCAGTTGCAGCCGTGACGAACTGGTCAATGTCTACGACAACACGATCCTCTACACCGACCATTTCCTGGCCAAGGTGATCGAGCTGCTCAAGCGCAATCAGGACCACCTCGATACGTCGATGCTGTACGTCTCCGACCATGGCGAATCGCTGGGCGAGAACGGCCTGTACCTGCACGCCGCGCCCTATGCGCTGGCGCCGGAAGCGCAGACCCATGTGCCGATGGTGATGTGGTTCGGCAACAACACCCTAGCGCAACTGGGCATCGACCGTGGCTGCCTGCAAGGCAAAAGCAGCCAGCCGGATCTGAGCCACGACAACCTGTTCCACTCGGTGCTGGGGTTGTTCGAGGTCAGGACGTCGCTGTATCAGCCGGGGCTGGATATTTTCCATGGCTGTCGGCCGGCGATGACGGCGGGACAGTGATCCCCTCCAGCTGCGCCAGATAGGCCCACGGGTAAATCCCGCGCTGATGGCCGTCGCTGAACACCAGTTGCAGACCGTAGCCCTGAGCGTTCAATTCGATGACCCGCACACGCGGGTCAACCATGGGCGGCGAGCCCCGCAGGCGAAACGCCCGGCATTGCGAGCACGGGCATTGGCGGCGCAGTTCGGCATGGTCAAGCAACTGCTCGCGGCCATCCGGCCAGCTCAGCCGCAACCGGTGCTCAGTTTGAGAATTGCCGACCGACAGCGGATTCATTGCAGCTGACTCAAGGCAATCCGCACGGCTTTGCGCACTTCCGGATCGCCGTCTTCCTGCGCGGCCTGCAATGCGGCCACGGCCCCGCGATCATTCAGTTCGCCGAGGGCCAGCGCGGCTTCCTTGCGCAGGTTGCTGATGCGGTGGCCGAGGGTGTCGATCAGCGCGTCGAGGGCAGCGACGTACTTGAGGCGCCCGAGACTACGGGTAGCGCGCAGGCGCACTTGCCAGTAGTCGTCGGCCAAGGCTTCGATCAGCGCCGGGCCCGCATCGGTGTGGCCGACCTTGCCGAGGGTGGTCGCGGCTTCTTCGCGCACTTGCCAGGCCTGATCCTGCAAGGCCTGACGCAACGCAGGCAGCACGTCAGCGTCACTTGCCAGGCCCAGGGCGCCGGTGGCGGCGCGGCGCACTTCGGTGTCCGGATCATTGCTGGCCAAGCGGGCCAGGGCCGGCAGCGCGTCGAGTTGCTTGAGCCAGCCGAGCACGCCGACGGCTTCGCGGCGCACGCTGGCGTCGGCATCGTTCAGCGCCTGAGTCGCGGCCGGCGCAGCGCCGGGGAAACGCAACTCGCGCAAAGCCCGGAACGCGGCAATCCGCACGCCGGTTTCGGCATGGCTGGTCCACGGCAGAATCACCCTGCCCGCCGCTTCGGTCTTCAGCAGGCTCAGGCTCTGCGCCGCAGCGGCCTGCACCGCCGGCGACGGATCCGTCAGCGCCTGGCACAGCGCTTCAACCACCGGCTCGTCTTCCCAGTCTTCCAATAAACGCGCCGCTTCGGCACGCACCTCTTCGGCAGGGTCTTCGGCCAGTCGTTCGACCAGCCAGAGCAGACCGTCCGGCTCTTCGAGGTCGGCCAGGTCGATCAGGGCAATCCGCCGCACCCCGGCATCATCGGCGGTCAGGCGTGGTTGCAGGGCGAGAATGTCGTCGTTATCGGTCAAAGCAAAAAATGAAGTCACAGGGCAAATCTCGGCAAAGAGTTTTCAGGAGGCAGGCCGAGCGGATTGAGGCGCGGCAGCGGTCGGTCGTTGTCGTGGCGCAGCAGGTCGAGGCAGTGGCGCTTGAGGCGCGAAAATTCGTGGCTGGTCACCAGTTCGGTGGTGCGTGGCCGGGGGAAATCCAGGCGCAGGTCTTCGATGATTCGCCCTGGCCGTGCGCTCATCACCAGCAAGCGGTCGGCAAGGAACAGCGCTTCGTCGATGTCATGGGTGACGAACACTACGGTGGTGCGAATCCGCGTCCAGATGTCCAGCAACAGTTCCTGCATGTTCAGCCGGGTCAGCGCATCCAGTGCGCCGAAGGGTTCGTCCATCAGCAACAACCGTGGCCGGTTGACCAGCACCCGGGCGATCTCCACCCGTTGCTGCATGCCGCCGGAAAGTTGATCCGGCCAGCGTTCGGCGAAGCCTTCGAGGCCGACCAGTTTGAGGATTTCATCGGCGGCGCGATGGCGCTCGACTTTGCCGATGCCGCGCATCTTCAGGCCGAAGGCAACGTTGTCGCGCACCTTGCGCCACGGGAACAGGGTGTGATGCTGGAACACCATGCCGCGCTGTGGCGACGGCCCGGACACTTCGGCGCCATCGACTTTCAACTGCCCGCCATGGGGCTGCAGATGCCCGGCCAGCGCGCCGAGCAAGGTCGACTTGCCACAACCGGACGGACCGAGAATGCACACGAACTGGCCGGGTTCGATCTGGCAATCCAGGCCCTGCACCGCTTCGAACGCTTGCCGGCCTTCGCCAAGGACGATGGATAACTGGCGGATATCGATCCGCCCTTCCGGGGTTTGCATCATGCTCATCAGGCTTTTCCTCGTGGTCGATGCCAGGGCGTGAATAGCCCGCCCAGGCGTTTGATCAGCAGGCTGCTGCCCATGCCCAACACGCCGATCAGCAACATGCCGACCACGATGTCCGCATAGTTCTGGATGGTGTAGGACTCCCAGGTGTAGTAACCGATGCCGAACTGGCCGGAGATCATTTCAGCGGTCACCAGACAGAACCACGAGGTGCCCATGCCGATGGCGAGGCCGGTGATGATGCTCGGTGCGGCGCCTGGCAGGATCACTTCCAGCAGAATCGCCCTACGCCCGGCCCCGAGGCTTTTGGCCGAGGCGATCAGGCGTGGATCGACGCCTTCGACGCCGTGCACGGTGTTGAGCAGGATCGGGAACAGCGCGCCGGTGAAGGTGATGAAGACCATCGACAGTTCCGACGATGGGAACATCAGGATGGCCAGTGGAATCCAAGCCACGGCGGGGATTGGGCGCAGTACTTCCAGTGGCGGCAGCAGCAGGTCTTCGGCCCATTTCGAACGGCCGATGGCCAGGCCCAGGGCGATGCCGATCACCAGTGCCGCGAGGTAACCGGCAAAGACCCGGCCGAGGCTGGCGCTCAGGTGCTGGATGAGCTTGCCGGAGTCGCCGAGGCCGAGGGCGGCTTCGATCACGGCCAGCGGGGTCGGGACGTTGGCGAAGGTGACGAGGCCGAGGTTCCAGTGGTGGCTGGCGGCTAGTTGCCAGAAGAGCAGGCAGAGGAGCAATGAGGCGGCTCTCGATGTCCAGCGTAGGGTGGGTGACTTCATGGATCGGGTTTCCAATTATGGAGCTGTGTTGTGGCTGAGATTTACCCCCTCACCCCAGCCCTCTCCCCCAAGGGGGCGAGGGGGAAAGGGAGCCGATCTTCAAGTTTTTCGAAATCTCGGTTCGGCTCGATAGCGAGCAGGTGTTCATGATGTTCAAAACCTGAGCTCGACTCGATATTTCAGGTCGGTGTAGCTCCAGCAAACACCTCGGTCAGTCCCCTCTCCCTCCGGGAGAGGGTTAGGGTGAGGGGGAGCTTTTGATCTGCTGTTAGCGGGCAGCAACGGCCTGGGTCGTGGCATCGGTGAAGTCGAAAACCTTCCCGCCCTGCGCCGACGCGTATTGCTGGGCTTGGCCTTTGAGCAAAAACGCGCTCAACCGCCCCTTCGCATCGCTGGCAAACCACGCCTGCTCCGCCAGCAACTTGATTCCGCTGTCACTCGCCTGGGCATACACCGCCCGGATGTTCTTGCCTTCCGACTTCAGGCCGTCCAGCGCGGTGAACGCCTCTTCAGCCGAGGCATAGCGCCGGACCTTGTCCTCACCGCGCACCCAGATTTCCGCGACATGGCTGAAATCGCTGATAGTTTTTCCAGTCACCGCATCGACAGACTTCAACGGCGTCTGCGCGTAGTTGGCCAGTTGCGCCGTGTAATCCAGATTCGAAGCCTTGAACGCCGCGCGGATGTACTGATCGTCAATAAAGGTGTTCAGATCGAGCCCGCGATCGGCCTTCTTCAGCAGCTTCAGCGTGTCGATGGCAGTGCCCACAGCCTGGCGATATTCCGGTTTCCAGCTCAGGTCGCGGGTCTGCACGCCGAGCGGGCCGTGGAACAGGTAATTGACCTCGGCATCGACGCCGGTGACCTTGGCGATCAGCTCGCTGTATTTCTCCGGTTCGGCGGCCAACAGTTGATTGGCCTCGATGCTGGCGCGCAGGTAGGCGACGACGATTTCCGGGTATTTTTTCGCGTAGGCCTGATCCACCAGCGCACCGTGGAAGGTCGGTGCATTGGCTTGGGCACCGTCGTAGATCTTGCGAGCGAAGCCACGGCTCGGGAACAGCTCGGCGAACGGTACGAAGTCGGCGTGGGCGTCGATCTTGCCGGCCTGCAACGCGGAACCTGCGACCTCCGGCGGTTGGGCGATGATGTTCACGTCCTTCAGCGGGTCCCAACCCTGCTCCGCCACCGCGCGCAGCAGCATGCCGTGGGCGGTGGAGGCGAACGGCACGGAAATGGTCTTGCCCTTGAGTTCGCTCAGCGACTGCACGCCCGACGCGCTCGGCACCACGATGCCGTTGCCGCTGCCCTTGATGCTGCCCGACAGCACGCTGATGAACAGGCTGTGTTTGCCGGCGGTTTCAAATGCCACACCGTTGAACGCACCGGGGAAATCGGCCATGGCGCCGAAGTCGAGTTTGCCGGCGACCATCTCGTTGGTCAGCGGCGCACCGCTGGTGAAGTTCTTCCACTGCACGTCGTACTTGGCGTCCTTGTAGGCGCCGTCGTGAGGCAGGTATTTGTCGAGCAGGCCCAGCTCGCGAATCAACAGGCCGCCGGCGGCGCAGTTGATGGTGGTGTCCTGGGTGCCGATGGCAATGCGGATGGTTTCGGCCGAGGCCGACAGGGTGAACGAAGCCAGTACCAGACCGGCGATTGCTGCACGCAACATGGTTGAATCCCCTCGAATCATTTATAGGATGTTCGTCTCCGCCGCGATCAGGGCGCGGTGGGAAACGAGGGGTGTTTTTCAATTCAGCGTCCGGGGTTTACCGGATGGCTATCGGCTCGCCACAAATCCCCTGTGGGAGCGGGCTTGCTCGCGAAAGCGGTGTTTCAGTCAATAGTAATGCCAGCAATGCCGGCCTCTTCGGGAGCAAGCCCCCTCCCACAGTGGATTGGGGGTCACCGCAGGAGGTAAGGGATGTCCACTTTGACGGCACCAGTCGGGCAGTCCTTTTCGCACGGCATGCAGTACCAGCATTCATCGAAGGCCATGTAGGCCTTTTGCGTGGCCGGGTTGATCGCCAGCAGGTCCATCGGGCAGACGTCGACGCACACGGTGCAGCCCTTTTCGGCGATGCATTTGTCCTCGTCTACGGTGACGGGGGCGTTGGAGCGGAAGAAGATTTCCTGGGCTTGATAGGCCATGGTTCGGACTCTCTCTAGTGATGCATCAAGCGGCGAAAGCGCCGACCCGCAAACGGTCGTAGGCCTGCATTTCCTCGGCATCGAGGGGGATGATGTAAGGCTCGACGGCTTTCTTGAAACTGGTCATGCGCCCGTCTTCGCCCTTCTTCAGGTGGCAGTGGCAGAACCATTCGCGGTCGTCTCGTTGCGGGTGATCGACGCGGTAGTGGTACAGGCCCCAGCGGCTTTCGGCGCGGAACAGCGAGGCGCGCGCAGCCATTTCGGCGCAGTCGCGGATCACGCTGGTTTCCATGGCGCGCATCAGTTCATGGGCGTTGTTGGCCTTCATCTCGTTGAGATCGCGCTCGATGTCGCTGAAGCGTTGCAGGCCGATTTCCATCTTCTTCGTCACTTTCGGCGGTTGCAGGTAGTCGTTGACGAAGCGCCGCAGCTTGTACTCGACCTGCGCCGGCGGCAGACCGTGTTCGCGATCCAGCGGTGCGTAGACCCGGGCCTTTTCCTTCTCGATCTGCTCGGCATCCAGCGCGGAGAACTCGCGCCCGGCGACAAATTCCGCCGCGTTGTTACCCGCGAACCAGCCGTAGGTGAACGCGCCGAGCATGTAGTTATGCGGCACGGCGGCCATGTCACCGGCCGAGTACAAACCTTTCACCGAGGTTTCGGCGCGCTCGTTGACCCACACGCCGGACGCCGAGTGACCGCTGCAAAAACCGATTTCCGAGATGTGCATCTCGACCATCTGCGTGCGGTAGTCGGTGCCGCGATTGGCGTGGAACTGGCCGCGACTCGGACGCTCGTTGCTGTGGAGGATTTCCTCGATGTTCTGGATGGTTTCCTCGGCCAGATGATCGAGCTTGAGGAACACCGGGCCGTTGCCGCTCTCCAGTTCCTGGTGAAACTCCCACATCATCTGCCCGCTCCAGTAGTCGCACTCGATGAAGCGTTCGCCCTTGTTGTTGGCGGTGTAGCCGCCGAGCGGCCCCGTGACGTAGGCGCAGGCCGGGCCGTTGTAATCCTTGATCAGCGGATTGATCTGGAAGCACTCGAGGTTCGCCAGTTCGGCCCCGGCGTGGTACGCCATCGCGTAACCGTCGCCAGCGTTGGTCGGGTTTTCGTAGGTGCCCATCAGGTAACCCGAGGACGGCAGACCTAATCGGCCGGCCGCGCCACAAGCGAGGATCACTGCCTTGGCCTTGATCACATGGAAGTCGGCGGTGCGGCAGTCGAACCCCATCACACCGTTGACGGCGCCCTCCTCGTCAGTCAGCAGACGGGTGCAGACCAGGCGATTGGTGATGTTGACCCTTGCGCGTTTCAACTGGCGATACAGGACTTTCTTGATGTCGTGCCCTTCCGGCATCGGCAGCACGTAGGCGCCCATGTGGTGGACTTTCTTCACCGCGTAATCGCCGGTTTCGTCCTTCTCGAACTTCACGCCCCAGCGGTCGAGTTGTTCGATGGTTTCAAAACTGTGCGTCGCGTAGGCATAGACCGCCGCCTGATTGACGATGCCGTCGTTGGCAATGGTGATTTCCTTGGTGTACTGCTCGGGCGTCGAGTGGCCGGGAATGATCGCGTTGTTCAGGCCGTCCATGCCCATGCTGATCGCGCCGCTGCGTTTGACGTTGGCCTTGTCGACCAACAGCACGCGCAGTTCCTTGTTCTTTTCCTTGGCCTTGATCGCGGCCATCGGGCCGGCAGTGCCGCCGCCGATCACGACGATGTCGTATTCCTGTTCGAGAGTATTGCGGGTCATGTTCAGGCCCCTTTTTGCCGGTCGATCCGCAGGCGGTACTGGAACGCATCGCCACGGTAGTAAAGGTGTTCGAAGTCCAGCGGCTGACCGTTGGCGTCGTGGGTCAGACGCTCGATGCGCATGATCGGCGAGCCAGCCTCGACGTTCAGCGCCTGAGTCAGGTCGCTGTCAGCCAGCACCGCGTCGATGGCCAGATCCGCGTGACCAAGGGCGATGCCGCAGTCGTTCTCGAGGATCAGGAAGATGTCGCGGGTCACCAGATCAGCCTTCTCCAGCCGTTCGCCGACGGCTTTGGGCAGGTAGGTGATTTCCAGCGAAATTGGCTCGCGATTGATCAGGCGTACGCGTTTGATCTGCGCAACAGTTTCGCCTTCGGCAACCTGCAAACGCTCGGCGACCAGTTTGTCGGCGGCGATGAATTTGAAGCTGCGCAGGCGGTTGATCACCTCGTAGCCACGGCCGGTCATGGACTCGGCGAGGCCTTGCAGGGTGCTGACGTTTTGAAAGGTCTTGGGCTTGGCGACGAAGGTGCCCTTGCCGTGGATCTTGAAGATCAGACCTTCCTTCTGCAGATCGCCCAAGGCTTGGCGCACGGTGATGCGGCTGACCTTGAACAGTGCGCCGAGCTCGCTTTCGGACGGCATCTGGCTGTCTTGCGGGTATTCGCCGTCGAGAATCCGGGCGCGCAGCACGTCGCGCAGTTGGGTATGCAGAGGAACGCTGCTTAAGGAGAGAACGTTATCGGTCATCACGGGATCACTTGTTATAACGAGTTATGACGTGATCTTAGAGACATTATGACAAGCTTGAGAAATACCGAATGAGCATAAGGTTAGATGCGCACAAAATACTGTGGGAGCGAGCCTGCTCGCGATAGCGTCGGGTCAGTCAACACTTTCATCGGCTGACAGTCCGCTATCGCGAGCAGGCTCGCTCCCACAGGGGATTTGGGTCAGGTTCGTTTGAGAATTTGATCCATGACCCAATCGGTCTTCAGGGCTTCGGCGGCGACTGCCGGGTGCCGGGACTCACCGCGAATCTGCGCGTTCATGCCCAGTACGTGGTGCCACTGGATGTGATCGTGATGGGGGATTTCCAGGCTGATGTGTTCACCGGCATGCAACTCGACCGGGTGCTCGTCGAACACCGAAAAACCGATCCGCCCTTGGCTGCCGATGATCTCGACCCGATCCTCGCGCCGGTCCGCAACGAAACTCCAGCAGCCCATGCCCAACGCGCCCGAGGCGAATCGCCAACTGGCGCTGACCGCATCTTCCGCCGCATACAACCCGGCCTGGCGTGCGGTGAAGCCGGCGACTTCGACGATGTCGCCGAGCAGGTACTGGAACAGGTCAAAACCATGGCTGGCCAGATCCGCGAAATACCCGCCACCGGCCACCGCCGGATCGGTGCGCCAGTTTGCGCTGCCGTCCAGATCCTTGGGCGATGGTGCCTTGGTCAGCGTCCAGCTCAAATGCCGCACCTCACCGATGCGCCCCTGCTCCAGCCATTGCCGCACCTGCTGGAAGCGCGGCAATGAACGGCGGTAATAGGAGACGAACAGGTGCAAACCGGCATCGGCAAACACCTGCTGCATCTCGCGGCTTTGCCCGACGTTGAGCGCCATCGGTTTTTCCACGCAGCAATGCTTGCCGGCGGCGGCGACTTTCAGGCTGTAGGCGTGGTGGCTGTTGGGTGGCGTGGCGATGTACACCGCGTCCACCTCGGGGTCGTTGATCAGGGCATCGACGTCGGTGTAAGTCCGGGCGATGCCGTGGCGCGAGGCGTAATCGGTCACCGCTTCGAGGCGTCGCCCCATGACGGCCACCAACGCCGAGCCGGGGGCCTTGTAGAAAGCCGGCCCGCTCTTGCGTTCGGCAACGCTGCCGCAACCGATCATGCCCCAACGCACCACGTGCATGCTTGCGCCTCAGCCGATGCGCAGTGCGCGCAGGTCGAGGTGGCCGTTTTGCAGCGGCGGGCACCAGTAGTAGCCGCCGGTGATCGGCCGGCTGATGCGGTACAGACCGTCGGTGATGCCGTCTTCCAGACCGCTCATGCGCCGCAGTTGCGCTTCGAAGGCATCGAGGGAGAAGCCGAACGCGAGGAACATCAGGCCGGCGCGATCGCCTTCGATCCACGGCATCGAACGACGCACGACGAAGGCTTCCGGGGCGAAGCTTTCCTGGGCGGTGCGTTTGACGTGAGCGGACACCGGGGCGTCGTCGATCTCTTCGTTGTCGCTCAGGCGACGGCCCATGATGTTGTCCTTGTCCTCGGCGGACAGTGCATGGAAACCCTTGAGGTCGTGCTGCCACTGCTGGATCGCAGCGAAGCTGCCACCGACCAGACCGTCAGCGCCTTCACTTTGCAGTGCGGCGGCGATGGCGGCTTCGTCATGGGGGTTTTCGGTACCGTCTTCATAACCGGTGAGGTCATGGCCGTCCTTGTGGCGGAAAGCTTCCTGCATCTGCACCAGACGCAGCGCCGGGGCCAGGGCGGCCTCAAGCGCAGTGCTGCGGTTGAGCAGCTCGCCACGGTCGACGCCGTGCAGCCAGACCCACAGCGCGTGCTGGGTCGACGGGTTTTCCACGCCGACACCGGTCAGCGCCGGAAAGCTGCGCAGGCCGTCGACGTGCACATTCAGGGCCTTGGCCAGGGATTCACCGAAACCGACCACCGCCGACTTGCCATCCACCAGGTTCAGCAGGTTGTCGATCGCCTGCGGCAGCGCTTCAACCGACTCGAGAGCGAAAAACAGGTGACGTGCTTGCGGCGGAACAGGGGTGGCGAGAATGCCCGGCTGGTAGTAACTCATGTCGACTCCTTGGAAAGAGCGCGGAGTTTAACTGTAGGCGGAGGGTTTGTGTGGAGTTGAATGGCCTCAAAAGCGCCCCCTCACCCTAGCCCTCTCCCGGAGGGAGAGGGAACTGATTGGGGAAAATTGAGGAGGTACGCCGACCTGAACGAACGATGGTGAATCCATAATCGACACAGAATTTTCAGGTCGATGTATCGCGCAAGACAACTCGGTCGGCCCCCTCTCCCTCGGGGAGAGGGCTGGGGTGAGGGGTATCGGTCTCAAGTCAAATCACAGAACTCTCCATGCGCCACGCACTCGGACTCTTCCCCGTCCAACGCTTGAACGCCCGGCGAAAACTGCGCACGTCGCTGTAGCCGACCTCCTCGGTAATCCGCTCGATCGGCATATCAGGATTGGCCAGCAAACTCATGGTGCGCGCCTGCCGCACCTGCTCCAGCAGCGCCTCAAACGTCAGCGAATGTTCAGTCAGCCGCCGGCGCAAAGTCCGGCTGCTCATGTTCAAGTCACCGGCAATCTTTTCAATGTGACTGCCCCGGCTCAGATCCCGGGCAATCGCCCGCTCCACAGCCTGGATCAGATCAAGTTTTTGATGAACCTGCGCCGCCTCCAGTTCCAGCAACTTGACCGCCTGACGCAGCGCCAGCGAATGGTGGTTGGGCAGGTTCACATCCAGCCATTGCACGTCGATCAGCATCCGATTGTGCAGGCAACCGAAGCGCACCTCCGGCCCCAGCAGACGCCGGTATTCATCAACGTAATCCGGCGCCGCATGCATGAATTCCACGGCAATCGGCTTGAACGTCTCGCCCACCAGCGCCCGGCCATAGACCAGCAGGCTGGCGAAAAACTCTTCCACCGCAAACACCTGCACCTCGGCAAACGGCAGCCGGCATTCAACGTCGACGTAGACCTGATCGCCCACCACATCGACGCTGGAAACGACGATCCCGCCGGAGGTGTGCTGATGCCGAACGCCAATGTCGAACGCATCGCGCAAGGTCTTGCACAGCGACAGTACGTGCCCCAGCAAACCGAGCGTCCCGAGCACGTTCTGCGCGCCCACCCACAGGCCCAGCCCCTGATTGGGCAAAGCTTTAAGCGCCCGCTGGATCATCGCCACGGCCTGGCGGTAGGAAATCCGCTGCGCCGGATCCTGCAGATCTTCGAAATCAAAACCCAGGCCACGGCACAGGCTCTGCGGCTCGACGCCCTTGTTGGCGGCGACTTCGGCCAGGGTTTGCAGGAGAAACGGCGACACCAGCGCCATTTCGAAGGTCGGGTCTTGGACTTTTACGTTCATGGGGGCTGACATTCCGGATCACGCTGAATTGTTATTTTTGTAACCGGTTATGTCGAAGGAAGTTAGCACAGGGTTGGCGGACTGTCCGCAGAAGTCCCCTTCCGTGTCCGCCAATACCCTGCCCTGTTGTGCGCCAAGGGCTTATTTCTATCGTGGCCGGGCACCCTGCGTGCCGGCGTTGCGCCCAAACACAATAATAATGAGGACGGACATGACCCCGAACCGCGCGACATTCCCTGTGCGACTGGCGCTGAGCCTGCTCGGCTGCGCCGCGACCCTGCCGGCGCTGGCCACCGAAGCCGGCGTCGACAACATCGGCCCCGGCACCGACGGCTTCTTCATGCTGCCGCTGGAAGTCGACAGCCTTCCGGAGAACATGGTCGCCTTCAACCTCTACTACAACCACTACAAGTCACGAAAGCTCAACATCAGTTCGCTCGGCGGCAAGGTGCCGAATGTCGAGATCGAATCCACCGCCGTCATCCCGCGCCTCGATTACCTGAGCCCGGTGCGGATTTTCGGCGGACGTCTGGCCGGTTACATCGCCCAGCCGTGGCTCAAGCAGGAAGTCTCGGTGTTCGGCCTGAGCGACACCCGCGAAGGCATGGGCGATACCACCATCGCGCCGATCATCCTGTGGGACATGGGCAAGGACCTGACCCTCGGCGCCGCCGTGGAAATCACCGTGCCCACCGGCGAATACAGCGTCGATCGCCTGGCCAACACCAGCAACAACTTCTACACCTACAAGCCGCTGTTTTCCTTCACCTGGCTGCCGACCGAGCGCACCGAGCTGTCGATGAAAACCACCTACAGCTTCAACGAGAAGAACAAGGACACCGACTACAAGTCCGGGCAGATCTTCCACTTCGATTACTCGGCCAGCTACAAGATCACCGACGACCTGATGCTCGGCATCAACGGCTATTTCCTCAAGCAGACCACCGACGACAAACAGTTCGGCCACACCGTGCAATTCGCCGGCGAAGACGTGAACGACGGCGTGCGCGGCAAGGTCTTCGCCATCGGCCCGGCGCTGCACTTCACCTTCCTCAAATACGCCAGCGCGGAGATCCGCTGGGCCAAGGAGTTCGACGTGGAGAACCGGCCGGAGGGGGAAATGTTGTGGGCGAAGGTGAGCATTCCGTATGCATTCTGAGTGCATTTGTAGGAAGGTGCGCGCGGATTTGTAGGCTGAAAACCTGAAAAACAGAGGGTAGGAATAGGCCTACAGTGGCGGTCGAGATTGCCGGACAACGGGGGGAAACGTCCGGCAGATTTCAAAGGGGCGCTTGCAGATACTGGGCTTCGTTATCCCATGGTTCTTCAAGGGCTCATGGGGTACATCGTCTGCCAGTGACGACAATGGGCCATTCCCCCTTAAACTGCTGAAATTGATCACGGAGATCACTATGAGCATATTGCATTCCCCGTTTTACGCTGACTTCGAATCCGAAGAAGAGGCAGAGAGCTACGATCGCTGGTTTCGTGCGGAGGTACAGGATGCACTTGATGATCCAAGTCCTGGCATTCCCCATGATGAAGTTATGGCAATGCTCGACCAGATGCTGGAAGAGATGCGCAGGAAGCGCCGCTCTGCTGCTTGAATGGAGCAGCAAGTCCTCGCGTCAACTGGCTGATATCTTCAAATACATCGAGCAACACAACACCAACGCTTCAATTTCGCTAAGAAACAAGGTGGGTGCAGCAGCACAGCGACTTTCATCAATACCTTATGGTTACCGACCCGGCCGAGTACCTGGCACTCGCGAAATGGTGATTCATCCGAATTATCTGCTGGTCTATCGAGTGAATGGCCACATCAAAATACTGAGGGTGCTTCACGCCCGACAAAAATACCCTCCAACTTCATCAACCTAAAAAAAAGGGCGACCAAACGGCCGCCCGAAGCGTACTACACGAGAGTCGTTTACAACGTCAGCTGTCCCCGCTCCTCTTCGGTCAGCTGCTGTTTCGCCTGTTCATCCAGCGCCCCGGCGCCCAGCACCTGCACCGGGCTGTTGGGGTTGTAGCCGGGTGTCGGCGCGCGGCTGGCGCCGTCGCGGGTCGGGGCCAGTTGTTCGTTACCGAAGCTCAGTACCTGCACGGTGAATACCGAAGCCTGATTCTGGCGCGAGGCGGCCTGTTGTTGACGGGCGACGTCCTCCGCCGCCTGGGTTGCCGACGACGCAGCGGAGCTGGCCGAGGTGATCGCCCCGGTGTTGACCGCCGACACCACCGGCACGCCGGTCGCCTTGCCCTGCACCGAGATGTTGGCGGCGTTGACCACCGTCAGCGCGGCGATGTTGACGTTGCCCGACACGCGAATCCCCGCCTCGCCTGCATCGATGGTGCCCAGCGGCGCGATCAGGTCGATGTCCCCCGGCGCCACTTCGGCAATCGGGTTGAGCGTGGCGATACCGGCGCCGGTGCTCGGCACCGATGGCGACAGGGTCACGTTGCCCCAAGTGTCGTACACACGTTTCGGCGGGGTGTAGACCACGGTGGTTTTCGAGCCGCGACCGGCGTTGATGTCGCCCTCGGCAGACCAGCCGAGAATCGAGCCGCCGAACGTGGTCATGATCCGGCTCTGCCCCAGCAAAATACTGCCTTGGGAGTAAAGATGAATGTTGCCCGAACCCTGGGTGATGATCCCTGCCGTGGACGGCGGCGCGGCACCCTCGATGCCGAACACCTGACCGCCGCCCGGCGTGAGCATCTGGATATCGCCACCGAACAGGGTCTTGACCCCGGCGCCACCGTAAAGGGTGATGTCGCCGTCATACCGGATCGGGTTTCCGGCCACATCGGTAGTCGGGAACAGCGAAGCAATGGCGTTGCGACCACGCAGGTAACTGCCTTTGCGCGGGCCGTCGACATCGTTGTACTCAAGGCCACCGGCACGCAGTTCGGCGAAGTAAACCTGGCGGGCGAAGATCGCCTGCTCGGCACTTGGCAGGGCTGCGAAGAACGCTTGCGCCTGCTCTGCGTCGCCGCTGAAGCCATAGCCGAGGGTCAGCCAGCTCTGCAGCTCATCGAGGTAAGTCTTGACCACTTTGCCCGGTTGCCCGTTGAGCGACGCATTCGGGTCGGCTAGGTTCTGCGGGTTCAGGTAACGGGCGATGAACCGCGAGTAATCCGGCCCCTGCGCGCCTACACCGGCCTGCAATACCACGCTGGCCCCCGGCTGTTTATCGCCTGCCACCAACGATCCGAGGCTGGTGATGCTGGCGCGGTTTTCCATGAGGATGTTGCGCCCGGCATTGATATCGAGGACACCAGGACCGGCGATATCGAAGCTGCTGTAGAGAATGTCGCGACCGGCAGAAACGCGAGAAATGTCTCGTGGATCGTTATGGACAAACAGGTTGCCGGTGGACGTGATGTTCTCACGGTTGATGCCCATCTCTTCCGGCTGCACGGAGGTTGGCTGTCCAAGATTGGTTCCGGACGCGACGATGTCACGACCGGCGATCATCCAGACGGGGCCCGCGGCTTCGTACCAGGTACGTTTGGATGTTTCGAAATTCAAGGTCTCACCGGTGCGTATACCCACCAGATCACCGGTCAACGCATAAAAGCGTGCAGGCTGCTGCACATCGCTCAATCCCGAATAGCTGTCGGGACCGAATGCGAACAACGGATAACGCGTGTTTCCGTCCGGAACAACACCGTCGCGACTGTAATTGCTGGCCACCAGTGTGCCTTGCGAATTGGCATCAAAGCGATTGAACGCCGGATTGAATGGTGTCGCGATGGCTAAAGGACTGGCACCGGATTGATTGATCGCATAGCCACCCGCGTAGATCGAATCACCCGCCAACAATTCCAGCTGACCTGACTGCGATGGCGCCAGCAGCAACGAATAGGCTTTAAGCGGGTTGTTGCCAAGCCCGCCGTCAAAAGCGGCAGACGGGCCGGCATAAATGGAACCCTGCCCCGCCACTGCCCGAAGGATAGAGGGATAGACGAATCGACCGTCCGTAGGCGAAGTGTTTCGCCCAAGGATCAGATTGTTGGAACCGTCGAACTCTGCGATCTGCGTACTGGGCGTGAGATTGCCACCCGCCGAAAACAAGTCGATTGCCGTATGGTCGGTCCACAACGAAAAACCACTCAGGATCCCGCCTCTCTTGATGTCCCCATTGCTGTCGAAAACAGGGGTCGCGTTCTGCAGGCTCACTCGCCCCGGATCCCCAGCCCCGCCCAACACCAGATCGCCACGGGTGCTCAGGCTCATGCCCGAGTCACCGGGAATCAACACCAGGCCACCGGAAGCTTTGCTGAGCGTGGAAGTAAACGGATCGAAAGCGCGCGTCTCTCGCGGGTCATTGAATTGCGAGGCCGCGCCGTATTGCAGATCAATTCCGCCCACAGCCCCGCCACTCAATTGTGCCGCGCCGCGCAGGTTGATCAGTGCACCTTGCAGATCGTGGAATGGTCGCGCCGTGCCGGTATCACCCGCCCGGGCTTGCAGCGACGGGTTGAGCTGACCGCCAATGCGGATATCCATGTCACCGCCACCGGTCATCTGCACGCTACCATCGCTGCCGATTCTGCCTGTGCTGCCGACTGCCACGATCAGCCCTTGACTGCGCAGGTAATTGCGCGCATCGCCCATGGGCTTCAACAGGCCCGCGTCAGCCCCGGCGCGCAAACTGATGTTGCCGCCGCCCAGCGTACCAAAGCCGGTAAACCCCACCAGATACGGGTCGGTACTGGTTGCATTCGGTATCGGCTGAGTGATGTAACTGCCGAAGTTGATCCACCAGGCGGTTGGAACATCGGCACTCCCCGTCCCCTGGCGCCACAGCCAGTTGCCGACGGCGACGCTGGCGATCTGGTCGCGGAAACCGCCGGAAGTGGTTTGCTCCTTGTGCCCTACCGAATCGCCGGAAATCGATCCACCGGCATTGATTGTGAGGTTACCGCCCAGCTGTGGATACCAGGCCTGATAAAGGCTGTCAGTACCACCGTTGACCCATTTTTCGTAGTCGGCCCCCGTGCTGCCCAGAACCGAGTTGGTATCGGAAAGGTGCCCGCGTGGCTGGTTATAGAGCGGATCGACATTGGCCGACTGCGTCCCTGCGGTGTACACACCAAAAGGTGAGTCCATGCTCAGATTGCCCGCCGATATCAGGTCGAGATCGCCCGTCCCTGTGCGCAGCACACTGAACATCTGAGTGTGAGCCTTGGCGGATTTCTGCGGATTGTTTTCCAGGCACAACTCCGGCATCAGTTGGCAAAGGATCAGGTAGTCATCTGGAACGGGCTCGTAATCGGCGCCCATGCCACTGCCCGGTGCCCAGACCCAGCGTGCCATCGGCGCGCAATCGCCGGGACCGATCTCGCACAGAATCAGGTACTCCTCGGGGATCGGCTCATACGCGGGGAAGCCATACTGGTTGCCGACGGCCCAGACCAGTTTCGCGGCACCCTGAGTGACCGTCACGCCATAGTGAGTATCCGCCAGTCGCAAATTGCCTTCGCTGGTCACCGGTTTGACCATGCGGTTATCGGCGGCCTCAAGATCGGCACCGGCCACCACACGCATTGACCACGAAGCACTGCCCGACGGCAACATGCTCGCCACTGCCCAGTTCTTGCCCTGCTGCGTGCCGTTGAACGGGCGCAACTCGATCAGGGATGTACCGTCGGCCAGTTTCACGTCCGTCATTGACGGAATCAGCGACCCGCGCAACAAGGCCAGTGAACCGCTCAACAGAACGCCGCCAGTGTTGCCGGTGTCTGCATCGACAGTCCCGGGGAGCGGCACACCCTTGGGCCAGGTCATCGCATCCAGTGCGGTCGCCTTGTTCAGGCGAATGCCTGCACCCAGGCGCGTAGTGGCTGGCAAGGTCACGCTGTCGCTGAGCAATGTTCCTGCGGCGTACAGCAAATTGCCGTTCTGGTCGTGAATCGCGCCAGCCAGCACCGTACCGGCGCTGAAGGTATAGGACTCTTTCAGGGTCACTTGACCTGGCAGCAACGTACCGCTGGCGAAGGTCGCACTCTGAATCGCCACGTCATAGTTCAGCGTTGCACCTACCGGGAACCTCGTACCCTCGGCCAGCGAAACACCGGTGCCCGGAACGATCAGATCGCCGCCGAACGGCTGCACACCTGCAATCAGTTTCCAGCCGGCATCATCGACGGTTTCAGGTGGCGGGGCGAAGCCGTCGTTGATGCTGCCGTAAATATCGAGGTTGCCGCCGGCACGGATTACCAGGCTGCCGGCCTCCCCTGAACCGTAAACGGCAGGGTTCAGCCGCGTGTGCGGATTGAGACTGGCGTAGCGATAGCCCGAAAGGTCCAGATCGCCCTCCACCACCAGATCACCGTCGGCAGTCTTGCTGGCGATTTCCACGCCCGGCCGCAGATGGAATGCATCGGCGTAGGTGGCGTTGTTCAGCCCGGCCAGTTTGCGTTGCAGCAGATCACTGTTGCCCAGCGCAGCGTTGATGAAGTTGTTGCTGTCACCGTGAATGCGATCGAGCATGGCTTGATCGATGACCTGATACGGCCGCCCGCTGACGGCCTGATCGACACCATCACGGGCATCGGTGTAACGGCGCATGCCATTGAGCCCGATAGAACGGGCGCCCTGAATGGTCAGCGCACCACTGGCGTCGATGGCGAGGTCATTGCTGCCCAGGCGTGGCGCGTTCAGCTCCAGCGTGCCGCGCAGCATTCCATCGTGTTGCCCCGCCAGGAAACCGGGCACGGCATCGGTGCCGTGGCGCAGGTCGATGCGCGCGCCGCTGCCCAGCGTGAGCAAGCCATCGCCGGAACCGAGTTCGACCGTGGCACGGTTCGGCGCATCGATGATCTTGCCGTAGCTGTCGACCCGCAGCACGCGACCATGGGCGTCGAGCACGCTGTTACCCGCGAGGGTCAGACCGTTTTTCGCCGACAGACGAATGCTGCCGACACGCTCGCCGCTGGCATCGATCAGACCGGCCACCGTCAGGCTGCCATTGTCCACCGACACATTGACCTCACCGGCCTTGAGACCGTCGCCGATCACCAGGTTGCCCTGCTTGAGCTGCAAGCTGCGGCTGCCGAACACCTGACCGGCGTTCAAGCGCTGGTTGAGCGCGGCAAACTGCTCGGAGGCGTCACCGTCCAGACGCTGCGCGCGAATGTCCACGCCCCCGGCCTTGTACGGCACCAACGTGCCCCCGGCGTCGTAGTAACCGCTGCTGCCGCCGACAATCTCGCCTTGCAGGTCGACCATCCCGGCTGCGTCCGCCAATGCGACGACGCTGAGATTGCCGGCCTGATTGTTCTGCGCCGACAGATCGATGCGCGAGCCCGTGGCCTGACGGATATTGCCGTTGGCGCTGTACAGCGAAACATCGCCGCCCCAGCTGTACTTGCTGACATCGTTGAACGGCAAGGTGCGCCCGGCCATATCCAATACGGCTCCGCTGCCCAGGGTCAGATCGTCCTCGGACTTCACCGTAAGCTTGCCGCTGGCCAATGCGATACGGCTGTCGAGCACGATGTCGCGGGCTTCAAGGTTCAACTCCGCCCCCAGGGCATTGGCCACTCCAACAGCCCCGGCGCCACTGAGCGTCAGGCTGTTGCCGGCCTTGAGCAGACTGACCGATGCCGCTTCACCAGTCAGCAACGGTGTGCGCAAATTCAGATTGCCGCCACTGTAGGTGTAGCCTTTGACCGGGTCGTAAACGCCCTGCTCCTGATACACCGCCAGGCTGCCTTTGTGATTGGCGGTGATACGGTCGCTGGCGCTCAGGTTGACGTTGGCAAAACCCAGTGCAAGACGATTGTTCTGATCCAGACCATTGGGCTGTGGCATCGGCCCGTAACCCAGCTCGATGCGTTGCGCCTGAATATCCAGCGTCCCCTTTCCGGTGCCGGCCCCCTCTTTGATCACCGTGCCCGGGTTTTGAGTGGCACCGTTCCAGATCAGACTGCTGGTACGGATGGTCGCCACATCATTGGCATCGCCCGAGCCGTAAATCGCAGGTGTCACGAGTAACAGATTCTGCAACTTGCTCTGACCGGTCTGCGGGTCCAGCGTATCGAGGGTCACGCTGCCAAAGAAGTTGATTGCATCGCGAGCGGTCAGGCTCAGGGTTTCAAGGGCTGGCGCACCATACTGGGTATCGCCGCGTAACAGGCGGTCAAGCACAGTCGGGTTCAGTACCAGGCCATTGGGTACGCGGTTGCCTGCCGCCGCCAGCGACGCTGCATTACCGACATTCACCGCGCCAACGGCGAGCGCCAGATGTCGGGTACCGAAACGTACTGTCTCACCCAGCTCGAACTGATCGTTGGTGGCGGCGGTAATGCTGCCATTGGAATAAAGCAGCGCCGGGTTGCTGCAGGCGTCAGACGCACAGGTGCCGATACGAACGTTGCCGCCGGCGCCTTGGTCGGGTGCCAGCACATTGGTCCAGCCGTTGGACACCAACAACATGCTGGCGGCCCCCGGATTATAGAGATAGCCGTCTGCGGAGTCATAAGCGACATTGCCGCGCCCCAGCGTATTGATGCCCGCCCCCGCCTCGACCGTTATCCCGCCGGCGCCCGATGTCGTGCGCAACAGCACTTCCGGCGCCGACAATACGGCCCCTTCACGCAGAACGATGCTGGAGTTATCACCCAGGAAACTGATGAGATTACCTTCCACGGTGTACCGCACATTCGGCATTGCGCCGACGGTCAGACGTCCTGCATTCAGGTTGTTCAGGGTATCGGCATAGAGAGAGACGCCTTTGAAACCTTCCGTGGGAGCATGCCCTGCACCCAGGATTTCAAAATCTGCGCCGGCATTGCCACTGCGTACCACCGCTGTGCCAACCCTGCCATTTTCGGCTGCCGCGAATAACGCGCTACCCGCGAACTGAAGCGCAATGTCTTGCTTGCCGCCAGCAACCAGACGCAAATCCAGTGTCTTGCCATCCATCGGTGCCAGCGCCCTTGGCACGCCACGGCGCGCGGCATCGCTCTGGATAAATGCAGTGAATCCGGTTTCGTTGTACTGCGAATAACGGCGCAACACATCAGCCGACGTCAGAATGACCTGACTGGCCAGACTGTCGCGCAGCCCGGTATTGGCAATCGACATCTGTGCGTTGCTGGTCCACGAACCATTGCGCAATGTGCCCGTTGTCGTGCCTGGTGCGGCCTGACCATTGACCTCGACCCGGAACGCACCGGGCAACAGCGCGAAAGTAGAAGGCAACAGTGTGTAGGTGCCCGCCGGCAGCCCCGGAACACCAGCCCCCAGCGTGATTTGCTGGCCGATACGCGGGTCCACCGCACCGGCTTCGGCGAGCACGGGCGCGTAGGTACTCTGATTGCCCGGGACAATGGCGTAGACCGGGTTGCTTGCCAGCCCCGGCAAGCTGAATGTACCGTCAGCGGCGTTGCGTACCAGCGGGTTGAAACGCGCATCGGTTGAGCCGCCACGCCCGGAAACGAAACCGGCGCCGCGCAGATCGCCACCGCCCGAAAGGTCAATGACCGCGCCGCTCTGTACGTCAATGAATTGCGAGCGGATTGCCACACCGGTGTTCTCGCCCGTGATCCCCTCAAGGGCGACGGACTTGCCGTTGTAAAGGTAGTCGATGCCATCGGTGGTGCCACCATACGGCATCACCAGGCCTGCAGCGCTGACCGAGGTCAGGCTGCCGGGAAGCAGATGAACCTCGCGGGTCTGGGTCAACAGGTCGTCACCCAGAGAAATCAGGCCCAGCGGTGCGCGAATCACCCCTCCCTGCTCGACGTACCCGCCATACAGACTCAACTTGCCGAACACCGAGTACGGCAATGCAACGGGCGCCGCACCCCGTCCGCTGATGCGCAACGTGTGCGCCGGCGCCGTAATCGAGCCCTGATAACCGACACGCACTTCAGCCTGGACGCCGCTGGCGGGATAAATCTGTGCAGCGCCAAGGCTCAAGTCACCCGGCGTCCACAGGCGGGTCCTCTCCGCGCCATCGGTCTGTGCCAGGAAACGCAGATCACCGCTGCTGTCGAGCGATACCTCGCCAAAAGCCCGTCGGCTGTATTCAGCGGCAGGTCCGCTGACTTGCCGGATCACGCCCTGGGTACCGAACGACAGACCGTTGCTCAGATCCAGCAGATTCGCCGATGCGTTGAAGCTGGCCTCTGACAGTCGGGTCGTCGGATTGAGTGTTGCCTGAGGTCGAACCTTACCGACGATGCCGTAGTAGGTGCCGACTCCGGACAGGCGCAGATAGGGTGCGCTGACATTGACACGCGTTGCATCGTTCGACGACTCGGCCAGAGACAAGGCGCCCGCATACAGGCTCAGGCTCTGATTCATGTGCAGATTCACGTCACCGTCGAACGACAGCAGACCGTTGCTGAGCAGACTCAGGTTATCGAAACCACCACTCATCAAACCATCGGCACTCAAGCGCGCCTGCCCATAGCGCAAACCGTCAGCGCTATGGCCGGGTTCCAGATCCGATCCCAATCGCTGATCAGCCGCGCCTTGAGCAATGATCATCTCCCTTGGCGCTCGCACCTTGTTGTCCGCAGAGTCCGCGTACAACGGTGATTCCAGGGCAATGTCCAGACGACCTCCAGCGGCCCCGAGACCACCCGCCACCGCACGCAGACTGCCTTCGATGAACAGACCGTTGTAAGAACTCAGGCTGATGCGACCACCGTCAGTGGCGATGCGGGTCGGACCCTGGCCGGCGATATCGAGCAACGCCTCTGCACCCGAGGCATCCAGCCGTGCGCCTGGTCGTACGATCACGTAAGCATCGGCAGCGGTGGCTGTGGCGAGTTTCGAGTCGATCTCGCCGCCGATGACGATGCTGCCGCCCTTGCCCACCTGACCATACGTGCGCCCCAGAACGTCCGTTGCGGTACTGACTTGGCCGGATACATCCAGCACGGCCTGTTCACCGATCCAGATCGAACGGTCATGGGCCTTCGGATCGGCAACCAGGATGGACGTCGCCGGCTTGATCGAGCCGAACTGTTGCTGGCGGATGTCAATCGTGCCCCCCCTTGCATACAGCTCACCATCGACGGTGATCTGCCCGGCGCCACGCAGTTTGATGCTTTGTCCCGGGTCGACGCTGATGCGCGAGCCACGGCCCAGCGTCAAGGTGCTGTTGGCGGCATCGATCAGGTCGTCCAATGTCGCGCCACCTTGCAACGTCAGGCTGGCACCGGCGCGCTGGGTCAGAACGCCCTTGGTCGGGTTTTCCTGGAACAGCGTCGGGGTCCACAGCTCCAGCGCCGTACGCGGATCAACGCCGCTGATCTCGTTCGGTGCCGCATCGCCGAAACGGTAGACCGGCATGTTCACGTCGATTGTGGTGCCTTCGGCAACGTCGAGCCCGCTCAGGCCGATCAGGTTGTAGGCGGAGAACCCCTTGCCGAACAGATCCGCGGACAGTTGCAGGGTGTTGTCCGCCAGGGTTTTATCCGTTTGCCCGACGAGTATTTTGTTGGCCTGCACCGTCAGGGTGCCGCCGCCCGTGACGCCGTACCCGCGCAGTTCGCCATCGAGGTTCAGATGGGTCTTTCCTGGCGCGGAAATAGCGCTCGACTCCAGCGTCAGATCGCCGCCCTTGCCGCCCCGGGTCTTGCCATTGGCAAGCACGGCACCACCGGAAGAGACATCGAGCAGGCTGCCGGCAGCGACGTCAATATCGCCGCTGCTACGGACCGATATCAGGCCACCGTTCAGATACGCCAGGCTGGCGTTATCGTCCGGGTTGGTGCGCAGGTTGCTCCACAGGCCTCGTGTATCGAGAAGCACGCCCTCGGCTATGCGGGTTTGTGTCGCCTTGTCGGTTTTGGCCGCCAGGCGAGTGTCGGTGTTTGTACCGCCGTTGAACTGGTTGAGTACGTTGCCCAGACGCAGGCTGCCACCGCGAGCAGTCAGGTCGGCGCCGACCTGCACATCCGGGGCGTAGAGGGTGATTTCGCCACCGCTGTCGACCGTGAGCGCGCCGTCAACGGCGATCTGATCCTTGGCCGAAACCTTGAGCGCACCCAGGCGGAATCCGTTGAGCTGATCGTTATCGAGATACAGCTTGCCCTTGCGGGCATCGGACACCGCGCCGGTCAATTCAAGATCGTTGCCGGCGACCGGGCGCGTGCCACCGATCTGCACCTGATCAAGCATTGGATTGAGGGTGTAGAGCAGGCCGTTCGACGCCGCGACAAAGGTCGGCTCGTAACTGCCGACAATCAATTGCGCACGCCGGGCCAGCGCGGTCTGGCTCTGCTGATAGCCGTCGAGCACCGGTTTCGGCGCCTGATTCTGCCGCTCGCCCTGGTACACATCACCGATCATCTGCCCGTCGAGCACGGCGCTGGCAGTGGAAATCACCAGTTGCCCGGCATCGCGGCCCACGGTGTAACCCGACTCGAAGCGCGAACGCGGAGCGATCAGCGGGTTGTAGAAGTAGCTGGTCTGGCCCCAGCGCTCGCTGTTGTCTTCATAACCTTTGTACAGCCCGGTGTAGAGCAGATCCCCCGGTGCACGGGAAACTTCGTACAAGCGCCCGTCTGCGCCACGCAGCCAGCTCTGGCGGATCTGCCCGCTCTGCACATCCAGGGTGCCGCCGGACAGGTTGATCAGCGAACCCTTTTCGGTGACCACGTCGTTGCCGGCGAAACTCACCACGCCACCTTGGGCCATCCACTCGCCGACGCTGTGCCCCTGGGTGCCGAGATAACCACCGACTTCCAACAGGCCACCGGCGGTGTACCAGCGATCCGTGGCATAGCCGTTGGTGCCGGCCGGCACATACACCAGCTCGCGAACATCGACCCAGATGTCGTTGCTGTTGAGCGCGCCCTTCTCGCGGTTGACCGACGCATCACGCTGCTCATTGCCCTGCACGTTGATCTTGATGCTGTTGTTTTCCATCGCCACCTTGACGCCGATGGCACCGGACACATCGATCATCGCGCCCTCACGCACCAGGCTGCGGCGCTGCGCGCTGACCGCGACCTGCCCGCCTGTGGCCAGAGTGATGGAGCCATTCTGGAACTCGACACTACCGCCGCTCTGGATCTCGATGCGCGACTGGTCGCCACGGATCCGGTTGTTGGCCGTGACGCCCGTCAGCGCGGCCTGATGCTGGCTGTCGAGGGCGGTCATGTCGCTGCTGTCGAGCATGATCGCCGTGGCACTGCCCTGCCCCAGCGTCACGCTGCCGTTGGTATCGGAGATCGGGTTGGTGAGGTGAATCGTGCCTCGCGTCGCCACTGACGTGCTGGCGAGCAATACGCCGTTTTGCACGACCTCATGACCGGTCAGGGTGATGTCGCCCGTAGCGGACTGGATCAATCCGTTGTTGCTGACCTTGCCCGCCACCGCACCGGCCTTGAATCCCGGAATCACTTCGCTGCCAAATGTGGTCGACAGCGCATTGCCTTCGGTGCCCGAGCCCTTGCGGATGTAGAAACGGTCACCGGCGGCCAGCACGGTCTGACCCTTGGCAGTGTTGATGCTGCCGTCGTTCTGCACTTCGTTGCCGAGCAGCAGCGCATAGCCGCCGGCATCGGTGGAAGCCGACGGTTTATGGGTTTCAATCGAGGCACCGCGCTCCACCAGCACTTTGCCGGCCGCATCGGTGAAGGTCGGCTGACTGCCGGTGCTGTCGAAATACAGACCCCGATCACGGAACTGGATATCGGTGATGTTCGCCGCTGCCGCCACCAGGTTGCGCACGTTGACCTGACTGCTGCCGCTGAACACGATGCCGTTGCGGTTGATCAGCATCACCGTGCCGTTGCCTTTGATCTGGCCTTGAATCTGGCTGGCCCGGGCGTTCGGATCGTTGACCCGGTTGAGCACTGCCCAGTTCGACTGCTGCGCGAAATCGACCGTGGTGTTGCGACCGACGTTGAAGGTTTCCCAGTTGAGAATGGCCTTGTCGGCGGTCTGCTCGATCGTCACTGTGGTCTTGCCATCGACCTGGGTCTGCTGCGGGCCCTTCGCGTTCTGCCAGCCCTGGGTCAGGCTGTTGTCGACTTTCAGACCGCCTTCGCCCAGACCGTCCGGCACAAACTGCACCGAGCCCAACGCGGCGGCGCGCCCGGCCGCCTGCGCCGCCTGTTGCGCGGCAATCGCGGCGACCGTGTTGTTCAGGGTCTGAATCGAACGCTGCAACTGCGCATTGGCCTTCTGCTGCTGGGCCAGCGGCGGTGTCATTCCAGGCAAGCCACCCACGCTCGGACGCGCCGCCGCAGCCTGTTGCGCCGCGCCCTTGGCAGCAAACCAGCCCGAACTGAACGCCGTCTGCGCCTGCGCGCTGCCCGCCACCAGACACAACGCCACCGCGTGCGCCAACGGTTTGAGCAACCACAGCGCCGGCTCCATGGCTTCACGTTTGGAGGACAGAACGCTGGTACGACGACGGGATGGGCGAGCGAGCATCACTACGAGATCCTTTTTGATTGCCACACAAGGCCGCAGGCGTGCAAAAACCTGCTGTTACGTCATAGGCAGTTGGCGAGGGGCGCGACCGAACGGATGTCACACAAACTTCATGATTGAGGTGTATCCAGCCAAAAAAATGGCGGCAACCCGAAGGTTGCCGCCATTTCTGTTACGACTGCGCGAGCTTACAAAGGACGACCGATGGTGTTGCACACGGTGGTGTTGTTGATGTCCAGGTTGTTGCCCGAGGTGTTGGTGATGAAGTTGGCGGTTACAGCGTTTTTCCAGGAATCAGGCACTGCGACGAACTTGTGAGCCTGAGTCGCGGCGTTGTTGCCCGGGATGCTGTAGTGCTTGGTCAGGAAGGCTTTGACGTCGGCGGCCACGGCTGCATCCTTGTAGCACTGACCGAAGATGAAGTTGGTGTAGGCAGCGAGCTTGTAACCCAGAGCCGGGTTGGCAACCACTGGCGACCAGTTGGCCGGGTTGGCAGCCTGGGCAGCGGTCGAAGGAGCGGTAACCGATGCCAGTGCCAGGTTGACGTTGGCCGAAGTCGGCTGAACACCGTTGACGCGGGCAACAACAGCGTTGCTGGTGGCATCTACACCGTCCGGACCGACGTAACCGATGGAGCCGTCAACTGCGTTCACGGCAGTGGCGACATCGGAAGTGTTGGCAACGCCGACCCAGTTCGAAGGCAGCGCGATGCCACCGATACGAGCGGCGGTGAAGGTGGTGCTGGTGGCGAACTGAGTCGGGCAGACGGCGTTCAGGTGACGGGTCAGGATTTCCGAAGTGCCGCTGGAAACGTTGCGATAAACAACGCGGATGGCGGTGGTGTCGGAAGTGCCCAGTACAGCACCCCAAGTGGTTTTGGCGCCGGAGAACACGTCGCACAGTTGAGCGCTGGTCAGGTTCAGAGCGGTCTGACCGGCTTTTTTGTAAGGGATGGCAACCGAAGTGGCAACCGAAGGCAGTTGAATCAGCGGGCCGAACGAAGCGCCGTAGGTGCTGCTGTAGGTGCTGAGTTCCGAAGCGCTGAGGATCGAGTCGCTACCGGCGAAGTGCACAGTGCCAGTGGTGCTGAAGCCAGCCGGGTTGTTGGTCAGGAAAGCGGTCTTGCCACCGCCGCTGCCGATGGCAGCGTAGCTGAAGTTGGCTGGCAGGATGCTGTCGGACGAACCTTTGTACAGAGCGGCTGGCAGAGTTGCACCACCACCGGTAACAGCCATGGCTTGAGCGGAAGCAAGAGCGGCAACGGTCAGGGAAGCTGCGATCAGAGTGCGCTTGAACATGAAGAATCTCCTTTTCAACGTTGGTTGTGAACACAGGTTTTCAGGGGTCTTGCATGACACTGGGAAGACTCACCGCCGACCTTCGCAAGCGGGGTCCGTGGTTAAGTCGCACTGAGAAATTCGCAGCTTCCGGTGACAGATAAAGGAAAAAACCTCGGGAGGTGCGAGGTGATTTTCGAGGGATTTTCTCGGGTGTTCTGGTGGTGAGCCGGAGGGTCTAAGACAAGCTTTTCGAGGGAGTCGGCCACAGCCCTTGAAGGGCCGTTGCAGATGACAGAAAGGAGAACCCGAGGATGGGGGGAATGAGGGTCGGGTGATGCTGAAGTCCAGGGAAAAAGTTTGGATTATTTGTTGCTCTGCCTGGCCCCATCGCGAGCAGGCTCGCTCCCACAATGGTCGGTGGTGAATACAGAATTGGGGTCCACCTCATACTCCTGTGGGAGCGAGCCTGCTCGCGATGAGGCCAGCCCAAACAACATCAAATAAACGGGCTCCCCTACTGCACCAACTGGTTGATCTCGATGATCGGCAACAGCACCGCCATCACGATCACCAACACCACCCCGCCCATCACCACAATCATCAGCGGCTCAAGCAACGCGGTCATACCCATCGCCCGACGCTCGATATCGCGGGAAAGGGTTTGCGCCGCACGTTCCAGCATCGGCGGCAGCGCACCGGTTTTCTCGCCGCTGGCGATCAGGTGAATCAGCACCGGCGGGAACACGTTCTCCACTTTCAGCGCTGCCGCCAGGTTGACGCCCTCGCGCACCTTGGCGGTGGCCTCATTGACGCTCAGGCTCAGACGATCATTCGACAAGGTCTGCCGCGCCGCCTCCAATGCGCGCAACAACGGCACCCCGGCGCCGCCGAGAATCGCCAGGGTCGAGGCGAACCGCGCGGTGTTCAGCCCCAGCACAAAGCGCCCGATCAGCGGCAGCTTCAGCACCCGATGATGCCAACTCAAACGCGCCGCGGGGTTGCGCAAATACAGACGCCAGCTCCAGAACGCACCGGCCATGATCCCGGCACACAACCAGCCCCAAGCACGAATGAAATCACTGGCATTGAGCATCGCCAAAGTCAGCCCTGGGAGATCCTGCCGCGCCTGGGAAAACGCACTGACCACCTGTGGCACCACATAGCTGAGCAGGAAAATCACAATGCCGATCGACACCAGCCCGACCACACCCGGATAGATGAACGCGGTGAGAATCTTGCCGCGCAGGTTGTTGCGCTCCTCGATGTAATCCGCCAGCCGCTCCATCACCTGCGCCAGATCGCCGGACTCCTCGCCCGCCGCAATCAGCGCCCGGTAAATCTCCGGAAAATCCCGTGGCCGCGCCGCCAGCGCTTCGGCCAGGCGCATGCCGCTGCGCACATCGGCGCGCACGGCGCTGAGGGTGTGGGCGATGTGTTTTTTTTCGGCCTGTTCGACGGTGGCACTCAGCGCAGCCTCCAACGGGAGGCTGGCGCCGAGCAGGCTCGACAGCTGCCGGGTGGCCCAGGCCAGATCGTTGTCCGATAGTTTGGCGCTGAACAATCCACCGCCACCATGCTGAGAGACATTGCTTTCCTTCTCCACCGACAACGCCGTCAAACCACGCCCGCGCAGCACGCCAAACGCCGCGCCCTGACTCTCCGCCTCCAGATGCCCGGACTCGATCTTGCCGCTGGCATCGGCGGCCTCAAAACGATAGCGATTCATCAGGCGTCCCGTGTCACACGAAGGATTTCTTCAGGCGCCGTGGCACCGCTGCGGATCCAGCGCTCGCCGTCCTCGCGCAGGCTGAACATCCCGGCCTTGCTCGCCGCTGCGCGCAACGCCTGCTCCCCTGCCCCTTGGTGAATCAGGGTGCGGATGTCGTCGTCGATGCAGAACAATTCGTGAATGCCGGTGCGGCCGCTGTAACCGGTGTGATTGCACGCGGCACAACCCACCGGACGCCAAGTGCCGGGCGTGGCCGGGTCTTCCTGTTTGCACTGATTGCACAGCCGTCGTACCAACCGCTGGGCCAAAACGCCGAGCATCGACGAGGCCAGCAGAAACGGCTCGACGCCCATGTCGACCAAGCGGTTGACCGCCGACACCGCGTCGTTGGTGTGCAGAGTCGCGAGTACCAAGTGACCGGTCAACGAAGCCTGCACCGCAATCTGCGCGGTTTCGAGGTCGCGGATCTCGCCGATCATGATGATGTCCGGGTCTTGCCGCAGAATCGCCCGCAATGCCAATGCAAAAGTCATGTCGATCTTCGCGTTGACCTGAATCTGGCTGATGCCCGGCAAGTCATATTCCACCGGGTCTTCCACGGTAAGGATGTTACTGGTGCTCGCATCAAGCCGTGCCAGCGCCGCATAAAGACTGGTGGTTTTGCCGCTACCGGTCGGGCCGGTAACCAGCACGATGCCGTGGGGCTGGCGGATCAGGTGATCGAGTTTGGCCAGCACCTGCGCGTCCATGCCCAACGTTTCCAGATGCAGGCGTCCGGCCTGCTTGTCCAGCAGACGCATCACCACTCGCTCGCCATGGCCGGTGGGCACGGTGGAAACACGAATGTCGATTGGCCGCCCCGCTACGCGCAATGCAATGCGGCCGTCCTGCGGCAGGCGTTTTTCGGCGATATCGAGCTGGGCCATGATCTTGATCCGCGACACCAGCGCACCGTGCAACGCCTTGCGCGGCGAGACCACGTCGCGCAGCGTGCCGTCGACCCGGTAGCGCACCACCGAATGGGTTTCGAACGGTTCGATGTGAATGTCGCTGGCCTCATCCCGCGCCGCTTGGGTGAGCAAGGCGTTGATCATGCGGATCACCGGCGCGCCGTCCTGGGTGTCGAGCAGGTCGGTGATTTCCGGCATGTCCTGCATCAGGCGGTCGAGGTCGACTTCGTTTTCCGCCGCGCCAACCACCGCCGCCGCGCTGCCGGTGTCGGCGTAGGCCGTGGCGAGCAAGCCGTCGAGCTCGTCATCGCGCACCCGCTCAAGCCTCGCCGCGCCGAACTGTCGGCGCACCTCGCTGATCGACCAGCCCGGCGTCGACGGGCACACCGTCAGCACGCCGTCGCGCAGCAGAATCCGCTGCGCCTTGGCCCAGGCGTAAGGCAATGCGCTCATTGCAGCGGCACCGCTTTGATGGTCGCGCGCGGGCCTGACACCGGCGCCGGCACGCCTTGGGCGGTGGCCGGCAATTGCGGCGCCTGCATGTCCGGCATCGCCCAGCTGCGCTCCGGTTGCAGACCGCCCTGAGCACGGCGCATGAAGTCGTAACGGTTCAGCGTGATGCTGCGCCCCGCCGCGCTGTCGCGGATGATGTACGGGCGCAGGAACACCATCAGATTGGTCTTGGTGATCGAGCGGCGTTCGTTGCGAAACAGTGCACCCAGCCCTGGAATATTCGAGAGCCACGGCACCGCGTCATTGCTCTGGCTGTAGCCATCCTGCAGCAGACCGCCGAGCACCATGATCTGCCCGTCATCGAGCAGGATGCTGGTGTCGAGCGCCCGTTTGCTGGTGACGATCCCCGCCGAATTGGCCGCCGCCGAAGCACGTTCGTCGATGCTGCTGACTTCCTGATAGATGTCGAGCTTGACCGTGCCGCCCTCGGAAATCTGCGGCCGCACATTGAGCTTCAAACCGACCTCTTCGCGAGTCACGGTCTGGAACGGATTGTTGCTGGTGCCCCCGCCGCCGGTGACGTAACTGCCGCTGACAAACGGGATGGTCTGGCCGACGAAAATGCTCGCCGCTTCGTTGTCCAGGGTCAGCAGGTTCGGCGTCGACAGCACGTTGGTGCCGCCCTTGCTCTTCAGCGCCCGGGCCAGCACTTTCAGGTCGAGGATCTTGCCGATGCCGGGAATATCGACGGTGCCGTTGACGTAGCCGAGGTTCAGGCCTTGCGGCAGCACATCGAGGCTGGTCTTGCCGTTGACGTTGATCCCCGAACCGCCAAGGTTGGCGCCGCCGATCACGCCTTTGCCGCCGAGGTTGCCGGTCTGCCATTGCACGCCGAATTCGCTGGCGTCGTCCTCGCCGACTTCGACGATCAGGCTTTCGATGACCACTTGCGCGCGGCGCTGGTCGAGCAGGTCGATGACTTCGCGCAGGTTGCGATACAGCGGTTCCGGCGCGGAAATCAGCAAGGTGTTGGTGGTGGCGTCGGCCTGAATGGTCACGCCGCCGGCGCTGAAGGCGACGTTCTGTTCGCTGCTTTGCGCATTGCCGCTGCCGCTGGTGGCGCCGCTGCCCTGAGCGTAACTGCCGCCGGTGCTGCCGCTGTTGGTGGTCGACGTGCTGCCGTTGGTTTGCGTACCGCTCTGGCCGTTTTGCCCGCCGCCCGAGTTGGTGGAACTGCCCATGTTGCTGAGCACCGAGCGCGCATTGTCGCTGGTGCCGCTGTCGCTCTCGCCGGTCAACAACCCGCGCAGGGCCTGGGCCAATTTACCGGCCTGAGCGTTGCGCAGATACACCACGTGCAGATTGCTCGGATTGCTCTGGGCGTTATCGAGTTTGTAGATCAGGTTGCGCGCCAGCTCCGTGCGCTCGGGGCTGCCGGCGCGGATGATGATGGTGTTGGAGCGCGGGTCGCCGATCACCGCGATTTTCTGGGTCGGATCGTTGCCCGGCGCGTCGAGCAGGTCGGCGACCATGGGCGCGATGTCGGCGGCGATGCCGTTCTGGATCTGCACCACGTCGGTGTCGATGGCGCTCGGGGTGTCGATGCCCTGGATCAGTTGCGCGATCCGCGTGAGGTTCTCGGCGTAATCGGTGACGACGATGGTGTTGTTGCCCGGATAGGCGTTGATCGGATTGTTCGGCGACACAATCGGGCGCAGCACCGGGATCAGGTTCACCGCGTTCTCGTATTGCAGGCGGAACGTGCGAGTGAGCATGCCGTTGCCAGCCGGTTTGTCGGCGCTGTAGATCGGCCCGCCGAGCAACTTGGCGTCGGCCTCTGGCACCACCTGCGCCACGCCGCCGACATCCACCACGCTGAAACCCTGCATGCGCAGCGCCGCCAGCAACATATCGTAAGCCTGATGCGCCGGCACCTGGCCTTCGGAGACCAGCGTCAGGTTGCCCTTGACCCGAGGGTCGACCAGAAACTGCTGACCTGTGGAACGCGACAACGCCCGCACCACCGCTTGAATATCGGCGTCGACAAAATTCAGCGTTACCGGCTGATCGCCCAACGGATTGGCCGGCAATGTCGTGCCCCGCGCCGAGCCGCCGCTGCGGGCGCGCTCGGTGATGTTGTGCAATTGCTTTGGCGCGGGTCTGACCTGAGCTTGCGCGCGCTCGCGGTCGAGCACTGCGTCGCCGCTGCGCTGGGTGTTGGCCAGCGGCCGGCCGAGTTCGCTGTCCACCAGCAGCGGCGGTTGATTCGGTGGTGTGGTGTTGCTGCACGCGCTCAATGCCATCAACAGCATCGGCAACGCCATGCGTTTGGATCCTGACCCCTTCATGAAGCTTCCTTAGCGCCCAGCGCCTGATCCATGCGTACGGTGCCCGACAGAGTGCCGGCGGTGTCATCGGTCGCGGCGTCGTCTGCGCGTTGCAGACGGGCCTCGACCACTTGCAGTGAAAAAATCCGCGGTTGGCTCAGCAGCCAGTCGAGCACGGCGTCGGCGGGTGCAGCGTCGAAGGTCAACTGCCAGCCGGCGGACGCGGCCGCCAATTGGTAATGGCTGCCCAGTCCGCTGGCCTGCAAGGTTTGTTGCAGCGACTGCTCCAGGTTCTGCCCGTCGGGGCGCACGCTGACGTCGCGCAACAGCACTTCCAGCGCTTCGGCCTGGGCGCGCAATTTCGGGATTTCGACTTGCGATACGGCAATCTTCTTCAGCGGCGGCTGAATCAACGCCACCCACACAAACAGCCCCAGCAACAGCGCCGCCATGCCGCCGACCATGCGTTTTTCCCGCACGGCCAACGGCTGCCAACGGGCCTGCAACTGAGCATTGAAGCGCTGCCAACCGGCGCGGTATTTCGCAAGCGAGGGGCTATTCATCTTCGGCTCCGCTGCTGTCGTCGTTGTCGGTGGCGGCGGTCGCCTCGCCGGCCGGGCGCAGGACCCAGCCTTCGTCATTCGGGCTGATGCTGATGCCGGCCTGGGCCAGCGTGCCTTGCCAATCCTTGTCGTTGCCCGAACGCCGCGCCTCGGGCAACAGACTCAGTTGCAACGCACCGTCGACAAACTCCAGCCGCTGCACCGTACCGGCCATGGACGGCATGCCACTGCCGGCCTGCGACACCAGCCGCGTGAAATCCTGCCCCGGCGCATCCACCGCGCCTTGCTGGCGCGCCGCGATTTGCTGACGGGCCTGTTGTAGCGGATTGAGGATCACCGGCAACTCGGGGAACGCCTGCTTCACCCGCTGCGCCATCTGCGCCTTGAGCTGCTGGCCCTGCCCGGCCTCGCGGGCGGCGTACAGGTTCAAACCGATCACCCACACCGCCAACGCCAGCGCACAACAACCGAGCGCCCGGCCCCAGCCGCGATGTTCGGTGCCCGGTTGTTGGAGGCCGCCGTGCAGGCCCCAATTCGGCAACGGGCCGGAGCAGCGTTGCGTGTCAGCCAATGTCGATTGCACCGCCTCAGGCGCGCCGTCACCGATCCAGTGCGCCGGCAGACCGGTTTCCAACAGCCACGCTTCGTCGATCATCGGCTGCACCTGCGCCGCATTCGGGCCGTGGCGCAGCAACAGGTGATCGTCGTGCAGGCAACCAACGCCGCCGGCCATCACCGGCAAACTGTAGGCCGCCGGGTACAGACCTTTGAGGTTCAAACCGAATTGCCCGAGGTGCTGCAAATCCTTGCGTGCTACCCAGGCAATCTGCACCTGGCCGCTTTCATTGCGAGTGCTGTGGGCGATGTGCATCTCGGCGCTGTCACCGAGCATCAAGGCCTGCGCCGCACATTGCACGGCCGCAGCAGTTTTGTTCGCGGGGAGCGGCGGCAGATCAATGCTCGCCAGCAGGCTGTCCGACGGGTGCAGAAAGCACACCAGCGGTTGCTTCGGCAGTGCACCGAGCCGCACACGTTCCTGGCGTGTGACCTGCCCCTGACGATCCAGCCACGCACAATCCACTTCACTGTCGAGACTCAGCTTCGCCAGCGGTGGCAGACTCACGCGCAACGGGCTCATACGCCCACCCGCGACCAGATCACTTGCGGCAACCGATCCTGGCTGCGATGCAACAACGCATCGAGGCTGACCCGCCGCTGATCCCGCCGCGCCTGCCCGCGCAGCCGGAACCAGTCACTGGTGATGCCGACCTTGACGCTGGTGATCTCCAGTTGCGGCAGTCGCAGACGGTTGACGAAATCCCCGCGATTGATGAACCAGCGCCCGGCGTCACGCTCGTTGATCAACGCCTGCGCCCGCTCCAGCGACAGCCCCGGCACATAAGCCGCCAGCACCGGCGCTGTGGCGGTGTTGCCGTTGAGCCAGGTGGTTGCCGGAATCACCGTCAGGTACGGCGCCAGTTTCGCCAATAGCGCATCGTTGACCCCGTCGACACTGCGCAAATCGTCCAGCGTGCGCAGCATCGGCAAGGTCGGCGATTGCGGTTTGCGCGACGCGGACGGCGACGTGGCGCGCCCGCTGTCGAACGTATTTTTCGTCACAGGCTTGTCCACCACTTGGGCATTCAACAGGTGCGGATAAGAGCCGATCACCCGCTGACTGATGCGCCGGCTCAAGCCGCTGCTGACACCGATCAACTCGCACAAACGCTCGAACGCTTGCACCTGCGCGTCATCGATCCGCTCGTTGGCCACCAGATTGCGCAGGTTGAACTTGCCCTGCTCGTCCTCCAGCCACCCCTCGAAACCCTGAGTGTTCAACCGCTGCGCCCACGGTTGATCGAGTCGGGTCAGCGGATCGCGCTGCCGCGCATCCCACAACAATTGCCGACTGATCTCCAACCCGCCGTGCAACACCCAACGGCCTTGCACGCGCAGTTGTTCGGCCTCCAGCGCACGGGTCGAAACGCTCTGGCGCGTAAGCATGCCGGCAGCGATCACCGCGACCACCGCCGTAATCAGCAGCGCACTGATGATCGCCATCCCCTGCTGGTTCGATTGGCTGTTCATGACCGGCCTTACAACTGCCAGGAACCGATGTCGGCATTTACGCCATCGCCGTCAGGCTGGCCGTCGGCGCCGAGGGAAAAGATGTCGATCTCGCCGTTGGCACCGGGATTGAGGTACTGATAAGGACGACCCCACGGGTCATTCGGCAGGCGCTCCAGGTACGAGCGCCAGTTGCTGTTCTTCGCATCGGCCGGCCGCTCCACCAGCACCTTCAAGCCCTGGCTCTGGCTCGGGTAAGTGCCGTGATCGAGGCGATACAGCTTCAGCGCCTGCATCAACCCGCCAATGTCCTGCTTCGCCGCCGTGGCCCGCGCCTGATCCGGCCGGTCGAGCACCTTGGGCACCACCATCGCCGCCAGAATCCCGAGAATCACCACGACCACCATGATCTCGATCAGCGTAAAACCCTGCTGCCCACGGGGCATCCGGCTCGGTCGACTGGGCTGTTTGAACTGCGCGATATCCATCTCGTCATTCCCTGGCTTGATTCGATTCGACGCGCAGTGTTGCAAGAAGATATGTCAGGGATGTTGAAAATCCTCGGGTGTTTTCGTCGTCAAGCCGTCAAGCACGGGCGTTAGCGTCAAGGGCTGCCCGACTGCCCGAGCCCCCGATGCGCACCCCCTCCCCGCAAGCCGGATTCACCCTGATTGAAGTGCTCGTCGCGCTGGCGATCATCGCCGTCGCCATGTCCGCCGCTGTTCGTGTGGCGGGGTTGATGACGCAGAGCAGCGGGATACTGCGGGATCGCTCGATTGCGATGATTGCGGCGCAGAGTCGGATGGCGGAGTTGCGATTGGAAGGCAAGTTGCCGATGGGCGTGAAAGCGCAGGATTGCGATCAGGGGCGGTTGATGCTGCGCTGCGAGCAGATCATCTCCGCAGCGGAAAACGGCCGCTTGCTCAAGGTTGGTGTGCAGGTGTTTGATCGCAGCCAGGAAGCGCCGGCGTTGGCGAGGCTGGAGACTTTGCTTAGCCGCCCCGAGAATCCCTAGCCCGAGCCCGCCTTAAATGTCGGCCCCCTCGATGGCAAATGAATCAGCGTGGGACATTTCCGATACCAACCTAAAAATCTAAACCAACTTGCACGCACCGCGTTGAATCCATAATCAACTCGGTCTCTCAGGTCGATGTAAAGCGCAAGACACCTCGGTCAGTCCCCTCTCCCTCCGGGAGAGGGCTGGGGTGAGGGCCGCTCTTGACCCACCCGTTTAACGCGCCCAAAAACCCCGTTTAAAAGACACTCACCGTTACTTCCCCAAGGCTACAACGCCTTGCGCCATTACCTACGACTAAGCCAGAATCCGCCGGCTTGTGCGTCTAGTACGCGGGTCTTATCGTTCCATGGTCACTGAAAACAAGTGATCGGGTTTGGTAGCCCGCAGCGCTGACGCATTGCGTCACCTTATGCAGTTGCATTCATGCGACTGGATTTATGGTGGCCATGCTCAGGGCTTCTTCGGAAGCGCCGGTTCCAGTGCTCCGGTCTACCAACCTGCGTATGGTCGCCACCCCCTCGTTTGGTAGCGAGAGTGGTTGACTCCAATTTAATCAGTACTGGAGTTACATCAATGATCAAGCCAACACCCAACCCACCAGAAACCGATCCGGTTTCACCCTACCAATTCCCCGACTCCCGAACCCTCAACGAAGCCGCCGAACGCGCCCTCGACCACTACCTCACCCCACAACAACGCATCATGGGCAGCCACACCACGCACGACCCCATGTTCCTGGCCAACCCCGCCTACAACAGCGAATCCCTGTTGGCCAACGCCTGCGAATCGCTCAGCTCCGCCAGCGAAATGCTCAGCAACTTCGCCGCAATCCTGGAGCCTGCGCACCGCAAGACTGCGCTGGGAATTGCGCAGGTGGTTATGGTTGCGGGGCTGGCGGTGAATCAGGCGTTGGATCATGTTGAGGTGAAGGCGTAAGCGGCTGAGCGCTGTAGATCAATAGCTGGAAAGAAAATGGCCGAGGTTGTCAGTCGTAACTGACAGCCTCGGCCAAATGAAGAGCTCTATTTTAAAAGGATTTCGATGTCGTCCTAGGTTTTCAGGTTTGTCGATTCGTAGCCAACACTTGCAGTAATAAATATCTCTCGCTCCTCCGCCAGACAGTTTACTACTGATACAAAGGGGTCGATTTACTTAAAGGTAAGCACCGCCTTCTGAGGGTTTACTTAAGTACTTTGTCACCTCTAATTAGAGCGGGAGATGAGACACTAAGATTCGCAACGGCGGTCGCAAAACTCCCGACATCGGACTCAAGGTAACTTCGTAAATAATGGGATGTCACAAAATCAACAAGATAGTCACCTTTTAGAATATCCGAATCTAAATTACGCACAAATGTAATCCTGCCTCGCTCCATTAAAGTTTTCTCCTCACCATCTAGAGTAAGTGACATCAAGTTATCGCGCAGCACCACCACAGGAAAAACCAACCATACAACACGCCAATCGCCCGAATTGTTTAAACCAAGGGATTTAAGACGCATATCCAAAGCTTTAACCATTGGAAGAAATATCGAGTCATAAATTCCGTCATGATTAGCAACCCAGTCGCTTCCTTTTCTTACGACTTTCGAGAACTGGGTAGCCTTGTTCGGGGATTGAAAATAGTAGTGAGATGAAGCAAGCCCTAAATGACTGAACGCAGGCACTTCTCTAAAGGAGTTAGGACCAATATTTTCTCGGTAAAACCTACAAGGAAAAATGTACTCTTTGGGACGAAGCGTGACCAATTCACGTTTATTCTTAGGGCGTTCTAAAAAAACAAAAGGACAACTGGAGTCTTTACATTCAACTAGAAGCTCTGCAAAAACTTGGATTTTCCTTTCCTCATCATGAAGAAAAGTTTTCACCGCACGAAGGTCGATCTCCCGAGATTTCTTCGTATCCAGGTCCAAATAGGGCCAAGATGTTTCAACATGAAACCCCTCCTCTTCCAGAGCGGTCGCAACTTCTTGCTCAAAGAGAAATCCGGACTTATTTAACGCTGCGATTATTTGTTCATTTGTAGGACGATTAGCAGCCATATCCTTCTCACACCCAAAATTGAATTATAACTATATACGCCACTCCACTTTACTCATACAAACCTTACCCCATCAACGCCCCGTTTTTTTTTGACGACGTTGAGCAGCTCGCTTCCGCGCAGCTCTAAAACGATCACTTGAAAAAAGCCGATCAGAATTAAATTCTTTTTGGACCAAACGCACCTCCCATAAAAGCTCAAAGCTCTTAAAATGGCTCGGAGGAATGCTTGACGAAGAAAAGCGTTCTCGGAAGGACGGCGACTTTGAAATAATAGAGCGCAATCTTTTGTAGTTCGGATTCAGAAAAGCTTGATAAAACAGATACTTCACCTCATAGATAGTAAACTGAGAAGACAATATATTAAGATAGTGCTCCTGCCTTTCTGGCGAAAAGCAATCATCCTCAACCAAAGATAAAATTGTGTTCAACGTCTCGGTATATCTTGTTTGTCGAAAGAAAATTGCACTACTAATTTTATAGAGTAAATATATGTAATCTTCCTGATCATCCCCCTCAGGATTAAAGGGAAAAATCAACATACGGTGCGCGGCACAAGCCTCATCAAATTTCTGCTGAAGAACACTAAGCGCATCAATTCCATAAATTCGTTCACCTACTGCCGCCTCCGATCTTATTGATAGATGACTTAGATTTTCTTTATAAAGCGTAAGAAGGCGATAAAACGACTCTTCAAACTGTTGCTGCTGAAAAGTTCTGCTCTGAAGCTTTATTTCAGTGCGAGTTTCGGAAAGCTCCATTCTTGTAAGCTTTATATCCTCGCGCTGTAGGAAAATCGTGACAAGTAGTCCAGCGAAACCAAGACCCGTGAACAAGCTATTTAACGCGCCAAAACTATCTCCAAAAGTTCCAGCCTTCGCTATTGAATACTCTTCAATTGGCCAGGTCTTTAAAATCAAAACCAGAGCATACGAAAGAACAGAAACCAGTATCACGCCAAAACAAACCAAAGCAACATTTCGCATATGCAAATTTGGTGGAGAGCTTGGACTATCAAAATCTTCTTTGTAAAAAAAATTACTAAATTTTTTCATTTCTGCACCTTAACCAACGAAGCCTTATTAACTATTTTCTATAGCATGACCAAAATATTCTCGGAAAATAAACCAGTCTCCTTTCTAACCAACACCGGTTAGTTGCCTACCCCCCCATGGCCGCCTTATTTAGCAACCACTTATCAAGAGTAAGATTATTTAATCCTACGGGGCGTACACCGTAACTCCAGGAGCAAATGTTCGATAAATAAAGGTGACACCATCCTCATCAGAATCGCGAGTGTCATCTTTAATCTCTATTATTTTAGCAGCCAATATGCTTCCGTCGAAATTTTTAACTAGAAAAACCTCTGCCACCCCTACAGCGTAGACTCGCGAACTACTGTCAAAAGAGTCAAACACTAAAACCTCATCCCTAGACACATGTTTCACTCGAGCTACTTTTGTTCCAGGAACTGTATACACATAAATTCTTTCATCACTTGCCTTGCTGAATTGCAACTTAAAGCTTGCCTTATCTGCCACCTTGATTGACAGTTCGCCATTACACGTCGAATAGTCAAACTCAACAATATTCTCGTAATAGTTCAGTCTTAACGTCTCATTGGTAGAAACTGAGGATTCGGCATCCTTCACTGCCGCTACTACGTCCTTCTCTACACCTTCACGGCTGAGCAGCTCACCTAAACTTAATAATTCGAGGCTTCTTCCATCAGTCTCTCTGCGGTATTCATCAATTAATTCAGGCCTGAGGTAAATCCCCTTATTATTGCTCCTTACACGCCAGTCAGCTTTTTCCTCACCTGTCACAAATATGAGATTTTGCTTTTTTTTCTTGCCAATTTCAATAATGCTAAGCCAAATTAAAAAGTCCCCAATACCCGAATCTGCTTTGCCTGCATCCTTATATCCAGGTGGAATTTTAGATGCTACTCGCTCTTTCCATTTTCTCTCTACCTCGCCTCGTTCAAAAGCTGGATCAACTACGGCGTCACCCACAAAAATTTCGCGATAGGCCGAACTCACAGGGTCATTCCCGCGCCATGCCTTCATGGTCTTTACTAAACTGCGCAATGACTCTGAGTATTCATTATTTGCTTGGCGAATTTTTTTTATTGCGTTTAGAGCAGGGGCCGCCTCTTGGAGATCATCAAAAAAATCAGGTAAATTAATCATCCCGTTATTTACACCATTGGCTTTGGCTTCAACATCTTTCAAAATATCTGAAATTTTGCGATCCCGATTTGATATATACTCCCGAAGCACTCGCCCAGGCACAAACAACCTTTTTGCTTTAGCTAATTTAGCAAACGTCGATTTAATTGCTCCAAATTGTCTACCGCCCATTACAAATGGCAGCAGCAGCGCATTGGTGTCTAGTACAACCAACTCATTTTTATCATGCGCATGAAGTACAGACGATTGAAGCAAGTGAGTCAAGTCTGGGAATGCTTCTTCAAGCGCCCAAATAGTTGGCGAAATATGACCTTTCTCTGTAGCGGCCACCTTTGGTTTTGTACCATTCGTCATTCAACTTGCACTCTTGAGAATTATAACAATTTGATCGGAAAACCTTGCACTTAAGAAATATCCGCTCGCCCTTATTGAGTTTATTTTCCCAACCACCGACTAGATTTTTATGGCACGCAAAACTTCATTAAAGGCAATTAATCTGTCTGAATACTTCCGCTCCTCATTATCAGTTCTCTTTCCGTCGGTCAAGTCTGCGGAATATCCGCGAATACTCGTCGGGGCACATGTAGAATCGGCGCGCTGAAAATGAAACACGCCAATACCCTGGAACGAATACTTTTCGCTATCTTTGTCACAGTTGTAAGTGTATGTCAGGAGTCCGGAAACTGCGTCTATATTCTCTGAGACTGAGTTCCATAATGCGTATGATTCACCAAATTCATTGAAAGCTTGCCCTCGGATTTTTAATGTCGAAAGAGACTGCTCGAAATGTTCTACCGTACGAATTGTCTCTCCACTAGCAGACTTGAAGCTTCCGACCCAAGTGCCCCCAAGGTAGTGCGCGCCAAGCAACCAGCGCTTTACCCAGTTCCAACGCTTTGCTAAGCCAACAACTAGCGCCGCAAGGGCCCTGTAAATCCCGACAGTGGAGAAAATGATCACCACCGGTTTGATGTATTGATTTAGCTCAGGTGAAAAAGTCAGGCGCGGAACAACTAAATCAATAACATAAAACATGAAAATCACGGTTGCGACTGTTACATATGAGTGAAACTTGTGTTCTGGAGTCATCGAAAAACCCAATAGAAAATGATCGCAAGCTATTTTTCAGAACGAGACAGAAAACGCAGCTCTCTACCTTTATCGCCTCTTTTTTTGTTTTATATTATCTTTTTATCGTTCTTCACGATGATAAGGGGCACATGTTTTTCCTGATCTTTGACTAAAGCTTCACCCCTCATGATTTTCATGCAACTGCGTAACGCGTCAAATGCAAAAAAACCACAGCCTGGGATTGTAACCAACGCCAGCAGCATGAATTTCGGACCAAGATTAAAGGGTGCCGCAAGCAGAAGGGGGGACATTGCCAACAGGGATGCCAAGATGTAAATAAGAAGATAAAATGATTTCCTCCAGACTCTAGAAAAACGATTTTGGTACTTTGACCTAAACTCAATCCTATGAACCTTTTTATTTAACTCTACGTACCGCCTTGAAAGCGCGTAATCGCTCAAAGACTTGTTAGGATTAGAGAGTGAAATAAGGTACTTAATATCGGAAACCTGAATAGAAGAGGTTCCCGCCAAGGCGTAGTAGCCTCGTTCAACAGCAAGGTGATGAGGTGGTACTTCTTCATCTATATCGGCGAGAAATTCTTTCGCAAATTTATACTCTTCCCTCAGTTTCAACTTACTGCTGGAGGAAAGTTCATAGAAGATTTTTGCTACACCGATCATCGCGCCAATAGCCATGATGATTTTTACGATCGTTCCTATTTCCATAAGGTATTTCATCCATTGAGTTACGACGGTCAAGAGATTTTCAACGGTATGACATTAAATGGCTACTATTTTTTTTGTGCAGACCTCACTGATCACGGCCTAACCAACCTAGGCATCTCCACCCCCTCCCCCAACCTCTCCACCCCCAACCGCAC
>NZ_NEIT01000010.1:0-210155 GCF_002112855.1 Pseudomonas sp. B40(2017)
GGATTGGTTGAGTGGTTGGGGGCGGGGGCGGTGGGTTAAGGCTTGATCTCAAACGCGTATTTTTTAAAATCGAATTTGCAGGAGCGCAACTTGGGAGTTTTTTGAAATGTTTGCTTAGATCAAATCTAACAGATCAAAAAAAAGCACCTTTTTTTTATTTCACAAACATAACAACCAGATCAAAACTTAAACCCTAGAAACAACCTTAGGCAATTTTTAAGCGACAAAGGGGACCCACTTACCTCTTAAACAAAACAAAGAAGTGCCCCCCCTAAAATCACACCGCCCGACAACTAAAACCTTCAACACTAAAGCTTTCCACCAATTTTAAAATCCAGACACGCAACTGCAATCATCATGACAAGTAATTTGAGAGAGATTGCGCCACACTCGAGTAATAAGTTTTAATACAGGGATCTCGATCCAAGTCCACATGCTGAAAATGCTCAGCCATAAAAATATCCGCCATTGCACGTGGCAAGTTCTTCTGACCGGTCAGAGCTTGAAACCCTTCACAAAATATATCATATAGAAACTTAGCAAGTAGTTTTCCATAGCAATCCCTCTCAGAAACAATGCGATCCCCTCCAACATGCCTGAACTTATTGACCCGCCCTGCCTTTATAGTAGTTATAAGTTTTCGGAACGCGTCTTTCTTTACCCTAAGTCGATTGACATCTCGCGAATCTACAAAACTCCAAAATTTTTCCCTATGAATTCCTTGGACACGTTCAAGAGAGCAAAGCACATCCACAAATATCAGACGATTAAAATCAGTAAAAAAATTACGACATTTCATGCGAATTTCATCGGCGACCTCTGCTGGAACGCCACCCGCCGATATTCTATCGAGTTTGGATATCACTGATTCCGCTCGCCACGCATCATTTTCCCAACTGTATCCATATGTGTAAATAATACACGGGTGATTAATGATGCACTGACGATGATGATCATGATCCCTATCCATCACCACGATCGTGTTGGCAATTTTGGCATCAGCGATATCTTTCGCGTAGGGCAAAAGATTATCCTTAGAGCCTAAGGACTTAATTGAATACGAGAGGTCCGGGAGAAATCTCGAAAAAAAACCTTTCCAGAAAACAGCATCAATAGAACTACTGCTTTGACCGACAGCTTTATCAAACGCACCGCCCTCGGAGTAAATTATATAATTCACATCTAGAAAAGCATGCATATTTGACTGACCAGAATTTGTTCTTGTGAAAGTCATTTTATGCAACGATCCATATGAATGAGGCAATCCTGATCAGGACCAACAACGTCCGGAGAGTGTGTAGCAAAGATAATCTGCGCTGCCGGATTTAATATCTTTATATTTTTTGCCAAACTTTCCTGCCAAGCCACATGCAAGGAAATTTCCGGCTCATCAGCCATATAGATAAAATTCTCACCCTCTTGGAGGAGCGCTTCCCCCAAAATAACAATAATTTGTTTCTCTCCTGAAGATAACTGAGTTGGCTTCAGCATCTTCCCAGAAGACGTTTTAATTACCAATTCATTGCGTTCATTCAGCGACAAAGTCTTTTTCAAAAGGAGCTGATTCAAAATATCGATGAATTTATCTCTAGAAGAAAGAATGCTTTTCTTCTCAGCTGTGATGCCTTCCCAGAAATCGACTGTGCTCTCGATTCGATGGAGAGAAAAAAGAGCCATGAAATCATTGGGTTTTAGATCCGCAGTTTTCCCATTCTCCCATCTTCCGCGCAGATCTTCCAAAATCCCAAAATGCCCCTCCAGCTTTCGTTGGTAGTTCTTTTTATCAACTTTGAACTCGGAGAATATCTGAAGCAGAGCTTGCTTTTCGCTGTTAACCTTCGCCTTATCTGGCAAGGCAGTCAACTTGTCACTCTCTTTAACCAAGAGAGATAGAAAAATCTGTTCTTGAAACTTTTCATACAGCAAATTGACGCGCTTGCTCAGTGAAGACAAATACCTAACCAACCTATTAGAAAAATCTTCCAAACACAAATCAACAGGATCATTGCCTCCAGGTATTTTAAGGTTCGCAGCGCGTTGAACAGAAAGCCATGTCAGCGAAACCATTTCTGACAAATGCTTTTGAAGTGTCCTGCCTGCTACAGCGTTACCAGTAAACTGAGCACGTATAAAAAACGAATTCTTTGCAGCAGAGTCATAACCATCGACCTCGCTTAAAACATAGGAATAAGGTTTTTCAGTAGAGGACTCCACAATCTTGTAATCACAATGAAAAAATGGCACACCTAAATTCTTGGATACTTCTATATATGGTTTACGCTTAGACTTTGGATCCCTCAAATTAATTCTTACGGTCTCAAATTCCAAATCAGAAAGGTACTCTTTATCCGCACGTAAAACGCCCGAAATAATTTTCAGCGTAGTAGACTTTCCCGACCCGTTAGGGCCAATTATAAAATTAAGATCTTCTTTAGCTTTGAAGGCGATCTCATGGTTACCCCAGAATCCTTTAATCATCACGCTTTCAATTAAATTCATAGCATCCTACTTAACTGGGTTGAGCTAATGTGGCCTAATGATGCCACGAAAACCTAAAATCCTGCACCTGTCGGAGTTGAGAAATCATCGTGGTTATCAACACCTCGCGTAGCACGGCTGAAACGAGTAGTCGGTCATTCACTGCTTGAGATTTCGGGTGCCTCTGGTCATCGATCCATCTCCCCTACACCCCCAGAAGGAAAATGAGGTCCGCCCGCTCTTATCTTGAACGATGAAGGCAATGTGATAGCATGCATTCATCCCCCCGGAGAGGGGGATTTTTTCTACATCCCGCAAGGAATATGCCCTCGTGAAAGACTTCGTCATCAGCGTTAACAACACCGTCCTGTATCTCTCCCTAGCATTCATCTGGCTGGTCGCTATCGTCGCGATTTTCACCAGTGGGTTCTTGCCGGCGCTGGGTATCTTCGTGGCCGGCACCCTGTGCTGGTGCATCATTTCCGGCTTCTGGTTCGTCCAGTCGGCGACCTACGAAGAACTGCGCAAGCTGAACGCCAGCAAAAACTGAAACATCAGGGTGGAGCCGTAAGTGCCCCCGCCCTACCTTGAGCGCTTGGTTCCGTGCCAAGCGCTTCTCTCTGCTGCGAACTACTCACATAGCCCCCGCCATCTCGACATCCAAATCACTTCGCCCTCTCTCTTTCAGCCAATGAGGGACCGGACTGTTAATGAGCCCTCACCTTTGAGCGCTTAAACAGCACCGTTTAAAGCAACCCGCCGTAACTTCCCCAAGGCTACAACGCCTTGCGTCATTGCCTACGACTACGCCAGAATCCGCCGGCTTGTGCGCCTGGCATGCGGCTTTTATCGTTCTGGGGTCACTGAAAATCAGTGATCGGGTTTGGTAGCCCGGTATTTCCAGGCGCATAGCGCCACCTCTTTGCAGGGATCGTTCTCGTCTCTGCTTTTTTATGGTGGCCGTGCGCAGGGCTTCTTCGGAAGCGCCGGGTTCCTGGACCGGTCTACCAACCTGAGCATGGCCACCACCTTACGTTTGGTAGCGAAGGGTGATGGCTCCTAGATTGCTTTCCAGGAGATACATCATGATCAAACCAACACCCAACCCACCCGAAACCGACCCCACCTCCCCCTACGAATCCCCAAACTCCAAAAAACTCCACGACGCCGCCGAGCGTGCGCTGGATCATTACCTCTTCCCCGCCGCCGGGATCATGTCGTCCTTGAACGAGCCCGAGCGGATGTACCTGGCCAATCCGAAATTCAACACCGAATGCTTGCTGGCCAACGCCAGCGAAAACCTCGGAGCGGCCAGTGAGATGCTCAGTAATTTCGCGGCCACGCTTGATCCCTCGCATCGCAAGACGGCGATCGGTATTACGCAGATCGTGATGATTGCCGAGCTGGCGGTGAATCAGGCGCTGGATCACGTCGAGGTCGCGTAAGTCGGCGATGGCTGTAGGAGCCGTTCGTGGCGGCTTCTACAGCGCGACTTATTGAGTCTCCCGTTGCAGGAAAAAGTCCGGCTCAAGAGGTTATGGAATGCAAAACAGCCCGGGCCGACACCCTCGTTAACGACGAAGGCGTCGGCCCGGGCTGTTTGCGTTTCGAACCACGCGGGGCCTTGATCCAATTACTGCATCAAATGCACATATGAACTGCATTCAACCCGACTAGTGCTCCCCACGCACACCTTTAGACTCTCCCCACGATCAACGTAAGGGAGCGTCCAACATGGTCACCACCGCCGTCATCCATCAAACCGGTGAGCCTAAAGTCATTCAGTTTGCGCAGTCCACCGCGCAAACACCCGGCCCCGGCGAGGTCTGGCTTGAGCAGTTCGCCATTGGCGTCAACCCGCTCGACTTGAGCCAACGTTCCGGTGCCGCGCCGTTGGCGTTGCCTTCCGGGTTGGGGCTTGAGGGCGCCGGGCGGGTTGTGGCGGTGGGGGCCGATGTGACGAACGTGGCGGTCGGCGACCGGGTCGCCTATGCCACGGGCCCCATCGGCGCCTATGCCAGCGCCCGCCTCTACCCGGCCAATCGGCTGGTGAAGATCCCCGACAGCCTGAGTTTCGAGGACGCGGCGGCTGTGCTGTTCAAGGGCATTACCGCGCAGTATTTGCTCAAGTCCACTTACCCGGTCGGGCCGGGTTCGACGGTGCTGATCTACGGTGCGGCCGGTGCGCTGGGGCAGATCATGGTGCCGTGGGCGAAGCATTTGGGGGCGTTGGTGATTGGTGTGGTGTCCAGCGCCGAGAGTATCGAGCGGGCCCGGTTGGCGGGTTGTGATGAGGTGTTGGTGTTCGATGCGGCGACGCTGGCCGACGCGGTGGTCGACCTTACCCAGGGCCAGAAAGTGGATGTGGTGTACGACCCGATTGGCCGGGTGTCTTTCGAGGCGTCTTTGAATTGCCTGCGCCCGCGCGGGTTGCTGGTGTCGTTCGGCATGGCGTCGGGGGCGCCGGCGCCGGTCGAGATAAGCACTCTGAACGCCAAGGGTTCGTTGTTCCTGACCCGACCGTCCCTCGCCGCCCACACCGCCACGCCGGAGGAATACCAGCAGCGCGCAAAGGACGTGTTGCAAGCGATTGACGCCGGTATCATCCGGCCCAATGTCGGGCGTCGTTATCCGCTGGCGGACGCCGCCCGGGCCCATGCCGATCTGCACCGGGGCGGTTTGCCGGGGGCGGTTGTGCTGGTGCCTTGAGTCTTTTTTTCGGGTCATCCACGAGGGTTGTCGTTGCATGGATCTGTTCGATAGCCGTCAGGCCGATGAAGTCGCCACCCTGCTGGCCCTGGCCGAGCACGGCTCGTTTGCGGCGGCGGGCCGGACGTTGCAGCGCCATCCCTCGGTGCTGTCGAAACGGCTCAGCGCGCTGGAGTCGCGACTGGGGGTGCGGCTGATCGAGCGCACCACCCGGCAATTGCGTTTCACCGATGAGGGGCAACGGCTGGTGGCGCGGTTCGGGCATGCGGTCAGCCTGATCGCCGAAGCGGAGCAGGATGCGCGCGAGGGTGCCGCCGAAGTTCGCGGGCGTTTGCGCATCGCCCTGCCGGCCGCCATGGGGCGGCTGTGGCTGGGCGATATCGTTTCGGCGTTTGCCCTGTCCCATCCGAACGTGGCGCTGGAGGTTGAATATGCCGAGCGCTTTGTCGATATCGTCGCCGAGGGTTTCGACGCTGCGATCCGCATCGGCGAGCTGGCGGACAATCGGCTGGTGGCGAAGAAACTCTGCGATCACCGCCGAATCCTGTGTGTCGCGCCCTCCTATCTTCAACAGCACGGCGAGCCGAAAACGCCGGCGGATCTTGCCAATCATCATTGCCTGGGGTTTACCGGGTTGCATTCGTATCCCGAATGGCGACTGACCCGTGGCGACGAGAAACACACTCTGAAAATCCGCAGCCGTCTGGTCAGCAACGACAACGAAGCGCAGCTGTGTGCCGCGCGCATGGGCGTGGGGATTTTGGCCGGAGGCGACTGGCTGATGACCAAGGACCTGCGCGAGGGGCGTCTGGTGCGGGTGCTTCCCGAGTGGCAACTGGACGCCGACACGGGGGTTTATCTGGTGCGGCCGTCGGCGCGGTTCAACACGGCGACGACTGCGGCGTTCAAGGAATGGGTGGAGGGAGCTTTTGCTGAAGGTGCGCCTTGGGTGACGCTGGCCCGCTGATTTGCAAACGGTGATGGGAAATCGTATCGGCCTTTTTGCCCATTCCTGATGGGAATGCCCCCATAAGAAACATGAATTTTATTTAAAGCGCTCAATCTTTTAGCGTGGCCATTCCGCATATGGAGATGACGCTGTGAATGACTCAAGCCTGCGCCTTTACGTCGATGCTCAATTCACCAGTCCCTACGCAATGTCGTGCTTTGTGACCCTTCGGGAAAAGGGAATCGAGTTCGAAATGAGCACCCTGGACCTGGACAAACTGGAGAACCAGGCCAGCGATTACGCCCGTCTTTCCCTGACTCAAAGAGTGCCCACCCTCGTGCATGGCGACTTTGCGTTGTCGGAATCATCGGCGATCACGGAATACCTGGAAGATGTATTCCCCCAGACAGCTGTTTACCCACGGCCCCCCCAGAAGCGCGCGGCAGCGAGGCAAGTTCAGGCGTGGCTACGCAGTGATTTGCTCCCGATCCGACAGGAGCGCTCTACCCTTGTCGTGTTCTATGGTCAGAAATACCGACCCTTGTCAGCGTCGGCCGAGGCTGCCAAGCAAAAGTTGATTGATGTCGCTCAATGGCTGCTGACCGACAATCCAGACTACCTTTTTGGTGAATGGTCGATCGCCGATGTTGATCTCGCGTTGATGCTGAACCGATTGATACTCAATGGGGACACGGTGCCGGCTCAGCTGGAGGATTACGCTCAACGGCAATGGCAGCGCCCGACGGTACAAGAGTGGATCAAGCTGGAACGACCTCGAATTTAGGAAAAATGGGGACAAAAAAAATGGGGACAGATTTATTTTTCAGAAAATAAATCTGTCCCCATTTCTGCACTCTGGGGCGCTACAGCTCCAATGCCTTCTCCATGATGACCGTGCGCTCCGCCCCATGAAACTCGTCTCGTACCTTTTCAAACCCAAGCGAAGCATAGAAGCCTTCTGCAGTGATTGAAGAAGGCACACGCAGCTGGTTCAGACCTGCATTGATGGCAAGTGATTGAAGCCTCTCCATCAGGCGTCTTCCGGCGCCCTTTCCTTGATGGCGCGGATCGACAAACACACTTCGGACAATGCCGTGATCCAGACTCGCTGTTGCAATGATATGGCTGCCGGTTGTAGCCACCAGGACTTGACGCTCACTCAACAGATGAAGGATCGCCGGGGGAGAAAAGCTTTGCGCCACTTGCTCGATGATTTCGGCGGAGTAGTCCTGAACGTTGGATTCGCGCAAAGCACTGATGATCGTTCGACTGATCGCTGGCGCATCTGCATTCGTAGCGTTTCGAATCAAGTAATCCATCAAGGGCCGCTCCTTGCGCGTCATCAAAAAATGGGGAATACGAGCTGCGTTATATAAAACCCATCCCGGACCGGGAGTCGATCATGGTTTCGCGTGTTGCCAGGTAAAGCCGACGATACACCGTCACCAGTGGCGCCTGATTGAACGCCAGATTGCGCCCGCTGGGATTGGGCAGAATCCAGACGTTAGCGCCGCCGAACGTGTCCTCTTGCAGCCCCCACTTGATCGACTTCTTGCCGGATACCCGCTGCCGCCAATAAACCCGGATTGATTCCGCAGAACACCACGTAAAGGTCTTCGGTCAGGATGTCTTCAAGTCCCATTCGCCCCTATCTCCCCAAACCGAACTTTGCCCAAGGCCCACATTCGATTCAGTTGGCAACTGGTCCGTGGATCGGCCTCGAAACTGTAACTGTTCATCCTGCAGACCGTGAGCGAAATTAAGGCCACTCCCCGACCGAAATGAAGTGAGCACACGCCGTGGATCTGACCGTCACCACCCTCCTCGTCACCTTCGCCGGCGTGTTCCTGATCTGCTTCATGAAGGGCGCGTTCGGCGGCGGCTTTGCGATTGTCGGGATTCCGCTGCTGTCGCTGGTGATGGACCCGATCACGGCTGGCGGGCTGCTGGCGCCATTGTTCGTCGCCATGGATCTGTTCAGCCTGCGCTACTGGAAACCTTCCACCTGGTCAAAACCCGACCTGAAGTTGTTGGTACCAGGTTTGATCGTCGGCATCGGCGCCGGCTATTTGCTTTTCCGGGTACTGGACCACCGCGCCATCGCCATCGTCATGGCGGCGATCACGCTGTTGTTTGTCGGTTTGTGGTTCAAGGCGGGCGGAGAAGTGCGAGTGCGGCCGCGCTCCTCACCCAAAGCCGTGGCTGCCGGCATTACTTCGGGTATCACGACGATGGTGGCGCATTCCGGCGGGCCGCCACTGGCGATCTATCTGCTGCCGCTGGGGCTGAGCAAGCAGATGTATGCCGGAACAACCAGCCTGTTTTTCACCGTGGGCAATCTTCTCAAGGCAGTGCCATGGCTGCTGCTGGCCAAACCTACCGGCAACGTGCTGACACTGATGCTCGTCAGCTTGCTCGCTGTACCCTGCGGCGTCTGGCTGGGCTGGCGGCTGCACGCCAGACTGGACCAGCGTCAGATGTACCGCGCCTGTTATGGCTTGCTGGTGGTCACGGCGCTGAAGCTGTTGTGGGATGGAGTCGGGGGATACATGGCCTGAACGAAGTTCAGGCCGGGCCGGGGTTATTTGAACGCCGGCACGGCAACCGATTGATCCGAATGCTGGACGGATGAAATAGGCTTCATACCATTGCGAATCGACAACCTGGAGGTTGATTTGAAAACAGAGAGTGCAAGGCGTGTGATTGTCATCGGTGCCGGCATCGTGGGTGCGTCCGTCGCTTATCACCTGGCTTGCAAAGGTGCGCAGGTCACTGTGATCGAGGCCGGTGAGGTCGCGAGTGGCGTGACCGGGCGCTCGTTTGCGTGGATCAACACGTCGCACAGTGGGCCCGATCCCATTGCGCAACTGCGCGCTGCGGCAATCCAGGAGTATCACCGGCTCGAAGCGGAACTGCCGGACCTGAAGATTCACTGGACGGGCGCCCTGAGTTATCCGCCCGGCACAGACCTGGAAGCTTCAGCCAACCTGCTCACTCAACCACAAATTCTCGACCTTGAGCCGAACCTCAAAAATCCCCCTCGACAAGCCTTTTACAATCCACAGGAAGGCGCATTGGACGCCGTGCAAGCCACCCATGCGTTGATCGCCGGTGCTCAGGCTCTTGGAGCGACGGTACTGGTGCATACCCGAGTGCATGGTTTTACCCTCCGCAATGCAACGGTGACTGGCGTCGAAACCGCAACGGGTGCCATCGAAGCTGACCTGGTCGTATTGGCCGCAGGAACGGCCATCAGGCAACTGACTGAAACTCTGAACCTGTCCCTTCCGATCGAGACCTCGCCTGCTGTTTTCATCCGCTACAGGATGCAACCCGATCGGGTGAATACCCTCATCTCCAGTTCTGAGATGGAAGTCAGACAGGGTTCGCAAGGAATCTTGCTGGCGGCGGAAGACTATCTGGACAACTCCCTGGAGAACCGCCCGCAAGCCATAGCGCAACGAGCCGCAGCGGCCATCCGCAACGAGTTGGCGGGTATCATTTCCATTGAGCCAGAATTGGCGTGTATCGGGCTCAGGCCCATACCTGCGGACGGCGTGCCCATCATCGGTTATCTGCCCGGGATCGGCGCAATGTACGTTTGTACGATGCACCCTGGCGTCACACTCGCGGCAGTCGCAGGCCGCCTGGTCAGTGACGAACTGATCGACGATCAGGTTTCACCTGCCCTGGCGCCATGCCGGCCCGACCGTTTTTTCAAGACGTAAGAACAAGCCCGCGGTGGCCGGGCCGAGCACTCCCATTGACTGCATCAATAACAACCATTAATTCAATGAAGTTCTCATATCAAATCGAAAGCGTAGGATCTGCTCCATACCAACCCACTGCACACGGAGTACAGAACCATGAAACGCCAAACCCTCATCGGCATCGCCTTCTCGCTCTTCGCCCTGAATGCTTTTGCGGCGACTGAAACCGATCCACTGTTCAGCGATGCGGTTGCCGCTGCGACTCAAACCGACCCACTGTTCAGCGATGCCGTAGCTGCGACCGAAACTGATCCGCTTTTCAGTGACGCCGTAGCCGCAACCGAAACCGATCCGCTGTTCAGTGATGCAGTTGCCGCGACCGAAACTGATCCTCTGTTCAGTGATGCAGTTGCCGAAGGTGGTTCTGACCGTCTGATCGAAAGTCGTAACGCCTGAATGCTCGGTTTTACCGCAGTACCCGACGAAAGCCCGGCCTTATCCGCCGGGCTTTTTCATATGGGGACAGATCTATTTTTCAATCAAAGGCGCCATTCAGCACTTCATAAATCAGCCCTGTAGCCAGCGCGACCAGGATCAGATCGGTGCCAACCTGCTGCCATTCATAGCCGTCGTAGTGCGGCAGCCTGCCGACCAGTCGACCATCGAGCTTCTTCGCAATACCGGGCGGCAGCGGTTTGCCCCGCGCCAGGTTCTTCTGAATGCCGGGCGGCAACGCCGGGCCCGGGGTCCAGTAGCCACGATAGCCGTCCACAATCCCGATCACCCCGCCGCGATCGATACTCGGGCCGTGCCCCTGATAACCGCCCCCGCCTTTTTTCCCCTGATTGCCATGATCCTGGCTGTTATGCGGATTGCCTTTGCCCTGCCCCTTTCCGTTACCAGGATCGGCCAGCGCGGTCACCGAACTGCACAGCAGCGCAATACAGGTCGTGGTCGCAATCAACGTGCGTAAACCGGACATGGGTCGTTCCTTGAATGAATGGGTGTGTTTGGATTCTAGTCAGTTTTTTTTACAGGCATGGAGAGATGGCCCTGTCATCGCGGTCACGCGGCGACGCATCTGGAAACCGTGAGCCTCAGAAACATACGAACGGACACGACTGAGCGGTTTGTTCCGGCTGACTTTGCGTTCGGGGTCGTGAAATCATTCATTTGACTTGCTTGCCTAAGGCAACTATATAGTTGCCTAAAGCAAACATATGAGCATCACGCCATGTCCACGATCACCGACCGCGCCGACATCGTCAGGCAGTTCAACCGTTTCTACACCCATCAGATCGGCGTGTTGCAGGAACACTTGCTGCAAAGCGACTACTCGCTGACCGAGCTGCGCATCCTCTACGAACTTGCGTCCCAGGGCGATCTGACCAGCACCGACCTGCGCCAGATGCTGGGCCTCGACGCGGGCTACATGAGCCGGCTCATCAGCGGTTTCGACAAAAAGGGTCTGATCCAGAAAGTACCCTCCACCACCGACGCCCGCGCCAGTCAATTGCACATCACCGACCTCGGCCGCGAGATCCTCGCGCCGCTGGAGCAAGCCTCGCGGCAAGAAGTCATCACCCTGCTCGAACGCCTGTCCGAACCGCAGCAACTGCAACTGATCGCCTCCATGAAGCAGATCCAGACGCTGCTCGAGGGCGGTCAGCCAACGACCTATCTCCTGCGCGATCCGCAGCCCGGTGACATGGGTCTGGTGGTGCATCAGCAGACCGCGATCTACAGCCGTGAATACGGTTGGAATTCAGAGTTCGAAGCGCTGGTGTCAGAGGTCGTCGCCAAATACCTGCGCGAATTCGACCCAACCGGCGAGCGCTGCTGGATCGCGGAGAAGGACGGCAAGGTGGTGGGTTCGGTGTTCGTCATCCGCCACGACGAAACCACCGCGAAACTGCGCATGCTCTACGTGGATGCCAGTGCGCGGGGCTTGGGAATCGGCAATCGGCTGGTCGAGGAATGTCTGCGTTTTGCCCGGAATGTCGGCTACAAAAAGATGATCCTGTGGACCACCAGCAATCTGGTGGATGCCCGCCGGTTATACCAGCGGGCAGGATTTGAGCTGGTCGAGGAAGAGCCGATTCACAGCTTCGGCAAGGATTTGGTGAGTCAGACGTGGGCGATTGAGTTGTAAGGTCTACACCCGCTTTGAGTCGTTGTAGTCAGGCAGGACAATGGCGTCGGCTTTCGGCGGAAGGAATTGCCGAATAGTCTCTTGAGCCCCAGCGCAGCGACCAACCGAAGCACTGCATCAAGCAAAATGACGATAGACGAGGCGCTTGAATTTAGCCAAGGTGTCGAACGACAGAACCCTAGACCATGAATAACCGGGATGAAAACCGAGCATGCATCGATTAATAGCGAATGGATTTACTGTTATCAGCATTGCAATGCTGTTCTCTGGCTGCACTTCATATTCGTCGCAGCCCACAATCAACCAACACGTTGGAGCCGACAACGCAGAAATCATCTCCAGCTACAGTTACGAAATGGACTCTCCATTGAAAGTTAGTCGCTTTGGCAAGGACACATACGCAGCGACACAAAAAACCATTCCAGATGCAAAAGACGTCAGCTCCAAGCCGACAAATTCGCCTCTCCCTACGTTAGAGATAAAAGTCTCAGAGTTCACGTTTGGTGGTGCTTGCGGACAAGAGTATTTAACCGGTTTGAGTCTTGGTTTGATTCCTAGCTGGTGCACAAGGGAAAATCTGTTCAAGTTTGATTTCACGCTAAACAATGAACATGGCTTTTGCAGGCAAAAAACCTACTCAATAAACGCCACGACATTCTCACATCTGGTCTTGATTCCATTTGCCTTGTTTGAGGCTGACAAACGACCGTTAGCTATTTACCAGGCTGGTCTAAAAGATTTCCTTCAAAAAAGTCAATGCGTAACGCTCTGACATAAAACCGAGGGGGACTGTTTTTTTCAGAAAGTAGAAAATAAATCAGTCCCCTTTTTCTAGTCTTTATAGCCAGGCAGAACGGGGCACAAACCACGGGTGATTGCGCCCGAAACGGCTCAGTGCGGACTGGCGGTCGGACGAACCACGATCTCACTCACATCGACATCGTCGGGCTGTTCGATGGCATAGGCGAGCGCTCGCGCAATGGCGTCTGCATTGAGCGCCACACGGCGGAAGGCTTTCATTTCCTCGCGGGCCACATCATCGGAAATCGTATCGGCCAGTTCGGACTCGACGACCCCCGGGCACACCACGGTGACGCGGATCTTGTCCGTTTCCTGACGCAGACCATCCGAGATAGCCCTGACCGCAAATTTAGTCGCGCAGTAGACCGCAGCTGTCGGAGAAACCGCGAGGCCACCAATCGACGAGATATTGATGACCTGACCGAAACCCTGCGCCTGCATGTCCGGCAGGATAGCGGCAATACCGTGCAGTACGCCGCGAACGTTGACATCGAGCATCTGGTTCCATTCGTTGACCTTCAACGAAGCCAGCGGAGACAACGGCATCACGCCCGCGTTGTTGATGATCACATCGACCTTGCCATGTTGCGTCTTGGCGAACGCCACGAAGGCGTGCATCGATTGCAGATCCGTAACGTCCAGTGCGCAGGCACTTGCCGAGCCACCTTCGGCCTGGATCTCGCTGACCAGTTTGTCCAGACGCTCGGTACGGCGGGCACCGAGGACCACATGCGCGCCTTTGGCGGCGATCAACCTGGCGGCCGCTTCGCCAATACCGCTGCTTGCACCGGTAATCAGGACGACTTTGTTTTGAATGTTCGACATATCCGTAGCTCCTGCTGTCTGCATTGAGGTTCAGCACCGACCGCTGAAGACGCGTTCGTTGCTGCGGGGTACGTCGAAAAGATTAAGGGCACGGGCCTCGTCGGCGCGTGCCGAAACCTGCGCAACTTTTGCCTATTCGTGTCTGTGTGCATCGCTTGCAAATTTGTGATGAAGCGCCGCTCACGCCCCACGGAACTCGCTGGGCGTTACGCCCACTTCACGACGAAATACCTGCGAGAAATGACTGGGGCTCGAGTAGCCGACCTCCAGCCCGACGTCGATGATGCTAAGGCGGGTTTCCAGTAGCAGGTGCCGCGCACGAACCATACGCATGCGAATGAAGTACTGCGATGGCGAAAGTCCCGTCGCACGTTTGAACAGGCGGCTGAAGTGGTACTCGCTCAGCTCGGCAAGGCTGGCCAGTGTTGCCAGGCTGAATTCAGCGCTCAGATTTGCGCGCATGGCGTCGGTGACTTTGCGCAATTTGTAGGCTTGCAAGGCGTTGACCCGACGCCCGGGCTGGCTTTCAGCGAGATAGCTGCGCACCAGATGCACGGCCAGCGCCTGCGCCAGAGAGCGGGCGAAAAGCGCGCTGGGCGAGCGTTCCAGAAGCAATTCGGTGCGCAACTGCTCCATGACAAACGCGACGCGCCCGTCCCGTGCCCCTGAAACATCACGCAAACGCACAGGCCCGGCGTGCTGGCCCGACAGCTCTCGAGACGCCTGTTCGATCAGCGGCAGCCCCAAATAAAGATGCATGACTTCAAAGGTATCGCCTCCGTGCGTCTGCCAGCGCATTTCATACGGCTCATCGGAACTGGTGAGGAAAAAATCGCCGGCACTGACCTCGGCAGCTTCCCACTCACCCCCCAATGCGCGCTCCTCTACCGTCGCCGCCCCGGCCAGAACCAGAACGAGCAGCGGTTCCACCACTGCAGGCACGAGAATGGGCTCAGTAACGCTGCGATGGGTAAACAGCTGAATCACCACGTCCGTGATTTCCGGGCGCGAGGGTAACGCCTGCGGTTCACCTGGCAGGAACTCACCCATCGACTCGCCGGTGATGCGCAAGTCTCGAGAGGATGTCGACAACGCATCCTGGGAGGTACGCCGGGTATTTGCCATGAACTCGTCCTTTTCAGATTCGGCTGTGCGAAGCCAGACAGGTCTCCGATGCTTGCCCGCACGCCGTGTCACGGTGACCGGCTCGATGATATCGGGCTTTTCCCGTGGGTTGAATCGAGCGCCGAACCTCCCTCACTGACATTCAGCGCAAAACCCCGACAGCATGGGCAATCTCACGAAAGCCGACTTTGCATCGCTGCGAGACAGTAGGCCCGTCGCCGATGAAAGCGCCTCGCCGGCGCCAACACGGCTTATCCCTACTCGATCAAAAACGCTGGAGAACATCATGACCGACTTCAAGAACAGCACCCCAAACGAAGTAGCCGGTAAAGTCGCACTGGTCACTGGCGCGGCCAGTGGCATCGGCAAGGCCATCGCACTGCTGCTGCATGCCCGCGGCGCCCAGGTCATTGCTGAAGATATAAACCCTGAGGTGGAAGCACTGGCCCGCCCCGGCCTGGTCCCCCTGGTGGCCGACATCACTCAGGACGGGGCAGCCGAACGCGCGGTCGCCCTGGCCGTCGAGCAATTCGGACGGCTGGACATTCTGGTCAACAACGCCGGCATCATCATCAACAAACTGGTCATCGACATGACCCGCGAAGACTGGGAACGCATTCAGGCGGTCAACGCCACGGCGGCCTTTTTGCATAGCCGGGAGGCGGTCAAAGCGATGATGCCCAACAAATCCGGATCGATCGTCAACATCGCGTCCTACGCCTCCTATTTCGCCTTCCCCACCATTGCCGCCTACACCGCCTCCAAAGGCGCGCTGGCTCAACTGACGCGCACCCTGGCGCTTGAGGTCATTGGCCACGGCATCCGCGTCAATGCTGTCGGTGTCGGCGATGTGGTGACCAACATCCTCAACAATGTGGTCGACGACGGCCCTGCCTTTCTCGCCCAACATGGCGAAGCGGCGCCGATCGGCCGCGCCGCCCAACCGGAAGAAATCGCCGAAGTGGTCGCGTTCATCGCCTCGGACCGGGCCAGCTTCATGGTCGGTTCGGTGGTCATGGCCGACGGCGGCATGACTGTCACGGCCGGCTGAGCCGCAGCACAAACGCGCCGCACGACATGCCCGACCAGCCCGACCAGCCCGAGAGGATCAGGCAAATCTGCGGCAGTTTCGTCCTAACACCGCTGCGCTCGGCTACGTAATCTGAAAGCACGCAACGGATGCAGACACAGGCCACGGCAGGCCGCTCAGATGAATAACGTCAATGAGGACTGAACAATGAAAAACGCAAAACGGCTTTCCCTTTCACTGGTGATCGGCGCGATGGTGGCCTGCGCGATCAACCTTTCCTCGACCAGCCTGTACCTGGCCGCTGACGGTGCTGATCGAACCCCCGGCATGCGCGTGAGTGAAGGCGGCAGTGACCGCACTCCAGGGTTCCGCGTTGCCGCTGATGGTTCGGACCGTACGCCCGGCATGCGCGTAACTGAAGGTGGCAGTGATCGCACTCCGGGTTTTCGCGTTGCCGAAAACGGCTCTGATCGCACGGCTTTGGGCCGTATCGGCTCAGTCTGAACATCCGAGGGGAAAAGTGATGAAAGATGCCAAAAAAACCACCCAGAACCATCGCTACGCAGGCATGTGGGTTACCGCGGATGGATTCATCCGTCATGAGCTTCTGACGACTGGTCGTTACGACGAGGCCCGTGGTAAAAACAAGAGCGCCTATCAGGGCCGCTACGAACTGGTCGGTGATTACATCCAGTACTGGGACGACACCGGCTTCACCGCTGACGGCCACTTTCATGACGACGTGCTGTATCACGCCGGAATGATCCTCTATCGGCAATGAGTACTTTGATGATGTCGGGTGAATATCGTCTGCCTGAAAAGCTTCAGGCAGACGCTCATGAACACTTGTGAGAGCCTTGAAATGGAACAGAGCGATGCTTTCATCCTTCAAAACACAGCCGTCTACCGTGACGAACTGGTTCGCCTGCTGACGCAACGCTTTACCACACCCGGGATCTATGAGACCGCCATAGCTCCCCTGCATGTCATCCGTTTCGATGCACCTTCGGAGCTGATCCATACCGTGCACAAACCGGCACTTTGCCTGATCGTGCAAGGGCAAAAGGAAATCGGCCTGAGTGACGACCACTACCTGTACGACCCCCTCAGCTACCTGGTGGTTTCGGTCACCCTTCCGGTGTCGGGGCGCGTGCTGATGGCCAGCCCGGAGGCGCCTTACCTGTGTATCCGGTTTGATTTCGAGCCCACGGAAATCGCTCAGGTCATCGCCGACGCTCCGCCGGCAGGCGTCCCGGACGAGCCGGAGCTTGGTCTTTTCCTCGAGAAAGTCGATGTGCCCCTGCTGGAAACAATGCTGCGGCTGGTCCGGCTGCTGGAAACACCGAAAGACATCGGCATGCTGGCACCGCTCGCCCTTCGCGAGTTGTATTACCGCCTCCTGCGGGGTGTGCACGGCCGTCGTCTGTATGAGCTTGCCCTCGGCGACTCGCAAACACGGCGAGTAACGCGGGCAATCGATTGGTTGAACAACCACTACACCCAACCCTTGCGCATCGAAGAACTCGCCCGGGTCGCCAACTTGGGCAACTCCACATTGCATCATCGTTTCAAGGCAGTGACAGCCATGAGTCCGCTGCAGTATCAGAAACAACTGCGCCTGCAGGAAGCCCGCCGGCTGTTGCTCGGCGAAGGGCTGGATGTGGCGAGCGCCTGTTATCGAGTGGGCTACGAAAGCCCGTCGCAATTCAGCCGGGAATACAGTCGCCAGTTCGGATGCCCGCCCTCCAGAGATGCCAGCCGGGTTCGGCATCCTGCGTGATGGCCTGGCCGGAGCCAGTTCAGGGCAGCAGAGCGCCGGGGAAAGATCCAATACGAAGGTTATTGAAGGAGCCATCGGAGGTTGTTTAAGGGCTTTGGCCTTTGCTGTTTAAAGACACTCAGCGTTACTTCCTCAAGGCTACAACGCCTTGCGTCATTGCCTACGACTACGCCAGAATCCGCCGGCTTGTGCGTCTGGGACGCGGGTTTTATCGTTTCCGGGTCACTGAAAAACAGTGATCGGGTTTGGTAGCCCGAGTTAACTAGTCGCATAGCGCGCTATTCGCAGACCTCCCCAGGTCTGCACTTGATGGTGGCCATGCGCAGGGCACTTTCGAGTGCGCCGGGTTCCTAGTTACCGGTCTACCAACCCGCGTATTGGCCGCCACCCTTCGTTTGGTAGCGAGGGTGAAGGCTCCTTTTCAATAATTAGGAGTTTCACCATGATCAAACCAACACCCAACCCACCAGAAACCGATCCGGTTTCGCCCTACAAATTCCCCGACTCCCGAACCCTCAACGAAGCCGCCGAACGCGCCCTCGACCACTACCTGACTCCGCAGCAACGAGTCATGGGCAGCCACCACAAACACGACCCCATGTACCTGGCCAACCCGGCCTACGACACCGAATCCCTGCTCGCCAACGCCAGCGAATCATTGGGATCGGCCAGCGAGATGCTCAACAACTTTGCTGCGACGCTAGAGCCTGCCCATCGCAAGACGGCGATCGGGATTGCGCAATTGGTGATGTTGAGTGAGTTGGCGGTGAATCAGGCGTTGGATCATGTTGAGGTGAAGAGCTAAACGCTTGTCCTCTACGGGCGGATAAACCGCAACGATAGAGTGAATGAGCGTTGGCCGAAGCTGCCACGATGAATGGCAGCTTTCGGCCAGAAGCGGACGCTCGGGAGTTACCGATTACGGCCAATATCAGTCGACGGAGCCGATTGAGGCTGTTCCATTTTTCTAATCCGCATTGCGCCCCGACACGTGGCCGTTCCACTCCATATCTGTAAATCCACTGGTTTTGAGTTAGCAGCGACGTTTAGGACGACTGTATCCGGCTTGTTCTAGAAGTTTACTAGCCTCGTGAATGTCGAGTGAGTACCTATCTGGATCCATTAGATCGGTGTAGAACTCTGCGCAACCGCCGACTACATGACCGCTCCAGATTGAGACCTCTCTACTTTCTCTGCGAAATAATTGAAGAAAGAAACGTTTAAAGTCAGATGTAAGAGAAAACCTAGCTCTGTAAGGGTTACCCTTGCGCAGATAGTCATCCCAATTTAGCCTAATCGGAAGGCGAAAACCTTCCATTCTAGTGGACAGGTCTAAAATGATATTAAATGTCAAAAACTCTACTCTAACTCCTAAAAGATCCTGCACCAAAATCCTATTCAATACGTTATTTCTTCCTTCGTCGGTATTGTATAAGCTGGTCCATATGCCTTTTTGTGAAGACTGCACCACAACAATGTGGGCTCGTTGTATTGAACCAGAACTATCAACGACTATTGCATATTCTGCTGCACACGGTTGACGATCATTGCCAGCATAAAAAATTTGCTTCACAAGATAATCTCACTCTCTAAGCGGTCAACTCAAAAAAGCCACGAGCTTGCTTCCGAATTTTGTGTTCTGTTTTGACAGGCAACTATCTGCACTTAGAATCATTTCAAGCTGCTTTACCTCAACCAACCCCTTTTGGTAAAGGTCACTCCATATGCTGTCAAGGATTTCATGATTTGCAATTAGTTCGGGCATAGCACTTGCAATAATTTGAGATAGAGATACTGAAGTTTGGTATGGTTTAACACGATTATTCTCTGTAAACCACCGTTCAGGATCCTCGAAAAGCTTTAGGAGCCTAATGTGTGAAACTGTGCACACGTCTACAAAATTAAGGAAAATCTGTCGATAATCATCACTTGGGCATGTAGGTAGCGCAGAGTTTATTACGGCATTTCGTAATGCTTCAAGCTTTTCTGCCTGATGGTTCCTTAGTGAGATATTGCAAACTTCTGCAACCGTACTTATAAATGCTTCATTTTCCTTTAGCCCTGCTTCCGTTACAACCCCTTGATCTATGAGGTCGTTTAAAGCCGCTCCAATCGCAAGCATTGTTTCTGTGCGGCGCTTATTTAAGGGGGCCTCAAGTAAAGAATTAAAAATCTCCAACAACGGACTTCCAACAATGGGTGCTGCACCTATGACAACTCTTCCAATGCGGTGTAGCTTCTCATCAATTGGTTCGACTTTTGGATCAATCGCTTCAAGATTAATTTTTTCCATGATTAGAGACTCCTTGATGCCATACGGCCTATGCTAAATATTGGTATGCTTTCCGTTGTCAAGCATATCAATTTTACCCAACTCAAAGTAGTCCATCGCGGTGAGCCCCAAGTGCTAATCAAAATTAGAAAAGAGGACGCATTTATTTTTAGGATCAACCGGCTGCTTTGGGTCGATAGCAGCCATTCGCGTACGACAGCTTTCGGCCAGAAGCAGACATCTAAACACCCCCACTTGTATATTCCCGACAGACAGATCTTCACCACTAACGCGCGGAATCAGGAAGGCACACATTCATGGATCAGAAAAATGGCCAAGCTGGCAATGCCGACTGGGTCATCCGCAGTGTTCAACCTGGAGGGATCGAGCGTATCGAAGCGTGGTTTGGCAGCCACGGCTACGATCCACATCGCCATGACACCTATTCGATCGGTCGAACGTTGGCAGGCGTGCAGAGCTTTCACTACGAAGGCTCGCTGCGCCACGGTGTTCCCGGCAACACGCTCGTGCTTCACCCCGACGAACTCCACGATGGTATGGCCGGCACCGATGCAGGCTTTCGTTACCGTATGGCCTACGTTGATCCGGCATTAATCCAGAACATCCTGGGGGGAGAACCCTTGCCCTTTATCGCGGGGGGAATTTCGAGCGATCCGCGTCTGTTCCATGCCAGCGCAGCTTTCGTGCAAGCAGTGGATCATCCACTGGAAACACTGGAGGAACAGGACGCGCTATTTGACTTGGCAATGGCGTTGCGTGCCGTCGGTGGCAAGCCACGCGGGCGCAAGCGTCTGGACTACCGCGCAGCCGAGCGCGCCAGAGCGTTCATCCTCGAACATCTGCATTCATGCATTACGCTGGAGATGCTGGAGCATGCCAGTGGGCGCGAACGCTGGAGCCTGTCACGCGACTTCAGAACGCTCTACGGTACGAGCCCTTACCGATTTGTCACCCTGCGCCGCCTGGATCGGTTCCGCGCATTGGTGCTTGAAGGTTTCACCTTGGTGGATGCAGCCCTCGTCGCGGGTTTCCACGATCAAAGTCATATGACGCGACACTTCACCCGCTGCTACGGAATACCGCCCATGCGCTGGCTGGAACGATTGCGGGCCGCGCGCTGACTTGCAGGATCGTACAAGAGCGCCCCGTTCCATGCGCTATAGGCTGGCGACTTCAACCACAGAGGATCCGTCATGTCAGAGCTCCGTCATCAACCATCTTCAGTTCCTGTAAACCTTGCACGTAAGGCTTCACTCATCGAACAGCAATGGAGCCCAAGGGTTGTTGCAGAGATGAATGACTACCAGTTCAAGGTTGTGCGAATCGAAGGCGAATTCATCTGGCACTCACATCCTGAGACCGACGAAGCATTTCTTGTCCTGGAAGGCACTTTGCGCATCGACCTGCCGGCAGGCTGCGTCTATGTGAATCCGGGTGAACTGTATGTGGTACCCCGTGGCGTTGAACATCGGACGGCTGCAAAAGGTGAAGCAAAACTGATGATGATCGAGCCTCGAGGTATTTTGAACACAGGGCATGAAGATGGCGAAAGAACGGCCTTGAACGACGTCTGGATATAATCCAACGCCACCCTGTGCAATCGGCCGGAGATTGCCATTTGTGTACTTCGGAAAGCGGCTATGGCAGTCGATCAAATACGCAAAAACCGGCACTTGATTTGCATGCCACTCAGTAACAACTGGCCATAAGGAAATGATATGGGGAGGCAATGGCGTACAACCGGCAACATTCACGAGAAGGATCTGCGGGCCGTTTCTGACGGCGTCATACAACATGGGCAGAATCTGTCGCGCGGACGTGGCGGCAGTGCGGATCCTATAGCCTGTACGCTGATGGAAGAGGATGACTTGGTCGGCGGCGTCACCGGCCGGACTGAATTTCGCCGTCTTTTTATCAATTACCTATGGGTAGATGTTTCATGGCGTGGCCAAGGTATCGGAACTGAACTCTTGCACAGACTTGAGGCACTTGCTCTGGAGCATGGCTGCTGTGACGCACTTATTGAAACTCTCGATGACAGCGTGGCGCATTGGTACAGGCGGTGCGGCTACCGCCTTGTCGCACATCTGCCTCAGTACTGCGGGCCTTGGAATCGCCACACGCTCTTGAAGGACTTGAGGTCGGACGGCGTTGAATGATTGGAGGGATTTCAAGTTGTATGGGCCTTCTGAAAGATTACTTTGGCCTAACTGTAGTTGCTTATGAGTAATCGCTTTCGGCCAGAAGCAGTCTTTCGAGGCTTAAGTCGGACCTACCTCGAAAGCCCGCTTGCGCCGTCGTCGACCTCACGCAATATTCTCTTCAGCTCAGGCCGCGTCCACTTCTCCCAAGGACATACATCCCGGTCATCGTCGCCGTGCCAATACTCGCCTGCATCAAATGCCTGGTAGATCGCGTGGCAGTCTCTGGGGGCTATCCCATCAGACCTTTAGGGATTCGTCGTTGCGCCGAGCATGGCGACATGCGCAATGCTCAGCGGTATGACTGCAAAGGAGAAGCCGCTCAATGGAACATTGTGAAGTTATCCAAGTACGAGGCGGATGCTCCAATGATTATATCTATGAATTTAATTTCTTTATTTGGTGCTTCTGTAATGTTAACCCATACTCGTCTTTGTTCATCATATGGTGGGGTGGACTGAGTTTTAATTGGCTGTAGGTTTTCGTCATAGCATTTGTATGACGAAGGGATGTTATACCATGAGGCAGTGCCGAATCTAATGCTTTTTGCTGGGTGGTTTAGTGTGATTCTTATAGTGGTGTTGGGGTGCGTGAATAAATGCACTCCGCTTATATGAGGGGCATAACGAGTGGAGAGATGAGAGATGTGTAAAAGTCCTGCTACTACCTTAACGGTCATGCTGGGGAGCTTCTCTTCATGGCCAGGCTGTATGTATTGCTCTCTAGCTGTCTCAAAATCCTCTGAAGTCACTAAAGGGTTTTTCAATAACTTTAAAGTCAAAGTCGGAAACGCAATGGGCGTCAAATTGTTGGTCGCGCTTGGCAATGCTTCAAAGGAAACTTTGAATTCAGTGTCATGCTTCAGGGTTGATAGTTGTTCTCTAGTCAGTATTTCTTTTATTCCAGAGGTTGTTTCCGGATCTGTTATTTTGTGGTTGGTCAATATCGGGATTGTGTGGTCGTTATTGTTATTGTCTTTCCCCGAAAGTGTTAGTTGCACAATGTTTTCAGTGCTGATGCCTGTCCACGGCCGCACGGTAACCTCAGCGTTTCCTTGAAAAGAATTCAAATCCAGCACTTTGTCATCCGGTGCCTGTGGGATTTTTGGCGAGGGTAGCCGCTCATCTCCATCCGCGATCTTCAACAATGTCACCCTGGTCGCATCTGATTTACCCGCTTGTTCACCATTGCGATTCAAATTCCAGCGAAACTCGATCACTTTTCCATGCCGCGCGGAGAGAAACGCCGGGCTCAACACCGTGTTCACCCGCTTATTGCTGTTGAACTCCACCAGCGGAAACTGTGGCGAACCTGCTGGCGGATTGACTTCCACCAGTCGTGCGCGGTCTCCTTTCAGTGCGCCAAGATACTCGATGCGCACAGTCACCCCGTCGGGATAGGCCAGCACATCAATCGGATCAACGGCCGGTGCCACCAGTGTTGGCGGCTCCAGATCGACCGGAGCGGTTCCTGTCACCGTTGCGGTGGCTGTGTTGGAAATCCCCACCAAACCAACTGTGAGCCTGTGCAATTCATAATTCGCAGTCACCTTGCTGCCAGCGAAGACCTTGTCATTGGGCACTTCAAGGAAACAGGGCAGTTTCCCAATGAAAGGATCCTCTTCGACTTTGCCCCGGACTACCACGGGGTCGGATTGCCCTGTAGTGGTATAGGTCGCCACAATCTCGTCACCCACCACAAAGCGGTTGTCTTTGGTGATCACGACCAGCAGCAATGGATTACCCGCCAGTTTTTCCAGATCAATGATGCTCGCGTCATCACCGGGATAGTCCTCTTTACGTTCAAGCAGAATTGGCATTGGAAGTAAGACGCCATCCAGATCCTCATCCACCGTCTGTACCGGCGACCACGGTGCATCGGTGTCCGGGCCGTTGCCGAGCTGGTCGGTGACGGTGTAGGAAAAATGCAGCTTTTTATCCAGCCGTTTTGCCTTGTCCAGATAGTCGCGGGTGATGGTGAAGCAAATGGTAATGGGGATTTCGTCACCGGGATTCGGCGGTTGCGGCGCCTGATTCGGATTGACCCTGGGCTTGGGCTCCAGCAGTTCGCCATTGCACTTGAGGGTGATGAGGTCATACGCCCGGCAATACGGGTAGGCCACGCAGACTTCGGCGCTGACGAAGTCCGGGCCGACGCCGTTCTTGATCTCATCGGGCAGTAGCAATTTGAGTTCGGAGTGGCCACCGGGGTCGGTCAGGCGATCCTTCAGGCCGGGACGGATGCGGTTGTAGAGCATTTCGAGCGGGGGCGTGGAGGTCCCTAAATTGCTGCTTCCACGCCTGATCGTGTAGTACAGCTTGTTGACCCGGTCCGGATGTAGTCGACCCTTGGGAATACGCAGCGTGGTGCGTGCGTTCGGATCGACAATGGTTTCGCTGTCCAGTGCTGCCGGTTCCTCCTCAAGCCAAAGCTCCATGACATCTCCGGGATCCATGGTGCCCGTCGACGGCGGATCGACGAGAACGACTGCACCTTCACCATCGGTGACCAGATCATAGGCGACCAAGGGCACTCCGATATGTGCACCTTCCACGGGCGTGGTCTGGCCATTGACGATTGGCGGATAGAGAACGAAAACGGTGTCGTCCGGTGGGGTTGAAGTGGTCACGGTTGAGGCTCCTGGGCGGTGGGAACGGGCAGGAGCTATCAGAGCGCTAAACGATGAATTTCGCACCTGTCAGATCTGACAGGTGACGGCGGTTTTGCGACGAGTGGTCGTGTACTGTATGAAAAAACCGCCGTCCCGGTTGATTCGCAACGGCGGTTCTTTTTGTCTGGAAAGATGTGTTGCCTGTAAGTCAGCCGTCTTGAGCAAGCTCACTCCCACAGGAGGGCAACAGTGGCATAACGCGATAGGGATGACGGCAAGCCCGACTTCGATAAAGAGGGTAGCAGGACACAATCTATTTGCCCTTAGTCTGTCCACCGAATGCTTTTGGCCGAAACCAGCCACTCCCATCCAAACCACCAACGTAGAGTCCCCATGAAAACTGCCCTAATCTCCGACACCCACAACCTCCTCCGCCCCGAAGCCCTCGCCGCGCTCCAGGGCTGTGACCAGATCATCCACGCCGGCGACATCGGCAACCCGGACATCCTCGCCCAACTGGCCAAAATCGCCCCCGTCCACGCCGTGCGCGGCAACAACGACCTCAACAGCCCGTGGGCCGAAAACCTCCCCGGCCTCCTGACCTTCACCCTCAACGGCTGGCCAACCCTCCTCGTCCACGACATCGCCGACGTCCCCGCCGATCTCGATCCGGGCATCAAGCTCATCATCACCGGCCACTCCCACAAACCCCGCATCGAATGGCGCGGTGACCGTCTCTACGTCAACCCCGGCAGCGCCGGCCCTCGGCGTTTCAAATTGCCGGTCACGCTGGCGATCCTCGAGATACAACCCGACCGCATCGAACCGCGCCTGATTTCACTGCTGGATCCCCCCGCCTGAAATCGCTACCGTTCCCGCATCCAGAACAGGGAACCCACGCACCATGTCCATCGCCGACAACCTCCTCGCCTTCACCCTCGCCGCCACGCTGTTGACCCTGACACCCGGCCTCGACACCGCACTGGTGCTGCGCACCGCCACCGTCGAGGGCAAGCAGCAAGCGTTGCGCGCGGCGTTGGGGATCAATGCCGGTTGTCTGTTGTGGGGCGCGGCGGTGGCGTTTGGGTTGGGGGCGTTGATTGCGGTGTCGGAGCTGGCCTACAACCTGTTGAAGTATTGCGGCGCGGCGTATCTGGGGTGGCTGGGGTTGAACATGCTGCTGCGCCCTCGCCGTTCGCTGGCACCGGCCGAGGCCGATGGCAAACCGGGGGCGAACTGTTTTTTCAAGGGCATGCTGGGGAATGTGCTGAATCCGAAGATCGGGATTTTCTACGTGTCGTTCCTGCCGCAGTTCATTCCGCAAGGTCAGCCGCTGGTGCCGTGGACATTCGGGCTGGTGAGCATTCATGTGGTGCTCGGGCTGATCTGGTCGCTGGTGTTGATTGGCGCGACGCAGCCGCTGTCCGGGTTTCTGCGCCGGGAGAAGGTCATTCGCTGGATGGATCGCACCACCGGGATGATTTTCGTGTTGTTTGCTGCGCGGCTGGCGTTCAGTAAGCGTTGAAGCGCCTGCGCTAAACAAATCTTCGGTCGAGAGCTGCCGCCTTCATCAAACTCGAGGCTTGCCCATTACATATGGATATCCGTATATTCGGACAACCATATGTACTCAAGGCATCGTCATGCTCACCCCCGCCTCCGTTTTCAAATGCCTTGCCGACGAAACCCGCGCCCGGGCCACGCTGCTGATCACCCGTGAGGGTGAGTTGTGTGTCTGCGAGCTGGTCTGCGCGCTGGACGACAGTCAGCCGAAAATCTCCCGCCATCTCGCGCAATTGCGCACCTGCGGTCTATTGCTGGATCGCCGTCAAGGCCAGTGGGTTTATTACCGGCTCAACCCTGATTTGCCGACATGGATTCGCACGCTGCTTGAAACCACATTGGCCGCCAACACCGCCTGGCTGGAAGAAAACAGCGCACGGCTGGCGGCTATGGGCGATCGCCCGCTCAATACGTCTGCCTGCTGCTGAGGATCGAAAATGCGAGTTCTATTCATGTGCACCGCCAACAGCTGCCGCAGCATCCTGTCGGAAGCGATGTTCAACCATCTGGCGCCGGCCGGTTTCGAAGCAGTCAGCGCCGGCAGTTTCCCCAAGGGCCAGGTGCTGCCGCGCAGCCTGACCATGTTGCAGGCGGCCGGCATTTCCATCGCCGGGTTGAGCAGCAAGGGCAACGAGGCCTTCGAGGACAACCCGCCGGATATCGTCATCACCGTCTGCGACAAGGCCGCCGGTGAGGCCTGCCCGGTGTACTTCGGCCCGGCCCTTAAAACTCATTGGGGGCTGGAAGATCCATCGGATGTGGTCGGCGATGAACGGACCATCGATGCCGCCTTCCGCGCCACCCTCGCCCGCATCGAAACCCGCTGCCGAGCCTTCCTCGCCCTGCCCTTCGCCCAACTTGACCGTGATGCCCTCAAGCGCGAGCTCGACCGTATCAGCGCGCTGTAACCGGAGCCGACATGACCGATTTGCCCAACCTCGACCCTTCACTGGTTCAAACAACCACGCGTGACGAAGGCGCGCACAAGCCGCGCATCCTGCTGCTTTACGGCTCGACCCGACCGCGCTCCTTCAGCCGCTTGCTGGTCGAAGAAGCCGCCCGCCTGCTGGAGCACTTCGGTGCCGAGACGCGGATCTTCAATCCTTCCGGCCTGCCGCTGCCGGACGATGCGCCGGGCGATCACCCGAAAGTCCAGGAACTGCTCGAGCTGATGCAATGGTCCGAAGGCCAGGTCTGGTGTTCACCGGAACGCCACGGTGCAATGTCGGCAGTGTTCAAGGCGCAGATCGACTGGGTGCCGCTGGCCCTTGGCGCGGTGCGTCCGACCCAGGGCAAGACCCTCGCGGTGATGCAGGTCTGCGGCGGTTCGCAGTCGTTCAACGTGGTCAATCAACTGCGCGTGCTGGGCCGCTGGATGCGCATGTTCACCATCCCCAATCAGTCATCGGTGCCCAAGGCTTATCTGGAATTCGACGAAGGCAACCGCATGAAACCCTCGGCGCTGTACGACCGGGTGGTGGACGTGATGGAAGAGTTGGTGAAGTTCACGCTGTTGCTGCGTGATCGCCCGGATCTGGTGGATCGTTATTCCGAGCGCAAGGAATCGGCGGAGGAATTGATGCAGCGGGTCAATCAGCGCTCGATCTGAATAACCGCAACGCCGCGAACGGTGGCCCGTCGCCCGGGTCACCGAAACTTTTCCGCGCCCTCCGGCCCCATCACCTAACCTCAATGTTTGTGTGATCAACCGGAATCGCCCAGTCCCATGCGTAATGCATTGAAGTCATTGATGTTCATCACCCTGACGCTGCTCTGTCCGGGTGTCTCGATGGTGTCGGCCGCCGACCTGCCCGGCACGCCCGATGTCGGCGCCCCGCTCCCCGGCGTCACGCAAAGCGATCTGCAAGCCCTTCAACTGCGCCTCGACGGCCTCAAGCAGCAGATCTCGTCCGCCAACAATTACAACCAGCTCGAAGGCCCGCAGGACCGGGTGCAGACGTTCATTCTGGACATCGATCGGCTGTCCGCGTCGCTGTTGCCGCAGCAGGCGCAACTGACCGTGCAACTGGGCGTGCTCGGTGCCGCGCCGGCCGAAGCGGTCGCTGCCGAACAAGCCGATATCGCCGCGCAACGGGCGACGTTGATCGAGCAGAAAACCAAAGTCGATACGGCGCTGAAGAACCTCGCCACCCTCAAGCAAAGCGCCACGGAGCTGATCACCCAGATCGCCGGTATCCGCCGCACCTTGCTCGAAAGCGAACTGACGCTCAGCACCCACAGCATTCTGAATCCCGGCTTCTGGGCGCCCCTTGTCAATCCGTCGGCGGATGATCGCCAGCGTCTGCGCTCTTTCGTCGATCAAGTGCAACAGACCGGCGCCGAAGCCTGGCAACCGGGTCAGCGCTTTTACACCGCCCTGCTGGTGGTACTGGCCTTTATCGTCTGGACGCTGGGCCGGCGGCTGGCCGATCGCTGGCTGGCGTGGGTGTGCATTCACCGCATGCCGGAGGGTCGACTGCGCCGCAGTTCGCTGGCGTTCGCCTCGGCGCTGGCGACTCTCGCGACCACCGCCATCGCCCTGCAACTGCTCTATTACGCCTGCACCCGTCACGTGCCGTTGCCGCCGATGCTGGCGACATTTTCCGATGAGTTCGGGAAAGTGGTTTATGCCTGCGTGCTGATCACAGGGCTCAGCCGCGCGTTGCTCTCGACCGAGCATCCGTCCTGGCGACTGCCGGCGGTGGCTGACCCGGTGGCGCTCGCGCTGCATCCCTACGCGCGGTTCCTCGCCGCAACGCTGCTGGTGCTGGTGACGGCGGTGCAAGTCAGCAATGCCGCCGGCATGAGCAGTCAGATTGTGCTCGCAGGCCGGGGCATCATTGCGCTGGCGGTGCTGGGCATCGTCACCACGCTGCTGATGCGCGTCGGCAGGGTGCGCAAAACACTGGCCGCAGCCGGTGACACCCAAGTGGCGGGCAACACCTTCGCCGGGGTGGTTTACACCGTTGCCACCCTGGCTATGGTGCTGTCGTTCGGCGCCCTGCTCACGGGTTACGTATCGCTGGCGCGGTTCATCACCTATGAACTGGTGTGGGCGTTTATCGTGTTTTCCGGGTTTTACCTGCTGATGCAGTTGCTCAAGGACAGCTGCGAGTATTTCTTCTCACCCCGCCATTCCAGCGGCAAGGCGCTGAAACAGCTGCTGGGTGTCGGCGACCGACGCCTTGAGCAGGCCTCAACGCTGCTGGCCGGTTTCGGTCGAGCCGCGCTGTTGCTGCTGGCGGTCATCACCCTGTTCGTCGGCGGGATCGGCACCACCCTGGGCCAACTGGCCAACAACATCGGCACGATCCTCGGCGGCGCCGGCCTGCGCAAACTGAACATCGTCCCCGGCCATTTGCTCAACGCGGTGCTGGCGCTGCTGATCGGCATCTACCTGATCCGCGCCCTGCGCCGCTGGCTCGACAACGAGTTCCTGCCCAAGACCGACATGGACCCGGGCATGTGCGCCTCGCTCAGCACGCTGTTTTCCAACATCGGTTATGCGGTGGTGATCCTGCTGACCCTGTCATCGCTGGGGGTGCAATGGACCAACCTGGCGTGGATCGTCAGCGCCCTGTCGGTGGGCATCGGCTTCGGCTTGCAGGAGATCGTGAAGAACTTCGTCTCCGGGCTGATCCTGCTCACCGAACGCCCGGTCAAGGTCGGCGACCTGATCAGCATCAGCGGCGTCGAGGGCGACATCCGCCGGATCAACGTGCGCGCCACCGAGATCCAGCTCAGCGACCGCTCGATCGTGATCGTGCCCAACTCGCAGTTGATCTCGCAGAACCTGCGCAACGTCACCCTCGGCGGCAGCGCCCAGGGCGTGGCGACGCTGGAGCTGATGTTCCCGCTGGATATCGACCCCGAACAGGTGCAGAACCTGCTCTTCGACACCTACAAGGAACACGAAACCATCCTCGAAAAACCGGCGCCGTTCGTGCGCTTCAGCAAGCTGACGCCGGACGGGATTACGTTGACGGTGACCGGGTATGTGGCGAGCCCGAGGATTGTCGGGACGACCAAGAGTGATTTGCTGTTCGAGATTCTCAAGCGGCTGGGGGCGGCGGGGATTGAGCTGGCGAAGCCGCCGAGTACCTGAGGTAAAACCTGCTGCGCGCCTGCCTGATCAGGCCTCAGGGGTTTCAATCGACTCTGGAGCCGCTTGCGCCTCGAGCTTCAGGCGATCAGCCTTGCTGATGTACTTCGGCTTGTTGCTCTTGGGTGCCAGTTTGGCGTTGGCCTTTCTGGATTTTTCTTTGAAGAGCTGTTGCAGTTTTTTCTGACGGTTCATGGTGTTTTGGCCTGCTTGAAAGTTGTTGGATGATATCAGCGTTGGGCCTGCTTCACCCCAGCACGTCAGTAATCCAGCGCACCTGCTGCGTCAGCTCCTGCACCTTGTGTTCACAAACGGCATGCCGAGCCCGTCCAAAATGAGCCAGCGTCTGCTGCTTGTGCCGCAGCCGGTGCTGCCACTTACTGACAAACGCCGGACTGCGCGCCTGCAACTGCAGCGGCCCGAAGTACAGTTCCTCGGCGGTATAGGAAACCGGCCCGCCCCGCTCGGCCACGATGACTTCGTAGTCGAAGCGGTTCTCCCGAAGGATTTCCTCACAGAGGATTCGGTAGTCGTTGTCCATCAGCCATTGGCGCAGCGGTTGCTCGCCGCCGTTGGGTTGCAGGATCAGCCGTTCGCGGCCGCTGAGGCGTGCCTTGCCGGCTTCGAGGATGTCTCGGATGGTCTCGCCGCCCATGCCGCACACGGTAATTGCCGTGATCCCGTCGACAGGATCGACAGCCATCAAGCCATTGGCCAGGCGCACGGTGATCTGCTGCTCAAGATCGTTTTCGCGCACGGTGCGTTGCGCCGAACGGAACGGCGTCACAGCCATCTCACCCGCCACCGCCGCCGTGATCGCGCCACGGCGCATCAGGGCCACCGGCAGGTAGCCGTGATCCGAGCCGATATCGGCCAGCCGCGCACCGGCGGGCACATGCGCCGCCACCCGCTCCAGGCGCAGGGACAATGTCTGTTCGTTCAACCGCAACCCCTTTCACTCTGAACGCCTGGCACTGGTGGCCGGATCGGGGCGCGATTCTGGGGGGATACGCCGGGGAATTCAAATGTCTGCGACCAAATCACTTTGATCGATCCGCGCTTCTCCTCAACTGCCGATAGTTGCCAGGAGCCGGCCGGCCCGCTCGGCCAGAACAGGATTTTCCCCCTGCGCCAGAATCCGCAGCTTTTCCCTGGCGTTGTCAGTTCCGATATCACACAACGCATGGATGCATTTGACCCCCAAAGCGTATTCGGAGCCGATATAGGAATACTCCGCCAATGCGGCCTCGAACAGACTATCGACCGACGCCGGACATTTGAGAATCTGCAAGGCACTGGCGATATCTTCATGCCGCGTGTGCCAGCGCTCACCCAACAGGCGACTCAATACATTTGAACAGTCTGCTGGCAACGAAAACAGATAACCAAACGTCAGCGCACACTCAACGCTATCGGCGTCCTTGTCGCCAAGTGCTGTCTCCAGTTCCTGACGTACATAGTTTTCGGGGATATCGCCTCCCGAAAAAAACAACTCGAGGAATGTCTCCCGCGACACTCTTTTCAAAGCGAGATCGATCACCAGGTCTTGCTGTTCGTTATTCACCGTTAACTCGCCCTCCAGCCGGACCAGGACGCGATTGTGTCGGATAACGCGTTGAATTCAAGAGGGCTCTACGCCTGCGACCGCAGAATTAGTAAAGTGGCCACCCTGCACCCGGACAACTACAGAAAGGATCATCGCGTGACATCTCCAAAGGACTGGCTGGACCGGCTGAGAAACAAACCCGTGACCGAGCCCACATGGGCGGAGCACCGGCGCAACGAAGCGCTGGAACTGCTCGCGAATGCCAACGGCAGCGGTACGTGGATAGAACTCAGCACCCACTACAACGGCTTCGTCCGCGAAGTCGCCGTGAGAGAACTCATTCGCGACTGTTCTCCAGAAGCGCTTGTAGCCCTGATAGAACGACTCAACGATTGGGTGCCGCAGATTCGCGATCTGGCGCTGTCCGGGCTGAACAACTACCTGAACCCCGCTCAGGCGCCTGCGTTGCTGTATGCGCTGGACTCGATCATGGCGCTGGCGGCGCGGCAGCGGGTTGACCATGCCCCCACCTACACCGCCGCACGCACTGTTCTTCAATCACCGGAAATCCGCGATAAGGTTTTCGCAAACTTTCTCACGCGGCAAGGCAAAGCCGCGCGCTACCTGTTCAGTTTGCTGCTGGAAACGGATTTCGACCCGGAGAGACTCCTGCGTAGCGCCCTGGCCCATCGGGAGCTGACTGTAAGGCTAGCTGCGGTGTCGGTCTGTCAGGATCTATCGCCAGCGCAGGCCTCGCCTTTGCTGATTGAGGCCCTGTCGCGGCCGGGTGCCAAGGTGCGTGTCAACATACTCCGCGCGCTCCTTCCCTTGTCTGATGATCCAGGCCAACTGTTGCGGATGGCTTTACTCGATCCTTCGCCCTCGATCCGCAGCCTGGCGCGTTGGGCTGCACCTCGTCACGGCGTCGATGCACCTGAGGTACTGGCGCAGCGACTCAGTCAGGATTTCCCCACCCGCAAACGCGAATGGCTTGGCGTACTGGGCCTGGCTGCCGAGCTGGAAATCAGACTCCAGAAGCACTGGCTTACTGAAGCGCTGAGCTCGATCTATCCCTCTGTGCGGCAGGCTGCGGTTCGCCTGCTGGGCGACGAAGATCTGCCGCTGATGCTCGGGGCGTTGGGTGATTCTTCGGAAAAAGTGTACCTCGCCGCCTACGCGCTAACAGACAAGCAGCCCTGGGCCGCGCTGAATGCCGGGGTCGCCGCGAAACTGGATTGCGAATGGCATGACCTGCCCCCGCAACGCAGCCGGGCAATCTTGCACTTGATGTCGAGTTGGCAGCAGGTCGCCTATCTGTTGAAACGGCTGGAAGCAGAACCCGTGATCGAGACATTCTGGCTGCGGCAGGTGGATCTCTGGTGCGATCGTCAGTATCAGGCGGTCGACCCGGTCACCTCAAAAGACCAGCGCAACGCGTTGGTGCAACGGCTCAGAGCGCTGGCCGCCAGCGGCCTTATCCAGAGTGACAGGGTTGCGCTCTTTACCGACTGATATCTGAACCGATCTACACCAACACCGCCAACCAGGCCGACAGCAACAACAAAAACGCCAGCCCGGCATTCATGCGCCGCAATGCCCGTGGCGAGCCAAAAAACCGCGCACTGCCCACGCCCAGTAGCGCCCACGCCGTCATGCACGGCAGGCAGACCATTAGAAAAACCGCCGACAACAGCAGCATCCGCGCGCTGTCGTCGCCGTTGCCGCCAAACACACTCACCACCGCCACGGCCATCATCCACACCTTGGGATTGATCAATTGCAGGCCGGCGGCGCCGAATACGTTGAAGCCTTCGTCACTCGACGTTGAAGACTCCAGCGACGGCGGCGTGCTGCGAAAGATCTGCCACGCCAGCCAGCTCAGCCACAACACCCCGGCCCAGGCCATCGCCTGCTGGACACGGGGATAGCGCAGCAAGGTTTCCCCCACGCCGAGTCCGACCACCAGCACCACCAACGCCGCCGACACACACGCGCCGAAGATGATCGGCACGGTGGCCGTCAGACCGCGCCGCGAGCTGTGGCTCATCACCAGAATATTGGTCGGCCCCGGGGTGATCGAGGCGACGAAGGAAAACAGCAGAAAAGGCAGCAACGATTCCATGACAGGACTCCCGAATCAAAACAGGAGGCCATGGTCGCGGTTGCGCGGGGGTTCAGTCTGGAAGGTTTGAGCAGCGCTTGCGGTAGTCCGCCGGCGTCAGGTGATAGGCACGGCGAAACCAGCGCCCGAGATGGCTTTGATCGGCGAAACCAAGGGCGCTGGCGACGGTCGCGGGTGTTTCGCCGCGCGCCAGCAACTGGCGGGCGCGGGCCAGGCGCAACTGGATCAGATACGCATGCGGCGCCAGTCCGAAAGCGGCCTTGAATGCACGGGTCAGACGAAAGCGATCGACCCCGCAGGTCTGGGCCAGGTCGTCCAGCCCGATGTCCTCGAAGGCGTGCCCATGCAGATAATCCCGCGCCACCTGGGCCACCCATGGCAGGCGCGGATCGAACGGCTGGCGCTTACGCCAGTCGAGGTGGGACGTCAGCGCACCGAGCAAGGTGTCGATGGCGGTCTGGCGCACGATGCGCAAGTCGCCTTGATGCAGGGCGTTGAAGGCCTGATTGATGGCCGTGGACAGGCGCGAATCCTGGCTCAGGGTATCGGTGAACCCGAGCTGGCTGTTGTCCGGCGCATGCTCGAACAGCACGCGCAATTCGCGCTCCAGCCAGTGCGGGTCGAGGTAGAGCATGGAATAGGTGAAACCCTCCTCCGTCGGCGCGTGCCCGTCGTGGATCTCCCCCGGTTCCAGCATGAAAATCTTGCCCGGCGTACTCAGATGGCGCACGCGCCGGCAATGAAACTGCTGCACACCCTGCTCGGTGACGCCCACCAGAAAGCTGTCATGCCAGTGCGGATCGTAGGCATGCCCCTGGAAATGGGCACGAATCGACTCGATCCCGGTGTCGGCATCCTGAGACAAGTCGATCCAGTTGCGTTTGTCCACGCAAGGCTCCGAAGGCAGTGGTTGTTCGTCAAGGACGTCTACGTTACCGCGACTTTGCCGATGGGTTTAGAACATTTGTGCACGTGAGCCAGGCAGGCCATCCAGTAAATTTAATGAACCCTGAGTGTCACGGCCCGCCTAAGCCAAAGACCATCAGGAGGTAGCTCATGCAAATTGAAACCACGTGGATCGTACTGGCCGTCGTGCTTTTGCTCATCGAATTGTGGGCGATCAACCGGGTGCGCAAGAGTGGGGGGAAAGCCAGCAACAAAGGTGTCTGGATCGTATTGATCGTGTTTGTGCCGCTGTTCGGGCTGATCGCCTGGGCGCTGGCCGGGCCCAAGCACGTCACGCAGGCCTGAAGCCCAAGGCAAGCAAGAGCCCCGAACATTCGGGGCTTTTTGTTGGCCGCTGGTTTGTATCGCAGTGTGTACGAACGCCTCCCGGATACATGCCCGCGCATCAGCTGATGAAAACGGAAACAGCGCAGATACGTGGCCAGTCTTTAATGGGCTCCAGATTCGAAGGGTTCAGCCAGAACCCGGCCCTCGCCGATCATAAGGAGACTTGCCATGAAGCACGCACCACACGCTACCGTCACCACCGGGAAAAACCGTCACCGTCTGCTGGGCCTGTCGCTTCTCGCCACTGCGCTGCTGCAGTTTGGCGCCTTCGCTCAAGCGCAAACCGCAGCACCCGAGCCGATCAAGACCGCAGCCGCCAGCGTCACGGCTGACCTGCCATTCGGCCCGCTCAAGCACGTGAAGGCCGGCGTATTGGACGTGGCCTACGCCGAAACCGGCCCGGCCAATGGCCCGGTGGTGATTCTGCTGCACGGCTGGCCGTATGACATTCACAGCTACGACGACGTCGCGCCGCTGCTGGCGGCCAAGGGTTATCGGGTGCTGATGCCGTACGCCCGGGGTTATGGCGACACGCATTTCCTATCTGAAAAGACTGTGCGCAACGGCCAACCGGCGGCGCTGGCCAGTGACGTGATCGATTTCATGGATGCGCTGAAGATCAAGCAAGCCGTGCTCGGTGGCTACGACTGGGGCGCGCGATCGGCAGACATCGTTTCGGCGCTGTGGCCGGAGCGGGTCAAGGCGCTGGTCTCGGTCAGCGGTTACCTGATCGGCAATCAGGCCGCCGGCAAGAATCCGCTGCCGCCCAAGGCCGAACTGCAATGGTGGTATCAGTTCTACTTCGCCACTGACCGTGGTGAGGCGGGCTACACCAGGAACACCCATGATTTCGCCAAGCTGATCTGGCAACTGGCGTCACCGAAATGGGCGTTCGACGACGCCACCTTCGACCGCAGCGCCAAGGCGTTGCAGAACCCGGATCACGTCGCGATCACCGTGTTCAACTACCGCTGGCGTCTGGGCCTGGTGCAGGGTGAAAAACAGTACGATGCGCTGGAACAGAAACTCGCCACCGCGCCTTCGATCAGCGTGCCGACCATCACCCTCGAAGGCGATGCCAACGGCGCACCGCACCCGGCGCCCGAGGATTACGCCAAACGCTTCACCGGCAAATACCAGTTCCGCCTGATCAACGGCGGCATCGGGCACAACCTGCCGCAGGAAGACCCGAAAGCCTTCGCTCAGGCGATCATCGACGCCGATCACCTCTGAAGCGGCACGCCGAACGGCTCGTCATTTGACGAGCCGTTTTTCTTTGGACGGGCGATAACCGAAATAGGCGCTGTAGCACTTGCTGAAATGACTCGGCGAAACGAATCCGCAGGCCACCAGCACGTCCACTTGGGACAGCTCGGTGTGTTGCAGCAGGCGCCGAGCCTCGGTGATGCGCAGTTCCATGTAATAACGCTGCGGCGTGGTGCCCAGTTGTTCCTTGAACAGCCGCTCCAGTTGACGCCGGGAACGCCCGGCATACACCGCCAGTTGTTCCAGCTCCAGCGGTTCCTCCAGATTGGCGTCCATCAGCTTCACCACTTCACGCAACGGCGCGCTGACGCAGAGGTTCTCGGTCGGTTTGATCCGCCGGTAACGGGATTCCTCGAACGCCAGAATGTCTTCGATGCCTTCGACCAGCGCCTTGTCGTGCAGGCCCTTGATCCAGTCCAGCGCCATGTGGAACGCGCCGGACGGACTGGACGCGGTCAACCGGTCGCGGTCGATCACGTAGGGTTCGCTGCTGACCTGCGTCGCCTTGGAAATCTCTGCCAGCGCCGGTCGATGCTCCGGGTGAATCGCACAGCGATAGCCTTCCAGCACCCCTGCCCGACCCAGGAACCACGCGCCGTTCCACAACCCGGCCAGTATCACGCCAGCCTCGGCGGCCATTTTCAGCAGGTTGATGAGCTCATCGCTCGCCTTCAATTCCGTGCGGTAACCGCCGCAGATCACCAGCAGATCCAGTTCCTGCAACACGCTGGTTTCCAGACGCGAGTCCGGGCGAATCACCAGCCCCAGGTCGCTGATCACTTCACCGTCGCTGAGGCCGAAGGTGCGCGTGGAAAACAGACCGGGGCGCAGCAGATTGGCGGTGACCAGGGTGTCCAGCGCCTGGGTGAAGGCCGGCAGGGAAAAATGCTCCAGCAGCACAAACCCGGTGCGGGTCATGCGTCCCGGCCCGCTGGCGGGCTCGTTCAGGTAGCGAAGGTTCTTGCCCTTCATGCCACCGCTGAATTGGCGTCGTTCGATCAAGGTGGGGTCCATCGTTTCGTTGTTATGCCGCCATGCTAACCGGCGCCGCAGCAAATTACTCGCGAACGACGCAAGCACCTCAGTGCGATCGCTGCTGATACCAGCGAGCCTGCGTCCCAACGTCGCAGGCCCGGCACCTTGGCAAACGCCACACAAGGCTTAAAATCGCGCCTCCTCTTGCAGTCGCCCGAACGGCGCCTGCCCGCAGCCATGACAACCCTCAGGTTTGAACAGCCGGCCACTTTCACGAAGTGCGCCAGGCTCAATCGTCCTGCCCGTTCGGCGGTCGTTTGTCTTCAACACACTTCGGCTTGGCACTCGCATGCGCAGAGGCGCACGTTCCGCTGTTCGATCACTTGAGGTTTTTATGACACCGCGTTTGCTGGCCATGGCGCTGGCGCCCCTGCTCGGGCTGTTCATTGTTGCCCTGGGCAACGGCTTTCTGTCTTCTTTGACCACCCTGCGCCTGGGCGCTGCCGGCGAATCGGCGACGATGATCGGCATCGTGTCCTCGGCCTATTTCATCGGCCTGACGCTGGGCGCGATCTTCAACGACCGGCTGATCCTGCGCATCGGCCATATCCGCGCCTATAGCAGCTTCGCCTCGCTCATCGCCGCGACCATCCTGCTGCAAGGGCTGTTTTATGACACCTGGGGCTGGGTCGTCCTGCGCCTGATCAACGGCTGGGCCACGGTCGGTGTGTTTCTGGTGATCGAGAGCTGGCTGCTGCTGGCCGGTGACGCGAAGATTCGCGGCCGTCTGCTCGCGTTGTACATGATCGTTCTCTACGGCGCCGGCGTGCTGGGTCAGGCGTTTTTGGGAAAAATCACCGGGCTGGGCGACACCGCGCCGTTCATGGTCGCCGGCATGCTCGCCACCCTGTCGGTGCTGCCGATCGTGATCCTGCCGCGGGTTTCACCGCTGCTTGAACAGGTCGAACCGCTCAAGCCACGGGCGCTGCTGGGTGTGTCCCCCACCGGACTGGTCGGGTGCTTCGGCTCCGGCGTGACCATCGCGGCGATCTACACCCTGCTGCCGCTGTACCTGCAACGCATCGGCCTGAACGTCGGCGAAGTCGGCAGCATGATGGCCTGGACGATCCTCGGCGCGATGCTGCTGCAATACCCGGTCGGGCGCTGGTCCGACCGCAAGGATCGCCTGCAAGTGCTGACCGTGCTCTGCGCCGCGTGCACCGTGCTGTCGCTGGTGATCGTGCTGGTGCCGCTGTCCTCGGCCATGCTCGCGGCGATGTTGTTCCTGCTGGGCGGCGGCGTGTTCGCGTTGTACCCGGTTGCGGTCAGCCACGCTGCCGACCGTGCGCCGGTCGAAACGTTGGTGCCGATGATTCAGGGCATGTTGCTGATTAATTCGCTGGGCTCGGCGATGAGCCCGCTGCTGATCTCGCCGGCGATGAACGCCCATGGCGAAACTGGCCTGTTCTGGGCCTTCGCGCTGGTCAATCTGAGCATGGTGACGTTCTTCTTCTGGCGCCGTGGCAAGCGCCCGGTGCCGGCCAATCCGGCGCCGTTTGCGGCGGCAGCGACGTTCTCGCCAACCGGCGCCGAGCTGCGAGTGACCGAGGATCTGCGTCAGGCGGCGCAGGACCATCCGCCGATGGTCGATGCGTTGAGTGGCGAAGCGGCGCCGCAGACAGGATCGCGCTACGAAGCCAGTTGAGTTTCTGGCAGGCATAAAAAAACCGGTGACTTTCGTCACCGGTTTTTTATTGCCTCTGAATCAGTGCGGCGCGCGCGGGATCGTTTTCATCAGATCCTCAGGGCTGATATGCCCCACCACACTGCCCGGCTGCGGCAAATTCAGGATGTGGCCCTTCATCTTGCCGATCACGTGCATTTCGCACGGTTTGCAGTCGAACTTCAGGGTCAGCACTTCATCGCCGTGAATCAGCTGCATCGGCGCGACCTTGGTCTTCACACCGGTCACGCCTTTGGCCTGTTTCGGGCACAGGTTGAAGGAGAACCGCAGGCAGTGCTTGGTGATCATCACCGGCACTTCGCCCGCCTCTTCGTGGGCCTCGTACGCGGCGTCGATCAGCTTCACGCCGTGACGGTGGTAGAAGTCGCGAGCCTTCTGGTTGTAGACGTTGGCCAGGAACGACAGATGCGCCTCCGGATACACCGGCGGTGGCGTGGTCTCGGCCTTGCGCGAACCGCGCGGGTGGGCGGCAACGCGGGCGGCGGTCAGCGCTTCGATCACTTCGCGGCGCAACGACTTGAGCTGCGAGTTCGGGATGAAGAACGCTTGCGGCGCATCCAGTTTGATCGAGGTCGCGTGGTACTCGGTGGTGCCGAGTTGGCCAAGCAGATCGTGCAAGGTCTCCAGCGCCTGTTCCGGTTTGTTGGCGACGCCGAACGGGCCTTCCAGCGCGACGCTGGCGCTGATGCCCTCTTCGCTGGTCACGGTCAGTTCCAGACGCGCTTCACTCAGCTTCGCCAGCCAGCTCACGCCGATCCGACGCTCGGCAGAAGTCTTGAGCAAGGCCTGCTGCCAGTTGTGGTCGAGGTTGCGGTTCAGCGGGTGGTTCGGGCGCAGCTTGTACAGGCCTTCAGGCATTTCGTTCGGCTCGACGCGGTAGCGGTAGCGCTTCTCGCCTTCTTCCTCGAACTCGCCCTTGGCTTCGGCGATGTTGGCGCGAAACCCCACCACTTCGCGCTTGACCAGCACGTTGAGGCCGTCGCCGTTGGACAGCGGCTCGTGGGTGATGACCTGCATGTCACGCTTGCCGACTTTCTCGACCACGCCCACCGCCAGACCGGTGAAGGTCGGCGAATCGAAGGCGCCGATGTCGATCTTGCGCTCGCTGACGAAGTAGTCGGTGCTGCCCCGGTGGAAGGTCTTTTCCGGGTCCGGCATGAAGAAATGCGCGGTGCGGCCGCTGGAGGCGCGGGCCAGGTCCGGACGGTCGTTGAGCACATCGTCGAGGCGCTGGCGGTAATAGGCGGTGATGTTCTTCACATAGCCCATGTCCTTGTAGCGACCTTCGATCTTGAACGAACGCACACCGGCCTCAACCAACGCGCGGATGTTGGCGCTCTGGTTGTTGTCCTTCATCGACAGCAGGTGTTTTTCGTAGGCGATCACGCCACCCTTTTCGTCTTTCAGGGTGTACGGCAGACGGCAGGCCTGGGAGCAGTCGCCCCGGTTGGCACTGCGCCCAGTCTGCGCGTGGGAAATGTTGCACTGACCGGAAAACGCCACGCACAACGCGCCGTGGATGAAGAACTCGATGGCGGCATCGGTTTCATCGGCGATCGCGCGGATTTCCTTGAGGTTCAGTTCACGGGCCAGTACCAGTTGCGAGAAACCGGCCTGATCGAGGAACTTCGCCCGCTCAAGGGTGCGGATGTCGGTCTGGGTGCTGGCGTGCAGCTCGATGGGTGGAATGTCCAGCTCCATCACGCCCAGGTCCTGGACGATCAGCGCATCGACGCCGGCGTCGTACAACTGATGGATCAGCTTGCGCGCCGGCTCCAGTTCGTTGTCGTGCAGGATGGTGTTGATGGTGGTGAAGATGCGCGCGTGATAGCGACGGGCAAATTCCACCAGTTCGGCAATTTCGCTCACCTCGTTGCACGCGTTATGGCGCGCGCCGAAGCTCGGGCCGCCGATGTACACCGCGTCGGCGCCATGCAGGATGGCCTCGCGGGCGATGGCCACGTCACGGGCGGGGCTGAGCAGTTCCAGGTGATGTTTGGGCAAGGACATATGTTTTTTTAGTCAGGCTGTCACGGTCGAGGCGCGCATTGTACCTGCGAACGGCCTGACCGGCACCCATGGGGCGATGTGATGCATAAAGTCACTAGCACAGTTTCGGGAATGGCATAACTGTAAGTTCTGTCAGTTGTTGGGTCGGCTTATATGAAGCACTCTTTTCGCCAGGTATTCCAGCGTATTGCAGTGCCTTTTCCATTTTTCGATTCATAAAAAAGGATTTCGATAATGAACACTGAAATTTACAAAGCATTAAATATTAATGAAAAAGACATGACGGCCGGTGACGCACATTCAGTAATGAACAATTATTGCGAGGCAACGTTCAGTCCACCCATTCCGGGCGTAGGGGAAAAGTTTTCAGCTGGCACATTCATCTATGCTTCGTTAGTTCCAGAATTTTTAAGTGTCCTGGGTCGTAGCCTGCCAACTGAGGAACACGTACAGCTCGGGCTCATAATCCCCAAAACGCTGGAAGACGGTACATACAAAATAGAGCGCGAAGGTACTGGCGTTGTATCGGGCCACCTAACAGCAGGCTTTTATAATGTGTCGGGTTTTAAGGGTAAGGTTACGTTCAAAAGAGACAGGATCAGCAACACTATTGAAGCGAATTTTGAAATGTATGTTATTTATGAAGGCGTCGAATACCATGTGAAAAACGCACAACTTTTTCTAAATGCCACCGGCCCACTGGACGATAAATAGCCTTAATAGAAAGTTCGAAGCGCAGCCAGGCTCGGAGCGGCCGTATTGGCTGCGCTGGTCTGTAGGGAAGTTTGCCCGTAAAAACGCCGGCACAATACAGCAGCAATGAATGACTGACTTGGAACACCTGCTCCTGCGGGGAGCAGCTGTGCTGAAGTCAGGCCTTGGCGGCCATCGCAGTCACTTCCACCTTCATCCCCTCAACCGCCAGCGCCGCCACGCCCACCGCCGCACGCACCGGCCATGGCTTGGCGAAGTAGCGCTTGTACACCTCGTTGAACGCAGCGCGATCAGCCATATCGGTCAGATAAATGGTCAGGTGCAACACGCGATCCATTGAGCTGCCGGCCTTTTCCAGCGCCACTTTCAGCGCCTGCAACGTGCATTCGCTTTGCGCGATGATGTCGCCCAGTTCCAGGCTGCCGTCGGCACGGGTCGGAATCTGGGTCGACATCAGGATGCCGTTGAATTCGGTCACGTCCGAAGAGATTGAGTCTGCATCCGGGTCCGGGGTGTAAGTGATGTCTTGGTTGGCCATGGGAAAGTCCTTCGCTGGCAGTGAGGACGGCGCCATCGCGCGCCGTTTCGGGCGGCCAGTTTACAGACCCGGTCGGCGGTGGGAAGTCCCGACGCGGTGTGTCAGCCCTGCGCCAGTATCCGCCGCAGTTCCAGCGCATTGCCGAGTGCCGCGCCGCTGGCGGTGTTGTCGAAAATGCACCAGGTGTCGACGCCGTCGACAGCCGCCACCTGCAAATCGCCGGCGAGCGTTTCCAGATACGCCGAGTCGTAGGGGCTGTGATAAATCCGTGGCGAACCGTGCAGCCGCCAGTAGCGCACGCCCGGCCAGCCGCACGGAGCCGTGTCGGTGCTGATTCGCGAGGGATCGACCACCGCTTGCGCGATGCGATACGCCATCAACAACAGTTCGGCGGCGGTCCAGGATTCGTGGCGCGGCTCCAGCACCACGGCCCCGGAATAGCGCTGGCGCAAGCCGATGAAAAACGCCTCGGCAACCGCTTCGTCAAACGCCAGCGACGGTGGCAACTGCAGCAGCAGGCAACCCAGGCGATCACCCAGTCCCGAACACTGCTCGAGAAAGGCGTCGAGCTCAGGTTCACAGTCCCGCAGGCGTCGCTCATGGCTGATCGATTTCGGTATCTTCACGCAGAAGCGAAATCTGTCCGCCACCGACTCGGCCCAACGGGCATAGGTTTGCAGTTTGTGCGGACGGTAGAAGGAGCTGTTGATTTCCACGCCATTGAGCAGCGCGGCATAACGTTGCAGATGAGTGCCCTGCTCCGGAAAGGCCGGCCAGTGCTGCCGGGGCAGGCTCCAACCCGCGCAACCGATGAAGATCGACGACACATTCAAAACAGCACCTTGCCCGCTTCACGCATGAAGATTTCCACGGTTTTCGGGCCGATCCCTTCGAAGGCTTGCAAACGCTTTTCGAAGTCCTGGCGGTCGGCGCTCGCCTCGACCATGTTCATTACCCGCCCGGCATATTCGTCATTCAGTCTGGCGGCCAGGGCCAGCAAGCGTTCGGCGGTGGTTTCGTCGTAACGCACGTAATGCGCCTGGCCGAGCATCCGCACCAGCTCGCGGTGGGTGCAATGGCCGAGTTTGCGCGGCGTATCGCGCTGGTGTCGTTCAACGATCACTCGGTAGGCTTCGGCGGCGATGTCGGCCTGGATGCGTTTGCCCATCAGGAAACTGGCGAGCAGCCATTTGAACAGCGCTGATTCGTTCAGCGGATGCAGGTCGATGTGCAAGTCTTGGGCGTTGATGGTTTTGGTCATGCAGCTTTTGAGCGAGGGGCGGCGTGATGAGTGCGGGGCTGGCGACGAATGGTTTTGGGGCTTAACGCGTCAGGTTTCTCCTCGTCGGGCGATGATTGATAAACAGGTTTGAATCACGCCGTTTAAAGACATGTCGGAATGCTTCCGGATGCCTACAAATCCTTGCGCCAGAGCCTACCGCTACGCCAGAATCCGCCGGCTTGTGCGCCTTGGGGTCGGCCGGTAACTTGGATCGGGTCACTGATTTGCAGTGATCGGGTTTAGCAGCCCGGCAGATATTCCCCGGTTGTACGAGTCTCATCAGTCAGGCGGTCGCCTGCACTTGATGGTGGCTGTGTGCTTGGCACCTTCGGGTGCGCCGGGTTTTGGGGATGTCTACCGGTCTGCTAACTCGCACACAGCCGCCACCCCCTTCGTTTAGCAGCGAAATGGATGCGGCCTTATAGAAGGATGACATCCCATGTTCAAAATAACGCCAAATCCCCCGGTCACCGAACCGGCCAGCATCACCAATCCAACATCCCCCTACGAATGCCCTGACTCCAAAAAATTCAACGAAGCCGCCGAACGCGCCCTCAACTACTACCTCGGCCCGCCCGCCCCCTACATCATGGCCGCGCCCTACGTCCCCAACCGCCTCTACCAGGCCAACCCGGCCAGCAACACCGAATCCCTGCTCGCCGACGCCGTCGAAACTCTCGGCTCGGCCAACGTCATGCTCAACAACCTCGTCGACGCCCTCGAAGGCCCCCACCGCAAAACCGCACAAGGCATCGCACAGATCGTGATGCTGGCGGAACTGGCGGTGAATCAGGTGCTGGATAACGTCGTGCCGACGGAGTAATCAAAAATGTGACGCGGGCAATCCTGCGTCACTTTTTCTGTTTTTTCATATCGTTTCAGGGAGCGTACAAGTCCAACGCTCCTTCCACCCTTTTTTCACATTGAAAACCGTTCACAACGCCTAGCAGCGTGCCCTTGTAGTTGTTAGCGATCGTCGTGGGTTTCGTATTGACCGTTACTGAGGTCTTTGCTGCCGAAAACGTCTGGTTAGCCGACGTGAGTATTGAACCCGGCCCTTGAAAACCAGTGAATTGCACCACACCACTAACACTCCCCAGCAAATCGCTGCGTACTGTCACCTCGACTTCAATGGGCGACCCTCTGGCTACATCGGGAGTCATCAGAACGACGACAACTCCATCGCAAATGCTTGGAGCTGCTTGCACCAGCGCAGGTGCGCATAGAGCGACAATCGACGCTACAACTACACTCGCGACAGATTGATTCATAGGATCACCTGTGTTGCATACGAGGGCGGACCAGAGAAACGAAATTAAAAAGATAATTAAAAGGACGGACAATCAAAGGAACCAACCAAAGGGAGCAGATTTATTTCCCAAGGGACGATTAAATAAATCTGTCCCCCTTCGATTACACCCCAGAGTTAAAGAGCGTACAGGTCCAGCACCTCAACAAACATCAACATCATTAATAGACTGGATCACCATAAGCATAAGTACCAAAGCCGCCGCAGCCACACTTACAACCGTAACCATGCCACTGAGTTTGGCGGCCACTTCCAATCCCATGTCCTCCACTCGCACCTCCGGACCCAGACCCGACTTCTATATTCGGTGAAGGCTTATCCCCCAAGAACCCCTTTCCTTGTATCGTAATCGCAGTCGCATCAGTAATATTTTCCCGCAAAACATCTTTTGGCTTCCCATCCGAGAGATCATTAATAACAACTCCCTCACGTGTCACGCTTTCAATTAGACCCTCAACAACCTGTCCACTGAGAAGCGTAATCTTATGACGAGTCCCAACTACAAAATCCTTAGTTAAATCCACCATAATAAATCTCCTTCTTTCACCAGACAGCCATAAATATTAAAAACATCCCACTACCCAATCACAGCCTACATAAAGCCACCAACATTGCCACCTGTCATAAATGACAGGTTTTAATAATTAATAGAAATAAATCAAATTCCAACCAAGAATTAGGCGAAACGCATATCCGCAGCGGTGACTCAGTAAACGGTCTGGGAAGACGCGCTAGGGCTAGGGAAGGCCCAGTCTGCTACTCCTTGTCGTTGGGCAACTGCACCAGAGGTAGAAGCGGCAATTCTTTAATGAAAAAACTCCCGGTAGACGATGCGCAGGTGGATTCCCGCCGCGAATGTATCGTTGTCAAATCTCCCCAACTGGATATCCCCCCAATCCCAATTATGCTCAATGAAACCCCGCCCTCCCGCGCGGGGCGGTGATTCTGTGCACGCTCCACGAAATACCTGAACCGGCATCCGCCACAGGCCTTGGGTACGCGACGTTGATGAAGTGCTCCGGCCTACAAAAACAAGCACGACGGAGAACACCCATGGCAGTACTCGACAGCATGTCCACAGGCAGTGCCCCGCACCACAGCGTCAGCCGGGAGGAGCGCAAGGTCATCTTTGCGTCGTCGCTCGGCACGGTGTTCGAGTGGTACGACTTTTACCTCTACGGCTCCCTGGCGGCGATCATCGCCAAGCACTTCTTTGCCGGGGTGAACGAGACCACGGCGTTCATCTTCGCCCTGCTCGCCTTCGCCGCCGGTTTTGCGGTGCGGCCGTTCGGGGCGATTGTGTTCGGGCGGCTGGGCGACATGATCGGGCGCAAGCACACGTTTCTGATCACCATTGTGATCATGGGTGTGTCGACGGCGATTGTGGGGTTCCTGCCCGGTTACGCGACCATCGGGGTCGCGGCGCCGATCATTCTGATTACCCTGCGCTTGCTGCAAGGCCTGGCGCTGGGCGGTGAGTACGGCGGTGCGGCGACGTATGTGGCCGAGCATGCGCCGAAGGGCAAACGCGGTTATTTCACTTCCTGGATTCAGACCACCGCGACCCTGGGCCTGTTTATGTCGTTGCTGGTGATCCTCGCCTGCCGCACCGCGCTGGGCACCGAAGCGTTCGAGGCCTGGGGCTGGCGGATTCCGTTCCTGCTGTCGATCCTGCTGCTGGCGGTCTCGGTGTACATCCGGCTGCAACTGAACGAGTCGCCGGTGTTCAAGAAAATGAAGGAAGAAGGCAAGTCGTCGAAAGCGCCGCTGACCGAGTCCTTCGCCCGTTGGGACAACCTGAAAATCGTGATCATGGCCCTGCTCGGCGGCACCGCCGGGCAAGCGGTGGTCTGGTACACCGGGCAGTTCTACGCGCTGTTTTTCCTGCTGCAAACCCTGAAGATCGACCCGCAGACCGCGAACCTGCTGATCGCCGGTTCGCTGCTGATCGGTACGCCGTTCTTCGTGATCTTCGGCAGCCTGTCCGACCGCATCGGGCGCAAGGGCATCATCATGGCCGGGTGCATTCTGGCGGCGGTGACCTACTTCCCGATCTTCCACGCGCTGACCCAATACGGGAATCCCGACGTATTCGTGGCCCAGGAGAAGAACCCGGTCAAAGTGATCGCCAACCCCGAGCAGTGCTCGTTCCAGTTCGATCCGGTGGGCAAGGCCAAATTCACCAGCTCGTGCGATCTGGCGAAAACCATCTTGGCCAAACGGGCGATCCCGTACGAAAACGTGGTGGCGGAACCGGGCACCGTGGCTCAGGTGCGCATCGGCGACAAGGTCATCGAAAGCTTCGAAGGCACACCCCTGCCGGCCGCTGACTTCAAGACCCGTAACGACGCGTTCACCGCCAGCCTCGGCACGGCGTTGAAAGAAGCCGGTTACCCGGAAAAAGCCGACCCGGCGAAGACCAATTACCCGATGGTCTTGCTGCTGCTGACCATCCTCGTAATCTACGTGACCATGGTTTACGGCCCGATTGCGGCGTGGCTGGTCGAGCTGTTCCCGGCGCGCATCCGCTACACCTCGATGTCGCTGCCGTACCACATCGGTAACGGCTGGTTCGGCGGGTTCCTGCCGACCGTGGCGTTTGCGATGGTTGCGGCCACCGGGGATATCTACTACGGCTTGTGGTACCCGATCGTGATTGCGGTGATGACGGCGATTCTCGGGATCTTCTTCATGCCGGAGACCAAGGATCGGGACATTCATCACACCTGAAATGACTTCACTCGATGCTGTGCATGGCGTCACGCACAGCATCGAGCGTTGTCACATCAGCGTCATTCTCCCTTGGTAACGTCCTCGCGCCCCTATGCCCCGACCACCAAGGTGAACCTCCCGGTGTACTCAAGCCCGACACGCCAAACCCTCATCCTGCGATCCGACAACATGGCCAGTGACGACTTCGGCGCCCTGTTCTCACGAATGTTCGGCAACCGTTATGGCGACACACCACCGCCGCCCAAAGACATCATCATTGGCGGCGTTTACGGGCGGTACGAAGGCGTGAGTTTCCGGCGCATGCATTACCGGGGCGATTTCACCGTCGCCTTCCCCGAGCCGTTCGATGAAATCACCTTCGTCATTCCCACCGCCGGCAAGATCGTGTTCAACCATGAATCTGTCGGGCTGTGCGATGTGGGGCTGGCCATCGACAAGGCTGACCTGCGTTCGACGCGTTTTATCGACAATCATGCCCAGCACGGCATGTCGATCAGCCGTGCGGCGCTCACCGAACGGCTGTCGACCCTGTTGGGCAAACCGATCGTGCACAAGCTGCATTTCGAGCCGAGGGTGGATCTGAACAGCCCGGCGTTTCAGGGCATTCGTGCGCTGATTGATCTGGCCACCGGCACCGAGTTCGATCTGCTGCTGAACGCCGGTTCGCTGATGCCCTCACGGCTGCGGGAGATGCTGGTGGACGCGGTATTGGAGGCCTGGCCGCACAACTTCAGCCAGGCCTTGCGCGGTCCAGAGGCGTTGATTGCGCCGAGGCATGTGCGGCAGGCGATCGATTACATTCAGGCGCATCCCGAGATTCCGGTAAGTGGCACTGATCTGGCGCGGCTGGCCAACGTCAGCCTGCGCGCGCTGCAAGAGGGTTTTCGGCGATTTGCCGGGACGTCGATTGTCGGGTATCAGCGACAGGTGCGGCTGGAGCGCGCTTACGAAACGTTGCGTCAGGGCGTTTCGCCCTCGGTGACCGAGGTGGCGCTGCGATTGGGCTTCAGCAATGTCGGCCGATTCAGCCAGTATTTCCAGAATGCCTACGGCGTGAGCCCGGCTGATGTGCGAAAGGGACTGCGTTAGCACAGCAGACCATTGTGGGAGCGAGCAGGCTCGCCCCCACAGTTTTTAGAACTGATAACTGGCCTTGAGCGCGCCACTGAAACCGTGGCTGTCGCCCCCACCGCTGGCACCGACTTCAGCGCCCAGGCTCAAAGCACCGAGATTGGCCATCAGGTTGACGCCCCCGCTGAACTGATCGCGGTTGTCGAACGCCGCGCGCTGCTCGATATCCAGCCCCAGTAGATGCCCTTCGCTGTCGACCTGATGATCACCCAGCACACGCTCGTAACCAATCCGAACGCCTGGCACCAGTTGCCACGCGCCCATGGGCATCGGGGCAAACGAGACGTCGAGATTGGCCACCGCACTGCGGCGGGTTTCCTGAATGTCATCGACATTGAGGGCCAGTTCGCTGCCCTTCTCCTGGAAGCCTGACAGGTCCAGACGACTGACGCGCACGCCAAGGCTTGGCTCCAGAATCACAGTGTTCAGCGGCATGCGATACCCCAGCGCCAATGTGGCGCCGCTGAGATTGCCGTGAGTGTCGCCCTTCGCCGAACCGAGGCCGCCGCCGAGATCGCGTTTGCTGTCGTAGTCGATATAACCGGCGCTGATGTTGGCGTCGACAAACAGGCCTCGTTCCAGGCTGGTGAAACCATAACGGGCGCCAAGGTTGAAGAACGTGAAATCGGTATCGGCCTCTCCGCCTGCGCCACCCACCGAACCCTTGCTGTAACCGATGCCGCCGCGCGCACTGAGTTGTTCGGAGAAGCGCTGGGTGACGCCGACCATCAGGCCCTGGCTGTGTTCATTGCTGCTTTGCGCATGGGCCGAACCGTCGGTGCCCAGATAACCGGCGAGCGCGGTGCTCCACAACCGGTACTGGCCGACCTTGAGGTCGGTGCCGCTGGAGAACGGCGCGGCGGCTTGCTCGATCATTGCGTTCTGACGCAGCAGGTAACTGGCCGCATCGGCGTGCACCTGGCCGCCGACCGTGGACTCGACACCGCCGAGGGTGCCGGCGTCGATGGCCGATTGCAGGTAGTAGTTGTAAGCGCTGTAGGTGCCCGACAGGCTGCTGTTCTGTAACTCCTGCAACAGTTGCGCACCGGCCGCGGCGTTGCCGATCAGCCCTGCCTGGCCGGGCAGGCTGTTGTACTCGACCATTTTGCCGCGCAGTACATAAATGGTTTCCTGGGACAGACCCAGCCCCTGCTTGAGGTAGTTGTCCATGCTGCCGTATTGCGCGGTGACCTGATCCAGACCCGCTTGCAGGTAACTGGCTTCGACGCCCAGCAGCGGCGCGTAGATCGCGGCCATGCTCGGCGGCATCATCGCCAGGGTCTTGGCGACCCGTTCGGCGGTGTAGTCGTTGGTCGCCAGGTAATTGCTCATGATCGTGGCGTTATCCACGCCGGCGATGCTCAACAGAACGGCAGCGGTCCAGCCGGTGCGGTCCTTGCCGGCGGTGCAATGGAACAGCGCGGCGCCGTCGACACCGGCCAGCTCGTTGAACAGTACGTTGAACTGACCACGCATGCCGGCATCGCTGACAAACGCGCGGTTGGTTTCCTGCATCATCGCAATCGCATCGGCCGCGCTTTTGAACGACACGGTGGTGATGTTCGCGCCGGAGGTGGTGCTGCCGATGATGTCGATATTCTGGTAGGTCGCACCGCTTGGCATCGTGTCCGGCGTGCTGGCAATTTCGCTGGGCGTGCGCAGGTCGTACACCGACTTGATCCCCAGACCGTTGAGGGTCGCCAGGTCCGCCGCCGTCGGCGTCAGGGCATTGGAGCGGTAGAACACACCGGCGCGCATTGTGCCGTCATGGGCCGTGGAATAGGCGGTGGTGGTGCCGGCGATATCCCGGAAGTTGTCGATGCCTGCCAGGCGCGGGGTATCGAGGTCAGCCGCCTGGGCGGCAGCAATGGACAGACTCAGCACGGACAGCGAACAAACAAGACGTTGAAACACGGGGCAGCCTCACTGGAAACAGGTTGGGCTGCCCACTATCTGCATTGAAATGTGAGGGAATATGACAAAGCGACGAAGCCCGGAAATCACGGCGCGATCTGTCCATCGGCAGCGTTTTTTGTCCGTTGAACGTTCACTAACCGTTTAAATACTCAAGGTGCTTTGACGTTTTTTTTGCAAGCGGCAACGTAAAATGCCCTCCCCAGCCATCGTGGAAACCGTCAATGACCGACGCAGACGAAGAAATCCTGAACCAGGCAGCGCACTGGTGCCTGCGCCTGCAGGAGGACGATTGCACACCTGACGAACGCCAGGCGTTTGAGCAGTGGATTCAGCAAAGCCCGCGCCACGCCTTTGAATACGCGAAAATGCTGGAAATCTGGGACATCAGTGAGCAATTGCCGAACCACTCGACGACTCGCAAAAAACTGCTGACCGATCCACAACGGCCCACGCAAAAGGAGCAATCCTCACGTTGAGCATTCGGGGTTAGAATCCGCGGGGTTCGGCTTACAGTTTAAGGATGATCCCGGCATGGCCACCCCCGACATTTCCCTGCAAGACACCGCCGCCCCCGAGGGCGTCTGCTTCGGCTGCGGCAGCCGCAACCCCCACGGGCTGCACATCAAAAGCTTCTGGCACGAAGACGGCGTACACGTCATGGCCGAGCACGTGCCCGAGGCCAAGTACAGCGGCTGGCCGGAGCTGGTCTACGGTGGGTTGATCGCCATGCTGGTCGACTGCCACTCCAACTGGACCGCAATGGCTTATCACTACCGCGCTGAAGGGCGCGACCCCGAAAGCCTGCCGCGCATCAACTGCGTCACCGGCAACCTGGGCATCAAGTTCATCAAACCAACGCCAATGGGCGTGCCGCTGACATTGAAGGCAAAAGTCGAAGGTGACGTCGGGCGCAAGACCCGGGTGATCTGCGAGGTCTACGCCGGGGATGTGCTGACGGCGGTGGGTGATTCGGTATTCGTGCGGGTGGATACCGAGCAGTTGGCAGCGGCCGCGCACGGTCGCTGAAATCCGTCATTGAAGGAAAACACCATGCCAGATCGCAAAATCATCATCCCCGAATCCATGAAACCCATCGTCGAACGCGCCGGATACGCCCCGGCGGTTCTGGTCGGCGATACGCTTTATTGCGCTGGTCAGGTGGGCCGCACCGCTGATTTGCAAGTCATCGAAGACCCCGAGCAGCAATTCATCCGCGCCTGGGAAAACCTCGACGAAGTGCTGAAGGCCGGTGGCTGCACCTTCAACGATGTGGTGGAGATGACCACCTATCACGTCGACATGAGCCAACACATGCCGGTGTTTCGCGAAGTGAAAAACCGCGTATTCCCCAAAGGCTTCTGCGCGTGGACCTGCATCGGCGTCAGCGAACTGGCCCATCCGGGGCTGCTGGTGGAAATCAAATGCGTGGCGGTACGCAGGCGCGCTACCTCTGGGTAACGCCATTCCGCTCACCCTGTTGTTGAACGATGAGCCTGACCTTCTGCTGGCGAACCTGAGCGATCCATGACCGGTGCGTGACGGGCCATCACTTCGGCGATCCAGTCGATGAACACCCGCAACTTGCGGCTGATGTGGCGGTTTGGCGGGTACGCGACATACAGCGGCATCGGATCGAGGCGCCAGTCTTCAAACAGCGGCACCAGATCACCGCTCGCCTCGTGTGCTTTCGACATGTACGTGGGCAACCACAGCACGCCCAGCCCTGCGAGGCCCGCCGACAGATAGGCGTTGCCATCATCGACCGCCAGGACGTGGCGCCCCTTGATCTGCAAATCTTCGTGTTCGTTGTGCAGGGCGTACGGCACCGGTTTGCCGGTACGCGCCCACAGGAAACCGACCACCCGATGATGGCTGTCTTCCAGTTCACGGGGATGCATCGGGGTGCCGGAGCGGGCCAGATAACTCGGCGCGGCGTACACGCCAAGTTGAAGATCCGCCACCTTCCGCGCCATCAGCGACTGATCCCGCAGCTCGCCGCCACGGATAACGCAATCGACGTTTTCATCGATGATGTCGACGATCCGGTCGCTGACGCCCATGTCGATCTGGATCTCCGGGTAACGCGCGTAAAACTCGGGCAGCGCCGGCACCAGAATCAGATTGGCCAAGGGGCTGGGTACGTCGACCCGCAAGCGCCCCTTGGGCTGCGCCGCCGCGCCAGGCAGGCTGGTTTCGGCGTCGTCCATGTCCGCCAGCAACTTGACCACCCGCTCGTAATAGGCCACGCCGTCCGCCGTGGCGTTGACCTTGCGCGTGGTGCGGTTGAGCAACTTGACCCGCAGGCGCGCCTCCAGTTGCTGAATGAGCTGGGTCACTGTGGTCTTGCTCATGTGCAGGGTTTCGGCGGCCTTGGTGAAACTGCCCGCCTCCACCACCCTGGCGAAGGCTTGCATCGCGTCAAAACGGTCCATATCCCACCTCTGATAGCGACTCGATTGTTTGGAATTTGCAAACAGTGATCGCCAAGGTTGCGCGTTTATCGCGCCGAGGCAAGTCCCTAAAGTTTCTCCATCGCAGGTTTTCAACCCATTGAAGGAGACTCCCCATGACTAACGCCCAGCCAAAACGCGACGTGGTTTTCCCGCCCGGACGCCATGCGCTTTACGAGCGCAACCGTTATTCCCCGGCGGTTCGTTCCAACGGTTTTCTGTTTGTCTCAGGCCAGGTCGGCAGCCTTGAGGACGGCTCGCCGGAGCCGGATCTGAAACAACAGGTGCGACTGGCCTTCACCAACCTCAATGCGATCCTCGGTGCGGCCGGTGGCAGCTTCGACGACGTGGTGGACGTGACGGTGTTCATGGTCGATCCGCAATCAACTTTCGAAACCATCTGGGAAGTGGTGCCCGAGTTCTGGGGCGAGGCGCCGCATCCGACCATTACGGCGGTCGGCGTGACGTGGCTGTACGGGTTTCAGTTCGAGATCAAGGTGATTGCCAGGTTGCCGGAGGAGACACGGGCGTAGGCTTGCGGCAATTGCTCACAATCCGTGTTCAACGGCTTCACTGAAGCACTCTTGATGCCGTTTCCGCGATCAATATGCTGGCGTTATGTTGTTTTTGCCCGGACAGAAAAGAGCGCAAGCCATGCCCAGCCCGAGAACGCTGTACCAGAAGCACATCGACAGTCACACCGTCTGCACCCTCGACGATCAGGGCCACGTGCTGCTTTACATCGACCGCCAGGTCGCCAACGAATACACCAGCCCGCAAGCCTTCAGCGGCCTGCGCGAGGCCGGGCGCACGGTGTGGCGGCCCGGGGCGACGCTGGCGGTGGTCGATCATGTGAACCCCACCGCACCGAAACGCATCGCGACCATGCCCGACGCCGGGGGCGCCCGGCAGGTGTCGTACTTCGAAGAAAACTGCCGCGATTTCGGCATCGAGCTGTTCGATGTGCTGGACAAGCGCCAGGGCATCGAACACGTCGTGGCGCCGGAACAGGGTTTCATTCTGCCGGGCATGGTGGTCGCGGCCGGTGACAGCCACACCACCACTTACGGCGCACTGGGCGCCTTCGGTTTCGGCATCGGCACTTCGGAAATCGAACACCTGCTGGCGACGCAGACCTTGGTCTACAAACGCCTGAAAACCCTGCGGGTGACGGTCAACGGTGAGCTGGGCGCAGGTGTCACGTCCAAGGACATCATCATGGCGCTGATCGAGAAGATCGGTGCGTCCGGCGCCACCGGTTACGCCATCGAGTTCACCGGCCCGGCCATCAGCGCCCTCAGCGTCGAAGCGCGCATGACCATCTGCAACATGGCCGTCGAGGCCGGTGCCCGTGGTGCGTTCATGGCGCCGGACGACAAGGTGTTCGCCTACCTGCAAAACAAGCCGCGCGCGCCCAAGGGCAAGCTCTGGGAGCAGGCCGTCGAGCGCTGGAAAACCCTGCACAGCGACGAGGGCGCGGTGTTTGATCGCGAAGTCATCCTCGATGTCGCCGCGCTGGAGCCGATGGTGACCTGGGGCACCAGCCCCGATCAGGCCGCGCCGATCAAAGGGCGCGTGCCGGACCCGGCCACCCAGCCCGATCCGATCTTGCGTCAGGGCCTGCAGCGCGCCCTCGACTACATGGGCCTGACACCCGGCATGCCATTGAACGAAGTGACGATCAGCCATGCCTTCATCGGCTCCTGCACCAATGCGCGGATCGAAGATTTGCGTGACGTCGCCCGGGTGGTGCGCGGCAAGCGTGTGGCGGCCCACGTGCGGGCGATGATCGTTCCCGGCTCGACCCTGGTGCGCAATCAGGCCGAGGACGAAGGCCTGGCGCAGATTTTTCTCGACGCCGGTTTCGAATGGCGGCAATCAGGCTGCTCGATGTGCCTGGCGATGAACGACGACGTGCTCGCGCCGGGGGATCGCTGTGCGTCGAGCACCAATCGCAACTTCGAAGGCCGTCAGGGCGCCGGTGCACGCACCCACCTGATGAGCCCGGCGATGGTCGCCGCCGCCGCCATCACCGGCCATTTGACTGACGTGCGCAACGTCGCGCTGGAGGCTTGAACCATGCAACCTTTCGACACCGTCAGCGGCAGCGCCGCGCCGTTTCTTGGTTCCAACATCGACACCGACGTGATCATGCCCAAGCAGTTTCTCAAGGGCATCGATCGTCAGGGGCTGGATCGCGGGCTGTTCTTCGATCTGCGCTTTCTCGCCTCCGGCGAACCCAACCCGGAATTCGTGCTGAACCAGCCGGCCTGGCAGGACGCGGTGTTTCTGGTGACCGGCCCCAACTTCGGTTGCGGTTCCAGCCGCGAACACGCGGTGTGGGGCTTGAAGCAAGTGGGGATCCGGGCCTTGATCGGCACCACGTTTGCCGGGATTTTCTACGACAACTGCCAGCGTAATGGCGTGTTGGCGATTCAGCTGGACGACGTGCAGTTCAAGCGTGTGGCCGAGGCGATCAGCGTCCCGGCGACCGCGCGGATCAGCGTCAACCTGGCGCAGCAGACGATCGAGCTGGCGGACGGCACGCGGATCGGATTCGAGATCGATCAGCTGCGCAAACAGTCGTTGCTGCTGGGACTGGACGCCATCGGCACCACGCTGCAACGCACCGAGCAGATCCGCGCTTTTGAAGCGCGGCATCTGGCGGACAATCCCTGGCTGGGTTGATGGCAAAAAAACGGGCGGTTCATTGAACCACCCGTTTTCATTCCACGGACAAATCGCGGAAATACTCTTCCAGAAACTCCACGCACACCCGCAATTTCGCCGACTCGCTGAGCCGGGTCGGATAGACCGCCCAGACGTTGGCGCTCTGGGTGTAGCCGTCCAGCACCTGCACCAGCCTGCCCTGCTCGAGCATCGGTTTGACGTCCCACATCGAGCGCAACAGAATCCCGCCGCCGCTCAAGGCCCACTCCAGCACGATCTCGCCACTGTTGGAGGACAACGGACCATTCACTCGCACCGTTTCTTCCTGTCCGTCCTTGCTCAGGGTCCAGATGCCGAATGCGTTGTTGCGCTCCTTGAGCACCAGACAATCGTGGTCTTTCAGGTCTTCGAGGGACTGCGGCGTGCCTCGGCGTTCGAGGTATTCCGGCGTGGCGCACAGCACGCGCCGGTTGCTCACCAGTTTGCGCGCCAGATGCTGGCCCGGCAGGTCATCGCCGACGAGGATTTCCAGATCGAAGCCCTCGCCTACCAGATCGACCACCCGGTCGAACACGTCCAGCCGGATATCAAGTTTCGGGCAAGCCCGGGACAACTGGCTGATCGCCGGCGCCACATGATTGCGGCCGAAACCGAAGCTGCTGCAAATGTGCAGCGATCCCGCCGGCTGGTGCCGGGCCTGGGAAATCTCGCCGAGAAACTGATCGAAATCCCCCAGCAGTTTCTCCGCCCAGATCCGCACCCGCTCGCCATCGTCGGTCAGCGCAATGCGCCGGGTGGTGCGGTGCAGCAGCTTGGTCGCCAGCGTGGTTTCCAGCACCGAGATGCGCTTGCTGACGTAGGCCGGTGAGAAGCCCAACTCGTCAGCGGCGCTGGCAAAGCTGTTCTTGCGGATGACGGTGAGGAACACCTTGAGGTCTTCGGGCAAGGGAAATTGGTCACGATTCGTGTTCATAGGCCGCATGCTTCCGCTGTTTATCACGCATTTTGCGAAGGATACCATCGAATCACCGCCTCGCCACCCGAGCCCGGTGCACCGTGGTTTCCCGTCCATCCTCGATAAAAACAAACATGAGGACATGCGTCATGAGCGACTCCCTTGAGCAATCCCTGAACGTCGACGGCCCGCGCGCCGGCGGGTTCATCCAGCGCCTGCGCAGCTATGAGATCGGCGTGATTCCGCTGCCGATCTTCCTCGGCATCGCCGTGATCGTGTTTCTGTCGGCCCACCTCGGCTTTCTGCCGAAGAACATGATCGGCGGACTGGCCGTGATCATGACCATGGGCGTGTTCTTCGGCCAGATGGGCTCGCGTCTGCCGATCCTGCGGGAAATCGGTGGCGGCGCGATCCTGTGCCTGATGTTGCCGTCGGTGCTGGTGTTCTACGGTTTCTTCGGCGCGCCGACGATCGACGCCACCAAAATGCTGATGAAGGAAGCCAACTTCCTGTACTTCGTGATCGCCAGCCTGGTGGTCGGCAGCATCCTGGGCATGAGCCGGTTCATTCTGGTCCAGGGCATGATCCGCATGTTCATCCCCTTGCTGGCCGGCACCCTGGCCGCCGTCGCGAGCGGGCTGATTGTCGGCAAGCTTGCCGGCTACAGCGTCTACCACACGTTCTTTTTCATCATCGTGCCGATCATCGGCGGCGGCATCGGCGAAGGCATCCTGCCGCTGTCCCTGGCCTACTCGGCGATCCTCGGCGGCACGCCGGACATCTACGTCGCGCAATTGGTCCCGGCGGCCGTGGTCGGCAACATTGCAGCGATCATCTGCGCCGGTTACCTGGCACGACTGGCGCTGAAACGCCCGGCCATCAACGGTGAAGGGGCGCTGATCCGGGCGAAAGCCGAAAACGATAAATTCAAGGTCAAGGATGAGTCCGCCACCGCCATCGACCTGCGACTCATGGGCGCTGGCGTGCTGGTCATCTGTGCGTTCTTCGTGCTCGGTGGCCTGCTGGAAAAGGTCGTCGGGATTCCGGGGCCGGTGATGATGATTCTCGCGGCGGTGCTGTTCAAATACGTGCGCGTGTTGCCGGAGAAACTGGAAAAAGGCGCGCAGTCTTTCTACAAACTGGTTTCCGCCGCTTTCATCTGGCCGGTAATGATTGGCCTGGGCATGCTGTATGTACCGCTCGACAGCGTGGTGAAGGTGTTTTCGATCGGCTATGTGCTGGTGTGCCTCAGCGTCGTGGTGTCGATGACCGTCGCCGGTTTTTTCATTGGCAACCTGATGAAGATGTACCCCATCGAATCGGCCATCGTGACCTGCTGCCACAGCGGTCTGGGCGGCACCGGCGACGTCGCGATCCTGTCGGCCTCGAACCGGATGTCACTGATGCCCTTTGCGCAGATTTCCACCCGGATCGGCGGCGCTTCGACGGTGATTCTGGCGACGCTGTTGCTGGGTTTTGTCGCCTGAACAAATATCGGCTTGTTGCCGGTGAGCTACCGGCGTTCATCAACCCGGCTCCGCAGTTTTCTGCACGGTTGCCGCTAAAAAACTCGAACTCGCTCCATGGCGCTGCATCCAACGTTTAACCCAACGGAGGTCAACGCCATGAACAACGACAGCAAAGCCCCAGCCACGGATACGTCCGGCAAACCGGTCGATGTGGTGAAACGCGATCTTGAGGATCCGGACGACAAGACCCGCGGCGTGGATGAGGTCATAACGCCCTCGTCGACCCGCACCAAGGAGCAGGACGCTGAGGAGTTGCAACGCAAGGTCGACGAAATCGAACGCAAGGTTGCAGACGGCAACTGATCGGTTCATCGAGGCAGGTCTTGGCCAGGTTTTCGGGCTACAGCGGTCGCGCCGGTTTTCATGGCAATCGCTGAAAAGCCCGAAAAACCTGACCGGCGATACCGTCCGGGAAATAAGTAGCTGTTTTCCCTGAAATTTATTTGTTTCAGGGGTTCACAGAACGCAAGAGCGCTGGTAAAGTGCCGCCCACTGTTGCAGAGGTCCTCCCGGGACTGAAACCAATAGCTACAGGGGCGTCGCCAAGCGGTAAGGCAGCAGGTTTTGATCCTGCCATGCGTTGGTTCGAATCCAGCCGCCCCTGCCATTTTTTTCCTCGTTTCACCCTCCTGCGCTTCACCTCCGCCTCAACGGCAAATCACTTCTTTGAATTCAACGTAATCGCCGAACGCACCAGAGCTTTAAGAGCCTTTGCATCGATCTTGTCGTCTTCGTGAACATCTATCGCCCGCCGGGTATTGCCCTCCAGGCTGGCGTTGAACAGTCCCGACGGATCCTCCAGTGCCGCGCCTTTGGCGAAGGTCATTTTCACCACCGCCTTGTAGGTTTCCCCGGTGCAGATGATGCCGTTGTGCGACCAGACCGGAACGCCGCGCCACTTCCACTCTTCGACTACCTCCGGGTCCGCTTCATGAATGATCGCGCGGATCTCGGCCAGCTTCTGGCCGCGCCAGTCGTTCAGTTCCTTGATTCTTGCGTCGATCAGCACAGAGGGATTCTCGGTCGCCGCGCCGCTGCTGTCCTTCTTCATGTTCTTGTACTCCCGAAAACCTTTTCCGCTATCCAGCGTAGCGCCGACTGCGCCAAACGCCGGGCAAAAAAAAGCCCCGCAAGGTGCGGGGCAAAGGAATTGGTTGGTTGCGGCCAACCAAAGGAGCATCGTCAAAAGCGTTAACCGTCAGGCGTTACAGGCACTCCTGGGCAGCCCGTTCAAAACTCGACGGCATGAAACTCGACGCCAGCAAGTGGCGCTCATACAAAAAGACCTTCCCACCGCCCTGTGCCTTGTAAGCCTCCAGCACGTTGTCCGCTGCGACTTTGCTTGGCACCACGATCCGGTAGCTGCGCTGGGTCTGCGACACGGTCGGATTCAGCGCACTGCCCTGCAGTTTCGGCACCACGCATTCGGCGTACTGGGCGGGCGTCTTGTGCGTCTGCAAGGTCAGCGTCGGATCGTTCGGCGCAGAGGCGCAAGCGGTCAGCAGCAAAGTGGCAGAAGCCATGGCAGGGATAAGAAAGGCACGCATGGGTAAAATCCTGAAAATAAACGGTTCGGTTCTTCGGCAACGTTCAGTGTCACGGGCACTGCCGTTGCCGTTTTTGATTTGGGTGCTCAGCCTGCACTCACCAGGGCTTTGAGCGAGTCATCGAACTGCTTCAAGGCACTCAGTTGCAGATCGCGTTGCTGTTCGATCCCTGCAGCGATTTCGGGCGCTGCCTTGTTGTGCACCCACACCGAAGGCAGTTGCTTCTCCACCGCGCCCTCGGCCTTGCCGATGTATTGCAGGTTGGCGTCGTAGAAGCGTGCGGCGAACCGCGCTTCGACCTGGCTGTTGCGTTGGGTCAGCAGACGGTTGTGGGTGTCGAGCATCACCACCACGTCCGGATGAGCCTGCACCAGCGCATCGAGGCTGTCGTAGACGGTCACCGAGAGAAACTGTTGTTGCAGCGAACTCATCAGCCAGTCGATGGCCAGCTCCGGGTCGGAGCTGTCGACGAAGGCGTCACGGATCCGCGCATCGAGCGCATTCTTGGCTCCGTTCACCGCCACGTCGTGGTAACGCTCAAGGTATTGCAGGTTGTCCAGGGTGTTTTCGCTGTACAGCACACCGACGGTTTGCGAGTGCTGCAACGCGGCGCTGCTGGCGGCGACGGGCAGAAAATGGCACGACTTGGCGTCGTCTGCGTAAGCTGGGGCTACGGTAGCGGCCACCCCTCCCATCAGCAGGGCGACTACAGCCAGTCGGTTCAAAGTCTTCATCGCGCAATTCCTTCAGCGGTGTGTTCGATGGAGGCGATTTTCCGCCCATCGGCACCAAAGCAGAACTTGCGTTTCTTGATGGTCACTATTACTTGAACCGATAGTTGCGCGGCGTGCAGACTGCGGCACACTCAATCACAACGAAAACAGATGAGGATTACCCGTGCGAACCTTTGATCTGATCCGCGATGCCGTCGTGCCCGAATTCCGCGACCGCGTGGCGGAATACCTTGTCGAATACGAAACGGTCCTGGGCCAGAACGTTGCCGATTCCGAATCAGTGCGGGCCGTCGCCTATCAGCTGCGCGGCTATTTACGCGGCCTGAACACCACGCGCGTTTTGGGCATGGCAGATTGGGAGGAACTGGATCGACGCGTGCTTAACACCTGGCTAGCGCCCGCTCGATGACACGCGGACAACCTCGACCCGGTCCTCGCCGGCCCTTTGTTTTGCGCAGGCTCCACAGTCCCCGCTTTCGTAAATATCCTGGCCTGAGGTTCGCTGATGCATCCCAAGGGAACGTCAGATGCTCGACAATAGGAATGCCAATAGCAACAACGCACAGATAGCGACCAGACTCACGGCCATGCTCAGCCACTTGGATCCGCCATACAGAGCCTTCATGCCGAGCTCGCCATTGCGCCCGGCGAGCCTCATGGCTACGCCTATACCGAGCAATGTCACGAGCACTCCGGTTTGATGCTGTTCAACGTATTGATTCAAGAGCATCGCAAGGTCAACTTGAGCCTTCCACTGCCACAAGCCATACACAACGACAGCACTGTAGAGACTCAGCCACAGCCCCCACGCTGCAGTGGTGACGACGAAGTATTTCAGCGGTGGATTGCTCAGATTGGGACGCCATCTGCGTATGAACGAGATAGCCCCGAAGTGATAGCTCCAGCGCAGGCCGGCCAGGGCATAAACCAATACTGCGGAAAAAACGAACGCAAACCAGAAATAGCGTCCCTCGGTATTGTGCAGCATGAGCAGCAAGTCGGCCGCTGGACTGGAAGGATCGGACTTGTTCATTTCACGCCAGAACACCCACTGGTAAAACGACCGGATAGTCGCCGCAACCACGCCGGCCACCAACAGGGGCGTTCCCCAAAGGCCTGGCAGTTTTGCATAGATCGGCTGAGCCTCATGAGGCACTCTCACAAATGCCAAGGGTTTGATAAACATTGGGCCCAGCATCAGCAAAACGTAGGCAGTGGCTTTGGCTCCGCGCAGAAAGCGCCAGGCTCGACGAAGTAAGGGGGGCATCAAGACCATCTCTGAATTTCAAAACACAGACGCTATCCGTCACCTGCGTGAAGACCAACCTAAAATTCGATTTGCCAAATTCGCAGAAAAGAAGCCGAGTATGTATCGCCCCCTTACCGCCGATGACAAAGAAAAATCGGCGAACCGATCAAATAACCAGAAAGCATTAATAAATAAACAATCAGTATTTATCGTTATAAAAATCTCGGCGTACTCTCACCTCATCCCGTCATTGAACACAGTGAAGTGCGCCATGAAACCAACTGACAACCTGATCGACTTCGCCGTCTACCGCAAACGCCGCCACGCCCAGCAACAGGCCCGGCTGATGTGGGAAATGTATGCGCGCAATGCCGGTTATCAGGCTTGGCAGTGGGTGCAGGCCGCTCGTTCCAGCGAGACGCGTCAAGCGTGAACGCGCGTGAACCCTCGCGCTTTCTGGCGAGCGCCGATGAACCTGTGCTGGACCTGAACAATCTCGAATCCCTGGAAGAAGACCCGATCTGTGAACGCGTCGCGCAGAACCTGCAACGGCTGCGCGGCAAGCGGCATCTGTCGCTCGACGCCCTAGCCCGCCAGTGTGGCGTGAGCCGGGCGATGCTGGCGCAAATCGAGTCCGGACGCAGCGTGCCGTCGATCAAGGTGCTGTGCAAAATCGCCAAGGGTTTGAAGGTGTCGGTGGCGGCGTTTCTCGAACATCGCGCGTTTGAAGGCGTAGCCGTGTTGTCGGCGAGCCAGAGCAAGCGGCTGGTCAGCGCCAGCGGTGCCTTTGTCAGCCGTGCGCTGTTTCCCTTTGATGTGGCGCGCCAGTCGGAATTCTATGAACTGCGCCTGAGCCCGCTGGGCGAGGATCAATCCGAAGGCCATGGCCCGGGCGTGCAGGAAAACCTGGTGGTAGCTCAGGGCGTGCTGGAGATCAGCGTCAACGACGAGCGCTATCTGCTGTCGACAGGCGACTCGATCCTGTTTTACGCCGACCAGCCCCACCGCTACCGCAATCCCGCCGACAGTGAAGCGGTGGCGTACCTGGTGGTGACCTACCCCGAACGCCTGGACTGAAAAACAGACAGACATGAAAAAGCCCGACCGGGAATTTCCCGGTCGGGCTTTTTCATGCGCTGGCGAAAATCAGCAGGTGCAGCACATCATCGGCATGCCGTTGCAGCTCATCATCATTGGCATGCTGCAGTCGTTCATCATCTTCATCATCAGGGCGCAGCAGTTTTTCATCATGTCCATGTTCATGCCCGGCATCGGCATGATTTTGCACATCATGCAGTCGGCCATCATGGTGCATTCCATCACGCACTTCATCGATGGCATCGGCATGCCCATCATCGGCATCGGCATCATCATGTTCATCATCGGCATGGCCATGGCCGCCGGGGACATGCACATCATGCTCATGTTGCCGCAATGCATCATCATCGGCATGCCGCAGTCCATCATCATCTGCATCATTTGCGCGCTGTTCTTGAACATGGCCATGTCCATGCCAGCGGCCGGCATCATCTTGCACATCATGCCGTCGTCCATCATGTCGCAGCTCATGGTCGCCATCATCATCGGCATGCCCGTCATCGGCATCATCGGCATGTTGGCGTTCATCGGCATTTGCATCTGCATGGCGTTCATCATGGTGTAGCTCCCTGAGGATTAAGAACTGGATGAGAAGTTGATGGAGCCGATTCTAAGGGTTGGAAAATCCGCAACAAGCTGTCCATCGAGCAGCAAAAAGTGCTGTTCAAACGCTTCAAGTGCAGCGTTCCGTGCGACTTGAACCGTTGCAGCAGCAGAGTAGACGCCATGACAGATCCGGCAAATGCGGGAGCAGGTTTTTAAATGTCATGGATATGCGATCCAACACCAAGCAAATAACTTAAAGAAATAATCGTTCTAACCAACGGGCATTATTTTCACTTTGTTTGCTTATTCCATTAGTTCAACGTTAATCCACTTTTTAATCTTTTATTGCTATTAACCGTCCCCTCTATAATTCGGGACAGTTCTTAACAATAAGGAAGTTCCATGCCGCAACGTTTAGTACTGGCAGCACTGTTTCTGGCGGTCGCCGGGTGTGCCAGCCCTCCTCCGGTTTCCGTGCATACCAAGGATCCCGTCAGTTCGACCCTGCAAGGCGATGCCACGCGACCGGCGCAAGCACAGTGGGTGCGCACCGAGTTGTACTTCTCGGTGGGGCCGCTGGAAGGCAAAGAAGGTGTGGTGAGCCCGGCGCGCTGGCGCGAGTTTCTCGATCAGGAAGTGACGACGCGGTTCCCGGACGGGTTCAGCGTGTTCGATGCGTATGGGCAGTGGAAGGACCACGACGCGAAAGTGCCCGAGCGGCTGGCGACCAAGGTGATTGTGATCCTGCACGAGAGCAGCGCGAAACGTGAGAGTGACATCGAGGCGATTCGTTTGGCTTACAAGCGGATTACCGGGGATTTGTCGGTGCTACGGTTATCTCAGCCGGCGGCGGTGTCCTTCTGATCGCCTGCCCTCACCCTAGCCCTCTCCCGGGGGGAGAGGGAACCGGACGCGGGATGCTTCAGTACTACGCCGACCTGAACCTGCCCTTCTGAATCCATAATCGACTCGTTCTCTCAGGTCGATGTATCTCGCAAGTCACCTCGGTCGGCCCCCTCTCCCTCCGGGCGGTCCGACGTTTCGGGAGGGCTGGGGCGAGGGCCTGGCGTCAGTCGCCCCACCACTGCCAAAAGCACAGCCCCCACCAGCAACACCCCAATCCCCAGAAAAGCGCCAAAACCAACCACCGTAACGCTGGAATACAACATGTAAACGCACAAGCCAAAAAACAGCAGCGGCAAAACCGGATAAAACGGCACCCTGACCGGCCGGGGGATCTCGGGGAAACGCCGCCGCAGAATGATCAACGCCAGACTGCTCAGACTCAGAAACAACCAATACACCGGCGTCAGATACTCAACCATGGTGTTGAAACCGCTCTGGGTAAAACTGCCAAACAGCACCAGCAACAACGCCACCGCGCCCTCGGCCAGCAACGCCTTGCGCGGCACGCCGTCGCGTTCGTCCCATTCGCCGAAACGGCGCAGTTGCGGCACATCGCGGGCGGCGGCGTAGGTGGTGCGGGCGCCGACCAGCAAGGTCGAGTTGATGGTGGCGATGGCCGCGATGCCGACCATCAGCAGGATCAGCAAAACACCGGGGGCACCGAAAGCGCGGTTCAACAGTTCCACCGCCGGCGCGTTGCTCGCCGCCAGGCCTTCGAATCCCAGCCCTCGGACGAACGCCCAGTTCAGCGCCAGATAGATCGCCATCAGCACCGCCAGCGCACCGAGCATGGCAATGAAAATGCCGCGTCGACCGTCGCGCACTTCGGCCGATAACGTCGCCGCATCACTCCAGCCGCCGAAGGCCAGGAACACAAAAATCATCGCCGCAGAAAACCCCGCCTCGCCAGTGTGTTCGGGCACGACCGGATCGCTGGGCAGCGCGGGTTCGATCCCTTGCCACGCCAGCCAGACCCCGGCGCTGGCAATGCTCAGGAACCCGAGAGCAAGCAGCCCGACCAACACAGTCTGAGTAATGAAACCAACGTGCTTGCCCGTCAGATTCAACAGCACCAGCGCGGCAATGATCGCACCGGCAAACAGCCCCGACCCGTAATGTCCCAACGGCACGACCGCATTGAAGTAGTCGGCAAACATGAACGCCGACAATGCGATCCACCCGGTGTGCATCACCGAGAATCGCGACCAGGCAAACAGGAAACCCATGCGCTCGCCGTAAGCGGTGCGCAGGAAATGATAGTCACCGCCCGGATGCGGGAACGCGGTGGCCATCTCGGCAAAGCACAAGGCCCCGGCCATCGACGCCAATCCGCCGAGCACCCAGACCCAATAGAAATGTTCCGGCCCGACGTTCAAGGCAACGGTCGGTGCGGTTTTGAGAATATCGGTGGTGATGACCATGCCCAGCGTTATCAGCAATGCCTGGAACACCGGCAGGTGCCGCTTGGGGCCATTGGTTTGAGTCATGAAGGTTCCCGCTGATGATCCGCCATCCATGGCGGAAAAGACTCAGAAGCCGTAGGTGGCGGTGGCGTAGTAATAAGCGCCGTTGGTGCCGATCGGCGAGAGCACGTCGTACGGCAGGTTGCCGCCGTAGTTGATGGCCGAGCCGGAGCGTTCCGGGTAGTTGTCGGTCAGGTTGTTGCCGCCCAGGGCGATGCTGAATTTCGGGGTGAATTTGTAGGTCACCTCGGCGTCCAGTTGCCACACCGCGCCGTAGGTTTGCTCAGGCTGCGAGTCGCCGAAATCGAACACCCGAGTCGTCTCGCCCTGGCGGGTCAGACGCCCGAGCAAACCCCAGTGTTCGCTGGTCCAGTTGGCAGAAAACACGAAGCGATCCTTGGGCGCGGCGTCGGTCAGGGTATTGCGTTCTTCGACCCCAACCAGCGCGTCGTTGTCGATCCCTAAGGCGGTCAGCTGCGACGGCGTGCCCTTGGTGCTGGTGACCTTGGTGTGGTTGTAGGTGTACGCGGTGGTCAGGCCGAGTTGCCCGTCGTAGAACGGCTGATGGTAGTTGAGCACCAGTTCGGCGCCGTCAGTGCGGGTGTCGGCGGCATTGGTGAAGAAGTTGACGTCGTGCACGCCCGGCACGCCGAAGTTGTCGTTGATGTAGCTTTCCAGCGCGTCGCTGCCGATTCGCTGCGACAGGGTGATCCGGTCCTTGACGTCGATACGGAACACGTCGAGCGACGCATCGAAGCGCTCGTTCAACTGGAACGTCAGGCCGAGGCTGAAGTTCTTCGAGGTTTCCGGATCGAGTTTTTCCGCGCCCAGGGCACGGGCAATCGGGTCGTTGACCGACAGCACGCGGATGTCGGTGAGCGTGCCGCCGTCGCCGAAGTTGCTGGTGGTGTTCTGGAAACCGCTCTGGGCCAGCGACGGCGCGCGGAAGTTGTTCGACACCGCACCGCGCAACGCCCATTGATCGGTCAGTTTGTAGCGACCGCTGAGCTTGCCGGTGAGTTTGCTCCCGGCGTCGTCGTAATGTTCCCAGCGCGTGGCGGCATCGACGAAGAAACGCTCGGTGAGATCACCGGACAATTCGGCGTAGGTGCCGAACACGTTGCGATCCAGATCCGACTCTTCACTCGGGCGCAAGCCGTTAGCGCCATCGGCCCCGGAGCCAATCCAGGAGGCCTCGTCCCCGGCGAAGGTCAGGTAGTTTTCGTAGCGATATTCGCCGCCCAGCGCCAGCACGAACGAGCGGCCGCCGAGGCGCAATTCGCGGCTGAAATCCAGGTTGGTGGTGGTCTGGCGCAGCTCGTAATCGCCGGTGTCGAAACGGGTCGGCGAGTCCGCGCCGAGGCTGACGTTGAGGGTGCGACGGGTCGCCGATTCGAAGCGGTTGCGCCCGTGGGTGACGCTGCTGTCGAAATCCCAGTCGTCGCCGATCAGGCCTTTGTAGCCGGCGGTGGCGGAGATGTCGGTGTTGTCGCCCAACGATTGCGGCAGGTAGCCGTTGGGGTAGAACTGCGGCTGCTCGGACGGGTAGCGATAGAACTCGGCGCCGGTGGTGTGGCGTTCGTTGTAGGTGCCGAAGCTGTAGGCCTTGCCGCCGGCCAACGGCAATTCTCCGTTGAACCAGGCGTTGACGTCCCGCGCCACGCCGTCGCCCATCACGTAGTTGCGCTGGCCCGGGGTGTCGGCGAAGCCGTCGTAGCCGGCGCGGTTGGTCGGGTTGCGATCCTTGTACTCGGTGCCGCCACGAATGAAGCCGCCCTCCTCGCCCAGCCGTGTGCCGATCTTGGCGGTGGTCACGCTGTTCTGGCCGTCGGTGGTGGTTTTGCCGATGGCGTCCTGGCGGGTGTGGTAGGCGCCGTAACTGGTGGAGACTTCGCCGCCTTCGGGGGCGTCGTCGAGGATGATGTTAATCACCCCGGCAATCGCGTCCGAGCCATACTGCGCGCCGGCGCCGTCGCGCAGCACTTCAATGCGTTTGATCGCGCTGATCGGGATCGAGTTGAAGTCCACCGGCGCCGTGCCGCGCCCGATTTTCGATGAGTCGTTGACCACCGCCGAGGTGTGCCGGCGCTTGCCGTTGACCAGCACCAGCACCTGATCCGGGCTCATCCCACGCAGCTGTGCGGCGCGCACATGGTCGGCGCCGCCGGAGTTGGACTGGCGCGGAAAACTGAACGACGGCAACAGCGTCTGCAACGCCTGGCCCAGCTCGCCGCCACTGGCGCCGGCGGTCTTCAGGTCCTCGGCGGTCAACACATCTACCGGCACCGGCGAATCCAGCACTGTACGAGCAGTGCCCCGGGTGCCGGTGACCAGCACGGTACCCAGCCGTGTGTCATCGTCGACGCGCGCGGAAGACTCTTCGGCTTGCGCAGGAAGTTGCCAGATTGCACTGACAACAGCGATGGCGAGTAATGAACGCGAACGGTGAATCATGCGACAGCTCCTTGAATCGCAGTTAATAACCGGCCGCTGCCGAATCATGAAGTGTCGGCAATCGGTGCACGGCAATTTCTGCTGTAGTTTTGATATTCAGAAAGGCAGCCAAGTGTGTTGAGCAACTATCGGCTGTTAGAGCGCAAGAACCCCAAAGTTAGTAGAACCCCCTGTTTACCGATGCTAGACGAGCGGTCCTCTGCCGCAAAAGAACCAATAACGCTTAGGTTATGCCCGACGAACGGAGTGTTGCCTGAGCAACACTTGTGTTTGCGCAACAACATGAATACCCAACTAACCAACAACTAATCACGCACAAAAACGCACTCCAAATTGTTGTAGAGAGCGTTATTAATCTGTGCTTTTTTCGGTGCGAAGTTAGATGCCGTCAGTCGAAGTCCTTTTCCCGCCAGGCATCTTCGGCAATGTCCAGCGCATCGCCGCTGAAGCGCTGTTCAATGAACGGATCGGCGTGCAAGTGAAAACCGTTACGCTCCCAGAAGCCCGGTTGTTCCTGATCGGTGAACTCGAGCCCGCGCAGCCATTTCGCGCTCTTCCAGAAGTACCGCCCCGCCACCACCAGACGCAGCGGCCAACCATGCTGCGCGGTCAGCGGCTGACCGTCGTAATGGGTGGCCAGCAGGCTGTGCGGATTCAGCAGGTCGTCGAGGCGCAGGTTGGTCTGGTAATCGTGATCGGCGTGGGCCATGACGAAGGACGACGTCGGCCGGATATCCAGAGCCTGCAACAGGTCTTGCAGGTGCACGCCGCTCCAGCGGGTGTCGAACTTCGACCAGCGTGTCACGCAATGAATGTCGCATTGCAACGAGCGTTGTGGCAGCGCTTGCAGATCGGCGTAGGTCAGCTCGACCGGGTTGGCCAAAGTGCCGAACAGTCGTAGCGACCACGTCGTCAGGTCATAGGCCGGCACCTCGCCCTCGTGAAGGATCGGGAAGCGCTCCGTCAGCACTTGCCCCGGCGGCAGCCGTTCGCCCAGCGCCACATCGGCTTTCGGCGAACGGCTCTTGCGTAGGCGCGCAGCCTTGTCGTGCATGTCGGTTCCTCAGTTCGCCACGGGAATCCACGGTGCCCGCGCGACATTGGCGGTGTCACCGAAGGCCGGCAGTTTCTGCCCCAGGTCCTGTACGTTTTTCACGTCCAGATCCAGCAGCTGCTGACGGGTGATCAAGGTCGGCGGCACCAATACTTTTGGTCCTGGATTTTCCCCGGCGATCAGCATCGCCAGGCTGCGTACGCTGATCGCCCCGGCCACCTGCGGATTGACCGCGGCGGTGGCGGCCCAGGCGCTGTCCGGTTCTTTCATGATCTGGATGTCGGCGGTGGAAATGTCGGCGCTGTAGATCTTCACCTTGCGGCTCAGACCCGCCTCATCGACGGCGATCTTCGCGCCTTTGGCAAACTCGTCGAACGGCGCAAAAATCACGCTGATCCCCGGATTGGCCCGCAACACGGCGCTGGCCTGATCCGCCACCGAGTTGGCAATCGGCGGATTGAGCGTGCCGAAGCGCGCCTTCTCGATGATCCCCGGATTGCTCGCCTTGACCTGGCTCCAGATCTCGTCGCGGCGCTCCATCGGCGTGAAACCGCTGATGTAGACATACCCGGCGTCGAAGCGGGTGCCGTTGTCCTTGAGCGCTTGATCGAGTGCCAGCCGCGCCAGTGCGTGGTGATCCTGCTCGACCTGAGTCACTTGCGGCGTGTTCAGGTCGACGTCGAATGCGACGACCTTGATGCCTTTGGCCAGCGCCCGCTCAATCGGCCCTTTGAGGGTTTCCGCCAGCCCCAGTTGCACGATGATCCCGTCGACACCGAGATCGGCGGCCTGATCGATCATCTCGCCCTGGCTCGCCGCCTGTTGCCGCGCGTCGAACACCCGCAGGTTGGCGCCCAGCGCTTCGGTCTGTTTCTCCACGCCGCGCAGATAGGCTTCGGGAAAATCCCCGGAAAACAGATAGCCCACCAGCGCGATCTGTACCTGACCTTTATCGAACGGCGCCGGTGCGCCGGGCAAGGCCTTGGCCTGGGCATTGAGGGCCAGCGCCGAGAGCAGCGCCCCGGCGAGGCAATGACGTGCGAACTGTTTGATTGAACCGTGCATGGATCTTTCCTTGAAGCATCAATGAACCGGCTCAGCGCGCCCGATGCGCGAGGCCGAAGGTGAACATCAGGGCCAGCACCAGCACCAATCCCTTGACGAAATCCTGCGCGTAATACGGCGCGTTGAGCATGGTCAGGCCGTTGAGCAACGAGGCCACCAGCAGCGCGCCGACCAGCGTGCCGAACGCGTTGGGCTTCTTCGCCCCGAGCACGGCAAAACCGATCAGCGCAGCACCCAGCGCATCGAGCACCAGACCGTTGCCGGAGCTGACATCACCGCGCCCCAATCGCGCCGCCAGCAGCAAGCCGCCCAGCGATGCGAGCAGCGCCGAAAGCACATAAGCCAGCAACTTGAAGCGCTGCACCGGCGCACCGGCCAGACGCGCCGCCTGCTCGTTGCCGCCAATCGCATAGAACAACCGGCCGATGCGCGTGCGTTCGAGAAACAGCCACACCGCCACCGCGACCACCGCCGTGATCAACACCGGAACCGGCACGATGTCCCACAGCCGTCCACGGCCCAGCGCCAGAAACAACGCACTGAACGATCCTTCGGCTTCGTCGCCATTGGGCAGGGTCATGCCCACCGCAATCGAGCGGCCGCCCGTGGGGATCAGTTGCACGCCGATCACCAGGAACATGCTGCCGAGCGTCGCGAGAATGTCCGGCACGCGCATCTTCACGATCAGCCAGCCGTTGAGCAGCCCGACCAGTGCGCCACCCGCCAGGCTGATCAGTACCGCCGGCACCGCGCCCCAACCGAGCACCACCATCACGTAACTGGCGATCATCAGGCTCATGGCCGCCACCGCGCCGATCGACAGATCCAGCCCGCCGACAGCCATGGTCAGCGTCACGCCCAGCGCCAGCAGCGCGACAATCGACACCGACTGCAAGATGCTGAACAGATTGCCGACCCGCAGAAACGCCGGTTCCGCCACACTGAAAAACACCACGATCAACGCCAGCACCCACAGCAGGCCATAGCGGATCAGCGCTTGCACGAATCGCTCGGACGGCGCCAGGGCGGATGACAACAGGGAACTCGAATCAGGCACTCGCTCTACTCCTTGGCGCGGCATGAACAACAGAATTTTGCGGATCGCTGCCGGCCAGCCCTGCGACCAGAGTGGCGCGATCCAGCCCGGCACGCGGGTACTCGGCCACCACCGCGTGATCGCGCACCAGTAGAATGCGGTCGGCGATCTCCAGCGCTTCATCGACATCGGAACAGATCACCAGCGTGGCGCGGCCAGCGGCGCTGTCGCGCAGCAACTGGCCGATCTCGCGCCGGGCACGCACATCGACGCCCTGAAACGGCTCGTCGAGGATCAGCACCCTGCCCTCGCCGAGCAACCAGCGACCGAGCACGACTTTCTGCTGATTGCCGCCGGACAACGCACTCATCGGCACATCAATGCCGGCGGTCTTGATTCCCAACGCCGAGACTTGCGCCTCGACCGCCGCGGCTTCGGCACGGTTGCGGATGAAACCGCCCCGGGTGAAGCGTTCGAGGAACGGCAAGGTCAGGGTTCGGCGCAATGAAAAATCCGGCACCAGCGATTGGCTCGCGCGATCTTCTGCGGCGAAGAACACGCCATTCTGGATTGCCTGGCGTGGCGAGCCCGGTTGCCACTCGATGCCATCCAGTTGCAGAAAGCCGGACAACGGTTTGCGCAGCCCGAACAGCACTTCAGCGATTTCGCTTTTGCCGGCGCCGAGCAATCCGGTCAGCACCACCACTTCGTTTTCGTGCAAGGTCAGATCGAAAGCCTGGGTGCGCGGCAGGATCTTCACGTCGCGCAGTTTCAGCACTTCGCGCCCCGCCGCTCGCGGTGTGTAGACGTGAGCCTCCAGCGCCTGACCAAGCATCGCCTCCAACGCCTCGGGCAATTGCCGGGCACTGAACTCACCCGCCAGTTGCCCGTCACGCAAGACCACGGCGCGGTCAGCCACTCGTTGCAGATCGGACAGCCGATGAGAGATGTACAGAATCGCCACGCCACGGCTGCGCAAGGTGTCGATCAGCCCGAACAGGCGCCGCGCTTCGGCATCCGACAGGGCCGCCGTCGGCTCGTCGAGAATCAGCAGGCGTGGTTGCAGGGCGAAGGCGCGGGCCAGCACCACCAGTTGCCGCTCGGCCTGGCCGAGGTGTTCGATCGGCTGCTCCAGCGGCAGCACCAGCCCGAGGCCAGCGGCGATACTCGCGGCGCGTTCCAGCAGACGTCTGCGATTGAGCCAGAAGTCCGCATCGGGCCGGCACAGTTCATCGAGCAGCAGGTTTTCCGCCACGCTCAAGCCGGGCGCGATGCCTTCATTGATCTGCTGATGAACCGCGACGATGCCGAAGCGGCGCGCCGACAGCGGCGAACTGAAATGCCGGGGCTGATCATCGATCCAGATCTCGCCGCCATCGTGGGTCTGGCTGCCGGCGAGGATTTTCACCAGCGTCGATTTGCCCGCACCGTTGGCGCCGAGCAGCGCCACCACTTCGGCGGGAAAAATATCCAGGCTGACCCGGTCCAGCGCCCGGTTCGAGCCAAAGGTCTTGCTCAGTTCACGTACACGAATCAGTGGCTCGGAGACCACGGCGACAGGCGCACCCATAAAATTCCTTAACGTCGATGAGCCAGCGAACGCACCAGTCGATCGCCCAGGCTTTGCACGCCCTGGACGAGGATGACCAACACCACGACGGTGGCGACCATCACTTCATTGTTGAATCGTTGATAGCCGTAGCGGATCGCCAGATCGCCCAGTCCACCGCCCCCGATCACCCCGGCCATGGAAGAAAAACCGATCAGCATCACCAGCGTCAGGGTGACGCCCGCCAGCAAGGCCGGCAGCGCTTCGGGCAACAGCACTTTGAAAATCACGTGGCGGATGTCACCGCCCATGGCGAGGATCGCTTCGATCCGGCCCTTTTCGACTTCGTCCAAAGCGTTCTCGACGATCCGCGCAAAAAACGGAAAGGCGCCGATGGTGATCGGCACCACGGCGGCAGTGCTGCCCAACGTAGTGCCGACCACCAGCCGGGTCAGCGGGATCAGGGCAATCAGCATCACCACGAACGGCAGCGAACGACCGAGGTTGATCACCGCGCCCAAGGCCTGGTTGAGCCTCGGCAACGGGTACAGACCCTGACGACGGCTGATGAACAGCAACACCCCCAGCGGCAAACCGATCAGCAACGTGAACAACCCGGCGAGCAGCACCATGTACAGGGTTTCGCCGGTAGCGTTGAGCACCAGTTGCAGGATTTCATTCCAGTCGATCACGCGGTTCATGAGTGGGCCGCCCGTACGCCGTATTGCCGCAGAAAACTCAAACCGGGCGCGTCATGTCCCAGCGGCAAGTCGCAACTGGGCCGCAGGGAAGCGCCGAGGGCGGACTGCGGATCGGCCAGCAATCGAGCGACTGGCCCCGCCTCCACCAGTTTTCCATTGGCCATGGACGCGGCGTGATCGCAGATCGACTTGACCACGTCCAGTTCGTGGGTGATCAGCACGATGGTCAAACCGAGTTGCCGATTGATGTCGCGCAACAGCTCCAGAATCGACGCGGTGGTTTCCGGGTCGAGGGCGCTGGTGGCTTCGTCCGACAGCAGATACGCCGGTCGTGCCGCCAGGGCCCGGGCAATGCCGACCCGCTGTTTCTGCCCGCCGGACAGTTGCGATGGAAAGGCTTCGGCCTTGTCGCCCAGGCCCACCAGATCCAGCAGTTCCCGAACCCGTTCATAACGCTGTGGCTTGGCAACCTTGGCGATTTCCAGCGGCACCGCGACGTTGTCGAACACGTTGCGCGAATGCAGCAGGTTGAAGCCCTGAAAGATCATGCCGATGCGCTGACGCTGGCGGCGCAACTCACGGTCGGACAGCGCGGTGAGGTCTTCGCCGTCCAGCAGAATCCGCCCGGCATCCGGGCGTTCGAGCAGATTGAGGCAGCGCAGCAGCGTCGATTTACCCGCGCCGCTGCGCCCGAGAATCCCGTAGATCGCGCCATCGGGAATGCTCAGCGACACCTGATCCAGCGCCGGAGCCGACGCTGACGGATAGGTCTTGCTCAACTGCTCGACGACGATCATGGCTTGGCATCCGCCACCGGGATCACAGAGCCCTTGAAGTTCTCGGCGATGTACTTGGCGACTTGCGGCGAGGTCAGGTCCTTGGCCAATTGCTGGATGCGCGGATCGTTTTCCAGTTTCGGCGTGGTCACCAGAATGTTGGCGTACGGGTTGTGCTCGGCCTTCTCCAGCCCCAGCGCATCCCTGGCCGGCACCAGCCCCGCTTCCAGCGCGTAGTTGCCATTGATTACTGCCAGGTCCACGTCATCCAACGCACGAGGCAATTGCGGCGATTCGATTTCGAGGATCTTCAGCTGTTTCGGGTTTTCGGCGATGTCCTTGGGCGTTGCCTGATCGGCCGCCGGGTCATTGAAACCAGGCTTGAGCTTGATCAGGCCGTTGTCCTGCAACAGGTACAGCGCGCGGCTCAGGTTGGTGACATTGTTCGGCACCGCGACCGTGCCTTTGTCCGGCACCTGGGCGAAGGTTTTGTGGCGATGGGAGTAAATCCCCAACGGCTCGATGTGCACCGTGGCGGCCACCGCGAGTTTTTCGCCGAGAGCCTTTTCCTGGGATTGCAGGTACGGCAGATGCTGGAAGTAGTTGGCGTCCACATCGCCGTGCACCAGCAGTTCGTTGGAGTTCACGCCCTGCGGGATTTCGATCACCTTGAGGTTGAGCTGCGGATCGAGTTTCTGGATGTACGCCAGAATCTGCGCGTGGGGCACCGGGTCGGCGGCAACGCGCAATGGCTCCAGCGCCTGAGCACTGAACGAAGTCACCAGCGCGCCGAGGACGGCCAGGGTCAGGCCTGCTTTTTTCAACACTGCTGTTTTCAACATGGGAAAAATCCTTTTGCGAGTGATGGATCAGGCGTTGGCGGTCTTGCGCAACGGTGTCGGAGTATTCGCGACATCGGCGTAGAAGCGCTGCGCGACATCGGGATGGGAGCGCAGTCGACCCTTCAGATAATTCCAGCCGACATCGCGGAACAGCGGATTGAGCGGATCACTCGCCGGGCCGCGCGCCTCACGCAACAGCGCCGTCGGCAAGGGATAAAGCGGCACCACTGCATCCAGTTGTGCGCCGAGGAAAAACGCGATGGACAAGCGCTCGCTGCCCACCGGCGGCGACACCACACGATGCACCGTGGCACGCAGGTAACCGTTGGTGGCCAGCTCCAGCAATTCGCCGATGTTCACCACCAAGGTGTTGTCCCGAGGCAGCGCATCGATCCAGCGCCCCTCTTCGATTTCCACTTGCAGACCGGCCTGCTGGTCTTGCAGCAGGAAGCTGAGAAAACCCGAATCCTTGTGCGCGCCGACGCCCTGATTGCTCGCCGTCGAGGCTTGCCCCGGATAGCGCATCAGCTTGATGTGTTCGTTGGGTTTGTCGCCGTACAACCGGTCAAAAGCGTCTTCCGGCAAGGACAGCGCCTGAGCGAATGCGCGCAGCAGGCGCAGCGACATTTGGGTCATCGCCTGCTGCCAGTCGAGCAACAGCGGCTTGAGTTGCGGCAACGCCTCGGGCCATTGATTCGGCCCTTGCAGCCGCGCCCACAACGGACTGTCGGCGTTCAACGGCAAGACCTCACGCTCGGCGCCCAGATCGAATTGCTCACGCTGATCGGGCTGACCACGGGTGATCTCGGAGGCGGCGCTGTTGTAGCCGCGAAAGTGCGGCGAATTGATCATGCCGACAGCGGTTTTCTCGCTGTCAGGCAAAGCAAAGAACTGGCGCGCGTGGTCCTGCACTTGCTCGAGCAGGCCGGCGTCGATGCCATGACCGGTCAGGTAGAAAAAACCCACATCGCGGGCGGCATGGCGCAAGTCATCAAGAAATGCCTGGCGTTGCGACGGCGTACCGTCGAACAGGGACAGGTCGAGGATGGGTAATGCGGTGATGTCTGAAGTGTGCGGCATGATTCACTCCCGTGTGAATCAAACCTGAAGAGTCCGTGATCGATTCAGCGTGTGCCGTCATGGCAATCGGGGGTCTGTCGGTTTGATGCTTTTGGTTCGTCTATGAAACAAAACTAAACGATATTAAAAACACCGAACAAATATCTTTTTTGCATTAGCTTAGGTCTGTCTGACTACGGAGCTCAGCTGACTAACACGCCTTTCGGGCCGCTGGCGATAAGCGCCGCCCCACACGCAGTTTTCATCCCACCCAGCGCAATGGGCGTGCCATCGACGGTATAGGTGCTGCTGCCCCGGTGCGGAAATGAAGAAGTGAATAAGAGCCGGGCGCTGGCCGTGTTTGCGCGAATCAGAATTGACGGCCCCAACGAAAAAACCACCTGCGAACAGGTGGTTTGATCTGGCCGGCACACCCGATCACTCAGCGATCGGCATGCTGCTCCAGCATCGCATAGGCCTCGCCGGTGAAACGGTAGCTTTTGTCGGGCTGAAACACGATGACGCCCTCTTCGCACAAACGCTTGAGCACTTCCCTGACGCTGATGAACTGAATGCCGCTGACAAATGCCTGCAGATACCCATGCACCCCGCGCCCGCCAACGGCGCGTCCTTCCCGTGTGGCAACCAGCAAGGCATCGATCACCTTGATCCGGATCAGGCTGGTGCGCAGCCCGTAATAATGCAGCAGCTCACGGATATGCTCGTTGGTGCTGCGCTCGAAATCGAAGGCTCGCTGGACTTTCGGAATCGGCAATGGCGTACCAGAGGAAGTCGATGCCGGGCTGGTTAACATTCGAATACTCCTTTCCTTGAAGGCTCTATGATCAACCGCTGTGCGTAGCTCTATATAGAAGAAGGCGCACCCGACAGTGCGCCCCCGGATCAGAAGTCGACGGTCGCCGACAACTGCAACGTGCGTGGGTAGCCCGGGGAGAACGCGCCATAGGACGCCACACCCGACCAGTACTCGCGATCAAACACGTTCTGCACCGTGGCGCGGAATGTCGTTGGCCGACCTTCGATCTTGGTGGCGTAGCGAGCGCCGGCGTCGATGCGGGTCCAGGAAGGCAGTTCCTGGGTGTTGGCCTGATTGACGTATTGGCTGTCGGTGTAGATCGCGCCGCCGGTCAGGGTGAAACCTTCGACCCACGGTGTGTCCCACTCGGCCCAGAGGTTGGCCTGGACATCCGGCACGCCCACCGGTTTGTTGCCACGGTTGGCGGCGGTGGCCGAATCCGTCAGTTCGCCATCGAGCAAGGTCACGCCGCCCATCAGGCGGGTGCCCGGCGCGACTTCACCGAACATGCTCAGCTCGACACCACGGTTACGTTGTTCGGCTTGCACCGAGAACACGTTGCCGGCGCCGATTTCGCCGCTCGGCTTCTCGATCTGGAACAGCGCCAGGGTGGTCATGAACGTGCCGTGTTCGTACTTCACGCCGATTTCGTGCTGCTTGGACTTGTAGGGTGCGAAGGTTTCGCCGGAGTTTGCTGCAGTGCCCGGAGCGATATCACCTTTGCTCAGGCCTTCGACGTAGTTGTAGTACAGCGAAACGTCGTCCCACGGTTTGACCACCACGCCTGCCAACGGCGTCGTCGCGTTGTCGTCGTAACGGGAGCTGACCGCACCCGAAGCGTTGTAGTTACGCGATTCGATGTCCTGACGGCGCACGCCGAGGGTCAACTGGATCCGGTCATCGAGAAAGCCCAGGGTGTCGGTCAACGCGATGCCGGACAGTTCCGATTCGGAAATGCGCAGCACTTTCGGCGAGTTGATGTACTGCTTGGGCACGTCCACCGGGTGGTAGATGTTCGAGCGGATCTCTGTGCCGTTGTTGATGCCACGGGACAACTCGTCCTGATAACGGGTCGCCATGATCGTGGTCGTGTGGGTGACCGGGCCGGTGGCGAACAGCGCACGCATGCCCACGTCGGCCGTCGAACGGTCGACGTTGAATTTGTAGTAGCCGGGGATGTTGCTGGTGTCGCCGGCGTCGTTGAGGATTCGCGGCACCTGGTCGGACATGCGCTTGACGTCGGAGCGGCCACCGCCGGCGTGGGCGAATACCGTCAGATTATCGTTGAGGTCGTACTCGCCGCCGAGCAAGGCCGACTGCTCCTTGGTGTCCGACCAGCCCCAGTCCTGCGGCAGGTTGGTGCGGCCGTTGGGCGCCGATGGAATCTCGACGCCCGGTGCGATGGTGAACGGGCGCGACGCCGCCTCGAAGCTCTCTTTCTGGCTGATGAAATCCAGGTTCAGACGCAAGCGCTCGCCCTGGTAGTCGAGGGCGATGGCACCGATGTTGAGGTCCCTCTCCTGATCATCCACCGCAGTGTCGCCGCCCTGAAGGCTGCCATTGAAACGTACGCCGAACTGGTTTTCGTCACCGAAACGCCGACTGATGTCCAGATGCCCGCCCACTTGCGAGTCCGACGCGTAACTGCCGGTGAAGCGGGTCAGGTCTTCGGCCAGCGGCCGTTTGGGTACGATGTTGATCACGCCGCCAACGCCACTGTTGGGCGAAATCCCGTACATCAGCGCGCCTGGACCCTTGAGCACTTCGACGCGCTCGGCGTATTCGGTGAACACGCGATAGTTGGGCGCAACGCCGTACACACCGTCATAGGCCAGCTCGCCGAGGTTGCCCTCGCCTATCGCAAATCCCCGGATGAAAAACGAATCGACGATCCCACCGGTCTGCCCGGTCGAGCGCACCGATGGGTCGCGCTCCAGTGCATCAGCCACGGTGACCGTTTGCAGATCCGCGAGGGTTTTGGCGGTGTAGCTGGTCACGCTGAACGGCGTGTCCATCACGTCTTTGTTGCCCACCATCCCCAGCCTTGCGCCTCGGGCAACCTGCCCGCCGGCGAGGACTTCCGGCAATGCGGTTGCGCCGTTGTAACGGGCGTTGACGTTGGTGGTGTCCAGCGTCAGCCCTTCGGTGGCGGCGGCGTCCTGTTGCTCGGGTTGCTTGGGGTCTGCTGCCCAGGCAGTGGCGCTTCCTGCGGCCAGGATAGAACTCAGCATCGCGGTGCGAATGGCCAGTGTGAGGGCGCGTTCACTGCAGGGTCGGCGTGCAACAGACATGACGATTGGGTCCTTCTCGAATGGCTGAAAATGGTAATGACTCCTATTTGCCAGTCGACAATCGAAAAAGTATCAGCGTGGCCGAATATTTTTTTGCGCGGATCGCCCGCAGGGGAAAACGCCGGAGGATGGGGCAGTGAAACCCACCCTCCGACGCCGATCAGTCATACAGGCAGTGCAGCGGGATGGAGACCACCGGCAGCGCGGGGTCGAACGCGTGGCGGGTGGTCTTGTACGGGAACAATTCGCCACGCTCGATGGTGGTGAAAATCTGCGCCACTTCGAACGCTTGTCCGGTTTGCCAGTGGCGCACACAAACCCGTGGGTCGGCGTAGTCGAGCTGGATGCACGGCACGCGTTTCAACCCCAGTGCCCGCGCTGCGTTGAACCGGTGGTTGCCGTCCATCACGATGCCCCGGGAACGCTCGACGATGATCGGTTCCAGCCAATGCCCGGCCTGGATGATCGCCTCGCGCAGACGTTGCACGTTGAGCGGATCGACCTGCTCGGATTGCCGCACGTCGCACAGCGCACGCAAGGCAATCTGGTAACCATGTCCCATGCTTCACCCCCGGTTTCAGCAGGCATCCGCGTTGGCGAGCAGCGCGTACTGGCTGGCCATGTCCCGCAGGCGCTGGGCCTGTTCGATGAGCGGCAGATCGACCATTTCGCCGTCGACCTGCACCGCGTGACTGCCCCCGGCCACCGCGCTCAGGACCCGATCCGCCCACGCCAGTTGGCGGGCGTTGGGCAGGAAGGCTTTCTGCACCGTGGTGATTTGCGAAGGATGGATACACAGCTTGGCGCCGAACCCCAGCGACCGGGCGTAACGCGAGTCGCGCTCGACCAACGCCATGTCGCTGATGGCCGGGGTCACGCCATCGATCGGCGCCGGTAACCCGGCCACCCGCGAAGCCAGCACGATGCGATTGCGGGCGAACAGAAACGCTTCGGGAATCTGGCTGCAATCGATGTCCAGGGAAAAATCCAGCGAACCGAATGCCAGCCGCGCCAACCCGGGAATCGCCGCAATCGCCTCGACCTGATGCAAGCCCTTGGCGGTCTCGATGATGGCGACGATCTGCAGCTCTGGGTTCCATTCCAGCAGGCGCCCGACGACATGGGACAGGCTCTGCGGGCATTCGGCCTTGGGCAGGAAAATCCCCGCGCAGCGCTCGGGGTAGCGCATATCGCCCAGCCACGTCATGTCCTGGCGAAACAGCGAACTGCCGACGCTGTTCAGCCGGATGTAACGCCGGCAGGCGGTTTCAGGCGTGCTCTGTTGCCAGGCCCAGATCGACGCCCGGGCCACGGCTTTGCTGTTCGGATGAACGGCATCTTCGAGGTCGAGAATGATCGCGTCCGGCCCGGCTTCGACCGCTTTGGAAAAACGCTCCGGGCGGTTGCCGGGAACGAACAGGTAGCTGATGGGAAGCGTAGCGTTGGTGCTGTGACGAACAGTCATCGGGACTCTCCTGAGCGTGCTTCAGTCGTGGGTTTAAAAAAAATTCGAACACCTGTTACAGGGGAAAAACCGGGTTGATTTCAGGCGCATTGAATCAATCGTCAACACCTTGAATAACAAGGCGTTAAGAGAATTTTTAATCAATACGCGAGCGCTTACTTGAGCATGCGAATAAGCGGCTTCGCACTCCCCTGTTGTGTGTGTTCATTCAAAAATATTTGAAAACCTTACTTGATAATCGTTCCCGTTCGCAATATTGTTCGAGCCGCTGACAGGGTCGAGACTCAAATCAAGACTTGCGATTTTGTTCACGGAAAGTTCGGCGCAATGATGTCATTTACATGTCAGGCAATGGCACTTCAAAAGCGACAAGGCCATATTTTATTGGCCTTCTCCTTGCCTGCCTGAGCCTTAAGGAGTGGGGTTCTCATGAAACAGATTTGTGAAAATTTTATGAAAGAGCATGCCCCTTGTTTAATTCCAGAGCGGATCTGTCATCCGCCTCCACCTTTTTAAACATTCGTATCTGACGAGCAGCAAGAACACGCAACATACATATGGCGATTATTTACGCCAGAGGTTTTCTATGCCTGAATTAATTGCGCCGCCCATTAAAGAAACAACTGTAGCTCAGTACACAAAAGTGCTGAAACCGTTACTCGACCCTATTATCGAAAACTTTCTTCAACATTCACCGGGAAAACTTGTTGAGCTTGTTAAACAACACGGATCGCCGCTGAATCTGGTGTGGCCACATGCCTTTGAGGCCAACGCCCAGGCGCTGCAATCGGTGCTGAAGAAGCACAACGTTGACTACGCGATTTTCTACGGCGCCAAAGCCAACAAGTCCCAGTGCCTGCTGGCTGCGGCTGCGTCGTCAGGCATCGGCACTGACGTATCGAGCCTGTTTGAACTGCAAGCTGCGCTGCGCGCCGGGACCGAAGCGGAACATCTGTGCGCAACCGGGCCGGCGAAGACGACCGCGTTTCATCAAGCGCTGGTGCAAGGCGGTTCGCTGATTTGTGTGGATTCCCGAGAGGAATTCAGCGAGCTAACAGCGTTGCTCGACACCTCGCCGTCACCGGCAAAAGCCCGAGTCCTGCTGCGTTACAGGCCAACAAATTGCTCGTCGAGCCGCTTCGGAATGGGCGCCGATGACGTGTTTCAGTGCCTGCAATGGCTGACGGAACATCGGGAGTCGTTGCACTTCGAAGGGTTCCATTTCCACCTCGGCGGATACGGCTACGAAACCCGGGTGCAGGCTTTCCGTGAAGTGACCGGTTTTTTCGATGCAGCCAGGGAAATGGGCCTCGACCCGGTCATGATCGACATCGGTGGTGGCCTGCCGATGCGCTATGTCGACCCGCAGGAGTACGACAGTTTTTTGCAGAACGACAACAACCCTGGTCATTATCAGAATCGTCGAGTACCCAACTCTTATTACCCTTATGGCAGCAGTCTGACGGCTTGCCAGTGGCTGGACTTATTCCTGGCGTCGGAGCATTCCCCGGAAAAAACCATTGCCGGTTACTTGAAGAGTCAGAATATAAAACTGGCACTGGAGCCCGGCCGAAGTCTGGTGGATCAAGCAGCGGTCACCGTCTTTCGCGTAACGCGCACCAAACAATTGGCCGACAACAAAGTTGTGATATTCGCCGAAGGCAGCAGTTTCAGCGCGTGCGAAACCTGGTTTTCATCTGAATACCTTGTCGATCCAATCCTGATCACTTCGAAAGAATCGAGACACGTTCCGATGCAAGCCTACATCGCCGGACATAGTTGCCTGGACGATGATGTGATTACTCATCGATTGATCAACTTCGAAACAACACCGCAAACCGGCGATTTATTGATCTATGCCAATACCGCCGGTTATCAGATGGACTTGCTGGAAAACGAATTTCATCGCCACCCGTTGCCACGGCGACTGATGGCGACTTGTTGTACGGAAGGTAACTACGCATTCACACCTGACTATTAAGGGAAGACGTCCAGATGATACTGAATAAAGTTTCGGATCTTATTGGCAATACACCAATGTTGGGCATTGATGTTCCGGATAGCAACGCTCGACTTTTGCTCAAGATAGAGAAGAACAACCCCGGCGGCAGCATTAAAGACCGTATGGCGCGCAACATGGTATTGGCGGCGCTCAAGTCCGGAAAGTTGAAACCCGGTGGCGTGGTCGTGGAATCGTCCTCCGGCAATACCGGCATCGGCCTGGCGATGGCAGCCGTGGAGTTCGACCTGCATTTCATTGCGGTGGTCGATCACCATGCGGCGCAGGACAAGATCGCGGTGATGAAGGCTCTGGGCGCCGAAATCCGTTTTGTCGCCGGCACTTACCGCGAAGACGAAGTGGCCGTGGTCGAGCGTCAACGGTTGGCGGCCGAACTGGCTTCGCAGATCCCCGGCGCGGTGTTCATGAACCAGTCCGACAACGCGGCCAACGCTGGCGGCTACAGCGATTTTGTGCGTGAAACCATCGCCCAGGCCGGTGGCCACATCGGCGCGTACGTTGGCTGCGTCGGCACTGGCGGTTCGATGACCGGCATCGCCCGCGGTCTGAAACTGCACAACCCGGACATCGTTACCGTCGCCGTCGAACCGGCCGGTTCCATCGTCTTCGGCCATCCCGGCTATCCCTATTACCAATCGGGAACCGGCACGCCTGCCGGTGACACCGTCGGTCTGGTGCTCGACTACAGCTGCATCGACCTGGGCTTGCAGGTCACCGATTCCCAGGCCTTCGAAACCGCCCGCTACATCGCGCGCAACCTGGCACTGCTGGTCGGCGGCTCCACCGGCGGAGCGATCTTCAAGGCGCTGGAGCTGATTCACAAAGGCACGTTGACCGGCAACGTTGTGGTGCCGATTGCCGACGGCGGCGAGAAGTACTTGCACACCGTGTTCGACGACAAATGGCTGCAAGAGCGGGATCTGCTCGACCCGGACGTCGCCCCGCAACTGGACCGCTGGCTGGGCAAGACCCGCTGGCTGGAATCCGACGCTACTCCCTTGCAATTGAGCGTCGCCTGACGCGTCTCCCACACAGGAAAGTCTCTGTATGAAACCGCTGAAAGTCGCCATCTGCGGCGCAGGCCGGACCGGGCATCTGAATGCCATCCTGTTTAAACAGTTGCCCAATGTTCACGTTTCGATACTCACCAATAATCAAGAGGTGGTTGATCGTCACCTCGCCAATCTGCCGATGCTGGCGCTGATGCCGGACGGCTCGACGCTGAGCGCGCGACCGAACCAGGTCAGCAGCGATGCGAGTGTTGTAGTTGCCGACGCTGACATCGTGATCATTACGGTTCCGGCCCACGCACGACCGCAGACCCTGCAAGCCATCGCACCGCATTTGAGTTCAGGCAAACCGGTGTACGTCGGCGCAATCCCGGGTTTCTGCGGCTTCGACTGGCTGGCGGAAGCTTCGCTGGGCGAACACTCGAACGTGGTGATCTGGGGCATGAAGGATGTGCCGCATACCGCGTTCGATCTGAAGCCGGGCGTGTCGGTCAAGATGGGCGGCGGCAAGAGCCAGTTGTATGTCGCGTTGCACGACCGCGAATCAGCGCAATCACGGCAACACCTGGAACAAATCCTCACCACGCTGTACGGCCCCTGCGTGACGATGCTCGACCACTACCTGGAAATCACCCTGACACCGGGCAACCCGATCATGCACAGCTCGGTGATCTACGGTTTGATCGGTCCTTACGGCCAATGGCATCGCAAGATCTTCCCGCAACGAATGTGCTGGTGGACCGAATGCCCCGAGCTGGGCGCCTATTTTCTGGAGCGCATGGATCAGGAAAGTCAGGAACTGTGCAGCGTGATCAGCCAGCGCATGGGCATCGACCTGTCATCGGTCAAATCCCTCAAGCAGGAAATCGTCGAGGCCTATGGCGAGCAGATCCGCGATCAGAGCAGCATGCTGTCGATCCTGCGCACCAACCAGGCCTACAACGACATCCTCGCGCCAATGATTCCGGCCGACGACAACCGCGCCGGCTACGTGATCGAGCGCGAAAGCCGCGCCTTCAACGAAGACGTTGCCTACGGCCTCGTGCTGCTGGTGGAAATGGCCCGGCGCTTCGAACTGAAAGTCCCCTACATCGAAGAAGTCCTGCAATGGAGCGTTTCCTATATGCAGGGCCTGCGCGACTCGGCGCTCGACTACTTCCCCCGCCATTGGCCGCGCACGGCGTGAGCGGGTTCAACTTTTCATTAATTTCTCGACGAGCAGATAGCTGATATGGATGACTTCAAGACACTCATCGCCTACTCCCGCAAGAACGCCCTGCGACGGATGATCCGTTGCCTGTTTGCCGAAAACATTCTGGATCGCGCGGGCCTGCGCTTCTCTGAGGCCGGTAACGAGGCCACGTACGCGCTGAAAGACGGTCGTTCCCATGTGTTCTTTTCCAACATCGCCAAGGGCCCGGCCGATACCGTAGTCAATGACGGCGACGTGATCCTGATGACCGATGAAGGCGTACGACAGGTGATCTACACCCATCAGGACCTGCTGGATGTGCTGCGCGACAGCTTCGATTTCGAACCCACCGATGAAGGCATCGCCGGGCTCAAGTCGGACATGGAAAACAGCCTGATGAACGACGCCCACGCGCGTCAGCATCGCCAGCAATGGAACGCTCGACTGGCCGCCGCCGCCCGGGAACAGGGCCTCGACAGCCTGACCGATTACCTGCGCCAGCACGCCAGCACCAAGGACGCCGCGATCCTTCTCGACCAGTGGGGCTCGCTGGAAGGTCACCCCTACTATCCAACCTGGAAAGCCCGCCCGGGCCTCAGCGATGAGGAAGTCGAGCAACTGTCACCGGAGTTCAACGCCCAGGTGCCGCTGCGCATTGCCGCGCTGCGGGCCGACATGGCGAAAAGCGAAAGCATGCCTCACGTCAGCGATTACCACAGCTGGTTCGCCAGTAACTTCCCAACACAATGGGCGCAATGGAAGGCGTCGCTGAACGACAAGGGCCTGGACGAATCCCAGTGGTTGCCGCTGCCGATTCACTCATGGCATTTGCAGGCTTACGTGCTGAAAAACTTTGCGGCGGAAATTGCAGAAGGCATTCTCATCACCGACGGTCCGGACATCCAGACCCTGCCGACCATGTCCTACCGCACGATGATGCCGGTGCTCAAGGAGAGCGCGCCGCTGATCAAGTTGCCGATTGCCGTGTGGATGACCAGCGAACTGCGCAGCCTGCAAGCCAAGTCGATTCACATGGGGCCACGCATCAGCACCGTCATCACGAAGATCCTCGAGGTCGAAAACGGTTTCGAGCAACGCCTGGAAATCTTCCCGGAGGAGATCGGCGTGCGTTACAAGCACGCGATCACTCAGGACGACCACCCCGGCCGGCATCTGTCGGTGGTGTTCCGTGCCAGCCAGCAAGCGTTCGAGCGTAACGACGATTGTCTGCCGATCACCGTGGCTTCTCTGTTCACTCGCTTGCCGGGCAACGGTCGACCACTGTTCACCGAGCTGATCGAGCGCGACGGCGTTCGGGCCAATGCCGCTCAGGTGGAAGACTGGTTCCGTCAGTACGCCAAAGTGGTCACCCATCCGGTGGTGGCGATCTACCTGATGTACGGGATCGGGCTTGAGGCGCATCAGCAGAACACGATGGTGCTGTTTGCCCCGGATGGCAAAGCACGTAGTCTGCTGATCCGCGATTTCGGCGACGGCAGGACCTACGCCCCATTGCTGGAGGGACGCGGCTACACCCTGCAACCGCATGTGCAGCCGGGCATTCTGCCAACGGTGTTCGAGGGCGATATCGAGCCGGTGCGCATGTTCGTGCTCGACGCTGCATTCCTCACGCACCTGCATGAAATGGCCCTGTGGCTGACCAAGGAGTACGCGCTGGACAACAACCGGATGTGGGACATTCTGCGTGAAGAGACCGAGCAGGCGTTTGCGGCGGTACGCGAGCGTGTCGCGCCGGATCTATGGGAAGTCGAACGCAAGGCCTTCCTCAATGATCCATGGCCGACCCGTTCGTTGCTGCGCATGCACATGATGCAGTATTCCAACTACCGGATTCAGCACACGCTGACCAACCCGCTCAATGTCGTTCAATAACCGAGGCTGACTCATGACCCAAGCAGGTGCCATCGCGGGTTCGCGCGTAAGAGTCCTGATTTATCTTCTGTTCGCGATCCAGCTCATTTCGATGGGCGCGATGGAAATGAGCGGGCCATTCTGGCCTGTCCACCTGCGCGGGCTGACCTCGTCAGACTCGCTTTTCAGCTTCGCCAGCATCGCCGTGTACGTCGGGCCGATGCTGGGCATTATTCTGACCAGCGCATTCTGGGGCCGTATCGGCGACCGCTACGGCCACAAGTTGATGATGATCCGCGCCCTCGCCGGCCTGTCATTGACCCAGCTTGGGCTGGCCCTGTGCAGTGACATCTGGGTGATCCTGATCCTGCGCTTCCTGCAAGGCGCCTTCGCCGGCTACATCGCCCCGGCCCAGGCGTACGGCGTGAGCATTGAAGCACCTTCGCGGCGGGCACGGCTGTTCGCGATCCTGCAGATCTCCACCAACGTCGGCTCGTTGCTCGGCGCAGTGGTCGGCGGACTGATCCTCGATTACGCGACATTCTTCTGGATCAACATGATCGCCGCTGTGTTATGCGCCATCTGCACCGTGGTCGCAGCCGTGACGTTGCCGGATGTACCGCCAGTGAAGAAAGCGCCGGTCGCTGATAAAGCGGCTCCTGCCAGCCATAACACCAGCGTCTGGCAAGGCACGCCCCTGCTGTCGCTGCTGGGTGTCATGGGCATCCTGCTGCTGGCGCGGATGCTGCCGCAGACGTCGTTCTCGCTGTACGTCAGCTCGGTGTTCGAGGTCAGCAACTCGGTGGTCGGGCTGTGTTATGGCTTGCTGGCGCTGGGTTTCATTCTGTCGGCAACCGCATGGTCGCGTTACTTCGAGCACCGTACCCAGCAGGACACCCTGCAACGCATCACTTATGTCGTCCTCGGCTGTATTGCGCTGACGGCCCTTGCCGGCTACACGCGCAACCCGATCGTGTTCGTCGGTGCCTATTTCATCTGGGGCGTATTGCTGGGGGCCACCACGCCGGTGCTGATGGCCCTGATTTCCAAAACCGCCGACAGCTCGCGCCAGGGCTACGTGCTGGGCATTGCCCAAAGCACTGCGCAATTCGCGTCCATCGCCGGCATTTCGGCCGGTGGGTTACTCAGCCAGGTCTATGGTTTGCAGTACACCTACCTGTTTGTCTGCCTCGCCTACATGCTCGCGCTGATGCCCATCGTTGCCTTGCGCTACCGGCCGATGGTCATGCAACCGAGCCAGATGCCGCCGGGCGACTGACCAAGGAGTTTTCGTTGAACATTGAACAACTGCGCGCCGACACCCCTGGTGTCGAGCAACTGATTCACTTCAACAATGCGGGCGCGGCGCTGATGCCCAATCCAGTCATCGAAGCGGTGACCCGTCACTTGCAACTTGAAACCCGGATCGGCGGTTACGAAGCCGCCGGGCAACAGGCCCGGGAAGTGGAGGATGTCTACGACGCCATCGGCCAACTGATCAACGCGCGTCCCGATGAAATCGCGGTGATCGAAAACGCCACCCGCGCCTGGGACATGGCCTTCTATTCATTGCCGCTGCGGCCTGGTGATGTGGTGCTGACGTCGACTACCGAATACGCCGGCAACTACATTCCCTATCTGCAACTCAAGCAGCAGCGCGGCATCGAGATCAGGGTGATTCCCAACGATGAACAGGGACAGGTGTCATTGCCGGCGCTGCGGGACATGCTCGGCGATGATCGGGTCGCCCTGGTGTCGCTGCCGGTGATCGCCACCAACGGCGGCCCGGTGCAGCCTATCGAGCAGATCGGCGCCCTCGCCCGCGCGGCCGGGGTTCTGTTTCTGCTGGATGCCTGCCAGGGCGTCGGGCAGATGCCGATCGATGTGCAGAAAATCGGCTGTCATATGCTGGCGGCCACCAGCCGCAAATACCTTCGTGGCCCTCGGGGCATGGGGTTTCTCTACGTCGAAAAAACCTTGTGCGAAAACCTCGAACCGACGTTTCTCGACCTGCACGCGGCCTCATTGCTGACCCCGGATACCTTCAAGATCCGAGGCGATGCCCGACGATTTGAAAACTGGGAATGCAACGTTGCCGCGAAACTGGGCATGGGGGCGGCAGCCCGTTACGCCCTGGCGCAAGGCATCGAACCGATGTGGCAGCGCATTCAACGATTGTCGGCACACTTGCGCAATCGCCTGACCGACCTGCCCGGGGTGACACCGCAGGATCGAGGGGCGGTCAAGTCAGGCATCGTCACCTTCACCTGCCAGGGCACCAGCGCGGCGCAAGTCCAGACATGGCTGGCGCAGCAGGAAAAACGCGTCAATGTCACCACCTCGACTTTCCGCTCGACGCTGCTCGACATGCAGCAGCGGGACCTGCTGGAAGTCAGCCGCGCATCGCTGCACGCTTACAACACCGAGGATGAAATCGATGCCATGGTAAACACGTTGTTGAGAATGCCCCGCGCCTGAAAACGGATGCTGATTCGCGCTTGCGTCGCGGGCTCTTTGTACACTAGCATTGGGAATACTTCTCAATTGCAAAACACTGCAGCCATGAGCGAAACCCTTCCCGCGAACAACGACAACCATCTGCGCGTGATCGAAGCGCTGTACAGCGGCCATCACGGCTGGCTGTACGCCACGCTGAAGAAAAAACTGGGTAACGCCATGGATGCGGCGGATCTGGCGCAGGATACTTTCACTCGGATCCTCGCTTCTCAGGTCACGACCATCGAGCAACCCCGGGCGTACCTGAGTTGCGTGGCGAAGGGCATTCTCATCAACTGGTATCAGCGCAAGGCACTGGAACGCGCCTACCTCGATGCCCTCGCGCATTTGCCGGCGCCGGAAGTGCCCTCCCCCGAGTTGCGCTTCGTGGTGCTGGAAACCCTGCACGAAATCGACGCGATGCTCGACACCCTGCCGCCGCTGGTCAAACGCGCGTTCCTGCTGTCGCAGATCGGCGGCTTGAAATACGCCGACATTGCCGAGCAGCTGGACGTCTCGCTGATCACCGTCAAGCGCTACATGAAACAGGCTTTCGTGCAGTGCCTGATGCTGGTGGAATGAATGCTTACGCGCCGCAGTGAACCGCCGCTCGATCCGAAAATCCTCGAAGAAGCCGCCGAGTGGCTGATGCGCCTGAGCGAAAACGACCTCAGCGAAACCGAGCGTGCAGAGTGGGAATACTGGAAAGTCAGCAGCCCCGAGCGCAACCGGGCATGGGCCCGCGCGCAGTTGCTGCAAAGCAAGTTCGGCGGTCTGCCACCGTCGCTGGCGATGTCGGCGCTGGATCGTCCGAGCAACCCGGAACGTCGCGCAGCCCTCGGCAAACTGGCCTTGCTGCTGGCAGCGGTACCCGCCGGCTGGGGCAGCTGGAAACTCGCGCAATCGCAGCAATGGTCCGCCGATTACCACACCGCCGTCGGCCAGCGCCGCGAACTCACCCTGGCCGACGGCTCGCAAATCACCCTGAACACCGACACGGCCATCGACATCCTGTTCGACACCCGGCAGCGGCTGATCCATTTGCGCGAAGGCGAAATCCTGGTGCAGACCGCGCCGGACAACGCCGCGCAGCCTCGACCCTTTCTGGTCAGCACCCGTCAGGGCCGGATGCAGGCGCTGGGCACGCGCTTCACCGTTCGTGAATGGCAGCCGCACACCCAACTCGCAGTGCTCGAAGGCGCTGTGCAAGTCGAGCTGGCCGACAGCCCACAGAGCGCGCCAATCATCGTCAACGCCGGGCAACGTACCGACTTTTCATCACAGGCCTTTGGCTCGCTGAACCCGACCGACCGCAACGTTGGCGCTTGGACCGAGGGCATGCTGATGGCCGACAAGATGCGGCTGGCGGATTTCGTTGTCGAACTGGCGCGCTATCGCCGAGGCTTTGTGCGGTGCGATCCAGCCATTGCCGACCTGCGCATTTCCGGGGCCTTTCCCATCAGTGATACCCAACGCTCGCTGAACATGCTGGCGCAGACCTATCCCGTGCGCGTCTCCGGGCACTTGAGTGGTTACTGGGTGACGCTCTCACCCGCCTGAGCAAAAAAATCACCGCACGGGTGATACTTTTTTTGATCTCGGCTGGCTATGAAAGGAACAACCATTCCACCTCGTCCATAGGGTCATCCCTTCATGCTCGTTGCACGACCCTTGCTTGCGGATCGTCTGCTAAAGCCCGTTATGCGCGGCGTGTTGCTCAGCGTTGTGCTGGGCCTGGCCAGCAGCGCCCTCGCCGAGGCAGCCAGGCCGGAGCAGCTGGACGCGGTCACTGTGCGAGCCTACAACATCGGGCCCGGCCCGCTTGGCGTGACCCTCTCGAGCTTTGCCGTGGACGCCGGTATCGCCTTGTCGTTTCAGCCGTCGATCACCGAAGGCCTCGTCAGCCCTGGGTTGTCCGGCAGCTACTCGGTGCAGGAAGCGGTGTCTCGACTGCTCGAAGGCAGTGGCCTGGAGATGGTCGCTCGCAGCGACGGGACCTGGACGCTGGTAGTGCGCCGGGTCACGTTGGCGGACACCACGGTCGAAGGCATCGACACGCGCACCGACAGCTTGCCGCCGGTGCTTGCGGGCGGTCAGGTCGCCCGCGGCGGACGCCTTGGCATTCTGGGCAACCGCGATGCGATGGACGCTCCGTTCAGTGTCAGCAGCTACACCTCGACACTGATCAAGGACCAGCAGGCTGTCACCGTCGGCGACTTGCTGGAGCGCGACTCATCGGTGCGTTCCACAGGGCAGACAGGCGGGATTGTCGACTCGTTCTTCATCCGTGGTTTTCCGGTCGGCGAAGGCAACCTCGGTGAACTGGCGTTCGACGGCGTGTACGGCGTGGCCTCCAACTACCGGGTGTTCACCGAGTACGCCGAACGGATCGAACTGGTCAAAGGCCCCGGCGCCCTGCTCTACGGCATGTCGCCCAACAGCGGTGTCGGCGGCGTGATCAACGTGGTACCCAAGCGTTCACTGGACGAAGACCTGACTCGTTTCACCACCAGTTACGCCTTGAATACCCAGCTCGGCGGCCACCTAGATGTCAGCCGACGCTTCGGTGAAGAACGCCGCTTCGGCGTGCGGATCAATGGCAGCGTCCAGCAAGGCGATACGGCTATCGACAAGCAATCCCGAGAGGTCGGTATCGGCGCGATGTCCCTCGACTACCAGGGCGAACGCCTGCGCACCACCCTGGACCTGATCAATCAGAAAGAGAGTTTCGACGCCGCATCCCGCCCCTTCCTGATTGCCTCCGGCGTGGAGATTCCGTCCGCAGCCAACGGCCGCACCAGCGTCAGCCAGGAATGGGGCTGGTCGGAAACCCGCGACAAATCGGCGTTGCTCGGCGGCGAATACGACCTCAACGACAACCTGACCGTGTTCGCCCACGCCGGCGGTGGCCGATCGGATGTCGCGCGCATGTCCGACCAGACGCCGACCATCATCAACGAAGCGGGCGACACCTCGTCGATCCCCGGCTATTACAAATTCGAAGTCCAGCGCTACACCGTCGATGCCGGTGCGCGGCTGCGGTTCGACACCGGGCCGATCAGTCATAGCACGGCGCTACAAGTCACCCGCTACCGCGATAACTTGTCCCGGGGGATTATTTCCGGCCCGGCGATCCTGTCGAACATCTATCACCCGCTCGATCGCCCGAAACCCGCGATCGCCAAGCCGGATACCCCGAAGGTTTCCGAAAGCGAGCTGTCGGGCGTGGCCCTCGCCGACACCCTGTCGGTGCTCGATGAACGCCTCCAGGTCACGCTCGGCGTGCGCCAGCAGAACATCAAGTCGGATAACTACAACACGGCCGGCTCAATCACCACGTCCTACGACAAAAGCAAATCCACGCCGCTGTTCGGGATCGTCGCCAAGCCCTGGGACCATGTCTCGTTCTACTACAACTACGTCGAAGGCCTGAGCAAGGGTGACATCGCGCCGTCCGCCGCTGCCAACGCGGGCGAGATTTTTTCCCCTTATGTGTCGCGCCAGCAGGAAGTCGGGGTCAAGCTCGACTACGGCCGTTTCATGTCCACCATCGCCCTGTTCCAGCTTGAAAAGCCCAGCGGTGAACTGGCATCCGGGGTGTTCTCGGTCAATGGCGAACAGCGCAACCGGGGCGTCGAACTGAACATGGCGGGCGAGATTGCAACAGGCACACGCCTGATCGGGGGAGTGACGCTGCTCGACGGCGAACTGACCCGAACCGGTGTCGCTGCCAACCGTGGCAACAAACCGGTCGGGGTTCCCGAAGTGCAAGCCAACCTCTGGGCCGAATGGGACGTGCCGCAAGTCGAAGGCCTGACATTGACCAGCGGCGCGATCTACACCGGCAGCCAGTACGTCAATCAAGCCAACACCCAACAACTGGACGCCTGGACCCGCTTCGATGTCGGCGCGCGCTACGCCACTCGCATCGCCGAACGGCCGACCACTTTGCGGGCCACCGTGCAGAACGTGTTTGACCGTGAATACTGGTCGGGCGTCGCCTCCTACGGCGCGTTCTCCCAGGGCGCGCCTCGGACCTTATTGCTCTCGGCCACTGTCGATTTCTGAAACGTCCGGCCCGGAGCGGCGCCTGGCGTCGTGGTCCGATCCGGCTTTTGCAAAGGCATACACCATGGTTAATGTTTTTCGCCGCCGCCAGACCTTCGCCGCCCTGCTGATCGCCGGGCTGCTGGGTTTGTCGATTTCTTCCTTGATGCCAAGCCGCGTACAGGCTGGCGAAGCGGATCCGGCACTGGGCACCGTGACTGACTTGCAGGGCCGCACGGTCAAGGTTCATCTGCCGGTGCGCCGGGTGATCCTGGGTGAAGGTCGCCAGTTGTATCTGGTGGCCGCGCTGGATACGCAGAACCCTATCGAACGCATCGTCGGCTGGCGCAAGGATTTGATCCAGTCCGACCCGGATACCTATAACGCCTACCTGCGCAAATTCCCCGACATCGCGAAAATCCCGACCTTCGGCGGTTTCGAGAGCGGCACCTTCGACATCGAGCAGGCGATCTCGCAGAAGCCTGACGTGATCATCCTCAACATCGAAGCGCAGCACGCAACCGAGGATGCCCGCTACATCGAGAAACTCGATGCCCTGGGCATCCCGGTGGTGTACGTCGACTTTCGCAACAACCCCATGCAGAACACCGAGCCGACCATGCGTCTGTTCGGCAAGTTGTTCGGCAAGGAAGAGCGCGCCGAAGCGTTCATCGATTTTCGTAACCAGCAGATCCACCGCGTCACCGACGTGATCGAGAAATACCATCCTGCCCGTCCCAAAGTGTTCATCGAGCGCATCGGTGGCTATACCGATGATTGCTGCCTGAGTTTCGGCAACGAGAACTTTGGTCAGTTCGTCGACATGGCCGGTGGCAATAACATCGCCCGTCGGATCATTCCGAGCACCTTTGGGCAACTGAACCCTGAGCAAGTGATCGTCGCCAATCCCGACCATGTGGTGGTTACCAGCGCCGACTGGGAAGCCTTTGCGCCGGGGGGCCATTGGGTCGGCGTCGGCCCGGGCGCAGACCTGACCGAAGCCCGGCGCAAACTGGCCTGGTACACCCAGCGCCCGGCCTACGCCGGCATCAAGGCGCAGAACACTCAGGCGTTTCATGCGATCTGGCACCAGTTTTACAACAGCCCTTACCAGTTCGTGGCCATTCAGCAATTGGCCAAATGGTTCCACCCGGAACTGTTCGCCGATCTTGATCCCGATGCGGAATTTCGCGAGATGCACGAGCGCTTCCTGCCGGTGCCGTATGAACCGGGCTATTTCGTCAGCCTGCAAAAAACCGAGGACAAGCCATGAGTTCGCTGGGCGAAGCACCGATTGTGCAGAGCGTCACCTACCGGCGACTGGTGCTGCGTAAACGGCTGATTCTGCTAGGGCTGGCCGTGCTGCTGATCTTCAGCGTGTTGCTCGATCTGGCGCTGGGCCCGGCCCGTTACAGCCTCAGCAAAGTGCTCGGTGCTTTGTTATCGCCGGAAACCGCATCGGCACAAGTGCGGGTGGTCATGTGGGACATCCGCCTGCCGGTGGCGTTGATGGCGGTCGCTGTCGGCGCGGCGCTTTCGCTCGCCGGGGCGCAGATGCAGACCATCCTCAACAACCCGCTCGCCAGCCCGTTCACCCTCGGTATTTCGGCGGCGGCCGGTTTCGGCGCGGCGCTGGGGCTGGCCTTCGGCGTGGCGCTGTTTCCGCTGGCGGCGCAATACATGGTGCCGCTCAACGCGTTCATCATGGCGATGCTCTCGGCGCTGTTGATTCACTTCATGAGCATGCGTCGTGGCGTGACCGCCGAAACCATCGTGCTGCTCGGCATCGCCCTGGTGTTTACCTTCAATGCGTTACTGGCGCTGGTGCAGTTTTTCGCCACCGAACAAGCCGTGGCAGCCGTGGTGTTCTGGACCATGGGCAGCCTGACCAAGGCCACATGGCCGAAACTCGGGGTGATCTGCGTGGTGATCCTCATCACCCTGCCGATCTTCGCCAAACGTGCGTGGGCGATGACGGCCCTGCGCCTGGGCGACGACAAGGCTGCGAGTTTCGGCATCAACGTGCGCAGCCTGCGCTTTCAAACGCTGATCATGGTCAGTCTGCTCGCTTCGTTTCCGGTGGCGTTCGTTGGCACGATCGGTTTCATCGGGCTGGTTGGGCCGCACATTGCGCGGATGCTGATCGGCGAGGATCAGCGGTTTTTCCTGCCGGCCTCGTTGCTGACCGGTGCGCTGATCCTGTCCGCCAGTTCGGTGGTCAGCAAGACCCTGATCCCGGGAGCGATATTCCCCATCGGTGTGGTCACGTCACTGATTGGCGTGCCGTTCTTCATTTCTCTGATTCTCAACGGTAAGAAAAACTCATGGTGAAGATCCGGCTCGACAACCTCGGCGCCCGCTACGGTCAGCGCGAGATCATTTCCGGCGTCAGTACCGCAACGTTTACCGGCGGCCAGGTCGTGGCCGTCGTCGGTCCCAACGCGGCAGGCAAATCGACGCTGTTCAAGCGCATGGCCGGGCTGATCGACGGGCCGGGCGAAGTGATTCTGGAAGGCTCGAAAAAAGGCACTCAAGGCATCAGCTACATGCCCCAGGGCCTGAACGCCAGCGCCCGGCTCACGGTGTACGAATCGGTGCTGCTGGCGCGCAAGCAACTGACGCCCAACTGGGCGGTTCACGATGATGAACTGAAACTGGTGGACGAGATTCTCGAAGCGCTCGGGATCACCGAACTGTCGTTTCGCAACCTCGGTGAGCTGAGCGGCGGCCAGCAGCAATTGGTGTCAATCGCCCAGACGCTGGTGCGCGAACCGGAAATCCTGCTGATGGACGAACCCACCAGCGCACTCGACATGCACCGGCAGGTTCAGGTTTTGAACTTCATGAAAGCCCTCGCGCGCCGTCGCGAAGTGATCGTGTTCATCGCCATCCACGACCTGAATCAGGCGCTGCGTTTTGCCGATCAGGTGCTGGTCATCGCGGGTGGCACGGCCCATGGCAGCGGACCCAGCCATGAAGTCATCACCGAGCCGATGCTGCGCACGGTCTACAAGGTCGAGGCGCGGATCGAGCAATGCAGTCGCGGGCAGCACCATATTCTGATCGATGACATTGTTTGAGGGTTGGCCCTCAGAGCAGACTCCACGACACCCCGACATACATCGCCATGCCCTCACCCGGTGTGGAGCGTGCGGCGTCCAGTCCTTTATCGTCATAGCCCGGCGTAACGGTAGCGGCGTAGTGCTTGTCGGTCAGGTTGCGCATGTCCAGCCAGGTCTGCCAGTCGCCTTTCGGTGCGTTGTAACCGAGGGTCGCGCCGAAGGTGGCGTAAGGATCGGCGTAATAGCTGTTGGCGTAATCCACTGCGGTTTTCGAGACCAGTTGCGTGTTGACCGCCGCGAAGAAACCCTGCGGAAAGTCGTAGCGCAGTTCGCCCTGGTAGTAATGCATCGGCAAGCCCGGCAGGCGGTTGTCGCCGAAGCGGTCGTCGTCGCGGTAGTGGAAATCGCTGAAGGTGTAGGCCTGCCGCAGGCTCAACTTGCCGCCATCGTTTGCTGACCACAGGTTGCTGTTCAGGCTGGCTTCAATACCTTGGTGCACGGTCGGGCTGGCGTTGAGTTCGTAAGGCGTGGTCGCGTTGGCGTCCGGCAATACCGAGAGCAATTCGTGGCGCACCTGAGCGTAGTACCAGGCCAGGCTCCATTCACCGAGCGCACTGTCGCCACGGCCGCCGAGTTCCAGGGTGGTCGCGGTCTGATTCTGCAGCTTGACCGGGTCGCGCTGGGTGCCGGTGGCGGCGCCGCTGCCGGCCGGGAACCGTACGTTGGAGCTGTAGATCAGCGACCACGGATGCGGCGCTTCGACCGAACGGCTCAGGTTGCCGAACAGTTGCAGGTCCGGCGTCACCTGATAACGCAAGCCCAGGCGCGGCGCGTAATCCCAGTCGCCGAGGCTGGTTTTGCCGCCACCCTCAGGGTAGGTCACCGCGCTTTCGCGACGGGTGTAGATCGCGGCGAGGCCGGTGGTCAGCCACAGGTCATCGGCGATTTCCAGGTCGTTGCCCACGTGCAGGACAGAATCCGACCCCTGATAAGTGAAGTTGCGCATGTGGGTGCCCAGCGCGTAACCGGCGGTGTTGCCGGTGGGAATCCGCACCCGTTCGCTGGCACCGTCGTTGGGCAGGTGTTTGGTCACTCGCAGGCCCACGGTGCTGTTGCTCTCCATGCCCCAGAGCGTGTCGCGGCGCTTGTAGTCGAACGTGCCGCTGACATCGGTGTAGGCGACCTTCAGGCGATTGGGGCCTTCGCGCAGGTCCATCGGGTAATCGTGATAGACCAGACCGGTCTGAATGCTCGAATCGTCGTCGATGTAGTACGTGGTCTTGTTGCCGATGAAGGTGCTGCCGGGTTGGTCGCGGCTGTCGTTACGCGTCACGTAGGCCGGGTTGGCTGCGCGCGGATCGTGCTCGATGGAGTGTTTGGTCACCCGCCCGGCGAGGTCGTTGTCGGTCTCGCGGTGACGGATGTAGAAGCGGGTTTCCAGATTCGGATTGAAGCGATAGCCGAAGTTGGCGATGACGCCCTGGCTCTTGCTCGCGGTGTGATCCTGATAACCGTCGGAATGCGCGTCGGTCATCGACAGGTAGTAATCGAAATCGCCCAGCACCTGGCCGGAGCTGACTTGTCGCTGAGCGTAACCGTGGCTGCCCATGACGTAACGCACATTCAGCAGTGGCGCGTTATAGCCTGTGTGGCTGACGTAATCGACGGCGCCACCGAGGGCCAGCGCACCGCGATCAAAACCGTTGGCGCCGCGTAGCACTTCCACATGATCCAGCCACAGCGGCTCCAGCAGTTCATAAGGCGTGCCGCCCGGGCCGGTCAGCGGCAGGCCGTCGAGCATCGTGTACAGCCCCGAGGCGTGGGCGCCGGGAGCGCGATTGATGCCCGAGCCACGGATCGAGATTTTCGTCCCTTCGTTGCCCGCTGACTGGGCATAGACACCCGGTTGATACGCCAGCACGTCCTGATTGCTCGCGACCCGGCCCTGCAATGGCTGGCGCATATCGACCACGTTGCTGCCACCCGGCACCTGGGCCAGACGAGCCTTCGCCTCTTCCACCGACAGGTCGTCAGCGCTCTGATCCTCGGCCCCGATCAGCACTTGCCCCAGTTCCAGCCCCTGGGATTGCGCCTTGACCGGACAGACAAGGGCCAGCCCCAGCAAGGCAGCGGGCAGGGTTTTGAGCGAAGGCATCGGGTGAACTCCAGACAGGCGGGAACGGACAGTGACAACTGCGACGCATGAATGAACGAAGGAAACACATGGCGATTTGGTTTTTTGTCAGGTAAACAGGCCTGTGGTTTTCCAACAGCAATCAAACAAGGGAGCGTCTGAGGTGGCTGAAGAAGTGCTGAAGTCCAGGCTGGCTAATTTTCTCGTGCCCGGCGGACTCTGGGTGGGTGGGAAAGTGGTGATCACGCCGTCCGGGATTCGTATGAGTGCCAATGCCATGAACCGCGCGGTGCCCGGCGGAGTTCTGGACGTTGAAGTCCCGATAGCCACGATTCGCAAGGTCACTCTGGAGGGGGGATTCATTACCCGGATCGTCAGTCTGGAGACCGACAACGGTTACGTTTACTTCCGTTGTTTCGGAGCGAAGGCAATGGCCGGGCTGATCACAAAACTGTACGTCGCACACACGCTGAAACGAGCGGGCTGATCGCCCACCGAAACCCGCTCATTGCTCTGTCGCCTGCCGGTACTGACGCGGGGTAAACCCGGTCGACGCCTTGAACTGGCGGGTGAAGGCGCTGTGATCGGTGTAGCCGCATTGCAGCGCCACCTCGGTGATCGGCAGTTCGGTATGCAACAAGCGATGGGCATGTTCCAGCCTTACTTTCTGAATCATCTGCCTCGGCGTAAGGTGAAAGACCCGTTTGCAGTAGCGCTCCAGCTGCGCCACCGAAATGCCGGCGATCCGGGTCAGCTCGCCCAAGGTGACACGCCGATTGAAATGCGCGCGGATGTGTTCGTCGACCGCCGCCAGGCGCTGAAACGCCGGGTGGGTTTCGCTGGCCGATTGCAGGTCCACCGAAATCCCCGCGAGGCCGATGATCTCGCCGTCGCGGTTGTACAGCGGACGCTTGTGCGTCAGGCACCAGCCCGGTTCGCGACTGCCGTACAGGTGCAGTTCCAGCTGATCCTCCAGCACGAAGCCTTCTTCCAGCACCCGCCGATCCTGCTCGGTATAGCCCGGCCCCAGTTGCGCCGGAAACACCTGCGCACTGGTTTTGCCGAGCAGCGGTTTCAGGTCTTTCAAGCCGCAGCGCTGCACCAGCGTGCGATTGGCCAGGACGTACCGCGCCTGCACATCCTTGATGAAAATCGCCGCGTTCGGAATCACGTCCAGCATCGGCAACAGCGGCGCCACCCCCGCCAGCAGCGCCTCGAGGGTGTAGGGACGATTGTGCGCATCGCCCTGGCTCAGGATCGCAAATGCGTTCTGCATGGTGACGGTTTTCCCCGGTGAGTGGATCGGGCTGAGGCGTTCGCGTGCAGATTGCAGCAACGTTCGAAGCGTGTCGAGCGCCGCTGGCTTTCTTCGCAACTGTGCCGAATTCGTCATCCGGAGCTGCGCAAAACATCAATCGCCCGACGCCCGATGAGTTCACTGTTTAGCCGTTCCAGTGACTCACACCTGCCTATCCAATAACTCACAAGAAGGCGATGCCATGTCAGACCAAGGCAAGTTCAAAAAACAACTTTCATTGATCGACCTCACCTTTATCGGACTGGGGGCGATCTTCGGTTCCGGCTGGTTGTTCGCGGCCAGTCACGTGTCGGCGATTGCCGGGCCGGCGGGGATTTTTTCCTGGTTGCTGGGCGGGTTCGCGGTGTTGCTGCTGGGCATCGTCTACTGCGAACTGGGCGCGGCATTGCCAAGGGCCGGCGGTGTGGTGCGCTACCCGGTTTACAGCCACGGGCCGCTGCTCGGTTACCTGATGGGTTTTATTACGCTGATCGCGTTTTCCAGTCTGGTGGCGATCGAGGTGGTCGCTTCGCGCCAATACGCGGCAGCCTGGTTTCCAAGCCTGACCAAGGCCGGCAGCGGTGACCCGACCCTGCTCGGCTGGCTGGTGCAGTTCGGCCTGCTGTGCGTGTTCTTCCTGCTCAACTACCGCAGCGTGAAGACCTTCGCCAAGGCCAACAATCTGGTCAGCGTGTTCAAGTTCATCGTGCCGCTGCTGGTGATCGGCGTGCTGTTCACCTTCTTCAAACCGGAAAACTTTCAGGTTCAGGGCTTCGCCCCATTCGGACTCTCGGGCATCGAGATGGCCGTCTCCGCCGGCGGCGTGATCTTCGCCTACCTCGGCCTGACCCCGATCATCTCGGTGGCCAGCGAAGTGAAGAACCCGCAACGCACCATCCCGATTGCGCTGATCCTGTCGGTGCTACTTTCCACCGCGATCTACGTATTGCTGCAAACGGCTTTCCTCGGCGGCATCCCGACCGAACTGCTCGCCAATGGCTGGGACGGGGTTTCCAAGGAATTCGCCCTGCCGTACCGCGACATCGCCCTGGCACTGGGCGTGGGCTGGCTGGCGTATCTGGTCGTCGCGGACGCGGTGATCTCCCCCAGCGGCTGCGGCAACATCTACATGAACGCCACGCCTCGGGTGATCTACGGCTGGGCGCAGACCGGCACCTTCTTCAAGGTCTTCACCCACATCGACGCGAAGTCCGGCATCCCGCGTCCGGCGTTGTGGCTGACCTTCGCCCTGTCGGTATTCTGGACCCTGCCATTCCCGTCCTGGGAAGCGCTGATCAACGTGGTGTCCGCCGCGCTGGTGCTGAGCTATGCCGTCGCCCCGGTGACCGTCGCCGCGCTGCGTCGCAATGCCCCCGACATGCCGCGCCCGTTCCGGGTCAAGTGCATGGGCGTGCTGGGGCCGGTGTCGTTCATCATCGCTGCGCTGATCGTTTACTGGTCCGGCTGGAACACCGTGTCCTGGCTGCTGGGCCTGCAAATCCTGATGTTCGTCGTCTACCTGATCTGCGGCCGCTTCGTGCCGACCGCCCACCTCAGCCTATCCCGCCAAGTGCGCTCGTCCGCGTGGCTGATCGCCTTCTACGCCGTGACCATCGTCCTGTCGAAACTCGGCACCTTCGGCGGCCTGGGCGTCCTCACCCATCCGTTCGACACCCTGGTCGTCGCAGCCTGTGCGATGGGCATCTATTACTGGGGCGCCGCCACCGGCGTACCGGCACACCTGCTGCGCCTGGAGTCCGAAGAGGATGAGAGCGAAGTCGCTTCGCCGTCACCCGCCTCCGCCGCCAATCCTCGCGCTGCCGGCGCTTACTGAAATCACTCAACGGGACCTGTCCATGAAACGAGTACACGTCATTGATTCCCACACCGGCGGCGAACCCACGCGTCTGGTGATGAAAGGTTTTCCCGACCTGCCCGGCCGCACCATGGCCGAGAAACGCGACGCCCTGCGCAATCAGCATGACCAGTGGCGCCGCGCCTGCCTGCTGGAACCGCGTGGCAACGATGTGCTGGTGGGCGCGCTGTATTGCGAGCCGGTGTCGCCGGACGCCACCTGCGGGGTGATTTTCTTCAACAATGCCGGTTACCTCGGCATGTGCGGCCACGGCACCATCGGCCTCGTTGCATCGTTGCAGCACCTGGGGCTGATCGCACCGGGGGTGCACAAGATCGACACACCGGTCGGCCCGGTCAGCGCAACGTTGCATGAAGACGGTGCCGTGACGCTCGGCAACGTGCCCGCCTATCGCTCACGCAAACAGGTAGCGGTGGAAGTGCCGGGATACGGCCGCTTCCTTGGTGACGTGGCCTACGGCGGCAACTGGTTTTTCCTGGTCTCCGAGCACGGCCAGACGCTGACGCTGGACAACGTCGAAACCCTGACCGACCTCACCTGGAAAATGCTCAAGGCCCTAGAGGACCAAGGCATCCATGGCGAGGACGGCGCGCTCATCGACCACATCGAACTGTTCGCCGATGACGCCGAGGCCGACAGCCGCAATTTCGTGATGTGCCCCGGCAAAGCCTACGACCGCTCCCCTTGCGGCACCGGCACCAGCGCCAAACTCGCTTGCCTGGCCGCCGACGAAAAACTCGCGCCCGGCGAGCGCTGGGTGCAGGCGAGCATCACCGGCAGCCAGTTCGAAGGCCGCTTTGAATGGGAAGGCGATCGCATCCGCCCCTACATCACCGGCCGCGCCCACATGACCGCCGACAGCACGCTGCTGATCGACGAAACCGATCCGTTCGCGTGGGGCATCTGAGCCGCTGCGCTGCACTTCAAACCCCTCTGAATGACCGTTCCAAGGAGAACAATAATGAGCGACAACATCTTCACCGGCTGCATGCCCGCCCTGATGACCCCGTGCACCGCCGCGCGCAAACCGGACTTCGACGCCTTGGTGGCCAAGGGTCGCGAGCTGATCGACATCGGCATGAGCGCGGTCGTGTATTGCGGCTCCATGGGCGACTGGCCGCTGCTCACCGAAGCCGAGCGTCAGGAAGGCGTGGCGCGGCTGGTGGCCGCCGGGATTCCGACCATCGTCGGCACCGGCGCGGTCAACACCCGTGAAGCAGTGTCCCACGCTGCACACGCGGCGAAAGTCGGCGCGCAGGGCTTGATGGTGATTCCTCGGGTGCTGTCCCGTGGCGCTTCGGCGGCGGCGCAAAAAGCCCACTTCGCGGCGATTCTGCAAGCCGCGCCGAACCTGCCGGCGGTGATCTACAACAGCCCTTACTACGGCTTCGCCACCCGCGCCGATCTGTTCTTCGAGCTGCGCCGTGAATACCCGAACCTGATCGGCTTCAAGGAATTCGGCGGTGGCGCCGACCTGCGCTACGCCGCTGAAAACATCACCTCCAAGGACGATGACGTGACTCTGATGGTCGGTGTCGATACTCAGGTGGTGCACGGTTTCGTCAACTGCAACGCCACCGGCGCCATCACCGGGATCGGCAACGCCCTGCCCCGCGAAGTGCTGCAACTGGTGGCCCTGAGCAAGCAGGCCGCCAAGGGGGACGCCAAGGCCCGGCGTCAGGCCCGCGAGCTGGAATCAGCGCTGGCGGTGCTGTCCTCCTTCGACGAAGGCACGGATCTGGTGCTGTATTACAAACACCTGATGGTGCTCAACGGCGACAAGGAATACACCCTGCATTTCAACGAAACCGATGCCTTGAGCGACTCGCAACGCCGTTACGCGGAAGCCCAGTACGCGCTGTTCCGTCACTGGTACGAAAACTGGTCGGCGGAACAGAACTTCGCCTGACCTGCCGCTGCGCTCCAGCCCGCCGCCACCCACGGCGGCGGGCCTTATTCGTGACCTGTTTTATTGATAAGGAATGCGCCATGACCCTGACGGGCCAACTGCTGATCGGTCAGCAAACCCTCACCGGCGACCGCGACGTCATCCACGGGATCAATCCCGCCACCAACTTGCCTTTGGAGCCGGGCTACGCCGGCGGCTCTGCCGAACATGTCGAGCAGGCCTGCGCACTGGCCTGGGCGGCGCTCGACCGTTATCGCGAGACATCGCTCCAGGCACGGGCGGAATTCATTGAAACCATCGCCTGCGAAATCGAAGCGCTCGGTGATGAACTGATCGACCGCGCCCTGGCCGAAACCGGCCTGCCGCGTCCGCGCCTTGTGGGTGAACGGGGCCGTACCTGCCAGCAACTGCGCTTGTTTGCCCGCACCGTACGGGCCGGTGAATGGCTGGATGTGCGAGTCGACAGCGCGCAACCGCAGCGCCAGCCGATGCCGCGTTCGGATCTGCGTCAGCGGCAGATCCCACTGGGCCCGGTGGCCGTGTTTGGTGCGAGCAACTTTCCACTGGCGTTCTCGGTGGCGGGCGGCGATACCGCTTCTGCGCTGGCCGCCGGTTGCCCGGTGATCGTCAAGGCCCACGGCGCCCATCCCGGCACCAGCGAACTGGTTGGCCGTGCCGTTGCGCGGGCGGTCAAGGCCTGTGATTTGCCGGAAGGTGTGTTCTCGTTGTTGTACGGCTCCGGTCGTGAAGTGGGGATTGCGCTGGTCAGCGATCCACGGATCAAGGCGGTCGGCTTCACCGGTTCGCGCAGTGGCGGCCTCGCGCTGATCAAAGCGGCCCAAGCCCGGCCCGAGCCGATTCCGGTGTACGCGGAAATGAGTTCGATCAACCCGGTGTTGCTGTTTCCGGCAGCGCTGCAGAATCGCGCCGAGGCGTTGGCCCAAGGGTTTGTGGCTTCGCTGACGCTGGGCGCCGGTCAGTTCTGCACCAATCCCGGTCTGGTCATCGCCCGTAAGAGCCCAGCGCTGGACGCCTTCATTGGCGCCACCAGCGAACTGATCCAGCGCAGCCCCGCGCAGACCATGCTGACGCCGGGAATTTTCAACGCCTACGAATCCAGCGTGAATGCCCTCGCGGAAAACCACCGAGCGCGTATTGCCGCCGTCGGCCAGCGCGCGACGGATCCGAATCAGGGACAGGCTCATGCGTTCGTCACCGACGCCGCTGACTTTCTCGCCGACCACACCTTGCAGGCCGAAGCGTTCGGCGCCGCGTCCTTGATCGTGCAATGCGCCAGCGACGCTGAAATCCGTCAGGTGCTCGAACAGTTGGAAGGCCAACTGACCGCCACGCTGCACTTGGATGACGAGGATCTGCAACAGGCCCGCGCCTTGCTGCCGACCCTGGAGCGCAAGGCCGGACGCCTGCTGGTCAACGGCTGGCCGACCGGCGTTGAAGTCTGCGATGCGATGGTGCATGGCGGGCCGTTCCCGGCGACTTCCGATTCACGCACCACCTCGGTAGGCACCGCGGCGATCCTGCGTTTCCTGCGCCCGGTCTGCTATCAGGATTTTCCCGACAGCTTGCTGCCGATCGCGCTCAAACACGCCAATCCACTGTCGCTGCGTCGCTTGCTCGATGGCCAAAGGGAAACCGCGAAAAATGCCGAATAACCCGCACGACATCGCCGTGGTCGGCGCCGGCATCATCGGCGTCGCGAGTGCCCTGCGCCTTGCCCGTCAGGGTTTGCGGGTGGTGGTGATCGACCCGCAGGAACCGGGCCACGGCGCCTCGTTCGGCAACGCCGGGCACCTGGCGACCGAGCAAGTGTTCCCGATTGCCGACAGCTCGATCCTCAAACGCCTGCCGGCCATGCTCATGGATCCGATGGGGCCACTGCGCCTGGACTGGAAATACCTGCCCCGCGCCCTGCCCTGGTTTGCGCGGCTGTTGCTGAACCTGCGCTCGGCACCGTTTCAGCGCACCGTTGCCGGGTTGCGGGCGCTGAATGAAAGCTCGCTCGACGCTTGGCACCGCTTGCTCAACGACATTCAGCGCCCCGAGCTGTTGAAGATGGAAGGTTCGCTGCTGGTGTTCGAACGCCCCGACTCACGCCCGGCACTCGAAGCACTGCAGCGACGCATGCAACAGCAACAAGTGCCAGTCGATTGGTGGCAGGCCGGAGCGGTACGCGAGACCGCGCCGCAACTCAGCGAACAGATTCAGGGCGGACTGTTTTTCCCGAACACCGGGCATTTCATCGACCCCTACCGCGTCGTGCGTGAGTTGGTGGAAGCGGCGAAAGCCAGCGGCGTGCAGTTTGTGAAGCAGGCGGTTCAGGGCGGGCAACTGCATGAGCATGGCGTCAATCTGATAACCGGAACCGGCGCCCTGTCCGCTCGCCAGGTACTGATCGCCTGTGGCGCCCACTCGGCAAAACTCACCGCTGCACTGACTGGCAAAAAAGTACCGCTGGACACCGAACGCGGCTATCACCTGATGCTGCCTCACGAACACAACCGGCTGCCCTTCCCCGTCACCTCGCTGGAGCGCAAATTCATCATGACCCCGATGTCCGACGGGCTGCGCCTGGCCGGCACCGTCGAATTCGCCGGCCTCGAAGCCCCACCCACCATGGCCCGCGCCTGGCAGTTGCATCGGTTGAGCAAGGGCTTGTTTCGTGATGAGTTGAGTGTCGAAGCAGCCACACCGTGGATGGGGTTTCGGCCGTCGCTGCCGGACTCGCTGCCGGTGATCGATCGGGTGTGTGACGGGAGGGTGTTGCTTGCGTTCGGGCATCAGCATCTGGGGCTGACGCAGGCGGCGGTGACGGCGGAGATGGTTGAAGATATGGTTTCACCATCGGCGCAGGACACGGCGAGCATTCTGCCGGTGCGCGAGCCCTATCGACTGGATCGCTTTTGAGTGGCCATCTATCGGGCGCCCTGCTGGTATTCACGGGGCGTACACCCGAACTCTCGGCGAAACACCGTGTGCAGGTACTGAGCGGATTTGAAACCGCACGTGCGGGCAACGTCCGCAATCGGCGTGTCGGTTTTTTCCAGCCCGCGGGTGGCCGCCGCCAGTTTGAAACGCAGAATCTCGTCATGCACGCTGCAACCACGCACCGCACGAAAATGCGACTCCAGCGAGGAACGCGACACGCCGACATAAGCCGCCACTTGCGCGGTCTTGATGCCCTGGCAGGCATATTGGCGGATGAACAGCAGCGCCTGCATCACGTAGGGGTTGCCCAACGGTTGATGCAGGCTCGACACCTGGACGTTGATCGCTTCGGGCGGGATCAGGACATGCGCGCCCGTTGACGGTTTGCCGTGGAGCATCTGGTGCAGCAGTTGCGCGGCGGTGCGGCCCATGGTTTCGGTGCCCTGGATCACCGAACTCAGGGGCACTCGGGTCAGGCTGCGGGTCAGCGGGTCATTGTCAATGCCGATCAGCGCCACCTGCTCTGGCACGGCGATGCCGGCGGTCAGGCAGGCTTGCAGCAACTGCCGGGCGCGGGCGTCACTGACCGCGATGATGCCAATGGGCTTGGGCAGGCTTTGCAGCCAGGCGATCAACTGTTCGACGGCGCTGTCCCACAGCGGTGCACTGGTGCCCATGCCGCGATAGACCTCGGCGTGCAAACCGTCCCGCTGCATCAATTTTAGAAAAGCCTTTTCGCGCTCCTGGGCCCATCGGTTCGCCTGCGCCTCAGGCAGGCTGAAGCAGGCAAACCGTTGCAGCCCGGCCTCGATCAAGTGCTCATAAGCCATAGTGATCAGCGCGTTGTTGTCGGTGGCGACGTACGGGATTCCTTTCGGATAAGCCCGCTCATCCTGATAAGAACCACCTACCGCTACCACGGGCAGCTTGATATCGGCCAGCGCCTCGCCAATCAGCGGGTCGTCGAAATCGGCAATGATTCCGTCACCTTGCCAACGCTCGATCCCCTTCAAGCGGCAGAGAAAATCCTCTTCCAGAAACAGGTCCCAGGACGCGCGCGTGCTGCTCAGGTAGTTGCCGATGCCGCTGATGATGCCGCGGTCATAGATCTTGCTCCCGTTGAACAACAGGGCGATACGGTGAACAGGCGGTACGGTTTTCATTGTTTTCAGGCTTGTTCCGGGCCCCTTGCCGTAGAGGCGGTCTGCACAGACTAGGCGCGCAGAGGGCGAATCTCAATACGCAAAATCGCACTGCGTGTTGGTGATTTTCGCAATCGGCAGGCACAGGGCCGTTGCTAGTATCGGGACACGCCCAAGAACAACAACCAAGAACAACAAGGACATTGCCAATGCCGTACTTCCCCGATGTCGACCGGATTCGCTACGAAGGTCCTGCCAGCGATTCTCCCTTTGCCTTCCGTCACTACGACGCCGAGAAGATCATCCTCGGCAAGCCCATGCGCGAACACCTGCGCATGGCCGCCTGTTATTGGCACACCTTTGTCTGGCCGGGCTCCGACGTGTTCGGCGCAGGGACTTTCAAGCGCCCATGGCAACACGCCGGTGACCCGATGGAGCTGGCCATTGGCAAAGCGCAGGCCGCATTCGAATTTTTCTCCAAGCTGGGTATCGACTACTACTGCTTTCACGACACGGATGTCGCCCCCGAAGGCCACTCGCTGAAGGAGTACCGCAACCACTTCGCCCAAATGGTCGATCACCTGGAACGCCATCAGGAAGAAAGCGGAATCAAGCTGCTGTGGGGCACCGCCAACTGCTTCAGCAATCCGCGCTTTGCCGCCGGCGCCGCCAGCAACCCGGATCCTGAAGTGTTCGCCTGCGCCGCGGCCCAGGTTTTCAGCGCCATGAACGCGACTCAACGCCTCAAAGGCTCCAACTATGTGTTGTGGGGCGGTCGCGAAGGCTACGAAACCCTGCTCAACACCGACTTGAAACGCGAGCGCGAACAACTGGGCCGCTTCATGCGCATGGTGGTCGAGCACAAGTACAAGATCGGTTTCAAAGGCGACCTGCTGATCGAACCCAAACCGCAGGAGCCGACCAAACACCAGTACGATTACGACAGCGCCACCGTGTTCGGTTTTCTCCAGCAGTTCGGTCTGGAAAAGGAAATCAAGGTCAACATCGAAGCCAACCACGCGACCCTGGCCGGTCATAGTTTTCATCACGAGGTGGCGACGGCCGTCTCGCTGGGGATTTTCGGCAGCATCGACGCCAACCGGGGCGATCCGCAAAACGGCTGGGACACCGATCAATTCCCCAACAGCGTCGAGGAAATGACCCTGGTCACCTATGAAATCCTCAAGGCCGGCGGGTTCGGCAATGGCGGGTTCAACTTCGACTCCAAGGTACGCCGCCAGAGCCTCGACGAGGTCGATCTGTTTCACGGTCACGTCGGGGCCATGGACGTCCTCGCCCTGTCGCTCGAGCGGGCCGCCGCCATGGTCCAGAACGACCAGCTGCAACGGCTCAAGGACCAACGCTATGCCGGCTGGCAGCAGCCCTTCGGCCAGTCGGTGCTGGCGGGTGAGTTCAATCTTCAATCCCTGGCCGAGCACGCCTTCGCCAACGAACTGAACCCGCAGGCCGTCAGCGGCCGGCAGGAAATGCTCGAGAACGTCGTCAACCGGTTTATCTATCGCTGATCGCCAATGAGGACTGCGGACGCTGTGACATTTGCGCGACAAATCTGTAGTCCGTTTCGCCTGCTGATTCTCTACAGTTCCACCAGCCCGATATTCATCGTCAGGCCGTGTCTTTCAAACAAAAATAAAAGGACGCACCACCATGAAGAACGTAAAACGCACACTGCTGGCCAGCGCCCTGGCCCTTTTGTCGCTACCGGTTATGGCCGATGCTGCCCACCCGAAAATCGGCTTCTCCATCGATGACCTGCGGCTGGAACGCTGGTCCCGTGACCGGGATTACTTCGTCGCAGCGGCGGAAAAAATGGACGCCAAGGTCTTCGTGCAGTCGGCCGATGCCAACGAGCAGAAGCAGATTTCGCAAATCGAAAACCTGATTTCCCGTGGTGTCGATGTCATCGTCATCGTGCCATTCAACGCCACCGTGCTGACCAATGCGGTGGCCGAGGCGAAGAAAGCCGGGATCAAGGTCGTGTCCTATGACCGTCTGATACTCAACGCCGATATCGACGCCTACATTTCCTTCGATAACGAAAAGGTCGGCGAGATGCAGGCCAGCGGCGTACTGCACGCAGCGCCCAAGGGCAATTACTTCCTGCTGGGTGGTGCGCCCACCGACAACAACGCGAAAGTCCTGCGCGAAGGTCAGATGAAGGTGCTGCAACCGGCCATCGACAAGGGTGATATCAAGATCGTCGGCCAGCAATGGGTGAAGGAATGGAACCCGACCGAGGCGCTGAGCATTGTTGAAAACGCCTTGACCCGCAACGACAACAAAATCGACGGCATCGTCGCCTCCAACGACGCCACGGCGGGCGGCGCCATTCAGGCCCTGGCCGCTCAGCAACTGGCCGGCAAGGTGCCGATCTCCGGACAGGACGCGGACCTGGCAGCGGTCAAGCGGGTCATCGCCGGCACGCAAACCATGACGGTGTACAAGCCGCTGAAACTGATTGCCTCCGAAGCCGCCAAACTCTCGGTGCAACTGGCGCGTAACGAGAAACCTGTCTACAGCTCGCAGTACGACAATGGCAGCAAAAAAGTCGACACCATCCTGCTCACCCCGACCCCGTTGACCAAGGACAACATCGACCTGCTGGAACAGGACGGCTTCTACACCAAGGCGCAGATCGCTGGACAGTAACCAAGGCATCAATCCCTGGTTATGCGAAACCTCTTGTGGGAGCGAGCCTGCTCGCGAAGACGGTGGTTCAGCCTGCATCACGATTGAATGTGCTGACGCCTTCGCGAGCAGGCTCGCTCCCACAAAGATCAGTGCCATGTGAGTCTTTGCTATGCGAGCCCTCTCCATGTCCGACTACCTGCTGCAAATGAACGGCATCGTCAAAACCTTCGGCGGTGTCAAAGCGCTCAATGGCATCGACCTCAAGGTCCGGCCGGGTGAGTGCGTCGGGCTGTGCGGCGAGAATGGCGCCGGCAAGTCCACGCTGATGAAAATCCTGTCTGCGGTTTATCCCCATGGCACCTGGGACGGTGAAATCCTCTGGGACGGTCAACCGCTCAAGGCGCAATCGATCAGCGAAACGGAAGCCGCCGGCATCGTCATCATTCACCAGGAGCTGACGCTGGTTCCCGACCTCTCGGTGGCCGAAAACATTTTCATGGGCCATGAGCTGACGCTGCCGGGTGGGCGGATGAATTACCCGGCGATGATCCACCGCGCCGAAGCCCTGATGCGTGAACTGAAAGTGCCGGACATGAACGTTTCGCTGCCGGTTTCGCAGTACGGTGGCGGTTATCAGCAACTGGTGGAAATCGCCAAGGCCCTGAACAAACAGGCGCGCCTGCTGATCCTCGATGAACCTTCGTCGGCCCTGACACGTTCGGAAATCGAGGTGCTGCTGGACATCATCCGCGACCTCAAGGCCAAGGGCGTCGCCTGCGTTTACATCTCGCACAAGCTCGATGAAGTGGCCGCCGTGTGTGACACCATTTCGGTGATCCGCGACGGTCAACACATCGCTACGACCGCCATGGAGAACATGGATATTCCACAGATCATCACTCAGATGGTCGGCCGGGAAATGAGCAACCTCTACCCCACCGAACCCCACGACATCGGCGAGGTGATTTTCGAGGCGCGCCACATCACCTGCTACGACGTCGACAACCCCAAACGCAAACGGGTCGACGACGTTTCCTTCAGCCTCAAACGCGGGGAAATCCTCGGCATCGCCGGGCTGGTCGGTGCCGGCCGCACGGAGCTGGTGACCGCGCTGTTCGGCGCCTACCCCGGTCGCCACGAAGGCGAAGTCTGGCTGGACGGCAAACCCATAGACACCCGCACGCCGCTCAAATCAATCCGCGCCGGCGTGTGCCTGGTGCCCGAGGACCGCAAGCGTCAGGGCATCATTCCCGACCTGGGTGTCGGCCAGAACATCACCCTGGCCGTGCTGGACAGTTTCTCGAAACTGACCCGCATCGACGCCGAAGCCGAACTGGGCAGCATCGATCGGGAAATTTCCCGCCTGCACCTCAAGACCGCGAGCCCGTTCCTGCCGATCACCAGCCTGTCCGGGGGCAATCAACAAAAAGCCGTGTTGGCGAAGATGCTGCTGACCCGGCCCCGGGTGCTGATTCTCGACGAGCCGACCCGAGGGGTGGACGTCGGCGCCAAGTACGAGATCTACAAATTGATGGGGATGCTGGCCGCCGAAGGCGTGTCGATCATCATGGTGTCTTCGGAACTGGCCGAGGTGCTCGGCGTTTCCGACCGCGTCCTGGTCATCGGCGAAGGCCGGTTGCAGGGCGATTTCATCAACCATGAACTCACCCAGGAACAGGTGCTCGCCGCCGCACTCAGCCAGCCTGACAGCCATAACAATAAAGATCGGAAATCCGCGTAAATGAATCAGGTCAAACAACTTTTCACCCGCTACAAGATGCTCGCACTGGTGTTTGCCGTGGCGTTGATCTGGCTGTTCTTCAGCTGGCAGACCGAGGGCGGATTCCTGACACCACGCAACCTCTCCAACTTGCTGCGCCAGATGTCGATTACCGGGATTCTCGCTTGCGGCATGGTGCTGGTGATCATCAGCGGCGAGATCGATCTGTCGGTCGGCTCATTGCTGGGCCTGCTCGGTGGCGTGGCAGCCATTCTCGATGTTGTCTATCACATACCGCTGCTGGCGAATCTCAGTCTTGTGGTGGTGTGCGGATTGCTGATCGGCCTCGCCAACGGCTACATGGCGGCCTACCTGCGTATTCCGTCGTTCATCGTGGGGCTGGGGGGCATGCTGGCTTTTCGGGGGATTTTGCTGGGAATAACCGGCGGCACGACCATTGCGCCGGTGTCGCCGGAACTCGTCTACATCGGCCAGGGTTATCTGCCACATGCGGTTGGCGCAGGTCTGGGCATCCTGCTGTTCGCACTGACGTTGTTCCTGACCTGGAAACAACGGCGCAATCGCGCCCTTCACGGTCTGGCAGCGCATTCATTGGTGCGCGACGTGGCACGCGTGTTGCTGATCGGCGCGGTGCTGGCCGGTTTCGTCCAGACCCTCAACAGCTATGACGGCATTCCCGTGCCGGTCCTGCTTTTGCTGATCCTGCTGGGCGGCTTCAGTTACGTGACCAGCCAGACCGTGTTTGGCCGACGCGTGTATTCGGTGGGCAGCAACATGGAAGCGACGCGCCTGTCCGGTATCAATGTGCAGGCCGTGAAGCTGTGGATCTTCGGGATCATGGGCGTGATGTGCGCCCTCGCCGGCGTGGTCAATACCGCACGTCTGGCCGCCGGCTCACCCTCGGCCGGCAGCATGGGCGAACTCGACGCCATCGCCGCCTGCTTCATCGGCGGCACCTCGATGCGCGGCGGTTCCGGCACAGTCTACGGCGCCCTCCTCGGCGCCCTGGTCATCACCAGCCTGGACAACGGCATGTCCATGCTCGACGTCGACAGCTACTGGCAGATGATCGTCAAGGGCAGCATTCTGGTGTTGGCTGTCTGGGTGGATGTGAGTACGCGGACTGGGCGGCGTTGACAGGCTGCTGCCGTCACAGGCCTTTATCCGGAGCGGGCCAAAGCCTAAATTGGCGTCCATGGCACCGGATCAAGTCGGTGCAATTTCATGGATAACCGAGGAAGTACAGATGGCACGCATTGTCAGGATTCATGAATACGGTGACGCGAGCGTCCTGAAACTGGAAAACGTCGACGTCCCGGCGCCCGCTGCGGACGAAGTGCAGATCGAGGTCAAAGCCTTTGGCCTGAATCGCGCCGAAGTGATGTTCCGCAACCACGCTTATCTGCAGGAAGCGGAGTTCCCCAGCCGTCTCGGCTACGAAGCCGCGGGTGTGGTGGTCGCGGTTGGCGCCAACGTCAGTGAATTCAACATCGGTGATGCCGTCAGCCTGATTCCGCCGCTGGACATCGCGCGCTGGGGTACTTACGGCGAACTGGCCAACGTGCCCGCCCACCTCACCGTCAAACACCCGCAGAACCTGTCGTTTGAACAAGCGGCGGCGTCCTGGATGCAATACGTCACCGCGTGGGGTGCGCTGGTCGAACAGGCCAAATTGCAAAAGGACGATTTCGTGATCGTCACCGCCGCCTCCAGCAGCGTCGGCCTGGCAGCCTTCCAGATCGCGAAAATGGTCGGCGCCACCTCGATTGCCGTCACCCGCACCCGCGCCAAGAAACAGGCTTTGCTCGACGCCGGCGCCGCGCACGTGATCGTCAGCGATGAAGAAGACATGGTTGCAGCCGTCATGGCGCTGACCGACGGCAAAGGCGCGCGGGTGGTGTTCGATCCGGTGGGCGGCCCGTCGTTCGAACCGCTGACCCAAAGCATGGCGCGCGGCGGCATCCTGCTGGAGTACGGCGCATTGAGCCCTGAGCCGACGCCGTTCCCGCTGTTCACCGTGTTGGGAAAATGCCTGACCCTCAAGGGTTACCTCTACTCGGAGGTCGTCTCCGATCCGGCCACCCTGGCACGCGCCAAGACTTTCATCGGCGACGGGCTGGCGTCAGGTGCGCTGCAACCGGTCATTGCCAGGACATTCGCCCTGGATGACATTCAGGAAGCGCATCGCTTTCTTGAGGCCAATCAACAGGTCGGGAAGATTGTCGTCACGGTTTGAGGTGACGAGTCCCCTGCTCTTCTGTTTGCGGTAGAAACGACGAAAGCCTGCTTTGAAAAAAGCAGGCTTTCGTCTATCCGGCATTCGGTTATTTCTGATGCGCCGTCAGTGCGGCATAGCCGTTCATCAAGTTGCGGTAGTTCGGAATGCGCTGGGACAGCAGGTTCCCCAGGCCTTCGATGTCGTTGCGCCAGTCGCGGTGCAGTTCGCAGGCCACCGAGAACCAGTTCATCATCTGCGCGCCGGCCTGGGTCATGCGATTCCATGCGGCTTGTTGCACGGTGGTGTTGAAGGTGCCGGAGGCGTCGGTCACCACGAACACGTCAAACCCTTCCGCCAGCGCCGACAGGGTCGGGAACGCTACGCACACATCGGTCACGACACCGGCAATGATGATCTGCTTGCGGCCGGTGGCCTTGATCGCCTTGACGAAGTCTTCGTTGTCCCAGGCGTTGATCTGGCCTGGACGGGCGATGTATGGCGCGTCCGGGAACATTTCCTTGAGTTCCGGCACCAGCGGGCCGTTCGGGCCTTGTTCAAAACTGGTGGTGAGGATGGTCGGCAATTCGAAGAATTTGGCCAGATCGGCCAGCGCCAGCACGTTGTTCTTGAACTCGTTTGGCGAGAAGTCCTGAACCAGAGAAATCAGGCCGGTCTGGTGGTCAACCAGCAGTACTACGGCGTCGTCTTTATTCAGGCGGTTGTAGGTTGGAGTGCTCATGTGTGAATCCCTTTTTAGTTGTGGAAGTGCGTTTGCGTTCAAGATGGGCACAGATTACTGACTCGCCTGAAAGCGATAAATCGTCTGAAAAGCGTTTCACCGTCAACTCAAAACGGACAATTCGCTCAAACTGCCGAGCAGATCACACAGCCAGCCCGACCTTCCCCCCGATCCTTGTCATACTGTTCACTCGCTCACAACGACACCCAGGGAATGTTGATGCCCGGACGCAACACGCAAGCGCCCACCCCAGATGAAACACCGCGCGCGCCTCGCCAAGGCGTGAAGGCCGGCTCGACCTTTCGCCTGACCGTCAGTTTCATGCTGATGGTGGTCGTGGCTTTTTTGACCGTCGAGAGCTGGAGGACGTGGCGCGATTACCGTTCGGTGTTTGCTTCCGCACGCGATTCGGTGACCAACCTCGCCCGCGCCACGGCGCAACACGCCGAGGACACCATCCGCCAGGTCGATGTGCTGACCGCCGGGCTGGCCGAGCGGGTTGAAGGCGATGGGCTGCAGAACCTGGATGTGGCACGGATTCACAAGCTGCTCATCCAGCAGTCGAAAATCATGCCGCAGCTGCATGGCCTGTTCATCTACGGCCCGGACGGCCAGTGGATCGTGACCGACAAGGAGGTCACGCCCGAAACCGCCAACAACGCCGACCGCGATTATTTCCAGTACCACCGCACCCATGAAGACCGGCATGTGCGCATTGGTCAGGTGGTGGAAAGCCGTTCCACCCACGACCTGATCATTCCGATCTCGCGGCGTTTGAACAACCCCGACGGCTCGTTCGCCGGCGTGTTGCTGGGGACAGTCAAGGTCAGCTATTTCGTCGACTACTACGGTGACTTCCGCATCGATGACAAAGGCGCGCTGGTGCTGGCGATGCGCGACGGCACGATCCTCGTGCGCCGGCCGTTCATAGCTTCCGTAGTCGGCAAAAGCCTGGCGAACAGCGAGATCTTCAAGACCTACCTGCCCAACGCCAACCAGGGCATTGTCCAGATCAGGGCGGTGGTCGACGACACCGAGCGCCTTTATGGCTATCGCGCGCTGACCACCTACCCGCTGGTGGTCGAAGCCGGTTTGTCCCGTGACTCCATCATCGCGCCGTGGCGCCAGGACCTGCTGAAAAACGGCTTCGTGCTGGTGTTCCTGATTCTGGTCCTGGCCTGTTTCGGGCTCATCGTTCTGAGCCAGTTGCGTCAGCGGATGGCGATGGAACGGGAGATTCGCTCGGCGCACAAAACGATGCGCGACATGGCGCTGACTGACAGCCTCACAGGCCTCGGCAACCGTCGGCGGCTGGACGCGGCGCTGACGGACGAGATTCGCCTGGCCCGGCGTCAGGGTTCGCCGCTGTCGTTGATCATGCTCGATGTCGACTACTTCAAGCGCTACAACGACCAGTACGGTCACGCTGCCGGCGACGACTGCCTGATCGCGGTCGGCGACGGCATCCGCAAAGCGCTCAAGCGGCCCTCGGACCTGGCCGTGCGCTACGGCGGCGAAGAGTTCACCGTGCTGTTGCCCAACACCGACAACGCCGGGGCGATTCAGGTGGCCGAAGATATTCTGCAGACCATTCGTTCGCTGGAGCTTGAACATGCCGGGCATCCGCTGGGGTATGTCACCGCGAGTGCGGGGATCACCACGCGCTATCCGGTTGACGATGCGGTGACCCCGGCCACTTTGCTCAAGTCGGCGGACACTTGCCTCTATCAGGCCAAGCAACAGGGCCGGAACCGCTGGTGTTCGGCGCAGGCATCCCGGCAAATACCGCCGATTGCGGCCATGCCGCGTACCGATCGCTGAGAGCAACTACCACCCGCCAATTCCAGCGTCCTTCAAGTACATAAGCAGCGTCCTACATCAGCCGTCCCTCACGCCTGATTACGTGGGCGCCCTCGCCTTCGATACCGTCTGCTGCCTGCTCCGGACAGAACACAGACGATGCGAAGAAAAGGCGTCTTTCCACTGGACCACCCATAAGATCGACTCAAGCAACCAGGCACGAGAGGTGTCCATGAAACACAAGAAGCCAAAAGCTCAACCAGCGCTTGCTTCCAGACTTCGTGCCGAAGAGCCCGGTTTGCCCATCAGGGTTTCCGCTAGTCAGCGGCATTTTTTGAAAGTAGCCGCAACGTGTGGCAAAGAAATGGAGCCTGATGGTTGGCTCGCCGGTTGCGGGAAGACACCGTAACGATTTATTTACCGGCTCAACCTTGGAATCGGCCCACACTCCCTCATATCAAGGAACATCTGCGACCCATTCGAGAGGAAGGACATGCCATGACCACTCAAACCGAAACTGCGATTCTCGCCGGCGGCTGCTTCTGGGGCATGCAGGATCTGTTGCGCCGCTACCCCGGCGTGCTGCAGACGCGGGTCGGTTACACCGGCGGCGATGTGCCGAACGCCACTTACCGCAATCATGGCAACCACGCCGAGGCCATCGAAATCGTCTTCGACCCCGCCGTGATCAGCTATCGGCAGATCCTTGAGTTTTTCTTTCAGATCCACGACCCGAGCACACCCAACCGTCAGGGCAACGACCTCGGTCCGAGCTATCGTTCGGCGATCTATTACCTGAACGAGCAGCAACGCGATATCGCCGAAGACACTGCGGCCGATGTCGACGCGTCAGGCCTGTGGCCAGGCCGGGTGGTCACCGAAATCGAACCGGCGGGGCCGTTCTGGGAAGCGGAACCGGAGCATCAGGATTACCTCGAGCGCATTCCGAATGGCTACACCTGCCACTTCATTCGCCCGAACTGGAAGCTGCCGAAACGCGGTTGAGCTCCAGCGGAATCAGTGCGCAGCGCGGTGTTCATCGCGTTGCGCCTGATCCCTTTCCTCGCCGCACTGTGAGTGCAACGCAGACAAATCATAGACATCTACCCAGCTTGATCTAGCCTTGAAGGACATCACGCGGGAGTAGAACACCATGCCCCTCGTTCCCCGAAACCTGCTCGTCCTGCTGACTCTCGTCTGCATGGCAGCGCAGGCTCAGGACGCAGATCCGCTTCAGCCGCCGGCCATCCTTCCCCTGCCATCCGAATCGGCGCCGCAACTCATCGCCTACCCGCCGCTCCCCGAGCCGCTCGCGCGCGGTGTTGTCATCATCCAGTATCGAACCGAACACGCCCGGATCATGCCGGTATTTGGCAAAGCGGCAGCGGATGTGTCACCTCGACTCGGTCACCTGCATGTCACGGTCGACGACTGGAAAGGCACGTGGGCGCACACCAGTGAAGATCCGATCATCCTGGTGGGGCTGACACCGGGCAAACACAAGGTTCTGCTTGAAGTGGCGGACCCGACTCACCGGATTCTCACCCGTGCGACAGTGGATTTTGTCGTTCCCGAGAAAACGCCCTGAAGAGGCCATACATCGAATAGCGCCCATGCCATCCACGCTCATCAGCCTCGTCACCTGGCTTGCCCTTGTAACGCCTGCCCAGGCTGACACCTGCCCTGCCGGCGAAAAACAAGTGTGTCTCGACAGCTGCATTTGCCTGCCGGACCCGGGGCGTCTGTCTGAAGACCTGTTCCTGATCGCGGCACCCGCTCTGGCGATGGGATTGACTCAGGCCCGCGCCGAAGCCGCCAGCACCGACATCAAACCGATTCCCCCGCACATCCGGGAGCAACTGTTGCGCTGGTATGACCCCGGCGTCCTCGATACCGTGCATTACAAGGTCACCAACGACGGCCAATACAACGCCGCAACGGCCATCCTGCAGAACCCGGATGTCGGAGCGGTTACGCTGATCGACATCATTCTGTTCCGCGACGCTGAGACAGCAGAGCAGAACGTGGCGCTCTGGGCGCACGAACTGAAGCACGTGCAGCAGTTTCAGGAATGGGGAGTCGACGGGTTTGCGCAGCGCTACACGCAGGATTTCAACGCGGTCGAGGCACCGGCCTACGCGATACAGGGCGAAGTCAGACGTTGGCTGCGAGCCGAAGCCCGGTGATCGGACATCCCCAGCGTCCATGCCGGGGATAATCCCATCGTTCAAGCACCAGAAAAAACCTAGGCCTTGCCCGCCGCTACCGCTGCCCTCACCTGCCCATGCTGCCGCGTGGTCACCAGCCCGATAAAGGAAATTGCCAGCGCCAGGCCGATGGTCGACGTCACTTCCAGACGATGCTCGGGCGTCACCATCATCACCGCCAGCGCGGCGCAGATGAACGCGATCACCAGCCACGTCAGCCATGGAAACAGCCACATGCGAAACGTCAGCTCGACGTTCTGCCGACGCAGCATCCGGCGCATGCGCAATTGCGAAACCGCGATCACCAGATACACCAGCAACGCAATCGCGCCGGAGCTGGCGAGCAGAAACTGGAACAGCCCAGCGGGCATGAAATAGCTGAACAGCGTCACCCCGGCACCGATCACGGTGCTGGCAATCACCGCCGCTCTCGGCACACCCGCTGCGGAGGTCACCTTCAGCGGTTGCGGGGCATCGCCGCGACGCCCCAGCGAGAACAGCATCCGCGAGGAAATGTAGATCGAGGAATTCATGCAACTGGCCACTGCGATCAGCACGACCACATCGACCAGGAATTTGGCGTGGGGAATGTTCATCAGCTCCAGCGCGCGCTGGTAAGAACCGACGGACGCCAGCAGCGGATCGTTCCAGGGCACGACGGAAATCACCACGAAAATCGACAGCAGATAAAACACGCCGATGCGCCAGATCACCGAGCGCGTGGCCTTGGCGATGTTCTGCGCCGGGTTGCTCGATTCGGCGGCCGCGATAGTCACCGCTTCCGTCCCGATAAAACTGAACATGATGGTGATGAAGGCCCCGACCACCGCCGACAAACCATTGGGCGCAAACCCGCCGTGTTCCTTCATCAACCGGCTTAAACCGCTGGCCTCACGCTCCGGAATCCAGCCCATCAAGACCGCAAAACCCAGACCGATGAACCCGATGATCGCCACCACCTTGGCCATCGCGAACCAGAACTCGAACTCACCGTACTTGGACACGCTGAACAGGTTGGTCACCACCAGCAAAATGATCGACAACAACGCGAACAACCACGCATCGACCTGGGGAAACCACTGATTCAACACATGCCCGGCGGCCAGCGCTTCGATCGGAATCACCAGCACCCAGAACCACCAATACAACCAACCAATGGTGAACCCCGCCCAACGGCCGATGGCCTGATCGGCATAGGTGGAAAACGATCCCGTGTCCGGATGGGCCACGGCCATTTCACCGAGCATGCGCATGACCAGCACGACCAGCAGACCGGAGAAAAGATAAGCGAGCAAGACGGCCGGGCCGGCGGCGGCAATGGCGTGGCCGGAGCCGACAAACAGCCCCGCACCGATGATGCCGGCAATGGAAAGCATGGTGACATGACGCGGCTTGAAGCCCTGCGCCAACTGACCGTTCGAGTCCTTCGAGTTCAAGCTATTCATTGTTTTTGTTGTTCTCTGGTGATCGACGTTTGGGCGTACTGACGACGTGTCAGGCGATCATCATTTCTTCCTCTTGCCCTGCTCCAGAGCGGCGCACCTCAAGCGCTGCAGCGTTACAAATCGGTCGGACGACGACGCAGGGCGATGAAATGATGCGTCACCTTACGTGCCCGGCGTTGATCGCAAATAGCCTGGGAGCGGCATGGACGAGTCTGATTTCGACATGAGTCGACCTCGCGCAAAAAACAAAGGCAGCACCCGCTTTCGCGAGGTGCCACCTTCATCAATTGCCGCTCATCAGGCCTTGTTGCCTGCCTCTTCCAGAGCCTTTTCAGCATTAAACCCGTCGAAGTTCTCGAACACGCCCATAAAGCCCGGCACGGTCACTGCTCGCGCCCAGTCGCGCTGCAGTTCGCAGTACATCTGCACGCGGCTGATGAGCTTTGCGCCCGCCTGCTCCATTCTGCGCAACGCCGCCTCGTGTGCGGCGAGCGATGTGCCGCCAACCGCATCGACCGGCACATACACTTCATAACCTTCCTGAATGGCGTCGAGCACCGGGAAAGTCAGACAGGCTTCGGTCCAGAGTGCAGTCATGATGAGTTTCTTGCGTCCAAGCGCCTTGACCGCCTGTTTGAATTCCGTGTCCTCCCAACTGTTGATCGAGGTGCGGTCATAGGTCGGCAGGTGACCGAGCACCTGTCGCAGCTCCTGAATCGGCGGCTTGTTGCGGCCGGTCGCGACATTGACAGTCGAGTGGATGATCGGAAGGTCGTAGTTGACCGCCGCCCTGGCGACGCTGGTGATGTTGAAGACGAGTTCGTCACGCGGCATCGAGCGGATCGAGGAAACCTGAACAGGCTGATAATCGATGATGATCAACGCCGAGTTTTCCGGGGTCAGCAACTGATCGGTCTGGGCGTTGCGGAGCGTTTCGCTTGCCATGGGCAAATCCTTTTTATGGGTGACGCACGTTGGTGAAAGGGCCGAAGCCCGTGCGGAAAATCAATTCCAGGTAAGGCGAAAAGCCTGAGGTGCCTGGAAAATCCATTGTGCTGTTCCCATGTTCGAGGCAGTAGTAGCATCACGCGATGTGCTGTGTCGCACAAAGGGGAACGCAAGCATGGATATCGAAGAACTACAGACCTTCGTGGAAGTGGCTGACGCCGAGGGCATTTCGCAGGCTGCACTGCGTCTTGGCGTATCGAAGTCGATCGTCAGTCGCCGCCTGGCCCGCCTTGAAACCGAACTGGGTGTGCAACTGCTGGCACGCTCAACGCGCGGATCGGCACTCACGGAGGCCGGTGCGATATTCCGGGACTACGCCGCCAGGGTCTGCACCGAGATCAACGTCGCCAAGGAAACCATCCTGCCCGCCGGCGCCCTTCGCGGCCGACTGCGCGTGGCCGTCCCGCTGTCGTTTGGCCCGACTCACTTCGCGCCGGTGCTGGCGGAAATGGCGCGCCGTCACCCTCAGTTGCATATGCAGACTTGCTACAGTGATCGCTTCGTTGACCTCATCACCGAGGGCTACGATTGCGCCATTCGAGTGGGTTATCTGAAGGACTCCAATCTGATCGCAAGGCGTATTGGCCCGGTCTTCACCAAGCTCGTCGCGAGCGCGGACTACATCAAGGCCCACGGCGCCCCTGAGAAGCCGGACGACCTGGTCAACCATCAGGCGCTCATGCAGGGCACCGAAGCCTGGCAATTCATGGACGGCGACAAGACCATCACGGTTCGTCCACAAGGACGCTTCAAGGCCGACAACGGCACCGCCCTCGTCGCCGCTGCCATCGCAGGCCTCGGCGTCGCCTACCTGCCCGACTGCCTCACCCACGAGCACTTGGCATCGGGCGCACTGATGCAGATCATGACAAACCATCCCCCACCCCAGGCCGGCGCCTACATTCTCCGCCCGCCGGGTCCGCATCCTGCCCGGAAAATACGCGTGCTCACCGAGCTGCTGATCGAGTTCTTCGGCGAATCTCCGCACCTGGCGGTGCAGCCGCTGTCACATCAGGAGGATGCGCTGACGCCTACCTGAACCCACACAGGAGATGTGATTTGCTGCAACGCCCGCCACAGTCAATGCGTCGAACTGCGTTTCTCGCAGACACAACGGCGCTGATCCTGTTTTTCACAACCACCGGCATCATCAATGAACGATTCATTGCCGGCATGACGTGGGATCAGGTTCTTCATGCGCGCCTTGTGGGCGCCGTATTGATGGTGCCAGTCGCAAGGCCTTACGGCCTGTGGCGGGACTGGGTGATGAAGCGCGCCGGTCAGCGCCGGGTTTCCAGGTTGCTGTGGGACAGCTTCGCCCTCGTCAGTTTCCAGGTCCCCCTCTATGCAGCGATCATTGCCTCCAGTGGGGCATCGGGAGGTGAGTTGATTCGCGGAACGCTCGGTGCGGCATTGATGATGCTGGCGCTGGGGCGACCCTACGGCGCATTTCTCAACAGGGTGCGCAAGGTATTCGGCTTGCCTCCGGGTGGCGACAAGCCGATGTCGCTGAACAGCTGAGCGACCGCCGCTTTCACCCCTTGGTCAGATCAACCAACGGTGTCTGCCGCACCTCGGTCTCCCGCCCGCCCTGAATGTCGCTCACCTGCTTCAAGGCCTTGTCCACGGCCGCCTTATCCGCCAACAAGCTGTAGCTGATGCGGAAGTTTTTGTGTTCCTTCGGCCCGATTGTCGGTACCAGGTTCAGTGGACGCTGATAACGGCGGTTGTAGGAAAAACTCGTCCCCGGCTCCAGCCCGGTGACATAACCCTGGCCTTGGGTATCGGTGTTCTTCCACAGGGAAAACACCGGCAAAGTCTGCGTATTGAAGCCAACCGAAACGCCAAGGCTGCCGGCCTTGTTATGCAACACAGTCAACGTATCGCCCTTGACATCGGCATACGGCACGACGTTGTAAACCGTTTCGTCGTAGTCCTTGGTCGGTGCGCGATAGGTTTGCCATTCAGCCAAATCGCCCTTGGCCTTGTCGTTGAACGGCGACACCTGTTTCACCGGCGCGGCGAAACGAGCGCCCTGCTCCAGGAACGGGGTGCTGAAATTGCTGTGGTACAGCGCCTGATATTCCTTCGGATAGTCGCCGTTGTTGGTCAGGGTGTCGTTAAGGGCGAACACTACGCTGCCGGGTTCGGTGACCAGTTCGGTGGCGACCGAGAAGTCGACTTTCTTGAACGCCTGCTCTTTCAGCTCACCGCGTAGGGTGATGGCGTACGGTGGCGTTTCATCGATGTGCAGGGTGACTTTGTTCGCCGGAATGTTGGCGGCCCGACCGTGCAGGGTCAGCAGTTCGCCGTTGTCGACGCCGGGGTGGCCGACCCACTCGTATCCGCAGCGGGTCACCAGCTCATTGAAGCCCTCCAGCCAGCCCAGGCCACCGCGGCCATTGAGTTCGATGAAGGACGGATTGACCACCTCCTTGACCGGCGAATCCCAACCCATGCGCACATCGCCGACCGAGGCCTGCAAGACGTTCATTCCCCGCGTCGGCACCACCGAGAGTTTCATCGTGCCGTTATCGATGTCGACAATGCTGACGCCCTCCTGCCGACCACCATGCAAGGTGCGCAGGCTGACGCTGAAGGGTTTGTCGGTTTTCACGCCGAGTTGCTGGCTGGTGATCTGCCAGTTCTGAGCGGCTTTGTCGGTGTCGAGCAGAACGTAATCCCAGGCCATGGCATGGGAGGCAGCGGACAGTGCGCTGAGGGCAACAACGAGTTTGAGCGGGGTCATGGGAGCAGCCTTTCTTGGAGTTGTGCGGTTTTTATAAACCTGCTGAAACGTTTCATCAAGCTTAAAAAGTGATGCGCGCTGGTAGGTGCCGAGAAAGAATGGGTACGGACTGGAAAATTGAAATCGATGTGATTGCGTTATCCCGCAGACTGGAATCCGCTTTTATTCAGGAGCGGCATGGGGTCTGATTTCGACATGGCGAGGGCGGCGCGTTTAAGCGTTTTCCGAATGGTGTTTAGAAACGCCCGGCATTACTTCCCCACGGCTACAGCGTCTTGCGTCATTGCCTACGACTACGCCAGAATCCGCCGGCTTGTGCGTCTGGGGTGCGGGTTTTATCGTTTCCGGGTCACTGAAAAACAGTGATCGGGTTTGGTAGCCCGCAGCGCTGACGCATCGCGTCACCTCATTCAGTTGCATTCATGCGACTGGATTTATGGTGGCCATGCTCAGGGCTTCTTCGGAAGCGCCGGTTCCAGTGCTCCGGTCTACCAACCTGCGTATGGTCGCCACCCCTCGTTTGGTAGCGAGAGTGGATGACTCCCCTTTAATAAGTGCTGGAGATTCATCTATGTTCAAACCAACACCGAACCCTCCCGAAACCGATCCGGTTTCTCCTTACAAATTTCCTGATTCCCGAACCCTTAACGAAGCCGCAGAACGCGCGCTCGATCATTACCTCACCCCGCAGCAACGGATCATGGGCAGCCATCACAAACACGACCCCATGTACCTGGCCAACCCGGCGTACGACACCGAATCCCTCCTGGCCAACGCCAGCGAATCATTGGGGTCCGCCAGCGAAATGCTCAATAACTTTGCGGCGACTCTGGAGCCTGCCCATCGCAAGACTGCTATCGGAATTGCGCAGTTGGTGATGTTGAGTGAGTTGGCAGTGAATCAGGCGTTGGATCATGTTGAGGTTAAGACCTGGAAACCAACCCGTCCGTCATGACGGCTTGAGAAAACGATGTCAGCCGAAGCTGCCACAGTAAATGGCAGCTATCGGTCATGAACGTATGTTCGCCGGCGGGTGCTTTCCGTCGTACAGATCTACCCCAGAAATCAGAAATAACTCTATTCCTCACAAAACAGATGTTGAAATTACGGTCTACGCTCGACACATGGGTAAATCAGGGGGCGCCGAAAGTGACAGGGAAAGCAGAAGTGACTCTTTACATCACAGAGAAAAGCTTTAACCGGCAAATGCTATTGCTTTCTAAACTTTCTAATAAAATGCGACTTGAACTAGTAATTTGGCTTTACCCAGAATCGAACGCCGATAGCATAATTGGCTTCTACGCCGATTCACCCACCACAGCCAATGCTTTGCCGGTCACAACTTATCCAAACAAAATTGCCAGCAGATGCAGTCAGCGAATTCGAATGACCGATGACTTAATTAAAACCATCACCCTTAATGAAAGCCATTTTATTAGCGAGTGCGACAGCCTGTGCATTTACCACCCCGAAAAGTTTGAGTGGGACGCAAGCATTATATTGCACGAAGGGATTATTTTGATTAAGGACAGTTCTCTGCTCGTGGGCATGGAAGCTCTTGATTTCAAGGTTTCACCGCATGCGCCATCTTGGTGGTGAACCGGTTCGACTTAATCCGCTTTCGGCCCTTGATTGCCGCTCATGATATCGTGTCCCAATAAAAATGGATGTACTCATCTTTATACTCCGCGAACAGTGAAACAGTGAACTCCGTCTTCATTGAATACATCAACAACGCTCCAATGAAACCGTTCGGCTCATGCAGCGGTTGTTTGAGGGGAGCGATCAAATCCCGTGCCTGATCCGCGACCATCTGATTGAAAACAGTTTCCGAAATTTCCTCAAACTTGGCGTCAGAAACGTAGCCCAGGAAGTAGCTTTCTCTTTCTGGATGCCAATCTACACATTCGGCATGGAGCCAGAATTTCAATCCGTTCTCGCCTTGTTGTTTGGGCGCGCGGGCTATGCGAATCGTCTCTTGAGAGTAGGGGCATTGAAAGGCGAATGCTGGATAGGTGACGTAATAGAGACCGCGGCAACCATCGCGCGCGCTCCAGTAAGTCACTTCTTTCCCGGAGAGGTGATCAAAATCGCTTCTGTTAAACATGGAAAAACCTAATAAAAAAATGGGGACGCATCTATTTTCGCCCACGCTGCCATTGAACAAAATGCTCATTCCAGCGAGGTCACCAAGCAGGTTTCGATGCCCTCCAACCTCTTGGGCCATTCGTTAATCAGAACGACTGCATCGTCACCTTGATTCAGGTATATCAGGTAGTCGCCTGTCTCGAAGGCAACTTGAAAGCCGACAAGCCAAACCTCTCCGCCCGCCACTTTATCGACAACACCTTGAACCGCTGTAATGATTTTGCCTTCGAGGAAGAGAGCAGACCTGTTGCGAAGCAGATTTTCCCTACGCCACGAGCACAAGCTCGCGGCATCAAGTGTGAAGGGAGTGGGAGGTTCCAGATCGGACTCATCAGCTCCAACACTTTCCCCATCGCTCAGCAGGTACATCGCAACTTTCTGATGTTCGCCACACCGCCAGAGCAACGACCCTACGTCAGACAGGCATTTTTCCTCGTTGAAGTAGTATTGGTCATGCAATAACTCAGCAAGTCGCTGCCCCTGCAGCAGCTGCGCATTTCTCAAGTCATTCGCCATCCTCTCTCGGGAGGCGGCATAGCGGTTAAGCACTGGGCAGTTCCCTATTTATTCGCAATCCAGGCTCTCGGAATCGCCTGACGTCGCCGACAAGATCGCCTGATATCCACCCTCTTCCGGAACATATGAAACGAACTGATTACCCGCACCCTTTTGCATCCAAAGACGCCCACAGTTCGTGCATTCATAAACATCTAACGTCCGGTGGATGTGGAGGCTCGATAATCGGCTTACCAATTCGTCAGCCACGTTGCCCCAAGGTGCAAACTTACCGAATGCGTCTGCGATCACGGCCTTGTCTCCCGATTCGGCAGCAGTCATCAGAGGCTTGAGTTCGTGGTTTACCTCTTCCCAGAATGCATCCTCTACTTCGTCGCGAAGCAGGCTCGCCTTATAGGGCAAGCTGTCAGTCTGATCGACAATCACGTGCCCACATCTGCAACCCAATTTGCTCATTTGCGGCTCAAACCTTTGAGGTTGCCCTCGTCATTAAAAGGCGGACAAGTCTTTGGCGAACATCTCGATTTGGGCAGGCGTGACCAGCAAGGGAACCTGAGAACACTGCAGCGTCAAACAACACTCTCACGCTGCAAACTGCTCACATGCCCGACACCCGCAGCCTTCAATCGGACCACCAGGTCATCGCGTGCTGCTCGCCCGCCAGCACGAATGTACTCAAGCTCCGACGCGGTAATCAGTACCACCGGAACCAATCTCACCGGGGATAAGGGCATGTCATCCAGCCGGGTAGGGAAATCCGGTTCCGGGGCGCCCAGCAAGACACCGGTCGAGTCGTCTTCGGTCACGAAGTGTTTGGGGAATTGATCACACATGTGGTTCGAGAGGCTGAACCCGGGAATTTCAATGGACATCGCACCGTATTTGTCGAGTCCGCGAGTGTAGCCTCCAGCGTCCGCAACCGTTTTGGCAACGTGCTCCACCAGCTCGAATGCCCAGCTGCGCTGGAAAGGATCGACGTCACCCACCGGGCCACGGGCGTGTTCGGGTATATCGGCGGTTTCTACGAACAACTCCATCTCGAATCCATTGCCCGTTTCTTCCGCGTCATCGAACGGGTCTGACAGACCTTCCGTGGCGATGATGATTGTGTCGTTACGGCGAACTACCCGGTAGGCCTGACGGGTCGATGGCCAGTAAGGGCCGCCGGAAAAACTCGGACTGATCATGTAGGCAAGGACATCGCACTCGACTGTGCCAACTGATGCCCAATAACGATCCAGACACGCTGCGCTGGCCTCTCGGGCAGCCAGATTTGCCGCTTCAGCCTCGGTCATGCTGTCGTAGATATCCGGCTCTTGGACTTCAAGGGGTTGCGGTGTTGGCTCGACTTCTTCGGTTTTAGGACGTTTCAATGAAACGAGAAGCTTCTTGAAGAAATTCATGTGCGTTCCTTGCGGGGTTTCGGTTCGCTCTCCATGAAAGGGGCGAATCTGTTTTCGTGAAATGGATCTGTTTTTGAATGTTGGCACTATGCCTCAAACCGCCCCACCGAAAACAACGAAAGATCCAGCTCACTCTCCCCCCGCAAACACCACTGCGCAAACGCCTCCCCCAGCGCCGCCGAGTGTTTGAACCCGTGCCCGGAGCACGCCGACACCACCAACGTGTGCTGCAACCGTGGATGCTCATCAATGATGAAATGCCGATCCGGCGTAACGGTGTAGGCGCAAACCGCTGACTTCACTACCCGATCCGTCAGCCCGGCAATCCGCCCCTTCACCTGCTGTTCGTACATCTCGCGTTCTTCCTCGGCCGAGACTGTGCGATCCAGAGTCTCAGGCGTGAATGCGCTGTGATATTGCGCCGTAGCCACTTTCAAACTGCCCTCCCCCGGCAGCGCGGGAAAGCCATAGAAATCATCGTCCGGGCCGTGAGTGAAGATGAACGTGGGTGAGTGGCCGACCAGTTCCGCGTCAGGCTCGGTTTCGAACCAGAACAGTTTCTGTCGATAGACGCTGAGCAGTCTGTCGAACGGCGCGCCGAGCAAGCCGCCCGCCCAGTTGCCGGCGGTGACCACCAGTTTGTCCGCCCGCAAGGTGCGCTGGTCGGTGGTGACGGTGACGCCCTGTTCGTCCGAGCTGATGTGGGTCACGGTCTCGCCCTTGTACAGCGTGGCGCCGTGTTGTTCGGCCAATCTGAGTTGCACGTCGATGCAGCGCTCCGGCCGTACAAAACCGCCTTCGGGTTCGAAGTAACCAATGGCGTCGTCGCGCACCTGGGCAAACTGCGGAAAGCGTTGGCGGATCTGGCCGGCGTCGAAGACTTCGTGTTCGATGCCGTAGGTCTGTGCCAGGGCGATGGTGCGCAGGGTGAAGTCGGTTTCGTCGGCGGGATCGAAGTCGGGGCTGGAGGTCAGCACCAGCAGGCCGGACTGTTCGAACAGCGACTCGCCCGACAGCGCTTCCAGTTCGCGCCAGATGCGGTGGGAGTTGCGCACGATGGGCACGTATTGCGCGCCCTCGCCCACGGACAGTCGGGTGATGCGGGTGTCGCCATGGCTGGAGCCGAACGTGTGCGGCGGATGGTGGCGGTCGATGCCGACCACGTTGACCCCGGCTTTCGCCAGTTGATACACCGTGGCCGCGCCCATGGCGCCGAGGCCGATGACCAGTGCTTCGCATCGTTCCATGATTGATTTCCGCTCAGACAAAAGAGCCACAGTGAAGCGGATCAGGCGATGGAAAACAATCCGCTGAAGGCCGCGCTCAGGCAAAAATGCGGGAGCCGGGCTAATTCAATCAGGCTGTCTGTCGGTACTAACTGTAATCAAACGAAATTTGAGGTTGCGAACCCGGGGAATGTCCTTTTGACCAGCCACTGATTGTCCTTTCGTTCATGCATCGACAGCCCCTCGCAAGGGGCTGCACGACGTTAACGAAGCAGGAAAATCGTGGCTGTAGGACGCGTCTCTAAAAACGTGGAGATTGTTCGACGTGAATGGATTGCATCTCGGCAACGACCGCCTCAATCACACACAAAGCCGTCGGCGACAAGCTTCGGCCCTGCAAACTCACCACCCCGATTTCAGAATGAAATCCCGGCCTGTCGACAACATGAAGCTCAATCAAACGCCCCACCCGAATGTCTTCAGCCACGGCGCCATGGATGACGCCGAGGATAGTGTCGGTTGAACCAGCGACGGTTTTGAGCAACGCCACATCATCACACTCCAGCACGATGGGCAGCGCCTGGCGGGTGGAGATGCCAAGGGTTCGGGCGGTCTCGAGTTTCACCACTTCCGGCAGGCGCGTCGTGGCGATGCCGTAGCCTTCCAGTTCGCCCATCGACACCTGGCGTCCGGCCAGCGGGTGCTCCGGTCGTACGAAAAAGCCTGCCGAGACCTGGCCCAGCGAACGGATCAGCAGATCGGATTCCGCCGTGAAGTTGCGGATGTCGGCAACAAAGAATTCGATCGCTTCAGCGCGCAGCCGCGCTTCGAGAATCTGCCAGTTGTTCACCTCGACACGCAGGGTGACTGCCGGGTGATCCAGGCGCAGTCGCGGCACTACTTGATGCATCAACATGGCCGCCGGGAACGGGCCGACGCCAAACGCCAGGCTGCCCAGTTGGCGATCGCTGTAGAGCGCCATGTCCCGCTCCAGCGATCGGGCATCGAACAGCAACCGCCGCGCCCGCTCGATCAGAAACTCCCCCGCCGGCGTCGGGCGGACGTCGCCGGTGTCGCGATCGAACAGGCGCTGTCCGGTTTCGCTCTCCAGCGCCTGAATACTGCGGCTCAGGGCCGGCTGGCTGAGGTGCACGCGCTCGGCCGCGCGGCCGAAATGGCGTTCATCGGCCAGCGCGAGAAGGTGTGACAGTCGTTTGAGGTCCATTCGCCCGATGCTAGCGACGCATTATCCGGATGTAAACAATGCATTGGATACATCGTCGCCCTGCCCCTAGGCTGGAGCGCATTCGACCCTCGGAGAACAACAAGAATGAAACCGACCCTCTACACGATCCTCGCCCTGACGCTGGTGTCCCTCGCCGGCTGCGACAACAAGCCCGGCGTCGCAGCCGGCGACGCCACGCCCGCCACGGCCGCGCTGATTCAGGCGTCGATCAAGGGCCTGGATCTCAGCGACAACCGGGACATGGAAGATGCCCAACGCGGTTTCATCGCCCGCCCCACCGGCAAGATCCTTGGCGCCGACGGCAATGTCCTGATCGATTTCGACGCGTACCGTTTCGTCGAAGGCCAAGCGCCGGCCACTGTCAACCCGAGCCTGTGGCGGCACGCGATGCTCAACGCACAGATCGGCCTATTCAAGGTTCGCGATGGGATTTACCAGTTGCGCGGTTTCGACATCGCCAACATGACACTGATCGACGGGCAAACCGGCTGGATCGTGGTCGACCCGCTGACCTCCCGGGAGTCCGCCACCGCAGCGCTGGCATTTGCCCGCGAGCATCTGGGCAACAAGCCTGTCACCGCGATCATTTTCACCCACGACCATGCCGACCATTTCGGCGGTGTGCTGGGCATCACCTCGAGCAGCGAAGTGGCCCAGCGCAATATTCCCATCGTCGCGCCCGCCGGGTTCATGGAGGAAGCCACCAGCGAAAACATCCTGGCGGGCCCGGCGATGGCGCGGCGTTCGATGTATCAGTTCGGCAAGAACCTGACGCCGGGCGCTACCGGCATCGTCGACACCGGACTGGGCAAAAACGTTGCTTACGGCAGCATGGGCATCCTGCCGCCGACGCAGATCATCGACCAGCCGATCCAGCCGCTGGTGCTCGACGGCGTCAGCTTTGTGTTCCACAACATGCCCGGCGCGGAAGCCCCGGCCGAGCTGACTTTTTCGATCCCCGCGCTCAAGGCATACGGCGGTGCGGAGCTGCTGACGCAGACCATGCACAACCTGCTGCCGATCCGTGGCGCCAAGGTCCGGGATGCGCTGCGCTGGTCCGACTACATGCAAATCGCCCTCGACGAGCTGGGCGACACCGAGGTCTATTTCGGTCAGCACAACTGGCCGATCTGGGGCAACGAGCGGATCCGCGAATTCATCACCAAACACCGCGACGTCTACAAATACCTGCACGACCAGACCGTGCGCCTGATGAATGCCGGTTACACCCCCAACGAGATCGCCGACAAGATCCAGCTGCCGGACTCGCTGGCCTCGTACTTCGGCACTCGCGGCTATTACGGCGACCTGCGCCACAACGTCAAGGCGATCTACCAGATGTACCTGGGCGCCTACGATGGCAACCCCGCGCACTTGAATCCGCTGGTGCCCAAGGAATCGGCAAAGCGCTACGTCGAATTGATGGGGGGGAACGCCAAGGTGGTCGAAGCTGCTCGCGTGGCCTATGACAAAGGCGAATACCGCTGGGTCGCCGAGCTGCTGGATCAGGCCGTGCTCGTCAAACCCGACGACACGGCCGCCAAGGATCTGCTGGCCCGCGCGTACGAACAGATGGGCTATCAGGCGGAATCCGCAACCTGGCGCAACAGCTACCTGACCGCTGCCATGGAACTGCGCAACGGCCCGCCGGCCAAGGGCGTCAAACGCTCCGACCTGATCGAGCTGATGAAGCAGACGCCCACCGAACGCTTCCTCGAAGCCATGGCCGCGAGCCTCGACGGACCGGCGGCGGATGGCAAGAACTGGACGTTCAATCTGGTGTTGACCGATACCGACGAATCGTTCGTGCTGTGGATCGAGAACGCCGTGCTGCACTATCGAAAAGGCCAGACGGCAGCGAATGCCAACGCAACGCTGAATGTCACCAAGGACCTGTTCGTCCAACTGCTGGGCGGCGCTGCCGGACTGAAGGAAGCGTTCACCTCCGATGATCTGAAGGTGGATGGCAGCAAGGTCGATCTGGTGAGATTTCTGGGGCTGTTGGAAAAGGCGCCGGGGAATTTTGCGATAGTCGCGCGGGCAGGAAACTGATCCGCCGAGGCCATCGATCACCGGAACAGCGGTCGATGGCCTCTGGACGCTTACCCAAGCAAAATCCAATGAAAACCGGAGGCTCGGGCAAAGCTTTCCATCGGATTGTTCAGCATCCTGCGCAACCCGATCGCCGCGAAGCCATCCAGCGTATGGACGTAGAACCTGCACCCGAGCGAAACCCCGAATCCATCGTTTTCATCATTGATGATGACGCTCCTCTGCGTGAGGCGCTTGGCAGCCTGTTACGTTCCATCGGCCTGCGGGTCGAGCTGTTCGGATCGGTCGCCGACTTCATGCAATACCAGCGACCTGACCTGCCCAGTTGCCTGGTGCTGGATGTGCGATTGCAAGGCACCAGCGGGCTGGTCTTTCAGCAGGCGCTCGCCGACGCCAACATCCATTTGCCAATCATTTTCATGACCGGGTACGGCGACATCGCCATGACCGTTCGCGCCATGAAAGCCGGTGCCGTCGATTTCCTGGAAAAACCGTTTCGCGAGCAGGCCATGATCGACGCCGTGGTCGCTGCGCATACGCGGGACAGGTCACGCCGCGAGTGCGAACGCCGCCAAAATGAATTGCGCACACGCCATGAGACACTCACGGTCAGAGAGCAAGCGGTGATGGCGCTGGCCGTCTCGGGTTTGATAAACAAGCAGATCGCCAGTGCCATCGGCCTGAGCGAGATCACCGTGAAAATTCATCGCAGCCAGGCCATGCGAAAGATGCGCGCGCAGTCGTTCGCCGATCTGGTTCGAATGGCCGAAAGTCTGGGCATTAACCATTAGATGTATCGCCCTTATGCGGCGCGCATAGAGTTGCTTATATACGTTGGTATGACTTCTCCATACGCTGGCAGGATAAAACCAAACTTATGCAACATGGTTGATCCCTACCGCCAACAGTAAAATCCCTCCATCAAATGCGACGGTCGGCAAAGTTATTGACTTCGTGGTTTCCTCGCGCGCCGACACTTGTCGATCCACTCATTGACTCAGGGATGACTGATCAACATGTATGACTTTTTTGAAGACTCGTACCGCGTGCTGAAGTTGTCCCACTTATTGCTGATCGGTGGCCTGGTCATGTTGATCGTGGGGATTTTCCTGGCTTATGTGTTTGACGCTCACTTGAACTTGCCCACGCTGGTCGGCGCGCACGGGATGACGATCCTCGGGCCGACCGCGATCAAGCTGGGCTACGTCATGCGCTTGATTGCGTACAACCGTATTCGCCTGGCAGCACAGGAACATGAAGTTTCCCATTAGAAGTATTCGATTGAATTCAAACCTGTCTGGTTGCAACCGGAAGTTCATTAACGAAGTCCCACTACGACTCAGGATGATCACGATGAAAACTATTGGATTGGTATTACCCGTCGCCATTGTTTCAGCCACCTGGATAGTTGCCACTCATGCATTCGGCGCAAGTTGCCTGCCCGATATGCCGGTTGCCAACAGACAGGAAACCAGTGCTCCGGATTCAGAAACTTCATCAGTGCAACAGCACCGAGCCAGAAAGGCGCCGACCCAGATTGCCGAAGGGGGTTCGGATCGGCTGATGGAGCGTCGTGTGGCCGAAGGCGGATCCGATCGCCTGATCGAACGCCGCGTGGCCGAAGGCGGCTCAGATCGCCTGATCGAACGCCGCGTAGCCGAAGGCGGCTCTGATCGCCTGCTCGAACGCCGCGTGGCCGAAGGCGGATCCGATCGCCTGATCGAACGCCGCGTGGCCGAAGGAGGCTCAGATCGCCTGATCGAACGCCGGGTAGCCAGCAATCAGTACGATGCCGCGATGAACATGCAAATGCATTTTTCGATGGATTGATTGGCCGGCTGAGCCCTTACTCCGGCAACCCCGCCAACCGCAAACCTTCGGCAAACCGGGCAACGTCTTCAGGTCGTTGAATGGGCAACCACGCGCGCAGGCTGGACACCCGCAATGTCGGGTCCAGCCGGCGCACCCGTTCCATGGCCTGCCCGGCTTTGTCGGTTCGCCCGCTGAGCGCGTGGCTGGCGGCGATCAGAGCCGCCGCTACTAGGAGACTGGGCAGATTTCCCTGCGCTTTCTCGGCCCAGGAAACCGAACATTCGAAGCGACCGGCGAAGAAGTGCGCCAGCGCCATCCCGACCTGCATGCGGAACATTTCCGGATCCAGCGGGCTCAGTCGCACGGCATGTTCAAGGTTGGCAATGGCGACTTCGGTTTCGCCACCCAAGGCGCGCAGGATGCCACCCAGATACCAGGCCGGCGCCAGATTGGGGTTGAGCAATCGAGCCCGATCAAGCAAAGCGATGCCGCAGTCGACATCCCCGGTCAGATGGGCCAGCGCATGACCGCAGCGGGTCAGCGCCACGGCGTCGTCACGCCCCAGCTCCACGCCCATGCGCGCCAGCCGCGCACCTTCGGCGATTTCCGGGGGCCGGTCGGTCATCCAGCCGTTGAGCTTGCGCCAGAAATGGCACCACGCGGCCATGCCGTATGCCGAGGCAAATTCCGGATCCAGTTCGATTGCCCGGTAGAACAGCGCCAGCGATTGCTCGATCGCCTCACGGGTGCCGATGTGCAGCTTGGCCGTGCCCCGCAGGTAGTAATCGTAGGCATCGAGGCTGTCAGTGGGCTTGCGTTTGGCCCGCTCGATTTCCGCGCGTTCGAGCTGCGGCGCGATGGCGCCCACAACGCTCTCGGCCACTTGATCCTGGAGTTCGAAAATATCGTCGAGCAGGCCTTCGAAGCGCTCGGCCCACAGATGCGTGCCGCTGCACGCATCAATCAACTGGCCGGTGATGCGGATCCTGTTGCCGCACTTGCGCACGCTGCCTTCCAGCACGTAACGCACGCCCAGTTCCTGCCCGACGCCCCGCGCGTCGACCGCCCTGCCCTTGTAGGTGAAGCTGGAGTTGCGGGCGATGACGAACAGCCAACGCAGGCGCGACAGCGCGGTGATGATGTCTTCGACGATGCCGTCGGCGAAGTAGTCCTGCGCGGGGTCGCCGCTGAGATTCTGAAACGGCAGGACGGTGATCGACGGCTTTTCCGGCAGGACAAGTGTCGTGGCCACTTCGGGTATCGCAGGCGCTTCGGGCGCATCGACGGGGCTGTCGCTCGAGGTGATTTCGCCGACGAAGCGATAGCCCTTGCGCGGCACCGTGCGCACCAGGCGCTGCTGCTCGCCGGTGTCGCCGATGGCCTTGCGCACAGCGTTGATGTGGCTGGTGATGGTCGATTCGGAAACGATCCGGCCACTCCACACGGCGCTCAACAATTCGTCCTTGCTCACCACCCGCTCGCGGTTGCTGACCAGCAGCAACAGCAGATCGAAGACCTGCGGCCCGACAGTCACAACCTCCCCGCGCCAGGTCAGTTCCCGGCGCTGCTGGTCGAGCACATAGTCTTCAAACACGAATGGCACGGTGGCTGTTCTCTGGTCTGGCGCCCCCGACTCCGTGTCCGAGCGGGCGATTGTCGTGCGCCCAATGATACGGCAGACCCTGGGCCGTCGCACCGGTCTGGGCATTGGTCTACGCATCTGCCGACGGATTGGCCTGTCTGGACAAAAAACCAAGGCAAATCCAAGGTCACCACAAGGATTTGCCCGAGCGCTGCAAGCATGCTCATCCCACATCGACAGCAACGGTTGCGGTCGGCATGTGGAGAGATGTCATGAAGATAGTCGTTATCGGAGGCACCGGCCTCATCGGATCGAAACTTGTGAACAATCTGCGCGAACGCGGACACGATGCCCGCGCCGCCTCGCCTAACACCGGCGTCAACAGCATTACCCGCGAAGGCCTGGCCGAAGCAATGGACGGTGCCCAGGTAGTGGTCGACGTGTCCAACGCGCCGTCGTGGGAAGACCAGGCCGTACTCGACTTCTTCGAAACCTCCACCCGCAACCTGCTTGCCGCCGAAGCCGCCGCCGGGGTTCGCCATCACGTGGCGCTGTCGATTGTCGGCAGTGAGCGCCTGCCCGCCAACGGTTACTTCCGCGCCAAGGTCGCGCAGGAGAATCTGATCAAGGCGTCCGGTATTCCGTACAGTCTGTTACGGGCCACGCAGTTCTTCGAATTTGTCGGCGGCATTGCCCAGTCCGCCACCGTCGGCGAGGAAGTGCGCCTGTCGCCGGCGCTGATCCAGCCCATGGCTTCTGACGACGTCGCTGCTGCGCTGACGGATGTGGCACTGGCAGCGCCGATCAACGGCACACAGGAAATTGCCGGCCCCGAAGCCATGCCGCTCGACGAGTTGGTCCGGCGTTTTTTCCGCGCCACCCACGACACCCGCAAAGTGATCCCGGACGTCCACGCCCGCTACTTCGGCGACGTGCTCGACGACCAGTCGCTCACCCCCGGTAGCAGCAACCCGCGCCTGGGCTCGACGCGCTTTGAAGACTGGCTGGCGCAATCGATCCAGCGCTAAAACACCCCCATCCGCTTAGAAGGACTCTCGTCATGTTCAGCCGAATCCTGCTGGCCGCCATGTTTGCGGCCCTGTCGATATCATCTGCCTCGGCCGCCGAGCCGCAAGGGGGCAAGGTCACCGTGGTGTTCGACCGTGCCCTGCCCAACGTTCCGGGCAAATCCATGAAGGGCGTGCTGGTGGAATACGCACCCGGTGGTTCTTCGCCGGCGCACTTTCATCCGAAGTCCGCGTTCATCTACGCCACGGTGCTTGAGGGCGCCGTACGCAGCAAGGTCGGCGACGGGCCGGAGAAGGTCTACAAGGCCGGGGAAAACTTCGTCGAACAACCGGGCGACTTCCACGCGGTGAGCGCCAATGCCAGCACCACCGAACCGTCACGTCTGCTGGCGGTGTTCGTGCTCGACAGCAGCGAGACCGACCTGGTCAAACCGGTCAAGCCGTAACCGATCCATTCGCCAATCCACCTCCGGCAGCGTGGCTGCCGGAGAGCACCGCTAAGGGGCGCGTTCAAGGTCGGCGTTGCAAAACATGCCCGATCAAAACATTGATCTTTCGCCCCACACCCAGTAAAAAACCGTCTTCCCTTTCCGCCCTTGCAAGGAGCAGCGGATGCTCGACCTCACCACGCAACGCCTCGACCTGCGCACGATGGTCGAATCCGACTGGCCACTGTTCCTCAGGCTGCATTCCGAGCCGCAGACCATGCAGTACGTGTTCGGTGAAATTGCCGAAGAACAGGTGCGCAAAGGCTTCGAGCATCGGCTTCCGGCCTGGGGGCCGCAGTCGGATCACTGGTTGTGTCTGGTGGTGACCGACAGGGCCAGCGGGCAGGAACTGGGCGTGACCGGATTCCGCATCCTGTCGCCGGGGCATGCCGAGGTGGGTTGCCTGCTGTTGCCCGAGCATCAGGGCAAAGGCTTTGGCACCGAGTCGCGGCAGGCGATCATCGACTACGCCGCCGCCATCGGCCTGGACTCATTGGAGTCGACCGTGACCGACGGTAATATCGCGTCCTGCAAGGTTTTGGAGAAATGCGGTTTTGTATTCGAGCGCCGCGTGCCGCAGGCCTATCAGATTGGAGATCGGTGGTTTGACGACCTGATCTACCGCTATCAAATCAGTTGACCCCGTTTTATCAGCGACCGCCAAGGAGGCCCTCGTCGTGAATCCTTATCAATGCCTGCCACCCCGCGCTTTCTGGCGCACCGCCGTGGCTGACAAGCCCGCGCTGAACATCGATCAACTGTGGACGCCACAGTTCGAGATCGGCAACAAGGACGCCATCGTCACCGCTGGCTCCTGTTTCGCCCAGCACATCGGCCGGGCGCTGGGCGAACGCGGCATGAACTGGCTGGATGCGGAACCGGCTCCGGCCGAACTGCCCGCAGCCGAATGGAAGGCCCACAACTATGGGGTGTTCTCGTTCCGCACCGGCAATCTGTACACCCCGGCGATGCTGTGCCAATGGCTCGAATGGGCCTTGGGCGTGAGCCTGCCGCCCGACGAAACCTGGGCCCATGACGGGCGATTCTTCGACCCATTCCGCCCCGCCGTGGAACCCGACGGCTTTGCCAGCGAGGACGCGCTGTTCGCCTCGCGCGAAGCCACCCTCGACGCCATCCGCAGCGCCCTGCGCCGCGCCAAAGTGTTCGTGTTTACCCTCGGCCTGACCGAAGCCTGGCAAAACCGCCAGACCGGTCTGGTGTATCCCGTGTGCCCCGGCACCGTGCGCGGCACTTTCGATCCGCTGCTGCACCGTTTCTGCAATTTCGGCTTCATGGACACCTATGGCGACATGGTTCGGGCGCTGGAGTTGATGCGTTCGATCAACCCACAGCTGCGTGTTCTGCTCACCGTGTCACCGGTGCCCCTGACGGCGACCGCCACGGGCGAGCATGTGCTGAGCGCCACCACCTATTCCAAATCGGTCCTGCGCGCCGTCGCCGGGCAGCTGTGCGAAGACCTGCACGACGTCGACTATTTCCCCTCCTACGAAATCATCACCGGCACACCGTTCAAGGGCGCGTTCTACCAGCCCAACCAGCGCGAGGTCACGCCGGAAGGCGTGGCGTTTGTCATGCAGCAGTTTTTCGCCGGGCTCGATGCCGTTCAACCGCTGCAGACGCCGGCCAGCGTTGCCTCCACCTGCGTATCCAGCGAGGAGCTTGTCTGTGAAGACGCCGTGCTCGATTACTACGCCTAGGTTTCTGCTGCTGGGCGACTCCCATGCCGGGGTCATCGGCAAAGCCGCGCAGGCCCGTGAGTTGCCGTTCAGCGGCGGCCCGCTGGGCACCGGCCGGGATTTCGCGGTGGATTTTTTCAGCCTGACCCGCCATGACGTGGTGTTTCGGGACGCCGAGATGGAACGTCTGTATCGCCAGGCCCTGGCGCCTTTCGAAGTGCCGCAACTGGCGAAGGTCGGGGTGCCGCTGGTGAGCACCCTCGGCCTGAGCCTGCACTACCTCGCCACCGCGCCGAACTGGACCTGCTACCAGACACCGGACGGCGAATTCGACGAAGGTTTTCTCGCAGGTCCCCTGTTCGAATCCATCGTCGACACCTTGTCCCGGCCTGCGCTGGCGTTCTATGAGCAAGCACGGGCGATGAACCTCAAGGTGTTCGCCGTGCTGCCGCCGCAGCGGGTGCCAGAGCTGTCCGATCCGCGTGTGTTCATGGCCGCGCAGGCGCTACTGATCGAGCGCCTGCAAGGGCTCGGCATCGAGCTGATCGATGTGCGCGCGGCAGCGAATGATGAGCTGGGTTTTCAGCTTCCGGCGTACTGCGAAGTGGATGACCCGCTGCACGGGAATCTGGCGTTTGGCGAGTTGATCGTCGAGCAGCTGCTCAAACAAGGTCTGTAAATGAGCGGTGGGAACGGCGCCCGCTCCCACCTTTTTAGACTCAAGCCTTGGGCTGCGTCCCCAGAATCGTCACCCGCTCGCCATACCGCGAGTGCGGGAAATAATCCCAGACCGCATGGTGCTGGGTGCAGCGGTTATCCCAGAACACCAGGCTGTTCGGCGCCCAGCGCACGCGACAGCTGAGGACCGGCTCACGGGCCACCAGATCAAACAACATGTTCAACAGCACCTGACTTTCACCGCCGGACAACTGGACGATGTGCGAGGTGAACCCGGAATTGACGAACAGTGTTTTACGCCCGGTTTCCGGGTGGCGAACCACCACCGGGTGCTCGGTTTTCGGCAGATTGGCCGGCGCCTCATAGCCCTTCCACGGAATCGCGCCGTCGTGGATCGCCGTCAGTTCGCCGAGAAACTGCTGCATCGTCGGCGACAGCATTTCCAGCGCCAGGTGCATGTTGGCGAACAACGTGTCGCCGCCGGTGCCGATGGCCGGGGTTTCCTTGACGTACAGCATCGAGCCCATGGACGGCGCCAGGTCGGCGGTGCCGTCGGTGTGCCAGGTTTCGCCGGCCACGTAGCGCGATTGCGCATTGGCGCGGATCACCACCAGCTCCGAGTCATCGCCGTCGATGTCTTCCACCGGCAGCGCCCGCAGCTCACCGAACAGCCGGCCAAACGCCTTGTGTTCGTCCACCGTCAGGTGCTGATCGCGGAACACCACCACGTGATTCTCCAGAAAGGCCCGGCGGATTTCCGCGAGCTGCTCGTCGCTCAGCGGCTGCGAAAGATCGACGCCGCCGATCTCGGCGCCGATGATCGGCGTGATCCGCTCGACCGTGATGTGCTGATACGGCGCACGCCGTTCGGCGGCGATGCGCTCGATTGCCTTGAGTGCCAACTGATCCATGTTCCCTTACCTTTTTTTATTGGAACGACACCGATGACTGCTCACGCAGCGAGCGCGGGCGCATGTCGATCCAGTGTTCGTTGATGTAATCCAGACAGATTTGGCGTTCGCCGCGCATCCCCGCCTCGCTCCAGCCGCTGGCCATCGGCTTGCCCGCCGGCCACAGGGAATACTGGCCCTGAGCGTTGATCACCACATCGAATTGCAGTTGTGCGTCATTCATGTCGTTCTCCTGTTGAACGGGATTGCAGCGTGGCCAGGCTTCGCTCGAGCCCGGCGGCGAGATGGTTGAGTGCGGCATGTCGCTGTTCGTCGCTCGAAGCACAGGCCCCGACGTAAACCCGCACGGACGCCCCGCAGACCTGAGCGCAGGTGTCTGCATCGTCGTCCGCGAAAGCCCGGGCCGACACCTCGGCATTGGCGCTGGCATGAGCCTGGGCAAACGCGGTGGCGGCGGCCTCGGTATTGAGTTGCGCGTAGTACTCGGCGAACGCCTCGGCATCGCCGAAGTGCTCGGCAATCATGGCGCGGTTGGCCGGTGCGAGGCCGTAGGTCATTGCACTGGCGTGGGCCTTGGCGTACGCCGCGTCGTAGGCGTAGGCCTTGCTATACAGCGCCAGCAACACCGGTTTGAGCGCGGCCCGCCATTCGCCCTGACGCCCGAGCACGCCCAGCGCCGCCCGCTGATGCAGGCTTTGCAACGCGAGCAGCGCCTGTCGATGTTCCGGCAAGGCTTCGCCGAGCATCGGCAGAACCACGTCGGCCTGCCAGAGATGAAACAGCCGCAACGGCACGGGACCCTCGCCATTGTCTATCCGCTTGCGCAGGTCGTCGGCCTGTCCGGTTTCGCACAGCACTTGCACTAAATTCAGCAGCCATCGCGGCTTCGAGATCGGTTCATTCATGGCGCCGGCTCATCCGTACCGATCACCTCGGCCAGCAACCGCGCCCAGCGGCCCGCCACAATGCCGTAGTGATCGGTGTCCAGGGTTTGCCAGCTGCGCAACTGCGGCAGCAAGGCCTGCCAGTTGCGTTGCAGGTCATCCGGATTCCAGGCATTGCCCAGCCCGTAAGGATTGGCGTGCCCGGCGATGAACAACCGCACCGCTGTGGTCGCCAGCTCTGGCGGTCGGAAGACGACCATGCTGGCCATGTTATTGCGGCAGCACACGGTCAGCCGTTGCAGATACGCCTGACGTTCTTCGGCCATGCCCTGCCCTTCGACCTCCGGCCAGCGCTGGGCGAACTCGCTCTGGAACACCTGCTCGATGGTCTGCTCATCAATGCCGGCCAGTTCCGCACCGGCATCCGGCGCGGGCGGGTCGATCAGGTACAACAACGGTTGCCTGAAGCCCTCAGCCTGGGCCTGATGACACAGCGCTTGCGCCACCCATGCTCCGAAGGACCACCCTGCAAGGCGCCAAGTGCTGCCGTGCGGAAGATGCTCCTTGATCGCCGCCAGATACCAGCGTGCACGTTCCTCCACGCTGATGTTCGGCAACTGCGGCAGGCGCAGCGCCGGGTCGGCGATCACGCACACGCCCAGTTCCGCCGGCAGCGCCGAGACCAGTTCCCGATAGGCTTGAACATCGCCACCCACCGGGTGGATCAGGTACAGCCAATTACGGCCGTCACCGGCATGCCATTGATCGATCCGCACCGCGTCGTGCCAGCCGTGCGGTGCAGCAGGGGGCGCCTCTTCAACCGTGGCGGTCGAGACCAGCCCCAGCACCTCGTTCAGGCTGACCTTGTGGCTGAATTGCGACAGCTGGAATACCTCACCCGTGGCCGCTTGCAGCTCGTCGATCAGGTCGAGCAGCGTCAGCGAGTCCGCGCCCAGGTCGTACAGCGAATCGTCATCTTCCAGCTCGGCCACACCGAGCCACTTGCACAGGCACTCACGCAGGCGCGCCGACAAATCCACGCCCTTCGGTGCCTCGACCACTGCGGCCACAGCACCATGGCGAACCGGATAAAACCGCCACGCCGTGTCGATGCCGGTGGTGGAGATCAGCAACTGAGGCAACTGCGTCGCCATCGCCAGATCGAACACTCGGCAACCCTCTTCGGCTGACAGTCCGACCGTCAGATGCTCCAGATGCGCGGCGTCTCCACCGTTGCTGGTGGTGGCCATGCCGATGTCGCGCCAGATGTCCCAGTTGATCCCCAGTCGCAAGCAAGTGTCGGCGGGGTTCGGGCGATAGTGGGTGAAGCCGTCGAGTACCCCGCTGGACGCCGCGTAATCCAGATGCCCCGCGCCGCCGAACAGTGCCGACATCGACGAGCAGTACAGGACAAAACCCGGTGTCAGGTGCTCGATCAACGCCTCGACCGCCAGCATGCCGCGAGTCTTGGCGGCCATGGCCTCTGCCATTTGCCGGGCATCACGGTGGCGAATCAGACTGCCCGCACCGACGCCTGCCGCATGAATCACACCGTTCAGGCGACCGTAACGAACGGCCAGTTGATCGAGGATCTGTGGCCAGCGCGGCAGGTCGGCGATGTCCGCTTTGATGCAGTCGATCCGCGATGCGTACGCCGCCAGTGACTCAGGCAATTGCCCTTGGCGCGAGATCAGCACCACACGGCGCGCGGGTGCCTTTAGCAAGTGTTCGCACAAGGTCCGGCCGATGCCGCCGCTGCCGCCCAGCACCAGAAACGTGCCGTCTTCCGGCAGAAGCCCTGATGTCGTTGCTGGGCCGGTCAATGGCTGAGGCATCAAGCGTGGCTGCCACAGGTAACCATCGCGCACCGCCATTCGCCGAGGCAATGAAACCGGATCGCCAAGCAGCGCTGCCAACTCGCCGGCCTGAGTTTCGAGGCGCGGCGAAGGCCAGTCCAGCCAGTGACAACGCACCGGGTATTCCTGAGGCACCACTTCAGTGATGCCGGCCAGCGCTGCCAGTTCGGGCCGTCGCACCTCGCCGTCCACCGGGCATGCCTGCCATGACATCAACCACAACCGCAGCCGTGTCGTGCGCGGTGTTTGCCCCCAGGCCTGCATCAGCGCACTGACCGTGTCCAGACAGGCCCACTGCGCCAGATCCAGCGATTGCTCGTTGACCGCGCCCGACACCGCCAGCGGCAAGGCATGCAGCCAGTCGAGTTCGCCGAGTTCAGGTTCTGCGACCTCGGCGAGCAAGCGGTTCAGGGCTTCGATGTCCAGCGGATCAAGTTCGAAACGGTCCGCGCTCAGGCGCTTGAAGCCATTGCCGGTGCGCACGTGAATGACGCGTCGGTACACAGTGTTCAGGCTCGCCAGCAACGTCGATTCCGGCGTTTCATGGCTGCACAGAATCAGCACCTCACGGGATTCCGCCGTCGCTGTCGCGCTCAATCGCCGGGTGCGCACCCACTGTCGCTGGTGGAACCAGTCCGCCAGCGGTTGCCGCTCAAGGGCTGGCGCAGCAGGTTGGTTAGCCACGGGAGTCTGGAAACGATACGGCTGAAGATCGAACGATGACGGCGGCAAATCCCAGGGCGGCGGTGCCGAGCGCTGCGGCCACTGGATATTCGCGCCTTCGTACCAGGCGTCCAGCAGCTCCTGCGGCGATTGATCACGGGCGATCACCTGCGCGCTTGAGAGCGTGACTTCCTTGATCGCTGTCGGCTGCAATGGAATGGCCTCACCCGTCCCACAAACCATTGCGAAGCGCCAGCGCAACTGCCGGCGACCTGACTGCAAGTGCCGCAGCAATGCAGTCTGCTGTTCCGGGTTCGCGTGCAGGTATTCGCGAATCGCCGCGATATCGCGCAGCAACTCCGCCCGGCTATGGGCCGAGATCATCAGCAGCGGCAATGTTTCCTCGACCCCTTCCTGCGAAACTGGCGCAGCACCGACGATGACATGCGCATTGGTCCCGCCAATCCCGAAACTGCTGACACCGGCCAGTCGCCGCCGCCCCTCCGGCCATGGCCGGGACGTGGTCGGCACGTAGAACGGTGAATGTTCCAGATCGATCTGCGGGTTGATCCGGCCAAAACCGAGGTTCGGCGGCAACACGCCATGGAACACCGCGAGGCTGGCGCGAATCAGCCCGACTACCCCCGCCGCCGCGCCCAGATGACCGATCTGGCTTTTCACCGAGGCCAGCGCGCAATGGCCGGCCGGCGCATCGCCGAAAGCCTTGGTCAACGCCGCGACTTCGATCGGATCGCCGAGCAAGGTGCCGGTGCCGTGGGCCTCGATGTAGCCGATGTCGGCACCGGTCAATCCGGCCCGGTTCAAGGCATCGCGGATGACCGCGCTCTGCCCCGCCACCGACGGCGCGGTGTAACTCATCTTGGCCCGGCCATCGTTGTTCAGCGCCGAGCCTTCGACCAACGCATAGATCCGGTCACCATCGGCCCGCGCCCTGGCCAGCGGCTTGAGCACCACCACCCCGTAGCCACTGGCGCCAAGGGTGCCGCTGGCGTCATCGCTGAATGGACGGCACAGACCGTCGGCGGAAAAGATGTGCTGCGAGCGATGCCGATAGCCCTCGGTCAGGGTCGGGTCGATCAGCACCCCGGCCGCAAGCATCACGTCACTGTCGCCCTGACGCAGCATCGAACTGGCCAAGTGCACGGCGATGAGCGAACTGCCGCAAGCGGCCTGCACGCTCAGGGCCGGGCCGTTGAGGTCCAGGTGATACGCGGCTTTGGTCGCCAGAAAATCCTTGTCGTGGTGCAGCGCCAGCTGGAAGCCGTCCGGCAAATCGTCGTCGGCGGTTTCGCGCAGCATTTGCTGGAAGTACGTGGTTTCGCCGCAACTGGCGATCAGACCGATGCGCGGACCGTCCGCCGAAGGGACGATGGCCGCGTGTTGCAGGGCCTGTACGCAGGCCATCAGCAGATGCCGCTGTTGCGGGTCCATCAACCGTGCTTCCTGGCGGCTGATGCCGAAGTACTCGGGATCGAAATCGAGCATGCCCGCCAGTTGGCTGCGGGCACCGACCAGGCCTTCTTCGGCAGCAAAGTGCTCGATGCCCAGCTCATTGCCTTGCACCATCGCCCAGAACTCCGACAGGTTCTGTGCCCCGGCCACATTGACCGCCATGCCGATGATCGCCATCGGCTGGTGACCTGCATCGGTTTGCCGTACCTGCTGCGCCGCTGCCGCCGGCGCCTTCGACAGGTGCGCCGCCAGACGCCGCACCGTGACGTGTTCGAACAGATCGGCCATCGTCACCTTGTGCGGCAGTTCTTCGGCGTAACGGCCATGCAAACGCATGAGGCCGAGGCTGGTGGCGCCGGCCTCGAAGAAGGTCTGCTCCGGTTCGATATCCCGGCCGATCACGGCCTGGAACAACTCACTCAGTTGCCGTTCCAGTGCGCTCAGTTGAACAACCGGTTGTGGCGTGCTGCGCCGCTCCAGCGCCTCGCCCAGGTTCGGCAAAGCCTTGCGGTCGATCTTGCCGCTGGGGGTGCGTGGCCAGAGGTTGATCCGTCGGTATTCATCGATCCGCACATGGGCCGGCAGCCACCGCGCAACCTGATGATCCAGCGATTGCGACTTTGCAGGTTGGCCATCGAGTTGCAGCCAGGCGATCAGCCGTGGCGGATCGGCCTGAACCGCGACCACCGCGTTGACCACTTCCGGCATCTGCATCAGTGCCGCCTCGATCTGCCCCAGCTCCAGACGATGGCCGCTGAGTTTGATCTGCTGATCGTCACGCCCCAGGTAATGCAGGCAGCCTTGGGCATCGGCCCACGCCAGATCGCCGGTGCGGTAGTACAAACAGTCGTCTGCCACCTCGACAAACCGCGCGGCGTTCAGGGCAGGATCGGCCAGATAACAGCGGGCAACCATCGGCCCGGCCACCAGCAGATAGCCGCGAGAGCCGTTGGGCACCGGGCGGTCGTGTTCATCCACCAGCAGCAACCGCGCATTGCCGACGGCATGACCGATCGGCGCGCGCAACGGCCAGTCCCGCGCCACGGGCGGCAGGCGCAAGGCGCTGACCACGTGGGTTTCGGTCGGGCCATAGTGGTTGAATAGCGAGGCGTGCGGCATGCCGTCGAACCAGTTGCGCAGCGCATCGGTGCAGAGCAATTGCTCGCCGGCCGTGATCACCTCGCGCAACGCCGACGGGTAAATGCCCCGGGCCACCGCGGTTTGCGCCAGATGCTGCAAGGCCACGTACGGCAGGAACAGGCGCTCGATCCGCGCCTCGACCATGTAATCCAGCAACGCCTCGGCGTCCTGACGCCAGCGCGGCGTGATCAGGTGATAACAACCGCCGCCGCACAGGGTGCTGAAAATCTCCTGGAACGATACGTCGAACGACAGCATCGAGAACTGCAGGGTCACCGCTTTCGCCGGCAACTGCCCTTCGGTGCGCTGCCATTGCAGCAGGTTGCACAGGGTGCGTTCCGACACCTGCACGCCTTTCGGTGTGCCGGTCGATCCGGAGGTGAACAGCGTGTACAGCGGCCGTTCGCCGGCGTGGCGTGGACGTTCGAACGTTCCGGCATCGGCGCGCAGATCAACCCGATGGGTGGCGAATCGTCCGGCGTTCAGGTCATCCAGTGCAGCCTTGGTCGCGTCGCTGAACAGCACGCAATGCGGCTGCGCCTGCTCCAGCACCTGACGCTGGATCGCCACCGGGTAAGCAGGGTCCAGCGGCACGGCGGTCAGGTTGAGTTTGGCCAGGGCCAGCAAGGCGACAATGTGCTCCACCGAAGCATCGAGGAACAGCACGACATGCAACGGCGCGTTCCCGGCCGGCAACGGATGGCGCTCGATCAGGTTTGCCGCCAGAGCATCGGCCAGCGCATTCAGCTCGCTGTAGCTGAGGCGGTGCTGGCCTTGAACCAGCGCGACCGCCTCCGGCGTGCAAAGCACTTGATGCTCGAACCCGTCCGCCAATGTGTTGAACGGCAGCGCGATCTGCGGACCTTCGCTGGCCGGTGGCAGGCTGCTTCGATACGGACCGAGCAAATCGTTGAGATTGGCCGCCGGGTTTTCCAGCAACAGATCCAGACCCCGGCGGAACAGCGCGTTCAACGCCCGCATCTGTTCAGCATCGAAATAGCTGCACTGATATTCCCACCAGCATTCCAGCTGCGACCCGCTCCCAACCATCAACAACGTCAACGGGCACTTGGCATGTAACTGCTCGTTGAATGCCAGCGTGGCGCGCAGGTTTGAGTCGGCCAGTGCGGCGTAGTCAGTGTTTTCCAGCACGAACATGAAGTCGAACAACGAGGGGCTCGACGACAGCCGCAGGTCTTCCACCAGATCCGCCAGCGCCACGTCCTGCAATGCCAGCACCTCGCGCACGGTGGCGGTCTGCTTGCGCAACTGCTCGCCCAGCGTGGATGCGTGTTCAACGGTGGTCGGGATCAGCACGGTGTTGGCAAACATGCCGACCGTGTCTTCGAACTCCGCCAGTGGCCGGTTGGACACCGGGCTGGCGATCCGTGGCCTCTCGCACCCGGTCAGGGCGTACAGGCTCCAGGCGAAGACGCTGAACAGCACTTCGAAACGGGTCAGCCGTTGTTGGGTGCAAAAGCGCTCAAGAGCCGCACTGCGCGCTGTGCCCAAGGGTTCGCGGTGCAACCGGGCGTCGGGGCTGAGTTCGCGCATTGGCATCAATGCAGGCGATGGTTCTTCCTGACGGCGATGCAACTCGGCGAGGGCGCGGCGCTGGTCGCGATAATGCGGATCGACGCTCCACTGGCGCTGCCACTGGCCAAACTCCAGCGTCGTCAATCGGGCGGCCGGTTGCAGGCTGTCGCGGCCTTGCAGGGCATCGGTGTAAAGCTGCGCCAGATCGTCGAACAACAGGTTCACCGACCAGCCATCGACGATGATGTGATGCAGGTTCAGCAACAGCCGGCAGCTGCCATCGGCGAACGGCAGCAACCAGGCTTGAAACAGATTCGGGGTGGTCAGGTCGAACGGCGCGGCGAACACCAGCTCGGCGAAGGCCTGCCAGTTGTTCTCGGTGAAATGCCCGACCGCGAAGGTGCGACAGGTCGACCCCTGCTCGGCGATTACCTGATCCAGTCCATCGGCACCCGCCGCGAATGCCGTACGCAATCCCGGATGACGCTGCACCAAACGCCCCAAAGCCTCGGCCAGTGCCGCAACTTCGACACCTGCCGCCAGATGCAGAATCAGCGGCACGCTGTAGGCGGTCGAGGTCGGCGAGCGTTGTTGCAACAGCCACAGCCGGCGCTGTTCGGCGGTCGCCGGCAGGCGTTTGGCGCTGCTGATCGGAGGCGCGGGTGGGTAGATCGACTCGCCGTTCGTTTCACCGCTCAGTTGTGCGGCCAATGACGAGAAAGGCTCGTTGAGCAACGTATCGATGGCGATCTCGCGCTGCCAGTGGACACGGATCGCCGAACGCAGGCGCAGGGCCTTGAGCGAATCGCCGCCACTGCCCAGCCAGTCGTCCTGCGCGCTCAGAGCCGGTTGGCCGAGCAGCGAGCGGGCTTCGTTCAGTAGCCAGCTCAACGCAGGCGAAACAGCGCCATCGTCAACGGCATCCATCGCTGGATGCCACGGACTCAACCCTTGGGCCAGCAAGCCATCACGATCGATCTTGCCATTGGCCGTCAGCGGCAGGCGCTCCAGCAGGAACAGCTGATGCGGCCGCATATACGGCGCCAGTTGTGCCCGCAGATGGTTTTCGAATTCCTGATAGTCCAGATCCCCGCGAGGCACGATGAACGCCAGCAACTGATGGTCTTCTGCCGCCTGCCGCCGGGTGCAGACGTACACCTGCGCCACGCCCGGATACTCCAGCATCCGTTGCTCCACCTCCCCCGGCTCGATCCGGAAGCCACGAATCTTCACCTGCCGGTCGACCCGCCCCAGGTACTCGATCAAGCCTTCGGCATTGCGTCGCACCAGATCACCGGTGCGGTAATGCACCTGCGCGCCACCGTCGAGGAAGAGCAAACGGACGAACTGGCGAGCAGTTTCTTCGCGCCGGTTGCGGTAGCCACGGGCGACACCGCTGCCACTCAAATACAGCTCGCCGACCTCGCCCGCCGGCACCGGGCGTTGCTGCTCATCCAGCACCTGCACGCCGGTATCCGGCAACGGTCGGCCAATGGGCGCCGAGTCACCGGCAAAATCGCGGCTGATCGGCCAGCACAGGGCAAACGTGGTGCATTCGGTGGGGCCGTAGGCGTTGAAGATCCGGCAGCGGCTCTCAGGATTGGCCCGATACCAGCCGCGCACGGCGGCAGCGCTGATCTGCTCACCGCCAATCAGCACCTGACGCACGCTGGAAAAGCACGACGGCCACTCGGCAATCAACGTGTTGAACAGCGACACGGTCATGAACAGGTTGTCGACCTGCGTGCGCTCCAGCACCTCGGCCAGTCGACGCGCATCCAGCACGTCCTCGTCGGCGATCATCACGCAGCAGCCGCCGTTGAGCAGCGGCGCCCACAGTTCGAAACTGCACGCATCGAACGCAGGGTTGGACAGGCAGGCAAACCGGTCCGTCGGGCGAATCTCGATATAGCCGTCGGTGTGCGCCAGACGCAGCAGGCCGCGCTCGCCCACCTCGACTGCTTTTGGCGTGCCGGTGGTGCCCGAGGTGTAGAACAGGAACATCACCTCGGCGAAGTCTTCGGCCAGTGTTTGCGGCGGAGCGTCCGGCTGATCGAGCAAGGCCTCGACACTGGTTTGCCACAGTGACGGCGACCACAGCGGCTCTTCATCCAGGGTAATCAGGCCGACACACGCCGCATCCGCCAGCATCAGTTCCCGGCGTTTGCGTGGGCTGGCGCGATCCAGCGGCACCACCACCGCGCCGACTTTCAGGGCGCCGATAATCGTTGCCAGCCACTGCCAGCAGCGCGGCATGCACAACGCCAGCGACTGACCGGGTTCGACACCACACGCCAGCAATCCTCGGGCGATGCGTTCGCTGGCACTGGCCAGTTCGGCGTAAGTCAGCGTGAGCGACTGATCGATCACCGCCGTAGCTTGCGGATTACCCGCCACTTGCTCGGCAAAACGCGCGAGCAATGGCCTGTCATTGGACGCACTCATCATCTCGCCTCCTGCGCGTCGAAGCGTTGCAGCTCCCGACGGATGATTTGCGAGACCCGGTGGATTTCCGCGCTTTCAAGCATGTCCCAGTGCCCGCCGCTGACCAGTTTCGCCAGATAGCCGCTGCCCGCGCGGCGACGCCAGAAGCCACGCAGTTCATGCAACTGATGGCGGCTGAAATCTTCCCGCGCCTGGATCAGCACCACGCGACCGGCGCGCGGCGCGCATTCATAGGCAGCCATGGCCAGGCGGTTGTGGTTGTAGATGTTGAAGTAGCGTTCGACCTGGGCGTCTTCGATGCCGGGGTACATGCCGTTGAAACGCACCAGTTTGTCGCGGAACTCGGCCATGTCCACGGTGCCGATCTGCTCGCGGAAACCCGGATCGTCGCTGCCCTGGGTGTCGAGCAGCACCACCGTCACCTGACAATGCCCCGCGGCAGTCAACCGCCGCGCCATTTCATAGGCCACCAGGCCGCCGAACGACAGTCCGGTGAGGATCAGCGGTTGCTCCGTCAGCGGTTCGATCTGGCGCAAGTAAGCCTCGGCCATCGCCTCGACCGTCGGCTCGGTGCTCTCCCCCGGATTCAGCCCCGGCGATTGCACGCCGTAGACCCCGGTTTCATCCGGCAGCACCTTGGCCAGCGACAGGTAACAGAACGCCGTACCGCCCGCCGGGTGAATGCACACCACGTTGTGCTGGCCGCTGCCGAGACGGAATTCGATCAGGTTGCTCTGGGCCAGCGCCGGGTTGGCCCCGACCCGCAGCCACCCGCCCAGCGCCTCGATGGTCGGGTAGCTGAGCACCACGCGCACCGGCACTTCGACCGCGAACTGCTGGCTGATTTCATGAGCCATCTTGATCGCGGCGATCGAGGTGCCGCCGACGTTGAAGAAGTTGTCACGAATGCCGATCTGCGGCGCCAGCAACAGGCTTTTCCAGATCTGGTACAGCGCCAGTTCGATGTGATCGCGCGGGCTGCTCAGGTTGACCTGGCGGTTGGTCATCTCTTCATCCGCCAATGCTGTCAGCGCGGCACGGTCGACTTTGCCGTTGGCGGTCAGCGGCAAGGCGTCGAGCCACAGGTAGCTGCCGGGGATTACGGCTCTGGGCAGGGTTGTCGCCAAATGGGCGTGCACTGCGGCTTCGTCCACGGTCTCGGCCACTACGCAACAGGCCACCAGCCGCTGATCCTGCGCTACTTCGCCGACCATTAACACCACGGCGCTGCGGATACCGGGAAACGCTTCGAGCCGGGCCTCGATCTCGCCCAGTTCCAGGCGCACACCGCGCAACTTGACCTGAAAGTCGTTGCGACCCAGAAATTCCAGCTGACCGTCCGGGCGATAACGCGCCAGATCGCCGCTGCGATAGAGCCGATCACCTGACACGAACGGGTTGTCGATAAAGCGCTCGGCACTGAGCTGCGCCAATCCCAGATAACCCCGAGCGACGCCAACGCCACCAATGTGCAGATGCCCGGTCACGCCCACCGGCACCGGCTGGTCGCGGTCATCGAGTACGTAAAAACGGTTGTTGGCAATCGGCCGACCGATCGGCAGTTGCCGGGTCGGCACCTCGGCGCCGGGCTCCAGGGTCCAGATGCTGTTGATCACCGTGGTTTCGGTCGGACCGTAGACGTTGTGCAGCCGCGCATGGGGCAGTCGCTCCTGAAAGCGCCGGGCCAGGGCTGGCGGCAGCTCACCGCCGCCGCTGAACACATGGGTCAGCGACGCACACTGACTGACCTCGTCGACTTCCAGAAACAGCTGCAACATCGCCGGCACGAACACCAGCGCCGTGACCTTCCGTTCGCGCACCTCGCGCGCCAGATAGGCTGGTTCGTAATGCCCGCCGGGTCGCGCAATAACCAATCGCCCGCCGGTTGCCAACGGCCAGAAGGTCTCCCAGGCCGAAGCATCGAAACCGAACGGGATCTTGTGCAGCATCGCCCCTGCTTCGCCGCAGACCTGCAAACACCACAGCAGCAGATTGCTCAAGCCACGGTGGGCGACCATCGCGCCCTTGGGCAACCCGGTGGTGCCGGAGGTGTAGATCACGTAGGCGAGATGGTCCGGGGTGACGCCGACATGGCGCGGATCAAGATTGTCCGCCGCCAACGACGCCCAGCTCGCGGCATCTTGTTCGAGGTCGAGGATCGGCGCTTCCCAGGTCGAGCCTTGCACGGCTTGGCGCAAAATCCCGTGCGCCGAGCCGAGGGTCAGCAGCACCGCGGGCGTGCTGTCGCCGAGCATATGACTCAGGCGCCCCAGCGGATAATCCGGATCCAGCGGCACGTAAGCGCCGCCGGCCTTGAGCACCGCCAGCAGCGCCACCGGTAATTCCAGCGAACGCTCAATGCACACCGCCACGCGCACGTCCGGGCCAACGCCCAAGGTGCGCAAGTGCCGCGCCAGCCGATTGGCCTGGGCATTGAGCTCGGCGTAGCTCAGGGATTCGTCCTCGAAGACCACTGCGCAGGCCTGAGGGTTGCTCGCGGCCTGCGCTTCAACCAGTTGATGCACGCAGGGCGCCGTTTGCGTCAGCGGCGCGGTGCGGTTGAAATCGACCAGCACCTGCTGACGCTCAGCCTCATTCATCAATGGCAAGGCATTGATCGGTTGCTTGGCATCAGCGGCGATCTGTTCGAGCAGATGGCGGTAGTGTCCGCTCAGGCGTTCGATAGTCGCGACGTCGTAAAGGTCGGTGTTGTATTCCACCAGCAGGTCCAGCCGCCCATCCCGCTCGACCCATTCGAATGCCAGATCGAACTTGGCCGTGGCACTGCTGGTGCCGTACGGCGCCAGTTCCAGGCCAGGCATCTGCAATGCGTTGCCCGGGGTGTTCTGCAGCACCAGCATCACCTGGAACAACGGCGAATGACCGGGATCGCGCGGCGGGTTGACAGCCTCGACCACGCGGTCGAACGGCACATCCTGATGAGCGTGGACGTCGAGCATTTGCCCACGCACGTCGCGCAGCAGCTCGGCGAAGGTCTGCTGTGGATTCAGGCGCTGACGCAGCACCAGGGTGTTGACGAAATGGCCGATCAGCGGCTCGACTTCCGGGCGATTGCGGTTGGCGAACGGCGTGCCGATGCACAGATCCTGCTGACCGCTGTGGCGCCACAGCAGAACCGCCAAAGCGCCCAGCAGCACGTTGAACAGCGTGCCCTGGGTCTGCCGGGCCAGCGCCGTGAGTTCGCGCAAGGTGGCGCCATCGACCGAGGAACTGAAAGTGGCGCCGACATAACGCTGCACCAGCGGTCGTGGCCGGTCGGCGGGCAAGGTCGACAACAGCGGCGCGTCGTCCAGGGTGCGCCGCCAGTAATCGAGCTGAGCGTCCAGCGCCGCACCACCCACCCGCTGTTGCTGCCAACAGGCGTAGTCAGCGTATTGCACCGACAACGGCGCAAGCGTCGGGGTTTCGCCACGCAGATAATTGCCGTACAGCGTGGCGACCTCATGCAGGATCACGCCCATCGACCAGCCGTCGGCGATGATGTGATGCACGCTGTAAAGCCACAGGTATTCATCGTCGGCCACGCGCAGCAACGACGCCCGCAGCAGCGGCCCGCTGCCAAGATCGAATGGCGCCCGGGCATCCTGCTCGACGGCGAATCGCACTTGCTGCTCGCGCTCGTCGGCAGGCAATTGGCGCAGATCCGTCACCGACAACGACAGCGGCATCGACGGGTGCACCACCTGACGCGGTTCGCCGTCGACGCTGCGAAACGTCGTGCGCAGGATTTCGTGGCGGGCCACCAGTTCGTTCAGTGCACGCTCCAGCTGCGCCACGTCCAACTGCCCCCTGAGCGTCACTGCCGTCGGCACGTTGTAGAACGGGTTGCCGGGTTCCAGTTGATCGAGAAACCACAATTGCCGCTGCGAGAAGGACAACGGCCAGGACGTGTGCGTGCCGGATCGGCGGGGAATCGCCGCGTCATCGTGCCCGCCGAGCAAGGCGATCAGTTCCTGTTTGTGACGTTTAAGCGCCAGGGTCAGTTCTTCGGTGAGAAACCCGCGCGGCGCCTTGCAGCGCAGCCTGTCACCGTCCACTTCGAGCACCACACCATGGCGAGCGAACAACGCCAGCAATTGATCGGCATTCATACTTCGAACTCCTCCATGTCTTCATCGTCCAGGCTGGCGGTCGCAGGCTCGCTGGCAAACACCTCGACTGGCGCGCGGTGTTGTTCATCGGCCGTGCGCAGGCCGCCGATCATCGAGTAGATCAATTCATGGCTCGGCCCGAGATCGAACAGCGTCGTCAGTTGCTGCTCCTCGACCGAGCCGATACCGCAAAAGCCCAGACCGTGCTCGACGGCAGTCATGCTCAGCAACTGGGCCATGGCGCCGCTTTCGATGTGGCAGAAGTCGCGGCTGCGCTCGCCATACAGCGGGCGAATCGCCGCCATGTCGGCGATGAAAAACAGCGAGAACGCGGCGTTCTCGTACACCGGGCGGTTGACGAAATAGTCGTAGGTGTCCGGGTCGAGCAATCCGCTCTGGAGCGCCAGCAGACGATGCTGGCGGGGATCGTAGTAATACGCGCCGCCGGGCACGCCGAGCACGCGATCCGCTTTGATGTAGAGGTAGGCCTGAATCGGGTACAGCCCGCCCGCCGACGGGAACTGGTATTTCACTTCGCCATCGAGTTGCCCCTGGGCCAGCGCTGCCAGTACGTGCGCGAAGGCCTGGGTGGCGATCGGTTGCCGATCGTATTGACGCACCGATCGGTAATCGCTCAAACGTCGGGCGAAGGCCGGGTCTTGCGGCAGGTCCAGCGCCAGCGCCGGCAGGGTCTGAGCGAAGTCGCGGCGTCCGCGCTGTTCGGCCTTGAACTGCGCCCGCTGCTGGGGATCTTCGATGATTTCCTGCACGGGCTCCGGGGCCTGCTGCACGTTGCCGAGCAGATCCTGCCGCGCCCGGTTCTGGCGGTACATGCCAAGCAGATGCAGCAGCGTCGGTTGGGCCAGCAATTGCGCCACGTGCGGGCGGAACTGCAAGGCGCCGGACAAGGCGTTGCTGATCCGGACGATATCGATCGACGTTGCGCCGAGGTTCAGCAGGTTGGCGTTGGCGGCAATGGAATCGCGCTTGAGCACGTCCTGCACGATCTCCACCAGCCGCTGTTCCTGCGGGCCCTCGACTTCGAGCGCCGGTCCTTGTTCCTCGATCTGCTCCGGTTCCGGCAGGCGTTTCTTGTCGACCTTGCCGTTGGACGACAACGGCCACGCTTCAACAAAGGTGAACGACGGCGGAATCATGTAGGCCGGCAGTTTGTCGCTCAGGTACGCGCTGAAATCGCTGGCCTGCAACGCCGGATCGGCCTTGAGCACGTAGCCCGCCAGACGTTTCTCGCCCAGCGTGCTGCCAAGAATCCGCACCACCGCGCTCTGCACGCCGGGATGGCGATTGAGCGCGGCTTCGATCTCGCCCAGCTCGATGCGATAGCCCTGGACCTTGACCTGATTGTCTTCGCGACCGAGGAATTCGATGTTGCCGTCCGGCAGCAAGCGTCCCAGGTCGCCCGTGCGATACAGCCGCTCGCCGGTCAGTGGATGATCGAAGAAACTGCCGGCGCTGAGTTTTTCATCGCGCCAGTAACCTTTCGCCAGACCGATACCGCCGATGTACAGCTGACCCGCGACCCAGGTCGGGCGCACTTGCAGCGCTTCATCCAGCACGTAGAAACGCTGATGATCGAGGGCCTTGCCGTAGGGAATGCTGCGCCACGCCGGGTCGACGTGCTTCACCGGATAATAGATCGACCAGATCGATGCCTCGGTGGCGCCGCCCAAGCTGATCAACTGCAACTCCGGCTGCAAAGCCCAGGCCCGCTCGGGCAGTGTCAATGGAATCCAGTCACCGGACAGCATCGCAACCCGCAGGCTGGCGGGCAACGTGCCGCCCTCGCCCTCCACGTACTCGACCAGCATACCGAGCAGCGCCGGCACCGAGTTCCACAGGCTGACCTGATGACGCTTGATCAATTCGAGCCAGTGCGCCGGATCGAGTGACAGTTGCGGTTCGAGGATGACCACCGCCGCACCCACCGCCAACGTGCCGAAGAAGTCGTAGACCGACAGGTCGAAACTCAGCGACGAGATCGCCAATACGCGGTCGTTCGGGCCGACAGCAAAGCGCCGATTGATGTCGAGCAAAGTGTTGACCGCACCGCGATGGTCGATCACCACGCCTTTCGGCTGGCCGGTGGAGCCCGAGGTGTAGATCACGTAAGCGAGGTCGCTTTCGCTCACCTGCACCGGTTGCAGCAGTCCATCGTTTGAAACTTCATCGGTCACGGCAATGGTCGTGACTTGCGCCGGCCATTCGATCTTGTCGAGCAGCGCCGGTTGGGTCAGGGCCAGACTCGCCTCGGCCCGCTCCAGAATATGCCGCAGCCGTTCCGCCGGTTGCGTCGGCTCGATCGGCAGGTAAGCGCCGCCGGCATACAGAATCGCCAGGGTCGCGACCACTTGCTCCCAACCGCGCTCCATCACCACGGCGACCAAGCGGTTCGGTAGCACACCCTGCGCTTGCAGTCGGGCGCCGAGTTGTCGGGCCTCAAAACGAAGCTGGGCGTACGTCAGTTGCCGCGTACCGATCACCGCCAGGGCATCCGGTGTGGCGAGGGCCTGACGTTCGAACAATTCGTGCATCAATGGCAGCGTTTGCTGATTGTCGACCGGTGCCGGCAAGCGTGCCTGCGGCAGCAGTTGCGGCGTGTTTGCGCCCCAGGCTGCCGGCTCGCAGAGGCTGTCGAGCAGGGTGTTATAGGCGACGAACATCTGCTCGATCATGCCTTGCGGGAACAGTTCGTCGATGCTGTCCCAGTTGAACAGCAGGCGCCCTTCCAGTTCCAGCAACGTGTGGTCGAGCCACACTTGCGGGGTCTGGGTGATGCTGTGCATGTGCCGGGCGTTCAACGCGTCGGCGAGGTTGAATTCGGCCAGTTCCGGCGCCGCTTCCGACAGCGTGCTGTTGAACACGATCGGCATCGCCGTCTGCTGCACGCCCCGGGCCTGGGACAATTCGCGCAGTACCCGCACACCGCTGACCACCGAATGGTCGATGTCGCGCCACAGTTGCGCCTGCACCGCGCGGGCCTTGTCGGTGAAACTCTGCGAACCGTCGATGCCGACTTCCAGCAGCACCAGCGAGGTGAAGTCGCCGATGATTTCATCGACATCCGGGTGCAACGGCATGCGGTTAAACAGCGGCAGGCTCAGGGTGAAACGTGGGGTGCGGCTCCACAGCGCCAGCACTTCGCTGAACGCGGTCAGCAGCATCACCGACGGCGTCACCGTAAACTGTTTCGCCACAGCTTTGAGCTGCGTCCACTGCGCCGCCGACATGTCGCGGTCGCGGCGGGTGAAGTGCGGGTTGGCGATGCTTTCGGGCTGGCGTACCAGCGGCAGGTCCGGCGCGGGGGCCAGCGTGGTCACCCGCTCACGCCAGTAGCCCAGCGCCTGCTCGTAGCGGCGGCCATTACGCAGTTGCTGTTCAGCCAGCACATAGTCGCGGAAGGTCAGGCCCGGCTCCGCCAGCTCGAGCGCGGGATCGAGGTAGAACGCCATCAGTTCGCGGGCGAGAATCTGCGTGCTCGCGGCGTCGACGATCAGCGCATCGAGGCTGATGTGCAGATGAGTGATGCCGTCATCGAGTAGCGACAGGCTGAACTCGAACAGCGGCCAGCGACTGGCGTCCAGCACCTGATGGGACTGGCGTTCGCGGGTCGCTTCCAGCGTGCGCTGCGCCACATCGGCGGGCAACCCGCGCAGGTCGCTGCGCGACATATGGTAGGTCGGCACCTGCGCCAGCACCTGTTGCGTGCCGTCGCTGAGGAACACCACGCGCAGCATGTCGTGGCGCAGGATCATGCGGTTCAAGGCTTGTTCGAAACGCTCGGCGTCGAAGTCGGGAATGCGCAGTTCTTCGTAACCGTGGGCACTGACGCCACCGAGGCTGACCGTGGCCTCGCGACCGAACCAGTAGGCTTGCTGGATATCGGTCAGGGGGAATGGTTCATGTCGATTAGCGCGATCCGTTTCGATCTGGAGGAATGCCGGTTCAACGCTTTGCTCTTCACGCGACACCTGCGCCGCCAGATCCAGCAACACCGGGGTCTGGAACAGACTGCTCAGGGACAGTTGCGCGCCCATGCGCTGGTTGATCGCATAGATCATCCGCGTCGCCAGCAGCGAGTGGCCGCCGAGGTCGAAGAAGTTGTCGTGAATACCAACCCGTTCGCACTTGAGCACTTCGGCCCAGATCTCGGCCATTTGCCGTTCGGTGTCATTGCGCGGCGCCTCGTAGGTCGCCCCGGCGCTGCGTTCCGGTGCCGGCAGCGCCTGGCGGTCGAGCTTGCCGTTGCGGGTCAGCGGCAGTTGCGACAGGCGAACCCAGGCACTCGGGATCATGTGTTCGGGCAACTGGCGTTGCAGTTCGGCACGCAGGCATTCAGGGGTCGCGGTGCCGACCACATAGGCCACCAGACGCTTGTCCCCAGCCACGTCTTCGCGCAGCAACACGGCGGCTTCCTGCACACCGGGTTGTTGATGCAACAGGCTGTCGATCTCGCCGAGTTCGATGCGGAAGCCGCGCAGTTTGACCTGTTGGTCGATGCGCCCCAGGTACTGCACGTTGCCGTCGGCCTGGAATTTCGCGAGGTCGCCGCTGCGGTACATCCGCGCGCCCGGCTCGGCACTGAACGGGTCCGGCAGGAAGCGTTCGGCGGTCAGGTCCGGACGGTTCAGATAGCCACGGGCCAGGCAGGCGCCGGCGATGTACAACTCACCCGCCACGCCGACCGGCACCGGATTCAGATATTCGTCCAACACGTACAGCCGCGCATTGGCGATGGGACGGCCGATGGGCGGCGCGTCCGGCCAGGATTCGGCCTCGTTGCAATCGAGGCTGAATTGGCTGACCACATGGGTTTCGGTCGGCCCGTACTGGTTGTGCAACTGCGCGCCACCGAGCCCAAGGACAAAACCACGCAGCTCGTCATTGATTTGCAGGGCTTCACCGGCGGTGATGATTTCGCAACCACCGGCCGGCATCGGTGCACCCGCCTCGGTCAGGCCGGCGAGTTGCTGCAACACGGCGAACGGCAGGAACGCCCGCTGCACGCCTTCGGCCACCAGGGTCGGGCGCAGCGCGGCCAGGTCCTTGCGGCTGTCTTCGGTCATCAGCAGCAGGCTGCCGCCCTGGCAGAGCGTGCTGCAGATTTCCTGGAAGGAGACGTCGAAGTTCAGCGAGGCGAATTGCAGGACGCGCTGCGGTGCTGCGGCTTGATCGAGTTGCCAGGTAATCAGGTTGTCCAGCGCGCGACGGTTGTGGGCCACGCCTTTCGGGCGTCCGGTGGAGCCGGAGGTGTAGAGCACGTAGCCAAGGTGTTCCGGGCTCACCGTGACCTGCGGATCATCCGTCGGGTGTTGTGCCCATTGCGCTGCGTCAGTGTCCAGGCAGCAGATTTTCGCCTCGTTGGCCGGCAGCCCGGTCATCAGGTTCGATTGCGTCAGCAGCAAGGTCGGCGCCGCATCGCTGAACATGAACGCCAAACGTTCGCTCGGGTAAGCCGGGTCGAACGGCACGTACGCCGCGCCAGCCTTGAGGATCGCCAGCAGGCCGATGACCATTTGTGGCGAGCGTTCCAGGCACAGGCCGACGCGATGCTCGGGGCCGACGCCTTGTTCGATCAGGTAATGCGCGAGGCGATTGGCGGCACGGTTCAGCTCGCTGTAGCTCAGTTGCTCACGGTCGGCGAGCAGCGCCACGGCGTGGGGCGTTTGCCGGGCAAGGGTTTCAAAACGCGCCACGCAACCGGGCAGTGACGCGGTATCCCGCGCGGTGCGGTTCCAGTCATGAACGATTTGCTGGTGCTGCTCGGCGTTCAGCAGCTTGATCGCGGCCAGCGACTGCTCGCTGTCCTCGACCATCTGCGTCAGCACCCGGCGCAGGTACTCGCCGAACTGCTCGACGGTGCCGCGCTCGAACAGCCCCGAGGCATATTCCAGACCGCCGACGATCTGCCCGTCACGCTCACTGAGCGCCAGTTGCAGATCGAACTTGGCCACGTGGTGGCTGCTCTCGACCGGCGTAATGTCGAGCCCGGTCAGCAGCAGGTCGGAATCCTGATCCTGCTCCCAGGCAAACAGCACCTGGAACAATGGACTGTGGGCCAGACTGCGCGGCGGGTTGAGCAATTCCACCACTTGCTCGAACGGCAGGTCCTGATGTTCCTGAGCCTCCAGCGCCACTCGCCGTGCCTGTTGCAGCCATTGCGCCACCGACGGCGTCCCGGACTGAGTCATGCGCAGCGCGAGGGTGTTGACGAAGAAACCGATCAGCCCTTCCAGTTCCTGCTGCGGGCGGTTGGCCGATGGCACGCCGATCACCACGTCGCTTTGCCCGGAAAGACGCGACAGCAGCAGTGAAAAACCGGCCAGCAGAGTCATGAACAACGTGGTGCCTTGCTGCATGCCCAGGGCTTTCAGGCGTGCGGTCAGGGCGGCGTCGAAGACCAGCGGGACAAAACCACCGAGGTAATCCTGCACGGGCGGGCGCTTGTGATCGGTCGGCAACTCCAGCAGCACCGGCGCGCCGCTGAGGGTTTCGCGCCAGTAACGGCTTTGCTGTTCCAGCACGTCGCCGGACAGCCATTGCTTTTGCCACACCGCGTAATCCACGTACTGCACCGGCAAGGGCGGCAGCGGATCGTCGCGATCCTGCAACGCCGCTGCGTACAGCTGACCGAGCTCGCGGGTGAGCACACTCATCGACCAGCCGTCAGAAATGATGTGATGCTGGGTCAGCAGCAAGACATGGTCATCCGCCGCCAGCCGCAGCAGGCTGACCCGCATCAGCGGGCCCCGGCTCAGGTCGAAGGGTCTGGCGCCTTCCTCGTCGATCAAGCGGCTCAGGCGTTCTTGCGCATCGTGCCCCTGCACGTCAGTCACCGTCAGCCGGACACTGTGCGCAGGCGGCGAAACCCATTGCCGCCCTTCCCCTTCAACGGCAATGAACGTCGTGCGTAGCGCCGCATGGCGCGCCACCAGTTGATTGAAGCTGCGTTCCAGTGCCGGCACGTCCAGCGAACCGCGCAAACGCAGGTTCAACGGCATGTGATAGGCAGCGTTGCCACCCTCCATTTGTGCCAGAAACCACAGGCGCTGCTGAGCAGACGACAACGTTTGCGCGCCCGCGCGTTCAAGGGCCGTGATGGCCGGACGAGCCGCCGCCTGACTGGCTTGCAGCCGTTCGGCGAACGCCGCCAGAACCGGTGCGGCAAACAGCGCCGAGGGCGCCACTTCCAGCCCCAGCGCATGACGAACCTGCGCCAGCACGCGCATCACCAGCAGCGAGTGACCGCCGAGGGCGAAGAACTGATCCTCACGCCCTACCCGCTCCACGCCGAGCACGTCGGCCCAGATCGCGGCGAGTGCGGTTTCCAGCGAGCCTTGGGGTGGCTGGTATTCCTGCTGATCGAACGCCTCGACGTCCGGCGCTGGCAGATTTGGGCGATCGACCTTGCCGTTGGCGGTCAGCGGCAGTGTATCGAGACGCACGAAAGCGGTCGGCACCATGTAGTCCGGCAGGCTGATTTGCAGTTGTTCGCGCAGTGAGCGCGGGCTCAGCGTTGAGTCTGGTTTTTCGCAGTAGTAGGCGACCAATCGCGGTTCACCGGGACTGTCCTGGCGCAGCAACACCACGCTTTCTCGCACACCCGGAATGTCCGCCAACCGGGTTTCGATTTCCCCCAGTTCCAGACGCAGGCCGCGCAATTTGGCCTGGGAATCGTTGCGGCCAAGGAATTCCAGTTGGCCGTCGGCCCGGTAACGCGCCAGATCGCCGGTGCGATACAGACGCTCGCCCGCCACGAACGGGCTGTCGATGAAACGCTCGGCGGTCAGTTTTGGCAGATTCAGATAACCGCGCGCCACGCCGACGCCACCGATGTACAGCTCGCCCGCGACACCCTCGGCAACCGGTGCGCCGTCAACGTCGAGCAGGTAAATCCGGGTGTTGGGCAGTGCCCGGCCGATGGGCAGCACTGGGTCGATCTGGCTGTTTTCGGTGAGCTCGAAACAGGTGCTGTCGATGCTCGCTTCGGTCACGCCGTAGGCCTGGACAATCTGCACGCGATCACCGCAAAGCCTGCGCAATTGCCGCGCGCTGTGGGCGGTCCAGATGTCGGAGCCGCAGACCACGGTGCGCAGGAACGACAGGTCGTGGCCGGTCTCTTCGACCCACGCCAACAGTGGATTGAGCAGCGCCGGGACGAAGTCGGCAAAGCCGATGCGCGCGTCATGCATCAGGCGATACAGGGCCGGCGGGTCCATCAGGGTGTCCCGTGGGCAGAGCACCAGCGTGCCGCCAAAACCCAGCGCACGGATCAGGTCGGCGCTGAACACGTCGAAGGAAAAACCGGCCATTTGCAGGTGGTTGATCGGCTCGCCCAACTCATAGAGTTGCGCCCAGTCAGCGCTCACGGCGACCAGCCCGCGATGCTCGACCATCACGCCTTTCGGGGTGCCGGTGGAGCCGGAGGTGTAGATCACGTAAGCCAGGTGACGGGGTGTCAGGCCAATCGCCTGAGGGTCGGGGTTGTCAGCCGGGAGCGAAGCCCAATCACTGGCGTCGGCCAGATCCAGCAGCGTCGGGGTGGTCGCCGACTGTTGGAGCGCCGCCCGCAAAACACCGCGCGCCTGGCCGTGGGTCAGTACCACCGGCGGTGCGCTGTCGGCCAGCATGTGCGCCAGCCGAGCCTGCGGGTATGCCGGGTCCAGCGGCACATAGGCGCCGCCGGCCTTGAGCACCGCGAGTACGCCGACCAGCATTTCCAGCGAACGCTCCAGACACAGCCCGACCCGCACGTCCGGCCCGACCCCGAGTTTGCGCAGCTGATGGGCCAACCGATTGGCGCGGGTGTTCAGTTCACGATAACTGAGCGCCTCCTGCTGCCAGCGTGCGGCGATGGCCTCGGGGTTGCGCAGCACCTGCGCCTCAAACATGCCGTGCACGCACAGGTCTGCATCGAACGGTTTCAAGGAGCAAACGTCGGGCTGCGCGGAATTCGTCCCACGCAAGGAAGTGTTATCGAGCATCGGAGGCTACCGTCCATGACTACTTTATTTTTGTGATCAGGCCGGGACAGAAATGCCCCGCCAGTCAGGCCCCGGCATCAGATGCCGGCACGGTCATTCGAATTCAGGAGGATGGCGCGGCGCGCGCGTGCAGACTCGCGTTGAACGCGGGCATACGCAGAAATTCGGGGGGAGACAGGCTGGAGAAAAACGCCGCCGCGCGGTCGGCGCAGGCAACTGGAAAGTGGGCCGGATCATTGGCGACAGACGTCGCCCCGTTCATCGCATCGACGATTGCAAACCGCGTGACCAATTGAAACCTCGACTTCCATTTGAGGGTCAACGACGAGGAACAACCTGCGCGGGGATGACAGCGCCAGGGTGGTCCCGATCGGCTGCGACTGCCGGGTCTGTAGACACACGGCAATCTTCTGGCGCCGGGTTTGTGACCCGAAGCGCCGGCGGATAATAACCACGTTTTTTGTTAGGGAGGCAAACAAAATGTAGGAAATTTGCTAAATAAATATCGGACGTTTCCTACATGGTTGTGACGATGGCAAAGGGACAGGGATGTCAAAAATGCTCGTACACCGTACCGCCGTTTCCTGCAGGCCACGGGCATCGAAAACCGCTGCAGCGTCTTGAGTGGCCAGCGAAAAAGTCACCGCGCGACCTACCTCGACAGCCGGGCGCTAACAAGCGCTAACAACGCATAACTGGCAGTCATTCGGCTGTGAAGGCAGGCTTGAACCTCACCGCTGAACGCCGGCCCACCTGCAAATCTTTTCGGCAGCCGCGCTCAGTCGAACGATGGTTTTGCGAGGGATTCGACCATGGCTGAAGGTTATCGCCACACTTGCCTGTGCGAGTCAGACCGGCTCGGCAACGACGAATTGTATGCCTTGGTCGCGGGCGCCGTCCGGCATGGCCGGGGTGAGGCGCAACAGCTGTTCGCGACGGTGACACCGTTGCTTATCGCCTTCTACGAAGGTCAGGTGCAGGCCGGGCGGATCCGTCGCGAAGACACCGGCAGCCTCGTTCAGCAAGCCTTCAGGGCGCTCTATCAGGAACAGGCCGCCCATGACCCGAGCTTTCCGTTTCGCGCCTGGCTGATCGAAATCGCCCGCTCGACCCTGCTCGACAATCTTGGCCATCGCGGCGCTGATGCCGTGGCCACGGCCGACGCGCTGGCGGGTGCATCTGCACGGGAATGTCATGAACCCACGCGGGCCACATGAACCGCCCTCCACGCTGTGAAATGCTTTTCAGGGAATGCCCATGATCGATATCGAAAAAACCCTCTACTCCGCGCATACCTGCACCACAGGCGGCCGCGAGGGCACAGGACGCAGTGACGATGGCCGACTGGATCTCAAGCTGTCGCCCCCGGGTGCGCCCGGCTCCGGAACCAACCCCGAGCAATTGTTCGCCGTGTGCTGGTCAGCCTGTTTCCTCGGCTCACTGCGCCACGCCTGCAATGCGCGCAAGATCGTTTTTCCGGCCATGGCCGGGGTGGATGCTCAAATCGACCTGGTCCACGGCGAGCACGGGTTCTTCCTGCAAGCGAAACTGGCGGTGTCACTGCCGGAGATCGAACCGCAAGTGGCGCAACAACTGATCGACGCGGCACACCAGAACTGCCCCTACTCCAAGGCCACGCGCAACAACATCAAGGTCAGCATCACCCTCGCCTGATCTGTCCCCCGCCGACACCAGAACGCACCGTCTTCCAACCACACCTTCGTACTATCCGGCGACACCATGGTGCAATAGATCGCGCCCGGGGCTTTTGATGTGATGGCGGGAAACCGACAAAAGCCAGGAGTTGCGCATGAACAAGCTGACGACTGCCGCGGGCGCGCCCGTGGTTGATAACAACAACGTACAGACCGCCGGCCCCAGAGGCCCGATGCTGTTGCAGGACGTATGGTTGCTGGAAAAACTGGCGCACTTCGATCGGGAAGTCATCCCCGAGCGGCGCATGCACGCCAAGGGTTCCGGTGCGTTCGGCACCTTCACCGTCACCCACGACATCAGCCGCTTCACCAAGGCCAGACTGTTTTCCAGCGTGGGCAAGACCACCGATGTGTTCGTCCGTTTCTCGACCGTGGCCGGTGAGCGTGGCGCGGCGGATGCCGAGCGCGATATCCGTGGATTCGCCATCAAGTTCTACACCGAGCAAGGCAACTGGGACCTGGTGGGCAACAACACGCCGGTGTTCTTTCTGCGCGACCCGTTGAAATTCCCCGACCTCAACCATGCGGTCAAACGCGACCCGCGCACCAATATGCGCAGCGCGCGCAACAACTGGGATTTCTGGACGTTACTGCCGGAAGCGCTGCATCAGGTCACGATTGTCATGAGCGATCGTGGCCTGCCGCGCACCTACCGTCACATGCACGGTTTCGGCAGCCACACCTTCAGTTTCATCAGCCCGGCGAACGAACGTTTCTGGGTGAAGTTCACCTGGAAAACCCAACAAGGCATCGAGAACCTGACCGATCAAAAAGCCGCAACACTGATCGGCGATGACCGCGAAAGCGCCCAGCGCGACCTGTACAACGCCATCGAGGAAGGCCACTTCCCGCAATGGAAGCTCTACGTACAAGTGATGCCGGAGCTGGACGCCGAGACCTACCCGATCAATCCGTTCGACCTGACCAAAGTCTGGCCTCACGCGGATTACCCGCTGATCGAAGTCGGCGTGCTCGAACTCAACCGCAACCCGGACAACTACTTCGCCGACGTCGAACAGGCGGCCTTCAACCCGGCCAACGTGGTGCCCGGCATCAGCTTCTCACCGGACAAAATGCTCCAGGCCCGGCTGTTCTCCTATGGCGATGCCCAGCGCTATCGCGTCGGCGTCAACCATCATCAGATCCCGGTGAACGCGCCGCGCTGCCCGGTCAACAGCTATCACCGTGACGGCCAGATGCGCACCGATGCGAACGCGGGCAGCACAATCGGCTACGAGCCCAACAGCTATGGCCAGTGGGCCGAGCAACCGGATTTCAGCGAACCGCCGCTGGCCCTGAAAGGCAGCGCCGGGCACTGGAACCACCGCGAGGACGACGACTACTTCTCGCAACCAGGCGCGCTGTTCCGGGCCATGTCGCCCGCCCAGCAACAGGTTTTGTTCGAGAACACCGCGCGCTCGATCCATGGCGCCAGCGCTCAGACCCGGCAACGCCACATCGATAACTGCACCCAGGCCGATCCGGCGTACGGTGCGGGTGTTGCGCAGGCCATCGAAGCGCTGGGCTGATCCGCAATGACTTGAGCCGGGCAAGCAGGAGTGATCCTGATTGCCCTGCTGCCGTGGTCAGTCCTCGACGATGCTTTTCGCCTCAAGAAACGCTTCCAGCCCCGACACCCCGAATTCCCTGCCGATCCCCGACTGCTTGACCCCGCCAAACGGTGCCAGCAGCTCCGGTGCGATCCGGTTGATCAACACCGAACCGGCCTCCAGGCGCGCAGCGATGCGTCGGCCCCGTTCCGCCTCGCGGGTGAACACATACGCCTGCAAACCGTAGACGCTGGCATTGGCCAGGCGGATGGCGTCTTCCTCGTCGTCGTAGGCGATGATCGACAGCACCGGGCCGAAGATCTCTTCCCGGGCAATGTCCATGTCATTGCTGACGTCGGCAAACACCGTGGGCTTGACGAAATAGCCCTGGCTCAGCCCGGCAGGCCGGCCCTCCCCGCCGACGATCAATCGCGCGCCCTGCTCCAGCCCGCGCCGGATAAAACCCTGCACGCGATCAAACTGCGCCTGGTTGACCAACGGACCGATGGCCGTCGCCGGATCATGGGGATTACCGACCACTATGGCGTCGACCAAGGCTCTTACCCGCTCGATCACCTGCGGCAGGAACGCACGCGGCACCAACAGCCGTGTGCCGGCGACGCAGGCCTGGCCGTTGTTCATGAAGGCAGCATTCAGGGCCATGGGGATGGCCGTTTCGAGATCCGCGTCGTCGAGCACGATGGATGCCGACTTGCCGGTGAGCGAAAGGCTCACCCGCTTCATGGTCTCGATGCCCGCGCGGGCAATGAGTTTTCCGGTGGCGGTGGAACCGGTGAACGAAATCTTCGCGATGTCCGGGCTGGTGCTGATCTCGTCGCCCACATCGCTCCCACGGCCCAGGACAATATTGATCACCCCGTTTGGCAGTTCCGCACGGTGCAAGGCGAGCGCGAGCACCTGGGTCTGCAACGGGCTGAGTTCGCTCGGCTTGATGACCGAGGCGCAGCCGCCGGCAATCGCCGCCGCCAGTTTGCTGCACACCGTACCGGCGGTGCTGTTCCAGGGCGCGAACAATGCCGATACCCCAACCGGTTCCATCACGACGCTTGCACGGCCCACAGGCCGCACCAGCTCGTAGTTTTCGAGAATCTGCGCCGCGTTGACGAAGGATTGCGAGGCGTACTGGCTGACCCATTGCGCACGTGCCAACGGTGCGCCGTATTCCTCGATGGCGGTGTCGCGTATCTCCTCGGTGCTCTCCAGCACCGCCGCCTGCAGGCGCTTGAGCATGTCGATGCGCTCGGCTTTCGTGGTGTGGCCCATCGTGACTTGCGCACGCTGGGCGGCGGCGATGGCTTGCCTGGCATCGTCGCGATTGGCCAGGGTGACCGTTCCGATGACGGACTCCGTCGCCGGGTTGATGCATTCGATCGTTTCGCGGCCCTGAACGGGCACGAACGCACCATCGATGTAGCTGTGCTTGATAGTCCACATGGCGATTTTCCCAAGGGTTGAAACAGCAACGCCCGGAACATCCGGGCGTTGGTCAGGGCGACGGTTCAGTCGGGTAATGACTCGCGGCTGAAGGCCTGCACCTCCTGCACCAGACCACGAGCGGCCATTTCCACCAGTTGCCGGCCTTTTTCCGGCGAAGCCTGGGCCGGGTCCGAGCCCATGCGGCCGTCCGGATGACGGGCACGGAAATCCGCCGCTTCCCGGATCGGCCCCCAATTGGCGATTTGCGGCGAGTAGTCGGCCGACTTGATGGAATCGGGGTAGGCCCATTGGGTCACGGCGATTTCCGAAGGGGTCGCGTGAATGCCGTGGCCGGTCGGGAACTGCTCGCGCGCCAGCTCGTTGACCCCTTCCAGGTCCCACCAGTTGCACAGCTTCAGGGCGAACCCGGCTTTGCGTCGGGCAAAACTCGCTTCGGCGTACAGCTCCGAAAACGCCGCTTCGATTGACGCGATGTTGCCGCCGTGGCCATTGAGGAAAAAGATCTTTTCAAAGCCATGGGCGGCCAGCGAACGGGTCCAGTCGGCGATGGCGGCGATGAACGTCGAGGGCCTGAGCGAGATGGTGCCGGGGAAGCCGAGGTGATGTTGCGCCATGCCGATGTTGAAGGTCGGGGCAATCAGGATATCGGCGTTTTTCTGCGCTTCATGGGCGATGATTTCCGGGCACATCCAGTCGGTGCCCAGCAGGCCGGTCGGCCCGTGCTGTTCGTTGGAACCGATCGGGATGACGATGGTGCGGCTGCGTTCGAGGAATTGGGCGATTTCGGACCAGGTCGATAGGTATAAAAGCATCAGGATTTCTCACTCTTCGAAGGTTCCTCGCGGAACGAGGCTGGGTGTTCAGTGCACCTGCAACAGCAGTGTCATTGATAACACCCGCCTCCCTTCGACGACAGAATACGAAGGTATCGGAATCGCCGGAACGCGCTAATCGCGGACGAGAAATTCACGGGGCGATTCACCCATCACCCGTCTGAACATGGCACTGAAGGCACTCTGGCTGGTGTAACCCAGGTCCCGGGCAATAACGCCCACGGATTGCCCTTTGTCGAGCCGGTCGATGGCGGTCGCCAGCCGCACCTGCTGCAACCAGTGGCGGAAATTCAGGCCGGTTTCATTGACGAACAGCCGTATCAGCGTGCGCGAACTGGCACCGACCCGGTCGGCCCAATAGCCGATCGAATGGTCTTGTCCGGGGTCTTGCAGAATCGCCTCGCACACCGTGACCAGTCGCCGGTCGACCGGCCATGGCACTTCGATCGGCAACGTCCGCGCCGCCTGCAATTCACTGAGTATCAACGCCACGATGTGCGCATTGCGGCCCTCCTGCGGATACTCGATTGGCTGCTCGGCCAGGGCCAGGATCAACTCACGCAGCAGTCCGGGGATCTCCAGCACTTTGCAGTGATCGCCCAGCCCTGCGCAGACCTGCGGCTCGATGTAGATCGAGCGCATCTTGACCGCGCTGAGCATCAACTGGTCGTGGATCATCCCGGGCGGAATCCACAGCGCCCGCTTCGGCGGCAGGATCCACAAGCCGCGCTCGGTGGCCACCCGCATCACGCCGTTCGAGGCATACAGCAATTGCCCGTGCCGATGCACGTGCGGCTCGTTGTATTCGCCGGTGGCCTGATCGCGGACCAGCACGGTCATTACCCGCGGCACGTCCTGATAATCGGGATAACGTTCGCTGCGCGGCGCGGAATCACGCCTGGCAATGACCTTGCGCACCTCTCGTTTCATCGGCTGGAGTCTCCTGAAAACAGACCTTGATCGTGTTAAAGCGACGATTGTCACTTTGGCGACAAACCCTGGCATTTGCCATGGCCGGCCCATTGTTAGCCTTGCGCTCATTGTTCATCAATGAGGCCTTTCCCATGGCAATCACCCGCAATCTCTCCGGCCACCAGCAGAGCGTCACGGCGGTGATCGGCCTGCTGATCCTGTCCATCGCCCTGCGGCCGCCGATCATTTCGGTGGGGCCGATTCTGTTGCTGATCCAGCAGCACTTCCAGTTGAGCTACACCCAGGCCGCGCTGCTGACCTCGATTCCTGACGTGTGCATGGGTGTGTTCGCGCTGGTGGTTCCGAGCCTGGCCAGGCGCTTCGGGATCGATCGCAGTGTGGTGGTCGCCCTGACGTTGTTGGGCGCCTCGACCTTGTTGCGGGCGATCTCGCCGAATGCATTCTTCCTGCTCGGCAGTACGTTCTTTGCCAGCATCGGCATTGCGGTTGCCGGCGCGATGACCGGCGCGTGGATCAAGACTCACTTTGCGCAACGCCCGGCGCTGTTCATGGGCATCTATGCCGGCGGCTTGAGTCTGGGCGCGACCCTCGCGGCGGTGCTCAGCGCGCCGATTGCCGAGCTGGCGCAGGACTGGCGGGTCAGCGCCGGAGTCTGGAGCGTGCTGTGCCTCACCGCCATCGCCAGTTGGGTGTGGATGGCACGGCGTTTTGCGACACCGGCGCCTGTAGTGAAATCGTCGTCGAGTCCGAGCAAACGCCTGCCCTGGAGCAATCCGCAGGCCTGGCTGATCGCGTTGAATTTCGGGGCCGGGCAATTCGTGGTCTACGCCCTCTTCGCCTGGATGGCGCCCGCCTCGGTGGAAGCGGCCACGTCGAGTGTTTCCCCGGGCGTCCTGCTGGGCATTTTTACTGCAGTGTTCGCCGTGGCCAGCGTGGGTGCGGGCCTGATTCCGGGCAAGGCCCACGACCGGCGCGGTTTGCTCGGGTTGTCGGCGTTGCTGGCCCTGCTCGGGGTGGGCGGCATGGCGTTCCTGCCGGGGTACTGGCCGATGCTGTATGTGGTGCTCGCGGCCATCGGGCTGGGCATGGGCTTCACCGTGGCCATGACCTTGCCGCTGGATCACGCCCGCACCAGCGAACAGGCCGGATTGTGGACGGTGTTCATGTTGTTCATCGGTTACCTGATCGCCGCGCTCGGGCCGTTGCTGTTCGGTGCCCTGCGCGAATACGCCGGACACTATGGCCCGGCGTACACCTTGCTGTTCGCGGTACTGCTGTTGATGCTCGGCATCACCCCCCTGCTCAAACTGGCACCGACAACATCGCCGCAGGTGTCCGTTGCCTGAGCGGGGGGTGACAGACCTGCGACGCGCCTCGGCACGTCGCAGGGTTTCAGTTGGCCGCCGCGGCTTTTTCAATCAGCCGCGCCACCGGTGCCGGATTCGACACCATCACCACGTGCGAGGCGCCCTTCACCACCTCAACGGCCTTGGCATCTGCACGCTTGGCCATGAACGCCATCGCCTGGGGCGGGATGTTCTTGTCCTTGTCGCCGTAGATGTACCACGACGGAATGTGCTTCCAGGCCGGCGTTCCGGCCTGCTCGTTCAGCGCCGCTTCGGTGACCGGGCGCTGGGTCGCGGCCATCAGCGCCGCTTGTGCAGCCGGGACATCGGCGGCGAACTGGTCGTGGAACTTGCTCTGCTGGATGTACAGGTCCTTGCCGCCGTCGGCCAGCGCAACCGGTGGCGCCAGCGTTGGTCCGAGGGTGCTGCCGGGAAACTTGCCGGCCAGCCCGGCAACGGTTTCACCGGCTTCGGGGGCAAAGGCGCTGACGTAGACCAGCGCTTTGACATTGGCATGATCGTTGGCCGCATCACTGATGACGTTGCCGCCATAGGAGTGACCGACCAGCACCACCGGCGACTGGATGCTGCTGAGCAACGCCGATACCGCTGCGCCATCGCTCTTGACGCCGCGCAGCGGATTGGCGGCGGCGATCACCGTGTAGCCATCCTTCTCGAGAATCTTCGCCACGCCGTTCCAGCTCGACGCGTCGGCAAATGCGCCGTGCACCAGCACCACCGTGGGTTTGGCGGTCTGGGCGAAGGCATTGGCGCCCAGGCACAGGCCCGCAGCGATGCTCAGTGCAATCAGTGTTTTTTTCATCGGGATGTTCCTCGTATGACGGATTCAGGGAGCGTATCGAGTGAAGACAAAATCGTGGTTCTGCACCCGCGCCTGATGGCAGGCAAAGCAGGTCTGGTGCTGGGCTTCGTCGGCGGGTTTGCCGTTAATGAAACGGCCGAATCCCCAGCCACCGGTCGAGGCGTATTTGTGCGAGTCCTTGACCATCACCTGAACGGTGGTGGCCGCTCCCGGAATCGAGGCCGGCTCGAACTCCGGCGACTGCACGTGCTTCCACGCCAGCTTCACCAGCACCGTGCCGTCGGGAAACGGCAGCGTCTTGCTCTGATAAGCCTTGATCGCCCGGTCGTTGCCCAGCACTGCGCGCAGTTCATCCAGCGGCGCGGCTTCCTGGGCCGGGGCAATCAGCGCCCACTGCCGATAGTTTTTCGGCAGCTTCACGCCGTAGATCGGCGAGGCATCGCCGTCATCGGCCTCGCCCAACGCGACACCGGTGGCCGCCAGTGCCGCGAGCGCAATGGCCGCTGGCAACACGGCCCAATGGTTGAATTTCATGGTCGGATCCCCTTCGGCCGGCAATCAGAGATGATCGGCATCGATCACCGCCTGGGCGAACGCTTGCGGCGCTTCCTGCGGCAGGTTGTGGCCGATGCCGCCGCTGATCAGCCGGTACTCGTACTTGCCGGTAAAGCGTTTGGCGTAGGCCTCGGCCGGTGGGTGCGGCGCACCATTGGCGTCGCCCTCCAGGGTGATGGTCGGCACGCTGATCGAGGGGAATGCCGCGAGTTTTTTCTCCAGCGAATCGTATTGCGCTTCCCCTTTGATCAGTCCCAGGCGCCAGCGGTAGTTGAAGATCGACACCGCGACGTGATCCGGATTCTGCAACGCGGCGGCGCTGCGCTCGTAAGTCGCGTCGTCGAAGGTCCACTTCGGCGAGGCCAGCTGCCAGATCAGTTTGGCGAAGTCGTGGGTGTTCTTTTCGTAGCCCAGACGGCCACGCTCGGTCGCAAAGTAGAACTGATACCACCACTGCAACTCCGCCGCCGGCGGCAGCGGCGTCTTGCCCGCTTCCTGGCTGCCGATCAGGTAACCGCTCACCGCCACCAGCGCCTTCACCCGCTCGGGCCAGAGCGCTGCAACGATGTCGGCGGTACGCGCGCCCCAGTCATAGCCGCCAAGCACGGCCTGTTTGATCTTCAGGGCGTCCATGAAGTCGATCAGATCTTTCGCCAGCGCCGCCGGCTGGCCGTTGCGCACGGTTTTGGCAGACAGGAAACGCGTGTCGCCATAGCCGCGCGCGTAGGGGATCAGCACCCGATAGCCCTTCTGCGCCAGCGCCGGGGCGACATCGGTGTAGCTGTGAATATCGTAGGGCCAGCCGTGCAGCAGGATGACCACCGGACCGTCGGCCGGACCGACTTCGGCGTAGGAAACGTCCAGCAGTCCGGCCTTGACGTGTTTCAGCGCGCCGAACGAAACATTCGTGCCGGCGGTAATGGCGTCAATCTTGCCGGCGGGCACTTCGGCGGCGCTGGCGTATGCCGAAGCGATGCCCAGCGCAAGCGCCAGGATCGAACCGGCGAGCAGGCGCCGGGATGGGGTTACAGCGTTAAAGTCAGTCATGCCGAGTCTCCCTCGTGAACCGCCGGGCGGCGGTTCCGGGCTTTGTGGTCAAGGGCTTAGGGTTGAAGTGCTTGCGGATTGCAGGGTTAGCGGGCTGCCTGCGCAGCGGTTTTCTGCGCGGTGGCGCGCAGAGGCCGGAAGGCTTCGCGCAGTTCTTCGCTGAACAATTGCGGTTGCTCCCAAGCCGCGAAGTGACCGCCCTTGCTGACTTCACTGAAGTAGGCCAGCGACGGATAGGCGCGCTGCGACCAGACTTTCGGCGCCCGATAGATTTCGTGGGGGAACACGGTGATCGCCACCGGCACCTTGATGTCGGCAGTCTTCTGCGCGGCGGCGCTGAAGTTATTGTTGTTGTTCTCCCAGTAGAAACGGGAGGACGACGCCCCGCTGTCGGTCAGCCAGTACAGGCTGATGTCGTCGAGCATTTCATCGCGGCTCAAGACCTTCTCGGGCTGACCGTCGCTGTCGGTCCACGCGGCGAATTTTTCATACATCCACGCGGCCGTACCGGCGGGCGAGTCGGCCAGCAGATAACCGATGGTCTGCGGTCGGGTCACCATCATTGCGCCATAAGCGGCGTTGCGGCCGAAGAACTGGCTGAGCGAATTGAAGGCCGTCACCTCCGGCGCGGTCAGCCCCGCCGGGGCCGGGTCGCCGCTGTTGATCGGTTTGACCAGTTCCGGCGGCACGGTGGCCGGCATGTTCAGGTGGATGCCCAGCAAACCGGGCGGCGCCAGACGACCCAGTGCGTCGGAAATCACCGAGCCGTGATCGCCGCCCTGGGACACGTAATGGCTGTAGCCCAGACGTTTCATCAACACATCCCAGGCCTTCGCCACCCGGTCAGGGCCCCAGCCGAGCTCGGTCGGTTTGCCGGAGAAACCATGGCCGGGAATCGACGGGATCACCACATCGAACGAGTCCTCGACCTTGCCGCCATAGGCCACGGGATCGGTCAGCGGGCCGATGGTCTTGAGGAATTCGAACTGCGAACCCGGCCAGCCGTGGGTGAGGATCAGCGGCATCGCATTGGGATTGCGCGAACGCACATGGATAAACTGGATGTCGACGCCGTCGATGGTGGTCACGAACTCCGGCAAGGCGTTGAGCTTCGCTTCGGCCTTGCGCCAGTCATAGCCGTCGCCCCAATACTTCACCAACGCCTGGACCTGCGCCAGTTGCACTCCCTGGGACACGTCGCCGACCGTTTCCTTGTCCGGCCAGCGAGTGTCGGCGATGCGTTTGCGCAGGTCGCTCAATTTCGCTTCGTCCACATGGATGGTGTACGGGCGAATGGCTTGCGCCGGATCCGCTGCCGGGGTCGCGGCCCAGACGCCGCTGCTGCCCGCGAGTACGGCAAGGCCGAGCACGCCGCCCCTGATGGATGACGCCAGGCAATGGCGCCAGGTAAGACCGGACGAAACCGCAACCATGATGGATCTCCTTGTAGTCATTATTCGAAAGGCATCGCCAATCGGATCAGACCACTGCGCTGGCACCGGGGCGATTACACGATGGTGTCGGTCGATACCTTGGTATGACGCGTTGGCCCGGCGCGCAAAAACGCGCTCGAACTCAGCAGCGGTTAACGGGCAGAATGCGGCGGGGAAACGGCCCAATTGAATGACAGACCTGAACAAGGATTGCGGATGCGTGGGGAAACAGCGCTCGAACGCCTGAGCAGTACGCCATCGACCACTTCGCCGTGGTGGGTGATCGGGTTGTGCATGCTGTTCAACGTGATCGACGGGCTGGACGTGATAGCCATGGCCTTCACCGCCAGCCGGGTAGCAGCCGAGTGGGCGTTGAGCGGCGCGCAACTGGGCCTGTTGTTGAGCGCAAGCCTGGTCGGGATGGCGCTCGGCTCGCTGCTGGCCGCGCCCAGGGCCGACCGCTTCGGGCGCAGGCCTTTGTTGCTCGCCGGCCTGCTGCTCAGCGGCCTGAGCATGTTGCTGTCGTTCTGGAGCCCGGATCATCACGTACTGATGCTTTTGCGACTGCTGACCGGCATCGGCACGGGGGCGGTACTGGTGGGGGCCAACGTGATGACGTTCGAACACGCCAGCCCGCAGCGGCGCAATCTGGCTATCGCGTTGCAATCCCTCGCCTTCGCCATGGGCGCCAGCCTGGGCGGTGTGCTGGCGCATGTACTCAATGATTTGATGGGCTGGCGGTATGTCTTTCTGGCCGGGGGTTGCATCACGCTGGCGGCGGCAGTGGTCGGTGTCTTCTGGCTGCGAGAATCGCCGTCATTTCTGGCACTTGAACAGCGCGCGCCTGTTCCTCCACTGTCGCCGGACATCGCTAACCGGCCGTTTTCGCCCGGTCAGTGGCAACAGACTCTATCGCTGGCATTGGCACTCTTTCTGTTGATGTTCTGCTTTTACTTCGTGATGAGCTGGACCCCGGCCCTGTTGGTCGACAATGGCTTTACCGACCAACAAGGCGCCCGGATCGGGATGCTGTTGGCGCTGGGTGGCATGCTCGGCGCCCTGCTTCTGGGTCTGGCGGCCAATCGTTACGGCTGCCGACGTTTGTTGTCGGGCTTTCTGCTGCTCAATGCCGCCCTGCTGCCACTGATGCTGCCGGCCACGCGCGTCCCCGGTCTGGCGACACTCGTGGCGGTCACGCTGGGGCTGATGCTCAATGGTGCAGTCGCGGCTCTGTATGTGCTGGCCCCTCAAGCGTTCTGCACGTCGATCCGTACGACCGGCGTCGGCGTGGTGCTTGCGACCGGGCGTCTGGGGGCGATCATTTCGCCGGTGGTCGCCGGGTTTCTGCTGGATGCCGGATGGACCGCACAACACCTGTTCACGTTTTTCGCCGGTAGCCAGGTGTTGGCGGCCCTGCTGATCTGGCGTGGCGTCAAGGGACGATGATCAGCTTGCCCGTCGTGTTGCGCGACTCGATATCGCGATGGGCCTGTTGCGCATCATCCAGTGAATAACGCTTGCCAATCACGGCTTTCAGTTTGCCGGCACTGACCCATGCGAACAGTTGCCGGGATTTTTCCAGCAGCACCTCGCGGTTGCGCACGTAGTGCATGACCGAGGGATACGTCAGCTTGATGCTGCGCGGCATGCTGAAGATATCGATCGGCGGGGTCGGGTTCATGAACGGTCCGTACAAGGCCAGGGTGCCGAAGTAATCCAGCAGCTCCAGCGAGTCGGCAAACCCCTCCGCGCCCGTGCCGTCGTACACCACATTCACCCGCTGCCCGTCGGTCAGGCGCATGACCTGGGCGGCAATGTTTTGCGCCCGCCCGATCACCACATAGTCCGCCCCCGCCGCGAGCACCGCCTCGACCTTGTCGGCATGAGAAACCCGGCCTATGACCTTGCCGCCCAGCAGCTTGATCAACTGGGTCAGCATCAGCCCCACGCCCCCGGCCGCCGCATGCACCAAGGCTACGTCGCCCGGCTGGATCGCATGCACCTTGTCCACCAGATTGCTGGCGGTCAGGCCCTGCATCATCAGGCTGGCGGCGGTGGCGAAGTCGATATCGTCCGGCAGCGGCACCAACTGGCTGACCGGGGCGATCACCTGTTCGGCGTAGCTGCCCGGCACGTAATGCCAGGCCACGCGGTCACCGACCGCGAATTCCGTCACCTGCGGGCCGCTGGCCAGGACGACGCCGGCGCCTTCTGCACCCAGCGTCAGCGGTAGCTCCCAGGCAGCGCCGAGCCCGCGTCGGGCACCGGTGTCCATGAAATTGATACCCGCCGCCATGACCTTGACCAGGACTTGTCCGGGCCCCGGTTCTGCCAGTTGAATGTCCTGCACCGTCAACACTTCGGGCCCGCCAAAGGCCTGGATAACCACTGCTTTCATAATGTTCTGCCCTGTCATCGGGACGACCGGTCCTGCTGCCTTTCGGGTGGCACGAGCGCGGACGTCACGTTGCTTTCACTCAACGTCGAAGGACGTTGAAACCAGGGCCAAGGCTGCGCGGCGGATGTATCCCGGCGGTTTCGCCAACCCGGCGCTGTGCATGCTTGTATGGCTAGAGGGGCGGTAGATACAGTGGCTTACAAAAGCGCCACCTGTGATGCCCATCGCAGTGTGCAATGTCGGCCGATATTCGCCACGGGCGACACCAAAGTATGATGGGCGAGTGCCATCCGAAGGCGCATCTTTGTTCAACGGTGACTGCACACAATGAGAATCGGTATGACGAACGAGCAGGAGCGCGTCATCGAGGACGGTCCAGGCCGCGCGGGTGACGCGGTCATGCCAGCGCCGGGGATCGACTCGATCATCGACAGCATCCCGGCCATGGTCGCTTTCATGACGCCTTCCGGTGAACTGGAACAGGTCAACCGGCAAATCATGGAGTACATCGGCGCCCCGCTGCATGAACTGAAAAACTGGCAGGCCAGCGAGACCGTGCACCCGGACGACCTGCCCTCGGTCATCGCTGCCTGGATGCACTCGGTCAGTACCGGCACGCCCTATGAGAACGAGCACCGGATTCGCCGCGCCGACGGTGTCTATCGCTGGTTCCATGTGCGCGGCCTGCCGATCAGAGACAGCGAAGGCACCATCACCCGCTGGTGCGTGCTGCAGGTCGATATCGATGAGCGCCGCCGGGACAAGGCCTTGATCGCCAGTGCCCTGGCCGAAGTCAGCGCGTCGGAAGAACGTCTGCGCGGGATCATCGACGCCGTCCCCGGTTTTGTCTGGAGCGCTTCGCCGGAAGGCAACGTCGGCTTCGTCAATCAGCGCTGGTGCGACTACACCGGCATGTCCGTCGAACAAGCCTGCGGTGACGGCTGGACGGCGTCCATCCACCCGGACGACGCCCCCGGACTGGGCGGCTATTGGCAAGCGCTTCTGCAATCGGGCAGCGCCGGTGAGTACGAGGCTCGACTGAAGCGTTTCGACGGTATTTACCGCTGGTTTCTGATCCGCGCTGTGCCCCAGCGTGATGACACGGGGCGGATCGTGCGCTGGTATGGCGAAAACACCGACATCGAAGACCGCAAACGGGCGGAAGTCTTTTTGGCCAAGGCCCAACGCCTGAGCGCCACCGGTACGTTTTCCTGGCGGGTGAGCACCGACGAGATCACCTGGTCGGACGAGGTCTACCGCATCCTCGAACTGGACCCGGACACGCCGCCCGGCTTCGAGGCGATCTATCGCCGCGTGCATCCGGACGACATCTCCAGCCATCGGGAAATGATCAAGCGCCAACGCCGCAAGGGGCGTGACTTCGAACACGAACATCGACTGCTGATGCCCGACGGCACGGTGAAATACGTGCGGCTGGTGGCGCACTCGATCGCCCATGCGCCGGACGGTTTCGAATACATCGCCGCCCTGCAGGACATCACCCAGCACCGGCTCGCCGAAGAGGTCTTGAGCAAGGCGCGCTCGGAACTGACGCACCTGGCCAGGGTCGCCAGCCTTGGCGCGGTCACGGCGTCGATTGCCCACGAGGTCAATCAGCCGCTGGCCGGCATCATCACCAACGCCAGCACCTGCCTGCGCATGCTCGGCGCCGACCCGCCGAATGTCGACGGCGCCAGGGAAACCGCGCGCCGCACCATTCGCGACGGCAACCGTGCGGCCGATGTGATCAATCGACTGCGGGCGTTGTTCTCGAAGAAAAGCATCACCCTTGAAGACGTCAATCTGAATGACGCGGCACGGGAAGTCATCGCCATGCTGCTGGGCGAGCTGCAACGCAACGGCGTGGTGCTGCATCCACAATTTGCCGAGGCCCTGCCGCTGGTCAGGGGCGACCGGGTCCAGCTGCAGCAGGTGATCCTCAATCTGATCATGAATGCCGCCGAGGCCATGAGTGCGATCCACGGCCGGCCCCGGCAATTGATCGTCAGCACCGGTCTGGGCTCGGACGAGAGCGTTTACCTGGCGGTGAAAGACAGCGGCAACGGCGTCGATCCGCAGGACATCGAGCGCATTTTCAATGCGTTCTACACCACCAAAAGCTCGGGCATGGGGGTCGGTCTGTCCATCAGTCGCTCGATCATCGAGCGCCACGATGGGAAGCTGTGGGCCAGCGCCAACGACGGCCCGGGTACGACGTTTACCTTTGCCATCCCGCATTCGACGGACTTGCCGCAAACCGATAACCGCGACCTCGCCGATCGCACCGTGGAGAATGATTGATGGGTACGCATTTGCTCGTATCGGTGGTCGATGACGACGAATCGGTTCGTGAATCACTGCCTGACCTGATCAAGGAGTTCGGCTTCGCCGTCCAGGCGTTTGCCTCGGCCCAGGCGTTTCTGACATCGCCCTATCTGGATCTGACCCATTGCCTGATTCTCGACGTGGCCATGCCCGGCATGTCGGGACCTGATCTGCAACGCGAGCTGCTGCGCCGTGACTATCGCATTCCGGTGATTTTCATCACCGCGCACGGCGACGCCAGCGAACAGGCGAAGCTGCTGAACAGTGGCGCCGTGGAGTGCCTGTTCAAACCGTTCAGCGAAGCCCAATTGCTCAAGGCCCTGAGCGCCGCCCTGCCCCTCGACTGAGCGTGAAGCCGAACAGAACAAGGAATCGACATGTTGAACGCGAACAAAGCAATCGCCCCTTCCCGTGGAGCATTACCGATGAGTGATGTCACGCCCGTCGTATTCGTTGTCGATGACGACATTTCCGTGCGCGAGTCGCTGGAGCTGATGATCCGCTTCGCCGGATGGCAGCCACGGCTGTTCGAGTCCGCGCAGGATTTTCTCGACGCGCCCCGGGCGCTGGTGCCCAGTTGTCTGGTGCTGGACATCAACCTGCCCGACCTGAACGGCCTGGATCTGCAGACCGCGCTGGCCGATGAGCGCCACAACATGCCGATCATCTTCATCACCGGCTACGGCGATATTCCGCGCACGGTGCGGGCCCTGAAGGCCGGTGCGGTGGAGTTTCTGACCAAGCCGTTCAACGACGAGGTGATCCTCAGCGCCATGGCCGATGCGCTGCAGAGCAGTCGCGTGGCGCTTGAGGGGGAAAAGAATCTGCGCGCACTGCTCGCGGCCTACAAGACCCTGACGCCGCGCGAGCAGGAGATCATGGCTTCTGTGGTCAGCGGGCGGCTGAACAAACTGATTGCCGCCGATCTCAACATCAGCGAAATCACCGTCAAGGCCCATCGCGGCAAGGTGATGCGCAAGATGAAGGCCCGCTCGCTGGCGGACCTGGTGAAAATGGCCGCCCTGATTACGCCGGAGTAGCGGGCAGGCTCTGCCAGAAGCTTTCCAGCCGACGCAGATCAAGACTGTCGAAGCCTTCCGACGCCCGCTCGCGGCAGGCACCGAGCAACGCCCGGGCCTGATCCGGTTGACCCTGTTCAAGCCAGAACCGCGCCAGATCCATCGATGACCGCAACTCCCACGCCCACGCGCCCTGCTCGCGACTCAGCGCAATGGAATCCTCAAGAACCGCCAGCATGGCCTGAACATCATCGGCCTGGATGACCTTGAGAATACCGGCCTTGATGCGCAGCAACTCCGGCAATGCGAAGGCATCACCGCTTCGGCGGCAGTGATCGATAGTGCCGTTGACCAGGGTCATTGCCTTTGAATGTTGGCCCACCAGCATCAGGCCTTCGGCCAGTGCGATTTCGAATGAGGTCGTGAGCAGTTCGTAACGCATGCCCCGCAACCGCGCCAGACTTTCCTCCAGCATGGCAACTGCTTCGCCGGGTTCCTCGGCGCGGATGGCGATCGCCGCGCGCAACCCGTGGCAGGCGGCAATGTAAGGGCCGAGTGCGTTGGTTTCGGCGATGGCGCTGAACCGCTCGAGGCTCGCGGTGGCCTTCGCCAGATCACCGGTCCAGATATAGATGCACAAGATCCAGACCATGGCGATGCAGTAAGTGACCGGATGCTGCAGCGCGAATGCTTCGGCTTCGATCTGCTCGGCCAAGCGCCGGGCCTGATCGGGATAGCCCTGCAGCCAGAGTGACCGCGCCAGCGCCAGCCCCGTGCGATTGCGGTGATCGAAGCCGTAGTAAATCGTGTTGCTGGGATGGGACGGCAAACTGTTGCGCAGCGAACTTTCCAGTTCCTGGCGAGCCAGACGCTGATTGCCGAGCAGATGATGGGAAATCCCGGTCAGCGATGCGGCAATCGCGATGGCGGCGGGCTCGTTGAGGATGTTGCCGACCACCGCGGCCTGCTCCGCCCAGGCCAGCGACGACGGGAAATCACCGATGCGTTCGTAGAAAATCTGCAAGCGGCCCAGCAACCTCAGCTGAGATCCGTAGTCGTTCAGCGCGACGGCGATGTCCTGCGCCCGGAGCAAGGCTTTTTCGGCGGCTTCGCTGTTGCCTCGGGTGAACATCAGGACCAGACCGAGCGCGGCTTGCAGTTCCATTTCGGTGGGCGTGCCGTAGTACCCCAGTTCCAGCAGCTCCACCGCCCGGGAGCACCAGGTGCGGCACTCGACCAGCAAGGAAAAATGCAGGAACAACGGCGCACTCGCGGCCGCCAGCGGCAACGCCAGTCCCGGATCGCCGTGGGGCCCGAAGCTCCATTCCAGCGCACCGCGAACGTTGCCCAACTGGCTGGCCAGACGCGCCGAATGACGGAAAATTTCGTCGGGCGCAGTCCCCAGATGGCCGAGCAAATCCATGTAAAACGCCGCGTGCCGGAACGCCAGCGCATTGACCTCGGCCTCTCCCCGCGCCGTCAATTTCTCCCGGGCGTAGGCACGGGTCATCTCCAGCAAGCGATACGAATCCGTCGAGTCGCTGTGATCGACCGTGACCAGCCCCTTGCACACCAGATCATCGAGAATCGCAGCCGCCGCTGCGCTCTCGTGTTGCGATTCGGCCACCACCTGAGCGGCGGCTTCCTGGGAGAACGGCCCGACGAAGACCGAAAACCGCTCCAGCGCCAGACGCTCTTGCGGTGACAGCAGGTCATAACTCCAGTCGAGCATGGCGCGCAGGGTCTGATGCCGTGGCACGGCAGTTCTGCGCCCCGACCAGCCCAGCGAAAAACGCTCGCCGAGCAGCGCGTGGGTGGCCTTCAATCCGTGGCTGGCGACCCGCATCGCCGCCAGTTCGATCGGCAGCGCCATGCCCTCCAGCCGCTGGCAAATGTCCGCAATCATTTGCCCTCCGTCCGCTTCCAGCAACAGCGCGGCGTTGCTGGACGATGCACGTTCGACAAACAGCTTGATGGCCGGGAATGCCAGCAATTCCTCAACGCAGAGGTGTTGCGGCTCACGGGGAAACTCCAGCGGATTGAGCCAGTGCACGTATTCGCCACGCACCCGCAGCGGCTCGCGACTGGTGGCCAGAACCCCGACCTCCGGCGCGGTGTCGCTGATCTGCTCCAGGAGCGTCGACACCGCGTCGATCAGGTGTTCGCAGTTGTCGATCACCAGCATCAGCCGCTGCTCACGCAAATGCGCGAGCAGGACAAACATCGGGTCTTCCGCCTGCACCGGGATGTCCAGCGACCGGGCCAGTGCCGACGGCACCAGCGCGCAGTCTTCCACTTGCGCCAAATCGACGAAGCTGACGCGCTCATAGCCCTGGGCGGCGATGCGGTGCGCCACTTCGATGGCCAGGCTGGTCTTGCCGACGCCGCCGGGGCCGACGATGGTGAACAGCCTCGGTTGCTGCATATGGTCGATGACCAGTTGCAGGTCGGTCTCGCGGCCGATCAGTTTCGCCCGGGGCGGCAGACTGCAGACGCCCTCGGCAGTTCGGGTCGCGATGGGCGCCGGTTGCACAGCGGCCTGTTTTCTTTCCAGCGGCGCGACGAAGGCATAACCCACGCCCACCTGGGTCGCGATGTAACGCGCCTGTTCCTCGCCATCCCCGAGAATCCGCCGCAGGCCGGTCATATGAAAGCGCAGGCTGCCTTCGGCCACCACGCTGTCGGGCCACACCTTGTCGATCAGGTCGTACTTGGACAGCACCCGCCCCGGTTGCTCGAGCAAGGCGATCAACAGATCCAGCGCCCGCCCGCCGATCTCGACCGCCACACCGTTGCGGGTCAGCAGCCGTTTGCCTGGAACGACACAGAAAGGACCGAAAATGAATTGGGTCGTGAGGGATTCGTGCAATGCGTCCGGGAAAGACTCCACGAGGATCGATCTCTCTAAAAAACGTAGGGGGCGGCGCCGGTTACAGACAGCCGGCGCAGGCCCTTTGCATCATAGGAGTTTTGCACGGTCGTTCAAGCACGGCACCGGCAGAGTGAGAACCTCACCCCTTTATTTCCCCTTTGCGAATGGCAATCTTGATGGCCTGGGCGGTGGTTGCCACGCCCAGATGCCGACGGGCCGAACGCAGGTGATTTTCCACTGTACGGCCGGACAAGCCGAGCGTGGCGGCAATGTCGGCCTGCCGCCGACCGGCGGCGACCCACGCCAGCACTTCGCGCTCACGGTTCGACAGTTTGCCGGACGCCTCGTCCAGCGGCGCCTCAAGCAATCGCCGGGCGGAGTAAAACGCCACCGAGGCGAGCATGCCCAGTGCCAGACGAACCCGCGCCGAGGCATCGATCTGTTCGCCGCCCAGGCTCATGGCGCCTTCAAGCCCCTGCGGGCCGAAGACCGGAATCTGCAAGCCATGCACGCCCGGGCCACTGGGCACGCGAACCAGCCGATAAAGTTCGCCGCTCTCCTCCTGCACCTTGCTCCAGAAGAACGATTCGCGGGCGTCCAACAGGTGGCGAGTTACTGGGCAGCGCTGAACGTAGGTCTCGGCGTCGACGCCAGTACCCTCACCAAACCAGTCGCCTTCCACCCAGTAAATGCGCTCGACCACGTCCTCCGACGCCGAGGTGGCGGAGAACAGGACGAACCGATCGTAACCATAGGCCCCGGCGAAACCGCGAACGGCCTTCTGGATCGCCACTAGCGTGGGCGCCGCCTCGATGTCGAGGGCGGCGCGCAAGAGTGCCTCGGCAGGTCCGGAGCTCACCCCGACGTCACCTCTTTGAGGAGCGCGGCCGCCGCCAGTTTGCCCAGTGCGTTGCCCGCCAGCGGACTGTCACCGGTCAGCAGTTTGCGATCCTGGAGAGTGGCCCCGGAAGTGTCCTGGTTAGTGATTTCCACACCGAGTGCCTGCAACTGCTCGCCGAACTTCCAGGTCAGGTGGCCGGGCATGTAACCGATGTCGGGGGTTGTCGCGTCCAGGGCATCGGGAAAGGCGCAAATCCGGTAACCGTTGAAGATGCATGAGTCTTTTGTTTCACCGAGGCCGGCCGCCAGCAGCGCCGCCGGGCCGTGGCACAGGGTAATCACGAATTTGTCCTTGGCGATTGCCCATTGCAGGATCTTTTTCACGTCCTCGCTTTCCGGCAGGCCGATCAGCGCACCGTGCCCGCCGGGAATGAACACGCCGATGTAATCCGAGTCCTCGCCCAGCGCTTCCTCGATCACCTGGGACAGCTTGAGCGGACGCTTGAACTGATCACGATATTGCTCGTAGAAGCCCTTCACTTCGGCGTCTTCGGAGGGCATGGCCCAGAATTCGAATTTGACCGGATTGCCCGACAGCGTCGCGACGTCGAAGCCGAAACCGGCCTTGTCCAGGTGATACATCGGCAGCAAGGTTTCAACCGGATGATTGCCCGTGGAAAACATGGTGCCGTTGTCGGTCAACAGATAGCGCTCGTCCGCGCCGATCATCAGGACCTTCCAGCGCTCGCCCTTGTAACGGTTGGGGTACTCGGCATCACTGAGATCGGATTTGGGCGAAGTGAACTGGCTGAGGGAGTACGGCGAGGGGAAAAACGCGTTGTCCTCGGCAGGATCGGGGGTTGGGCGCTTGTCGTCAGTCTGCGTAGTAGCCATGGTGCTCTCCATCGAGTGGGTCAACGTCGGAGTTCATGCTAGTAAGGCGTCAGCGTTACAACAATGAGGGTTTTCCCTCAAAAGATCATGCACTGAACCTGCAGCCCCTCAATGTGATCGATAAGTGGCAGAATCCCCGCAACTGATGAATTCGGAGACCCCCAATGCTTCGCCTGTTTGAACAACGGCTCGACCCCTTCCCGCCCGACGAAGCGCCGCCACCGCCGGTCGGTCTGGCGCGGTTCCTGTGGGCCTGCACCCGCGGTGCTCGCGGTTATATCCTCGCGCTGGCGCTGCTCAGTGCCGGTGTGTCGATCTACGAAGCCTGGTTGTTTTCCTTTCTGGGTCAGGTCGTGGACCTGCTCTCGACCTGGCAGGCCGGCGGTGATGCAAATGGCCAGGAGAGCCGCGTGCTGTGGGGCATCGGCCTCGTGCTGCTGACCAGTGTCGGGCTGGTGGCGCTGCGCACCATGGTTCAGCATCAGGTCTTGGCGATCAATTTGCCGTTGCGTCTGCGCTGGGATTTTCATCGGTTGATGCTGCGGCAGAGCCTTTCATTCTTTTCCGACGAGTTTTCCGGCCGGGTCACGACCAAGGTGATGCAGACCGCACTGGCCGTGCGCGAGGTGCTGTTCACCGTCATCGAGATCGCACCGGGTATCGGCGTCTATTTCATTGCGATCATCGCCCTGGCCGGCGGTTTCGCCCTCAAACTCATGCTGCCGTTCATTGCCTGGGTCGCGCTGTTCGGGCTGGCGATGCTGTATTTCGTACCGCGCCTGGGCCAGGTCGGACAAGAGCAGGCCCATGCGCGGTCGTCGATGACGGGCCGGGTTTCGGACGCCTACACCAACATCACCACCGTCAAACTGTTCTCCCACTCCAAACGTGAAGCGCACTTTGCACGGGCGGCGATGGAGGATTTCAAGCAGACCGGTTTCCGCCAGATGCGTCTGGTCAGCCAGTTCGAGATCGTCAATCAGGCGTTGGTGGTCGGGCTGATCATGGGCGCCGGCGGCTACGCCTTGTGGCTGTGGCATCAGGGCGAAGTCGGCACCGGGGCCGTGGCGGCGATCACGGCCATGGCGCTGCGCATCAACGGCATGTCGCACTGGATCATGTGGCAGATGACGTCGCTGTTCGAAAACATCGGCACGGTGCAGGACGGCATGGGCACCCTGACCCGTGGCCCCAAGGTGCAGGATGCGCCGGACGCCGGCGTATTGGTGCCTTCCGGCGGCGCCGTGGAATTCGACAACGTGAGCTTCAACTACAACGGCGAACGCCAGGTGCTCGACGGCTTGAGCCTGAGCATCCGACCGGGGGAAAAAATCGGTCTGGTGGGCCGCTCCGGCGCCGGCAAATCCACACTGATCAACCTGCTGCTGCGCTTCTATGACGTGGATCGCGGCGAGATTCGCATCGACGGCCAGAACATCGCGCAAGTAACGCAGGACAGTCTGCGCAGCGCGATCGGCATGGTCACTCAGGACACCTCCCTGCTGCACCGCTCCATTCGCGACAACATTGCCTACGGCCGACCGGACGCCACCGACGAACAGATCCAGCGTGCTGCGTCGAACGCCCAGGCCGCCGGCTTCATCAACCAGCTCAGCGACCGCCAGGGCCACACCGGCTATGACACGCTGGTGGGCGAGCGCGGCATCAAGCTTTCCGGTGGCCAGCGCCAACGCATCGCCATCGCCCGGGTAATGCTCAAGAACGCGCCGATCCTTCTACTGGACGAAGCGACAAGCGCCCTGGATTCCGAAGTCGAAGTCGCCATTCAGGAAAGCCTCGATGAAATGATGCAGGGCAAGACTGTCATCGCCATCGCCCATCGACTGTCGACGATTGCGGCGATGGATCGACTGATTGTCATGGATGAAGGGCGCATCATCGAGCAAGGCACCCACACCGAACTGCTGGCGAAAAACGGCACCTATGCGCGGCTTTGGCAGCATCAGAGTGGCGGGTTTCTGGGTGAGGATCAGGGGCTGACCGAGGCGATGGATCAGGCGTAAACGGTGCTGCCCCGGTACTGCCGGGGCAGAAGACGAAGGCTCAGGCGCTCGGGTGGGTGTGGTAGATCTTGCTGACGATCGTCCACTTGCCGTCTACCTTCAGCAGGTTGAAGAAGTCGGTGAAACGGAACCCCGACACGTTGTCGGTATCGACCCGGGCACTCGCGGCCGTGCCGACGATGTCGATGCGAACGATGGCGGCTTCGGCTTCGGGGGATGGACGAAACGCGCTGTCGATGACGTCATACAGATTCTGGATCGCGCCGCCGACGAGCTTGCCGTCGTCAACCCCGAACATGGTCGCCTGCGCATTGAACGCGGGCTTCATCAAGGCGCTGTCAGCCTTTGCTCCACCTTCGTTGTACTGGCTGAGCACTTCGACGATTGCGTTGTATTCCTGCACGTAAGTTGGATGACTCATGATGAACTCCTGTTTGCTGTGAATGTTTTTTCAATCAATCCGCCCTGCGTCGATCCGGTTCAGGGCGCACAAATCAATGGTCAGCCGTTGGCCAGTCGGTGTAGCCCTTGGCGCCGCCGCCGTAGTAGCTCTCGCGTGGCGCGATGGTCAGTTCGGTGCCCCGACGCAGGCGCTCCACGAGGTCGGGGTTGGAAATGAACAGGCGCCCGAACGCCACCGCGTCAATCCGGCCCTGCGCCCGGCGCTTCAATGCCATCTCGAGGTCGTAGTTGTTATTGCCTATGAAGGGGCCTTCGAACTGCGCGCTCAATGCATCCAGATCAACGCCATCAGGAACCGTACGCGAGGTCGCGGTGGCGCCTTCGACGAAATGCAGATAGGCCAGATTGAGTCGGTTGAGCTGCTGAATCAGATATCCGTAAGTCGCCATGACATTGCTGTCGGGAGGCGTGTTTCCGGCATCGGGCGTTACCGGCGAAAGACGAATGCCGACGCGGTCGCTGCCCCAGATCGAAATCACCGCTTCAGTGACTTCAAGGGTCAGTCGGGCGCGGTTCTCAATGGTGCCGCCGTACCGGTCAGTGCGCTGATTGGTCGAGTCACGCAGAAACTGGTCGAGCAGATAGCTGTTCGCCGAATGAACCTCCACGCCATCAAAACCGGCACGCCTGGCATTTTCAGCGGCGCGCTTGTATTGCTCAATGATGCCGGGAATCTCCGAAGTCTCCAGCGCCCGGGGCGTCGACACTTCGACAAAGCCGTTCTCGGTGTAGGTGCTGCCTTCTGCCTTGATTGCCGAGGGCGCAACGGGAGCGGCACCGTCGGGCTGTAACTCGACGCTGGAAAAACGCCCCACGTGCCACAACTGGCTGACAATCCTGCCACCTGCGGCATGGACGGCGTCCGTGACTTTTCTCCAGCCCGCCACCTGCGCGTCCGACCAGATCCCCGGCGTCATGGCGTAGCCGCGCCCCTGCGCCGAAATGTTTGTAGCTTCGGCAATGATCAAGCCGGCACTCGCGCGCTGTGCGTAGTAAGTCGCGTGCAGTTCGTTCGGAACACCGTCTTCAGCCATCCGGCTGCGAGTCACGGGCGCCATGACAATCCGGTTGGCCAATTGCAGGGCGCCCATTTGCATGGGAGAAAAAAGATCCGTGTTGCGACTGTTATCAATCATGTTGCATACCTTCAATATCAGACCGGTCGTCTAGTAACTTGATGAAAAAAATCGCCTGTACATCAGCAGGCGTTTACTCGTGCAGCGCCGTCAGTGCTCCTTGTGATCGTCAGGCCTTTTGTACGTCCGGGCGGGTACGCGAAGACTCAAGAGTCACCCTCTCCCACTTGGCGATCACCAGGGGCGCAATCGCATTGCCCAACACATTCAGGGTGGTGGTGCCGCTGTCGATAATCCTGAAGATACCGGCGATCAGTGCCACGCCCTCCAGCGGGAGACCGGCAGACGCCAACGTGGCCGACAGGATGACGATGGCGAATCCAGGCACCCCGGCAGCACCTTTAGAGGTCAGCACCATGGTCACCACCAGCAGAATTTCCTGAGAAAGCGACAGATCGATTCCATAAAGCTGGGCGATGAAAATTGTCGCCACGCCGAGGAAGATCGACGCGCCATCGAGGTTGAACGCGTACCCCACTGGCACCACAAAACTGACAATTCGCCGTGGCACGCCATAGTTCTCCAGCTTGCTCATCAACTGCGGCATGACCGCTGCGGAGGCAGCACTGGAGAAGGCAAGAATCAACTCGTCGCGGAAATACCTGATCAACTTGAAGATGTTCTCGCCGATCAGGTAACTGATTCCTCCGAGCACTACCAATGCGAAGACGATGAGCGCCAGATAAACCACTCCAATCAACTTGAGCAGGGGCAACAATGAGGCAAAACCGAAGGTCGCGACGGTCGCACCGATCATGCCGAACACCCCAATCGGGGCATAGGCCATGACGATCGAGACGATCCTGAACATCGCATCTGAAATGCCTTGGACCAGCGCAACCACAGGTGCACTTTTCTCCCTGGGCAATGCGTTGAGCGCGACACCGAACAACACCGCGAAGAACAGCACAGAAAGCAACTTCGCCTCGGACATCGCCACCAGAACGTTATCCGGAACGATGTTTTGCATAATCACGAGCGCGCCCTTCGAAGGCTCCATCGTGATGGCGGCAGCACCGTGTGCGATGCCCGAAATATCGGTGCCCGTACCGGGTTCGAAAAGGTTCGCGAAACACAGGCCGATCACGATGGCCAGACCGGTGATCGCAAAGAAATAGCCCAGCGACTTGATGCCCATCCGGCCGAACGACTTGTTATCCCCGCCTCCGGTGATACCCAGGATCATGCAACAGAACACGATAGGCACGACCACCATCTTCATCATCTTGATGAAGATATCGCCAAGCGGTTTCAGGATCTCCGTGCTGACCCACGACTGATACTGCGGATGGGTATTGAAGTACCAACCAACGAGCACGCCAAGCAACAGCCCGGCAACGATTTGCCACACCAGGGGAATACGTTTCATGTCTAGCCTTCTTGTTGGAATGAAAGGACTGCATCAATCGGCAGTTGCTAGAGTCATGAGCTTCCAGCTCACTTGAGATCAAATGGCACAACGCCGTTGTGCCATTGCGTTTCTTACTTGGCGAAGAGCTGACTCATATCCTTGAAGGCCTTGAATTCGAGGGCATTGCCGCAAGGGTCGAACAGGAACATGGTGGCTTGCTCGCCAACCTGTCCTTTGAATCGAATGTAAGGTTTGATCACAAATTCGGTACCGAAAGACTTGAGGCGCTCTGCCAGCGCTTCCCACTCTTCCCATCCCAGGATGATGCCGAAGTGAGGAACAGGAACGTCGTGCCCGTCGACCGGGTTGCTGTGAACGCTTTCCTGAGACGCGGTTTTCGGGTGCTCGTGAATCACCAGTTGGTGCCCGTAAAAGTTGAAGTCGACCCACTGGTTGCTGGAACGCCCCTCTTCCAGGCCGAAGACTTCACCGTAAAAAGTGCGGGCTGCGGCCAGGTTGTAAACGGGGATGGCGAGGTGAAAGGGTGAAAGGCTCATCAGGACTCCGATACGTTTTTTGTGGTTGATGAGCACATCGTAGGGCGACACTGACAGCAAAAAAATCAATATATATTTCTCAGAAACACAACTAATATTTGTGAATGATCAAAGAACTCAAGACCCTTATTGCCGTCGCCCGGGAAGGCACTTTCGCTGCGGCCGGCAACCGGATCGGCCTCACCCAGGCAGCGGTGAGCGCCCAGATTCAACGTCTGGAAGCCGAGCTTGGCTTTGAAATATTCGACAGAAAAGGACGCTCGGCCCACCTCAACAGGATGGGCCAGCAAGTCCTGCTTCAGGCGCAGGAGCTGCTTCGTCTTTACGACAACCTGGGATCGACCACCGTCGGTCTTTCCACCAGCATTCTGGTCAACGTCGGCGCAATCGCCTCAGTCCAGCGATCGTTTCTCCCGGACGCACTCGCCAGGTTTCACCAGCAGTGCCCGGAATGCCGAACGCGTGTCGTGCCCGGTCTTTCCATGGAGCTGGTGAACCTGGTGGATACTGGCGAAATCGACATGGCGGCGATCATTCGGCCGCCCTTCTCGCTTCAAAGCGATCTGCGCTGGACCACACTGGCGCTTGAACCCTACCGTCTGATCGTGCCCAAGGACGTACCGGGAGAAGACTGGATCGAACTGCTCTCAAGCCTGCCGTTCATTCGCTATGACCGCTCTTCATTCGGCGGCAGGCAGGTCGATCGTTTCCTGCGACAGATGCATTTCACTTTGCGTGAAGTCTCTGAGCTGGATGAGCTGGAGGCCATCATCAGGCTGGTGGAGAATGGCGTAGGGGTCGCGCTAGTGCCGCAGACGGCCACCCATCAGCAATGGCCGTCAGGGGTGCGGGCGCTCGATCTGGGCCAGCATACTTTCCATCGTGATATCGGACTGGTGCACAGGCCTCGGCGAAGTTTCACCGAACCTGTACGGACTTTGGCTGAACTTATTCTCGAGCAATTCAAGGTGGCGGCTGAGTGAGGGTCGATGGCTCACCCCTCAACAAGCCGCCCCGCAACCCACGCACGACTATACCCGAGCACCCTCCCCGCCAACCCCAGCGGAAAATGAATCACACCATGTGCGGTTTCCGGCAACAGGTGCACCTCCACTTCCGCCGCCCTGCCCCAACGTTCAGCCAACTCAAGCGTGTCATCCCTGAGCGGATCCAGTTCCGCAGCGAACATCAACGCTGGCGGAAAACCGGTGAAGTCACCGTACAGCGGTGACAACGGCGCCTGCCGGCGTTCTTCCTCGTTCAATCCCGGAGTGAGCATTTGCAGCGCTTCAACCATCCCCGGCCCGTCCAGCAGCAAGGTATCGGGCCCGGCGTTGCGTACGCTGGGGGTTCCGGTCAGGTCGTAGACGCCGTAATACAGCAGCGCCCCGCTCACCCGTTCGAGCAGGTCCGGCCACTGTTTGAGTTGCAGCAGGGTCGCGGCGGCGAGGTGGCCGCCTGCCGACTCGCCCACGACGATGACGGGCAGGTTCGCAAACTCGCGGCAGTCATCGCTCAGCAGCCAGCGGGCCGCCGTGAGGCAGTCCTGCATGGTGCCCTCGATCGGAGTCGAGACCACAAGCCGATAGTCGACCGAGACCACTGCCACGTCGCAGGCTTTCACCATGGCAACGTTGAGGGGGTCGTTCATCTGCGCGTTGCCGATGACCCAGCCGCCACCATGAAAATCCAGCACCACGCCTTTGGCCTTTGTCTTTGGCCGAATAATCCGCACCGGCACTGATGCGCCGTCGACACCCACCACTTTTCGTTCGGCCTCGAGCCCGTGCTTGAGCAACTTTCTTGCGCCGCCCAATTGGCTTAGCCGCAACAGCAACTGAATCGCCCGTGGCGTGATGCGATTGCGGATACGAAAGCGCGGCAGCCGGGCAAGCTTGCGGTTGAACGCGCGCAATTGCGCCAACTCGTTATCGTCTGCGGGCCAACGGGTTGATGTCTTCATTTCGTCCTGGCTCATCGGCGGTTGTTGCGCAGGATATCAGCGGTTGCGGTCTGTTCCAGCCTGGATGCCTGGAGCTACGCAAAAAGTTCATCGACCGTCATCTCGCCCCTTTGATAGGAATAGGCAATGATCAAAGACAAACCGACATAGGTGAGTGTTTCTTCGATGGATACCATGAGCTGAAACCGCATTCACTGGAGCCCGTCATGACCACCACCAAAACCCTCTTCATCACCGGCGTCAGCAGCGGCTTCGGCCACGCGCTGGCCAAGGAAGCGCTGGCTGCCGGCCACCGCGTCATCGGCACCGTGCGCAACGAAGCCGACCTGCAAGCCTTTCAGGCGCTGTCCAGCGGCAACGCGTACGGCGTGCTGCTGGACGTCACGGACTTCGACCGCATCGAAGGCGTCGTGGCAACCGTCGAAGCGACCCACGGTCCGGTCGATGTGCTGGTCAACAACGCCGGCTACGGCCACGAAGGCATTTTCGAGGAGTCGCCGCTGGAGGACATGCGCCGCCAGTTCGACGTGAATGTGTTCGGCGCAGTCGCGGTGACCAAGGCGTTTGTGCCGTTCTTTCGTCAGCGGCGGGCGGGGCATATTCTCAATATCACGTCGATGGGCGGCACAATCACCATGCCGGGTATCGCGTACTACTGCGGCAGCAAGTTTGCGCTCGAAGGCATCTCCGATACCCTGAGCAAGGAACTGGCGCCGTTCAATATCTTCGTGACCGCCGTCGCACCGGGTTCATTTCGAACCGACTGGGCCGGTCGTTCGATGCAGCGCACGCCGCGCAGCATCGCCGACTATGACGCCAGTTTCGATCCGGTGCGCAAGGCCCGCGAAGACAAAAGCGGCAAGCAACTCGGTGATCCGCGCAAAGCGGCGCTGGCGATGTTGCAGATCATCGCCAGCCCTGCTCCGCCAGCGCATCTGTTGCTGGGCAGCGATGCATTGAACCTGGTGCGCGACAAGTTGAAACGCGCCGCCAGCGAGATCGATCAATGGGAAGCGCTGACCCGCTCCACCGATCATTGAACGGCCCACAGAGAGAACCCGATGAAACAGGCCGACCCAGGCACGTCGCGCATGGTGCAGCTCATGGAGACGCTGGCACCGGTCGAGGGCTATAACCTCAGTGCGCTGGAGGGCGTGCGCTTCCTGCGCTCGAACCGACCCCTGACCCGCACGCCGGTGCTGTACGACCCCGGCATCGTGATTCTCTGTCAGGGACAGAAACGCGGGTATCTGGGCGATGACATCTACGTCTATGACGCCCAGCACTACCTGGTGGTGTCGGTTCCGATTCCCTTCACCATGGAGACCGATGCCTCGGAAGCCGAACCGATGCTCGCGATTTATATGCAACTCGATTTCCAGGTGGCCAGCGAGTTGATGCAGCAAGTGGATGAGGTTCACGGCCCGAGCGATGCTCAACCAAAAGGCATGTTCGCCTCGCCGATGGGCGACCGCCTGCGCGCATCGACACTGCGCTTTCTCGAAGCCATGAGTATTGCGGGTGAGGCGCAGATATTGGGGCCGTCGCTGTTGCGGGAAATCTACTACCGCATCCTGACCGGCGAACAAGGCGGCTCGATGCGCGCCGCACTCAATCGACAGGGCCACTTCGGCAAGGTGACGCGGGCGATCCGCAAGATCCACAGCAGCTATCAGGAGCGTCTTGACGTCGAGCAACTGGCCCGCGAAGCGAGCATGAGCGTGCCCAGTTTTCACCTGCATTTTCGCAGCGTGACGGACGCCTCGCCCATGCAATACCTGAAGTCGACACGTCTGCATCAGGCGCGTCTGCTGATGTTGCGCCACGCCATGACTGCGTCAGCGGCGGCGTTCAGTGTCGGCTATGAAAGCGCTTCGCAGTTCAGCCGCGAGTTCAAACGTTTTTTCGGCCGAACGCCGCAAACGGAGATTGAGTGGATGAAGGCAACGTACGCGTTGCCTGCCCCGACGTCGGCCTCGGATTATGTCTCGTCGCATTAGCCGATCAGGCCTCCACAGGTGACTGCGGGGTGTCGGGGTCCAGTTGCCGACGGCGGAACTGTCCAGGTGGCTGGCCGTGAATCTGGCGAAAACGCCGGGAGAAGTAAGCTTCATCCGCAAAACCACACAGCCTCGCCACCTCGCCCACTGGCCGGGTTCCATTGAGCAGGTAATTGCGTGCCGCGTGCATTCTGCGCTCCAGTACCAGCTCGGTGAAGGTCTTGCCGATTTCCTTGCGCAGCCAGTGCGTGAGGTAAGTCGGTGACAGGTAGGTCGCCGCCGCCACCTTGATCAGATTGAGATCGGGGTCGGCAATGTTCTTGCGCAGGTACTCGAACATCCGGCTCAGTGCATCCCGCCGACTGGCTTGCGCGGCATTCTCTTCTGCCAGGCGCTTGAGCGGTTCGGCATACAGGACGCACACCTTGCCTACCAGTTGCAGCAGCAATCCCTTGAGCACTTCGCGTGTACCGAACTGACGATTCTCGTCCAGGCCGCGCATCTGTTCGATCAAGCCACAGACCTCGTTGAAGTCCTCATCCCCCAGTATGAAATCCAGATGCTCTTGAAAGCGAAACGGCGACAGTTCGGGCGCCAGGAGAATCGATACCTCCTCCAGATCCATCGGGTCGCACTGCAAATGCGGCAACAGAAAGGTCTGGGAAAAGTTGATCACCATGAAATTGCTGTCCGCCGGATGCGGGATCACGTGCACGCGGTGCGGCAGGATGAATGCCAGTGCGTTACGCGGAAACGGACGAACCGCGTTGCCAATGTGCTGCACCGTGTCGCCGCCGAGGTTGATCTGGATCTGGAAGTATTCGTGTCGGTGCGGGCCTGTCTCGGCGCGGCGACCTTTTTTGTCACGAATGTAGAAATCCATCATCTCGCTGCGTTGCTGCATGACGTAGGTGGGCACACGGCATTGTGACGTCATTTCTTGAGCATCCTCGACAGGTACTTGGGCAGGTTTTCCTGGCGTTGCCGAGTAATCGGCGTGGTTCATCTTGAAGGTTCGGCGCCGGCCCTTCAAGCAGTCATACGATGACACCGAACTCAGTGTTTTTTCTACACCGCTGCTGCCAATGATCACTGTCCAAAAAACGCGACCGCAAAGTCAGTGTTTTTTCCGTTTAAAAACAGTCAGATAGAAAACAAACCAGAGAGCATCCGGAAAATTCACTGTGTGGATTTTTTTGGACAGGTTTATCCGATGCGCCCTTCTCCGGAAAAAATGATCTAACACCCTGATTGATTTCGAGAGGTTGTACGACCACTGTATTTCTCACGCCCAACCTCTTTCAAAAACAACAGAAGGTGCGCACGTCATGAATCCGCTATTGCTCCCCGCCGCCCCTCCCCAGCCTTTACCGACGATGCCAGCCGGAAGACGTCCCTGAACGTCTGACCCTGGCCGTTTGTGCCATTCGTTTCAACTGCGATTGCCTTGCCCCCGGACTGCGGGCAACGGCGTCGGCTGTCCGCAAACAACTCGACACTTCTAACAATAACGAGGTCCACTCATGTCGAATTCGCACACCTCTCAAACCACCGCGCCCCCTTTGATTGCCGCCGACAGGGACGCCGTGTCATCCCGGCGACTGCCGACGCGGCGACGCTGGTTCATGCTCTCGCTGCTGCTGATTGCGACGATCATCAATTACATCGACCGGGTGAACATCTCGATCGCCGCCCCGTTCATGGCCAAGGACCTGGGCCTGGACAAGATTGAAATGGGGCTGATCTTCTCTGCCTTTGCCTGGACCTACGCACTCGCTCTGGTGCCGGCCGGATTTATCGCCGACCGCTTCGGCTCACGCTTCACCTACGGGGTTTCCCTGATCAGTTGGTCGACCGTCACGGTGTTTCAAGGCTTCGCCACGGGATTCGCTTCGCTGTTCGGCTTGCGTCTGGCCGTCGGGGCGATGGAAGCGCCGGCATTTCCGGCCAACAGCCGTGCGGTAACCGTATGGTTTCCGGCGCGGGAACGGGGCCTTGCCAGCAGTATTTACGTCTGCGGGCAGTACCTGGGCACGGCACTGTTTACCGGCGCCCTGCTGTGGCTGGCCACAACCTTTGACTGGCGCCATGTCTTCTACAGCACCGGCGCGCTCGGCATCGTCTTCGGTGTGCTGTGGCTGTATCTGTATCGCGATCCGCTGAACTGCAAGAAAGTCAGCAAGGAAGAGTTGAAATACATCGAGGCCGGCGGCGGCCTGGTCAAGAGCAGCCAGGAACGCACTCGTTTCAACTGGCGGCAGATCGCCGAGCTGTTCAGCTATCGCCAGGTCTGGGCCATTTGCATCGGCAAGTTCGCCAGTACATCGGCGCTGTACTTCTTCCTCACCTGGTTCCCGACCTATCTGATTGAAGAACGCCATCTGACCACAATCAAGGCCGGGATCTTTGCTGTGATGCCCTTCGTGGGCGCAACGGTCGGCATCCTGCTCGCCGGCATCGTCTCCGACTTGTTGATCCGTCGTGGTTATTCAATGTCTTTCGCCCGGAAATTGCCGCTGGTGGTCGGATCGATGCTGGGCATGTCGATCGTGCTGGTGAACTTCACTGACTCGAACGTCATCTGCATCGCCGTGCTGACCATTGCCTTCTTCGCGCAGGGCATCGCGTCGTCTTCGTGGGCGGCGGTGTCGGAGGTGGCGCCCAAGGAACTGATCGGGCTGACCGGCGGGATCACCAGCCTGGCCGCGAACATCGGCGGCATTGTGACCCCGATCGTGATCGGCGCCATCGTCCACGCCACCGGCTCGTTCGCCTGGGCGTTCTGGTTCATCGGCGCCGTGGCGCTGATCGGCACTCTCTCCTACTCATTGCTGCTCGGTCGCCTGTACCGCATCGAGTTGAAAACGCGCTGACGCCAGAACAACTGTTTTCTCCAATTGGAGGCGGCTTTCGTCCAACTTCGCCAGCGATTGCCGCCGTACGCTGCACTCTCACACAGGACTTCCAGCAGGATGAACATGACCGAATACGTCTTTACCCCGGATCTGCCAGTGACCTTGCCGATTGTCGGCAGCGAGCAACGCTTTCCCGTCGGACGCGTGTTCTGCGTCGGCCGCAACTACCCATGGCCGGACACCCTGGGCCAGCCGCGCCAGCCACCGGTGTTCTTCATGAAACCGGCAAGCAGCGTGGTGGACGCTGCCGGTGAAGTGATCTTCCCGTCACTGACCGAAGAGTTCGCCCATGAAATCGAACTGGTCGTGGCCATCGGCGAAGGCGGCGCGCAGATCCCCGAGAGCCAGGCGCTGGCCTATGTCTGGGGCTACGCCGCCGGACTGGATCTGACACGTCGTGACGTACAGCGACTGGCCAAGCGCGACGGCTTGCCATGGGAAGGTGCCAAGGTGTTTGACGGCGCCGCACCGATGACCGCCATTGTGCCGGTCACCCGGACCGGGCGGCTCGAAGGGGAATTATGGTTGAGCGTGAACGGTGAAGAACGCCAGCGCGATCGTCTCGACAGCCAGATCTGGTCGGTGAGTGAAGTCATCAGCCGTATCTCGCAATCCGTAACACTCAAGGCCGGCGACCTGATCATGACCGGCAGCCCCGCCGGCGTCGATGTCTTGCAACCCGGCGACGTCATCAGCGCCGGGATCGACGGCATTGGCCAACTCGAAATGCGCGTCGGCCCACGGCCTTGAGTCTGTCCTTAAGTGATTGGAAAAAAGGAGAACAACAAGATGTCTGACACTCAATCCTTGAAAGTTGCCCTGGTGACCGGCGCCGGCAGCGGGATCGGCCGTTCGGTTGCACTGGGCCTGCTGGCCGACGGATACACCCTGGTGCTGGCCGGGCGCCGGCCCGAACCCTTGCAGGCGTTGGTCGATCTGGCGGCCGGCGAAGGCCGCGAAGCGATGGCGGTGCCTACCGATGTACGCGACCCCGCCAGTGTCGACCAGCTGTTTGCAACCATTGCCGAGGTCTACGGACGCCTGGACGTGGTCTTCAACAACGCCGGGGTCAATGCCCCTGCCGTACCGCTGGACGAACTGACGTTCGAGCAGTGGCGAAACGTGATCGACACCAACCTCAACGGGGTTTTCCTCTGTGCCCGTGGCGCGTTCGGGCTCATGCGCCGGCAACAGCCACAGGGTGGCCGCATCATCAATAACGGTTCGATTTCGGCCCACACCCCGCGTCCTTTCAGCAGCGCGTACACCGCCAGCAAACACGCGGTGCTGGGGCTGACCAAGTCACTGGCGCTGGATGGTCGGGAATTCAATATCGCCTGCAGCCAGATCGACATCGGCAATGCCTTGACCGAAATGTCGGTGCGCATGACCAAAGGCGTGCGCCAGGCCAACGGCAGCATCGCCGTGGAGCCGATGGTCGACGTCAAACATGTCGCCGACGCCGTGCGCTACATCGCCGGTCTGCCCCTGTCGGCCAACGTCCTGAACATGACCGTCATGGCCACCGCCATGCCGTTTGCCGGCCGCGGTTGAGCCGGCTTTTTTATTGCGTAAGTGAGGTTTACATGAAGCCAGAAGTCTTGCAGTTGAGCCCGATCCTGATTCCGGAAATCAATGCCCGTCTCGGCGAACTGTTCACGATCAGGCGTTATTTCGAGCAGGCCGACAAAGCGGCATATTTGCAGGAACACGGCGCCAACATTCGCGGCGTGATCACGGGTGGCCACACGGGCATCAGCCAGGCGCTGATGGCGCAACTGCCCAAACTGGAAGTGGTGGCGGTCAACGGTGTCGGCACCGATGCAGTAGACCTGGCCTACGCCCGGGATCGCGGAATCCGCGTGACCGCGACCATCGGCGCACTGACCGAAGACGTGGCCGACCTGGCCATCGGTTTGCTGATCGCCGTGTGCCGTGGGCTGTGTACCAGTGACCGTTACGTTCGCTCGGGCCAGTGGCCGCAAAGCCCGACCCCATTGGCACCGCTGCCTTTGGCGCGGCAGGTGTCCGGCATGCGGATCGGCATCGTGGGCATGGGCCGGGTCGGCCGAGCGGTCGCCACCCGGGCGGCCGCGTTTGGCTGTCCGATCAGCTACACCGATCTGCAACCGATGAGCGATGTCAGCCACACCTTCATCGCCGACCTCAAGCAATTGGCCCGCGACAGTGATGCGCTGATTCTCGCGGCGGCCGCCGACAAGGCCGAGGCCATCATCGATGCCTCCGTGCTGCAGGCTCTGGGCAAGGGCGGCTACCTGATCAACGTGGCGCGCGGCAAACTGGTCAACGAAACCGATCTGGTGGCGGCCCTGAAGGCCGGCGAGATCGCAGGTGCGGCGCTGGATGTTTTCGTCGATGAGCCCAACGTGCCTGAAGCCTTGTTTGCCCAGGAACAGGTGGTGCTGCAACCGCACCGCGCCAGCGCGACCCTGCAGACCCGCACCCGCATGGGCGAGATGGTCGTGGCGAGCCTGGTGGACAGTTTTGCCGGAAAGACTCCGCAAGGGTGTGTGACCGGCTGAGCCTTACAGTCATCGGGGGCCGCAGCCCCCGATGACAGATTCCAGCCCCCGACTACAACGTGTAAGAAATGCCGACCTGCACCGTTCTCGGTGCCCCCGGATAGGCGTAGACGTTGCCGAATGCGCCCTCGTCGTAGTCACGGTCAAACAGGTTCTTCAGGTCGAGGTTGAGGCGCACCTTGTCATTGACCTTGTAGTAGCTGAGCAGGTCGACAACGGTATAGTTCCCCATCGAGAACGCGGTGTTCGCCGTTTGCCCCGCGCGCTCATCGACATATTTGAGGCCTGTTCCCAGACCCAGACCACTGAGGGCACCGTCCTGGAACTCATAGACATTGAGCAGGCTGAAGCTGTTTTTCGGGATGTTCATCAGTCGCGTGCCGGAGCGGATCACGTTGTCCTTGGTCACCTCGGCATCGACGTAGGCGTACCCCCCGATGACACGCCACTCGGGGGTCAGGTTGCCGGCAACATTGAGGTCAAATCCTCGGCTGCGCACTTCCCCGGCAGCCACGCTGAAAGTAGAGTCCACCGGGTCAGTGGTCAGGACATTGCGCTTTTCAATCTGATAGATCGCCGCGTCGACGCTCAACTGATGATCCAGCGCTTCCCATTTGACGCCCATCTCCCAGGACTTGCCTTTCTCCGGTTCAAAGCCCCCGCCCTGTCGGCTCGCGCCGGTATTGGGCTTGAATGAACGCGCGGTGTCCGCGTAGACCGCGAGGGTGTCGGTCAGGTCGTAGGTCACACCGACGCGGGGCGTGACGGCATTGTCGCTGGCCTGCCAGTTTTTGCCGCCGGGCACGTAGGTTTCATAGTCGTGCTCAAAGCGCTCGAAACGTGCGCCGGCCAGGACTTTCAGCCGATCGGTCAGGGCCACCTGATCCTGTACGAACGCGGCGTAGGTCTTGAGATTTTCCTTGTCGTGGGTCGGGGTGCGCGTCAGTGCCGGACGGGGCTGCCCATACACCGGATTGAAGATATCGATCGGATAGGCACTGACCGCGCCGCTGGAGCGCTGGATGATCGACTGGTAGTCGTAATCTTCGTATTCGATACCGGTGAGCAATGTGTGCTGCAGGCCGCCGGTGGAGAAGTGACCGGTCAGGTTGAGTTGGGTGTCCTTGTCCGTCCACTCCAGCTTGCGGTAGTTGAAATTTCGTCCCAGGGTCCGGCCGTCGGCGGCAATGCCGTTGGCTTCAATGGCATTGCCCTGCAAGGTACCGTCGAGCCACTGGAAGCCACCGCCGAGCGTCCAGTCCTCATTGAGCACATGCTCGAAGCGCAATTGCGCCATGTTGTTGTCGTTGTGCAACTTGCCGGCGTCCGGTTCACCGAAGAAGGTGTCGCGGGAGGCGGTGCCGATCTGCCGGGGATAACGCGTCGCGCCCCGGTCCAGCGGATGGTTGTTGCGCATGAAGTCGCCCTCGAAGATCACTCGGGTGTCATCGCTGGCTTGCCAGGTCAGCACCGGGGTCACGCCGTAGCGTTCGGTTTCGACGTGATCGCGGAAGGTATCGCCGCCCTCGCCCACCACGTTCAGGCGATAGGCCAGAAGCCCCTCTTCATCAAGCGGGCCGGAAGCATCCAGGGTACCGCGGCGCATGCCTTGGTCATTCAACTGGCTGCCGAGTGTGACCGTGCGCTCGGGCAACGGTTGTTTGGAAACGACATTGAAAGTCCCGCCCGGATCACCACGGCCGTAGAGCATGGTCGCCGGCCCGCGCAGGACCTCAAGACGCTCGATGGTGTTGGCATCCGGCATGTTCGGATAACCGCGGTTGATCGGGAAACCATTGCGGTAGAACTCGCCGGTGGTAAATCCGCGCACGGTGAACGTGGTCAGTCCCTGGCCGCCGAAATTGTTGGCTCGCCCTACGCCGCCCGCGTAATCCAGTGCGTCCTGCAGCCGGGTAGCACCGATGTCTTCGACCGCGTCTTTGGTGACGACACTGATCGACTGCGGGGTTTCATGGATCGAGGTGTCGGTCCGCGTGGCACTGGCCGAACGGGTCGCGCGATATCCATGTACCGGACCGCCTGCCCTTTCGTAATCCGCGGTACCGACCACATCGGTTGCCTCCAGCTCCAGCACTGACGCCGTTGAATCGGATGGCTCGGCCCACGCAAAGGGAGACAACGTTTGCAACACACAGATGGACAGCAGAGTTCGACGCATGGAGGGAGAACCTTACAGATAGGCCAGAACGAAGGGGATAACTGCCAGCAAAACGCGGCGGATGGTATACCACCCGCCGCGCAATTGATAGGAATTCCCATTCGTTTGTGCGACTGACTCTCGACCGCTTGCGTCTACTGCTTTCTCACACGCTCAGAAGGCGCTTCGTGGTCGCCATAGACGTACTCAACGATTGCCCCGTGCGTTGCAGTTTGTTCAGCAGACTGGCCCCCAGCCACAGCTGATACAGGGTTTCAGCCAGTTGCCGAGCATCGCCCTCAGGCAAGCTTTCTTCGACCTGGCCCTGTTCGATGCACTCGGTGATGCGCGCCACCACTCGCTCGGCGCCATCACGCAAGGTCAGGCGCATGGTTTCGGAAAGGTCGGCCACCTCGGCGCTGAGTTTCACCACCAGGCATTCGTCGCCATGGCCTTCCAGGGTGCAGCGATCCTGCCAGCCTTGCCAATAATCCATCAGCCGTTCGTGGGCGCTCAGGCCGGGCAGCGTCAGGCGTCGCTCCATGTCGGCCAGATAGTCGACGAAGTAATCCTCGAGCAAGGCCTGGCCGTACAGTTCCTTGGATTTGAAGTAGTGATAGAACGACCCCTTGGGCACGCCGGCGGTCTGCAGGATCTCGTTCAGGCCGACACTGGTGAAGCCTTTCTCGGCCATCATCCGGTGGCCGGTGTCGAGCAAATGTTGGCGGGTGTCGTCGTAGGTCGGTTTCATGGGGCACGAATTACCAGGCAATAGACCAGTCGTTTATCTCAAAGGAACGCGAGTTTGCCACACCTGTCCATGAAAAACCTTCGAAGAAAAATTACTAGACGACTGGTCTAATTGGAAACTATGCTGCGCCCCTACAAACTTTTCCCGGTGTCGATCCTGTGCGAATCCCTTGCTCATGAACGCTGCCAGACCAACCCAGGGTGCTCTATGAAAATCTTGATGGTTTTGACTTCCCACGATCAACTCGGCAACACCGGCAAGAAAACCGGCTTCTGGCTCGAAGAGTTCGCCGCCCCCTACTACGCCTTCAAGGACGCCGGCGCCGACGTCACCCTGGTTTCGCCCGCCGGCGGTCAGCCACCGCTGGATCCGAAGAGCGACGAGCCCGATGCTCAGACGGCTGAAACCGATCGTTTCCGCCAGGATCCTGCGGCCCAGCAGGCACTGGCGAACACCGGCCGCTTGGCCGATGTCCGCGCCGAAGATTTCGATGCGGTGTTTTATCCAGGTGGCCATGGCCCGCTCTGGGACCTGGCCGAAGACAAGCATTCGATTGCCCTGATCGAAGCCTTCGCGCGCAGCAACAAGCCCCATGGCTTCGTCTGCCATGCGCCGGGGGTGCTGCGTCATGTCGTCGACGCAGACGGTAAACCGCTGATCCAGCACCGCGAAGTGACCGGTTTCACCAATTCCGAAGAAGCAGCCGTCGGTTTGACGGACGTAGTGCCGTTCCTGATCGAAGACGAGTTCCAGCGTCTTGGCGGTCGCTATTCCAAAGTTGCGGATTGGCAAGTTCATGTCGTGACGGATGGAAAACTGGTCACCGGCCAGAATCCTGCCAGCTCGGCGGCTGTCGCCGAACAACTGTTGAAACTGCTCGGCTGAGGCGTCACTCCGCTCCTTCAACTTGATCCGAACACCGTGTGCGTGTTGCACGGTGTTCTTTTTTTCGCCCACCAAATAGTCGACTGGTCTAATAAACCCGTGGACAGGATGCATCCATGAACAACAGCCGCTTCTTCACCCCCGTCACCCTGGGCCGCCACATCCTGAAAAACCGCATAGTCCTGCCGCCCCTCACCCGCCAGCGCAGCACCCAACCGGGCAATGTCGCCAATGAATTGATGGCCGAGTATTACCAGCAACGTGCCGGTGCCGGTTTGCTGGTGACTGAAGGCACCCAGATCGAACCCCGTGGCCAGGGATACGCCTGGACCCCGGGCATTCATACACCTGAGCAAATTGCCGGTTGGCGCAAGGTCACCGAGGCCGTTCACGCCAAAGAGGGGGTGATCTTCGCCCAGCTCTGGCACGTGGGACGCGTATCGCACAGCGCTTTGCAACCCGATGGTGCCGCGCCAGTGGCGCCCTCCGCTGTCGCCACCGATCGGGTCAGCGTTTTCATCGAGACCGGGCCGGGCATGGGGTCTCTGGTGCCGCCATCCTCACCGCGCGCACTGACCACCGAGGAAGTCCAGGAACTGGTTCAGCTGTACATCCAGGCGGCGCGCAATGCCATGGACGCCGGTTTCGACGGTATCGAGTTGCACTGCGCCAATGGTTATCTGGTGAACCAGTTCATCTCCGCCCACAGCAACCTGCGCACCGATCAATACGGCGGTTCGCTGCATAACCGTCTGCGCTTTCTGCGCGAAGTGGTGGGTGGCGTCGCCGAATGCATCGGCAAGGAAAAGGTCGGCGTGCGCTTCGCGCCGCTGTTCACCACCACCGATGAAGCGCGGACTTATCTGGGTATGGTCGAGGAAGACCCTCACACCACCTACATCGAAGCGATCAAGGTGCTGCAAGACGTCGGCATCGCCTACCTGTCCATCGCCGAAGCCGACTGGGACGACGCGCCAGTGATGCCGGAAACCTTCCGTCGAGCAGTACGCGACACCTTCAGCGGCGCGATCATCTACGCGGGCCGCTACAACGCCGAAAGCGGTGCGCGGTTGCTTGAATCCGGACTGGCGGACCTCGTGGCTTTCGGTCGCCCGTTCATGGCCAACCCGGACCTGCCCGCGCGTATCGCCAATGACTGGCCGCTGAATTCGCTGAACCCGGCCACGGTGTATGGCGGCCATGCCGAAGGCTATGTGGATTACCCGGTGTACGGAGAGTAGCTTTCGCTGGCGACACTTTTGGCGAGCTGATTGCGGCCCGCCCCTTTGGCTTGATACAGCGCCTGATCTGCCGCAGCGATCAGGCCTTGTATCGTGTCCAGTTGCAATCCGGTGGCGGCCGCGATGCCGATACTCACACTCACTCGGCCGAATGGACTGGTCCGGTGAGCGATAGGCTCTTGCGCCAAGCGTTTCAGGATCATTTGCGCCACGACCGCTGCGCCGTCACTGTCGGTATCGGGCATGATCACCGCCATTTCTTCCCCCCCGTAACGCGCCACCAGGTCCGATGGTCTGCGCACGCAGGTCTCAAGCACCTTGGCCACCTGCTGCAGACAGGCATCGCCGGCAATGTGCCCTTCGGCGTCGTTGAACAGTTTGAAATAGTCGAGATCAATCATCAGCAACGCCAACGAAGTTGCGTCACGCTTCGCCCGGCGCGCTTCCATCGCCAGGGTCTGATCGAAACATCGCCGATTGGCCAGGCCTGTCAGCGCATCCTTCATTGCCAACAGCTCAAGTTGCCGGTTCGTGCCGAGCAGCTGTTGTTGAGTATCGCGCAACTCACCTTCCACCTGCGTCCGGCGACGAATATCCAGAATCAAAAACCAGCCGATAACACCGGTGAGACCCAGCAATGTGGTAACCACACCGATCGACAACAGCGCTTCAAATCGCCACGCCGCCAGGGCTTCGCGTTTACCGAGCGCAACCGTAGTGATCAGCGGCAGCGTTTCACTCTTGCGAAAGGCATAGAGCCGTTCCACGCCGTCGAGACTGGACGTGAAGGATGCAGTGCCAACCGATTTGTCCACCAGGTACTTCGCATAGATCGGCGAATTGGAGAAGTTGCGCCCCATGTCCTGTTCACGGAAAGGGTAACGGACCAGCAGTGTGCCATCGGTGTAGGACAAGCCAATGGCGCCCTCCTGCCCTATATCGAGCTGGCCGAACAGACGCAGAAAGTTTTCCACCCCCAGGGTGACCGACACCACACCGGCAAACTCTCCGCGATCGTCATTGAAACGCCTGCTGATGGTAATCACCCACTCCTGATTCGAACGACTGCGGATGGGCGGGCCGATGAAGGGTTCGCGAGATGGATCGTCACGGTGATGAATGAAGTAGGCACGATCACTGCTGTTGGCACCGACAGGAATCGGCCGGTTGGATGACATCAACCAGTGGCCTTTGTTGTCGTAGATAGTGATGCCACTGAGCTGCGGCATCAGCGGTCGCTGCCGGTTGATCAAAGTCTTGAGTCGTTCGATTTGCGCTGGGCCACTGCCTTCGGTTTCCAGACGTTCGACGAGTCCGAGCAGAAGCAGCGAGCTCTGCCGGACAATGCCTTCGGAATACGTCGCAAGTGCCTGCGTCAGGTTCAACCCGTGGACATTGACTTCATCCAGTGCTTGATCCCGAGAGCCCAGTATCTTCCAGATGGTCAGCGATGCCAGGGAACAGCCGATTACCAACAGCAAGAGCATTACAAGGTGAGTATCACGCTTCACTTCAGTACCTATGGAAAGTCCGGTTTCCGTCACCGCTATTATTTGATCGGGGCATTACATCGACCGCGCGTCCTTGTCAGCACGTCAGCCGCGGTGCTGTCGCTCTGGTTTTGCGCAAGAATCCGAAATGCCCCGGACGACGGCAGGCAACGCGAGGGTGTCTTGCCGTCCCTCGTCTCGACTAGACGATTTTCAAAGCCTTGAGAATCACCAGCGTACTCTCGGCAAACGCTTGAGCCTGCGCGGTCAATTCGGCAAGGTTTTCTTCCGCGGTGGTCAGGGCCTTGCCGTCCTTGAGGAGACCTTCGCCCTGGCCGCCGATGATGCCCCATGCCAGTTGTGCCCATTCAGCCGGGTGTTTTTTGCCTTGCTTGATCGATATCAGGAACAACTGCTGGAAGCGGCTGACCGTCACCCCACCTCCGGTCACCGGACTCGCCAGGGTCTGAATCTTGTGGCCATACAACGAACGCTTGCACAGCTGCAGGTTGAGGGTATTGCAGCGGGCCTGCACCAGTTTTTCGGCTGCTTCGCTCTGACACGGCGCCACGGCCCCCATGCCGATCAACACGTTGAGAGCCTGTTCCACATCGCCATAAGCCAGCGAGGGCAAAAGATCCAGCAAATGCCGCAAGGTCTTCGGCACATAGGCGTCATCCGCCAGTGCTGCGAGTACCGGGCCATAAATCTCTGCCTGCAGCGTCGCTGCGCCTGCCGGACCGATGACGTTGGCCGGCACGCTGTCGGCTGCCTGCAACAGGACGAAGCGCGTGCTGAGCATACGCTCGCGGTGCTCGGTAGCAGATAGTCTGTTGGCGCCGCGCACATAAAGGTCCCGGCGGAAACTCTGGTTCACAAAATAGTCGCGCGCCTGCTCACGCATGACCGGATGCTCAATGCCTTCCAGAAAGTCCATGCCTTCGGCGGTCAGGTTGAGCGGATCGACGGAGTCCAGCGGCACGGCTGTCGTGGCGTAGTCGAGTTTGGCGGGCGCCAGGGCATCCACCACGTCGGTGAAATACATGCAGTTCCAATCGCGGTTGAAGTACTCATGGGCGACGTACTGGCGATCCTGGCCTTTGATGCTCTGGAGCTTGGCGTCCAACCCTGGCGCCGAGTTGGCATATTTAGGATTTGCAGCCAGCAGCGCTTCGGAAAACTGCAGCGCAGCGTCAATACGTTGATCAGGACGTGCAGAGGCCTGACTGGCGAAACGGTCGTGCAGGCTGAACAGTTGGCGCAAGGGTGCCTGAGGCGACCAGCCTGGGAAGCAGTTGTAGCTGACGTACAGCAGGCCACCAGGCTTGAGATGACGACGGGCGAATTCGACGATCAACTTGTGGTTATCGCGGCTGACCCAAGTCCAGATGCCATGCAGGCTGATACTGTCGAACTGAGGCAAATCATGACGGGCCAGCAACTGCTCGAAGCTGTCGTCATACAGTCGCGCATCGCTGCCCCAGTCGCTGGCCAGAGCAATGGCATGGGACGCCTGACCTGGGTGAAAGTCGGTGCCGACATAAGAGCCCGGATTACCCGCCGCATGGATGTTGATCGAAACACCCTGACCAAAACCCAGCTCACAGTGGTAGCCGTCGCTACTCTCCAGCGTGGCGAAACCGCGCAACAGCAGACAATAGCGCTGGAAAACCGGATTGATTTCCCGGCTATAACTATAGGTGTAGCCTTCGTCCGTGAAATATCCCTCGTTCCAGGCATTGCTCATGCGTGCATCCTTTTTCTTATATCGGAAGTGAAAGTCGCTCTTATACGGGGTAGCCATGGCGTATCACAAGAGGAAAGTGATCAGGCAAACGCCTCCTGGATAAACGCCTGCAGCGTCGCTTCCTCAAGTATCTCAATCGAGAAATGGCCGAGCCTTTTCCTGCGGGCAAAACAAAACCCCAACTGCTTTCGCAATTGGGGTTTCGGAATTTAATCTTGACGATGACCTACTCTCACATGGGGAAACCCCACACTACCATCGGCGAT
>NZ_NEIT01000011.1:0-139629 GCF_002112855.1 Pseudomonas sp. B40(2017)
GGGAACTGGGGGTGGATGCGGGGGGATTTGCTTGAGGTTGATTGCAAAAAAACAGGCGCCCTTTTCAGGCGCCAGTTTTTATGGTCGGTCAACGCGACGGCGGTACTCGAATATCCCCCGCCCGGCACTGGGTTTTCACACCCTTGCCGCAGGCGCCGAATTGCAGGTCCTTGCCCATGCACACGCGCACTTCCGAGAGTTCCGGGCCGTTGCAGATGACGGCGATGCCGTCTGACGGGATGCCCGGATTGCTCTTGCGGAACAGGTCGGCAATTTCCTGCGCTTCGAAGTAATAAGAGCTACTGAACGGTTGCAGTTCTTGCGGGATTTTTACCGCGGCCACGGCCTTGTCCGCTTCGTCCAGATAGCCCATCGCGCCGAGGCCGCTGCAGGTGCCGTGTTTGCTCCATTCGTGATCGAGCAGTTTTTTGGTCGGGAACAGCGTCAGGCCTTTAGCTGTTTCGGCGGCCGACAGGTTGGTCAGCGGTGGGCAGGATTGCGGCCAGCCGCCCTTGGCGTATTGCGGCCACAGGCCATGCAGGACAAAACCGTAACCCTTGCCGGTGCATTGCGGGTCGTCCTTGTGGGTCAGGCAAAAGGTTGGCGACCAGGACAACGTCAGCAGGTAGTAATCGAACACCCCCGCCACTGATTCCGCCTTGCTGGCGGACGACTGGCGCGCCGAACTCAGGCCGATGCTACCGACCGTCAGCGCAATCAGCGCCATAATTGTAAAAAGCTTTTTCATGTTCCCGTTCCTTGGGACGCGTGCGTCCGTGGTTTCTGTGGTCTGACCGTCACTTGGCCAGACGCTGATTGAGTCATGCCCGTGTTGCAAGCGCATGACGCAGGGCAAAACCTGCATTACTTTGAAAGGACTACGATGATGTTGAAATCACCACAGGGAACCGACATGAGTAAAGCAGACGAACTCGCCGCGAAACTCAAACAAACCCGGCACACCCATGCTGACGAAATCACCTGCGCCGAACTGGAAATCGATTGCTGGCCGGCTCAGGTCTACGCCTTGTATCACCGCATCGAAGGCTGGTTGCAACCGGTCACCGAAGTCGGCCTGAAGATTCGGCGCAATCCTACCCATGTTTGCGAAAGTTCGCCGGATGGCGAGGCCCACGACTACGCCATCGACCAGTTGATCATCGAAGCCAACCACCACAGCCTGACGTTCGATCCCATCGCCCGCTTCACCGAAGACGGCGCAGGGCGCGTGCAAATCGTCCTGCCGGGGCGCGAAGCATCGCTGCTGCGCACGGTCGATGAGCACGGTGAAAGCCATTGGTGGTTGCAGACGCTCGAAACCGGGCAACAGCTGGATGCGATTGCGTTGACGGAAAACAACCTGCTGCTGGTGGTCCAGGAAGGTCTCGGTCTGTAGGTTGAACCTGACACAACTGTAATCCGCCCCTCAGCCTGCTGAAAGCTGCCGCTGGTTAGCCTCCCCGTCATTGGTCAAACGGGGACTTCCAGCGCATGCCTTCCACCACCTCAAGACGCACCTTCGTCAAAGGCCTCGCCGCCGGCGGTCTGCTCGGCGGCCTCGGTCTGTGGCGCACGCCGGTCTGGGCCTTGAACAGCCCCGGTCAGGTCAATGAGTTAAGCGGCACGGACTTCGAGCTGTTCATCGGCGAAACCCCGGTCAACTTCACCGGCCAGCCCCGCACCGCGATGACCATCAATGGCAGCCTGCCCGGCCCGCTGCTGCGCTGGCGCGAAGGCGACACCGTGACGCTGCGCGTGCGCAACCGGCTCAAGGACAGCACGTCGATCCACTGGCACGGCATTCTGCTGCCGGCCAACATGGACGGCGTGCCGGGCCTGAGTTTCAAGGACATTGAGCCGGGCGGCGTGTACGTCTACCAGTTCAAGGTCCGCCAGCACGGCACCTACTGGTATCACAGCCATTCCGGCTTGCAGGAGCAGGCCGGGGTCTACGGGCCGCTGGTGATCGATGCGCGGGAACCGGAGCCGTTCCAGTACGACCGCGACTACGTGGTGATGCTCAGCGACTGGTCCGACGAAGACCCGGCCAGCCTGATGAAGACCCTGAAAAAGCAGTCCGACTACTACAACTTCCACAAGCGCACCGTCGGCGATTTCATCCACGACGTCGATGAAAAAGGCTGGGGTACCACCGTCGCCGACCGCACGATGTGGGCGCAGATGAAGATGAATCCCACCGACATCGCCGACGTCAGCGGCGCCACGTACACCTTCCTGATGAACGGCCACGCCCCGGATGACAACTGGACCGGCCTGTTCCGCCCCGGCGAAAAACTGCGGCTGCGGCTGATCAACGGCTCGGCCATGACCTACTTCGACGTGCGCATCCCCGGATTGAAAATGACCGTGGTCGCCGCCGATGGCTTGCACGTCAAACCGGTCAGCGTCGACGAGTTGCGCGTCGCCGTGGCGGAAACCTATGACGTGATCGTCGAACCCGCCGCCGACGCCTACACCCTGTTCGCCCAGGCCATGGACCGCACCGGTTATGCCCGAGGCACCCTCGCCGCCCACGCCGGTTTGTCGGCCCCGGTGCCGGCGCTGGATCCGCGACCGCTGGTGACCATGGACGACATGGGCATGGGCGGCATGGATCATGGTTCGATGGACATGAGCGGCATGGATCACTCGAGCATGAACATGGGTCCGATGCAGGCGCACCCCGACAGCGAAAAGGACAACCCGCTGGTGGACATGCAAGTCATGACCACCGCCGCGAAACTCGACGACCCTGGCCTTGGCCTGCGCGACAACGGGCGCCGGGTACTGAGCTACGCCGACCTGCGCAGCACGTTCGAAGACCCGGACGGCCGCGACCCGAGCCGCACCCTCGAGTTGCACCTCACCGGCCACATGGAGAAATTCGCCTGGTCGTTCAACGGCATCAAGTTCTCCGACGCCGAGCCGCTGCTGTTGAAGTACGGCGAGCGGATTCGCCTGGTGCTGGTCAACGACACGATGATGACTCACCCCATTCACCTGCACGGCATGTGGAGCGATCTGGAAGACGAAAACGGCAATTTCCAGGTGCGCAAACACACCATCGACATGCCGCCCGGCACCCGTCGCACTTACCGCGTGACCGCCGACGCGCTCGGCCGTTGGGCCTATCACTGCCATCTCCTGTACCACATGGAAATGGGCATGTTCCGCGAAGTGCGGGTGGAAGAATGAGGACGCCGACCATGACTCGATTTGCCGCGTTTTCGTTGTCACTCCTGTCGATGGCCCAGGCCTTCGCCGCCAGCGACATGCAGGGCATGGATCACAGCCGGATGGGCGATCTGCAAAGCATGGACGACGGCATGATGCAGCCCGCCGCGCCGACCGAAAGCCGCACGCCGATTCCGGCGCTGACCGACGCCGACCGCGCCGCCGTGTTCACCAGCCACGCCGGACATCAGGTACACGACAGCGCCATCAACACGTACTTCCTCGCCGACAAACTCGAATGGCAGGACGCCGACGACGCCAGCACTCTGGCCTGGGACTTGTCCGGCTGGATCGGCGGCGACATCGATCGGCTGTGGCTGCGCTCCGAGGGCGAACGCAGCAACGGCAAGACCGAAGACGCGGAAATCCAGGCGCTGTGGGGCCACGCGATTTCGCCGTGGTGGGACGTGGTCAGCGGCGTGCGCCAGGACTTCAAACCCGGCGCTCCACAAACCTGGGCCGCGTTCGGTCTGCAAGGCATGGCGCTGTACAACTTCGAAGCCGAAGCCACGGCGTTCCTCGGCGAAAACGGCCAGAGCGCGGTGCGGCTGGAGGGCGACTACGACATCCTGCTGACCAATCGCCTGATCCTGCAGCCGACCGCCGAACTCAACGTCTACGGCAAAAACGACCCGCAACGCGGGATCGGCTCCGGCCTCGCGGACACCGAAGTCGGGCTGCGCCTGCGCTATGAAATCCGCCGCGAATTCGCGCCCTACATCGGCGTGACCTGGAACCGCACCTACGGCCACACCGCCGATTACGCGCGGGAAGAAGGCGAGGATCGCAGCGAAGCGCGACTCGTCCTCGGCGTACGGATGTGGTTCTGAATCCCTTCAAAAAACAACACCGAGGTCTTGCATGCGCACATTGAAAATCTCCCTCGTCCTCGCCAGCGGTTTGCTCCTGAGCACCCTCGCCCAGGCCCATCCGAAACTGCTGTCGTCGACCCCGGCCGAAGGTGCCGACGGCGCGGCGCCCGGCAAGATCGAACTGCATTTTTCGGAGGATCTGCTGACCCAGTTCTCCGGCGCCAAACTGGTCATGACCGAAATGCCCGGCATGGCCCACTCGCCGATGCCGATGAAGGCCAAAGTCAGCGCCGGCAGCGACCCGAAAACCATGCTCGTCACCCCGCTCTCGCCTCTGCCCGCCGGCACCTACAAGGTCGAATGGCGCGCGGTGTCGTCGGACACTCATCCGATCACCGGCAACGTCACGTTCAAAGTGAAGTGAGCGATGGCTGAACTGATCAACATCCTCCTGCGTCTGGCGCTGTATGTGGATTTGCTGCTGTTGTTCGGGCTGGCGTTGTTCGGGCTGTACAGCGTTGACGCGGTGCTGCGGTTTCGGCCGATGCTGCGCGGGATGGCGTTGATCGGGGCGCTGCTGTCAGTGGCGGGACTGGTGTTGATGACTCGTGCCATGAGTGGCGAAACGGAGTTCGCGGCGCTGTGGCCGCATCTGCAAATGATGGTGCTGGAAACCGACGTCGGGCTGGCGTGGACGCTGCGGATGATTGCGCTGATCGCCGTGATGATCTGGCCGGGATTGTGGCTGGCATCGATGGCCGGCGCCGTCGCCCTCGCCTCCCTGGCCTGGAGCGGACACGGGGCGATGGATAACGCGTGGCATCTGCTCAGCGACATCCTGCACCTGCTTGCGGCGGGTGCCTGGCTGGGCGCGATGCTCGCGTTGATCTTGATGTCGCGGCTCGACGCGCTGTTCTGCGAAGCGCGCATTCGTTCGCTGGCGGATTCCGTCAAACACTTCGAAGGCGTCGGCGCGGCGATTGTGCTGATCCTCTCGGTCACCGGCGTGGCGAATTACCTGTTCATCGTCGGCCCGACACTGGGCGAAGTCCTGTTCGGCACCTACGGCATTCTGCTGGCGATCAAGGTTGTGTTGTTCGGGGGCATGCTGGTGCTGGCCGCGTTGAACCGCTTCCACCTCGGGCCGTTGCTCGAGCAATCGTTGCGCGCGGGGCAGCATCAAGTGGCGGCCAACGCCTTGCGTCGCAGCGTGGCACTGGAGCTGGTGATTGCGCTGTTGATCGTGGGACTGGTGGCGTGGCTGGGCACGTTGAGCCCGGAACCGGGGTGACACCCGGCAAACCCATTCACTACACTGGCCCGCACCTCCACTGCACAAGCCCGATCACAATGACAATTCCAAAAAGCACGATGATCTTCTGCGGCCTGCTGGCCATGGCCGGCGCCGCCCAGGCACAAGAACCGGCCTCGCACCTCGACACCATTCAGCAACAGGGCCAGTTGCGCGTCTGCACCACCGGCGACTACAAGCCCTACACCTTCAAACGCCCGGACGGCGGGTTCGAAGGCATCGACATCGCCATGGCGCAAACCCTGGCCGACAGCCTCGGCGTCAAGGTCGAATGGGTACAGACCACCTGGAAAACCCTGATGCCGGACATGCAGGCCGGCAAATGCGACATCGGCGTCGGCGGCATCTCGGTGACCCTAGAGCGCCAGAAAAAAGCCTTCTTCAGCAACACCCTCGACGTCGACGGCAAGATCCCGCTGGTGCGCTGCGCCGACCAGTCCAAATACCAGACCATCGACCAGATCAACCAGCCGAACGTGCGCCTGGTCGAACCCGCCGGCGGCACCAACGAAGCCTTCGTCCACGCCTTCCTGCCCAAGGCGCAACTGGCGTTGCATGACAACGTGACCATCTTCGAGCAACTGCTCGACAACAAGGCCGACGTGATGATCACCGACGCTTCCGAAGCCCTCTACCAGCAGAAACTCAAACCCGGCCTGTGCGCCGTCAACCCGAGCCAGTTCATGCAATACGGCGAAAAAGCCTACCTGCTGCCACGAGACGACATCAGCTGGAAACTCTACGTCGACCAGTGGCTGCACCTGAGCAAAGTCACCGGCAAATACCAGAAAGTCTTGAGCGAATGGATCGCCGTACCCGCGGCCCAGTAAACCTCAGTCGTCATGCATCAGGCCGGAGCTGTACTGGTTGAAACTGTTACCGATATTGCTCCCGCCGAACTTCAACGTATTCACGTTCCGCGCCTGCGGCGACTGACAGTCGCTGGAGAAACAACTGGTGGTGGTCAAGCCACCGGAGCCGGAGCAGGCGCTTAGAACCGAAACGGTTGCGACGATCAACAGTGCTTTGAGTGGGTTGTTCATGGTGTGAGGCGCTCGGGTGGGGTCGGGATCTTGTCGATGGATCGTAGGCCTGTGCGGGTGGTGGGAAGATGAAACTTGCGGGGTTTTCAGCGGGGGTTCAGGTTCGGCCTTTCACAAAGGTTTACATCGGCTTTTCAGTTCGCTCGGTATAGTTTTTTGCAACTTGAGCAACCCAGAGAACCCGCAATGCCGTCGACCAGCCAGTTGGTAAATCCTGACCTGATAAAGATTCGACGGCTGTTCACAACACCCCTCGCCAGCCTCCAGTACCCCGATGCCGCAAAACTTAATTCCCAACTCAAAACCATCATCACAACCCGCATGGCGCAAGATCGCAGCGGCGCCCAGCGCAGCAACGACGGCGGCTGGCAGTCCGCGAACGACTTCCATGAATGGGGCGAAGAAGCCAGCGACGCTCTCGTGAAGTTCGCCAAAGCGTTCGCCGTGCAAATGACGGCAGTGCACAGCGAACAATTCGGACTGACCGAACCGAGTTTCGAATGGAAACTCAACGCCTGGGCCAACGTGAATACCGCAGGCCACAGCAACGCCCTCCACGGACATCCGGGCGCCTTCTGGTCAGGCGTCTACTGGGTGGACGCCGGCGGCCGAGAAGACGACCCGACCGTCGGCGGCGACCTGGAATTCGCCGACCCTCGCGGCATGGTCGCCTCCACCTACAACCCCGCACTGCGAATGCGCGTCGAAGACTGCATCACCGCGGGCTTCAGCAGCACCTGCGCCGCCAGCAGCGGCACCTTCATCATGTTTCCGTCGTGGTTGATGCATTCAGTTCGACGGTTTGAAGGGACGAGGCCGCGGATTTCGATTGCGTTTAATTTTGGTGCTTGAGCCACAGAAAAGCGGCCCTCCGCGACAGAGGGCCGCAACGACCTACTTCGGCTCGACGTTATCCAACGCCTGATTCACCGCCAAAGACCCCAACATCACCAACTGCGCAATGCCGATGGCGGTTTTGCGGTGGGCGGGTTCCAGGGTGGCGGCGAAGTTGTTGAGCATTTCGGAGGCTGAACCCAAGGATTCGCTGGCGTTGGCGAGCAGGGATTCGGTGTCGTAGGCCGGGTTGGCGAAGTACATCGGATCGTGTTGCGTGTGGCTGCCCATGATCCGTTGCTGTGGGGTGAGGTAGTGATCGAGGGCGCGCTCGGCGGCTTCGTTCAGGGTTCGTGAATCGGGGAATTTGTAGGGGGAAACTGGATCGGTTTCTGGTGGGTTGGGTGTTGGTTTGAACATGGAGTAACTCCCGACGGATAAGAGGTTAGGAGCCGCCACCTTCGCTACCAAACTAGGGTGGAGGCCATACGCAGGTTGGTAGACCGGCCGTCAGGAACCCCGGCGCATCCGAAGATGCCCTGCGCATGACCACCATAAAACGAAGGCACTGAAAGCCCCCGCAAGACAGTAGTCTTGTGCTTCTGACGGAATCCGGGCTACCAAACCCGATCACTGTTTTTCAGTGACCCAGGAACGATAGAACCCCCGTGCTAGAGGCACAAGCCGGCGGATTCTGTCTTAGGTGTAGGGGGTGGCGCAAGGATGCGTAGGGCCGAAGTAGTGTCAGAGAGCTTCGTTTAAACACACTCAAATTTTGCTGTTTAGATGGATAACCAACACCGCGCACGTCGCCGTCAGGCAACTACCAAAGCAACTCTGATACAGTCGGTGCCAGCTAATCCGTTGACAGGGAGTCAAACATGGCAAAGCCCGCTGCACGCATCACCGATCCCACCAGTTGCCCCATCCCCGGACACGGCCCCAAAGCCATTGCCTCCGGATCCCCCGACGTATTCTTCGACGGACTTGCCGCCGCCCGAAAAGACGACACCTGCACCTGCGGCAGCGCACTGGCCTCCGCCGTATCCAGCACCGTATTCATCAACGGCAAAAATGCCGCGCTGGTCGGCACAGTGGGTTCACATGGAGACGTTGTGATCGGAGGATCGGGAACGGTGATCATCGGCGACTCACATACGCCTGCGCCGTTTACGCCGCCGACGCCGATGATCATTCATCCTGGATGGATCAGCTTCACCATCCCCGGTTCTGAGTCTTACCTAGGCATGAGCTGCGTTGCTCACTTCGAAGATGGTTCTACCCAATTCGGAAATTTCGATATCACCAACACTGTGAAATTTCTCAACATCCGTGGAAAAGTCTGCCAAAAGCTAGAGTTCGGCACTCAAGAAGAACCACCGACCGACTCAATTTTCGACACGTTATTCAATGCATCATTGAAATAAGGATTGTTTCATGACTGAGCCATTGCTCGTAACGGGAAGCTACGTTGTTCAAAAAGCACACGAGCTTGAAAATTCTCCATTGGACATGGCGATTGCGGGTATGGAGGGGGCTGCCACAAGATTCTCTTTAGATGCCATATCAGATGCAAAAGTACGCACCAACTACATGAGCAACATTAAGCGCATGTCAGTGGAAACCAAAGCCGAAGTCGCCGCAGGAAGGCTAAGTGCCCAAGAAGGAGCAGCATTTTGCCAGGAAATGCGAAATAGAATCTTGGTCGAGCATCGAAAATTTACCTCGGCACAAGGTGTGGCCTTCGCCGAACGGAAGAAACGATTACCTCCGACGTTACAGGACACCCTGGACAAGTACGCACTCAAAACGGCAAACGTCGAATACAACAAATTGACTCCAGAACAAAAGAGCAAAGTCTATTACGAGATTCTGGATTCAGCGGGCCGTGACAACGCACCGGTAAGCAAGGGAACTCAAAAATTAAGAATAATGGGAAAGGTTGGATTACTAGTCACTGCGACCTTCGCCGTATATGAAATCATGAACGCTGACAACAAAGTAAAGGAAACAGCCCGACAAGGCATTATCATCGGCGGCGGCGCCGCTGGCGGTGGACTCGCAGGCTTGGGCGTTTCCGCATTCTGCGGCCCAGGCGCACTTGCTTGCGCGGTGGCAATCGTTCTGGCGGGAAGTATTGTGGGAGGAATTGCTGGTAGCGCAGTAGCCGACACCTTTGATGAAGAACTGGAGGAATTTTCCAAATGGGAAGTTCTATGACAAAGCAACAAAGAGCGGATGTGCGCTGGGCATTGTCCGATGCTTTTGTTGATAACGAGGTCGACTATGCTGCGATTGCACGGCGGACAAGAGAATTCGACCGAGATGAAGTGAAGCGCATACTCTTTGAAGAGGTTGCTCCTGTTTGCCACTCAAACCTTGAAAGCACTCTTCCAACCATATGGCTTTGCTTTAATAGAGAGGAATTGGAAGCTGATATAGAAAAAATGTTGGAGGCAAAAAAAAATAGCTGGTTAAAAAGAAAAACTAACGACTTAACAGTGATATTGTTAAAAAATAAATACAGGTACATCTGGGAAGAATTAGAATACCAATTTTAAATTACAATCTGGATTCCTAACAAACACATCTTCCCAGATTCTTCTCGAATCCATCTTGGTACAAGCCAAAATTCACTTTAGGAAAATCACTTATGGCGCACCCAACCGAGAACTGCAAAGGCGACGAAAACAAGAAAAATATTTGTGCTCTTTATGAAGTACAAGTCATCTCAAGAATTGCGCTAATGCCTGGCTCAACTATTGAGGGGTGTTGCGGTGACTTAGAAAGCGAACACACTATATTTCATTATAAAAATAAAAAAAACCCTACGGATGAAGGGACATTTTCAGTAGGAAAAAGCTGCGCTGCGAGCTTCCTTAAGATACTCAATCAAAAAATGCCACACTTGATAGACCCTATACAGAACATCCAAATTCCAGGCACAGGGCAAGGGCAAACCACATCGACCAACGGGTCAGAAGAACAGAGCATCAAACACTCCAACGTAGCAACTCAATCGATCCCAGCCATCAATCAAGAACTATATACCGCCATTAATTTATTCTTCATTTTACAAAATAAAATCCCCAAATGGGCTCTTCAAAGAATTCTCCTAGAGATCCAGAAATCCCCTACAAAGGCTTTAGATGAGAAAAACGTTTTCGATTTTGTTAAAGTATTAGCAGCACACAAAAAAACCTTAAATGAAATGATCACACTTGCAAAAACAAATTACCCAAAAATGAAATCTTACAACTTCCCAACCATAGATGCCATTGCACGCAAAAACTGGATTTGTCTTCCATAAAATAAACAACACTTAAAAACAACAGAGACCGCTTATTAATAAGTTGCAAAATCAAAGTCGCAATGGGGACAGTCGCAATGGGAACAGATTTATTTGAAACCTAGAAATCTAAAACAAATAAATCTGTCCCTTTAATCGCTAGTGGATTGCCCCAACGATCTCCATCGAGCGCGCAGCGAAAATCGTCCAGAATAGCTGTCGAGCAGGAAGTGACTTCGGAGAGACCCTACCAGCAAAGACGTAGGGAATGTATCCAGTTAAAGTAATGACCTTACAAGGCTAACTGGCAAAACGTAATATTACCCACACTACAGTAGTAGACAGATAGGTGCCAATTAGCTACCTTTTGTTCAAGATAAAATAAGGAGCGTGAAATGTGGGAGTTTGGCGGGGTAATTGAGTACATTTGCAATAAATGTGGCACCGAAGGCGAAATTGCAGTGAGTGAGCTTTCAGTAGAATGTACCGGTGGATCAGAGCGAGGAATGGGTGAGGAGTTAATTTATGAAATTTCTTCAGAACTGGAATGCTCCCATTGCGACAGCAAGATTAATATTTCTTTTGAAGCAAATGAATACCCAATAGGCTTTCTTAGCTTTGTAATAAACAATACTACGGGAGCATCAACGCCGGACGAACCACGAATGATTCATTTGGAGGAGCTTTTCCACACCGATGATTTCGGCCCGGTCCAAAATGCTATTGAAGACCTGATATTAGCAATTAAATACAACCCGACACGCATAAGATCCATCACCTCAAGAGAGTTTGAAGAGATTATCGCAGCAGTCTTCGAAAAAAAGGGCTTTAACGTTGAGCTCACTAAAAGAACTCGAGATGGAGGCAAAGATATCATAGCTATATCCACAGATGGTTTGGGCATAAAGAACAAATACTTCATTGAATGCAAGCATTACGATGAAAACAACAAAATTAGTGTTTCGATAGTCAGAGAGCTTTACGGCGTAATGAATCAAAAGGATGGCCCAAACAAGACAATCATGGTTACCACATCTTCGTTCACTAGCGATGCCCAGAAATTTGTCAACAACGATATTTCCAGCAGCTGGGATATTACCCTTGCAGATTACAATCAAGTAATTGAATGGATCAAAGATCATTAACTATTCCCCCCAAACAAGGCGAGCCCGAGACCACTCCATGACCATCGACCTGTTCACACCTACAATACCAATTTATGAACAACATCCAATTTTCAAGATGATACTCAACGCTGAATATTCAGCCGAGAGGGAAGTCATCAACGCTTGGGCTGAAGGATTCCAGGACCGAGACGGTAAATTCATAAACGAATTTCAGAAAACATTTGAATCGTCATTCTGGGAACTTTATTTGCACGCAGCCTTGAAGAATTTTGGCCTTGAAATAAACTTACAAAATCACGCCCCGGATTTTGTTATAGATGGTCCAACTCCATTTACATTGGAGGCTACTATTGCGGCACCTCCAGCCGGTGGAAAGCCTCCATTGGGCGCGACAGGAAGCGAACTACCGGGTGATTTCACTGAATTCAATATAGAGTCAACTCTCCGTATCTGTAATAGTTTCGACGCAAAACTTAAAAAGTACAGAAAGAGCTATTCAAACCTAGAGCACGTAAAAGAAAAACCTTTTGTACTAGGAATCGCCTCTTTCGATCGCCCTCACTCACATTTTGCTGCAGGCCGAAGTATCATCGCTGCTATGTATGGTCTTTATCACGACGAGGCAGCCACAAAACCAGGTGATACAGAAGTGCCGTCGTACAATGTTAGCGCTGCACCAAAAAACGAACATACAAATATTGACGTAGGTTTATTCTGCAATGACAACCACTCAGAGATTTCAGCTGTAATATATAGCTGTTTAGCGACATGGGGTAAGGTTAGAGCACTTGCCGACAACCCATACGCACCGACAATATATCAAACCATTCACCCCCAAGAGGGCAGCATCTACCCCGAACTACGCTGCGCAATAAAAAAAGACTACACAGAGCACCTGCTTGACGGCCTCTACGTTCTTCATAATCCATTTGCTAAACACCCACTACCAGTTGGCTTACTGAAGCATGAGCGACTTTGCGAGATTACGGTTGCTACTGACGGCGAGCTAATCATGGACGCTCCAGACGACTTCCTCCTCTTGCGCATGCTTTTTTCAGCAGTAGAGAAGCAGCGTTGAAATCATTGCAGTGGAACTGAACGGGATTAGTCTTCTGTAATACTCGGCATACCCAGCTGGCTTCAGCGACAGCCCGATTCCCCCGCCCTACTTAAAAACTTCGCGCACATGAGACTGACAGTTCTTCAACGCGATCAATCCTGGGGTGCCTTCATCGGTGATGACGATAGCTCCTCGAGCATGCGCTGGGTCAAGCTGGGCGCGTAGGGCTCCATCCACCAAGCCTCCGGTGCCTAGATAATTCTCAGATATCAGTGCCCCTTTTCATGCTCCCCCGTAAGCACGCCACTCAGAGCCCCCTAAGCCCCACCCTTCCATTCCTGATAAACTCCCCCACCTCCCAGCCACACCGATTCCGTACCCCCAATGCCCCCAATCACCGCCACACCCGCCCCACTCTCCCGCCGTTTCTCCGTCGCGCCGATGATGGATCGGACTGACCCTTCTTTTTCCTCCCGAAAATAAAGGCCCAAAAGCCTCGCCACCAACCCGCGTACCAGTTGCGTACCAGCTCTATTCTTCTCCCTCCTTGTCCCACCCCTCTGCCGACTGCATTAGCAAATTTTAAGCAGCGGTTCTCGGCTCCAATCCTGGCACTGTCTATCGTCCGCTCAGGCGTGTTTCGTGAGTGTTAAAACCGCGCGCACGAAAGCCCAGCGAATCGCCCCGTCTGTGCTTCACTCCGTTTTCAGGTTGACCCCTGGGAAAAAGGTAATTTTAGTAATTTTCTTTTTTGCATTCAAAAAAAATCAATAAAATCAGCAGGTTATATTAATTTAACAAAGGTAATAATAGGGTAATAGAAAGGTTAGAAAATTACCCTTAGTCAAAGTAATTCCACCCGCCTACGAAACCCTTTAAAATCAGGCACTTGGTAAAAAATTACCTTCGCTCTTACCAAATATTACCTTCAAAGGTAATACCTCAAAGCCACGTTCTATAAGGGCTGCAGCCATTTTTCCGCGGCGGCTTACCAAAATTACCTTTTTCCCAGCCTCGAACCGAAATCCCCCCCTCAGGTGTCCTGCTATGCTTCCTGCTTTCCGCACGGAGGCAAATAGCATGGCCAGCGAATATTCCCTTACCATCGTCCTCGAAAAGATTTATGAGAATCAGCTGGGGCTGGAAGCTGCGTTGATGGAACTGGTTCTGCTAGTCGAGCAGCAGGGACACGATGTCGTAGGCGAGAACGCCCGCGGGGCACTGGAGCGAATTGGGGAGAATGCCGGGTTTATCAAGCAAGGCTTGGCACGACTTAAAAACCTAGAAAAGGACTAAGGATGAAAAGGGCACACTAAAGCACAAACAGGTACTCTCAAAAGTCACTCTTCAGCAAATCTCACTGTCTACTAGGATAGAATATGGCAGCCTCCTTAACAGCCATTGCACTGACTAAGCTTTTAACCCCGCTAATCTCAGAAATTTATAACGGCGCAAGCGGAAAGGTTAAAGACTCATTGAAAAAATGGGCTGCAACTGCAGGATTAAAAAAAACAGGCTCTGCATTATTTCGAGTTGAAAAAGTAAAAACAATATGGTCGCCTGAGAAAGAAGTCTCACTAAACAGTTTTTACTACCCATCAAAACTACTTGTGGCAAGCGACGAAGATTTTGATGATTACATAGAAATTGAAAACAAAAGCATAGAGGGCTTACCAGAAGGAAACCTGGTAATAGAAGGAATTGTGGGACAAGGAAAATCCATATTTATGAGGCATCTTGCCGCCTCCGCCTACAACACAAGCACTCCGAGCGTTATCCCTTTATTCTTAGAACTTCGCACCATATCCACAAAACGCGGATTGAAAGATTTAATTTTTCTCTTAATGGAATCCTTGGGTATTACAGGCACCCCGGATGTGTTCTCATACCTGGCTTCCTCTAAAAAACTTGTGCTTCTACTTGATGGCTTCGATGAAATACCAAGCGAACTCGTAAGCGACACAATACTAGAACTTGATGAAATACAAACAAAACATCCCGAACTAAAAATCATAATTTCTAGCAGGCCACGCCACCACATTCAAAACGTAGCGGGCTTTCAAGTACTCCACTTAGCTCGACTTTCAACTCTCGATTACGATCCTTTCATCTCGAAACTCATACCTTCAAGCGTGAAGCGATTTGAAGTTGTCGAAGCATTGAACGATTGCTCAGATGGAATCAAAGGCGTAATCAGTACACCTTTAATGCTTACTCTGGTTGTAATAGTATATCAAACAGAAAAAGAAATTCCTTCGACGCTTTCAGAGTTCTTTGAAAAGCTATTCGGAATTGTGTTCACCAAACACGATAAACTGAAAGCCGGCTTTAATAGACAACATCACACAAAGCTATCCGAACGTAAACTTCGACAGCTTTTTGACTCCTTTTGCTTTGTACTTATCCAACTTGGAGGAGGACGATCAGTTGAGTCAAAACTGTTTGAGCAAGCATTCGATAGCTCTGTGGCCTACTTCCCAGAATGTAAGTGTGAACTGGAAGATTTCCGAAATGACATCATCAAAGTCGCCTGCCTTATGGTTGAAGAAGGATTAGACACTACAACTTTCCTTCACAAAAGCATCCTTGAATACCATGCTGCGGCCTTTGTAAAATCACAACCAGATAGCCGCGCGCGTAACTTTTATAAATCAGCATTTTCCACTTATGACAAATGGTATGCTATTTTAGAGTTTCTTGAGTCCATTGATACAGTACGCTACTCGAAATATTACATGCTTGAGTGCGTAAGCCCCTTAGTCGATGAGCTATCCGATCTATTACACAACAAGGAAGAAGGCGCCATAGTTGGATACATAGAAAAACATACCCCCGGAATTAGTTATCTTTTTGATGACGAAGTAGTTCAAGAGTTCGGATCGGACGGCGCGCGCGGCCCGCACTTTCTAAATCATCTTAATGAAACCATTATTTACGCAATACTAGATGATCTTGAAGACTCCGAAAAAGAAGACCTGTTCAAAAAAACCGTAAAACTTAGCAACAAACAAGTTAAAGAAGGTGGAGACCACGTCCTCTTCCACCCATACATAAAATACTTCGGACTTCAAAAAATAAAAAGTGCACTCATTCAACTTGAACACGAGCACTCAGAATACATTAGAGAGGCGCGAGAAAAACTTTCTGAAGAAGCATCAAAGGAGAACATTTTTGACGACCTCCTGGCCACTAATGCATCCGTATATAATATATTTGACTAATAAAAAGATAGCGCACTGTATTATAAGAGATCATTAAATTTTTATTACTGCCTTTCCTTCTTCGGCGGAGATGCTCTTCCGCCGGAGATTTCGCCTCCAACAATCACCTCATTGAATTCCGGTGAAATGACATCAACTCACTGAACGCCAACAAAAACGGGCGATTGAGTCAATTCTGTGCCGTTATGCTCGCGTTCCGCTAATTCCTCGGGTGCGAGCTACTCAGAAATTAAAAACTCGATAGAACACGCTTTTCAGCCCCGGCTACCGCATAAATAGTGGCCTAGAGAGGTGAATACGGGCTTGGCCTGATCCGGGACGCAGCGCAACGCCGCTTCAATTCGTTGCAAAAGCTTTCATTCGTTGAAATTGCGATGCTCCTCAAAGCGACCGCATCAGGCCTGGGCAAGCCCTCAGTTTGTAACGTCAGCGCATTTGCACAAAAGAGCGATACGAAGCCCGTTGGCGGGAGGGGGATAAGTGTTTTTTCAGCAGTTTTTTTCGTAGCGGCAGGATTTTTTCGAGCCCCCCTTCCCTGCCGGTCAATGGTCTATCCAATGCCGTCAGTCGCCGTAGTCATCAGAGCGACTTTATAATCAGTATACTGGTTATTCATACAGTATTTTGACAGAATAGGCATCGCCGATGAATAGAGAGTCTGCGGGAGTATTCAGCGCGGAATCATCCGCACTAGCGCAGTGGCAAGTCATGCTGCGCGATGAAGTTGCGTTGCTTGCAATGCCCGGCGCTCAGCACAAAGCATTGCTCAAACAAGCCCACGCTCTGCACCAGGAACATGTGATTGACGCTGACGAACTCAGCGATTTGCTGGAGTTAGCTGACGCGGCGTTGGCCTACGCGGTCGAATCATCACTTGATCTCGATGCTGATGAGTAGGGGGTGCCATGCACGTACTGATTACACCAATGCGCTTACGCGGTGTCGCTTTTGATTCCAAGGAAAGACGCCGCTATCCGGCTATCTGGGGCAACGTCATGGTCAACTCGACTGACTGCCGTGAGTTGGGTCGATCAGCCAACGTTGCCCGCGTGGTGGTGGGGATGCCGCTTGATCCGGATCCGCTGCCGCCTTTGCTGGATGCGACGCTTGCCGGCATGGCAGTAACAGGATTCGTACTTAGCGGTATCGAATACATCGAGGGTTGCGCGTACGCCCAATCTTGGTGGTGCCGCTTAGGTTAGAAATCGCCCTAATACCTGAAAAGAATGGCGAAAGGCCACTCCCCTCATCCTCAAATGGCATGCTACAGTTCGTTTAGCTTATTTTTTTGACATTTTTTGTCAAAAAACGGATCCAAAGGAGATTCACGTAGATGTTGATTCAGTTAACTGTAAGGAACTGGCGTTCTGTTCGGGATGAACAAACCTTCAGCTTAGTTAAGGCGTCCGGAGGTGAATTAACAGAATCAAACTCGTTTGATCCTCAGACGCCCGCTACGGGTGAGCTTTTGAGATCGGCCGCTATCTATGGCGCGAACGCTGCTGGCAAGTCGAATCTCATCAATGCTATGAGAGTAATGACCGAAATTGTTGTCGGATCAACGAACCCTAAACCTGGCGATGAAATTCCAGTCCAGCCATTTATGCTTGATTCACGAACAGAAAAAGAGCCAACCGAGTTCGAAGTTACATTCGTGGCGAAAAACGTTCGATACCAATATGGTTTTTCCGCAACCAAAAAGCGCATCATGGCCGAGTGGCTAATTGCTTATCCTAACGGAAGGCCTCAGAACTGGTTTACTCGAGTATGGAACCCAGTAGATGACGAATACATGTGGGACTTTAAAAACACATTCGTCGGTCAAAAACAAGTTTGGCAAGAATCCACTTTAAGTAACGCGCTATTTTTATCCATTGCAACACAACTCAACAGCAAACAACTCCAACCAGTATTCAACTGGTTCAAATACACTTTACGCTTTGGCAGCGTAACTGGATGGTCGACAAGTTATACTGCATCGCAATGCGAAATCTCGGACCAAAAGGAAAGGATTTTAGACTTCTTGAGAGCTGCCGACCTCGATATTAAAGATGTGGATATCAAATCAGAGAAGTTCTCTACAAAGCATTTGCCCGACTCTCTACCAGAAGAGGTAAAGCGAGATATCTTAGACAACATGAAGGATAACATTGTCTACGACATTAAAACCATTCACAAAGGCGTCCAAGATCAGCCAGTCGCTTTTGAGTTTGATGAAGAGTCCGACGGAACGCAGAAATTATTCTCGTATGCAGGGCCTTGGCTTAACGTACTCGAAACAGGTAGAGTTCTATTTATTGATGAGCTCCACGACAACCTGCACCCAAAACTTGTTAGATTTTTGGTTGATCTGTTTCACAATTCGGAAACAAACCCAAAAAATGCGCAGTTGATTTTCACAACTCATGAAACTTCCATTTTAAACCAGGATGTATTTCGTCGAGACCAGATTTGGTTTTGCGAAAAGAACAAGGAACAGGCCACTAGCGTCTATCCGCTGACAGATTTCAGCCCCAGGAAAGGTAGAGAAAGTCTAGAGGATGCTTACCTTGCAGGCAGATATGGTGCTTTACCATACGTAAGGAACATCCGTAAATCGAGGGCTGGCTAATGGGATCAGATAAGGAAAATCTTTTCCACAAGAGAAAGGCTCAGAATCTTGAACGTAAAAAGCCTTCTAAAAAGCCGTATGAAAAAATCTTGATTGTTTGCGAGGGTGAAAAAACCGAGCCATACTATTTTGAGGAATTAAAAGATCATTACGAAATCGACACTGCAAACATTCGAATTAGCGGCGAATGCGGATCTGACCCAATCAGTGTTGTAAGGCACGGACAAGATCTCTACAGAGAAGAGCTAAAGAAAACTGAGCCTTTTGACAAAGTTTTCTGTGTTTTTGACCGAGACAATTACGGTGAAAAATTCTATGAAGCAGTGAGACTCACAGAGTCCCTAAAGCCGAATAATGTTTTTCAGGCTATTACCTCAATCCCATGCTTTGAGGTGTGGTTCATCCTACATTTTGACTACTTCTCTACAGCATTTGAGACAGTGGGTAAAAAAACCTGCGGAATGCGCACAGTTTCTGAGCTTGAAAAATATTGGCCGGAATACAAAAAAGGTTGCAACGGATCTTTTGATCACGTTTTCGACAATATCGAGAGGGCAAAAGCTCTAAGTCTTCGACTGCACAATGACTCCAAACGTTCGGGTTCTACAAACCCGCTAACCAACGTTCATATACTAGTGGAGTACTTGCAAAAAGTTAAAGGCTAGTAATCGAGCGCAGCTCAGAAATCAGCTGCAACGTAGAATTCGCGTTGATACCGAAATTAGATGCATTGGAGGGCACTGGGCCAGAACCATGAACATGAATAGCTATTTCAAGATTCATCTTCTCAATTATCTCCGATAATTCACAAACAACTTTGAATAGATTTATATCTTCTGACCCTATCCAGTTTTTTGGTGCAACCAAACGTTGTTCAATTCCAGCAATAGCTTCTCGCACTCCCTGAATTCTCTCATGCATATCACCGCCCACCGTAGCGTTGTGCTTCTGCGCGACAACCAGGTTCAGATCCCGGCCAGTCGCTTGGTGCAGATCATCCACTGCCGCCAGGCTCGCGGATCCGCCCGACAGCAGCTTGAGCGCGCCCAGTGCCTCGATCGTCTTCACACCACCGACAGACTCGGTTGAGTGTTCTTCAACCGCACGCGTATGGCTCTGGAACTGCTCGCGGTTGTCCAGGGCTTCAACCTCGCGCTCGATCGCTTGATCCCGGATCTTGCCGTCGGTCTGTCGTAACCAGGTGCCGTCCGCGTCGACGCGCTGCTGTGCCGTGCCGCTGTGCTGCCACACCTGGTCACCCTTCGGCACCTTCGGCATACTCAGCCCGTGAGGCAAGATCGATTGAATGTAGGGCTTGTTCGGCAAGCCGTAGGCGAAACACACCACCACCCGCGTGCCTTCCTCTGGAAAGGCGTAAATACCCATTTCCTCGCCACCAGTGGGCAGTGGCAGCGGGACGCCGGTCAGTGGCGGGATGGCCGGATCCGGCTCGTCGTCCGGGCCGAGAACAACGATGTCCACCGCGTAGCGCGGACGGAAGTCGTCGCAGATCCCGGCGTCCGCCGGCGCATCGGCCACGGCAGTGACTTGGGCGAAACGCGGCAAGTGGTAACCGCCGGTGAGTTCGGGAAATTGGCGCTCTACAGCGCGGCGGATTGCGTCTTCCATCGGATTGCCATCTGGTCATTGGCGAGTGCCACACTGGTGACACGTTCGCCGGCGTTGATCGTTGCACCCGGTCGCAGGCCAGGAAGGGCCGCCACCATTGCGCTCTGGTTGCCCTGGTAGCCGTCAAACAGCTCCGTGGGGATCTGCAGCGCCGTCCGGGCGCCAAAAAAGCTGTCGGCCCAGCTGCCGGCGAACACTTCGCCGTTGCCCAGCTGGTGCCAGGTAAAGTCGGGAATGCTGAACACTCGGGCCAGGCTATCCATGGCCTGGTATCCGGCAGCAAGGCTGTAGAAGTACGGCGCCTTCACGCCGGCGTATGGCCGATCGGGAACGCGAAAGCGCAGGCCCGTCTGCTCGCTGATGGCAGCCAGCACAGCGCGCAGATCGACATGACGCAGGTTCAACGGCAACGGGTTGCCCAGCACAGCAGCCAGCTCACGGCAGAACAGCACCTGCTCTTTGGCATTGGCGGCGGTGCAACGCTCGACGTAGCCGATGAAATGGCGCTGCAGCGTGCGGTCGTTGTAGCCGATATCCAGCGTCACCAACCCTTTCAGCGGCTCAGCAGACTGAACGGTGAAGTTCGCCCGCCCTGGACTGGTGGCGTCCAGCCGAACGTCTTCCTTGACCAGGCGAACAGGCGCGCCATTGATCGACAGAACCTTGTGCAGTTTCACGTCTGCTCACTCCCCAGCCACTTGTCCACGCGGCCCAGCACTTTTTCAAAGCCGCTCAGCTCCGGGTTGTCGCTCGAACCTGAGCCGCCCCCGCCTTCGCCCACCGCGCTACCTGGTGCGCCCTGGGCATCGACCTTGTTGCCAGCGCGTCGACCCTCGACCTTTTCCGGGTTCGATTCGCGCTCGCTGAGGGTGAATTGCACCAGCCAGGCTTTCAGGTTGTCCGCCTCCCGGGCGCTGACGCCTTCGGAGAACTCCACCTGGCGTACGCCGAAGGCCTCGGCGGTATCGTTCACGACGCGGTACAGATGCAACTCCCCGCCGCTCGCCGTGGCTTCGGCCAGGCGCATCAAGTCAGTCAGTTGCACCCGATCAACAAAGGGAATCATCAGCGAAACGGCCAGCGTCTTGGGCTTGAAGCCCTTGTGGGCCTTGTCGGTGTTGCTGGTCTGCCCCGACATGTCTCCGCTTTCGATGCGCAGATTGCCGGTGACCTTGAGGTTTTTCCCTTGGACTTTTTGCCCGTCGAGTAACAGCGTCATAGCCCCACCAATTCCTGTACAAAACTCAGACCTTCCTTGGTGCCGACCAGCAGCATTCCCGCGCACTGCACCCACTCATGCCCCGGTGCGTCGCCGCTCAGCAGCTCCTGGCGCAGCTCGCTGGAGTTGCCGGGGCCGATCAGACGTGCGCGGATGCTGACATCCGGATTGCCCTCGGCCAGTAGGTTTTTCAGGTCGGCCAGTTGTTGATCTCGGCCCTGTTGCTGGGCGACCTTGCGAGCGGCCAGCGCTGCTAGATCGCCCAGCGGCGAACTGTCGGCGGCGTAGCCCTCCAGCACGGCCAACTGGCCGGCCATGGTCTGTTTTGCGGCCTTGACCACCGTGCAGCGCTCCAGCGGCAGGGTCTGCCAGCGCGGGAGTGGGCCGGCGCCGGGGATCTCCCACTTGTCGCTCTCAAGTTTCATCAGGTGCTGCGCGCGCCGCTCCGTGCGCACCAGGTCGGGAATCGGCAGTAATGCGTTGAATCGGGACAGGCCACTGGCCAACTGTTCCAGGCGCGTGCCCAGGAACAGAATCGACAGCGCGTATTGCGGCCCCGCCGGACGCCCGGAGTCGGTCGCGTCTTCCAACTTTCTGGCCAGGTGTTCCAGGACGTTCGGCGCCGACAGGAAACGCTGGTAGCCCGTGCCCTGGCCGATGCCGCTCTGGAATGGCGTCACTACCAGGCACGCCGGCACCTGGCCCAACTGTTCAGCCAGCGCCGCCCGACCGGCTTCAATGGCGCCTTTCGCGGCATCGCCGACCGGCCCCGGGTTGGTGCTGGCCAAACCTTCCAGACCTGCCACCCGCTGGGCGGTGCTGACCAACTCGCCCGTGGCCAGATCCTTGGCGGCGGACAGTCCACCCATCCACTGCGTGGCCTGCTCCGGCCAGCGCATCGTCACCGGTGCCCAGGTCATGCCGGCGGCGTCCAGGTGATGGCTTTCATCGCCTTGAGGTCTTTGTCTTTCAGCGCGCTGGCCACCGCCTGACGCAGCGTCTCGGCCTGTTGCTGCGCCGCCTGCCGAAACCGCACCAGGTCATGACTGACCTTCTGCAGTTGGGCGATCGTGTGCGGTCTGAAGGCCAGCACCTGGTCGGCGTCGTAGCATGGGTAGGTGTCGTCCATCCCCAACAACACCTGACCGTTCAGGTTTACCTGGTCATCAATCGCGCTGCTGTAGCGGTACACCTCGCCCAAGGCGCTGGAGTTGAATCCGCCGGCGATGTACGCCGCGCAGTCGGTGGCGATCGCCTGCAGTTTTTTGTCCCGAAGTGCGGTCAGCACGGCATCGATGTCATCAACCCATTCGCTGCCCTTCCAGATCTGGTTCGGCCCGGGCTTTTTCATGGTGAAGCCTGCCGGCACCGGTTCGAAACCTTCCAGAGTTCGCGGCTCGCCGGTGTCGGTGCTGTACACCACCACGCCGCCGAAGTAGTCCACCAGCTGCCATGCTTTGCCATTCCACCAGGCGGCTTTATGTTCAGGGATAGCCGGCGGCGCTGTTTCTACGCAGCCGCCCGGGATCATGTATACGCCCGGCTCCAGCGGCGATTCGTCAGCGGTCACTGTGCCCACCAGGATTCCTAGGTGGTTGGTCTGATAGACGACTTTCTCGGTCATGCTCGATCTCAATACTTGATGCAGTAGAAAAGGGCCAAGTTCCTAGGCCGGGTTTCAGTGCCGCCGGCGGCGGCGACGGTGATGCCGTGGGTGTGCGCACCACCTCCACCCACGCCGACGTTGTGGGCGTGGTGGCCGGCAGCGTCCATACCGATGTTGTGCGCGTGCGCGCCAGCCCAGGACGTTTCGTGAGCGCCACCTGATTGCTGTACCGAGTTGGGGCCGCCTGCGCCCTGGCCGACACCTGGCGAACTCGGCGCGGAGTGGTTGTGCGCGCCCTGGGCGTCAGTCCAGGTTCGGTGAACGTGGTTGCCCTGGGCGTCTGTCCAGGCAGCGTGAAGGTGGTCACCCACCGCTGCAGCAGAGGCGGTGTGCGCGTGGGAATGGATCATCATGTCCTGATAGACGCCGAACGCACGGCCCGGGTCGAGGCCGCGCCCGTCGTCCCAGCCGCGAGGGAACAGGCCGCGCATATCGGGCAAGTTGAACGTGGTTGTTCCGTCGCCGGCGCCGTAGTGCGTACCCAACCATCCAAACAGTCGCGGATAGGCCGTGCGCGACACCGCCGCACCGTTGCATTTCAGCCATCCCGGCGGGGCAGCAGTCATTGCAAACGCTGCCACCATGCCGGTCATCGAGTCGTCGACCTGCTTCTGCAGCTTGTTCAACGCGGCCGTGGTGGCAAGGATTTCGCTGCTGTTGGTGGCCGGGTCATCGCTCTTGGCGTTGGGCAGGTTGCCCAGATCCACGTCTTCTTTGGTCGTGCCACGGGCGCGCAGCAACGGATAATCACCAGTACGCGACGCGAAATATTTGACCAATGCGCCACCGACCGGCTCGGCGTCCCGCAAATCCACGATGTTGCTGGATGAAATGAAGTCAGCCAACGGCACGCAGTAATGACGCACGCCGGCGGCATCGGTGTAATCGGCCTGCTCGCCGAACACCACTTTCCAAGCGGCCACCCGATCGTTCAACCGGCGTTCCAGCCACACGTCCAGCCAGATTTTGCCTACCGGAATCACACCGGTGACGGCTTCGGATTTGGCGATCGCCACGCGGATGCCTTCGACAAAGGCCGTGCCGCCATTGATCTGATAACCCGAATCCACCTTTTCGAAGATCAGCGAGTTGCTGAAAAAGAACGCACGTCCGTACAGGTTGCGATTACTCAGGCGCTCGCGCTCATCAATCCCGGCCAGGCGCACAGTAAAGTCATGCTGCCAGGTACTGGCATCGATGGAGATGCCGGTAAGCGCCTGGGCGCCGTCGAACGCGACCAGAAAGTTGCGCGTGACGTTGTTGCCGATCTGCAGCGGCGGGATGTTCTTGCGCTTCTGCTGCAGCGGGACGTAGGAGACGGCAAACAGCAGGCCGTCCGCGTCCTCGAGGCCGACCCAGTTGAAGTCCCAGTCGCCGATGTCGGAACCGAGCTGGGCGCTGTAGACAACTTGGTTCGGATTCACAAATCCCCGGTTTTCCTCGGGGATGTCGTAGACCTGGACAATCTGGCCCGCCGGCGGCTTGCCAGCGGCGCGATCCACCGGCGTTTCGGGATCAAGCCCGGGCACGTTGGCGAAAATGAATTTCGTCACAACCAGGGGCTTTTTCTGGCTTTGTTTCAGGGCGATCTGGCTTTCGCCGGCCAAAGTGATACTGGCGCTCACGGTGCGCTCCTACAGGCTGGCGACCAGCGTCTGCTGGTCGTCGTTGAAGTCGATCAGGCCGATTTGCAGGCCCACGGGGGTAATGGTCACGAAGTCATAGCGCCGGCAGGTGCGGCCGTACTGCTGGATCAGCACACGCAACAACTCGGGATTGAGGGACAGCTGCGCGTTGCTGAACTTGAGCAGCACCACGTCCCAGTCACGCCCGGGCTGGCGTTCCTCGATCTCGACGTAGCCGACGCCCAGGCGCTCGAAAATGCGCTTCATGCCGGCAGTGCTGCCGGCGTCCACTGAGTTGATGAAGGCGAATTTCACGCGCAGGCGGAAAAGGGCTTCCGGTTCACCGGTGAAGCGCGTCACGTCACGCTGCCAGGCCCACAGTTCCAGAATGGCCAGGTGGCAGGTGTCGGGATCGATCTGCAGGTAAGGCCAGCGCAACCAGCTGGTGACGGTTTCCCACCAGGACTGTGCAGCGGCCAATAACTTCGACAGCTCGGTGCCGCCGAGCCAGAAAGGCAACTTGAGCTTGGTCATTGCGCCGTCACCTGCAACTGGCCCAGGCGCGGAATGTTCAGCCCGCTGATGATGTCCTGACCGGGCAGAAACCGCAGGGACGCGATGTCCTCGAACTGCTGGTGAATCTCTTCACTGAGCCGGCTGTAGCTGAAACGCGATTGCGGATAGGTCAGCGTCGGCTGGTAGTCCGTCGCGGTGCTTTCTCGAAAAGCTGCGCGCACGAACAATTCCACCTCTTTCACCAAGGCGGCGATCCGCTCGGCGCCTAAGTTGGGCTTGGGCCACAGCCACAGCGTCACGGTCGCCGGGACTTCGGGCATGACCATGGCCATCAGATCGTCGCCGTGGCCATGGTTGCCCTGGTCGCGGATGTGCGCATTGATCTGCTGCAGGTAGGCGTCCGCCGGCACACCCGCATCGAAAAGGATGTAGGCATTGGCACTGCCCGGGCCACGGGGCGCGCCGTGTTCGAAATACACACCATCCGGCCGCACGCCCGGGAAGGCGGAAATCATGGCGCGATACACCGCGTCGGTGTGCCACTGGTTGACCGCCGAGAACTGGTTACGCACGCGCAGACGCAACTGGTCGTTGGGTTCCGGATCTGCACCTGGGGATTCCAGCCAACCGTCTTTGTTCACCACCTGGACAATGCCAGGGATCGGCACCGGCAGGATCGCGTAGTACCCCGGCGCCAGGTTGAAGCCACTGCCGGCCTCGACTGCCTCCACGGGAACGTCCAACTGCAGCTGGCCCTGCTGGAACGTCGCCGGCGCCGTGGTAACCAGTTTGTAGACGTTGCCATTGATCGCGGCAGACTGCACCACGATCCCCTTTTCCAACTCCAGCACGCCGTCCGGAATGGCCCGAGTGAACAGCAGTTTTCCCTGGGCCTTGGTCGCACCCTTGCGCTCGACGTTCACTGCCCAGGCCAGCGTATCCAGCCAGGCGTCAACCGCCGTTTTCACGAAGAAGTTGGGCAGCACGGTCATGCACAGGAAATCCAGCAGCCACAAAACCGGCTTGGTCACCAGCGCGGTCATCACCCGCCAGAACGGCGAATAACTGCTGGTGTTGGCCACTTTCGCGCCCTGGGCTTCAACTTCCTTTTCCCACTCAGCCTTCAACGCCGCCTCAGTGGTCGGGATGCCGGCATCGGCGATCACCTTTTTAAAATCGACGCTCACAGACTTACCTCGATCGATCCGAATTTGATGGTTTTGGCGGTTACCAGGTACACACCTGGCGCCTGCTGAGTGATGCGCGCCGTTCCCGGCACCAGGCGCACATCTTCTTCAACCAGCAGTTCCATCTGCTGGATGCAGTCGCGCTGACGCAGGCGATCACGCTCGGCCACCAGCGTCACCAACAGCCCGCTGTCGCGGATCATGTGGGCGATGTCCTGGGCGATACAGGCACGGTCGTCGACCAGCAGCGGCTGGTGCGACAGATCCAGCGCCATGTCGTTGTCGACGATGAGCAGATCCACGTACTCGCTCATCCGCCTACCGCCATGGCGACCATGTTTTCCATCTCCAGCGGGGTCATCGGCTTACCGGTGTTGATGGTCACGTTCTCCACATGGGTGCCCTTGCTCTGGCTGCTGTTGTTGTTCTGGATGCTGGTCAGCAGGCCACCCGGCGGCACAGCAGACGGACGCGCCGGCGACAGGCTTGGAATGGCCGCATTGATGGTCTGCTGGGCTTTCTGCGCGGCGTTGGCGGTGTCGGCGGCGTTGGTCGCGGCATCGACGCCTGGCACTTCGGGCATGCCGCCAAAACGCGCTTCGATGTTCACGCCCGGGATGCTGTTCAGCAGCTCGATCACGCCGTTAACGGCCTTCGTGAAAATGCCGACGATGCTGTCCCACGCGGCCTTGGCCATGCCCGACCAGCCGCCCATGGAGTTAAGCCAGTCGGACAGCTTCTGGAGCTTGTCGGCGACGAACTGGAACGCGGCCGTGTTCATCAGGGCGCTCGTCCACTCCTTCCAGAAGTAGACCGCCGCCACAATGACCGCCACCAGGGCGACGATCCCGACCACGATCCACACCACCGGGCTGGCCAACAGAGCCGCGTTGACCAGCCAGATCGCGCCCTGCCAAAGCATCATGGCGCCGCGAATAAGCGCCAGGCCGGCGCTCAGCGTGTAGATCACGGCGACGTAAGCGAGGATGGCCAGCTTCTGCAGGATGAACACCGCGACGGTGCGCAGCCCCATCAGTTGGAAGACTTTCCAGACGGTCAGCATCCCCAGCCAGGTCATGCGGGCAATGCCCACCACCATGGTCAGCGCCGACATCGCGGCGACGATGCCCATGATCGTCAGCGCGGTGATGCCGATCACCCGGGTGATATTCGGGAACAGCTGCGACCAGCGCACCAGCGTTTTGCCGATGTCCACCATCTTGGCCATGAACGGCGACAGCACCGGGATCAGCACCTGGCCGAACACTACTCGCATGACTTCAACCAGGGACGCCCACTGTTGCCACGGGTCAACCATCGCCCGCGCCATCTGCTCGGCGTTCTCCAGCCCGCGCACCTTGCCCAGTTGCTCGATGCCGTTGCGCAGCCGATCGGTGTCCTTGGCCAGCGCACCGATCACCTGGGCACCTTCGCCGCCGAAGGCTTCCATCAGCTTGGCCCCGGCCGACGCGCTGGTGAGGTCGCCGAACTTGCCCTGAAGCTTGTCCAGGATGGTCATCATCGGCAGCAACTTGCCCTGCTGGTCGGTGAACTTCATACCGAGCTTTTCGGAGGCGGCGCCGATGTTTTCGAAAAACGCCTTATAGCGTCCGCCGGCGTCGCCGCCCTCCATGGTGCTGCTCAGCGTGCCGATCACCGCCATCTGTTCAGCCAGGTCGACGCCGGAAGTCGTGGCGATCGCCCCGGCTTCCTTGAAGGCGTCTTTCATGGCCGCGCCGCTGGTACGGAACAGCTGCACCGCCAGCGCCGTCTGGCCGCCGAGCTTTTCGACCCACGCGCCCTTCCCCATCGCATCGGCTTGGGATTTCTGCAGGTTGTAGAGCGTGCCGACGTATTCGCCCATGGTTTCGGCGTCGGTCTTGGTGGCCTTGGCCAGCAGGTTGCTGGTGTTGGTGAAGGTCGCCAGCTGGTTGCCGGCAAGGCCCTTAATGGCGCCCTCGATCAGGTACGCCGATGCCACAAAGTCCTTGGCGTTCTCGCCGTAGTTCACCGCGAACTCCAGCGACTTGGCGTTGAGCGCCGACAGCGCGTCCTCGGCTACGCCCAGCGATCGGACGTCGCCCAGGGCGCGATTGACCTCCAGCGCCGGTTCCATCGATTCGCGAATGGCGACCACGCCCGCCGTCAGCCCGCCGAGGCCCAGGCCGATCGTCTTGATGTGCTTTTCGCTTTGATCGGAAAGCTCGGCAAAACCCATTTTCACCTTGCCCAGGGGCGCGGTGACCTTGTCCTGCAAGCTGAGAATGAAAGCCAGGCTGGCGCTACGGTCTGCCAATGTCGTTACCCGTTCAGCGCAAGGGCGATGCCGCTAGCCACGGCAAATTCCATGCGTCTCCAGTGTTCGTCCTCCAGCCACTTGGCCGTCCCCATCGCCTCGGGCGTGGGTTCGACACCAGGTAGCCAGCGGTTCGTCAGGGCCATCAGCTGGCCCAGGCCGTTTTCGCTTAGGCGCTCAGCGTGCTCGAGCGCTTTTTTACGATCACCTCAACGTTGGGCGCGTATTCCTCCAGCAACGCGCCGACCAGCTGCATCACCATCACCGGGTTGGCCAGCAGCGGTTTCAGCGTGGCCTTTTCCTCTTGCTTGACGGTGGTCATCAACAGGTTGTTGCCCGGGGCGACCTTGTTGGTTTGGGTCAGGGCGTTGAAGTACTTGGTCACGTCCGCAGGCGTCAGGTTGAACGTGAATTCCTGTTCGCCGACTTCCAGGGTGATTTCGGTGTTTTGCTGGCTCATGGGGTATCGCTCTTTTTGAGGTTGGGAAAAGTGGTGCCCTGGGGCGCCGGCGATCGCCGGCAAACGCCAAGGGCGTATTGCTGCAGTCCGACGATCATTTGCCGGCTTTTGGCGAGTTGATCTCGGAGGGTGAAATAATCCGGTCGAGCGTCTGCAGCGAGTTCGGCGCGTCCTCCATCAGCCACGCGGGCGGTGCCGGCGGTGGCGGACACAGATCCGGAGGCGGGACAGGTGGCGCTGACGTACAGCCGGCCAGAGCCATCGCCAACAGCGCGGCGCAGGCGTTCGTTTTCAGTGCGTGCATCGGTCAATTCCTTGGTGTTTCGTTGGTCGATCGCGTCCCGTTCGGCGAGCATTTCGCCGCTGATGCGTGCCGCTTCGCGCAGGCCGCTGGCCTCCCATTTCGCGCTGTCGCGCTCGTGCCTGGCTTCGTCGCGCTGGCCTTCAAGTACGTCAAAACCGATCCAGGCAACCAGGCACAGCACGACCAGGAACAAGGCTTCGCGCAGCATCACAAGCCCTCCGCACACAGCCGGGATTCGGCCAGCCGGCGGTTGTGCAGACCCGGCACAAAGCGCTTCTGGCCCTTGGCGTCAGTCACAAAGGCCCATACCGGCGTCTTGCCGTCCGGTGCCCATGCCAGGGCTTTGCAGCCCTCGGCAATGCGACCGGCGTTGATAAGCGCGACCGCTCGACCGGCGCAGGTGCTGGTCACGCCGAAGTTGTGGCTATGACTGGTGAGGGCGTCGAACGTGTTCTGGCCCACGTTCGGGTTCGTGATGCACTCGGCCAGCTGCAGCTGCGTTTTGCGGATCACCAGCTGCTCCACCTCGGCGCACTTGGCGGGCGACCAGTAGTCGCCAACCACGACCGGGTACGGGCTGGTAAACCGGGTGATGCCTTTGCAAACCGTGGGCAGTCCGCCGGCGAGCTTGTCCGCGTAAACGGTGTTCTGGCCGTTGCCTTCCCAGGTGCCCAGGAAGATCACCAACGGGGTGCTGGCCAGCGCGATCGCACCGGCCATGATCCTGCCGCGCAGGCTCATGGGAACCACACGCGCAGCAGTGCCGGCACGACCATCTGCAGCACGGCGCCAACCAGCGTCAGAATCGTCAGCAAGCGCCCGACCTTGGAGCCGATCACGTTGACCGCCAGGGTCAACGCCTGCTGGCCCTTGTTCAGTTCCTTGAGCTGGCCAGTCATGTTTTCGAATTGCTGCTCAAGCTTGGTCACGCGAGTCGGCACGGTGTCGTGACGACCTTCAAACTCATTCATGCGGTGCTCGATCACGGCGAGTTGCCGCTCCAGCGTTCCCAGACGCGAAGTGTCAGTGGTCATCGGCGTTTACTCTTCTCGACGTCCGTCTGGCACGGGACGCACCGGGTTATGCCGCCGTGCGCCTGGCGCGCCGGCGGGATTGGTTTGTCGCAGTCCTGGCAATGGGTCAGGCTCGGCCCGACCGGCACAGCCTTGCTCAGCTGGGCCTTGATCGCCTGGTCACGTTGGCGTTGCTCCAGCTCCTGGGCGCGGTCGAACCAGTCCACCATCAGCGCAGCCCCTCGGTTTCAGCAGCGGCCAGGTACGGAACGCCGTTGATGCGGATGAAATCCGGGCTGGTGACGTCGAACGGAACCTTGTATTTGCTCTTCTCGCCGCCCTTGGGATCGATCGACAGCAGGCTGGAGACCTTCACCCGGCAACCGAACGCTTCCACGCGCATTTCCTCATCCTCGCCGGCCTTGGCGAAGAACACCGAGTCGAAGGGTTTCAGCTCACGGAAACTGCCCGCCGAGCGCGCCGCGTCCACCAGCAAGTTGAAATTGGTGCTGTCCAGTTCCAGCTCGCCGGCGGCGGCGACATCGCCGTCCACGTAGCCGTCCGGCACGCCACGGGTTTGGGCCACTGCCGAATTGTCGGTAATGTCCAGGGTGCAGCTTTCGACGTGCAGCGCGATGTCGCCCAGGTTTACGTCAAAGTTCTTGCCGCCAATCTTCGCCATGGGGCGTTACTCCGTTTTCTCAGTGGAAAGATCCAAGGCGATGTTCGCGGTCAGGTCTTTCGGGCAGTTGTGGGGTTTGAGCTTGATGTAGGCCGCGACCTTGGTTTTCGTCAGCCAGGTCAGCACCAGGTCGCCGTCCTTTGGCGGCTCGATGTCGCCAGGGAACACCTGGCCCGCGAACGTGACGGACTTGGCCATGGCGCGCAGCGGCGCCATCAGCTGGTTGGTGTTGACGGCCATGCTGTTGGGGGTGTTGTTCAGTCGGCGATCGGCCACGCGGCGAATCAGCAGCGGGCGGATCTGCCGAGCGGCCTTGTCGGTGATGCGCAGGTATTCCACGACCTGAAAGTCACTGCCGGCGGTGTCCAGCATGTTGCCGTCGCCCCAGTACACGCCCGGGTAGTCGGGATAGGTCTGCGAAACCGAGTAGCGCGCCCGATCCAGCTCGCTGCGCACCGCCGAGGTCAGCGGGACTTTTTCGCCATCGATCGGAACAGGGCCGAGGCCCAGCACGGCACCGGTAGCCACGCGCATCGGGCTGTCAGCGATGCTCACGGAAGCATTGGCCAGGCGACCGGCCAGCACGCCAAGGTCATTGCCGTGCAACTGCGGTACGACCAGCACACGCGGCGCGGCCAGGTTGGCCAACAACGCTTTGCGTTCGCTGACGTACTGCGCCCAGTTCTGTTCGGCGGTGATACCAGGTGCGGACGCCATGACGAACACACGGCGTCCGTAGGTGTTGTTCAGCGCGATCGCTGCGTCATGCATCGCCGACAGCTCGGCGGCAGCGGTCACCGGCTTGGTAATCACCACAGATTCGACGGAGTAGCCCTGCTGCTGGGCCTTTTCCAACGCCTCGTCCCATTTGCCCTCGGCGCCGATCGGAGCCGCGACACATGCCCACCGCTGGCCACCGTTGAGACGGGCAGCGGTGATTTGGGTTTTCAGGTCGCTGGCCGGAACGCCCAGTTCGGCGTCCAGATCGCTGTCCGTGTTCAGCGGCAGGATCTGGCCGACGTTCTTGCCAGCGGGGCCGATGAAAAGAAAGTAACGCTCAATCTCGCTCACAGGCCCCTGGCCCAGGTTGAGATTGTCGACGGTGACTTGACCGAGTGCCATGCAGTGCCTCGTTAGCGGGGTGAAGTTAGGATTTGTTGCAACACCTGGCTAATCAGCAGGTCGGTGTCGCGTTCGGTTTCGGCGCCGATGAACTGGCGTTTCGGGAGCGTGATTTCCCAGCTCTGCGCGCCCGACGACTCGCTGCGCTGGTCGTCCAGGATGCGAATCAGCAGGCCGGCCTTGGCGTAGTTCACATGCTCCTGAATCCACGCCACTGACGGCCTGGTCAGGCTCTTTTTGCCGGCCTGACGCACGCGAAAGCCCAACCGGCGCAGGCGCTTTGCCTGTTTCTCGGTGGCAGCCAGGCCGGGCGGGGTTTTGTTCCAGCGGCGCATCTGTGCGGCGGTGCGGCGTTCGCTGACACCGTAGTGTTGCTGAGCGGCGACCCATCGGGTCAGAGCGTTTTTCCAGCCCAGTTCCGCTTCATCAGCCGTCAGCCTGGTGACCACCATCAGCTTGGCCAGGCCGGCTTCCATCTTCTTTTTGCCTTTGCCGTCGCCCTGACGCGGGGCGAACGCCGAACCGTCCAGGTTCTGCTGGGCACGCTGACGCTTGCGGCTCATCGTCCGCACACGCTTGGTCACCTGGTTCAGCAAACGCCGGCGCAACTGCGACGGCAGGCTCAGCAACGCCAGTTGCTCGCGCACGCCCAAGCGTCCGCGCACGTCGAGTTCGAACGTGCTACGTCCCGCCATTGGTGGCCACCTCGCCGCGCTCAGCGACCCACAGGTCAAACGGGATGAACGCCCAGGTCTTGCCGAAGGCCTGGATCTCGCCGTCCGGTTCTTCGGATAGATACTGCGGCTCGACGAATTCCAGCGTGACTTCCACGTCGAACAGATCGCTGTCCATGGGCTCCACGGCGAATTCCGGCGCCGGCAGTTCGTGGCGGTCGCGATCGGCGTCGTGAGTCTCCAGCCAACTGCCCACCAGAGCCATCATGCGGGCCGGATTGGCGGCGAAACGCTCCAGGACAATCACGGCGCGATAGTGCATGTCGGCAAAGTGCATGCCGTCGACGTCGGGTTTCCAGATCAGCGACAGCTTGACCTGCTCCGTCCAGCTGTCGAGCTGTTCAGGCTCGACCAGGCGGCGCTCCAGCAGGTAGGCGGTCAACGCCTGCAGCTTGGTCATAGCAATTTCGCCGTGATGCGGCCACGGCCCTGCAGGGCGCGCACAGCCTGCTGACTGAATGCCAGAAACGTGTCTTCACGCTCCGGCGCTTCCTTGCCGGTGTTCTCGGCGCTCTCGCGGCGGGTCACGGTGGCGAACTGCTGCAGGGCGCTGGCCTTGGCGCGGCAATACACGGCGCGCTTGTACAGCTTGGCTTTGAATGCACGCTCAGGCAGCAGCATCGGATCGGCTGTTTCCACGGCGACGATGCCCGTTGCCAGCCAACTGGTTTTGAGCTTGGCCAGGTCGGTATTGACCTCGGCCATCGCGATAAACAAGGCGTCGGTCAGCAGGTCGCCCAGGAACTCCGCCGGCAGGCGATAGCCCTTCTGAAACTCGGCCACGGAGAGGTTCGGCCAAAAGCCGTCGTTCTCGATCGCCTGTTCCACAACAGTGGTGGGTTTCCCGGAAAAGCTCATTGCTGACCGCTCGAATTAGGGCGGGGAGACTGTTTTTCGTGGGGCTGTCCATAAATGGCAGACACACGTCCACAGTTCCCCGCTGGGGGGGTAGTCGGTTATTGGGCGCCGGTGACGGCGGGTGTTTGTTTGGCGATCGCCTTACGGCACTTCGCAATGCGTGTCTCGTTACCGGCCTTGGCGTGCAACTCGGTAGATCGCTCCAGGTGCTTGAGCGCTGTTTCCCACTGCTCGGCCTCCATGGCGCGCATACCGATCAACTTGTGGTACTTGCTCGGGATCTGTTCGGGCAGATCCCATTCGCCGTCGACACGCGGCAGCAGGTCGGACAGGTACGGTTCCGGGCTGCGCTGGGCGTTGTATTCACGGAAAGCCCATTCGATCACCGCGTCCGCTACGAACGTCTGCACGTTGCGCTTGAAGCGCTCCGGCATTTCCTGCCCCTGCTCGATCGCGAAGTCCGCCAGTTCCAGACCGTCTTCGAACTGCTCGGTGTCGAACAGCCAGACCATCACCTGCACCAGGACGGGGTTCTGCATCACCAGGCCCGAATCCATGTAGCGCTGGATGAAGTCCTGGTACTTGGGCAGCAACTCATTTCGCTTAAGCGTTTGTTTGCTCGCCAAGTTCTTTAAATCGCTCAAGCGCTTCAGGTCTTCATCCAGCGAGGCTTGCATCAGCTGCAGGTGCTTTTTCGCGTTGGCCGGACTGCTCAGGGCTTCCGCCGGCGAATACGCAAGCGGTGCCGCTGCAGCAGCGATCACTGCAGCGGTTCCCTGCGCCAAAGTGCGGCGCTTGTGGGCAAGAGCCAGGCTCACTTCACCAGCTCCACGTTTTCGGTCAGCGCGATCTTTTCCAGCTGCTCGATCACGTAGCCCTCGTTGCGGCTGTTGTAATCCTCGACGCGGGAACGTTTCGGGTTGTCCACGGTTTGCTTGCGCCAGCTGGAGTCCTGGAAGTAAATCGACAGGTTGTCCCAACTGGTGACCAGCACGCCGTTGACCGGGAAGAACGGCACGCTAAAGCTCGGCAGACCGCCGTAGGTGGCGATCACCTGGGCGTCCTCGATACGCTCTTTCTCGGTCGGGGTGTCGCCCTGCTTGGCGTACAGCTTGGCCTTGTCAGCGGCCAGCAGGTCGGTGCCGATGATCGCTACCAGGTCGCCGCTGTCGCGCAGACGCTCGTCCACCATTTGCTTGGTGTCATGCACCAGGGCGTCCAGGTTCTCGTAATCACCACCCGGCCCCATGGTGACCTTGCCAGGTGTATTGCCTTCCTTGAGAACCTGCTGCGGTGCCTGCTCGCGCAGTTGCTGCAGCCAGCCTTTGTTCACGTCCTGCAGCATCGGATAGGTTTCGATATCGGTCTGCGCAGCCGCTTTCACACCGTGGAAACCGACCATGATGCGATCCAGGGCGATCTGTTTCTGCACAGCAGCCGAATACTTCTGATGGAAGTCCGGGAACTTGGCCCAGGCATCGATCTTCGCGTAGGGCAGGCCCACATCCGATTCGGTCGACGACAGTTCGTAGGTGCTGTTATCCAGCGCCGAAGCGTCCTTCGCCACGCGGTCGGTGGTCTTGGTGTTGGTGCGGCCTGTCACCGGGCCAGACACGCCAATAAACACCTTCTCGCCCTTGATCTCGGTCACCGGAATGACGTTGATGCGTTGCAGGAAGTCCGACTTGGCGGTGATAGCCTCGTTCAGTTCTTGGGCGATCGACGGTTCAACAGAGAACATCTTGCTGGCCAGCTCGACACCGTAGGTCTCGGCGATCGCCAGCTGCATTTCGGCGTACATCTTGGCGCCGTAGGCGCTCAGTGAACGGGCCATGTCAGAGCACCCGCACTTTGGATTTGTCGGCGGCGCCGGTGGTGCGCGGCAATTGCCGACCGGCAGGGGTGTTTTTCAGTGCGGTGAACTGCTTCTCCAGGCGACCCAGCGCGGCCAGGACAGCTTTGTTGCCGGAGCCGCTGCGCTTGAACTCGCGTTCTTCCTCGGCAGTGGTGACGATTTCGTCTACTGCAGCGCTGACATCATCGATCGGGGCCTGATCGGGTTCCGGTGCGTCTTCGGCTGCAGGCTCGATCACGGCCTGAATGCCGGCAGCGACGACCAGCAGCTGGGCCAGCAGGGCTTTCAAGGCCGTTGCGGTAGCTTCATCCATTGGGGGTTTGCTCTCGGTTGGGGTTTGCGGGGTGGTTTCGGTGGGCGTGTCTTCAATGCCGAAACGCTTGAACAGGCGGGTGAACATGGCGGCAAGGCGCCCGATCTCGCCCTGCGGCTCGGTTTCGCTCAAAGAGCCCAGCTCGTGGGAAGCGGCGTAGTACGAATCGCGGCTGGTGCGGCTGGAAAAGTAGAGTTCTTGGGTTCCGACACTGGCGGGTTCGTCAGTGACCGCGATGCCGGTCATGTAGGCTTTGCCACGGCCCCGGAAATTCGGCCTGATCTCAATGCTGGTGAACAGCTTTTCGCCGGCGTCGTTGAGGCGCAGCAACTTGTCGTTGGGCTTCAACTGCGCCTCAAGGGCAACTTGGCCAGGCTCCAGGTCTTCCGCGTCCTCGACGAGACGCACAGCGAAGACGGTGCCAAATGAACCGAACCAACGTTCGTGCTCACACCAGATAACGGCGGTGTACAGGGTCGGTGTGTAGGTCTCGGCGATGTCGCGCAGTTCCTGGGGCAGGATCTCGCGGCCATCGACGGTCGGGCCGCTGGTGGCAACACGTTTCCAGTAGGAGACAAGGGAACGGGGCATGGTCGGTAACTGCGCTCAATCGTTGAATGAGCCGCCACGATAGGGAGCCGTTTTGCCCCAAACAAACGGTTGGTTTTCGGCGTTCTCCTATTTTCCGGATATAGGCGAATGCCGGGATTTAACCCCGCGTTTCCAGCGTTTTCGCCGCATAGACTGCGGCCCATGAACTACCCGACCGAAGTCAAAGAAGCCGCAAAACGCCTCTACCTGCGCCGCTGTTCGGTAAAGGAAATCCAGGCGCATTTGAAGCTGCCTAACATCCGCATCGTCTACTACTGGATTCGCCAAGGCGGCTGGGACGAGATGCTTACGGATGAAGAACCGCTGAGTGCCGTCAACCGGCGAATCACCCTGATTCTGGAAAAGATCGATCCGCTGACGGATGCCGAGCTGAAAGAGCTGGAGCGCCTGACAAGCTTGCTGGAGCGTCTGAAAAAGCTTGCGGCAAAACCTGCGCCGGCAGCGCCTGCCGACCGTCCGGACGAGTCTGACGAACGCCAGCCAAGCCAACGCCGTGAGCGGCGCGAGGGCGGCGGCAAGAAGCGCGAAAAGAAGGCGAAGAACGACATCAGCGGCCTGACCGAAGTGGACTTCCTGGATAAGTTCATCTCGAAAATGTACGGCTACCAGAAAGAGCTGTTCGAGGCGAAACAGAACCCGCTGACCCGCCGCATCCGGAACATCCTCAAAAGCCGTCAGGTCGGTCTGACCTACTACTTCGCCGGCGAAGCGTTCATGGATGCCGTGTTGAGCGGTGACAACCAGGTGTTCCTGTCGGCCAGCCGATCGCAATCCGAGATTTTCCGCAGCTACATCATCCAGTTTGCCCAGCAGTGGTTCGGCATCGAGCTGACCGGCAACCCGATCACCCTGAGCAACGGCGCCGAGCTGCGTTTCCTCAGCACCAACAGCAGCACCGCCCAGGGCTACCACGGGCACGTCTACGTCGACGAATACTTCTGGATTCGCGACTTCGAAAAGCTCAGCACCGTCGCCAGCGCCATGGGCACCCACAAGAAATGGCGCAAAACCTATTTCTCGACGCCCAGCGCCGTGTCGCACCAGGCGTATCCGTTCTGGTCGGGCGACGAATTCCGCAACAGCAAGCGCGGCAAAAAGGCCGGCGGCGAATGGCCGAGCGAGGCGGCTTACACGCAGGGCGCGCTGTGTCCGGACGGTCAGTGGCGCAAGACGATCACCCTGGACGATGCGATCGCCGGCGGCTGCGATCTGTTCGACCTGGAACAGCTGCAGCTGGAGTACGACGAAGACAAATTCCAGCAGCTGTTCTACTGCAAGTTCATCGACAGCACCCAAAGCGCATTCAGCCTCAAGGATCTGGAGCGCTGCTATTCGGATCTGTCGTTGTGGGAGGACTACAACCCGGATCTGGATCGCCCGTTTGGCAACAGCCCGGTCTGGCTGGGCTACGACCCGAGTCGCACCCGCGACGACGCCACTTGCGTGGTCATCGCGCCGCCACTTGAACCCGGGGCGAAGTTCCGGATTCTGGAAAAGCACAGCTGGCGGGGCCACTCGTTCACCTACCAAGCCGCGCAGGTCAAGAAGCTGACCGAGCGCTTCAACGTGCAGCACATCGGAATCGATGTCACCGGCGTGGGTTACGGCGTGTTCGACCTGGTGCGCGACTTCTACGCCAAGGCAACGCCGATTCACTACAGCCTGGAGGCGAAAAACGCGCTCGTCCTCAAGGCTCAGGACACGATCCAAGGTAGCCGCATCGAGTGGGACGCCGGTTGGACGGACATCGCCCAGGCGTTCCTGACCATCAAGCGCGGCGCCACCAACAGCGGCCAGATCACCTACAGCGCATCCCGTACCGAAGCCACCGGTCACGCCGACATTGCCTGGGCGGTGATGCACGCCCTGTCCAACGAACCTTTGAACACCAACAAGCGGCGCCGTAGCCGCTACGTCACGAGTAACCAGAGCAGCCATGGCCAACCGCAAACGCAGAAAGCACCACGTAGCCCAACCACAGCAACAGCCAATGCGCTCGTTTACGTTCGGGGAGCCGGAGCAGGTGCTGTCCGGCAACATCGGCGAGTACGTGGGGGTGTTTCCCAGCGACGACGGCAAGATCTACAAACCGCCGGTGTCACGGGCTGGCCTGGCCAAGCTGTTGCGCGCCAACGCGCACCACGGCGCCATTCCGAAATTCAAGCGCAACCTGTTGCTGCGTGAGTTCATCGCCTCGGTGGGCTGCAGCACGGAGACGATGGGACGCGCCGGACTGGACTACATGGTGTTTGGTGAAGCGTACTTCTACAACGACACCAATGCATTCGGCCAGGTGCTGGAGCTGCAGCACCTGCCGGCGATCAACATGCGCGTGAAGGTCGACGGCGGCTACGTGATGCTGCTGCCGGACAACAAGGAAATGGAGTTTGAGGCGCACGAAATCTCCCACGTCCTGGACTACGACGTGGAACAGAACATTTACGGGATTCCGGACTACCTGGGCGGCCTGCAGGCGTTGCTGCTGAATGAGGCAGCCACCCTCTTCCGCCGGCGCTACTACAGCAACGGCGCGCACGCCGGCTACATCTTCTACACCAACGATCCCGACCTGACCGAAGAGGACGAAGACGAGTTGCGCGCCCAGATCAGCGCCAGCAAGGGTGTGGGCAACTTCCGCTCAATGTTCGTCAACATCCCCAACGGCAAAGAGAACGCGATTCAGATCATCCCCGTGGGTGACTTCCAGGCGAAAGACGAGCTGGAGAAAGTGAAGAACATCACCCGAAACGATGTCATCGCGGCCTGGCGGATGAACCCCGCGCTGGCCGGCATCATCCCGGAGAACACCGGCGGGTTTGGCGACATTGAAAAGATCGATCGCGTGTACACCAGCAACGAGATTCGACCGATTTGCCAGCTGTTCGATCAGCTCAATGACCGGTTACGCGAAGACAGGCGCTTTAGCTGGAAGCCTGCACCGGATGCAGTGGATATAACTGCATGAAACACCTTTCGGAGCGAATGCCACTACAAATTGTGGCAATATGGTGGCGATCAGCTGCCCCTGGGGAGGGACACTATGAGAGTTGTTTGCAAGTGCGGCCACAAGGGCCGAATTGCTTCACGGGAAGAGGTAACAACGGAGTTCGTCAAGCTGTATTGCCAATGCCTGGACGCAAGGTGCGGGCATACGTGGGTGTCGAACCTGACGTTCTCACACACGCTCAGTCCATCTTCGCAGACCTTCGAACGTATGTTGATCGATCGGTTTCGCGAGTTGCCCAGGGCGAAGCAGCGGGAGCTTTTCGAGCAGTTGGGATCGCAGGCGGTGGCGTAGGTACAAACCGCCAACGCTACAGCGTTGGCGATCGGGATCATTCAAAGAATGACGTTCAGCCCCCTACCTTCTCCTTTGGGTTGATTGCCAGTATCTCGGCCACGCGACGGACCTGCTGCTGTTCAACGCGACTCAGCCGACGATACAGATCGATCAGTCGACGCTCGATGTCCGTGAGGACGGTAGTTTCCGACCCAACGTGTTCGAGGTTGATTTGATCGTTCTTCTTGCGATCCAACATGCTAACTACTCCATAAAGTGCATTGCTGAATCGACGTTATCGGGGCGGCAAACCGCATTGAAACAAAGGCGTGACTAATGAGTCAGGTGCATTGTTGCGAGTTACTTCCGCTGCCGAGCAGCGTCGTCTGCCATGGCTTCGAGAAAGCGACGAATTGCTTTTTGATCCTCGTCAGAGATGCTCCTGAACTGGTGAATCAATTCTTCTTCCGCAGCGCTAAAAAGTTGTCCCAATGGCGTCGATCGCCGACCGGTGAGCACGTAAGCCGCGTCAACGCCACGCTCTTCAAGCGCGGTGACATATCGGAGATCGAGAGAATTTGCTCCCAACTCGTAGTTTTTCTGCGTGCCTCTGCTAACGCCTAGCAGCACACCAAAATCAGTTTGATTTAACCCCAAGCGCTCGCGCTCTTCCCTGAGGCGTTCACCCACTCGATCCGCTATGAGCATTTTTTTAGCCACCACCATTGACTTGATCATTTTTTTGACCAAGAATCACCACAGACAAACGCAAACAAACAGAAACGAACAAGGGGAGCACTATGCCCGCCACCGTTACGCACGAGCAAGCCCGGGCGGCGCTTGATCGAAAAGGCGTCAGCATTGCGGAATTCAGCCGCAAACATGGACTGAACAAAAATTTAGTCAGCGACCTGTTGAACGGTCGGATCAAAGGTCGCCGTGGGGAGGCACATCGCGCCGCGGTACTGCTTGGAATCAAAGACGGCGAAATTGAACAGTAGTGGCACGGCTCAACAGGGAAAAGTAGAAGATGAAAAGTTTGATCCTAGATACCCGCAGGGAAGTTACCAGCGAGATCATTCGAAGCTATGTTGGGGGGCGCGAAGCCGCAGCCAACCGTCTGGGCCTAAAGCTCAAAAAGTTTGACAACCATGCCTACGAAAATGCCGGCTGCTCTCCACTCAGTGACGCGCAAATCTTCATGCTCGAGCAGGAAAACGGCACCTACCACCTGGCGAACTACGTCGCTTCAATGTACGGCGGGCGCTTCATCCCCGTAGCCAATCCGGAAACACTGGATAACGTCGAACTCTATGCCCGCTCCCTACATGTTGCAGCTAAGCGTGGTTGCGTTGACCAGGCCATTGCTCAGGCACTTGAGGATGGATCAATCAGCGAGAAGGAAGCCGAATTGATTCTGGACGCCAACAACCTGCATCTGGCTGCGCGTCACGCCGAAGTATTGGCGGCGATCGCCCTCTACCGCGAAGGGAAAGCCCAATGAGCAACATGAACGCAGTACAGGATCATCAGGACATGCTCAAAGCTACCGCGCTGCTTTTTCTTGAACGGCATCAGTGCGAACACCTGAGCGACGACCAGCAGCTGCTGAAACGCGCAGTCCAGCACCTAGTTGCCGACTTTGACGTGCTGACTCCTACCGCCGAAAAAATGGTTCACCTGGCCTACAGCGATCTGTCTGCAGTGAGCGATCGGCAGCGTCTGGATGTTCTGACCAGCACGCCTACTCACACCGTTATCACGGACACAGGCACCGGTGAGGTGTGGGCCATCCCCGTCAGCCTGATCTATGAGCGAATTCTGAACGCACCGGACAACGGGCGTTTCCGCATCACCACTCCGTAACACCTAACTAAAAAACCCTCCCGATCCCCCCATTCCCGTGGGTTTGGGTGAGCTGCGCCCGAAATTGAGGTTTGACGATGGAAAACGCCCTGAACATCCACGCAAAGCTGCCGCCGGAACAGGCTCAGGCGCTCTTGGCCAACCTGCGCGAACAGTACCGTCTCAGCCTCAATGACCTTTGGTACGCAGACCAATATCGATTCATTCCCGAAGGCCTACGTCACGGATCGATCCTCGCTAATTGCCCTGTGATGGCAGCCCAGAAACACCTGATCGGCGCCCTCTCCCTCTGCCTTAAGAAAGTGAAGTAACGATGAAAGAGAAACTGCGTAGCGACGTGATCGAGCGCCTGACAAGCGATTACGGCCTCAAGCACCGGGCAAACACCGACTACATGCGCGGCGGCACCTGCCCGAAGTGCCGTCAGAAAACGCTGTACACCCGTTTTGACGCTCCGTGGTTGGTGATCTGCGGCAGACCTGAAAAATGCGCTCATACCCTGCATGTGAAGGAGTTGTACGAAGACCTTTTCGAAGACTGGAGCAAGCGCGCGCCGTCCAGCGACCAACACCCCAACGCGACCGCCCGTGCCTACCTGGAATTCGCTCGGGGCTTTCGCATTGAGCTGATCCAGGGCTGGTTCACTCAGGAAAGCTTTTACTCCCCTGACCACAACGCTGGCAGCGCTACGGTACGCTTCGCGTTGGACAAAGGCGGCTGGTGGGAACGCCTGATCGACCGTCCGCACCGCTTCGGCAAGATGAAAGCGCGCTTCAAATCGAAGGACAGCTATCGTGGCGTCTGGTGGTGCCCGCCCTGCGTGGATCTGCTGGAAGCGAAGGAAGTCTGGATTGTTGAAGGCATCTTTGACGCCATCGCCTTGGTACACAACGACATCGTCGCGGTATCGGCCATGTCCTCGAATGCCTTCCCTGAAGAGTCGCTGCGAGCCCTTGCACGTGACCGCGACGGCAAATTGCCCAAGCTGGTCTGGGCACTCGACAACGAGTCAGGCGCCCATGCTTACACCAAACGTTGGGCGAAGCAGGCGCGCGCTTTGGGGTTCGTCTGCGAGGCGGCGCAGATCCCCCTGCGTGATGGCCGCAAGACCGACTGGAACGACCTGCATCAACGTTGGAATTTCATCGAAGACGAGGGCCAACGCGCCGACCAGATCGCGGCAGATCTGAAACAGGCGCGTCACCTGGGCGCGCTGCTGCTGGCCGAGAGCGCCGCCGAAAAAGCGCTGCTCATGTACGACTGGAACAAGCGCGGTGAATTCCACCTGGGCTTCGGTAGCCGCCTGTACTGGTTCAAGTTGGATATGGAGAAATTCAATCGGGCGATGCAGGACATCGAGGACAGCGAAAACCACGAGGACCAACTGCTCAACCAATCCCAACAGCGCGAGAAGGCTTTACAGCAGTCCGGCAGCGTCGTCGAGATCGCCAACTGCTATCCACAGGCGTTGTACTTTCAACGCAACGAAGTTACCGATGAATCCTGGTACTACGTGCGTGTGGACTTCCCTCACGACTCAGAAAGCGTGAAGAACACCTTCACTAGCGGTCAGCTATCAGCCGCCAGCGAATTCAAAAAACGCCTGCTCGGAATGGCTGCCGGTGCCATGTACACCGGTAGCGGCCAGCAGCTCGACAAGCTGATGAAGGATCAACTGTTCGGCATCAAAACCGTATCCACGATTGACTACGTGGGCTACAGCAAGGAATACGGCTGTTACGTTTTTGGGGATCTCGCCATCAAGGATGGCACGATCTACAAAATCAATAGCGAGGACTATTTTGAGTTCGGAAAACTGCGGCTGAAATCGCTGCAGAAAGGCGTCCCGATCAAGCTGCAGCGTGATGGGAAGGACTTTAACGAACAGTGGCTGCAGTTGCTGTGGACATGCTTCGGCGCCCAGGGCCTGGTCGCACTGGTGTTCTTCTTCGGTTCACTGTTCTGCGAGCAGATCCGGGCGCGCTATCAGTCCTTCCCTTTTCTGGAAGCCACCGGCGAGGCCGGCGCCGGCAAAACCACCTTGCTTAACCTGCTGTGGAAACTGCTCGGCCGCGAGGGGTACGAAGGCTTCGACCCGATGAAGTCGACGAAAGCCGGTCGTTCGCGGTTGATGGGTCAGGTATCCGGAATGCCTGTGGTGTTTCTTGAGGCGGATCGCCACGGTGACGATCGATCTCACGCCAAGACTTTCGAATGGGACGAGCTGAAAGACTTTTTTGGTGGCGGCACTTTGGCCACCAAAGGTGTGAAGACTGCCGGCAACGAAACCTACGAACCACCGTTCCGCGGCACGATCGCCATCAGCCAGAACGCGGCCGTGGTCGCCCATGAAGCGATCATGACCCGGATCGTGAAGCTGCACTTCATCCGGCCGACAGTGACGCCGCAAAGCCGCGCTGCAGCGGACAAACTGAACGCCCTGGACGGCGGCACGCTCAGCCACTTCCTGATTCGGGCCGTCAGTAAAGAGTCGGCCGTCCTCGAGCTTTTCGCCCAGCGCATGCCCGAACACGAAGCCAAGCTGCGCCGGCTGCACACCCACTGCTTCGACTGCGGAACCGAGTTCCCAAGCGAACAAGGTAACTGCCGCAGCTGCGGATCCGACCTGCGCGGATACATCCGTGTGGAGCGGATCAGCAAGAACCACGCGCAGTTGCTTTCGCTGCTCGATGCCCTGCGCCTGGTTCTGAAACTGGACGAGCCTCAGGTAGCCGCGACCCAGCGGCAGATCGTCCGAATGGCGATCGAGCGTCAAGCCTCAATCAGCTCCGACCACCCGGCCGTTGCCGAATTCTGGGAAGTCTACGACTACCTCGAATCGCTCAATGATGACCCCCTGGTCGATCACAGCAGCGACCCGAGCGTCATTGCGATCAACCTCAACGAATTCAGCGAACGAGCCGCCGAACACAAACAGAAGCTGGCCGACGTGGCCACCCTGCGCGACCTGCTGAAAGAGTCACGCTCGCACAAGTTTTTGGAAGCAAATAAAGCCGTACACAGCGCAGTCCGCGCAGCGATGAACAGCAGAACACCCTTGGCGCCGGGCCGTCCCACAACGGTCAAGTGCTGGATCTTCAAAGCGTGAAAAGGAGGCTACACCGATGCAAATCCAAGTTTTTATGGGGAATGCCGGCGACGGCAACACGAACAAGCTGCAGGAGATCATCGATCGCCTGAATGCACTTGGGAAGAGCCAGCCGGTGATTCAAGCCGGGGCTTACGGCGAGGACGGGCTGCTGCAGATTCTTGAAGTTCGTGCTGCAGGTGGCCAGCGCGAAATCCTGGTGGACTCATGCAGCCCACAGCAGATCTTGACCGTACTGGAATGGCAATCCTGTACCGAGGAAGACCCGAATTACGCTGACCTGGTTATTCACCTGGCCCGTCGGGACTGACGGAATAGAAGCGATGTCGAGGAGTTGCAGCTCCCCGACATCAACCACCACTGAGGGCAACACCATGGAAGCGCAGCACCAAAGCAGCAGTGATCCAAAGGCTAACACACTCAACAACAGTGACCCGCACGCTCGGCATTTGATGGCTATCAGAATCGTAGGCACAGCGCTGTTTGACTATCGAGTACGGAAAACTGAAGCAGCGCGGATCCGGCTTGAATGCCTTACCACTTTCGCCAAGGAGTTGGGCGACATCGATGCGGCAGAGTTCGCTGTTGTCGCTCAACTACTGGCAGGCAAATCAACAACAGACCGCCCCCCAATTGATCGAACTTACTCACTCGAAGGTATCGCACTATGAAAACGCTGTTTGTACTGATGGCCCAATACAATGGCCAAGTGGTAATTCCCCTGGATCGAGTGTGCCAGGATTATTTCACGCACCTGACAACGGAAATGTTTCAACGCAAAGTTGGTGCAGGGCAGATAAAGCTCCCGATTACTCGCATGGAGTCGAGCCAGAAAAGTGCGAAAGGTGTTCATATTGCAGACCTGTCGGCCTACCTGGATGAACAGCGCGCTGCAGCAGTCAAAGAAAGTAATCAACTGAATAGCGCGCCGCGCAGCAGCTAATTCACCTCAACGTTTTGGCGCCCAGTTTTACGGGCGCCTGCAGGATGCGCTCGAACCATTCCCAAGTTGCATACACATCCCCTCGTCCGCGCAAGTGGGTATAACGGCGCATTGAGTTCCAGTCTCGATGGCCCGACACGCTCGCCACTCGTGGAATATCCCAATCCATTTCAAAAAGACGACTGACGCCTTCGTGGCGCAGATCGTGAAAGTGCAGATCTTCAATGCCCAGGATTTTGCAGGCCCTTGTCCAGGACGTCGACACGGATTCAGCGCTGTAAGGAAAGATCTCAGGCAACACTTTAGGCATGGTTTGAAGGATCTCCCATGCTTCTGGCGGCAATTGACACCAGACGTCGTTACCGATTTTTTGCCCAGGGTTCTTCATGTCACGAACCAGAACCCGATGGCCTGCTTCATCCAAGTCATCCCACCGGATCCGGGTAATCTCTTCTTGCCTACGCGTGGAAAACAACGCGAATCCAGTCAGCTTTAGCATGTTGATAGAAGTCGGACGACGGCTTTGAATACTCCGAAAGTGCGTCAGCAGTTTGTCGAGTTCTTCCAAGGTGGGCCGGCGATCGCGCTCGCGACTTTTCATGTTGTAACCGAGCTTTTTCAACACTCGGCGGGCGTCCGCCATTGCGTACGGATCCACCTCATACCCCCAAGCGGGCCGAGCTATCGAGAGAACCGCACCCAGGTGTGCGAGATCGTTGCCGGCGGTTTGAGGCTGAACGCCCCCGCCCTCCTTGCCCATGCGCCATAACGCGTATTCGACCAGGTGCTGGCTGCTTACATCTCTGTCGTTCAACTTCCCCAGGTAGCATTCGCTGATCGCCTTCAACGTGCCGAGCTTCGTCTTCCCGAGAGGGCGCGCCTTGGTCATCTCGGCCAAGTACCGATCGATCATTTCCTTAATCGTCGCACCCGGTCGGTTCGCTCGCTCGATCGCACCTGGTACATCCAGTTCGGTTTCTCTTTTACGTACCCAAGCCTGTGCGGCCTGTTTTCGGGCGAAGGTCTGGCTCTCTTGGTAAACTTGCGCCCCATCGCGAAACAGGCGTATCTGTGCCGTGTAACTGGTGCTGCCGTCGGTGCGTTTCCGTGCTCTGATCGTGGCCATAGTCAACTGGTACAATTTGAAAGGTGGTTGGTACATTGTACCAACCGACCTCAGAAAACGCCTATTTACCCCCTGAAACCGGCTTAGAACACGTAGAGCAAAATGGTACAGAATTCAGCTACATACCCAACAAACACCGGCTCTACACTGTCTAGAAGGTTCTCCGTTGCGCCCATGATGGATTGGACTGACCGCCATTGCCGGTACTTCCTACGCATCCTGTCGAAAAACGCCCTGCTCTACACCGAAATGGTCACCACCGGCGCGCTGCTCAACGGCGATCACGAGCGTTTCCTCCGTCACAACGAAGCCGAGCACCCGCTGGCGTTGCAGTTGGGCGGTAGTGTTCCGCTGGATCTGGCCGCTTGCGCGCGCATGGCGCAGGAGCACGGTTACGACGAGGTGAATCTGAACGTTGGTTGCCCGAGTGATCGGGTGCAGAACAATATGATCGGGGCGTGCCTGATGGGGCATCCGCAGTTGGTGGCGGATTGTGTGAAGGCGATGCGGGATGCGGTGTCGATTCCGGTGACGGTGAAGCATCGGATCGGGATCAATGGCCGTGACAGTTATGAGCAGCTGTGCGATTTCGTCGGCACGGTGCGGGATGCCGGGTGCACGAGTTTTACGGTGCATGCGCGGATTGCGATTCTTGAGGGGTTGTCGCCGAAGGAGAACCGTGACATTCCGCCGTTGCGTTATGACGTGGCGGCGCGGTTGAAGGCGGATTTTCCGGAGCTGGAGTTCATTCTGAACGGCGGGATCAAGACGATGGAGGCCTGCCATGAGCATTTGCAGACCTTTGACGGGGTGATGCTGGGGCGCGAGGCGTATCACAATCCTTATCTGCTGGCCGAGGTGGATCAGCAGTTGTTCGGTAGCAGCGCGCCGGTGATCAGCCGGGCGGAGGCGCTGGCGCAGTTGCGGCCTTATATAGCCGAGCATTTGCTGGCCGGCGGTGCGATGCATCACATCACCCGGCATGTGCTGGGCCTGGGCACCGGTTTCCCGGGTGCGCGCAAGTTTCGTCAGTTGTTGTCGGTAGATATCCACAAGGCCAAGGATCCGCTGGCGTTGCTGGATCAGGCGGCGGAGTTGCTGGCGGGTCGTTGATCGATGCTTTGAATATGCGGGCAACGAATGACTGTTGCCCGCTGATGTAATTCTTTTGATGTACTGACAGGATGTCTTTTGTTTATGCCCGCGTTGAATTTCTCTGGTTTCAAGCGTTGCACCCTCCTTGCCTTGTTTTGCGCCACGTCTAATGCCCAGGCCCACTGCGACGGGCTGTGTCTGGGTAACACCGATACGCCATGGGAGGTGACCAAGTTGTCTGGTTTCTCGCTTGCTTCCCTGCTGCTCACGCCTTTTACGGCTTCGCAAGAAACCACCGACAGCCATAAACGCGTTTACTCCGCCGAGGAGCTGGAAGACGCGCGGCTTTATCTAGCCAGCGACGGCATGCTGAAGGCTGCGTATTTCACGTCAGCCTTGCAGCGGTTTCGTCATGAATCGCCCGATACCGAGTTAAGCGACCTCGCCGTCGCTGCGCTGATCAGCAGTCAATGATCAGGCGGCTGCGGCCGCCGTCCAGTTCACCCAGCCGAACTGCCAGGTGGCGAGGATCAGCAAGCCGAAGGCAATGCGGTACCAGGCGAAGGTGGCGTAGCTGTGGTTCGCAATGAACTTCAGCAGGCCGCGCACGGCGATCATCGCGAAGATGAATGCTACGACGAAGCCCAAGGCGAAGACCGGCAGGTCGCTGCTCTGGAACAGTTCGCGGTACTTGTAGCCGGAATACACCGCGGCACCGACCATGGTCGGCATCGCCAGGAAGAACGAGAACTCCGTGGCGGCCTTGCGTGACAGGCCGAACAGCAGACCGCCGATGATGGTGGAACCGGAGCGCGACGTGCCCGGAATCATCGCCAGGCACTGTACGCAACCGATCTTCAGCGCGTCGGCCCACTTCATGTCGTCCACATGGTCGACACTCACTACATGATCGCGCTGCTCGGCCCACAACATCACGATGCCGCCCACCACCAATGCAACGGCAACGGTGATCGGGTTGAACAGGTATTCATGAATCGTGTCGGCGAATAACACGCCGAGAATGACTGCCGGGAAAAAGGCGATCAGCAGATTGCGGGTAAACCGCTGGGCATTGCTTTGGGTCGGCAGGCCTTTGACGATCTCGAAGATCTTCGGGCGAAACTCCCAGACCACGGCCAGAATGGCGCCCAATTGAATAATGATGTTGAACGCCATGGCGCGTTCACCGCCGAATTCCAGCAAGTCGGCAACGATAATCTGGTGGCCCGTACTGGAAATGGGCAGGAACTCGGTCAGGCCTTCTACCGCCCCAAGAATCAGCACCTTGAACAAGGTCAGTAAATCCATTAATCCTCCGTCAGAGCGCTCTTTGCGGGCGCCCTGTTAAATGCATTCAGGCATTGAGTATCTGAAGTAAAACAATTGGCAGATGAACACCCATTGCCCGACTCGGGGACGGAGAATATGTCTTATCAAAAGCCACACTCAAGGCATGTTAATAAACGTCCGTGTGTGAACTTGTCGACGTTATAGCCAAAAGACAGGCCTCCCCATAAAATGTGACCCACCTCACACTGCTCTGATACGTATGCAGTTGAGTGATGGCCAAGGGACATAAAAACAGCTCGCGATAATTACAAAATAGTGGCACCATTCCATATTGCCACCATCTAACGGCATCAATTCCGTTAGTTCACAGCCCCGAAAAAATCAACTAAAAGCTTGAATCGCTTAATTATTGTTAGAAAACTCGGGAGCCACGTCTAAAATTCGTCCAAATGTTACCAATTGTCAGTCACAGATGAGAACCGGTGCTTTAACATCCCGATGTCAGCACCTTTTCGAGTCAATGCATGATGCTCACAGGTAACTTAGCGACTAGAAGCCCGCGCCGCACAAGCGACGAACCAGGTGTTCTCACCCTGGGTCGTACCCGTGGCGTGGCTGAACACTTTAGCGCGCTAATCGCAAAGCATGTGCAGAGCGGTGTGGCTGTTGAAGCCGACGCCTACATTAGTTCATATCAGCACAACGAATATCACGGCCTGTATCGGGCGATCTTCATTATCATCGACAGCCCTCAGGCACTCGAAGATAACCTTGCGCTAGTGGAAAACCTGCGCAACGACAACTTGAAGCCGATTATTTGTGCAGTGATCACGGGGCGCGGCGCCCACAACAAGATCAAGTACTTTCTGGCCGGTGCCGACTTCTGTATCAAACTCAATACCTTGTCCGATGAAAGCGCGGAACTGCTGGGTGAGTTCTTCGACAGCGAAGAATGGCAGCGGGATATCAGCCTGGTGCTGGACCCCACCCGCATCTGCCTCTCGGACACCAGCAAGAAACTGGATATCTCCTTTGCCGAAATGAAGATCCTGCAAGCCTTTGCGCAGACCGGCAATCACATTCTCAGCCACGATGAAATCGCCAGCATCATGGGGCTGAACACCCAATTCTACGACCCTCGGGCGCTGGAAAAATCCATCAGCCGCTTGCGTGGGAAAATCAAGGACGTGTACGGTACGAACGCCATACAGAGCATTCGCGGGTATGGCTATCGTCTGATGAGGGGGTTGATCTCAACCCCTTGATTCAGGGAAAACACTCTTTTGCAGCATACGAGGGAACGTCTGATGCAACGCTTCAAACATCCGCTTTCTCATAGTTTTAACCGCGTCACATATCTAATAAAAAGCTGTCAATTGCATGAGCGCTGCAACACTTAAACATAACAATAAACCATTACTCTAACGCAGACCGAGTGGAACTTATCGAGGCCATCTTTGGGCCCAGACCCTGCCTGATCGATTAATTCCGAGGAAAACATTGCTCGCCTGCCATTATTTTTTCGCCAAATTTGGTGTGTACTTTAGGAGAGAGACATGGAAACCAGCACGACCCTCCCAAGAAAATACTTTGTTGTCGTGACTAACAGCTCAGCGTCGCAACGCGAACTCGAGAGCATTCTCTCCAGTGAGCGTTTCAATTCGTTTGGCACGTCTCAGGCACAAATGTTTATTGAAGGTGTTGCTTCGCCCTCTTCCACTCCGATGCTGATGGAGTTCACTTACCCACGCGGCACAAGGAAGCATGTCGCACGTAGCATCGAACATGATACCCAGCGCATATTGGCCACCCTCGAATCGGAATGGCTGGCAGCACAATCGGCGCATTCATTCCACAATTCCACGGCCATGTCCGAAAACCCCGTTGATACTTCCCGAACGATCGAATCCGACGCGCCCTGCACCCAAGCCTGGCATCTGGACAATGATCAGGGTGCATTGACGAAAGAAGGCGTCGAGATCAGTCTCACCGGGCTTGAAACCGCACTGGTCCGCAAGATGCTGCACCATGAAGATCGCGTTGTCAGTCGCGACGATCTGATTCTCAGCATCGGCCGCGAGCCGGAGCAATACCGGGGACTGGAAATGTGCCTGAGCCGTCTTCAAGACAAATTCAAGAACGCCAGCAACGGTGAACGATTGTTTCGTGCCGTGCGCAATCGCGGTTATTGCCTGATCCAGGAAGTTGTTGCCTAAACAACATCCCCCACTACAAGACAAACAGATACAAGTGCGATTACAAAAATAAAAAAGCACTCTGTTTGGTTTCACTCCTCCCTGGTTATACCCGCCTCCTGACCCCACCTACGATAGCAAACACAATATTGATTATTCACCCCCTGCCTTTCGACCTTTTCTAACGTTTGAATATTGGAAATTTAAATAAGTTGGCACTGTGCCATCTTGTTAGAACTCGTCAGACAGCATCCCCGGCAATAACTTAGTCTATTGACTGACGACAGTTCCGCATTCCGGCGTTGTTACCTCAGGACACTGACTCAAACAACAATAACAAGTCTGCTTAACAACTCGGTTTTCTACTGTCGAAACCTGAACGGACGTCTTTTGGGGATATCGTATGGATCTTTCTCTTCGTATCAATCGAAACACCGGCCTCAAGGGACTGACCTTTTGGGGCCAATGGGCGCTGGCACAGAGTTTCATTGTTTCCCTGTTGTTCATACTGGCCGAACAGCACACGGGCACCGTCGAGTTCTACTATCGGATGTGCACGATCCTGGCCGTACTGGCCTCGGTGCCGGCTTATACCTTCAGCGGCGCGTATCGAAAGCGAGACAATTACCTGACCGGGCTGGGTCGACTGTTCACGGGCTGGTTCATGACCATGGCCGGGCTGGCGTTCATCGCCTTCATTTGCAAGGCCGATGCGCTGTTCTCCCGCCAGGTCATCCTTGAGTGGGCGGTGTACGGTTTCCTCGGTCAGGCGCTGTTGTACGCACCGCTGCATGCGTTCTCGAAGTTCTACCAGCGTTCGCGCAAAAGCGAACACAAGACCCTGATCGTCGGCACTGGCGAACTGGCTCTGGGCCTGGCGAAGAAGTTGAGTCAGCACGAAAACCTGCCGCTGGTCGGCCTCGTCAGCAACGGCGATACCCCGTCGCTGGAAGCGGACGCTCCGCGCGTTGTCGGCGCTCAGGACGAACTGCTCGAGCTAATCCAGACCCACGACATCCGCCGCCTGTACATCACGCTGCCGCTGTCGGAAGCCGCCAAGATCGAAGCCATGTATGTGGACTTGCTGGATGCCAACGTTGACGTGGTCTGGGTGCCGGATCTGAACAGCCTGACGCTGCTCAACCACTCGGTGAAAGTCGTGGACGGTCTGCCGGCGATCTACCTCAACGAAAGCCCGCTGACCAGCCGCCCGACCGCTGCGCTGAGCAAGAGCCTGGTGGAGAAAGCCGTCGCCCTGCTGGCGATCATCCTGTTGAGCCCGGTGCTGCTGGCCGTGGCCCTGGCGGTGAAACTCAACTCGCCGGGCCCGGTGTTCTTCAAGCAGGATCGCCATGGCTGGAACGGCAAGGTGATCAAGGTCTGGAAATTCCGCTCGATGCGCGTTCACGATGACCGTGACGTCAAGCAGGCCAGCCGCAACGATTCGCGCATTACCGCGGTCGGTCGCTTCATCCGTCGCACTTCGCTGGATGAGCTGCCGCAACTGTTCAACGTGCTGCAAGGGCACATGGCACTGGTCGGCCCACGTCCGCACGCCGTGGCGCACAACAACTACTACTCGGGCAAGATCCTCGCCTACATGGCCCGCCACCGAATCAAACCGGGTATCACTGGCCTGGCGCAGATCAGCGGTTGCCGGGGTGAGACAGACACCCTCGACAAGATGGAAAAGCGTGTTGAGATCGACCTGAAGTACATCAACAACTGGTCGCTGTGGCTGGATCTGAAAATTCTGGTGAAGACGCCGTTCACCCTGTTGTCGAAGGATATTTACTGAGACGCAGGGCTTGAGAAAGCAACACCGCAAGGGGACGAAAGTCCCCTTTTTTGTGGGCGGGATTTGGGGGTTGGGTGGGTAGCTTGTGACCCCGGTGGGTCAGTTGATTTGATGTCGGCTGTACTAGCGCCATCGCGAGCAGGCTCGCTCCCACTGGGATGATGAGCGGATCAGGATTTACTATTCACCTCAAACAAATGTGGGAGCGAGCCTGCTCGCGATGGCGGTGGAACACCGCCCGGAGCAACCCCACTCCCACAAGGATGATGAGCGGATCAGGATTTGCTATTCACCTCAAACAAATGTGGGAGCGAGCCTGCTCGCGATGGCGGTGGAACACCGCCCGGAGCAACCCCACTCCCACAAGGATGATGAGCGGATCAGGATTTGCTATTCACCTCAAACAAATGTGGGAGCGAGCCTGCTCGCGATGGCGGTGGAACACCGCCCGGAGCAACCCCACTCCCACAAGGATGATGAGCGGATCAGGATTTGCTATTCACCTCAAACAAATGTGGGAGCGAGCCTGCTCGCGATGGCGGTGGAACACCGCCCGGAGCAACCCCACTCCCACTGACTTCCCGCTCTCCCGAACCTACTCGGTAATCTTCCCGAAGTTGCGGTAGAACATGTCCCCTTCCCGACTGTCGGTCATCGAATGCAGCTGGAAGCTGCGATTGAGCCGCGCGCCACCGTCACGGGTCAGCGGTGCCCACACCAGGTTGGCGCGGCGCATGGTCGACATGCTCATCATTTCGTCGAACGGGATCGACAGGTACAGCCCCTTGTCGAAACTACCCTCGCCATACTCGGCGCTGCCGGCGGTGGTGATGGTCGCCCAGGCGCCAAAGCGCACGCCGTTGAAGAACTCGCGGGAGATATCCACCGTGCCGCCAAAGTCGCCCGCCAGGTAACGCCCGACGCTGACCGCGGCCAGCGTGTCGAACGGCAGGTCAGTGTAGCCGGTAATGTGGCCGGTCCAGACCGAGTAATCCTGCAGGCCGAAACCCTGGTCGAACTCACGCTGACGCACGTAGTTCAGGTCCGCACCGATCGACCAGCGCTTGCCGGTCGGACGAAACAGCACCTCGCCCCCGACCCCGGCGAACATCGACTCCAGATAACCGCCGTAGACCATGCCGTACAAATCCTTGTCCAGTTGCTCGGCGTGGCTGACCTGGAACAGCGGCATGGTGGTGTCCGATGTAGTCAGGTACTGACGCAAGTCGGTACGCACACGCGGCAGGCCACTGGGCGCGTCGTAGGTGAATTTGTCGAAGTTGTTGATCAGGTTCTGACTGAGCAGACCGTTCCACCAGGTGTTGCGGTTGAAGCGGTACTCGGCGTCCAGATCCGCCGTGAACTGATAGAGCAAGCCATCGGGGCCGCCGACGTTCTGTTTGAAGCCCAGACCGACGCCGTAATTGAAGTGCTGCGGCGCTTCGGTGTAGAGGGTTTTCTCGTTGCGCGGCATTGCCGGGTTGATCTCGGTGGTGCGGTGCAGCGATTCCAGCGGTTCTTCGTTGTTGATCACTTCGCGGAAGGTCTGCCGGGGCACGCTGGTTTCTTCCAGCGGCAGGTCGTAGCGCTTGTTGACCACGGTAAACCAGTCGATGTCGTCGTTGACGCTGTTGTCGAGAATCCGGCTCGCACGGCCGACAGCCTTGGGCGAATGGAAATAGCGCTGCTGCTCGCCGTACACGATCAGTTCGGAATCGCGCTGGGTGATGCGCTCGACCTTGTAGCCGGCGTTCCGCTGCAAACGGCGCGACACGTCGGCCCAGTTGACCTCCTCCATCGTCGTGGCCGGCGCCTTCGCCGGCAGCGGTTCGGCCGATGGGTCGAAGGTCTTGGCCGGGGCCTTGCGACTGACGAAATTGGTGTGGAACGTGATGCCGAACATCGCCGTGTTGCCGCGCTCCCAGGCCGCGCTCAGATCGACGGAATCGGTCACCTTGAACACCGCGCCGAGGTTGATCGGCGAGTCCTGCTTGATGATGTTGTCCTTGGGCTCGTGCTTGTAGTCGTTGCCTTCGTATTCGAGTTTAAGGCTGAGGCGGTCCCAAGGCGTCTGGTAACTCACACCGCCGAAAAACGATGGCTTGCCACGAAAGTACGAGCCGGCGTTGACGTCACCGGTGCCTTCCAGATCCGGGCGGGTGTTGAAGCGGTCACTGATCGAACCCAACGGGTTGTCGACATCGCCGCGATTACCGATGTAACCCCAGGCGATGCCGGCGCTGAAATCGAAATTGTCATAGCGCTTGTTGGCCACGAAGAATTCACTGGCAAACAAACCGGTACCGCCGATGTCTCGAAAGCCCAGCGCCACTTCCGGCGCCCAGTGGCTTTCCTGCCACAGCCGGACCTTGGCGTCGACCGCCTTGTCCTTATAGCTCTGGCTGCCGCTCAGCGCTTCGGAACCGTACGGACGGTTGGTGATGGCGGTGTAGCGAAACGAACCTTCCAGCCAGTCGAGCGGCTGCAACGAAACGCTGTATCGGCTGTACGGTTCAGTGCGGTTGGCGTTGACGCTCAACTCACCGGCGGGCGACATGCGCGCGGTCGGGGTCTGCAACAGACCGACGCCGCCAAAATCATTCTGGGTAATGCGTGGCTCGGCATGCACCAGGCCACACGGCAATAACAACACAGCTGCAAAACGCAAATTCAACGAACCACCTCAGCCAACTGCGTGGCAATCAATTCGGCCAACTGCTGATTCAGTTCAGGGACAGGCGGATCCAGATCATCGTTTTTCACCGGCACCAGAATCTTGCTGCCGGCCACGGGCATCTGCCCGCTCTCGCGGTTCCAGTGGGCGATGCCGACCCGCCGCGATTCGCCGTTGGGCTGGATCAGCCACAGATAATCGGCATCGGCGTCCGCCGTCAGCAACGTGCAGCCCTGCAGATATTCGCGGGCCTCCTGCAACGGCTGATAAGGCAGGCGGCACGGCTCGGCGACCGCGCCCAGCACTTCGACTTCGTCGACCCGTTTCGGGTAGATCAGTTGATCGCCATCGTCGAGGCGGATGTTGCGGGCGAAACCGACTTCCACCGCCACCGGATCGAGATCGGCGATCTGCCGCCCGGTCACCGGCATCTGCCGGACCTGCTCGGCCAGGCGCTGTGCCAGCGCCGCACGACTCGGCTTGTCGAACAGCATCGCCATGCGCTGCAGCACGTCCAGATCGAACAGCACGCCGACCTTGAGCCGCGTCTGTTCTTCCAGCAATGACTGACGCAACAGGACGCCCGCCAGCCAGTAGCCTTCGGCATTCGGCACGGCCTCGCCGATCACATCGCGCAAACGTCCGCCCGCCGGCAATTCGATCGGGCCCGGGTTGGCGACATCACCGCTGACGATGACCGCTGCCTCGCTGGCACCGGCAAGCAGCATCAGGCACGCCGAGAGCGCTCTTAGCCGCTTCACGGGACATGCCTGCGGTCAGGGGTCAGCTGCACGATCCTGACCCGCAACTGCGAGGTCAGTTGCTGTTCACTTTGCACAATGAAACCGTCCACCGGATCGACCCAGTAACGGTTGGTCGCGCGCAGGCCGATGGCCGGCGCGTCAATCTGCTCATCGACGCGCAGCACGGAGTATTCCTTGTCGAGAATTTCGAGGGTTTCCAGGGATTTTCGGGAGAAGCGGCTGTTGACGATGATCCCGACTTCCTGGCCCTTGTAGAGGTCGATCCAGCGGCGGCTGGTGTAGCCGTCGGTGATGCGATGCAGACCCTGCTTGAACGGCGAGTCATCGGACAGACGCGTGCCGTCCAGATCACCCTCCACGCCCAGGCCCACAGTGCGCATGGCCAGGCCGTCGCGCATCAGCAGCACCTGCTTGCCGGAGGCGACCCAGAACTGCAGGTCCTCGCGCTCGCGCACCAGCGCCAGCACCCCGGACCCGGACGGCGTGGTCAGTTTGAGCTGGGGATACTTGACCCCCGCGACCTGCTCCGCCGACACGTCCAGTTCATCCGGCCCGATGACGGCGGACTTGAGGTTGTTCAACGAAGCGCTCATCAGCGGATTGCAGCCACTGAGCAACACGGCCGCCATCAGGCACACGCCCACTTTCAACGTTTTCACAGTCGGCGGCCTTATTTGCTGTTGTTACTGTATTCGCTCCAGTTCTTCGCAGCGGAAGCCCCCGTCCCGACAATCGATGCCGACGGCACCAACTGGCTGATCAGGCGATTCCAGCGAGTCACGTTGGCAGGCCCGACGTAGACCACGTCCTGAGGCCGCACTTCGAAGTGCGAGGCGAGCGCCATGGCGGTCGGCGATTCGGCTTCCAGCTGATAGATTTTCGCCGGCTCCACGTCGAGGTTTTCCACCCCGCGAATCACATACACGGCGTTGCCGTTGGAGGTGGTCTGGCTCAAGCCGCCGACCGAGCCGAGCACGTCGGACAGGTTCATGGTGGCGGTCTTGAAGCTCAGCGCACGGGGTTGGTTGACCTCGCCCATCACGTAGATGCGCTTGTTGTCGTTGTACGGCAGATACAGCTGATCGCCTCCCTTGAGGTAGACGTTCTGCAATTCGGAATCCTGCTGATTGAGGGCGTCGAGATTGAGCGGATAAACCCGCCCGTTGCGCGTCAGCATCAGCCCCGACAAGTCGGCATTGTTGGTATCGACACCGGCCGAACCGAGGGCCTCGACCACGCTCAGCGGGTTGGTCGAAATCGCCTGGGGGCCGGCCTTGGTGACGGCGCCCGAGACCACGACTTTCTGGCTGGCGAAACGCAGCACCGCGACATCCACTTGCGGCTCGGCAATGAACGCCGAGAGACGTTGCTCGATGTCCGAACGCAGTTGCTGGATGGTTTTGCCGGCGGCCTGGACTTCCTTGATGTACGGGTAATACAACGTGCCGTCGGAACGCACCAGACGGCCGTTGGCGTCGATCTGCTGTTGCGCACCTGAAGGGGCGGTCAGCTCAGGGTGATCCCAGACCGTGATGTACAGCACATCGTTGCTGCCGATGCGGTATTCGGCCGGGGTCGCCAACAACTCTGCCGGCACCGACTCACGCTTGTACGTGGCGCGGTTCATGGCGATGAGCTTGGGGGTGATCGGAATGAGCTCGACCCGGCTGCTTTCGCTGGCGCCCTGGCGCGTGATGCTACTGGTGCTCAGGTACTGGCCGGGGGAGAACATGCAACCTTGCAAAGCGATACTTGCCAACAATAAAAGAGAAAAACGACGGGTCATAATGGCACTACGCTATTCAAGGGCGAATCCAAAAACAAAGTCACCCGACTTTCGTCGGGCGACCCTGTACTGCACCAACAGATACTTCAGTTAGTTGTGCGTGCCGGTTGTACCCGTGGTACCGGTGGTACCCGTTGTACCGCCGTTGGCACTTCCACCACTGTTGGACGCCGCTACAGCACTGGCGACCATGGCAGTACTGGCAGCAGGCGCTGTAGAAGCCGCGACACTGCCAGATACATTGGTCACTGCTGTAAGCGGCGCTTCAGCTGCGGAGGCCCAGTTGCTCAACATCGTCAACAGGGCGATCGCCATCACTTTCTTCATATCAACTCCTTTCTAACATCGCACCTGAACATCGGGTGTTGGTTAGAGGTGGTAGAGTTCAAGTCGCAAAAAGCGCGAACAAGATCCGTTGTTCTTTCACAGTCTTACGCAACTGATAAAAGTCGAACGGCAGGTTTATATCTACGGACTTGCAAAAGGCATTGCCAGTCTAATTTCCCGACGATATCTAACAACCTGACTGAAACTAACATTGCACTAAAACGCCATCATCCCTGATAACCCCGTGGATGATTCGATTGCCAGCGCCAGGTGTCGGTGACCATGTCCTGCAAGTTGCGTGTGGCTTTCCAGCCGAGTTCCTTCGCCGCTTTCGAGGCGTCGGCCCAGCTCTCGGCAATGTCCCCGGAACGCCGTGGCATTACCCGGTAAGGCACCGGTTGCCCACAGGCCTGTTCGAAAGCCCGCAGCACCTGCAACACGCTGTAGCCGTCGCCGGTGCCGAGGTTCCAGGTATGAATGCCGGTACGGTCGGCGATGGTTTGCAGGGCTTTCAAGTGCCCGTCCGCCAGATCGACGACGTGGATGTAATCACGCACGCCGGTGCCGTCGACCGTCGGGTAGTCGTCGCCGAAGATCGACAACTCCTTGAGGCTGCCGACCGCCACCTGGCTGATGTAAGGCACCAGATTGTTGGGAATGCCGTTGGGGTCTTCGCCCATCTGCCCGCTGTGATGCGCGCCGATCGGGTTGAAGTAGCGCAGCAGCGCGATGCTCCAGCGCGGTTCGGACTGGCACAGGTCGCGCAGCACGTTCTCGACGATCAGCTTGGACTGGCCGTAGGGATTGGTCGGAGTGCCGGTCGGGAAATCCTCGCGGATCGGCATCTGCGCCGGCTCGCCATACACCGTGGCGGACGAGCTGAACACCAGCCGGAACACCCCCGCCGCTGCCATTGCCTGGCACAGCGTGATGCTGCCGCTGACGTTGGTTTCGTAGTATTCGAGCGGCTTGCGCACGCTCTCGCCGACAGCCTTGAGCCCGGCGAAGTGCAGCACGGCATCGATGGCGTGCTGCTGGAAAATCCGGTCCAGCAGGGCCCGGTCACAGACATCCCCGCGAATCATCAGCGCACTTTTGCCGCAAATGGCTTCCACCGCGTGCAAGGCGGCGTCGCTGCTGTTGCAAAGATTATCCAGAACTACAACTTCATAACCTGCTTCAAGTAGTGCAAGTGTGGTGTGCGAGCCGATATAGCCGGCGCCACCCGTTACCAGAATCTTCATAGCGCGGTCCATAGTGGGAAAAGTGCCAACTCGCGTGTCAAGCGCTGTTTGTTTAATGTGTGTCTTGATTCACACAAACAGCGCGACAACAACCAGAAACAAAAACAGTTCAATCACTGGCTATAAATATTTTTACAAGCCAAACTGTATTGCCTGGTACTTATTAGCACTCCCGCGCATTCATCACTATCAACGGATGCCGACTAAAAATAACCAATAACTGTCAAACCGACATCTCATAACATTGTCGTGTTTTACACTCATTGCTATTTGCCACTCATCTCCCGAGTCAGGTATTAAAGTACAGCTTCAATAACTTGCAAACCTTTCGTTATTGCAATAAACGATGGCAGTGCGCCATGAATGACCAGGAAACTTTTATGATCCGTAAATGTTTGTTCCCCGCTGCCGGTTATGGCACGCGTTTCTTGCCGGCCACCAAAGCCATGCCTAAAGAGATGCTGCCGATCGTCAACAAGCCGTTGATCGAATACGCCGTTGAAGAAGCACGGGACGCCGGCCTGCAACACATGGCCATCGTCACCGGCCGGGGCAAGCGCGCACTGGAAGACCACTTCGACATCAGCTACGAACTCGAACACCAGATCCGTGGCACCGAGAAAGAGAAGTTCCTGGCCGGCACTCGCGAGCTGATCGACACCTGCACCTTCTCCTACACCCGTCAGGTGGAAATGAAAGGCCTGGGCCACGCGATTCTCAGCGGCCGCCCGTTGATCGGCGACGAGCCGTTCGCCGTGGTGCTGGCGGACGACCTGTGCCTGAACCTCGAAGGCGACGGCGTACTGACGCAGATGATCGAGCTGTACAAGAAATTCCGCTGCTCGATCGTCGCCATCCAGGAAGTCCCGCGCGACCAGACCCACAAGTACGGTGTGATCGCCGGCGAGGCTATTTCCGAGGGCATCTACCGGGTCAACCACATGGTGGAAAAACCGGCTCCGCAGGACGCACCGTCGAACCTGGCGATCATCGGCCGCTACATCCTCACGCCGGACATCTTCGACCTGATCGCCGACACCGAGCCGGGCAAGGGCGGCGAAATCCAGATCACCGACGCCCTGATGAAACAGGCGCAGAACGGCTGCGTGCTGGCCTACAAGTTCAAGGGGCTGCGCTTCGACTGCGGCGACGCCGAGGGTTACCTGCAGGCGACCAACTTCTGCTACGACAACGTCTACCTGAAGGGCCGCTGAGCGGCCCCCACTGATTCATTGCAGCACGCACATCCAACGAGGCAACCATGAACATTGCACAACATTCCGCAGAGATTGAACGTGAGGTGGACAACCTCGGGGTGATGAGCTGGTTATCCCGCCATCAGCCATTGCCCAGCGCCAATGGCCCGTGGCTGGGCACCCTGCTGCTGGTCGACCGCCTCGGCGTGTTTCCCTCGTCCGGGGACATACGTCGAGCGATGCGCGATCCCTATCCCCTGCTCGCCCACCTGAAACGGATCTACGGCGAGCAGGCGCTGGAGGTCGATGACCGCGACGGCCTGAAGATGATCTTCAGCGACTGGCGTTTTCGGGTGCGGATCTGCTGCAACGACCCGGCGATCATCGTCAATGTGGAAACCCGTTGCGTGACGCAGTTGATGCCGCAGAAAACCGCAGAGCTGCTGAGCCATCTGGATCTGTTCGACAACTGACGGCTACTTCGAAGTCTCGCCACAGTTGTCCTGTGGCGAGACTTTTTGTTGCCCGCCCACGACCCAACGATAGAAGTAATCGGCAATCACCCGCCCGCCCGTGGCCGGCAGCGGATGAATCTTGTCCGGTCCGATCATGGCCGCCGCGTAGCGTTTGACGTCGGTGCCAAACGCACATTGCAGGTTGGCATAACCCAGACGCTGCTCACGGGCCCAGGGCTCGATGACCTGCGCATAAGCCGACATCGGATACGCACTGGAGCGGGTGGTGTCCTGGCGCAGGATCAGGTTGATGCTCGCCGCCGGTTGAATCTCGCGGAGCATGCCGACCAGCCCCTGAACGTTATGCAGATACTGCTCAGGCTTCACGCCAAAACCCTGATCGTTGCCACCGAGCATGATCAGGTAAATGTCTGCGGGAATCTTCGAAACCACGGCTTTCCACTGCGCCTGCCAGCGGGCATCGTCGTGGTAGAAATCAGCGGACGCCGCGCCGGACGCCGCCAGTTTCGAGACCCGAACCCCGTTCTGATCGTTGCTCAGCCACAGCCCGAACAGGGTCGGTGCGCCTTTCACCACTTCCAGCCTGAAGGCCCAATCGGTGGCGGCCGACGTACCGGGCAGCGGGACTTCCTGTACGCCCTCGCCCGCGAGTTTCAACGGCTGCCAGTCGGCGGAGGGTGACCAGCGATAACGCAACTCACTGGACTCACCGTTGCCGAGGTAAAGCAGTTTCGCCTGGGTGACCGCGGTGTTGATGGCAGGCGTCGGGCTGGCCTCGACTTGCAGCCAGGCGCCGGGGCGCCCGGTCACCGTGCGGCTGTCGGGGCTGGCCTGGCCGAGGCCGGAGACCTGCCAGTCGCCGCCGAAGTATTTTTCGCTGCTGCGGGTGTATTTGAAATGCGTGCCGCCGAGCGCTGCGCCGTGATTGAACCCGACATACCCCGGCCCGGCAAACCCGACCTCCCCGGCCACGCGCTGCACCAGTTTGTTCAGGTAGAAATCCTGCCCGGCGCTGTAGCTGTCGCCGATCACCGAGATCGACAACACCTTGCCGGCCTTGCCTTCGCGCCACTGGCCAAACCGCTCGCGAGCGTCGCCGACCTGCACCACCGACGCCGCCACCGGCGGCACATCATCAACAGCCAGCATGGATCGCTTCCTTCATCGGGTCTGCGCCACCGGAGCGATGGTCGCCGCCGGTTTCTTTTTCGTCGCCGCACGTTCGCCGAGAAACAGCACGGAAGTGAAGTTGAACCGACTGAAAATCATCGACAACACCACCGGCCCGAGCAAACCACACGTCAAACCGCAGAACACCAGCACGCTTTCGTCTTTCACACCCAGGCGGCCGAGGATCGAACGCGACGTAGCGGCGAACAATACGTGAAAGAGGAAAATCGCGTAGGAGTAACCGCCAAGCCAGGTCAGCGTCTTCGAGCGCATGTCACTCGACAGTAACGCGATGCAGGATACGCAGCCCACCGTCAGGCCGATCAGGCTGCGGCGGTCGACAATCAGCTCGCGATCCACCGCCGCCACGTACAGCAGCGTCAGCGAGATCAGCACAAATACCAGCGGGCCGATCACCTTGAACGTCTGCTTCAGCTCGCTGACTTTCTCTTGGCCGATCATGCCCGCCACGAAGAACGGCAGCAGATAAATCGCCCCGTTGATGCCGAACGCGTCCACGGGAAACGGCGGCAACAGGAACACCGCCGCCGCGAAGGCGAACAACAGGTACAGGCGCGTCGGTGTACGCAACAAACCGCGCCACTCCAGCAGGCCGACGAACATGAAAATGATGAACACCGCCTGCAGAAACCAGAAGTGGTTGATCGGCACGTAGAACGACAACAGCGCATCCATCACGCTGACGTCCTTGTTCACGCCCGGCCCCACCGCCTGCAATACCGAGAACGGCACCCCCACGCAAAACAGCGGCACGATCAGGCGCCGCACCTTGCCGCTGAAGAACGCGGAAAAGTCATTGCCGCGAATCTTGTAGAGGGAATAGATGTAGCCGGAGATGAAGGTGAACAGCGGCATCCGCACGTACACCATCGAATCGGCGATCACCCGGAACGGCGAGCCGATGTCGATTTTCAAACCACCGCCCAACGGCCCGATCACGTGATAGAGCACCAGCAACAGGCACGCCAGGCCACGCAGGGTTTCGATCTCCAGGGACTTTTTCTTGCTCGACATAAAGCACCCGCCTCAATTCAGAATTCTTGATTCAACCTGCACCGGTTTGTTCGCCCGCAACATCAACCCCAGGCCCACGAACAGCACCGGCACCACCATCGAAAAGTGCCGGGCGAACGAGCCGAAGTCCGGTTCGAACAAGCCCTGAACCAGCAGAAACGCCAGCGGAATCGCGATCAGTTCCTTGGGTTTGGTCTGGATCGGCGCGCCCTTGTAATCGGTCGAGGTGATGACTTTGAACAGCAGCAGCGCGGTCATGATCATCAACGCCACGAAGATCACCTGGCCCGGCCCCGACAGCAGGATCAGCTCAACGGGAAACGACAAGCGGAAGAAAATGATCATCGAGTCCAGGGCCTGCGAGACGAAGTCGCTGCCGCTGAGCCACGAGACGATCAGCGATTTGGAACCCTCCTCGCCCGCCGTGCGCAGTTCGTTGTTGCTGGCACGAATCGACGACACCGGAAAGCCCAGCGCCAATTGGATCGCCATTGCAACTGCGAGATAGAACAGGAACAGCATCAGGAAGAAGGTGGTGCGCGAGACGTATTTCTTCATCACGCAGACGCCGACCCAGGACAGCGAAAACAAAATCCAGTAGGGCCGGATCAGCACGCCGTAGATCACCGCCGAAAGGAAAAATCCGCCGCGATATTTGCGCGTCAGCGAGCTGAACAGAATGCTCAGCACCGCCACCGACACGATGATTTCCTTGGTCAAGTTTTCCAGAAAAAACGAACGGACGATGCCCCACAGGCACAGGGTTCCGAAGATGGTCAGCGGCATGCGCCGGAACACCACCACGGGAATGGCCGTGAGGAAAAAGTTGCAGAACATCCCGTAGGCCCAGGCGTTGGTCAGGTTGATCCCGGTGGGCCGCAGCAGGAACGCCGAACATTCGTAGGACGAGCGATCCGGCGAGAACGGGTTCCAGAAATTACAGTTGTCGGCCCGGGCATAGGACGACCACAGGGTCATCGCGTCCGGGCCCGGATCGCGCGGCACCAGCAGCGGCATGGCCACCGACAGAAACAGCCCGGTGAACAGGATCAGGAACGACAGCGACGAATCGAGACGGCGACCACGAAACTCGATGCACGGCAGTTTCAGGCCCATGACACGACAGCCTTTTTCGCGCGCGTGGCACGGGTCAGCAGCGCGATCACGGCAAGCTGCACGATGATCGCGAAGACGTTGCCCCAGGCCGCGCCGTAGATCGACCAGTGCTTGATCAGCAGGTAACTGACCGGCACTGAAACCAACAGGCAAATGGCCGCACTGGCGAGGGACACCCGACTGTTTTTCGAAGCGATCAACCCGCCCCAGACGATGTCGCCAATGGCGCGCAGGGCGAAGGAGAAAATCAGCACGCCGAGGATGCCGTTGTCCGGACGCGGAACACTGGTGGCGACGTAATCGAGCACCACGTTGAAGAACAGATAAATGCCCACCGCGACCGCCGCCGACACCACCAGCGAACGCGCGACCCACTTGTTCACGAACAACTGCCGGACCGTGAACGGTTGCTGATCGGCCTGATAACGCTTGGCGAGCAGCGGAATGCCGACCACCGCCACCACCGCGTAGGACAGCGCCTGCAAGGTGTTGGCCGCCGACCACGCGTACACGTATTTACCGAGGCTGGCGTAGGGTTCGAAGTCGATGATCAGAAAGCGCTCGGCGTACTGACTCAGCGCGATCAGGCCAGTGCCAAGGTAAAACGGCAACCCGGCTTTCCACACGGCGGCGGTGGCCAGCGTCCCCTCTTCCCGCCCGCGATGAACATTCACCACGATCAGGTAACCGGCGACAATCACCAGCACGTTGGCGATGACCCACAGCCACAACACACTGGCGATTGCGGACACCCAGCCGAGTGCCATGCCGCCCACGGCCAGCAGCGCCCAGAGCCCGGTCTTGATGAAGAACAGCAACGCACCCGCCGTGGCTTTCTGCGCGGAAAACACGAACGAGTTGATCTCGAACGACAGGTGTTCGGTGAGCAGCACCAGCGTCACGCAGGCGATCAGCGCGGCCGTCGCTTCCACCGACTGGAACAGCGAATAAATCACCACCGTCAGCACCGACAACGCCAGGCCCACGGCCAGGTACAGCAGCAGCACTTTGTCCACGACCCGGCGCGAACTGCCGCCCACGCTGATCAGCCGGTTGATCTCGGAACTGAAACCGACGCTGTAGAACTTCGACGCGATCAACGACGCCGCGACCACCACGCCGTAAAAACCCAGCGCCTCGTAACCGAGGTAATGGGTGATGGCGAGCACCAGCAGGAACTTCGCGCCCAGTGCCCCGCCGCGCAGCAACAGCCGGAATATCATCGAATGACGCCCTTGATGATGTCGTCCATGGCCACGGTTTTCGCCTCGATCTCGCGGCAGGTGTCGGTCAGGCGTTTGCCGAAATTCGACAGGGCGTCCGGTGCGTAAACCGTGTCGATGATGGTGTCGACATTGATATCGCCGCCGTTGATGACCCAGTCCTCGACGCCCATGTCCTGATAGGCGCCGAAGCCTTTGCGTTCGTAGCTGATGTGGTACGCCGGCACACCCGAGAGCAGCGATTCGATCGCGCCGTGCAGGCGTACGGAAATCACCAGGTCCGGTTGGTATTTGGCCAGCGTTGCCTTCAGCGGCAACAGGTCTTCGGTGATGCCCAGCTCGCGGTAAAACGCGCCGTCATCGTTACCACGCACGGCGCTCTGTACGGCGCAGACCACTTTGCTTTTGTTCTTCAAGCGCTGCAGCAGCACCTTCAGGTTGGCCACGTAGGCGAGCTTCTTTTCCTTGCTCCATGCCGGCGGTTTGCGCAGCACCACGCACACCGTGGCCGGGGTCGAGGCACAGCGGGTGAACTTGGGTTGCTGGAGGATCTTGCCGGCCAGGGCCTGCACCGCGAGGTCCGGCGCGCGGTAGACATTTTCACAAGCATCGAACAGCGCCGAGGACCGGTTATCGCGCACGAACACCGCGTCGGCGCTGGCGTAGTGGCCGACGATCTTGTCGCTGTCGCCGTGAAACGGCCCGATGCTTTGCGGCAGGTACACCGACGGCACTTTGCTGAGGATCGCGGTTTCCAGTTGCTTGGCGTGACCGAGTTTCAGCTTGATGTGCTCGAAGGCGCTCTTCGAGCGCATGTAGCCGCCGCCAACGCCGACGATCAGATCGGTCTTCTTCAGCAGATCCGCCAGCCCCGCGTAGGACTGATTGAGGAACACCGCCTGCTTGACCCGGCCCAAGCCCTTGGCCGCCATGACTGGCGCATCGAAGCGCGGGTGCGGCAGGTACTTGAAAGAGTCCGGATCGGAAGCAACCACACTGATCGCGGTGTCTTCGCCAAAGTTGCGCTGCACCAGCGCAATGGCCAGATCGACCAGCAGACCATCGCCGGAGTTGGAGGCACTGTAGCCATGCAAAATCGTTACGTTCATGAGCGGAGTTCTACTTAATAAGAGGGAGCGGAATACACGTCGTAGGTCTGGCGGATCATCAACGCGGCGCTGAAACGCTCGCGGACGATGCGCCGACCTTCGATGCCGAGGGCCGACAACGCAGGCTTCTGGATTTTCTTCAGCCGATCGGCCAGCGCCTGGTGATCACCGGCAGGGAACACGTAACCGGACACACCATGGGTGACCAGTTCGGGCAAAGACGTGCAGTCGCTGGCGATCACCGGCAGGCCCAGCGCCATGCCTTCCAGCGGCACCATGGCAAAGCCTTCCCAGCGGCTCGGCACGATCAGGGCATCGGCTTTCTGATACAGCGCGTGTACTTCGGTTGGCGTCACCCAGGGCAGGTATTCCACCCCGTCCAGCGGCGGACACTCGACGACGTCCTCGTTCACCGCACTGCCCACCACCGTCAGTTTCAGGTCGCTGCGCTGTGCTTCGGTATAGGCCTTGAGCAACACGTCGAAGCCTTTCTGGTAGTCGAGGCGACCGACAAACAGCAGATGAATCGGTGCCGGATCGTTGGCCTTGCGTTCTTCATGCTTGTGATCGATGCCGTTGTAGATCAGCGTCATGCGCTTGCGCTCGATGCCAAACTTCGCGGCCTTGTCCAGCTCGAACTGGCTGACGCAGATGATCGTGTCCGTGACCTTCTGCAGCACCCGTTCGATCCCCGCATAGACTTTCTGCTTGATCGGCGAACTTTCCATCAGGAACGAGAACGCATGCGGGCAGTAGACGATTTTCGGCTTGCGCCACGGTCGTAGCAGCACGCACACGCAACGGCCGATCACCCCGGAAAAGGTGCTGTGCAAATGCACCACGTCGGGTTTTTCCTTGAGCAGGACCCGCGCCAGTTGCCAGGCAAAACGCAGCAGCGACGGAACATTCCGCCCGCTTCGGGCAAAGGTGCGGATCTGCTGTGGATCGATGCCGTGCAGCTCTTTCTTCTGGTCGAGCGGGACCAGATACACCAGCTCATAGCGCCCGTCTTCGGGAGCCGCCGAAATCGTGCGGATGACCGTTGCCACCCCACCTTTGATCGTTTCCGCCACGTGCAGTATTTTTTTCACAACTCACCCACTTTCATGCCTGTAAGAACCGTCGCTGAATTTCAGGACTGGTCGGACGCGTATTCGTAGTTGTAATAGCTGCCGTTGCCGTAATAGCTGGCCGCGCGCTTCTCGACGCCGTTGAACACCGCGCCTTTCAACTCGATACCGTTCTGGGCGAAACGCCGGATCGTCATTTCGATTTCCTTGGCCGGGTTCACCCCGAACCGCGCGACGATCAGGCTGATGCCGGCTTCGCGACCGACAATCGCCGCATCGGTCACCGCCAGCAGCGGTGGCGTGTCGATGATCACCACGTCATAGCGCTCGCTGAGTTGCGCCAGCAGGTCGCGGAAATTGGCGTGCATCAACAGCTCGGAAGGGTTGGGCGGGACCTGGCCACGGCTGATGAAGTGCAGGTTGTCGACTTCGACCTTGTTGATCGCCTGTTCGAGGGTGCAGCGCTTGACCAGCAGATCGGACAAGCCGTTGGTGATCGGCGTGTTCAGCGTTTTGTGCAGATGCCCCTTGCGCATGTCGGCGTCGATCAGCACCACGCGCTGCCCGCTTTGCGCCATGACCGCCGCGAGGTTGGAAGAGACGAAGGTCTTGCCGACCTGCGGACTCGGGCCGGAAATCATGATGCGGTTGTTGGTCGAATCCAGCGCCGCGAAGTGCAGGCAGGTGCGCAGGCTGCGGATCGATTCGATGGACAGGTCCGTCGGGTTGCGCAGGGCCAGCAGATACGCCGGCGTGTCCGCCGCGACTTTGGCCCGGACTTTTTTGCTGTCCTCTTCCTGTTGCAGAGCGCTGTAGGGAATCGACGCGTAGACCGGCAAGCCGAGCTGCTCGATGCCTTCCGGCCCTTCCAGGCCCTTGCTCAGGGATTTGCGCAACAGCACCAGCGCCACGCCGACGAAGGCGCCGAGGAAGGTGGCGATCAACACGATCAGGGCTTTTTTCGGTTTGACCGGGCTGGTCAGGTCGACATCCGCCGTATCCACCAGACGCACGTTACCCACAGCGCCCGCGCGAACGATGTCCAGCTCCTGGGATTTGTTCAGCAACTGGGTGTAGATCTGCGAGGCGACTTCGACATCGCGGGTCAGGTTGAGCAATTCCTGCTGCGTGGCTGGCAGGTCCTGAACCTTGCCTTCCAGCGAGCGCTGTTGCTGGGTCAGTTCACCGATCTGGGTCATCAGCGCGCGGTAGGCCGGGTGCTGTTTGGTGAACTTGCGATCCATCTCCGCCTGTTGCAGTTTCAGCTCGGAAATCCGCGTTTCGAGCGCCACGGACTGGCCGAGCACCGATTGGGTTTCCATGGAGATGTTCACGGTCTTGCCGTGGGTCTGGTAGGCGTTGAGCGCATCGCTGGCCTTGGCCAGGTCACGCTTGACCTGCGGCAACTGGCTTTGCAGGAAGGCCAGGCTTTGCGCCGCTTCGGCGGAGGTGCGGCGCACGTTCTGATCGACGTACAGCGCGGCGATCTTGTTGAGGATCTTCACCGCTTCGGCGGCGTCGCTGCTGGCCAGGGCCAGACGGATGATGCCGGACTCCTTGCCTTGCTCGGAGATGTCCAGCGCGTCCTGATAACCCTGGATGGTCACGATTCGTGGGTTGCGCACCACTTCGAAACGGGTTCCGGGATTGGCCAACAGTTGCGCGACCTGCCCTTCTACGCCGTCCTGCGCGAAGGCTTCGCCCGCCACGCCGTCGACCAGCAGGTTGTCGTTGTCGTCCAACAGCTGAAAGCGATGTTGTTCGCCGGCAATCAGGGTGAGTTTTTTGCCCAGCAGTTCCTTGGGCAGATTGAGCTTCGCAAACTCCAGGCGTTCACCGCCCCAGGCGTAGCTGCTCAGGCCGAAACGCGGCGGCGCGACGCTGAGTTCGGTCTCACCGCGATAGCGCCGGGAAAGAAAGCCGCCGATCAGCGGGAAGGTGTTGGGAGTGACGTCGATGTCCAGGCGCAGATCGTCGACCGTTTTGCCGATCACCGCGCGGGATTTGATGATGCCGATTTCGGTCACCGACGGCGATTGCCCGCCGAGCATGCTGTTGAGGTCGGAAAAACCGAGCATGTCGTTCTTTTTCGGTTCGACCTGCACCAGCGCGTTGGCCTGATACACCGGCGTGGCCAAAATCGCATAGGCCACACCGGTCATCATGAACGCGCCGGTGAACGCACCGATCAACCATTTCTGATCGATCAGGCTGCCGAAGATGCCGAGAAGATCAATACTGTCTTGATCGTTGTCGCGGGTGCCTATTACTGACGGTAACTGCATAAGTCTTTCTTACCATTCACTGAACTGAAGAATATTCATCAACGCGCCAGGCGTTGCGCCCATGAGCTAACAGCATCTTCAATCAATGCATGGGCATGAATAAAAGCGGCTTGCCCCTGACGATACGGGTCCTGTATTTCTCGTTCGCTCTGCCACTTGCCCAGCAGAAACACTTTGCCCCTGGCGTGAGAGGCAATCTTCAGTACTTGATTAACATGTTGTTTTTCCATCACCAGAATCAGGTCTGATTCATTGACGATGTCCGCTGTCAGTTGCCGCGCCTTGAACCCTTCGGCACTGTGTCCGCGGTCTTCCAGCACCTGGCGCGCGGTCGACTCCATGCCTTCGCCGACCCGTGCAGACAGGCCTGCGGAGGTCACGCTGATCGCCGAGGGTGTCAGTGCATTGCGCAACAGAAGTTCCGCTGTCGGACTTCGGCAGATATTGCCTACGCAAACGACAAGAATCTTTTTGAACAAGGTTTACTTTCCCGTGTAATGTCAATCGGCCAACATGCCTTGCAAATTCGAATGAACCCGCAAGACCTTCCTTCACTCGGAAATAGATTCACCCTTAATACCGATGCATTAAGTACCACGGCCTCTAAAAGTCCCCCAACCAGAATTACCGGACTAAAAATAACTGTGATTTTCAGGCGAAAGTTTTCCGACAAAAAATAACATTCGTGCACTTAGCATCCTTATTGCCCTCGAAACCTGTGTAACGAGATAACCCTTCGCTAGATGTCATTCTCATCAGGAGAGCCGACATGAAATCAGCACATCTCAAACATCTGGGTGCCGCCGCCCTGTTGACACTCAGTGCCACCGCGCAGGTTCACGCCAGTACGCTGTTCCCGTCATTGCCCACCCGAACCATTGGCGTTCAGGTCAAGATCCAGAACTTCACCCCGGCGGACGCCGAGCAGATCAAAGCGGCCGGATTCAGCTTTGTGCGCTTCGGCGTCTGGAGCGACAGCCTCGGCGGCAAGGCCTACCAGAAACAGATCAGCGATGCGTTTGCGACGGCGCGGTCCGCCGGGTTGCCGGTCTTGATGACCGTTCGCGCCACCAAACCCTTGACCGGTGACCTGACCACCGCCGGTGAAGCCTTTGCCAACGCGGTGAGCGGGCTTGAGCAAGCCTGGAACGCGCAACTGGTGGGGATCGAAATCTGGAATGAGCCGGACCTCGACACCTACTGGCCCACTGGAGACTTCAAGAACACCTTCGTGCCGTTCATGACGGCCATGTGCAAGACGCTGCAGGGCAAACCGCAATCGACGCCTCTGGTGGGCTTCGGTTTTGCCCGTCCGCCGACGGCCGGCTCCGCCTCGACCGTGGCCCTCAACAGCATCCTCGGCACTTATCCTGAGTGCCTGGACGCCATTTCCTATCACCCCTACGGCATGACCGCGACGCAGATCAGTAACGCGCAGACCTTCATCCAGCAAAACTTCCGTCTGCCGGGCGTTATCAGTGAATGGGGCGTCTCGGCGCTCGCCTCCAACGGCGGACCGGAAGGGCAAGCCAGTAAAATCTCTGCGTTCATCGCCGATGTTAAAAAACTCAACATTCCGCTGACGTCGATTTACGAATGGAAGAACAGCGAGTCGGGCAGCAACGACCGGGAGAAGAATTTCGGCCTGCTGACCTCCGACGGCCAGCCGAAACCGGCACAGACGGCGGTCTCGACTCATTTGAACGCCGATTAAGCGGTACAGCGGGTCAGTTGCTTTGAACCTGTGGTTCTTTTTGGCATCGTATTGATCGATACGCGCCCCGCCTTTCAAACAGCCGTTTTCAGGTTGTTGCCGCCGGGGCGCTCGATACGCCGACATGCCCTTGAGTGGCTGTCGACGCTCGGGTAATGTCACCAGACCCATAGGACAGAGCACGCTCATGACTTCCAAGCTGGAACAACTCAAACAGTTCACCACCGTTGTGGCCGACACCGGCGACTTCGAAGCGATTGCCCGGGTCAAACCGGTCGACGCCACCACCAACCCTTCCCTGCTGCTCAAGGCAGCGGCTATTCCGGCTTACGCTGAACTGCTGAACGCCAGCGTCGGCGACTGCAAGGGCGATGTCGGCCTGGCCAGCGACCGTTTCGGCGTCGCGGTCGGTCAGGAAATCCTCAAAGTGATCCCGGGCCGTATTTCCACTGAAGTGGATGCACGCCTGTCGTTCGACAAGGACGCAGTGCTCAAACGGGCCCACCGCCTGATCGAGCTGTACGACAAGGCCGGCGTTGGCCGTGACCGCGTACTGATCAAGATCGCCTCGACCTGGGAAGGCATCCGCGCTGCCGAGATCCTCGAGAAGGAAGGCATCCAGACCAACCTGACCCTGCTGTTCTCCTTCGCTCAGGCCGCTGCCTGCGCCGATGCCGGCGTCTTTCTGATCTCGCCGTTCGTGGGCCGCATCTACGATTGGTACAAGAAGGCCAACGGCAACGACTACACCGGTGCCGATGATCCGGGCGTGCAGTCCGTGACGCGCATCTACAACTACTACAAGGCCAATGACTACAAGACCGTGGTCATGGGCGCGAGCTTCCGCAATCTGAGTCAGATCGAGCAACTGGCCGGCTGCGACCGCCTGACCATCAGCCCGGATCTTATCGAGAAACTGGCGGCCGACACCGGCAAGCTGGAACGCAAACTCGCTCCGGGCCATGCTGGCGAAGCGCGCCTGAGCCTCAACGAAGCGCAATTCCGCTGGCTGTCCAACGAAGACGCGATGGCCACCGAAAAACTGGCCGAAGGCATCCGCCAGTTTGCCCGCGACCAGGAAAAACTCGAGGCGCTGCTGCAAGCCAAGCTGTAATCAGCCGAGCGCAAACGCAAAAAGGGCGAACCCTCACAGGTTCGCCCTTTTTTGTGCCTTGCGGTCTGGCTGATCAGTGCCGTTCGAGGGCATTCACCAGGTCATGGAAGGCTTCGCGGTTGGAGTCGTTCAGGCCCATGAGGATCTTGTGCGCTTCGAGCACCTTGATCCGCACCACCTCTTCAGACTGATCCTGATCCGGCAGGTCATCAAGGCATTCCGGGCACGGCACGGGATGGTTGACGATATTGAACACCTGCTCGAAACCCATCGACTGCAGCAGACGGGTGATGTCCTCGTGGGTGGTGACCACGGTCGGCAGCAGGCCGACCTTCTGCCGCGACAGGATCGACAGCTTGGCCAGCAGGCCCAGGGTGGTGCTGTCGATGCTGCGTGTTTCGGTCAAATCGATCACGATCGCGTTGAAATTCAGCGCGGTGAAGATTTTTTCAATAGTCGCATCCAACGCCGAACACAGGGTCAGGCGAACTTCACCGACGAACTTCAGGACGAAGGTGCCGTCCTGCTCGGCGAACTGGATTCTACCGGTACTCATCAAAGATTCCTGCTCAACACCAACAGGGCGATATCATCCGGCATCTCCCCTAGCGTGGCCAATCCAAAAACCTGCCGCAGACCATCCAGGCTGCCGCCCGCCGACTTCACCTTTTGCGGTAAAGCGGCTTCTTTCTCTTTGAGTGTGGGCTCTGGCAAAAGATCCAGAATGCCATCAGACATCAGCGTCAAGCTGAACGTCGGTGGCAGCTCGAGCACGTGGTCTTCGTAGGTAGCTTCGTTGAAAAGCCCCACCGGCAGACCGCGCCCCTCGAGGTAGCGAACACTGTCAGGCGTGTACAACACAGGCAACGGCAGATGGCCGCCGATGCTATAGGTCAACAAACCGGTCTCCTCGTCGATGACTCCACCGACCATTGTGACGTGTTTACCCAGCTTACAACTGATCAGCCCCCGGTTGATATGACCGAGGACTTCCGAAGGCTTGAATTCCGGCAGCGTGCCGTTGCGCTTGGATTCGAACAACAGGCGCGTGGTCATGAACTTCAGCAGCACGGTGACGAACGCCGAAGAGGCGCCATGACCGGACACGTCCGCCAGATAGAACGCCACCCGGCGCTCGTCGACCCGGAAGTAGTCGACAAAATCACCCGACAGGTACAGCGACGGGATGATCTGGTGCGCGAACCTGAATTCGTCGATGGCCCACGGACTTTCCGGCAGCATGTTCATCTGCACCTGGCGACCGGCGTTCTGGTCTTCCTGGAGCAGGTTCAGGCTGGCTTCGAGTTCGCGGTTGGCCTTTTCCAGTTTCTCGCGGTAGCGCTGGTTTTCCAGCAGCAGACGCGCACGATCCAGGGCCCGGCGCACGGAGTGCTCGAGCACGGCCAGATCTTCGAGAGGCTTGATCAGATAATCCGCCGCGCCCAGGCGCAGGGCCTCGACCGCGTCGTTCATCACGCCGGCGCCCGAGACCACGATCACCGGTGTCTGCGGCGACCGCTCAGTGACCTGACGGATGAGTTCGAGACCGCCCATCTGCGGCATGCGCAGATCGCAGATGACCAAGTCGGGCGTGTCTTGCTCGAATACCTGAAGACCCTGCTGGCCGTTACTGGCCTGCAAGACGCTGAAACCACTGTCTTCCAAATAGGCCGCGAGGCTCGCGCGCACTACTTCGTCATCATCGATTATCAGCAGCGTGGCACTGGTTTTTGGCATGTGGGCAAACGGCGCCAGAATTAGGTTGGCGTAGCAGGCGGGGCAACGGCCCGGCGCAGACTACTGGATTCGCTTTCTAGCCTCTCTGCTACACCGCTTCGGAGCATTCGCGCCGCACACGGTTGCACCAGAGGTGCCCTTCTAAGGCGCAGACGGTACTCCCATCCTTCGAGCGTTTCAAGCATGCGCCGATGGTCGCTTGGAGACTTTGTTTGTCAAATCACTCGCAGTTATAAGAACGGCTTCAACCGTAACCCAATCATTGGACGCGCCCACAAAAAAGGCGACCTCGCGGTCGCCCTTTCATACCGATCAATCGAGATCAGAAATCGTCTTCAACCTGCCCGTCCTTGACCTTGAACTCGCGGTTCTGCAGGTAGGCGTTGCGGATGAAGGTGTACTTGTCGCCGCTGATCAGCTTCTCGCTGGACAACAGGCTGGCGCGGGTGTCGACGATGTTCAGGCCGAAAATCGAGTTACGCACCGGCACGTCGTTGATGTAGCGATACGGGCCGGTGAAGCTGTCGACGTACTTGGACGGCGCGTCACGCAGCGTGCTCGGGCCCATCAGCGGCAGCATCACGTAAGGACCGCTGCCGACGCCCCAGTAGCCGAGAGTCTGGCCGAAGTCTTCGTCGCTGCGGTTCAGGCCCATTTTGGTGCCGACGTCGAAGAATCCGAGCAGGCCGAACGTGGTGTTGAAGATCAGGCGCGCGGTGTCGACGCCCGCCGCAGCCGGTTTGGCCTGAAGAATGTTGTTCGCCAGGTTGGTGACATCACCGACGTTGCGGAACATGTTGTGGATGCCATCTTCCAGGAATTGCGGAGTAACAAATTCGTAACCCTGCGCCAGCGGCTTCAGCGCATAGGTGTCGACGAAATCGTTGAACTGGAAAATCGGACGGTTGACGCTTTCCCAAGGATCTTCTTCCGTTGCGGCCTGAGCGGCGAACGGCACCAGCATTACGCTGGCACATACACAAAGCTGAGCAAGAGGATGGCTCCAGCGCATAGAAAACTCCTTGGATAGTACGGACGCAGCACCTGGGCCGCGGCGATTAGTGCGTCAGTATAAGACGGAAACGGCGCTTTAGGCAGTTCCCCCGGTGAAACCCACTGTAGGACGCTTCGTCATTGGCCTGTCATGCAATTGTCACCGACATTGCCTAGCCTGATCGCTATTTCAGGGACGTTTTCCATGCCTCAAGCCGAAGCCTTGCCCCTCGCGGCACCGACGCTGACCGCCGTGCTGTTCGGACTCAGCGGCTGTCTGGTGGACTTCGGCGCCCGCGCCCGTCATCAAACCAGCGTCGGCCCGGAACACGCCGACGTCACACCCGGCGCCCTCGACAGCCTGCGCAGCCTGCAGCGCCAGCAAATTCCCTGCGCCTGGCTGGATGAGTTGTCCATCGCGAGCACTCAGGTACTGGCATCGGCGCTGCCAGACTGGATCAAACCATCGCAATATTCGGCAACAATCAATCCTTGGCCGGCGCCCAACGCCTGCTGGCAAGCGTTGATGGGCTTGAATGTCGATCGCCTCGACGGTTGCGTACTGGTCAGCGGCGAACCGCGCCTGCTGCAATCGGGCCTCAATGCCGGGTTGTGGACCATTGGCCTGGCGTCCTGCGGTTCACTGTGCGGCATGGCGCCGAGCGAATGGCAGGCCCTGAGCCAGAAGGAACGCGAACAACTGCGCGGCAAGGCGACCGTGCAACTGTTCAGCCTCGGCGTGCACTCGGTGATCGATCATCTGGGCGAGCTCGACACCTGTCTGGCGGACATCAGCCTGCGTCGCCTCAAAGGCGAAAAGCCCTGACCGGGATCATGCAGGTTGGCCAAGAGTGGATTAGTCTTAAAGAGAGCCATAGACCTTTGGCGCACGGCTGCGGTCTATGCCAGTGCCTCTCGATAAAAGGAAACAACCATGCCCGCTCAAGAACTGCAAAAACAGCTCACTGCCCTGCGCGAGCAACTGGATCAGACTCCGCCGCTCACCGAAGAAGAGCGCGAACATCTGCACGACCTGATGGCGCAGATCGAATCCGAGATAAAACTGGAACAGTCCACTCAGGAAAACAGTATCGCCGATGGTGTGAACCTGGCGGTCGAACGCTTTGAACTCGAACATCCAACCATCGCCGGTACTTTGCGCAACATTGCTACTACCCTGCACAGCATGGGCATCTGAAACCCGCGAATGCAAAAAAGCCCTGCCATCATTGGCAGGGCTTTTTCATGTCCGCGAGGCGGGTTACTGACGAACGAGACGGTGGTTCGGCAGTTGCACGCTTTCAGTGCTGCGGTACGGGTTGATGTCCAGCCCGCCCCGGCGCACATAACGCGCGAACACCGTGAGTTTTTCCGGTTTCAGCAGGCGCTGCAGGTCGAGGAAGATCCGCTCCACGCACTGCTCGTGGAAGTCCGAGTGCTGACGGAAGCTGACGATGTATTCCAGCAGGCTGGCGTGATCCAGCGCCGCGCCACGGTATTCCACCACCACGCTGCCCCAGTCCGGCTGGCTCGTCACCGGGCAGTTGGATTTGAGCAGATGACTGTGCACGCTCTCCTCCACCACGCGCGAATCGTCGCAGCGCAGCAGTTCAGGACGCGGGTGTTCGTAGTTGCTGACGCTGATATCCAGATCGTCGATGCACACGCCCGGCAGCGCCACAACGCCTTCAGCTTCGACGTCTTTCAGGCTGCGAACCCGCACGCCCACCGGCTTGCCGGCAGCAGCGGACAAGTCCTTGACCAGCGTCGCTTCGAGGCTCGCCATGTCGGCGAACGGCGTCTGGTTCAGCGAGTTCAGGTACAGCTTGAACGACTTGGATTCGATGATGTTCGGCGAATCCGCCGGAATGCTGAATTCACCGATCGCGACCACCGGTTTGCCCGACGGCAGCAGCCACGACAGCTCGAAGCAGTTCCAGAAATCCACGCCTTTATACGGCAGGGTTTCGGCGGTCAGGCCCAGCTCGGCCCATTTCGCAGTGCGCGGGATCGGGAACAGCAATGACGGCGTGTACGTGGCGATGTATTCGCTGGATTTGCCCAGCGGCGAATGTTCGGCTGCGGGATGCATGGCGGAAACCTGACTGAAGAATCAGCGGATTCTACCAGCCTTTGCTCCCGCCTTTGAGTGCTTACTGACTGACAGTCAGTTTGCCGACCATTCCCGCCTGGTAATGCCCGGGAATGTTGCAGGCGAACTCCAGGTTCACGGCTTTGTTGAAGGTCCAGATCAGCTCGGCTGTTTTGCCCGGCTCCACCAGCACGCTGTTGGGGTCATCGTGCTTCATGCCATGCCCCATCGAGGCATGATCCATTCCTGCCATATCGTGGGACATTTCCTTGATGCCGGTCGGCGTCAGCATGCCGCTTTGCTGCATCTGCAACATTTCCTGCTGATGTTTTGCATGCATCGCCGCGTCGCCGAGGTTGAATTCGTGCAGCAACTGGCCTTTATTCACCAGCACAAAACGAACGGTCTCACCGGCCTTGATCTCGATCGCCTTCGGATCGAAGCTCATGTCGCCCATCACCACTTCAATGCTGCGGGTGGCCTTGGACGCCGGGGCCGGCTGGCCGAAGTCATAGGTGTGCGCCGGCGATGCCCACAGCGGCGAACTGAGCGCCATCAGACACGCGGCAAGGGCCAGACGGTTGCGCAAAAACATAGTCGTACTCCAACAAATCAAGGTTCAGCCTGTGGGAAACTCTAGCCCGCCTGCGCTGGCAGCGACCTGACAGGGAGATTACAACTTTGTCAGGTTGGCGCCCGCCGCGTTCGCCCACGGTATAACGTCCTCGTTCCCGCTACCCGAGTTGCCCATGAAACTGCTGATCGTCGAAGACCAACCCAAAACCGGCCAGTACCTGCGCCAGGGCCTGACCGAGGCCGGTTTCAACACCGAACTGGTGGCCGACGGCACCACCGGCCAGCAATTGGCGTTGAGTGGCGACTATGCGCTGCTGATCCTCGACGTGATGCTGCCCGGACGCAATGGCTGGCAGATCCTGCAAGCGGTGCGCAGCGCCGGTCTGGAAACGCCGATCCTGTTTTTGACCGCAAAGGACACCGTTGAAGACCGTGTGCATGGTCTCGAACTGGGCGCCGACGATTATCTGGTCAAACCGTTCGCCTTCTCCGAATTACTGGCCCGGGTGCGCAGCCTATTGCGCCGCGGCAGTTCCACACCCCAGGAAACCAGCCTGCGCCTGGCCGATTTGAGCCTGGACCTGATCCGCCGCCGGGTCGAACGCAGCGGCCAACGCATCGACCTCACCGCCAAGGAGTTTGCACTGCTGGAAATGCTCCTGCGCCGCCAGGGCGAAGTGCTGCCCAAATCGCTGATCGCCTCACAGGTCTGGGACATGAACTTCGACAGCGACACCAACGTCATCGAAGTAGCGATTCGCCGGCTGCGCCTGAAGATCGACGACGACTTCCCCAACAAGCTGATTCACACCGTTCGCGGCATGGGTTACGTCCTTGAAGAGCGAACCGACTGATGCGCCGACTGTCCTTGAGCGGCCGGCTGGCGCTGTTGTTTGCAGGCTGCACCGCAGTGGTTTCGCTAGTCGCCGGGGTGGTTTTCAATCGAGCCAGCGAGGGCCACTTCGTCGAGCTCGACCAGCAACTGCTCGAAGGAAAACTGCTCGGCGTACGTCAGACGCTGCTGAGTGGCAGCGACGCCGCGCACATCACCGATGAGTTGAGCCAACAGGGCGATATCACGTTGCGCGTCAGCGGCCCTGAGGGCCAGCGCTGGTTTGGGCGCTCGTTGCATACCCCCGCTAACCTGCCGCAGCAACCCGGTCTGGCCACCATCAACGACAACGGCACCGACTATCGCCTGCTCAACGCCGCGCTTGAACCGGGAAAACCCGATTCACCGCAGTTGACCTTGCTGCTGGACATCACCCACCACCAGCACTTCCTGCAACGCATGCAGCATTTGATCTGGCTGACCGTCGGCCTCTCGGCGCTGGCCACCGCGTTGCTCGGTGCTTGGGCTGCCCGCAGCGGTCTTCGTCCGCTACGCCGCATGAGTGCCGTGGCCCGTGGGATTTCGGCGCAATCGCTGAATGCCCGATTGCCGGAAGCGCGGATGCCTGCAGAACTCGCGGAATTGGCCCACAGCTTCAACGCCATGCTCGGACGCCTCGATGACTCTTTTCAGCGGCTGTCAGCGTTCTCCGCCGACATCGCCCATGAGCTACGCACACCACTTTCCAATCTGCTGACCCACACCCAGGTCACCCTGACCCGCCCTCGCCCCCTCGAAGACTATCGCGAGGCATTGCACAGCAACCTTGAAGAGCTGCAATGGATGGCGCAACTGGTCAACGACATGCTTTATCTGGCCAAGGCTGACCACGGTTTGCTGGTGCCCAAGCGTGAACCACTGGAGCTGGCGGAAGAAGCCGACGCGTTGCTGGAGTTTTTTGCGCCGCTGGCCGAAGACGCTCAGGTAGGCCTGAGTCGTGACGGTGCGGGGCAGCTCGAGGGGGATCGCCCGATGTTGCGCCGGGCGCTATCGAATCTGCTGGATAACGCGTTGCGCTTTACCCCTGCAAACGGCGAGGTGCGCATTCGGGTCACCGAGCAGGCTAAATCCTTGAGGGTGACCGTGGAGAACAGTGGCGAAGGGATTTCTGCGGACTTGTTGCCGCGTTTGTTTGACCGTTTCTACCGTGCGGACCCGGCGCGCCAGGAAGGCAGCAGCGAGCATGCGGGATTGGGGCTGGCGATTACTCAGTCGATCATCCGCGCTCATGGCGGGCAGATTCATTGCGAATCGGCTCAGGGCTGGACGCGGTTTGTGATTGAGTTGCCGAAAAACGATTGAGGCCGGCAATGCCGGCCTCAATGGGGGAACTTACGAATAGCGCAACGCGTGCGCCGGTTCGATCTTCGCCGCTCGCCACGCCGGGTAAACGGTGGCCAGGAAGCTGAGGATGAAGCCCGCCGAACAGATGAGCAGCACGTCGCCGCCCTGCAATTCCGATGGCAGGTTGCTGACGAAATACACGTCCGAACTGAAGATGTGCTGCCCGGTCACCCGCTCGACCCAGCCCACCATTTCACTGACGTTCAGCGCCGCAATCACGCCCAGCACGCCACCAATGATGGTGCCGACGATGCCGATCACCGTGCCCTGCACCATGAAGATCGCCATGATCTGCCGTGGCGTGGCGCCGATGGTGCGCAGGATCGCGATGTCCGCGCCCTTGTCGTTCACCACCATGATCAGGGTCGCAATGATGTTGAACGCCGCCACCGCGACGATCATCAGCAGCAACAGGCCGATCATGGTTTTTTCCATCTTCATCGCGCTGAACAGACTGCCCTGGGTATGGGTCCAGTCGTCAGCCTTGAAGTCGGTGCCGAGGCCGGTGGCAATGTCCGATGAAACCTTCGGCGCAGCGTACAGATCCTTCACCGCCAGACGCACGCTCTGCACCTGATTCGGCTCCCAGTGCTGCATGGTCGCGGCGTCGGAGACGTGGATCAGGCCCATGGAACCGTCGAGTTCGGCACCGACCTTGAACACGCCGACCACGTTCAAGCGCTGCATGCGCGGAGTGATGCCGCCCGGTGCGGTGCTGACTTCCGGCACGATCAGGGTGATCTTGTCGCCGACGTTGAGGCGAAAACGCCGAGCGGTGATTTCGCCCAGCACTACGCCGAACTCACCCGGCTTCAAGGCATCGAGACGACCCTGGACAATGTGCTGGGCAACGATCGACACCTTGCCTTCCTGGGCCGGATCGACGCCGCTGATCTGGATCGGCTGCATCATGCCCTTGTAGGACAGCATGCCTTCCATCTCGGTGAACGGCACGGCGGCGGTCACTTCCGGGTTCTTCATCGCGGCGGCGGCCACTGGCTGCCAGTCGTCGATCGGCTTGACGCCGACGATGGTCGCGTGAGGCACCATGCCGAGGATGCGCGAGCTCATTTCGCGCTGGAAGCCGTTCATCACCGACAGCACCACGATCATCGCCAGCACGCCGAGGGCGAGGCCGATCATCGAGGTCATCGAAATGAACGAAACAAAGCGATTGCGGCGCTTGGCGCGGGTATAGCGCGTGCCGATAAAGATCGATAACGGTCTGAACATTCGCTGGGGCACCGTATAAAAATAAAAGACCCGACGCCTTTTCAGACATCGGGTTTCAAGCCGTCAGATGGGGGTCAGGCAACCTTCCTGCAGCTGCAGGACGCGGTCCATCTGGCGAGCCAGGTTCATGTCGTGAGTCACCACCAGAAACGCCGTGCGCATCGAAGTGCTGAGTTCCAGCATCAGATCCTGAATGCCTTCGGCGGTATGGGAGTCGAGGTTGCCGGTCGGCTCGTCGAGCATCACCAGTCCTGGATTGTTCACCAGCGCCCGGGCGATGGCCACGCGCTGGCGTTCGCCACCGGACAGCTCTGCCGGTTTGTGCTCCAGGCGATGACCCAGGCCGACCCGTTCCAGCAACGCCGTGGCACGCTGACGTGCTTCCGGGATCGCGGTCTTGCCGATCAGCAGCGGCATGCAGACGTTTTCCAGCGCGGTGAATTCCGGCAGCAAGTGGTGGAACTGGTACACGAACCCGAGGGCGCGGTTACGCAGCAGGCCACGCTTCTTCTCGCTCAGCGCCGACAGTTCTTCACCGTCGAGCCAGACACCGCCCTTGGTCGGCGTGTCGAGACCGCCCAGCAGGTTGAGCAAGGTACTTTTGCCCGAACCGGATTTGCCGACGATCGCCACCCGCTCACCCGGATGCAATTCCAGTTGCAGGTTGGCCAGCACTTCCACCGACTCCGGGCCTTCCTCGTAGGACTTGCCCAGGTTGCGGCAGCTCAAGATTGCTTTTTCACTCATGCCCGACTCACTCATAACGTAGCGCCTCCGCCGGCTGGGTGCGCGCGGCACGCCAGGCTGGATACAGGGTGGCGAGGAAACTCAGGACCAACGCAGCGGCGCAGACCATGACCACGTCCTGGCTCTGCACCTGCGACGGCAGGTAATCGATGAAATACACGTCGGCGTTGAGGAATTTGTGTCCGATCACGCCTTCGAGGGCCGAAATCGCGGCGCTGACGTTGAGCGCGGCGAAGATCCCGACCACGGCGCCGATGGCCGTGCCGACCACGCCGATCACCGTGCCCTGCACCATGAACGTGCGCATGATCGTGCCCGGCGTGGCGCCCAGTGTGCGCAGAATGGCGATATCGCCCTTCTTGTCATTCACCACCATCACCAGCGTGGAAATGATGTTGAACGCCGCCACCGCGACGATCAGCAGCAACAGCAGGCCGATCATGGCTTTTTCCATGCGGATCGCCTGATACAGGTTGCCGTGAGTACGGGTCCAGTCGCGGGCGTAGTAACGGTCTTCGCCGAGGCGCTGGGCGATGTTCCACGCCTCACGCGGGGCCTGGAACAGATCGTCGAACTTCAGCCGCAGGCCCTGCACCTGATCAGGCTTCCAGCGGTGCATCTTCGCCAGATCCTGCAGGTTGGTGACGCCCAGGTAGCCGTCCAGTTCACCGGCGCCGACATGGAAGATGCCGACCACAGTGAAGCGCTTCATGCGCGGGAACATCCCGGCCGGGGTCACACTGACTTCCGGTGCGACGAAGGTGATCTTGTCACCGATGCCCACGCCGAGCTTGGTCGCGGCCTTGTCGCCGATCACGATGCCGAAGCTGCCCGGCGTCAGATCGTCGAGTTTGCCCTGCTTCATGAAGTTGTCGATGATCGAGACGTTGCGCTCCAGCGCCGGGTCGATGGCATTGAGCAACACCTTGGACACCTGGCCGTTGTTGGTCAGCAACCCCTGCATCTGGGTGAACGGCGCGACGGCCGCCACCTGCGGGTTCTGCTTGACCTTGGCCGCCAGGCTCGGCCAGTCGTTGATGGCTTCACCGGACTCGATGGTCGCGTGGGGCACCATGCCCAGCACGCGGGTGCGCATCTCATGATCGAAGCCGTTCATCACCGACAGCACCACGATCATCACGACCACGCCAAGGGCGAGCCCGATCATCGAAGTCAGGGAAATGAATGACACAAAATGATTGCGACGCTTTGCACGGGTATAACGCGTGCCGATAAATACGAAGAGAGGTCTGAACATGTCGGGGCTTGTTCGGAGGGAAAAGGAACGTCCTTGTGGCGGGGGTCGATAACCAGCTTTACACTCAGACCACCGCCGCTACCATGGGTTCGCCATGTCGACATTAGATGAAGAAGATCGCCGCGAATACTACCGTATCGAGGACACGATCGCACTGGAAATTCGGCCCCTGTCCGCTCCCGAAGCCGCAGGCCAGGAAGTGTTGCAGGATGCTTCTCCACTGTTCAACCTGCTCAGCGAACTGCACCTGAGCGAATTCGAGTCGCAGCACCTGCTGCGCCAGATCAGTGAACGCGACCGCGCCATCGCGGCGTTCCTGAAATCCCAGAACAAACGCATCGACCTGCTCAGCCAGGTGGTCGCCCTGACCGTGCTCGGCCATATCGGCGAGCCGCAACCGGTGATCATCTCCGAGGGCGGCATCGACTTTCAGCACCCTACCCCGATCGCCACCGGCGCGCACCTGTCGGTGAAACTGGTTCTGATGCCCCAGGCGCTTGGCCTGCTGCTGCGCGCCCGCGTGACCCATTGCGACCGCAAGGGCGACGGCTACGACGTCGGCACCGAGTTCGAACACCTGACTGACGCCCAGCGCCAGTTGCTCGCCCGCTATATCTTGCAGAAGCAGGCCCAGGAACGACGTCTGGCCCGCGAACAGAACGAATCAGGCATCTAAATTAAGGAAGAACCGTGACCCTTATCTACGGCCACCGCGGCGCCAAGGGCGAAGCACCGGAAAACACCCTGAGCAGTTTTCAGGAATGTCTCAAGCACGGCGTTCGCCGTTGCGAGCTGGACCTGCACCTGTCCAAGGACGGCGAGCTGATGGTCATCCACGACCCGACCCTCAAGCGCACCACCGACCGGCGCGGCAAGGTGGTCGAGCACACCGCCGCCGAGCTGGTGACCTACGACGCGCGCAAGGGCGGTCCGGGCTGGATCAAGCCATGCCCGATTCCAACGCTGGAAGAACTGTTCGAAAAGTGTGATTTCGAGCACTGGCAGCTGGAAGTCAAAAGCGCTTCTCGCACCCGCGCCGCGACCACCGTGCTGGCGATCCGTGAAATGGCAGTCAGACACGGGCTGCTCGACAAGGTGACAATCACCTCGAGTTCGCGGGAAGTGTTGAAGGCTGCACTGGATCTGGTGCCCGACGTATCGCGCGGCCTAGTGGCCGAATACGCCTGGCTCGACCCGTTGAAGGTCGCACAGAGTTACGGTTGCGAGATTCTGGCGTTGAACTGGACGCTGTGTACGCCGGAACGCCTGCAAAAGGCGCAGCGTCAGGGGCTGCATGTGTCGGTGTGGACCGTCAACGAGCCTGCGCTGATGCGCAGACTCGCCGACTTCGGCGTTGACAGCCTGATTACAGACTTTCCCGGTTTGGCCACTGCCACCCTCGGGAATGGCTGAAATCGGTCTCCCCGGCCGGCTCAGGCCACCGGCCGGAGCCCGTCAAAAAAGCCGGTTGAGGCCGTCGTACGCCGCTACCCGATAGGCTTCGGCCATGGTCGGGTAGTTGAACGTTGTGTTGACGAAGTACTTCAGGGTATTCAGTTCGCCCGGCTGGTTCATGATCGCCTGACCGATGTGCACGATCTCCGACGCCTGATAACCGAAGCAGTGAACGCCCAACACTTCGAGGGTTTCACGGTGGAACAGGATCTTCAGCATGCCTTGCGGCTCGCCGGCGATCTGTGCCCGCGCCATGCTCTTGAAGAACGCCTTGCCCACTTCGTACGGCACTTTGGCCTGGGTTAGCTCCTGCTCGTTCTTGCCGATCGAGCTGATCTCCGGAATGGTGTAGATGCCGGTCGGCACGTCATTCACGAAACGCCAGCTGCCATTGTCGACGATGCTGCCAGCGGCCGAACGACCCTGGTCGTGGGCGGCACTGGCCAGGCTCGGCCAGCCGATCACGTCACCGGCGCCGTAGATGTTCTGCACGCAGGTGCGGTAGTTCTCGTCGACTTCGATCTGGCCACGACTGTTGACCTTGACCCCGATGTTTTCCAGACCCAACTGGTCGGTGTTACCGGTACGACCGTTGCACCAGAGCAAGGCGTCGGCCTTGATCTTCTTGCCGGACTTCAGGTGCAGGATCACGCCGTTGTCCACGCCTTCGACGCGGTCATACTCTTCGTTGTGACGTACGGTGATGTTGTTGTTGCTGAAGTGGTAGCTCAACGCCTGGGAGATTTCCGAGTCGAGGAAGCTCAGCAACTGACCGCGGTTGTCCACCAACTCGACCAGCACGCCCAGACCGCTGAAGATCGAGGCGTATTCGCAACCGATCACGCCGGCGCCGTAAACGATCAGTTTGCGCGGGGTGTGACCGAGGCTGAGGATGGTGTCGCTATCGTAGATACGCGGGTGATGGAAATCGATGTCCGCCGGGCGATAAGGACGCGAACCGGTGGCGATGATGATGTGCTTGGCCACCAGTTTCTCGACCACGCCGTTGGCGCAGACCACTTCGATGGTTTGCTCGTCGGCGAAGCTGCCGGTACCGAAGAACACGTCGACGCGGTTACGGGCGTAGTAGCCGGTACGCGAAGCGACTTGTTTGGAAATGACTTTCTCGGCGCTTTTCAACACGTCCGGGAAGGAGAACCAGCGCGGCTCGCCGATCGCACGGAACATCGGGTTGGTGTTGAACTGCATGATCTGCCGCACCGAGTGACGCAGGGCCTTGGACGGGATGGTGCCCAGGTGGGTGCAGTTGCCGCCGACCTGGCGACGGCTGTCGACCATCGCCACCTTGCGCCCTGCTTTGGCGGCGTTCATTGCCGCGCCTTCTCCCGCCGGGCCGGAACCCAGCACCACCACGTCGTAGTTGTAGACAGCCATGCGTACTCCTCAGAACAGGCCGCGGTGCCAGCAGCACCGGCGGCTAAATCACGCCGAACGACGGCGCGAAGGAACAATTGGGGGCCAGTAGAAAACCCGGACACAGTCTATAGAAGCGTCAACGCCGCGCACATTAACCCTTGGTCGCGTCGTAGGCTACTTTTGCATGCACTACAACGCCAGCTTTCGTACTGTTCTCAGTCAACTTTTGCGCCACTGAGCCGTTCGAACGCGTGACTGGTGCGTGTGACGAATCCTTTATCGGCACGAATCACAAAGAATGCACCAATGTCGTGTTTTTCGGCATAGTCCCAGGCCCTTTCAGGGCCGAGAATCAGCAACAGCGTCGATAGTCCATCGGCCATCAGCGCTGAAGGATGAATTACCGTGACCGACGCCAAGTCATGCAGGACCGGCGCACCGGTCCGGGCATCGAAGGTGTGGGAATAACGCCGGCCATCCTGCTGAAAAAAGTTGCGGTAGTCGCCGGACGTGGAGAGGCCGTAGCCATCGACATTGATGACGCGCTCTGCAACCTGCTGATCGTCGCGCGGTTCTTCCAGTGCGATGCGCCATGGCGAACCGTCGGGCTTCTTGCCGGATGCCTTGAGCTCGCCGGTAGCTTCGGCAAGGTAATCATGTATGCCCAGAGCCTGGAGCCGCGCGGCAATGGTGTCGACCGCGTAACCGGCGGCGATGCTGTTGAAATCCACCTCGACCGCCGCGTCCTTGCACAACCGGTCACCGTCGATGCGCAGGTGCTGATGACCGACGCGCTGCCGCACTTCGGCCAGCGCCGCCACATCCGGGACTTTTTCTTCACGGCCTTGCGGGCCGAAACCCCACAAATTCATCAGCGGTTCTACGGTGAGGTCGTAGGAGCCTTCGCTTTGTTGCGACAGCTGCTCGCCCACGCGGATCAATTCAAGGACCGGCGCGGGCATGACCTGACAGCGATCAGCCGGCAATGCATTGAAGCGCGAGATGTCGGAGTCCGCACGGTAAGTCGACATCTGCCGGTCGACGTCCGCGAGGATTTTTTCCACTTCGACACGCACCTCCTGCGGCGCAGGCAGATTGGCGTGGCGCACGTACTTGATCGAATAGGTGCTGCCCATCGTCGGGCCGCCGAAAGTCTCCAGGGAATCACCGTTGCCGCAGCTGGACAAAAACCCGGTCAGCAGCACGAGAATCACCCAGCGTCCAGTTAACAATTCTTCATCTCCCCGCAAAACCGCGCCGGCCATTATGGGCTACGAGCGCAACGCTTTCTTACAAGATTTAGAGCGAGTACCTACCCATGTCTTCCACGACCGGCAAAGGCAAGGCGATTTTTCGCGTTGTCAGCGGCAACTTTCTCGAGATGTTCGACTTTATGGTCTACGGCTTCTATGCCACGGCCATTGCCAAGACCTTCTTCCCTACCGACAGCGCCTTCGCGTCCCTCATGCTTTCCTTGGCCACTTTCGGCGCCGGCTTCCTGATGCGTCCGTTGGGGGCGATTTTTCTCGGTGCCTACATCGACCGACACGGCCGGCGCCAAGGCCTGATCATCACGCTGGCCATGATGGCGGCCGGTACCGTGCTGATTGCTTGCGTTCCGGGCTACGCCACCCTGGGCGTCGCTGCACCGCTGATCGTATTGTTCGGACGATTGCTGCAAGGCTTCTCGGCTGGCGTCGAATTAGGCGGTGTGTCGGTGTACCTGGCGGAAATCGCCACGCCGGGCCGCAAGGGCTTTTTCGTCAGTTGGCAGTCCGCCAGTCAGCAAGCCGCCGTGGTGTTCGCCGGCCTGCTCGGTGTCGGCCTCAACCACTGGTTGAGCCCGGAGCAGATGGGCGAATGGGGCTGGCGCGTGCCGTTCCTGATCGGCTGCATGATCGTCCCAGTGATTTTCGTCATCCGCCGCTCGCTGGAGGAAACCCCGGAGTTCCAGGCGCGTAAACATCGCCCTACCCTGCAGGAAATCATCCGTTCGATCGGTCAGAACTTTGGCATCGTCATCGCCGGCATGGCGCTGGTGGTCATGACCACGGTGTCGTTCTACCTGATCACGGCCTACACACCGACCTTCGGCAAGGCGGAATTGCACCTGTCGGACTTCGATGCGTTGCTGGTGACCGTGTGCATCGGTCTGTCGAACTTCTTCTGGTTGCCGGTGATGGGCGCGGTGTCTGACAAGGTCGGGCGTAAACCCCTACTGCTGGCGGCGACGATTCTGGCGATCCTGACCGCTTACCCGGCGCTGTCGTGGCTGGTGGCGAATCCGAGCTTCAGCCATTTGTTGATCGTCGAGCTGTGGCTGTCCTTCCTGTACGGCTCGTACAACGGGGCAATGGTGGTGGCACTCACCGAAATCATGCCGGTAGAAGTTCGTACGACTGGCTTCTCGCTGGCCTACAGCCTGGCGACCGCGACCTTCGGTGGCTTTACCCCGGCGGCCTGCACTTATCTGATTCATGTGCTGGACAACAAGGCGGCACCGGGAATCTGGCTCAGTGGCGCAGCGGTGCTGGGCCTGATCGCCACGCTGGTGCTGTTCCGTGGCAACAGGCACGAACTGCGCACGGCCCAAGCCGCCATCCCCCGCTGAAACAAATCGCGCGCAAACAAAAACGCCCCGACCAGAGTCGGGGCGTTTTCAATTGCAGCTAAGGCTTAGCGCGGGAACGCTGGCGGGTTTACACCGGCCATGTCTTCCATCACGCGAACCACCTGGCAGCTGTAGCCGAACTCGTTGTCGTACCAGACGTACAGAACAACGCGGTTGTCCTGAACGATGGTCGCTTCAGCGTCGACCACACCGGCGTGGCGCGAGCCAACGAAGTCGGTCGAAACCACTTCCTGCGAATTGACGAAGTCGATTTGCTTGTGCAGATCGGAGTGCAGCGCCATGTAGCGCAGGTACTCGTTCATCTCTTCACGGGAGGCGGCTTTCTCAAGGTTCAGGTTGAGAATGGCCATGGACACGTTCGGCGTCGGAACGCGGATCGCGTTACCGGTCAGCTTGCCGGCCAGCTCAGGCAGGGCCTTGGCTGCAGCGGTGGCGGCACCGGTCTCGGTGATCACCATGTTCAGCGCGGCGCTACGGCCACGGCGATCGCCCTTGTGGAAGTTGTCGATCAGGTTCTGGTCGTTGGTGTACGAGTGAACGGTTTCGACGTGACCGTTGATGATGCCGAACTTGTCATTCACGGCTTTCAGCACCGGCACGATGGCGTTGGTGGTGCAGGAAGCAGCGGACACGATCTTGTCGTCAGCCGTGATTTCGTTGTGGTTGATACCGTGAACGATGTTCTTCAGCTTGCCCTTGCCAGGCGCGGTCAGAACAACGCGGTCGATACCCGGGCACGCGAGGTGCTGACCCAGGCCATCGGCATCACGCCATACACCGGTGTTGTCCACCAGCAGCGCATCTTTGATGCCGTACTGGGTGTAATCCACTTCGGTAGGGTTCTTCGCGTAGATAACCTGGATCAGGTTGCCGTTGGCGGTGATGGTGTTGTTTTCTTCGTCGATGGTGATGGTGCCGTTGAACGAACCGTGTACCGAATCGCGACGCAGCAGGCTGGCGCGTTTGGTCAGGTCGTTTTCGGCGCCCTTGCGCACCACGATGGCACGCAGACGCAGGCCGTCGCCGCCACCGGTTTTCTCGATCAGGATACGCGCCAGCAGACGGCCGATACGACCGAAGCCGTACAGCACAACGTCGGTGCCTTTGCGGGCCGAAGCGTTTTGCTGGCCAACCACGTCAGCCATTTCTTCACGCACGAACTGCTCGGCGGTGCGGCCGTTGCCTTCGTTACGGAATTTGTACGCCAGCTTGCCCAGATCTACCGAGGCCGCGCCGAGCTTGAGCTCGCTCATGGCCTTGAGCAGTGGGAATGTTTCGTGGACGGAGAGTTCGCTGTCGTCGGCAGAGCGGTGGCGAGCAAAGCGGTGAGCTTTGAGAATCGCGATGACAGACTGGTTGATCAGGCTGCGGCCATAGATCGAGCTCACCACGTTGTTGTTGCGGTAGAGCTGACCGATAAGCGGAATCATCGCTTCTGCGAGTGCTTCACGGTCGATCCATTCACCAAGACACTGGTCGGGCTTCTGAGTCACGGTAACCTTCCACATGTAGGGGCAGAAAAAAGGGGCTACATTATGCCGCCGAGAACCTCTTGTAGCAATGCGCGCTTGTCGCGCAATCGGTAACAAAAATCCGTCCAAAAAAATAACGCTCTCCGCCAGCCCAGTAAATACGGGGCTTCCAGCGCAGTCAGTTTTTCGACGACTGTTAGACGATGTCTGTAACCCTCCGTAACACCACCAACTTTTGGCACTACATAACCGTAAAAAAAGCGCTGGTTTTTATGGTTACCACTACATTTTTCCCAAACGGTGCAGATAGACGCATCCTGCAACTGACAGGCGGCACCGGACGCCGCTACAATTACCGACTTTGTCGCAACGCCTGGAGCTCAACCTTCCGTGCCTGTTCTGCGTCTACCGCTTCTCCCTGCTGCGGCAGGTAAACAGCACTGGGGCAACCTCCCCGGTGCCGCCCTGAGCCTGGCGATTGCCGAGGCTGCCAGCGCTGCCAAGCGCTTCACGCTGCTTTTGACCGCCGACAGCCAGAGTGCCGAACGGCTGGAACAGGAGCTGAGTTTCTTCGCCCCGGATTTGCCGGTGCTGCATTTCCCGGACTGGGAAACCCTGCCCTACGATCTGTTTTCGCCGCACCAGGACATCATTTCCCAGCGCATCGCCAGCCTTTATAGGCTGCCGGAGCTGGAACATGGCGTGCTGGTGGTGCCGATCACCACCGCCCTGCATCGTCTGGCGCCGACCAAATTCCTGCTCGGCAGCAGCCTGGTGCTGGATGTCGGGCAGAAACTCGATGTCGAGCAGATGCGCTCACGGCTCGAAGCCAGCGGCTATCGCTACGTCGACACCGTCTACGAGCACGGCGAGTTCACGGTCCGCGGTGCACTGATCGACCTGTTCCCGATGGGCAGCAAACTGCCCTATCGCATCGACTTGTTCGACGACGAAATCGAAACCCTGCGCACTTTCGACCCGGAAAACCAGCGTTCCATTGAAAAGGTCGATTCGGTCAAGCTGCTGCCGGCCAAGGAATTCCCACTGCAAAAAGAGGCGGTCACCCGCTTCAAGGCGCGCTTTCGCGAGCGCTTCGACGTCGATTTCCGCCGCTGCCCGATCTTCCAGGACCTGAGCAGCGGCATCACGCCGGCCGGTATCGAGTACTACCTGCCACTGTTCTTCGAAGAAACCTCGACCCTGTTCGATTACCTGCCGCAAGACACGCAAGTGTTCTCGCTGCCGGGCATCGAGCAGGCGGCGGAAAACTTCTGGAACGACGTGCGCAATCGTTATGAAGAGCGTCGCGTCGACCCATCGCGTCCTTTATTGCCGCCAGCCGAACTGTTCCTGCCGGTGGAAGATTGCTTCGCCCGCCTGAAGAACTGGCCGCGCGTAATCGCCAGCCAGCAGGATGTGGAAACCGGCGCAGGCCGCGAGCGCTTCCCGGCGCAGGCATTGCCGAACCTGGCGATCGAGGCCAAGGCCACGCAACCACTGGCCGCGCTTTCCGCCTTCCTCGACGAATTCCCGGGGCGCGTGCTGTTCACCGCCGAATCCGCAGGTCGTCGCGAAGTACTGCTGGAATTGCTCGAGCGCCTGAAGCTGCGCCCGAAAACCGTCGATAGCTGGCCGGACTTTGTCGCGAGCAAGGATCGTCTGGCGATCACCATCGCCCCGCTCGACGAAGGCCTGATGCTGGACGAGCCGGCCCTGGCACTGGTCGCGGAAAGTCCGCTGTTCGGCCAGCGCGTGATGCAGCGTCGCCGTCGCGAAAAGCGCGCCGATGCCAACAACGATGCGGTGATCAAGAACCTCACCGAGCTGCGCGAAGGCGCGCCGGTGGTGCACATCGACCATGGTGTCGGTCGTTATCTCGGCCTGACGATTCTGGAAATCGACAATCAGGCTGCCGAATTCCTGACCCTCGAATACGCCGAGAACGCCAAGCTCTACGTGCCGGTGGCCAACCTGCATTTGATCGCCCGTTACACCGGCAGCGACGACGCACTGGCCCCGCTGCACCGCCTCGGCTCCGAGACCTGGCAGAAAGCCAAGCGCAAGGCCGCTGAACAGGTCCGCGACGTGGCTGCCGAACTGCTCGACATCTACGCCCGTCGCGCCGCCCGCGAAGGTTATGCGTTTGCCGATCCGAAGGCCGATTACGCGACGTTCAGCGCCGGTTTCCCGTTCGAAGAAACCCCGGACCAGCAATCCACCATCGAAGCCGTGCGCGAAGACATGCTCGCGCCGAAGCCGATGGATCGCCTGGTCTGCGGCGATGTGGGTTTCGGCAAGACCGAAGTCGCCATGCGCGCCGCGTTCATCGCCGTGCACGGCGGCAAGCAAGTGGCGATCCTGGTGCCGACCACCCTGCTCGCCCAGCAGCATTACAACAGCTTCCGCGACCGCTTCGCCGACTGGCCGGTGACCGTGGAAGTGATGAGCCGCTTCAAGTCGGCCAAGGAAGTGAACGCTGCAGTCGCTCAGTTGGCCGAAGGCAATATCGATATCGTGATCGGCACTCACAAGCTGCTGCAGGACGACGTCAAGATCAAAAACCTCGGGCTGGTGATCATCGACGAAGAGCACCGTTTCGGTGTCCGTCAGAAGGAACAGCTCAAGGCTCTGCGCAGCGAAGTCGACATTCTTACGCTGACCGCCACGCCGATTCCGCGCACGCTGAACATGGCGGTGTCAGGCATGCGCGACCTGTCGATCATCGCCACGCCGCCGGCGCGACGCCTGTCGGTGCGCACCTTCGTCATGGAGCAGAACAAGAGCACGGTCAAAGAAGCCCTGCTGCGTGAGTTGCTGCGTGGCGGTCAGGTCTATTACCTGCACAACGACGTGAAGACCATCGAGAAATGCGCCGCCGAACTGGCCGAACTGGTGCCGGAAGCGCGAATCGGCATCGGCCACGGGCAGATGCGCGAACGCGAGCTCGAACAGGTGATGAGCGACTTCTACCACAAGCGCTTCAACGTGCTGATCGCCTCGACCATCATCGAGACGGGCATCGACGTGCCGAGCGCCAACACCATCATCATCGAGCGTGCCGACAAGTTCGGTCTGGCGCAGTTGCACCAGTTGCGCGGCCGCGTTGGGCGTAGCCACCACCAGGCTTACGCCTACCTGCTGACACCACCGCGCCAGCAGATCACCGGCGATGCGGAAAAACGTCTGGAGGCGATTGCCAATACTCAGGATCTTGGCGCTGGCTTCGTGCTGGCCACCAACGACCTGGAAATCCGTGGCGCCGGCGAACTGCTGGGCGACGGTCAGAGCGGGCAGATTCAGGCCGTTGGATTCACGCTGTACATGGAAATGCTCGAGCGCGCGGTGAAGTCGATCCGCAAGGGTGAACAGCCCAACCTCGACCAACCGCTCGGCGGTGGCCCGGAGGTCAACCTGCGGGTGCCGGCGCTGATTCCGGAAGATTACCTGCCGGACGTGCACGCCCGCCTGATCCTGTACAAGCGCATCGCTTCGGCCACCGACGAGGAAGGTCTGAAGGATCTGCAGGTCGAGATGATTGACCGCTTTGGTCTACTGCCGGAGCCGACCAAGAATCTGGTGCGCATCACGGCGCTGAAATTGCAGGCCGAACAGCTGGGTATCAAGAAAGTCGATGGCGGCCCGCAAGGCGGACGCATCGAGTTCGCGGCGCAGACGCCGGTCGACCCGATGACCCTGATCAAACTGATCCAGAGTCAGCCAAAACGCTACAAATTCGAAGGCGCCACGATGTTCAAGTTCCAGGTGCCGATGGAGCGCCCGGAAGAGCGCTTTAATACTGTGGAGGCGCTGTTCGAGCGCCTCATCCCGAAAACTGCTTGAAGGACGCCGCATGCGCCTGTTTCGCTCATTGACCTTGCTACTGACGCTTGTAGCACCGACGGCGTTTGCCGATGACCTGTATCAGGTCGAAATGATTCTGGTACGCCAGAACGCTGTACCGGCGATTATCAGCCGCGCCGCACCGGAAGACTGGGCGGCAGGCGCCCAGCGGCTGGGCGATGACAGCAAACGCACGCCGGCGCTGAACGACGTTGTGACCAAACTCACCGCCAGCGGCGAGTACAGCGTGCTGATGCATAAGGCCTGGCAGCAAACCCTGGGCGAGACGCCTGCCAAAGTGGCGGTCAGCGAAGGTCAGGAGCAGTTCGGCCAGTTCCCGATCGAAGGCACGATTGAAATGAAGCTCGGGCGCTTCACCGACGTGAACGCCGATTTCTGGGTCAACCAGATCGACGCCAACGGCATGGTCACCGCCAGCGAGCGCCTGAAACAGGACAGCCACACCAAGAACGGCCAACTCAACTACCTCGATAACGGCCACCTGGCCCTGCTGATCAAGATCACTTCACTGACGGCGCCCGCGCCTCGGGAAGCGCCTGAAGTCGTTCCGGACTGATCGAAGTCCTTATGCCCCCGCCACTGAGTAAACCGCTGGCCTCCTCCTGGGTCAGCCGATTCAAGGAACAAAGCCTGGAGCGCGGCCGCCGCTACGCACTGGAAAACCGGGTGCGATTCGTGCAGGTCGGCGATGCAACCATTACCGCCAGCTGCGAAGGCTCTGGCGGTAACGTCTACCGTCAGACGATTCACCTGCGCGAGTCGGCCAAAGGCACACTGCTGATGGTCGACGCTACCTGCACCTGCCCGGTACACAGCAACTGCAAACATTGCGCGGCGGTGTTGCTGCAAGTGCAGGAAACCCTCGAATACCCCGCCGCTGCCAAAGACGCCGAACTTCTGGAAAAACTCCAGGCTGTGCTGGAAAACCGCAGCCCGAAAGCGCCGCCGCAAGTGCTGGTGGACAACGTGCAACCGGTGCCGCGTTTGTGGCTGGCCAGCGTCGAATTCAGCGCGTTCGAACCGCGCAACGGCAAGATGCAGCGTTACATCCAGCATCGTGCGGCGCTGTCCTTCAGTTACCTCGACGAATACGTCAGCGGCCAGAAGAACAGCGACATTCTGATTCGCCAGGAAGCGCAGACCCTGCGGGTCAAGCGCCATCCGGACGTCGAGCAAAGCTACCGCGAGCAGCTGCGAATTCTCGGTTTCCGCATCGCCACCCGGCAGAGCAAGGCCCTGCCGGAAAGCGCCGGCGAACTCTACGAGATGGTCAACGACAGCGCCTGGCTGACGTTCACCCTCAACGATCTGCCGAAACTGCGCACCCAGGGCTGGGAGTTGCTGGTCGACGATGAGTTCGGCTTCGACCTGACCACCGTTGACGATTGGTACGCCACCGTCGAGCAGACGCCGGAGCGCGACTGGTTCGATCTGGAGCTGGGGATCATCGTTAACGGTGAGCGCCTGAGCCTGCTGCCGATCCTGCTCAACCTGATGCGTTCGCACACGGAAATCCTCAATCCGGAACGTCTCGCCCGACGTCGCGACGATGAACTGATTCTGGTGAACATCCCGCAACGCAACAGCGAGCACGGGCCGCTGCAAGTCGCCCTGCCCCTCGGCCGGCTGAAACCGGTGTTGGCGACCTTGGGCGAGTTTTATTTGCAGGAACCGGGCGAAACCACCCTGCGCCTGAGCAAGGCCGACGCCACGCGCCTGAATTCGCTGGAAGGCATTCCCCTGCTCTGGGAGGGTGGCGAGCAGATTCGCAGCTTCGCCCAGCGCTTGCGTGATATCCGCGATTACAGCGCCAAAGCACCGAAGGGACTGAATGCGACGCTGCGTCCTTATCAGCTCGAAGGCTTGAGCTGGATGCAGTCGCTGCGGCAACTTGAGGTCGGCGGGATTCTCGCGGACGACATGGGATTGGGCAAAACCCTACAGACATTGGCGCATATTCTCAGCGAGAAGAACGCCGGACGCCTGGATCGCCCGTGCATGGTGGTGATGCCTACCAGCCTGATTCCCAACTGGCTGGACGAAGCAGCGCACTTCACGCCGCAGCTCAAGGTGGTCGCCCTGTACGGCGCAAGCCGCAAAAAGCATTTCGAGCATCTGGCCGATTACGACCTGATCCTCACAACCTATGCGCTGCTGCCCAAGGATGTCGAACGTCTGGCCCAGCAGCCGCTGCACGTGCTGGTGCTGGATGAAGCGCAGTACATCAAGAACCCGAACAGCAAAGCCGCCCAGGCTGCCCGTGAACTCAATGCGCGTCAGCGCCTGTGCCTGAGCGGGACGCCACTGGAGAATCACTTGGGCGAACTGTGGTCGCTGTTTCACTTTCTGCTGCCCGGCTGGCTCGGCGACGTCAAAAGCTTCAACGCCGATTACCGCGTGCCGATTGAAAAACGCGCGAGCGAAGTCAGACTTCAGCACCTCAACGGTCGGATCAAACCGTTTCTGCTGCGCCGCACCAAGGAGCAGGTTGCGACCGAGCTGCCGCCGAAAACCGAAATCATTCATTGGGTCGAGCTCAACGAAGCGCAGCGCGACGTGTACGAAACCATGCGCCTGGCCATGGATAAAAAGGTTCGCGACGAAATCACCCGTAAAGGCGTGGCGCGCAGTCAGATCATCATTCTTGAAGCGTTGCTCAAGCTGCGTCAGGTCTGTTGCGATTTGCGCCTGGTCAATGACGCCACCCTGCCCGCTCGCGGCAGCACGTCGGGCAAGCTCGACAGTCTGATGGAAATGCTCGAGGAGTTGTTTGAGGAAGGCCGGCGGATTCTGCTGTTTTCGCAGTTCACTTCGATGCTGTCACTGATCGAGGACGAGCTGAAAAAACGCAATGTCGCCTATGCGCTGTTGACGGGACAGACCCGTGATCGGCGTACACCGGTGAAGGAATTCCAGAGCGGCAAGCGTCAGATCTTTCTCATCAGCCTGAAAGCTGGCGGTGTGGGCCTGAACCTGACGGAAGCGGACACGGTGATTCACTACGATCCGTGGTGGAACCCGGCGACCGAAAATCAGGCAACCGACCGCGCGTATCGCATTGGCCAGGAGAAGCCGGTGTTCGTCTACAAGATGATTGCCCGGGGCACGGTCGAGGAGAAGATTCAACACTTGCAGCGGGAAAAATCCGACCTGGCGGCCGGCGTGCTGGATGGGCGCAAGGCCGGGGACTGGAAATTGCAGAGTGATGATATCGAGGCGCTGTTTGCGCCGCTGCCGGACAAATTCGACAAGCGCTGAAGTCTTTGTCGTCTACCAGATCGATTCGCGGGCAAGCCCGCTCCCACAGAGATAGCGCTTAACCTGTGGGAGCGGGCTTGCCCGCGAATGGCTCGACTCGGTTTCGAGCCAGACTCAGCCCTTCAGCACCCGCGCCAACGTCGACTTCACTTTGCCCATGCCGTCGTGCAACGCCTGCTCGATCTCGGCCATGGTGATCACTTCCGTGGTCTTGCCCGCCGCCGGATTCACCACCAGCGACAGACACGCGTAATCCAGATCCAGCTCGCGAGCCAGCGCCGCTTCCGGCATGCCGGTCATGCCGACGATGTCGCAGCCGTCACGCTCCAGTCGCACGATCTCGGCCACGGTTTCCAGACGCGGGCCCTGGGTGCAGGCATAAACGCCTTGAACGCTGTACTCGCACCCTTCCGCGGCCAATGCAGCAATCAGTCGCTGACGCAGCGGTTCGCTGTAGGGAAAGCTGAAGTCGATGTGTGTGACATGTTCCAGGTCGTCGGCGAAATAGGTGTGCTCGCGACCACTGGTGTAGTCCACGATCTGATGCGGCACGCAGAAATGCCCGGTGCCCATCGCTGGATGAATCCCACCCACGGCGTTGACCGCAATGATCGCTTCGGCTCCGGCCTGCTTCAACGCCCACAGGTTGGCGCGGTAGTTGACCTTGTGCGGCGGGAAGCGATGCGGGTGACCGTGACGAGCGAGGAACAGCACTTCCTTGCCGGCGTATTCGCCAATCTGGACCTCGGCCGATGGCGCGCCATAAGGCGTATCCACCGCCAGCGACTGACGAATGCTCAGGCCTTCCAGCTGGGTCAGGCCGGTGCCGCCAATGATTGCGTAAACCGTCATAGCGAAAAAATCCTTAATCGATCAGTTGAGCGTCTTTGAGCGCGCCGACAGCGGTCAGCCAGCGCGGATCCTGACGGTATTCGGTATTGGCGAATGCCTGACCGCGCATGCGTGCGATGCGCGGCGACGGCTTGACCTTCATGCGCTGCGCGGCACTCAGGGCCAGCTCGGCGGCTGCGCGGTCGTTGCACACCAGGCCCATGTCGCAACCGGCACTCAGTGCCGCTTCGATACGGCTGGCGGCGTCGCCAACCACGTGGGCGCCGGCCATCGACAGGTCGTCGCTGAAGATCACGCCGTCGAACTGCAACTCTCCACGCAGGATGTCCTGCAGCCAGCGCCGGGAGAAACCGGCAGGTTGTGTGTCGACTTGCGGATAAATCACGTGAGCCGGCATGACCGCGGCCAGTTGCTTGCTGAGTCTGGCGAACGGCACCAGGTCGTTGGCGCGGATCTCTTCGAGGCTGCGCTCGTCGTTGGGGATCGCGACGTGGGAGTCGGCTTCCGCCCAGCCATGGCCGGGGAAATGCTTGCCGGTGGCGGCCATGCCCGCGCTGTTCATGCCTTTGATGAAAGCGCCTGCGAGCAGTGCGGCGCGCTCCGGGTCACCTTCAAACGAGCGGGTGCCGACCACGGCGCTGCGCTGGTAATCCAGATCCAGCACCGGCGCGAAGCTCAGGTCGAGTCCGACTGCCAGCACTTCGGTGGCCATGATCCAGCCGCATTGCTCGGCCAGATACTCGGCGTTCGGGTTATCAGCGATGGCGCGCATGGCTGGCAAACGGACGAAGCCCTGACGCAGACGCTGGACGCGACCGCCTTCCTGATCCACCGCCAGCAGCAAGTCCGGACGAATGGCACGGATCGCCGCGCTCAGCTCGCGTACCTGACGCGGATGCTCGATGTTGCGGGCAAAAATGATCAGGCCGCCCACTTCGGGCTGGCGCAACAATTGGCAATCTTCGGCCGTCAGCCAGGTACCGGCGACGTCCACCATCAACGAGCCTTGCAGGCCAGCAGTCATAGAGATTCCTTGAAAACGAAAAACCCGTCGCCCACGAAATCACCACCAGGGACATTGCCCGGCGGGTCGGTGATTTCAATGAGAAACGGGTTCAGAACGAGAGTCGACATGGGCGGCTAGCTTAGCGGATGTCAGCTGCCGCGCCCACCCATGAACGGTCAAACCTTGGCAGGTACCGGCGCGGATTTGCTGCGTGGACGCAACTGCGCTGTGGCCATGGCCGTGTCCGTGACGCCGGTTTCGGCACGCATGCCGGCCGCCAGGAACGGCACCATCAGACGCATCACCTGCTCGATGGAGGTGTTGACGCCGAAATCGGTCTCGGCAATCGCGCGCAAGGCCTTGATACCCGACATGCTGAATGCTGCGGCACCGAGCATGAAGTGGACACGCCAGAACAGTTCGATTGGAGGAATACGCGGCGCAGCTTCATTTACCAGCAACATATAGCGGCGGAATACCTTGCCGTACATGTCTTCCAGATAACGGCGCAAGTGGCCCTGGCTCTGACTGAATGCCAGACCGAGCAAACGCATGAAGATCGACAGATCGTTGCCGCTGCGTGGCTGTACCACCAGCGCTTGCTCGACGAGGATTTCCAGCAGCTCTTCGAGCGAAGGCTTGTTCTCTGGTTTGGCCTGGCGGCGCTCCAACTCTTTGTCGAGGCTGGTGCAGAACGGACCGAGAAAGCGCGAGAAAACCGCCTGGATCAGCGCCTTCTTCGAGCCGAAGTGATAGTTCACCGCAGCGAGATTGACCCCTGCCTTGCTGGTGATCAGACGCAATGAGGTTTCAGCAAAACCTTTTTCCGCGAACAGCTGTTCTGCAGCATCGAGAATGCGTTCAACGGTTTCCGACTGGGCCATGGCTACTCCGCCTGACAAACACTTGTTTGAAACATACGTTTCAGTCTGTGCCTTGTCAAGCCTGCCGGTTCGTTTTGGGAATGGTCAGTCAGATATTTAACCACAACAAGGACGCCACATTAATCAGGGTCGTCACTGACCGTCCGGCGGCATGGCAAAAAACGATGATTGCCAAGACCGCTTCACTGTATATAATCCCAGTCACTGTATAAAAAGACAGAGCGATCAATATGCTTAAGCTGACGCCACGCCAAGCCGAGATTCTGGCCTTTATCAAACGCTGCCTCGAAGACAACGGCTACCCGCCGACCCGTGCGGAAATCGCTCAGGAACTGGGTTTCAAATCACCCAACGCGGCCGAAGAGCACCTCAAGGCGCTCGCCCGCAAAGGCGCTATCGAGATGACACCTGGCGCCTCTCGCGGCATTCGAATCCCTGGCTTCGAAGCCAAGGTCGACGAGTCCACCCTGCCGATCATCGGTCGAGTGGCTGCCGGTGCGCCGATCCTCGCCCAGCAACACATCGAAGAGTCCTGCAACATCAACCCGGCCTTCTTTCATCCGCGCGCCGACTACCTGTTGCGCGTCCACGGGATGAGCATGAAGGACATCGGCATTTTCGACGGCGACTTGCTGGCGGTTCACACCACCCGCGAGGCACGCAACGGTCAGATCGTGGTTGCCCGGATCGGCGACGAAGTCACCGTCAAACGCTTCAAGCGTGATGGCAGCAAAGTCTGGCTGATTGCCGAAAACCCCGAGTTCGCCCCTATCGAAGTCAACCTGAAAGATCAGGAACTGGTGATCGAAGGCTTGAGTGTCGGCGTCATCCGCCGCTAAAGGAGGCTTTATGCAGTTCTCACACGCACCTCAGCAAACACAACTGCCGTTGTTCGAGGCATTTCTGGCGCAACCACTCGCCCCCATCCTCAAGGATGTCGTCGAGCGTCCGTGGAATACCGAACCTGAAGCGTTCAGCGAGCTGTCACTGCGCGGTGCGGCCGGGAACTGCCTGAACCTGCTGGCGCCGATTCTTCGCGAACTGAGCGAGGATCAGGACGCACGCTGGCTGACCCTGATTGCACCGCCTGCCAGCCTGACCCAGACCTGGCTGCGGGACGCTGGATTGAATCGCGAACGCATCCTGCTGTTACAGCCGCGCGGCGCTCAAAGCGCTCAGCAACTGGCCTGCGAGGCATTACGCCTGGGCCGCAGCCACACAGTCGTCACATGGCTGAACCCACTGAGCGCAGGGTCACGGCAACAGCTGATCAGCGCCGCCCGTACAGGAGACGCTCAAAGCCTGAACATTCGTTTGGGGTGATTCAACAATGCGCGCCATATAAAGCGCAGGGCTTCTCCAGGGATAGAGAAGCCGATCTGGAGCAGGAACTGGGAGACAGCGGATCAATGAAGAACCCGCGGCCCCTCATCCTTATCGAATTCACCTTCAACCATACGCCCCGCCATTTGCACGCCAACGCTCAACATCGCCTTGGCAATTTCAACGTGCTGGCCCTGCAGAAACGCCTTGGCATCCTCGGAGAAATCCAGAGTCACCAGAGAACCCTCGTCCTCGGCCCTGCGCAGTTCGATTCGGCCGTCTGGTAGCTCGACAATTTCTAGAAAGGACGTTGGCATATAGGTCTGATCTCCACGAAAGGCAGGGATTATATAGACATCATTCAGGCTTCGCTCGGGATCTTGACCAGCAGCACGCCTCTCGTCGCCGCCAACCCACGCCCCTCAGCACTCGCTCAAGCCTTCACGGAAACGGAGCGCCAGCCCCTTGAGGTTCTGCCGCCAGCTCTCGAGCTCTTCACGGCTCAACTCTTCAACCACCTCTTCTTCATCCAGATTCACTGCCTGAATCAATGGCTGCGTCACATCGCCCTTCGGCTTGTGTGGCACGCGTGGCGGCTGAAACAACGCCGAATGCGCGGCCAGTAACTTAGACAGCCAGGTCTCCGGATTGCCCGCCAGCTCAATCATCTCTGCCAACTCTGGAATGGCGATCGACTCCAGCACTTCGCGGGTCAGCAGGGCTTCCGCTCGCGCCGCATTGGCTTGCGGCAGACGGTAGAAACCGGCAATTTCATGACACAAACCCAACAACGCACCATAGAGATGAAACAATGCGGATTCGCGCCCGGCCTGAATCAGCGCCAGCGAGTTCATCGCCCGCCCCTCTTCCGCCCTGGCCAGCGCTTCCAGCGACAAACCCGCGAAATAGATCTTCTGATTGGTACGGGTATAGAGTTCGTTGGCCATGTCGGCACTCTCCACAACGAAATAATTGCTTCACACAGGCCGGACAGTGTCGTGGATCAGCCGATCCGACCGCAAGCATTAAACAAAAAGGCCGCATGAAAACCCGAAGGTTGTCATGCGGCCTTTTGTCGTATTGGGCCGATAACATCAGCCCATCGCAAGGTCGGAGTCAGCTCACGCCTTGGCTTTCGCCGGACGCTTGTCCTCGACCGTCCACTTGCCACCGTCAAAGAACGCTTTCCAGCCAGTCGGCTTGCCGTCAACTTCGGTCTGAACATACTGTTCTTTGGTCTTGCGGCTGTAGCGGATCACGGCTGGCAGACCATCCGGATCCTTCTGCGGCGCTTCGCACAGGAAGTGGTACTTCGGATCGATCTCGTCCTTGTGCGGCAGAATCTCGATCACCAGCGGAGCACGGGTCTCGCGGTTTTTCGGGAACTGACTGGCCGCCAGGAACAGGCCGGACGCTCCGTCACGCAGGATGTAGGTGTCGTTGACCTTCTCGCATTTCAGCTCAGGCATCTTCACCGGATCCATCTTCGGCGGCGCCGCATCACCGCTTTTCAGCAGCTTGCGGGTGTTCTTGCACGTCGGGTTGGTGCAACCGAAGAACTTGCCGAAACGGCCGGTCTTGAGCTGCATCTCGCTGCCGCACTTATCGCATTCCAGGCTCGGCCCTTCGTAGCCCTTGATGCGGTAGCTACCTTCCTCGATTTCGTAGCCGGCGCAATCCGGGTTGTTACCGCAGATGTGCAGCTTGCGCTTTTCGTCGAGCAGGTAGGCATCCATCGCCGTGCTGCAGATCGGGCAGCGATGCTTGCCGCGCAGTACCAGGGATTCCGACTCACCCTCATCGTCCGCCGCGATTTCGTCGCCCGGCACCAGGTTGACGGTCGCCTTGCAGCGCTCTTTCGGCGGCAGGCTGTAACCCGAGCAGCCGAGGAACACTCCGGTCGATGCAGTACGGATCTGCATTGGACGGCCGCAGGTGGTGCACGGAATATCGGTCATCACCGGCTGGTTGGCACGCATGCCGGCTTCCGGATTCTCTGCTACTTCAAGTTTTTTCTTGAAGTCGCCGTAGAATTCATCCAGCACGTTTTTCCAGTCGCGCTCGCCCTGAGCCACGTCATCGAGATTCTCTTCCATACCGGCGGTGAAGCCGTAGTCCATGAGGTTCGAGAAGCTTTCCGACAGACGTTCGGTAACGATGTCGCCCATCTTTTCCGAATAGAAACGACGGTTGTGCAGGGTCACGTAGCCGCGATCCTGAATGGTCGAGATGATCGCCGCATAGGTCGAAGGACGGCCGATGCCGCGTTTTTCCATTTCTTTCACCAGGCTGGCTTCCGAATACCGGGCCGGCGGCTTGGTGAAGTGCTGGGACGGATCGAGCTTGATCAGCTTCATCACGTCGCCCTGCGCCATGTCGGGCAGAACGTCGTCATCGCCAGGTTTGGTGATTTGCGGCAGCACACGGGTGTAACCGTCGAACTTCAGGATGCGGCCCTTGGCGCGCAGCTCGAAATCGCCGGCAGCGACGCTGACAGTGGTCGACAGGTATTGCGCCGGCAACATCTGGCAAGCCAGGAACTGGCGCCAGATCAGCTCGTAGAGGCGCTCAGCGTCGCGCTCCATACCAGCCAGCTTGCTTGGCGTGGTGTTGGCGTCGGAAGGGCGAATCGCTTCGTGAGCCTCTTGTGCGCCTTCTTTGCTGCTGTAGACGTTCGGCGACTCCGGCAGATACTTCTTGCCGAACTCGGTCTCGATGTAATCGCGCGCCATCGTCACGGCATCAGCCGAGAGGTTGGTCGAGTCGGTACGCATATAAGTGATGTAGCCGGCTTCGTAGAGACGCTGGGCCATCATCATGGTTTTCTTCACACCGAAGCCCAAGCGGTTGCTCGCGGCCTGTTGCAGTGTGGAGGTGATGAACGGTGCCGATGGCTTGCTGCTGGTCGGTTTGTCTTCACGCTTGACGATGCTGTAGCTGGAGGACTTGAGCTTCTCCAGCGCGGCCGTCGCTTGCGCTTCGTTCAATGGCTTGAAGGCTTCGCCTTTCTCTCGAGCCACTTCGAAACGCACGGTCGAGCCTTTGGCGGTGCCGAGATCGGCATGCACTTCCCAGTACTCTTCCGGGTTGAACGCGCGGATTTCACGCTCACGCTCGACCACCAGTTTCACGGCAACCGATTGCACGCGACCGGCGGACAGGCCACGGGCGATCTTGGCCCACAGCAGCGGCGAGACCATGTAGCCGACGACGCGGTCGAGGAAACGACGGGCTTGCTGCGCGTTCACTCGATCGATGTCGAGTTCGCCCGGCTCCGAGAAGGCTTCCTGAATCGCCTTCTTGGTGATTTCGTTGAACACCACGCGCTTGTAGCGGCTGTCGTCACCACCGATGGCTTCGCGCAGGTGCCAGGCAATGGCTTCCCCCTCGCGATCCAAGTCGGTTGCGAGATAGATGGTGTCAGCATCCTTGGCGAGCCGGCGCAGCTCTTCGATGACCTTTTCCTTGCCCGGGAGGATCTCGTACTTGGCTTTCCAGCCGTGTTCGGGATCGACCCCCATACGCGAGACCAGCTGCTTGCGCGCCTTCTCTTTCGGCGACAGCGCTGGCGCTTCGCCCGCAGCAGCCTTGCCACGCTTGGCGGCTGGCTCCTTGCTGGCGCTAGCCGAACCGCTGGTGGGCAGGTCTCGGATATGGCCGATACTCGACTTCACCACGTATTGGTTGCCCAGATACTTGTTGATGGTCTTGGCCTTAGCCGGGGATTCCACAATGACCAGCGATTTGCCCATGGATCAGAAAATTCCTGAATTCTAGAAGTGAAAGGCGGTTGGCGCCTGACGCGGCACCGCTATATATAGTGGCTACAAGGTGAGGTCAAGCGCAGGGTTTTGCGCGCACTCGCCTTACGGCTTCGAAAAAAGGCTCGGTTCGGCTTGCACCAAAGCAAAGCGTGGGACCTGCTCGCCGTCAACCTCGACGGACTCCAGGAACATGCTCAAGGGACGTACCCAAAAGCCGTAATCGCCATACAGGGCTTGGTAAAAGACGACTTCTTCTTCGGTCTCGGAATGCCGCGCGACACTGAATACGCGGTACTGCGGACCTTTGTAATGTTGGTAGAGCCCAGGTTGTATCGGCATGCTTTGGCCCTCACTCAAATATTTTCAAAATAAAAACAAAATAAATCCGCAAAAACAAAAACCGGGGCACTTGGCCCCGGCTTCCATCGACGAGACGCTTAAACGCGTTCGAAGACGGTGGAGATGCCTTGGCCGAGGCCAATGCACATGGTGGCCACCCCGAAGGTGCCGCCATTCTGCTTCATCACGTTCAGCAAGGTGCCGGAAATACGGGCACCGGAGCAACCGAACGGGTGACCCAGGGCGATCGCGCCGCCGTGCAGGTTAACCTTCTCATTCATCTTGTCGAGCACTTTCAGATCTTTCAGCACTGGCAGGGCCTGTGCGGCGAACGCTTCGTTGAGCTCGAAGAAGTCGATATCGTTGATACCCAGGCCGGCACGTTTCAGTGCTTTCTGAGTAGCCGGTACCGGACCATAGCCCATGATCGCCGGGTCCACACCCGCTACCGCCATCGAGCGAATCACCGCCATAGGCTGGATGCCCAGGTCCTGTGCGCGCTGTGCCGACATCACGATCATGCACGAAGCACCATCGGTGATCTGCGACGAGGTACCGGCCGTCACGGTGCCGCCCTTTGGATTGAACGCCGGCTTCAGAGCCGCCAGACTTTCCAGGGTGGTTTCCGGACGAATGGTTTCGTCGTAGTCGAAGGTTTTCAGGAAACCGTTCTCGTCGTAACCCTGCATCGGGATGATTTCGTCCTTGAACTTGCCTTCCACAGTCGCCTTGTGGGCCAACTGGTGGGAACGCACGCCAAAGGCGTCCTGCTGTTCGCGAGTGATGCCGTGCATTTTGCCCAGCATTTCAGCGGTCAGGCCCATCATGCCCGAGGCTTTCGCCGCGTACAGGGACATGTGCGGGTTCGGATCGACACCGTGCATCATGCTCACGTGACCCATATGCTCGACGCCGCCAACCACGAACACGTCACCGTTGCCGGTCATGATCGCTTGCGCCGCGGTGTGCAGCGCGCTCATCGACGAGCCGCACAGACGGCTGACGGTCTGGCCGGCCGAAGTGTGCGGGATCTGGGTCATCAGCGACGCCATGCGCGCGATGTTCCAGCCCTGCTCCAGGGTCTGGTTGACGCAGCCCCAGATCACGTCCTCGACTTCGGCAGGATCGACCTTGGTGTTGCGTTCCAGCAATTTGCTGATCAGGTGCGCCGACATGTCTTCGGCGCGGGTGTTGCGGTGCATGCCGCCCTTGGAGCGGCCCATCGGAGTACGACCGAAGTCGACAATCACGACGTCTCTAGGATTCAAGCTCATAAGTTCACTCTCACTCTAGTTGGGGGCGCTTAACCGAAGAAGCTCTGGCCGTTCTTGGCCATTTCACGCAGCTTCGCGGTCGGGTGGTACAGCGCGCCCAAATCAGCGTACTGGTCGGCCAGGGCAACGAACTCGGCAACACCGATCGAGTCGATGTAGCGCAGCGCACCGCCACGGAATGGAGGGAAACCAATACCGTAGACCAGACCCATGTCGGCTTCGGCGGCGGTTTCGACGATGCCGTCTTCCAGGCAACGCACGGTTTCCAGGCACAGCGGGATCATCATCCAGTTGATGATGTCTTCGTCAGTGACTTCGCGCTGCTCGTAGACGATCGGCTTGAGTACTTCCAGTACCGACGGATCGGCGACTTTCTTCTGCTTGCCTTTCTTGTCGGCCTCGTAGGCATAGAAGCCCTTGCCGTTCTTCTGGCCCAGACGCTTGGCTTCGTAAAGCACGTCGATGGCCGAACGACGGTCGTCCTTCATGCGATCCGGGAAGCCTTCGGCCATCACGTCACGACCGTGGTGACCGGTGTCGATACCGACCACGTCCATCAGGTACGCCGGGCCCATCGGCCAGCCGAATTTTTCCATGATCTTGTCGATACGGACGAAATCCACACCGGCGCTGACCAGCTTGGCGAAACCGCCGAAGTACGGGAACAGTACGCGGTTGACCAGGAAGCCCGGGCAGTCGTTGACGACGATCGGGTTCTTGCCCATTTTCTTGGCGTAGGCAACGGTGGTGGCGATTGCCAGCTCGCTGGACTTCTCGCCACGGATCACTTCCACCAGCGGCATCATGTGCACCGGGTTGAAGAAGTGCATGCCGACGAAGTTTTCCGGACGCTTGAGGGCCTTGGCCAGCAGGCTGATGGAAATGGTCGAGGTGTTGGACGCGAGGATGGTGTCCTCTTTGACCTTGTCTTCGACTTCCGCCAGAACGGCTTGCTTGACCTTCGGGTTCTCGACCACGGCTTCAACGACCAGGTCAACGTGACCGAAATCGCCGTAGGACAGGGTCGGACGAATGCCGTTGAGCACTTCAGCCATTTTCGCGGCGGTCATGCGGCCTTTATCAACGCGACCGACCAGCAGCTTGGCGGCTTCAGCCAGACCTTGCTCGATGCCGTGCTCGTTGATGTCCTTCATCAGGATCGGCGTACCTTTGGAAGCCGACTGATAGGCGATACCGCCACCCATGATGCCAGCGCCCAGTACGGCAGCCTGCTTCACATCCTTGGCGATTTCGTCGTAGGCCTTGGCCTTTTTCTTCAGTTCCTGATCGTTCAGGAACAGACCGATCAAGCTCTGCGCGGCAGAGGTCTTGGCCAGTTTCACGAAACCTGCGGCTTCGACTTCCAGCGCCTTGTCACGACCGAAATTCGCGGCTTTCTGGATGGTCTTGATCGCTTCGACCGGGGCCGGGTAGTTCGGGCCCGCCTGGCCAGCCACGAAACCTTTGGCGGTTTCGAAAGCCATCATTTGTTCAATGGCGTTCAGCTTGAGCTTTTCCAGCTTCGGCTGGCGCTTGGCCTTGTAGTCGAACTCGCCGGAAATGGCGCGCTTGATCAGTTCAAGGGCAGCATCCTGCAGTTTTTCCGGGGCAACCACGGCATCGACGGCGCCGACTTTCAGCGCGTCTTCAGGACGATTTTCCTTGCCGGCGGCAATCCACTCGATGGCGTTGTCGGCACCGATCAGGCGCGGCAGACGCACGGTACCGCCGAAGCCCGGGTAGATGCCCAGTTTGACTTCCGGCAGCCCAATCTTGGCCTTGGTCGACATGACGCGGTAGTCCGCTGCCAGGCACATTTCCAGCCCCCCGCCCAAAGCGATGCCATTGATCGCGGCGACGGTCGGAACGTTGAGGTCTTCGAAATCGCTGAAGATCTTGTTGGCTTCGAGATTGCCAGCAACCAGCTCGGCATCCGGCAGCTTGAAGTTGTCGACAAATTCGGTGATGTCGGCGCCGACGATGAACACGTCCTTGCCACTGCTGACGATCACGCCCTTGATCGAAGCATCTGCCTTGATGGTGTCTACGGCCTGACGCAGTTCGTTCAGGGTAAGACGGTTGAACTTGTTGACGGACTCACCCTTGAGGTCGAATTTCAATTCGACGATGCCACTTTCAAGAGCTTTAACCGTGATGGCTTTACCTTCGTAAATCATCAACTGATCTCCACGATATGGAAGCTGAACAGTACACGTCGGACGCAGGCGAATGGCTCGGCAGGACGCTTTTTCGTCAATGCTGACACCAATCCACCCGGCACACCCGCCAACGCGATAGTCGGGATTCTGTAGGAGCAGTCTGCAATACAAACGCTCAATTCATACGCCCGTTTGATTTGGGTACGCCACCTTCACGGAATTTCCGACAATTGTCAATCGCCCAAAATACGGGTTGAAATGCGACTTTGCGGTCATTTCTGTAGGACGCAGCCCGGCCACACACGCTTGCATGTGGGGGCATTCATAAGATTAATAGTTAGAAAAGTCGCCCTAATTCACGGCACGCCTTGTTTAACAGGCTACGCTGGCTGGACTACGAAGGAAAACAGGCGCACGTTTGTTGACCGGATCACCCGATTCAACGCCAAAAAGACTTTCCGGCCTGCCTGGCCAACCCCGCCCGATGAATCATGTCGGGCTTTTTATTGCTCGTCTGCCGGACATTTCGCGCCGTTGCATCGCGAAAATTCCGCGAGTCATGCCAGCGCTTTCAGCGTGGCATCAATGTCCAGCAAAACCGATGCTTCACCCTTCTCGCCCCAATAGAGGGCGATCATCTGCTTGTCCGCCTCGACCTTGAAAACATTGCCCGGCAATTTTTCGAAATGATTCAGCAACAGCGGATCTTCACAGACTTCCTGCCACTGATTGACCCACACTCCCGGTGATTTCTGCCAGTACGTCCAGCACGCCGGCTGCTTGCCACGGCGTGGCCGATGGTATTGCGCACACGGGTTCGGCGGCTCCTGAGACATCCAGTGCGGCCACTCTTGAGGTGCCAGCTGCATGGCCAGCCCGATACGCCGGGCCTCCGTGCGCAAGGCTATCCGGCCACTCTGTGCACGGGACGGGCGCAACCACGCCAGCGGACTCAACACCACCAGCAGGATTGACACCACCAGCCAGACCGTCATATCTCTACTCCCGAATCCTGATGAGCCCATTGCGTCACTTTGGAACCAATGCGCTTGAAACCAGCCATACTTACCAATATTGATCCCTCACGAGGAGCACCTCATGCCCTACCACCATATCCTGGTCGCCGTAGATCTGACCGAAGAGTGCGACCCTGTGATCCACCGCGCCCGAGAGCTGTCGGTGAGCAATGGCGCCAAGCTGTCGCTGGTGCATATCGTTGAACCGATGGCCATGGCCTTCGGCGGTGACGTGCCGATGGATCTGTCACAACTGCAACAACAGCAGTTCGACCAGGCCAAGGAACGACTCGAACGCCTGAAGCACAAGTACACCGAGCTCGAAGGCGCCAACTGCCACCTGACCTATGGCCAGCCACGTCAGGAAATCCACCATTTTGCCAAGGAACAGCAGTGCGACCTGATCGTGGTCGGCAGTCACGGCCGGCATGGTCTTGCATTGTTGCTGGGCTCGACCGCCAATGACGTGCTGCACGGCGCACCATGCGATGTGTTGGCGGTGCACCTGGTCAAACGCTGATACCAGTCACTTATGAAAAGCTGAAAAGCCCGGCGCCCATCACTGGACGCCGGGCTTTTTCATGCCTGGAATCAATCAGGCGTCGAGCTCGGCCCAGCGCTCGACCAAGGCATCCAGCTCCGCCTGCAATTGCTCCAGAGAAGCAATGACCTTGGCCGTCTCGGCCGGCGGACGCTGATAGAAACCGGCCTCAGCCATTTCAGCCTCGACAGCAGCAATCTGCTGCTCTTTGGCGTCGATATCGCCCGGCAAGGCTTCCAGCTCGCGTTGAAGCTTGTAGCTCAGCTTCTTCTTCGCAGCCGGGGCCGCAGCAACAGGTGCGGCAACCGGAGCCGGCTCAGCAGTGACCACCGCCGAGTTCAGGTCAGCCTTGCCGGATTTGCTTTCCGTCACGCCCAGCAGACGCGGCGAACCGCCCTGACGGATCCAGTCCTGATAGCCGCCGACGTATTCGCGAACCTTGCCTTCACCTTCGAAGACCAGGGTGCTGGTGACCACGTTGTCGAGGAATGCCCGGTCGTGGCTGACCATCAGCACGGTGCCGTTGAAGGTCAGCAGCACTTCTTCGAGCAGCTCGAGGGTTTCCACGTCGAGGTCGTTGGTCGGTTCGTCGAGTACCAGCAGGTTCGCCGGCTTGCTGAACAATTTGGCCAGCAACAGACGCGCACGCTCGCCACCGGACAACGCCTTCACCGGCGTGCGGGCACGCTGCGGGCTGAACAGGAAGTCGCCGAGGTAGCTCAACACGTGGCGACTCTGGCCGTCGATATCGATGAAGTCGCGACCTTCGGCGACGTTATCGATCACGGTTTTTTCCAGATCCAGCTGATGACGCAACTGGTCGAAGTAGGCCACGTCGATCTTGGTGCCCTCTTCCACTTTGCCGCTGGTCGGTTGCAGACCGCTGAGCATCAGTTTCAGCAGGGTAGTCTTGCCGGTACCGTTGGCGCCGAGCAGGCCGATCCGGTCGCCGCGTTGCAGCACCATGGAGAAATCGCGGATCAGGAACGGACCGCCCGGATGCGCGAAGCTCACGTTATCCAGCACCATCACCTGCTTGCCGGACTTCTCCGCTGTTTCCAGCTGGATGTTGGCCTTGCCGGTGCGCTCGCGACGCTCGCTGCGCTCAACACGCAATGCTTTCAGGGCACGGACGCGGCCTTCGTTACGGGTACGACGGGCCTTGATGCCCTGGCGAATCCACACTTCTTCCTGGGCCAGACGCTTGTCGAACAGCGCGTTCGCGGTTTCTTCGGCAGCCAGTGCGGCTTCTTTGTGAACGAGGAAACTGGCGTAGTCGCCGTTCCAGTCGATCAGGCCACCCCGATCCAGTTCGAGGATGCGGGTGGCAAGGTTTTGCAGGAAGGAACGGTCGTGCGTGATGAACAGCACGGCGCCCTGGAAATCCTTCAGCGCTTCTTCAAGCCAGGCAATCGCACCGATGTCCAGGTGGTTGGTCGGTTCGTCGAGCAGCAGCAGATCCGGTTCGGACACCAGTGCCTGTGCCAGCAGCACACGACGACGCCAGCCGCCGGACAGTTCGGCGAGGGTCTTGTCGGCCGGCAGTTGCAGGCGGCTCAGGGTGCTGTCGACCAGGGTCTGCAAGCGCCAGCCATCGCGGGCTTCGAGGTCGTGCTGAACGTGCATCAGCTTGTCCAGATCGGCATCGGTGACGATGTTCTGGCTCAGGTGATGGTATTCGGCGAGCAAGGCGCCAACGCCGTCGAGACCTTCGGCGACCACGTCGAACACAGTCCGCTCGTCGGCCACCGGCAATTCCTGCGGCAATTCACCGATTTTCAGACCGGGGGCACGCCACACCGAGCCGTCATCAGGCTTCTGGTCGCCCTTGACCAGTTTCATCATGCTGGATTTGCCAGTGCCGTTGCGGCCGATGATGCACACCCGCTCACCACGGGCGATCTGCCAGGACACCTTGTCCAACAACGGCATCGCGCCGAATGCAAGGGACACATCGCTGAATTTGAGCAGGGTCATGAGCTTCTCCAAAAACCGGGCGCGCATTCTACCTGAATCGAGGCCCGAACAGGCCGGCAATTTCGCCGCTGACGCACTCTGCACAACAATTGTTGCGAACTTGTGCTGCAAGGTCGGCAAAGCTTTCGCCCCTTGCTGGCAAAAGGCTAAGCTACAGGCAATTCAGTGCCGGCCTTGAGCCGGCACTTGTCATGATTTCTCTGCCCGGATGTCTCATGCGCAGTCGCCTCTTCAGTGTTTTGTCATGTTTGCTGCTTTCCGCCGCTGCCGTTCAATCCGTCCAGGCGGTGGACCTGTCCACCCAACGCCAGTATTACGATGAAGCCAAGCGCGCCCTGGCCAAGGGCGACAGCGGCCCGTATTTCCGTTACAGCCAGGCCCTCGCCGATTATCCGCTGGAGCCGTACCTCGCCTACGACGAGCTGACCGCCCGCCTGAAAACCGCCAGCAACGCGGAGATCGAAAAATTCCTCGCCGAGCACGGTGACCTGCCCCAGGCCAACTGGATGAAACTGCGCTGGCTGCGCTGGCTGGCCGATCGCGGCGACTGGGCGACGTTCGTCAAGTATTACGACCCCAAACTGAATTTCACCGAACTGGACTGCCTCAACGCGCAGTACCAGATCAGCCACAACAAGAAGGCCGAGGGCTACGCCAACGCCGAGAAACTGTGGCTGACCGGTAAATCCCAGCCCGCCGCCTGCGATGCGCTGTTCGGAATGTGGGCCGCCGAAGGTCAGTTGACCGAACAGAAACGCTGGGAACGCGCCAAACTCGCCGCCCAGCACCGCAACTATCCGCTGGCCAACAGCCTGGTCAACGGCCTGACCACCCTCGCCCCGCGCGGCCGCCTGCTGGTGGACGTGGCGCAGAAACCGGAATTGCTCAACCAGCCGTCGCGCTTCACGCCGGCCGATGAACCGATGTCGGACGTGGTCAGCCTCGGCCTGCGCCGCCTCGCGCGTCAGGACCCGGACAAGGCCATGGCCCTGCTCGACGGTTATGCCAGCAGCATGCATTTCTCCCGGGATGAAAAAGTCGCGATCGCCCGGGAAATCGGCCTGACGCTGGCCCGCCGCTTCGACAGCCGCGCGCTGGACGTGATGACCAAATACGATCCGGAACTGCGCGACAACACCGTGTCCGAATGGCGCTTGCGTCTGTTGTTGCGCCTGGCGCGCTGGGATGACGCCTACCAACTGACCCGCCGTTTGCCACAGGACCTGGCCACCACCAACCGCTGGCGCTACTGGCAGGCCCGCAGCCTGGAACTGGCCCAACCACAGAACCCTGAGGCGCAGACGCTGTACAAGAACCTGTCGCGGGAACGTGATTTCTACGGCTTCCTCGCCGCTGACCGCTCGCAATCGCCGTACTCGCTGAACAACAAGCCGCTGGTGCTCAGTCAGGCGCTGATCAACAAAGTGCGCAACACCCCTGGCGTACGTCGTGCACTGGAGTTCCACGCCCGTGGGCAGATCGTCGACGGTCGCCGCGAGTGGTATCACGTCAGCCGGCATTTCAACCGCGACGAGATGGTCGCCCAGGCAAAACTGGCCTACGACCTGAAATGGTACTTCCCGGCTATCCGCACCATCAGTCAGGCGCAGTACTGGGATGATCTGGACATCCGGTTCCCGATGGCTCACCGCGACACTCTGGTACGCGAAGCCAAGGTGCGCGGCCTGCATTCGAGCTGGGTGTTCGCCATCACCCGCCAGGAAAGTGCGTTCATGGACGACGCCCGCTCCAGCGTCGGCGCCAGCGGCCTGATGCAACTGATGCCCGGCACCGCCAAGGAAACCGCGCGCAAGTTCAGCATTCCGTTGGCCTCGCCGCAGCAAGTGCTGGATCCGGATAAAAACATCCAGCTCGGCGCCGCCTATCTGAGCCAGGTGCACAGCCAGTTCAACGGCAACCGCGTACTCGCCTCCGCCGCCTACAACGCCGGCCCCGGCCGCGTGCGCCAATGGCTGCGCGGCGCAGACCACCTGAGCTTCGACGTGTGGGTGGAAAGCATCCCGTTCGACGAAACCCGCCAGTACGTACAGAACGTGTTGTCCTATTCGGTGATCTACGGCCAGAAACTCAACTCGCCACAGCCGCTGGTGGACTGGCATGAGCGGTATTTCGACGATCAGTGATCGGGGCGCGTATCGCCGATAGATCGACGTAAACAAAAATGCCCGCATCGAGAGATGCGGGCATTTTTTATGGCGCTCTACTAGGTCGGTTACTTAGTCGGTTACTTGGTCGGTCAAAGCCTGATGACCATCACTGAACTGCAACGCCGCCAACCGCGCATACAGCGGATTGCTGGCGATCAGCTCCTGATGCGTACCAATCGCCACCAGTTTGCCCTGATCCATCACCGCGATCCGGTCGGCGTTTTTCACCGTGGCCAACCGGTGGGCGATGACCAGCGTGGTGCGGTTTTGCATCAGGCTCGGCAGCGCTTGCTGGATCAGGTGTTCGCTTTGGGCATCGAGGGCGCTGGTGGCTTCGTCGAGCAGCAGGATCGGCGCGTCGACCAGCAACGCCCGGGCAATGGCCAGGCGCTGGCGTTGTCCGCCTGACAGACCGAGGCCACCGTCGCCCAGATGGGTCTGGTAGCCGTCGGGCATCTGTTCGATGAAGTCGTGGGCGTGGGCGATTCTGGCCGCCTCCCGCACCTGCTCCAGCGTGGCGGTCGGGCAGCCGTAGCGAATGTTCTCTTCGACACTGCCGAAGAACAGCGCCGGGGTTTGCGAGACCAGCGCGAAGCAGCGACGCAAGTCCAGCGGATCAAGGCTCGTCAGCGGCACGCCATCGATCAGGATCCGCCCTTCCCGGGGATCATAGAAACGCAGCAGCAAGTCATACACCGTGGACTTGCCCGCGCCGGACGGTCCTACAAGCGCGAGGGTTTCTCCGGCGTTGATCGTCAGACTCAAGCCATCGACGGCAAGACTTTCGGGACGCGAAGGGTAGGAAAAACGCACATCCTGTAATTCCAGCTCGCCTTTGACCCGCCCCGGCAACGTCACCAACCCTGTGGTCGGTGGCTGAATAATATTCTCCGAACGCAGCAGTTCCGCAATTCGCTCCGCAGCGCCGGCCGCTCGCTGCAACTCGCCAATCACTTCGCTCAACGTGCCAAACGCACTGCCAACAATCAGGCTGTAAAACACGAACGCCGCCAGTTCACCCGCGGAAATCCGCCCCGCGATCACGTCCATGCCGCCGACCCACAACATCACCGCGACGGCGCCGAGCACCAGCACGATTACCAGCGTGATCAGCCAGGCCCGCTGGAAAATCCGTTTGCGCGCGGTCTCGAACGCCTGCTCGACGGTGCTGGCGAAACGCTGTTCGTCCTGCACCTGATGGTTGTAGGCCTGCACGGTCTTGATCTGGCCGAGGGTTTCCGAGACGTAACTGCCGATGTCGGCGATCCGGTCCTGACTCAGCCGGGAGAGGTTGCGCACGCGACGGCCGAAAATCAGGATCGGCGCAATCACCAGCGGCAGTGCGATCACCACGATGCTGGTGAGTTTGGGGTTGGTGATGAACAGCAACACGACACCGCCAATGACCATCAGCAGATTACGCAGGAACAGCGACAGCGACGAGCCGATCACCGATTGCAGCAATGTGGTGTCAGCGGTCAATCGTGACTGGATTTCCGAGCTGCGATTGTCTTCGTAGAATCCGGGGTGCAGGTACACCAGATGGTTGAACACCTGCCGGCGAATGTCTGCCACCACGCGCTCACCGATCCAGGACACCAGATAAAACCGCGCAAAGGTGCCGACCGCCAGGCCAACCACCAACAGCATGAACAGGCCGATGGATTGATTGAGCAAGTGCGGCGATTGAGTCATGAAGCCTTGATCGACCAGCAACTTGATGCCCTGCCCCATCGACAGGGTGATGCCCGCCGTGACGATCAGCGCCAGCAGTGCGCCGAAGGCCGGCCAGCGATAGGGAGCAAGGAAATGACTGGTTAGGCGCAAGGCCCGGCGGTGGCGCGAGGAAAGCATCGAGATCATTCAGGTTCACGTCGTGTGCTGATGGATAGGGCCAGCCTACAGAGTCAAATGGGGTGGAACTCTGCAAATCACAATGAGTCAGGTTAATTATGACCGGCAAGACTACCCCCTAGACGCTATTGGTCTAAGGTCCGGGTTGAGACAGACGGTCATTTCTGTTTGAGTGGAGATGCCGTTCCGGATCGACAGCAGGGAGTTGTCACAGCCTGGTCACCTGACGGTTTTAATCTAGGCACACAACCTGATGAGGAGACAGGCCATGTCCTTGCAACACAGCAGCGATGACAAAATTGAAGTGATCCGCACCAAGCCCGGCCAACCTCTGGGTTGCTCGATCATCGATAAGGATGGGCGCGAAGTGCCAATCACTGAAGACATGATCCAGGACGCCTGCCGCGAACTGGAGAAGCGATTGGTCAAGCCTGCCGAACAAAAGTGATATCGCCACCGTCTTCCTGACCCGGCCCCTGCAGGCCGGGTTTTTTCTGCCCGCTGTTTATACCGCCACAGCCCCCAGCGCGGTCACGATCTGGCGCAAGACGGGCGAATCCCCCTCGATCCGCACCTTCAAGCCTTCGATTTCGCGTCGCGAAGGATACTGTTTGCGCAGCAGATCAAACGCGGCGCGTTGCTCACCGACACTGCCCAGCAGCGTACGACGGAAATCCGCATCGTCCCGGCGCGGGTCGTACACACCGCGGCACAACATCGCCAGCGCCCAGGCCGGATCGCTGTCGGCATGCAGGGAAACTTCCGACAGCCACGGCGCCGGCAGCAGATCACCGAGCTGAATGGTGGCGGGCTCACCGATAAAGTCGCAGTAAGCCTGATAGATCTGCGCCGTGCCGCGCTGTTTGCCATCGAGGCTGTAACCGGCGATGTGCGGCGTAGCCAGCACGCAGAGTTCGGCCAGCGCCACATCGACTTGCGGCTCGGCTTCCCAGACATCGAGCACCGCTTGCAGGTCTTCTCGCTCCAGCAGCACCTCGCGCAACGCGGTGTTATCCACTACCGGACCGCGCGCCGCGTTGATCAGCCAGGCGCCGGGCTTGAGCTGCTGCAAACGCTGCTCGTCGAACAAATGCCAGGTCGCGCCGTCTCCGCTGCGGGTCAGCGGGGTATGCAGGCTGATCACATCGCACTGCGCGATGATCTGCTCCAGGCTGACATAGTCGCCGCCCTCGGCCGCCTGACGTGGCGGGTCGCAGACTTTCACGTTCCAGCCCAAGCCTTTCAGTACCTTGATCAGGCGACCGCCGACTTCACCGGCACCGATCACGCCGTAAGTGCGTTCACGCAAATCGACGCCTTCGATTTCAGCCAGGGTCATCAGACTGCCAAGCACGTAATCGACCACGCCCCGGGCATTGCAGCCGGGCGCGCTGGACCAGGTGATGCCGGCCTCGCTGAAGTAATCGAGATCCAGATGATCGGTGCCGATGGTGCAGGTGCCGACAAAACGCACCTTGCTGCCTTCGAGCAGTGCGCGGTTGACGTTGGTCACCGAGCGCACCAGCAGCACATCGGCGTGTTCGACCGTAGCCCGGTCGATGGAACGGCCCGAAACCCGGCGGATCTCGCCGAAACCGGCAAAAAAGGCATCGAGCAGCGGGATATTTTCGTCGGCAACAATCAGCATGGCGGGGCTCCTTGGGCGGATCGGCAGTGTAGGCGCTGGGACTGCGATGAGCCAGCAGGCTGTGATTTCTTGATGAGGCGCCTCGATTACAAATACGCAACAGAGGATTTTTCCTGACCGTTACGTCAGCGGCGTAGAATGCCCGGCCTTGCGCATCAACCCCTGTGGACGCTTTGCCTGTGAATTCCGTGACTGACCGCCCTGCCGCCGTTTCCCTCAACCGCCCTGCCCGGGTTCGCCTGGAGCTGAAAAACCTGCTCGGCCTGGCCCTGCCGATCATGATCGCGCAACTGGCGACCACCGCCATGGGCTTCGTCGATGCGGTGATGGCCGGGCGCGTCGGACCCAAGGATCTGGCGGCCGTGGCGCTGGGCAACTCGATCTGGGTGCCGGTGTTCCTGCTGATGACCGGCACTTTGCTGGCCACCACGCCGAAAGTCGCCCAGCGCTTCGGCGCCGGCACCCACAGTGAAATCGGCCCGATCGTGCGCCAGGCCCTGTGGCTGGCACTGGTGGTGGGCCTGATGGCAACCTCCATGCTGTTCAGCGCCGAACCGATCCTGCATCTGATGAAAGTCGATCCGGAACTGATCGGCCCGTGCATGCAGTACCTGCACGGCATTGCCAGCGGCCTACCAGCAGTGGCCTTCTACCATGTGCTGCGCTGCACCAGTGACGGTCTCGGTCGCACCCGCCCGGCGATGGTGCTTGGCCTGTGCGGTCTGGCGCTGAACATTCCGCTGAACTACGTGTTCATTTATGGCCACTTTGGCGTGCCTGCGATGGGCGGCGTCGGCTGCGGCTGGGCCACGGCGATCGTGATGTGGGTGATGGCGCTGGGTCTGGCCGGTTATGAGCGCTGGGCGCCGGCCTACAAATCGAGCGAACTGTTCAGCCGCTTCGACTGGCCGCAATGGGCGGTGATCAAGCGTTTGCTGGCCATCGGTCTGCCGATCGGCGTCGCGGTGTTTGCCGAGTCGAGCATCTTCGCGGTGATCGCGCTGCTGATCGGCAGCCTCGGCGCCACGGTGGTGGCCGGGCACCAGATCGCACTGAACGTCAGCTCGCTGGTGTTCATGATTCCGTACTCGCTGGGCATGGCCGTGACCGTGCGGGTCGGCCAGGCCCTGGGCCGTGAAGAACCCCGTGAAGCGCGATTCGCGGCGGGCGTCGGCATGGGCACTGCACTGGCTTACGCCTGCCTGTCGGCGAGCATGATGCTGCTGATGCGCGAACACATTGCGGCGATCTATACCTCTGACCCGATGGTGATTCACATCGCGGCGATGCTGATCGTGTACTCGGCGCTGTTCCAGTTTTCCGACGCGATTCAGGTTACCGCCGCCGGCGCCCTGCGCGGGTATCAGGACACCCGGGTGACGATGATCCTGACCCTGTTCGCCTATTGGGGCATCGGTCTGCCGGTGGGTTACGCCCTCGGCCTGACCGACTGGCTCGGCGAGCCACGCGGCCCGAGCGGCTTGTGGGAAGGTTTGATCGTCGGCCTCAGCTGCGCGGCGCTGATGCTGTCGATCCGCCTGACGCGCAGCGCACGCAAACGCATTCGCATCAGCCGTTCGATGGGCTGACCGGCCATAAAAAAAGACCTGCATTTGCAGGTCTTTTTTTTGCCTTGCGATCAACCGGACTTCTTGCGGATCCAGTAGAGATAGGTCCCGGCTTCTTCGTGCTGCCCCACCAGTTCATGGTCGAGAAACACGCAGAACTTGGGGATGTCGCGGCGGGTCGACGGGTCGGTGGCGATCACCTTGAGCAGGCCGCCGGGCACCAGGTCACGGATGTGCTGGTGCAGCATCATCACCGGCTCCGGGCAGTTGAGGCCCGTAGCATCGAGGGTGCCGTCGACCGGCGTATCGATCATTTCACTCATGATTCACTCCTGAAACTGGCCGGCATTGTCGCCCAATGCCGGGTGTTCGGTCACCTGTCGTGCGCTCAGCGGGCTTTGGCTTTCTTCACGTCATGGCGGCGCAGATGGCAGGTCACTTCCTCACGGTCGTGGTACAGCTGCTTGCAACCGATGTCGACCTTGATCCCACGGGCCTTGAAACCGTCGGCGATACGCTCGAGCAAGCGCTTCACTTCGGCGTAACGCTGCTTCATCGGCAGCTTGAGGTTGACCACTGCTTCCCGACAATGCCCCTCGCCGATCCACTCTTCGAGCATCGCGGCGTTGCGCGCCGGTTTCTCGACGATGTCGCAGACCATCCAGTCCACCGGTTGCTTGGGTTTGAAGGTGAAACCGTCAGCCATCAAATGCTGCACCAGACCGGTGTCCATCAGGCTTTCGGCCATCGGGCCGTTGTCGATGGCGGTCACCAGCATGCCGCGATTGACCAGTTGCCAGGTCCAGCCGCCCGGCGCAGCGCCGAGGTCGACGCCGGTCATGTCGCTGTGCAGGCGATCTTCCCACTGATCGCGGGGGATGAAGTGGTGCCAGGCCTCTTCCAGTTTCAGGGTCGAACGGCTCGGCGCCTCGCGCGGGAACTTCAGGCGCGGAATGCCCATCGGCCACATCGCCGAGTTGCCGGCGTCGGCCAGACCGAGAAACACCTCACGACCGCTTTTGAAGGTCAGCAGCAGGCGCGGCTTGCTCGCGTCCTCCACCAGTTTGCCGGCGCCGGTCAGCGCCTTGCGCAGTGGGCCTTCGAACTTCTTGCAGAAATTCGACAATTCCTTGCCGTCGTTGGTGTCGACGACTTCCAGCCACAGGCTGCCGCACACCGGGAATTCAGCCATGTGCGCGAGGATCACGCTGATGCGGTCGTTTTCCGGCAGATCGATGAAAAACCCGCGCGCCCACTGGCGCGGGAAGATCAGCTCGGCGAAACGCTGGCCACGCATCAGACGCTCGGCGCCATCTTCTTCGGTGCAGACGAACTCGGCGCAGGCGGTGGCCGGTTTGGCCCTGGCGTAGCCGGCCACGTTCAGTTGGGCGGCGAGGTCGGAAATCTCCGAGCAGACTTCGCCTTCGAAGCCTGGCCGGCAATGCATGAATAGGGTGTTCATTCTTACTCCTGGGCAGAGGGCGATCATTCATCCCCTGCGCGATGCCCAGACTTGCGTTGAAGCAAAGCCTGTCACGAAAACCGGCGCATGATAGCCCATGTCGGAACCTTGGACTTGCCCATAGAGTCCAGTTATTAGCCAGCTACTGAAAACAGGGCTACGTTGATAGCTCTGCCCGTCCCCTCAGTCCGTAGCCGTGCGGATTCAAAGGAGTGATCGTAATGCCGTCCCTCGATAGTCTGAATTCTCTGAAAACCCTTAAAGTCGATGACAAGACTTACCACTATTTCAGCCTGCCGGATGCCGCCAAGACCTTGGGCGATCTCGACAGGCTGCCGATGTCGCTAAAAGTCCTGCTGGAAAACCTGCTGCGCTGGGAAGATGAAAAAACCGTCACCGGCGCCGACCTCAAGGCCATTGCCGCGTGGCTCAAGGAGCGCCGCTCCGACCGGGAAATCCAGTACCGCCCGGCCCGCGTGCTGATGCAGGACTTTACCGGCGTACCCGCCGTGGTCGATCTGGCCGCGATGCGCGCCGCCATGGCCAAGGCCGGTGGTGATCCGCAGCGGATCAACCCGCTGTCGCCGGTGGATCTGGTGATCGACCACTCGGTGATGGTCGACAAGTTCGCCAGCGCCAGCGCCTTCGAACAGAACGTCGACATCGAAATGCAGCGCAACGGCGAACGCTACGCCTTCCTGCGCTGGGGCCAGAGCGCCTTCGATAACTTCAGCGTGGTGCCGCCGGGCACCGGGATCTGCCACCAGGTCAACCTCGAATACCTCGGCCGCACGGTGTGGACCAAGGACGAAGACGGCCGCACTTATGCCTTCCCCGACACCCTGGTCGGCACCGACTCCCACACCACCATGATCAACGGCCTCGGCGTACTCGGCTGGGGCGTCGGCGGGATCGAGGCGGAAGCGGCGATGCTCGGGCAGCCGGTGTCGATGCTGATTCCGGAAGTGATTGGTTTCAAACTTACCGGCAAACTAAAGGAAGGCATCACCGCCACCGACCTGGTGCTGACCGTCACCCAGATGCTGCGCAAGAAAGGCGTGGTCGGCAAATTCGTCGAGTTCTATGGCGACGGCCTCGCCGACCTGCCGCTGGCCGACCGCGCAACCATCGCCAACATGGCCCCGGAATATGGCGCGACCTGCGGCTTCTTCCCGGTGGATGACGTGACCCTTGACTACCTGCGCCTGTCCGGCCGTCCGCCTGAAGTGGTGAAGCTGGTCGAGGCCTACACCAAGGCTCAGGGTCTGTGGCGCCTGCCCGGTCAGGAACCGGTGTTCACCGACAGTCTGGCGCTGGACATGGGCAGCGTCGAAGCCAGCCTCGCCGGACCGAAACGCCCGCAGGACCGCGTCTCGCTGCCGAATGTCGGCCAGGCGTTCAGCGACTTCCTCGACTTGCAGTTCAAACCCACCAGCAAGGAAGAAGGACGCCTGGAAAGCGAAGGCGGTGGTGGCGTGGCGGTGGGCAATGCCGATCTGGTCGGCGAAACGGATTACGAGTACGACGGCCACACCTATCGCCTGAAAAACGGCGCCGTGGTGATTGCCGCGATCACCTCCTGCACCAACACCTCCAACCCGAGCGTGATGATGGCCGCCGGCCTGCTGGCGAAAAAAGCCGTGGAAAAAGGCCTGACCCGCAAGCCGTGGGTGAAGAGTTCGCTGGCACCGGGGTCGAAAGTGGTCACCGATTACTACAAGGCCGCCGGGCTGACGCAGTACCTCGACCAGCTCGGGTTTTCACTGGTGGGTTACGGCTGCACCACTTGCATCGGCAACTCCGGACCGCTGCCGGAACCGATCGAAAAAGCCATCCAGAAAGCCGATCTGACCGTGGCATCGGTGCTGTCCGGCAACCGCAACTTTGAAGGCCGGGTGCATCCGCTGGTGAAAACCAACTGGCTGGCGTCACCGCCGCTGGTGGTCGCCTACGCCCTGGCCGGCACTGTGCGCACCGATATCAGCAGCGAACCGCTGGGTAACGACCAGCAAGGTAACCCGGTGTACCTGCGTGACATCTGGCCGAGCAGCAAGGAAATCGCCGACGCGGTAAATCAGGTCAACACGGCGATGTTCCACAAGGAATACGCCGAGGTGTTTGCCGGTGACGAACAGTGGCAAGCCATCGAAGTCCCGCAAGCCGCGACCTACGTCTGGCAGGCGGATTCGACCTACATCCAGCATCCGCCGTTCTTCGATGACATTGCCGGGCCATTGCCGGTGATCGCCGATGTGAAAGGTGCGCGAGTGCTGGCGCTATTGGGCGATTCGGTGACCACCGACCACATCTCCCCCGCCGGCAACATCAAGGCCGACAGCCCGGCCGGGCGTTACCTGCGCGAGCAAGGCGTCGAGCCACGGGACTTCAACTCCTACGGCTCGCGCCGGGGCAACCACGAAGTGATGATGCGCGGCACGTTTGCCAATATCCGTATCCGCAACGAAATGCTCGGCGGCGAAGAGGGTGGCAACACGATCTACATTCCGACCGGCGAGAAACTGGCGATCTACGACGCGGCCATGCGTTATCAGGCCTCAGGCACGCCGCTGGTGGTGATTGCCGGGCAAGAATACGGCACCGGTTCCAGCCGCGACTGGGCGGCCAAGGGCACCAATCTGCTGGGCGTGAAAGCGGTGATCGCCGAAAGCTTCGAGCGCATCCACCGCTCCAACCTGGTGGGCATGGGCGTGCTGCCGTTGCAGTTCAAACTGGATCAGAACCGCAAGAGCCTGAACCTCACCGGCAAGGAAACCCTGGATATCCAGGGCCTGAGCGGTGTCGAGCTGACGCCACGGATGAACCTGAGCCTGGTCATCACCCGTGAAGACGGACGGCAGGAGAAAATCGAAGTGCTGTGCCGCATCGACACCTTGAACGAGGTGGAGTACTTCAAGTCCGGCGGGATTCTGCATTACGTGTTGCGCCAGTTGATCGCCTCGTAAGACCTGCAGATGCAGAAACACCGCCAGATCGGCGGTGTTTCTGTTTGAGCACGGCACTTTTCTGCAGACGAAAAAAAACCCGCCGAAGCGGGTTTTTCCCAAGACCATTATCGACTCCCTGTCGGCAGCGATCCTTGCTAATGGTCGATCATCCGTGATCCTGAAACACTCCCTGTGCTTCAGTTGATGAGGCTAGATTACGCTGTGGATCCAATCGGCAATAGTCGAAAAAGCTACTATCGCGTGTAAGACATTCGCCATAGCGGGCCTTCCGAAAACCCTTAGGCGTGTCAGGCATTGAGCGCGGAAGCCGCCAGTTGTGCGACTTTCAGCTGCCCGGCGGCGGCTTTTTGCTCGTCATCCTCCATGAACCATGCGGCAGACAGTCCGGCAAAGGCCAATACCCATTGCAGCAAGCGGCTTCGCTCGATGCCCGCTGTTGCGCAGATCACCTCGACTTGCCGCTGAAAGCGCTCCGGATCGGTGGCCGTCGGCAGTTCCGGGTTGCAGATCAGGTTGGCGTAGTCATAACCACGCTCGCCCCGCACCCGCTTGGGGTCGATGGCCAGCCAGCCCCGTGGGCCGAAATCGAGGACATTGTCGTGGTGCATGTCGCCGTGCAGGACCACCGCGTCCTGCGGTTCGGCGAGCAAGGTATCGGCGATTTGCAGGCATTCGGCGTATTGGCCGCCGTATCGGGCCGCGGCCATTGTTAATGATGCAAACCATGGCGCCAGCTCCACCAACGGCGGTGGCGGCGTCGGTCGCGGTGCGTGCAGGTGCGCCAGCGCTCGACACATGATCCGTGTGGCTTCGTCGTCTTCGCCGTTGAGCGCCATGTGCATCAGCGAACGCTGGCCCATGGCCCGCTCCAGCAACAGGCTCTCGTCGTGATGGGCGAGCACCCGGGCGGCACCGTCGCCGCCCCACCAGGTCATCAGCAGGTTGCCGTACTTTTCCTCCTCGTCCACCGCGACTTTCAGCATCGCCGGAGTATTGCCCTGACGCACAGGTAACAGGCGGCTGCCCGGGGTGATGACCGGCTCGCCGTCCGGCGTCAGCGCCCAGCGTTCCAGCCACGGCGTGAACAGGCCGAGATCAGCCACCCTCACGCTCGCGGGCCCGTTCGCTCTCCGTGAGGAAGTGTTCAAGTCGACTCAACTGTTCCTCCCAGCCCCGGCTGTCCATGTAATACGCCTCTTTCTGGCGCACGTCGGGAATGTGCGCGAAACCGGACTCGGAGACTTTCAGCAACGTGCCGTTCTCGTAGTCCTGCAATTCGAATCTGACCAGGGTGGTCGGTTCCTGGGAGTAGTCGATTTTCGGGTTCACCGCGTAGGGGTGCCAACGGAAGGAGAACAGCTGCTGCGGCTCGACCCGCTCCACCAGCACGTTCCACAACACATGTTCATAACCGGGGTACGTGACCTGCCCTTGGGTCCATTCGCCCGCGATAAACCGCCGGCCCTCCAGCGCAACGCCGAACCACTGGCCGAACGCCTCGGCATCGACCAGGGCGCGCCAGACATGGGAGCGCGGCGACCTGAGCATGATCTTACGTTCAAAGCTGTTGGGTACTGGTTTCATACGTCACCTCCTGTTTTGAACAGTAGGCTTGTATGACCACATGTCCAATCCGAAGTTGTATCAATCCAGTGCAACGGTCGGGTCTGATTGAAATATCCGGCAGTATTTTGGATCACCGGTTCGTCAGAATGCGCACGGATCGGCGCGGCGAAACTGCTAACGTTCCCAGCGAATTGAACGACACAAGGACGTCATCATGCAGCCCTCCCTCCCCGAACGTTACCGTGGCGCCCTGCTCGGCCTGGCCTGCGGCGATGCCGTGGGAACCACCGTCGAATTCCAGCCTCGCGGCAGCTTCCAGCCCCTGACCGACATGGTCGGTGGCGGACCTTTTCACTTGAAGCCCGGACAATGGACCGACGACACCTCGATGGCGTTGTGCCTGGCGGAGAGTCTGCTGAACAAAAACGCATTCGATGCCGCTGATCAGATGGGCCGCTATCTGAACTGGTGGCAATGGGGTTACCTGAGCTCGACCGGCGAATGCTTCGACATTGGCATGACCGTGAGCCAGGCGCTGGATCGCTATCAACACACCGGAGAGCCGTTTGCCGGCTCCACCGATCCCGATAGCGCCGGCAATGGCTCGTTGATGCGACTGGTGCCCGTGGTTCTGTTTTATTTCCCCGATGCCCGGCAAATCAGGCGATTCGCCGCCGACAGTTCACGCACCACACACGCGGCGCCCGAGGCCATCGAATGTTGCCAGTTGTTTGCCGAACTGCTCTGCAAGGCCCTGGAAGGCGCATCGAAAGCGCAACTGCGCACTCTGCCCCAAACATCCTTCAACCAGCCCAAGGTGGCGGCGATTGCCCGGGGTAACTACCTGCACAAGACCGAGCGCGACATTCGCGGCAGCGGCTACTGCGTCGAATCCCTGGAAGCGGCGCTATGGTGCTTCCAGCATACCGACAGTTTTTCCGCAGCCATCCTGCAGGCGGCGAATCTGGGCGATGACGCGGACACCACGGCCGCCATCGTCGGTCAGTTGGCCGGTGCCCATTACGGCGTGCAGGGAATCCCGTCCGCGTGGCTGGAAAAACTGCATGACGGAGAGGAAATTGCGGCGACTGCCGAACGGTTGCTCAACGCATCCAGACATCGCACACCTTGTTAGCGCGACGAAGCCGCTAAACTGCCCGGCAAGTTCATTCATCATCAAAGCGAGATGACTCATGTCCCCACGCCTGCTTCTGGCCCTGACACCCTTTCTTTTCACTTCCGTCGTCCACGCCGCCGTGGACTGCGCCAATGCCAGCGATCAGGCGACGATGAATCAGTGCGCCGCGCAGGAAAACAAGACGGCGGACAAGGAGTTGAATACGGTTTATCAACAGATCACAGCTCGGCTGAAGGACAACCCTGAGGGCAAAAAAATGCTGGTGAGCGCGCAACGGGCATGGATCGGCTTTCGCGATGCCGAGTGCAAGTTTTCGGCATCCGGGGTGGCAGGCGGGAGTGTTTATCCGTTGATCTACAACAATTGCATCACCTCAGTGACAAAGACGCGAACCGAGGCGCTCAAGCAGTATTTGAAGTGTGAGGAAGGTGACATGAGCTGTCCGGTACCCGGGGCCTGACTTTCTGTAGCGGTTTCGAGGGCCTCTTCGCGGGCAAGCCCGCTCCCACATTTGAACCGCATTTCAAATGTGGGAGCGAGCTTGCTAGCGATGGCTTCAGGGCGATGGCAAGCACCACCGGTGCTACGGCAGGTGGGGTGCCTCAGCGTTGCCACACCTCGCCATTTACGAAAAACGCTCGGGCATTGTCTTCGAGACTTTCCAGGTGATAACCGCCCTCCTGCACGATCAGGCATGGCAGATCCAGGCTGCGGATCCGCTCACCCAGTACCGCAAAGCCCTCACGAGTCACGGCGACTTTGCTTTGTGGGTCCAGCTCATAGATATCGAAACCCAGCGACAGCACCAGCACCTCGGCGCCGAACTCGCGCACCGCGTTCAATGCGACGTCCAGTTGCCCAAGAAAATCCGCTTCGCTTGAACCATGGGCCATCGGCAGGTTGAGATTGAAGCCCTCCCCCGCGCCGCTGCCGCGTTCGTCGGCGAACCCGGCGACGCCCGGATAGAAGTTGGTCGGATCACCATGCACCGAGACGTAGAGCACGTCATCGCGGTCGTAGAAAATCTCCTGGATGCCCTGACCGTGGTGCATGTCGGTGTCGAGCACGGCGACTTTTTCAAACTTGTCACGCAGCACCTGCGCCGCCACCGCCGCGTTGTTCACGTAGCAGAAACCGCCCGCCGCTTCGGCCCGGGCATGGTGCCCCGGCGGACGGCACAAGGCGTAGGCCGCCGGCTCACCGTCGATCAAGGCTTGCGCACCGGCCACTGCGCTTTGCGCCGACCAGTAGGCGGAACGCCAGGTCTGCTCGCCGACCGGGCAACTGCCGTCCGCCAGATAGCGCGCCGCCTGGGCGAGGATGCCGCGCAAGGCGTTGGGCTCGCGGACGAAGATGTTCGACATCACTTCATCGCCCCAGTCTTCGGGGATTTCTTTCCAGCGTGCATGCGCTTCCTGAAGGAACGTCAGATACGGCGCACCGTGTACCGCCAGCAACGGTGCGAGGCCGGCATCGATCGGCTGCTCGACACTGAAACCCAAACCGTGGGCGGCCTGCACCAGACGTTGCGCACGCTCGGGGACTTCCTGCGGCGTGCGCATCTGCCCCCGCGAGTAATAGCTGCGTGGATGGTGGAGCAATTGTTCGGGGTGGAAAAAACTGCGCATGGTTCAGGCTCCCTGTTCGATTCGACCGGCGCGGGCCAGCACGGCGTTGAGCAATACATCGGTGCCCTGCTTCACATCTTCGGGCAACACGTCTTCGGCTTCGTTGTGGCTCAGGCCGCCAACGCACGGGATGAACACCATCGCCGTCGGGCAGTAGCGTGCAAGATGAATCGCGTCATGCCCGGCGCCGCTGACAATCGACTGCTGAGCGTAGCCCAGCGCATCTACCGCTTCTTGCACCGCCGCCACGCACTCGGCGTCGAACGGTGTGGCCGGGCTGATCCAGTGCGGGGTGATCGTCAGATTCAGACCTCGCCCATCGGCGATCGCCTGCAGGCGGGCGCGGACTTGTTGCTCCATGGTGGCAATGGCGTCGTCGCGGTGATGACGCAGATCGACGGTGAAATTCACCAGCCCCGGAATGGTGTTGCGCGAGGACTTGTTGATGCTCAACTCGCCGACCGTGGTCAGGCCTTCGGGGGCAAAATCCGTGGCCAGGCCTTCAATCGCCTGAATCATCCGCGCCACGCCGTACAGCGCATCTTTGCGCAGCGGCATCGGCGTGGTGCCGGCGTGAGCGGCCATGCCTTCGACACGCACATCGAGCCAGCGGATCGCCTGACCGCCCGTGACCACGCCGATGCTTTTGGCGTTGTCCTCGAGGATCGGGCCTTGCTCGATGTGCGCTTCAAAATACGCATCCACCGCGCCGCCCAACGGACGTTCACCGGCGTAACCGGTACGCTGCAAAGCCTCGGCAACGCTGATGCCATCGACATCACGTACCGCCAGCGCGGCGTTCAGATCCATGATCCCGGTGAACACCGCCGAGCCGAACATGGCCGGGGTGAAGCGTGCGCCTTCTTCGTTGGTCCATACTGCCACTTCCAGCGGTTTGCGGGTCTGGATGTTCAGGTCGTTGAGGCAACGTACCACTTCCAGCCCGGCGAGCACGCCGTAGACACCGTCGAATCGCCCGCCTTCGGGCTGGGTGTCGAGGTGGCTGCCCATCATCACCGGCGCGGCGTCCGGATCGGTGCCGGCGCGACGGGCGAACAGGTTGCCGATGGCATCCACGCTCAGGGTCATGCCGGCTTCGCGGCACCAGTGGGCGAACAGTTCGCGACCGGCCTTGTCTTCGTCGCTCAATGCCAGACGGCAGCTGCCGCCGCGGGCTGTCGCACCGATTTCGGCCATGGCCATCAGGCTCGCCCACAGGCGTTCGCCATTGATTTTCAACATGAGGTTCTCCTGAAATTCCGGGTCAGGCACGGGCCAGTTCCGCGCGATGAGCACTGGCGTGACGACGGGCGAGGGACAGCACGCACACCAGCGAAATGCCGGCGATCAGGCTGTAGAACACCGCCATCGGCCACCACTGCCCGGTGAACTTGTGAGCGAGCATCGTGCCGATCAGCGGCGTCAGCCCACCGGCCACCGCGCCGCAAATCTGATAGGCGAGCGAGATCGCGGTGTAGCGCACGCGAGTCTCGAACATGCCGCTGACATAACCGGCGATCACCGCATAGAACGAGGCCATGCACACCACCGCCAGCGCGATGCCGAGGATGATCAGCGGCGCCTGGGCGGAGCTGACCAGCACGAACATCGGATACGGCGAGGCCATCGCCAGCAGAGACACCAGGCACAGGAAACGTGTCGCGCCGATCTTCTCCGCCGTCCACGCGGCCAGCGGCTGAATGCAGAACTGAATGATTGCGACGAAAAACAGGCATTCGAGAATCAGCGAACGTGGCAGCGCCAGTTGCTGAGTGGTGTAGGCGATCATGAAGGTGTTGGTGAAATACACCCCGGCGATGCCCAGCGTGTTGGCACCGATGCACAGCAACAGTGGGCGCCACGCGGTGCGCAGGACTTCCATCACCGGCGCCTGCTCTTTCTTGATTTGCTTGCTGGCCTGCTCGCGGCTGGCGAGGAATTCCGGTGACTCATTCACGCCCAGACGAATCGCCAGGCCCACCAACAGCAACAGCGCACTGGCGAGGAACGGCAGACGCCAGCCCCAGCTCATCAGGTCTTCTTCCGGCAAACGGGTCACGGCACTGAAGGCCAGCAGCGACAGGATCAAACCCGCCGGACTGCCCAGTTGCGCGAACGAGGCGAAGAAATTGCGCCGGCCCTTCGGCGCATGCTCACCGGCCATCAACACCGCCCCGCCCCACTCACCACCGACGGCAATGCCCTGGACGATGCGCAACAGAATCAGCAGCACCGGTGCTGCCGCGCCGATCTGCGCGTAGGTCGGCAGCAGACCGATGCACACCGTGACCACACCCATCATGAGCAGCGTGATGATCAGGGATTTCTTGCGGCCGATGCGGTCGCCAATATGGCCGAAGATGATCCCGCCCAATGGCCGGGCAAAGAAGCCTACGGCGAAGGTTCCGAACGCCGCCATGGTGCTGAACAGCGGATCGTCGGAAGGAAAGAACAGCGCGCCGAACACCAGCGCGGCGGCGGTGGCGTAGATGTAAAAGTCGTACCACTCGATCATGGTGCCGATGAAGGCTGCGGCCGCCGCACGGCGCGGCTGGTTCGAAGCGTGGGGCTTCATGGGGTAGGGCTCCTTTGATTGTTTTTTTGGCAGGAGGAAAACGTAAATCCAAGGCGCTCTGGCGGCGCCTGTCGTGGGGTGATTTATCGTCCCGGGGCTATGATTAGTCAATTTTCTATTTATTATTCCGAGTATTACCTCACCTTATAATCGAGAGCCGCCATGGCCGAACGCGATGTCCAACGCCTGCTCAACGACCGCCTGGACTGGAACCTTTTGCGCACCTTCCGGGTGATCGGCCAGGAGCTGAGCATCAGCCGCGCCGCCGCGCGTCTGCACCTGACTCAACCGGCGGTGAGCCAGGCACTCAAGCGTCTGGAGGAGCAACTGGGTCGCCAGCTAATCGCCCGGCGCGGCCCACGCTTTGCCCTCACCGAAGTCGGCGAGCAGATCTTCGAACTGGCCGGCGAGATCTACGGGCAAATGTCCCAGGTCAGCAGCCTGCTGGAGCAACCGGCCGACGAGGTGATCGGCAAGGTGCGGTTGCTGATCATCAGCCGGATCTTTTCTGAGCGCTTCGATGACTTCCTCGCTGACTTTCATCGGCAGTATCCACGGGTGGATCTGGAGGTCGATGTGATGCGCAGTTCGGACATCGTCAGCGCGCTTCAGGAGAAAACCGCGACCCTTGGTCTGAGCCTCAATCGCCGCCCGCAACCGCGTCTGGAACAGCGTCTGTTTCTGCGTCAACGCTATGCGTTCTTCTGTGGCAAACACCATGCACTGTTTGGCCGACAGGACATCGGCGAAGGCGATTTGCAGCGTGAGAATTTCGTCAGTTTCACCAGCGACCAGATTGGCGGCATGCTCTCGCCGCTGACGATTTTTCGCGATCAACAGGGCTTCAGCGGACGCATCGTTGCGTCATCGCCGAGCCTGGAAGAAGTACGGCGACTGGTGATCGCCGGGTTCGGTATCGGTTGCCTGCCGGAGCACGTGGTGGCAGCGGACGTCGAGGCCGGATTGCTCTGGCGCCTGCCGCCCCACGAGGGTATTGCCGATGTCGACATTCATCTGCTGTGGAACCGCGACCAGCGCATGAGTCGCGCCGAGACGCTGTTCATCGAGCGTTTACAGGCCTGTCTGGCGGATCAATAACCGAGCAGTCGATCCGCGCTGTTGAGCAGCGGTTCGCCGACGTTCAAACGGCGAAAGTTCTCGGCAATCTGCTCGGCGATGCAGTCGTGCGAAGCCGCCGAAGCCATGTGCGGGGTGACGGTTACACCCGGAGTTTTCCACAGCGAATGCTCGGCGGGCAGCGGTTCCTGCTCGAAGACATCCAGCAATGCACCGCGCAGTTTTCCACGGGCCAGTGCCTGTTGCAGATCATCGATGTTCAGGTGCCCGCCGCGCCCGACATTGACCAGCGCCGCGCCGTTGGCCAGCCGTTCGAAAGTCTGCTGATTGAGGATGCCGCGAGTCTCGTGAGTCAGCGGCAACAGATTGATCAGCAACTCCACGCCGTCGAGGAACGGGTGGAAGGCACCGGTGCCGGCAAAGGTCTGCACGCCCGGTAAATCCTTTTTGCTGCGCGCCCAGCCACGCACGTCATAACCGGCACTGGCCAGGTCTTGGGCAATCGCGCTGCCGAGCGAGCCGAGTCCCATCACACCGATCCGGAACTCACGGGCCGGGCGTTGCAGCGGTCGCTCCCAATGCTGTTGGCGTTGTTGCTCGAGCACTTGATCGAAGCCGCGATGAAAGTGAATCACCGCCCAGCGCACATACTCGGTCATGCCTTGGCGATGGCCGGGATCAACTACCCTGCACACTGGCAAATCCGGGCACGACGGATCGTGCTCCAGGTGATCAATGCCGGCGGCGACCGAGTGAATCACTTGCAGATTAGGCAACGCGGCGAGGCTGTCCGGCAGCGGAAACCAGCACGCCGCGATCTGCGCATTCGCCGCCCGGGGATCGTCGGCAAGCACCACTGAAAGCTGCGGCGCACGGCGGGCAAAGGCTTCCTGCAATTGTTTGAGCAACAGCGTATCGCGGGACATCAGTGCAACGGTGTTCATGACAGATAGGACTCGCGCTGGGATTCGATCAGGGTCAATGCGGCCTCCCAGGCCAGGTCGATGATGTTGTCCTGCTCATCGCGGTCAAACTGTTCGGCGGTGTGGGCACAGACTTCCGGCGACGGGAAATGCAGCTCGCAACCGCCGGCCAGCGCTTGCACTTGAGCCTGGCAGGCGCGCTCCAGAAAGTGGATTTCCTGGAACGCCTGGGCCACGCTCGAACCGCCGACCAGCAGGCCGTGATTGCGCAGGATCATCGCCCGGTGCGGGCCGAGGTCGGCGATCAACCGATCGCGCTCGTCCAGCGACAGAGCGATACCTTCGTAGGTGTGGTAAGCGAGTTTTCCGTAGAACTTCAACGCGTGTTGACTGATCGGCAGCAGGCCTTGTTTCTGAGCGGCGACAGCCATGCCGGCGGCGGTGTGGGTGTGAATCACGCAGTTCAGATCCGGCCGCGCCATGTGGATCGCCGAGTGGATCACGAAGCCGGCAGCGTTGACCCGATGCCCGGCGTACTCAGGGTCGACGATGCGCCCGTCCTGATCGATGCGCACCAGATCGGAGGCGCGCATGCGGTCGAAAATCACGCCGTAGCGGTTGATCAGGAAATGATGCTCAGGCCCCGGAATCCGCAGGGTGATGTGGGTGTCGATCAGGTCGGTCATGCGAAAGTGCGCGATCAATCGGTACAACGCCGCGAGCTCGCAACGGGCTTGCCATTCGATCGGGTCAATGTGGGCGGGCTTACTCACGAATACACCTCTTTGTTGGTATGAAGGACGACCGGGTTGGCCCGCAAGCGCGCGAGGCCGCAGACACCGATCAGAGACAAGGCCGACAGCAGCGTGAAGAACACCGCCAATGGCAGCCACTGTACGGAGAACTTGCTGGCCAGCAGCGTGCCGATCAGCGGCGTGGTACCGCCGGCCAACGCACAGCTCAACTGGTAAGCGATGGAGATCCCCGAGTAGCGCAGGTGCACCGGGAAGGCCTGAGTCATGTACCCGGCGATCACCGCGTACAAGGCCGAGAGAATCACCACCGCGACAGCGATGCCGAGGGTCATCAACAGAATGTTTTGAGTGCCGACCAGCAGGAACATCGGGTACGGCGTGCCCATGCACAGCAACGCCACCAACATCAGGAATCGGCCTTCGCCGATGCGCTCGGCGAGCAGTGCCGATAACGGTTGCGACAGCAGTTGAATGACTGTCACCAGGAACAGGCAGTCGAGAATGGTCGCGCGCGGAATGCCCTGATATTGGGTGACGTAGGTGATCATGAAGGTGTTGGTGAAGAAGAACCCGGCCGAGCCGATGGTGACTGCGGCGGCGGCGAACAGGATCTGCCGCCAGCACTGACGGATCACGTCTTTCACCGGGTACTTCGCCGTCTCGTTGTTGTCCCTGGCCTTGGCGAATTCCGGCGACTCATGCACCCCGGAGCGGATCATCAACCCGACCATCATCAGCACGCCGCTGGCAAGAAACGGTAGACGCCAACCCCAGGCGAGGAAGTCTTCCGGCGACAGCGACGTCACCAGTCGAAACGCGATCAACGCCAGCAGCAAACCCGCCGGGCTACCGAGTTGTGCAAAGGAGGCATAGAAGGTTTTACGCTTGGCCGGGGCGTGCTCACTGGCCATCAACACTGCCCCGCCCCACTCGCCGCCGACGGAAATGCCCTGAATCAGGCGCAACACGATCAGTCCGATGGGCGCCCAGATGCCGACGCTGGCGTAGCTCGGCAACATACCGATACCCGCCGTGGCCAAGCCCATCAACGCCATGGTCACCAGCAGCATTTTCTTGCGACCGAGACGATCGCCCAAATGACCGAACACCATCCCGGCCATCGGGCGGGCGATGAAGCCGACAGCAAAACTGCCGAACGCGGCGAGGGTGCTGGTCACCGGGTCGCTGCTGGGAAAGAACACTTGCCCGAGCACCAGCGCGGCGGCGGTGGCGTAGATGTAGAAATCGTAGAACTCGATGGTCGTGCCAATGAAGGCAGCGGCCGCGGCGCGACGCGGCTGAGCGGTGGTGTGCATGCAAGAACCCTGTGTATTTATAGTTTTGGGCAGGTGTCGAGGCGGCTGACGGTCGCGCTCTGTGGCGCTTGTGGGCTTTATCGCTTCCGTGAAAGGATTAGTCAATTTTCAAAAACTTATCTTTACTATTAGCGTGGCTACTACATGACCTCCTCCGCAAATCCCTGGATTGGCCGGCGGTTTCTCAATGACCGGCTGGACTGGAACCTGCTCCGCACGTATCTGGTGATCGGGCAGGAAGGCAGCATGAGCCGTGCCGCTGCCCGCTTGCACATCACCCAGTCGGCAGTCAGCCAGGCGTTGAAACGTCTCGAAGAACAACTGGATTGTGTGTTGATTGCGCGCAGTGGAAGGCGCTTTGATCTGACGGAAACCGGGGAAGAAGTCCTGCGGATTGCGGCGGATATCTACGGCGATATTTCCCGTTTGGGCACGGTGGTCGAGAACCGCCATGACGACGTTGTCGGCAAGATCCGCATCCTCACCGTCAGTGGCGTGCAGGCGCGGCATTACGACGAGTTTCTTGCGGACTTCCACGAAACTCACCCGAAAATCGAGCTGGAAGTCGAGGTGATGGGCAGCTCGAACATCATCAGTTCATTGCTGCAAAAGACCGCTACGGTAGGTGTCGGATTGTGTCGTCTACCGCAGCCGAGGCTGGAACAACGGGTTTTGTTTCGTGAGCGCTATGCGTACTTTTGCGGACAGCGGCACCGGCTGTTCGGGCAGCAGAATCTGACGCTGGAGCAACTCGCGGCAGAAAACTTTGTCAGCTTCACCAGTGATCAGCTCGGCGGCAATCTTTCGCCGTTGACGCTGTTTCGTGATCAACAGGGCTTTACCGGCAAGATCGTCGCATCCTCCACCAGTTTCGAAGAGATTTACCGTCTGATCTGCGCAGGCTTCGGAATTGGCTGTCTGCCGATTCACCTGGTTCGGCGGGATGTCGAACAGGGCTTGCTGTGGCGTTTGCCGCCGGAGGATGGGGTGGTGGATTTCGATATTCAGCTGCTGTGGAATCGCGAGCAGAAGATGACTCAGGCTGAAACGGTGTTCCTCGACAGCTTCCAGCACATGCTCAGCTTGCGTGAGCCTGTGCTGTGAAGCTGTGACGGATTACACGTGGGGATCGCCCGGCGCTTTGGTCGGCGCCGCGTATTGCGGCTTGAGGTGACCGTCCTGGTCGAGTAGCCAGGCGTCCATGATCTGCCGCACTACGGGACCTGCGACGCGGCCACCGGCCTCGCCGTTTTCGATCATCACCGAGATCACGATCTTCGGATGTTCGGCGGGCGCAAAGCCAACGAACAAGGCGTTGTCACGGTGACGTTCGAGGGTTTTCTCGCGGTTGTAGCGCTCGCCCTGCTTGATCGCCACCACCTGCGCCGTACCGCTCTTGCCGGCGATGCGGTATTGCGCACCGGCCGCCGCCGCACGGGCAATGCCTCGGGCATCGTGCATCACCATCTGCATGCCATGATTGACCTGTTCCCAGTCACGGGGATCCTTTAGCAGGATATTCGGCATCGGGTGTTCGTCCACCGGTGCTACACCGTCGACGGTCTTGGCAAGATGCGGACGGTTCCAGACGCCCTTGTTGGCGATCAACGCGGTGGCCTGAGCCAGTTGCAGTGGCGTGACCTGCATGTAGCCCTGACCGATACCGAGGATCACGGTTTCGCCGGGGAACCAGGCTTGTCGGCGCGTGGCGCGCTTCCAGGCCTGGGACGGCATCAGGCCGGGTGACTCCTCGAACATGTCGAGCGAGACTTTCTCGCCGAGACCGAACATCGCCATGTAGTCATGCAGGCGATCGATGCCGAGCTTGTGCGCCAAGTCGTAGAAGTAGGTGTCGTTGGAGCGCATGATCGCCGCGTCCATGTCCACCCAGCCGTCGCCGCTGTGGTTCCAGTTGCGGTATTTGTGGTCGAAGTCCGGGAGTTGGTAGTAGCCAGGATCGAAGACGCGGGTCTGAGGCGTGACCACGCCGGCATCGAGACCGGCAATCGCCACCTCTGGCTTGATCGTCGAACCGGGCGCGTACAGACCGCGCAAAACACGGTTGAACAGCGGGCGGTCGATGGAATCGCGCAACGCGGAGTATTCCTTGGAGCTGATACCGGTCACGAACAGATTGGGGTCGAAGCTCGGGTTGCTGACCATGGCCAGCACTTCTCCGGTCGAGGGGTCCAGTGCAACGACCGAGCCGCGACGGTCGCCCAGTGCGGCTTCGGCGGCTTCCTGGAGTTTGACGTCAAGGCTCAGAACGATGTTTTTGCCGGGTATCGGATCGGTGTGTTTCAGCACGCGCAGTACGCGGCCCTGAGCATTGGTCTCAACTTCCTCGTAACCGACGTGGCCGTGCAGTTGCGGCTCGTAGAAGCGTTCGATACCGGTCTTGCCGATGGATTGGGTGCCACGGTACTCGACAGAATCGAGAGTCTTGGATTCTTTTTCGTTGATACGGCCGACATAGCCGATCGAGTGTGCGAAGTGTGCGCCCAATGGATAGTTACGAACGAATTGCGGCTCGACATCCAGACCCGGCAGGCGGAACTCGTTGACTGCCAGCACGGCGATCTGTTCTTCGGTCAGCTCATAGAACAGCGTTACCGGTGTAAACGGGTGACGCGACTGCTTCATGGCCTTGTCGAAGACTGTGCGGTCTTCGGCGGGCAGGTGCAGAAGGTTGATGACTTCATCCAGCTCCTGGTTGACGTCAGTCGCGCGTTCACGGGTGATGGTCAGGTTGTAGCTGGGACGGTTATCGGCCAGCAACACGCCGTTGCGATCGTAGATCAAGCCGCGTGTCGGCGGGATCGGCAGGACATGGACACGATTGTTTTCGGAGATGGTCGAGTGGTAGTCGAACTCGACGACTTGCAAGATGTACAGGCGCACCACCAAGGCGCAACTAATGGCGAAGACGAACAAGGCACAGGCGATCAGGCGTTTGTTGACCAGCCGCGTCTCTTTTTCGTGATCTTTGATTGGGATGGGTTCGGGCATTTCTGCAGCCACTCTTTGACAAAAAAATGAGCGCCGATCCTTGGGCGTGACATCAGTCCGTTAAAAAACGAGCTGCACCATACCAAAAACCGGGCGGTCATTTCAGAGGGATTTCCCCAATGGTTGCGATCGTGACGGTTGGAGCTTCAGCTTCCTCCAGGCACTTTCCTGCGGACAAAACAAAACCCCAACTGCTTTCGCAATTGGGGTTTCGGAATTTAATCTTGACGATGACCTACTCTCACATGGGGAAACCCCACACTACCATCGGCGAT
>NZ_NEIT01000012.1:0-136839 GCF_002112855.1 Pseudomonas sp. B40(2017)
GGATTCGAGGGGTGGGTCGGGTATCAGTTTGTCCATGAAAAGCTCCTACTTGGCTATGGAGCCATCCCTTGTCGTTTCCACACGACAAAAGGTGGCAGCTGTACGCAGGGTGGAAAACCGATAAGTAGGCAACCGGCCAGACCGAAGTCTGCCTGCGCACAGCCGCCGCGACGCAGTTTGCAGACGAAAGAAGACATCGGCAACGATTACGGGGAGATGCTTTGCAACTACTTGAAATCAGGTTTCCACGCCTGTTCGCTGAATTGGCAGCGACAGCCAAAGACTAGAGAGCGTGCTTCCGACGGACAACCTGAAAACATTGTGGGAAGGATCCGGTGTAGTTGTTGAGATTTAAACAACCTCAAAAGCTCCCCTCACCCTAGCCCTCTCCCAGAGGGAGAGGGGACTGACCGAGGTGTTTGGAGGAGGTACGCCGACGTGAAAGACCGAGGTGAATTCAGCTTTTGAAAAGCTCCTGTGTTGTCCTCCACTCCCTCGAGAAGGGGCCGAGGTGAGCAAACCCAACAAAAACCAAAAGCCGACCGCACGCCCTTCACCACTCAACACGATGAGCGTTAGCTCGAGTACCGCTTTTGACGTGCCGGCCCCATCGGAAGGCTGAGTGGAGGGATTTATCCGGGGGTGGGAGCGCAGCGACCGTGCGGCGCAGCCGCATGCATCGAGAGGAGGTGCAGCGAAGCAAACCGTAGGCGATGCCCCCGGATGAATCCCGGAACGAAGGAACGCCGAGCCACAGCGAGGCGCCGAACGCAGGGGCCAAGCCCTTTGGTTACTTTGGGCTGGGCCGGCATTCCGGCGTTTGCCAAAGTGACCCGCTGTAAGAGCGGAACCGCCAGCCGCAACACCCGAAGAAACGGATATTCACCCAAACCCAAAACAGCATGGCCGGCCCAAAGGCCGCCAAGTCAAAGCCCGAAACTGACAGCGCCGTCAGCTAGCCGTCACCCTCCTGACCCCCAAACAAGTTTATAAAGACAAAACCTGCCCAAACCACGTCCCCCTGGCGCCCCACAAGCATGCAAATCCAGAAGAAAAAAGCCCTGCTCGCCACCCTGTTGATCGCCCTCGCAGCCGCAGGTCTGTGGTACGCATACAAACCCGCCCCGGCCAAACTGGCAGCCCCCACCGCCATCCCGGTCAGGGTCGTCGCCGTCAGCGAAAAAGACGTCCCCCGCTACACCAGCGGCATCGGCTCGGTCCTCTCACTGCACAGCGTCGTGGTGCGCCCACAGATCGACGGCATCCTCACCAAGCTTTTGGTCAAAGAGGGCCAACTGGTGAAACAGGGCGACCTGCTCGCCACCATCGACGACCGCTCGATCCGCGCCAGCCTCGACCAGGCCCGGGCGCAACTTGGCGAAAGCCAGGCGCAACTGCAAGTCGCGTTGGTCAACCTCAAACGCTACAAACTGCTCAGCGTCGACGACGGCGTGTCCAAGCAGACCTACGACCAGCAACAGGCACTGGTCAACCAGCTCAAGGCCACCGCCCAAGGCAACCAGGCCTCGATTGACGCGGCACAGGTACAACTTTCCTACACCCAGATTCGTTCCCCGGTCACCGGTCGCGTCGGGATTCGCACGGTCGACGAAGGCAACTTCCTGCGCATGACCGACACCCAGGGTCTGTTCACCGTGACCCAGATCGACCCGATCGCCGTTGAGTTCTCCCTGCCCCAGCAAATGCTGCCGACCCTGCAAGGCCTGATCAGCGACCCGCAGCGCGCGCAGGTCAAGGCCTACATCGGCGCCGACACCGACGGCGAAACCGGCAACCTGCTGGGCGAAGGTCACCTGACCCTGATCGACAACCAGATCAACGCCAACACCGGCACCATCCGCGCCAAGGCCGAGTTCGACAATCCCAACCAGAAACTCTGGCCGGGCCTGCTGGTGACGGTAAAGATTCAGACAGCGCTGGATAAAGACGCGCTGGTGGTCCCGCCCACCGTCGTACAACGCGGCCTCGATCAACACTTCGTGTACCGGGTCAACGGCGACAAGGTTGAAGCGGTGCAGGTGCAAATGGTTTATCAGGGCAGCGGCCAGGACATCATCAAGGGCGTGAAACCCGGCGACGTATTGGTCAGTGACGGCCAGTCGCGGCTCAAGCCCGGTTCGACCGTGCAGGTCATGAGCGAACCGCCGCAGGTGGTGCAAGCGGAGCCCAAGCCATGAAGCAGCACAAAGGCGTTTCGACCTGGTGCATCGATCACCCGGTGGCGACGATTCTGCTGACCATCGCGCTGGTACTGGTCGGGTTGATTGCCTTCCCGCGCCTGCCGATTGCCCCGCTGCCGGAAGCGGAATTTCCTACGATTCAAGTCTCAGCACAGTTGCCCGGCGCCAGCCCGGACACCATGGCTTCGTCCGTGGCCACGCCGCTGGAGGTGCAATTCAGCGCCATCCCCGGCATGACCCAGATGACCTCCAGCAGTGCGCTGGGCTCCACGTTGCTGACCCTGCAATTCACCCTCGACAAGAGCATCGACACCGCCGCCCAGGAAGTGCAGGCCGCGATCAACACCGCCGCCGGCAAACTGCCGAAAGACATGCCGACCCTGCCGACCTGGAAGAAGGTCAACCCGGCCGACAGCCCGGTGCTGATCCTCAGCGTCAGCTCCACGCAAATGCCCGGCACTGAACTCAGCGACCTGGTGGAAACCCTGCTTGCGCGTCAGATCAGTCAGATCGACGGTGTAGGCCAGATCAACATCACCGGTCAGCAACGTCCGGCGATTCGCGTACAGGCCTCGGCCGACAAACTGGCGGCCATCGGCCTGACCCTCGCCGACATTCGTGTAGCGATCCAGCAGACCAGCCTCAACCTCGCCAAGGGCGCGCTGTACGGCGAATCGAGCATTTCCACGTTGTCGACCAACGACCAGTTGTTCCACCCCGAGGAATACAGCCAGCTCATCGTTTCCTACAAGGACGGTGCCCCGGTTCACCTCAAGGATGTCGCCAAAGTCGTCAACGGTTCGGAAGATGCCTACGTGCAGGCCTGGGCCGGCGATCGACCGGGGGTCAATCTGGTGATCTCGCGCCAGCCCGGCGCCAACATCGTCGAAACCGTCGACCGGATTCAAGCCGCCCTGCCCGGCCTCGAAGCCATGCTGCCGGCCTCGGTGCAGGTCAAAACCCTGATCGACCGCACCCAGACCATCCGCGCCTCGCTGCATGAGGTGGAAATCACCCTGCTGATCGCGATCCTGCTGGTGGTGGCGGTCATGGCGCTGTTCCTGCGCCAGTTGTCGGCGACGATGATTGTCTCGGCGGTGCTCGGCGTGTCGCTGACGGCCAGTTTCGCCTTGATGTATTTGTTCGGTTTCAGCCTGAACAACCTGACCCTCGTCGCCATTGTGGTGGCCGTGGGCTTCGTGGTCGACGATGCCATCGTGGTGGTGGAAAACATCCACCGTCATCTGGAGGCCGGCGACAGCATGCGCGATGCCGCGATCAAGGGCGCCGGCGAGATCGGTTTTACCGTGGTCTCGATCAGTTTCTCGCTGGTGGCGGCGTTCATTCCGCTGCTGTTCATGGGCGGCGTGGTCGGGCGCTTGTTCAAGGAATTCGCCCTGACGGCCACCTCGACCATCATGATTTCCGTGGTGGTATCGCTGACGTTGGCGCCGACGCTGGCGGCGCTGTTCATGCGCAAACCGGTGCATCACGCCCATGACAAACCGGGCTTCAGCGAACGCCTGCTCGGCTGGTACGAAAAAGGCCTGCGCCGCGCCCTCGCTCACCAGAAATTGATGATCGGCGTGTTCGGCATTTCCGTCGCACTGGCGATTGGCGGCTACGTGTTTATCCCCAAGGGTTTCTTCCCGGTGCAGGACACCGGTTTCGTCCTCGGCACCACCGAAGCCGCCGCCGATATTTCCTACAGCGACATGGTGAAAAAACACCTGGCGATGGCCGAAATCGTCGCCGCCGACCCGGCCGTGCAGGCGTTCTCCCACTCGGTGGGCGTGTCCGGCAGCAACCAGACCATCGCCAACGGCCGCTTCTGGATCGCCCTGAAAAAACGCGGTGACCGCGATGTTTCCGCCAGCCAGTTCATCGATCGCATTCGTCCGCAACTGATGAAAGTCCCCGGCATCGTGCTTTACCTGCGCGCCGGCCAGGACATCAACCTCAGCTCCGGCCCGAGCCGTGCGCAATATCAATACGTGCTCAAGAGCAACGACGGGCCGACCCTCGCCACCTGGACCCAGAAACTCACCGAGAAACTGCGCAGCATCCCGGCGTTCCGTGACATTTCCAACGACCTGCAACTGGGCGGCAGCATCACCCACATCAGCATCGACCGCAGCGCCGCCGCGCGTTTCGGCCTGACGGCGAGTGATGTCGACGAGGCGCTGTACGACGCCTTCGGCCAGCGGCAGATCAACGAGTTCCAGACCCAGGTCAACCAGTACAACGTGATCCTGGAACTGGACACCCAACAGCGCGGCAAGGCTGAAAGCCTCAACTATTTCTACCTGCGCTCACCGTTGAGCGGAGAAATGGTGCCACTGTCGGCGCTGGCCCGATTCGACGCGCCGACCATCGGCCCACTGTCGATTGCCCACGACGGCATGTTCCCGGCCGCCAACCTGTCCTTCAACCTGGCGCCCGGCGTGGCATTGGGCGACGCGGTGATTTTGCTCAATCAGGCCAAGGCCGAGATCGGCATGCCGACCGCGATCAGCGGCAACTTCCAGGGTGCGGCCCAGGCGTTCCAGAGTTCGCTGAAAAGTCAGCCGTGGCTGATTCTCGCGGCGCTGGTGGCGGTGTACATCATTCTCGGCGTGCTCTACGAGAGCTTCGTCCATCCGCTGACGATCATTTCGACCTTGCCGGCGGCGGGGCTGGGTGCGGTGATCATGCTGTGGATCTGTGGCCAGGACTTTTCGATCATGGCGTTGATCGGGCTGGTGCTGCTGATCGGTATCGTGAAGAAGAACGGCATCCTGATGATCGACTTCGCCCTGGAAGCGCAGCGTCATCGCGGCTTGTCGCCGCAGGATGCGATTTTCGAGGCATGTATCACGCGGTTCCGGCCAATCATCATGACCACCCTCGCCGCCCTGCTCGGCGCCCTGCCACTGATGCTCGGCTACGGCACCGGCGCCGAACTGCGCCAGCCGCTGGGGATCGCAGTGGTGGGTGGCCTGCTGGTCAGCCAGATGCTGACGCTGTTCACCACGCCGGTCATATACTTGTGGCTCGAGCGGCTGTTCCACAAGCCCAAACCTGCGCCCGTCGCGGCGCTGGCAACGACAGACTGAGGCGGGTCATGCGCGTTCTGATTATCGAAGACGAAGAGAAAACCGCGGACTACCTGCACCGCGGCCTGACGGAACAGGGCTACACCGTGGATCGGGCCCGCGACGGCGTCGAGGGCCTGCACCTGGCACTGGAAAGCGACTACGCGGTGATCGTCCTTGACGTGATGCTGCCGGGCCTCGACGGCTTCGGCGTATTGCGCGCATTGCGTGCGCGCAAGCAGACGCCGGTGATCATGCTCACCGCCCGCGAACGGGTCGAAGACCGGATCCGCGGCCTGCGCGACGGCGCCGACGATTACCTCGGCAAACCGTTTTCCTTCCTCGAACTGGTGGCGCGCCTGCAAGCGCTGACCCGCCGCAGCGGCGGCCACGAACCGGTGCAAGTGAGCATCGCCGACCTGTGGATCGATCTGATCAGCCGCAAGGCCACCCGCGCAGGCAACCGGCTGGATCTGACCGCGAAAGAGTTTTCACTGCTCAGCGTGCTGGCTCGGCGCCAAGGCGAAATCCTCTCGAAAACCGCGATTGCGGAAATGGTCTGGGACATCAATTTCGACAGCGACGCCAACGTGGTCGAAGTCGCGATCAAGCGCCTGCGCGCCAAGCTCGACGGGCCGTTCGACGAGAAACTGCTGCACACCATCCGCGGCATGGGTTATGTGCTGGAGAGCCGTGGTGTCCAGTAACTCTATCGCGCTGCGCTTGAGCGGGATGTTCACGCTGGTGGCGCTGCTGGTGTTCCTGTTGATCGGCGGCGCGCTGTATCAACAAGTGGACAAAGGCCTGGGCCTGCTGCCGGAAGCGGAACTGGATGCACGTTACAGCGTGCTCGAATCGGCGCTCAACCGCTATGGCACCCCCGAGCACTGGGTGAAGATCAACGCCAAGCTCAAGCTGCTCGGCGAAGAAGACAAGCGCATCCGGTTCTGGGTGGTCAGCGGCAATCCGGGCTATGAATTCGGCGAGCCCGATGTCTCGATCCGCGCCTTTGCCCAAGGCCCGCTGGGCATGCGCGACCTGCAACTGCCCGACCATCCCTATCCGCTGAAAGTGCTGCTCACCGAACTGCCGGCCAAGGATCAACGCCCGCCGCTGCGCTTCATGATCGGCATCGACACCGAGACCTTTCACCAGACCCAGCATCAGTTGCTGATCGCGCTGGTGAGTCTGGCGGTGATCGGCGTGCTACTGGCCTCGGCGTTGGGTTACTGGGTGGCGCGAATCGGCCTCAAACCGCTGATCAAACTGTCCCACGAAGCCCAGCGTCTGGCGCCGCCGTTGCGGGCCGGGCGCCTGCGTCTGTCGCCGTTGCCGCCGGAGCTGGAGCAGTTTGTCGACTCGTTCAACTCGACGCTGGAGCGGGTCGAACAAGCCTATTCACGTCTCGAATCCTTCAACGCCGATGTGGCCCATGAGCTGCGTTCGCCGCTGACCAACCTGATCGGCCAGACCCAGGTCGCCCTGACTCGCGGACGCTCGGCCGAGCATTATTTCGAAGTGCTGCAATCCAACCTCGAAGAGCTGGAACGCCTGCGCTCGATCATCAACGACATGCTGTTCCTGGCCAGCGCCGATCAGGGCAGTAAGGCCACCAAACTGACGTCGACTTCGTTGGCCGATGAAGTGGCGACCACTCTCGAATACCTCGATTTCATCCTTGAGGATGCGCAGGTCCAGGTTCGGGTAAGCGGCGATGCGCAGGTGCAGATCGAGATTGCTCATCTGCGCCGGGCCTTGATCAATCTGTTGAGCAACGCAGTGCAACATACCGCGCCGGGACAGGTGATCGAGGTGCAGATCACGGTCGAGGAACATCAGGTCAGCATCGGCGTGGCCAACCCCGGCTCACCGATTGCCAGCGAGCATTTGCCGCGCTTGTTCGAGCGCTTCTACCGGGTCGATGCGTCGCGCAGCAACAGCGGCAACAACCATGGCCTGGGGCTGGCGATCGTCAAGGCGATTGCGCTGATGCATGGCGGGGATGTGTTTGTGCGCAGTGATCGCGGGATGAACACTTTCGGAATCCACCTCCCGGTCTGAAAAGCCCCCTCACCCTAACCCTCTCCCGGAGGGAGAGGGGACTGACCGAGTTGTTCTTTCGAGTTACGCCGACCTGAAAAATCCAGTCGAACTCAGATTCTGAAAAGTCCCCAATCGGCTCCCTTTCCCCCTCGCCCCCTTGGGGGAGAGGGTTGGGGTGAGGGGGTGACTTTTGCTTTTGCTGTAACAGTCATTTATGAAAATCACGCTGTTTCCCAACGCCCGGCAACCTTATCTTTGCCCGCACCAAACAGCACTTGCCAAGCAAGAAGGTTTTCAAGATGTCCAACAGTATGGGTATTGCCAGCGCTTTCGTTTTGTCCTCATTGATCCTGTCGCCGATGGCGATGGCTGAAGAATCCCAGACGTTTGTAGCGCAAAACGCCGCTCGCGCTCACGCATTCGAACAGCATCAGGCAGAAGTGATGGCCAAGGCTCAGGACGCTACGCAAGCCCCGCAGGCCTTAAATTCTCAGGCTCAAGCCTCCGAGAAAGACAGCTGAGTCGCGCACTGCGCAACGTTTCCCTCGACGCGGTTGTTTGGCTCTTCCCGTTCAACCGTCGTCCTTGCAGGCCGCTGATTTTCAGCGGCCTTTTTTCGTTGTGGTCTGAAAGCTGTCTGGTACGTCTTTAACAACTGGAAACATCCCGCACCTCATGACATTGAAGTGTCAGTTGACCCAAGGAGCTTTACCGCACGTGCGTTACCCAGTTCGCGTCACCCCGCTGTTCATTGCAATTGCCGCAACGATTGCCCCCGCCGCCCACGCTGCCGAAGCCGAGCAGCAAGGTTTCGTCGAAGGCTCGAGCCTGAACCTCAATGCCCGCAACTACTACATGAACCGCAACCGTCTGCAGCAGACGGACGACAACATCGAGTGGGGCCAGGGGTTTCTCGGCAAATTCGAGTCGGGCTACACCGAAGGCACGGTCGGCTTCGGCATCGACGCCCACGCCATGCTCGGCCTGAAACTTGACGGCGGTGGTGGCACGGACAACTCCAGCATCCTGCCGGTCAGTGACGGCAGCGGCAAAGCGCCGGGCTCGTTCTCCACGGCGGGCGCCACCCTGAAAATGCGTGCGTTCGATACCGAACTGAAGGCCGGCGACCTGTTCCTTGCCAACCCGGTGATCGCCGGTGGCGAGACGCGCATGCTGCCGCAGACCTTTCGCGGCCTCAGCCTGACCAATCACAGCTTCGACGGCTGGATGATCGAAGGTGGTCAGGCCAGTTTTACCAAACCCTACAACCAGAGCGGGCACAAACGTATCGGCACCTCTTACGGCACCCTCGCCGACGGCGACAAGAGCCAGCACCTGAACTGGGCCGGCGTGGCCTGGAGCGGCGTCGAAGGCCTGACCAGCAGCCTGTATGCCTCCGAGTTGAAGGACATCTGGAACCAGTACTACTACGACCTCGACTACACCTGGGCACTGAATGACCTGGTGACCCTCAACCCGGGCCTGCACTTCTATCACACCCAGGACACCGGCGACGCGCTGCTGGGCAACATCGACAACAACACCTACAGCCTGCATTTCACCGTGGGCATCGGCAGCCACAGCGTTACCGCCGCGTATCAGCGGGTCAACGGCAACACGCCGTTCGATTACATCAGCCAGGGCGACAGCGTCTACCTCGACAACTCGCAGCAGTACTCGGACTTCAACGGCCCGAACGAGCGCTCGTGGAAACTCAAGTACGCCTACGACTTCGCCGGCGTCGGCCTGCCGGGGCTGACCTCGTCGCTGTCCTACTCACGCGGTACGCTGGACCTGACCAAGGCCGATCCGGACAGCAAGGGTTACGCCTCGTGGTACAGCGCCGAAGGCCGCAACGCCAAACACTGGGAGCGCGACATCGACCTCAAATACGTGGTGCAGAGCGGCCAGGCCAAAGACCTGGCGGTATGCCTGCAATGGGCGACCAACCGCGGCGGCAACGGTTACGGCGCAATCGATACGGACACCGATGAATACCGTGTGATCATCGACTACCCGATCAACGTCTTCTAAGATCGGCACTGCGATAAAAGGCCAGCCTGACGCGCTGGCCTTTTTCTTGCCTGTGGCAGCGAGCGGGTACAACTACGCTTAGAAGAACCCCCAACCGAAAACCGGACCATGATCGCGAGCCGCACCCCTACCGTTCCCGGCACGACCGGACGCTCCGAGCTGCTGTTGATCTCAGGCAGCCTGCTGAGCGTGATCGCGATTGTCTGCATCGTCACGTTCCTGCTGATCCGTGAACGCGCCAACGCCCAGGAATCGGCCACCCGTGGCGCCACCACCATCGCCCAGTTGATCGACGCCGATGTACTGCGCACCGTCGAGCTGTATGACCTGACGCTGCAAGGGCTGATCGCCGCCGCCCAGCGTGACGACCTGAAAGACGTGTCGCCGCAGATCCGCCATCTGGCGTTGTTCGACCGCTCCACCACGGCGCGCTTCAAGGGCGACATCCTGTTGCTCGACAAGTATGGCGAGGTGATTGCCGACTCCTCGCGGGTCGATCCGCTGCCGGGCAATTTCGCCGACCGTGACTACTTCCTCGCCCACGCCTTCAACCGCGACACCGGCATGTTCATCAGCCGTCCGTTCAAACCCCGCTGCGACTGCGATGACGCGAACCAGTGGCGGATCAGTTTCAGTCGGCGCATTTCTTCAGACACCGGTGAGTTTCTGGGCGTGGCCGTGGCGTCGATGAAGCTCGATTACTTCGATCAGTTGTTCAACAGCCTCGACATCGGCATCGACAGCACTCTCAACATCATCAACAACGATGGCATCCTGCTGGCGCAGAAGCCTTATCTGCAGAGCGACTCGATCGGCAAGAGCTTTGCCGCCCGGCCCAATGTGGTGCGGATTCTGCGCGACAACAACGGCAATGGCAGTTTCAACAGCATTTCGAGCATGGATTATCAGCAACGGCTGTACACCTATTCGCGGGTCGGCAATCTGCCGCTGACGGTAATCGTTGCCCTGTCCAGCGAGGAAGTGTTCGGCGCGTGGCGACGCACGGCGATCCTGATCAGCGGCGCTACCGGCGTGTTGTGTGCCGGTCTGCTGTGGCTGACCTGGCTGCTGGCCCGGGAGCTGCGCCTGCGTCAGCGGGCCGAACATGAACTGGCACAACTCGCCGCAACTGATGCCCTGACCGGCGTCGCCAACCGGCGGATGCTCGATCAGTCACTGCGCCACGAGTGGTTCCGCGCCCAGCGCTCGGGCAAGCCGCTTTCATTGCTGATGATCGACGCCGACCACTTCAAGGCCTTCAATGACCGCCACGGGCATCAGGCCGGAGATCAGGCGTTGCGTGAACTGGCCAGGGTGATCACCGCCAATGTGCGGCGTCCGGCGGATCTGGTGGCTCGGTATGGCGGTGAGGAGTTTTCGGTGATCCTCGCGGAAACCGACAGTGCCGGGGCGCAGCAGATCGCCGAACACATTCGTGCAGCGGTGGAGCAATTGCCGAGCCTGAATCAAGACCAGTCACCGATGACCGTGAGCGTCGGTATCAGTACCTGGACGGCGACGAGCGAAATCAGTCTGGAGCAGCTGTTGTTCGCGGCGGACAAGGCGTTGTATCAGGCCAAGGAAGGTGGGCGAAACCGGGTCGTCGTCGCCTGAAAACAGGCATAAAAAAAGGCCACCCAAAGGTGGCCTTCAAAAAACTAGAGAGGTTTTTTACTTACACCGCCGCAACCGGGCGCATGTAAGAGATTGGTGCAGTGCTGGCGTCTTCGAACGTCACGACTTCCCAGGCATCTTTCTGCTCAATCAACTTGCGCAGCAGCTGGTTGTTCAGTGCGTGGCCGGACTTGAAGCCCTTGAACTCACCAATCAGGCTGTTGCCCAGCAGGTACAGGTCGCCAATCGCATCGAGGATCTTGTGCTTCACGAATTCGTCTTCGTAGCGAAGGCCGTCTTCGTTCAGTACGCCATCGGCATCGACCACGATCGCGTTTTCCACGCTACCGCCGAGTGCGAGGTTGTGCTTGCGCAGGTACTCGATGTCACTCATGAAACCGAAAGTACGGGCGCGGCTGACTTCTTTTACGAACGAAGTGCTGGAAAAATCCACGCTTGCACTTTGGGTGCGGTCCCGGAAAACCGGGTGATCGAAATCGATCTCGAAGCTCACCTTGAACCCTTCGAAAGGGACGAAAGTGGCGCGCTTGTCGCCGTCTTCCACTGTCACTTCACGCAGGATGCGGATGAATTTCTTGGCGGCGTCCTGTTCTTCCAGGCCAGCCGATTGAATCAGGAATACGAAAGGTCCTGCGCTGCCATCCATGATCGGGACTTCAGACGCGGAGAGCTCGACGTAGGCGTTATCGATGCCCAGGCCAGCCATGGCCGAGAGCAAGTGCTCCACCGTGTCTACCTTCACGTCACCGTTGACCAGCGTCGTCGACATGGTTGTCTCGCCGACGTTGGCCGCGCGAGCCGGTATCTCGACAACCGGATCGAGATCGGCACGACGAAAGACGATCCCGGTATCGACAGGTGCAGGCTTGAGGGTCAGGTAAACCTTCTCCCCGGAGTGCAGACCTACACCGGTGGCACGGATAATATTTTTCAGTGTGCGTTGTTTAATCATGGCATGGGCCGCTTCAGCGCAAATTGCGAACTGGTATCAACAAAGGCTGGCGATGATAGCAGACCGAGCCTTTGCTGAACACCAATCACCTGAATACCCCTGATACATTTCATCAATCGGCCTGACGACGCAGGAAAGCCGGGATGTCCAGGTAGTCCAGGTCATCTTGCGGATTCATCTTCGCGGCAGTCGCAGCACCGGCCTGAGCCTGGTTGCGCATGACGGTCGGACGGTCCAGGTCACGGTAATTCACCGCTGGCTGCTCCTGACGAGCGGGTGCCGGTTGCTGTACCTGAGCAGCGGCCATCGAGGTGTGAACGGTGTTGTCGATGACCTTCACAGGCTTCTCGATTTTCGCGCCCAGACCGGTGGCAACCACGGTCACGTGCAGTTCGTCGCGCATGTCCGGATCGATAACGGTACCGACCTTGACCATCGCGTGCTCGGAAGCGAAGGCTTCGATGATCGAACCCACATCGGAGTACTCACCCAGGGACAGGTCAGGACCGGCAGTGATGTTCACCAGGATGCCGCGTGCGCCTTGCAGGTTCACGTCTTCCAGCAGCGGGTTGCGGATGGCCGCTTCAGTGGCTTCACGTGCACGGTTCGGACCGCTGGCGCAGCCAGTGCCCATCATCGCCATGCCCATTTCGCTCATCACGGTACGTACGTCGGCGAAGTCGACGTTGATCATGCCCGGACGCTTGATGATGTCGGAGATACCGCGAACGGCACCGGCCAGTACATCGTCAGCCTTGGCGAAAGCCGACAGCAGGCTTGCGTCCTTGCCGAGGATGGTCAGCAGTTTTTCGTTCGGAATGGTGATCAGCGAGTCGACGCTTTCCGAGAGCATGCGGATGCCTTCGTCGGCGATCTGCATACGCTTGCGACCTTCGAACGGGAACGGACGAGTCACGACCGCAACGGTCAGGATGCCCATTTCCTTGGCCACTTCGGCGATGATCGGCGCCGCACCGGTACCGGTACCGCCGCCCATGCCGGTGGTGATGAACACCATGTTGGTGCCGGCCAGCACTTCAGCGATGCGCTCGCGATCTTCCAGCGCAGCCTGACGGCCGACTTCCGGGTTGGCGCCGGCGCCCAGGCCTTTGGTCACGCCGGTACCCAATTGCAGAATGGTGCGCGCGCCGATGTTTTTCAGCGCTTGAGCATCGGTGTTGGCGCAGATGAATTCCACGCCTTCGATGTTGCTCTTGACCATGTGATTGACAGCGTTGCCGCCGCCACCGCCAACACCGATAACTTTGATTACCGGGCTTGCGGGGATGTTGTCTACGAGTTCGAACATTTTCCCTCTCCTTACATTCTCTAGTTTTTTCGCCTACTGCTGTTTGTTGCGGTGCTGCGGTAAAGCATTAGAAGTTGCCTTGAACCCACTTCTTCAAACGGTCCAGCAACGGCGCCTGCGGCTCATCGTTGCTGTAGCTGTCGCGGCTGCCGATGCCCGAGAACGAGATCCCGTCGGACTGCTTCTGCAGGCCGTACATCAACAAGCCAACGCCAGTGGAATAAATCGGGTTGCGTACCACGTCATCCAGACCTTTCACGCCGTGGGGCACGCCCAGGCGGACCGGCATGTGGAAGATTTCTTCCGCCAGTTCAGTGGCGCCTTCCATCTTCGACGTACCACCGGTCAGCACGATGCCGGCCGGGATCAGGTCTTCGTAGCCGCTGCGACGCAGCTCGGCCTGGATCAGGGTGAACAGTTCGTCGTATCGCGGCTCGACCACTTCGGCCAGGGCCTGACGGGACAGTTCGCGCGGCGGACGGTCGCCGACGCTCGGCACCTTGATGGTCTCGCCGGCGCCGGCCAGTTTGGCCAAGGCGCAGGCGTAGCGGATCTTGATCTCTTCGGCGTACTGGGTCGGGGTGCGCAACGCCATGGCGATGTCGTTGGTCACCTGGTCGCCCGCAATCGGGATCACGGCCGTGTGGCGGATCGCGCCTTCGGTGAAGATCGCGATGTCGGTGGTGCCGCCGCCGATGTCGACCAGGCACACGCCCAGCTCTTTTTCGTCGTCGGTCAGGACCGAGTAGGCCGAGGCCAGTTGCTCGAGAATGATGTCGTCGATTTCCAGACCGCAGCGACGCACGCATTTTTCAATGTTCTGTGCGGCGTTGACGGCGCAGGTGACCACGTGAACCTTGGCTTCCAGACGCACGCCGGACATGCCCAGCGGCTCGCGCACGCCTTCCTGGTTATCGATCACGTAATCCTGCGGCAGGGTGTGCAGCACACGCTGGTCGGCCGGGATCGCCACCGCCTGGGCGGCGTCGAGTACGCGCTCCAGGTCAGCCGAGCTGACTTCGCGATCACGAATTGCGACGATCCCGTGGGAATTCAGGCTGCGGATGTGATTGCCCGCCACGCCGACGAATGCCGAGTGAATGCGGCAGCCCGCCATCAACTGGGCTTCCTCGATCGCGCGCTGGATCGACTGCACGGTGGACTCGATGTTGACCACCACGCCTTTCTTCAGGCCGCGGGACGGATGAGTGCCGATCCCGACGATTTCCAGCGAGCCGTCGTCCGCAACCTCGCCGACCAGCGCCACCACCTTGGAGGTGCCGATATCGAGACCGACGATCATTTTGCCGCTTTGCACGTTTGCCATGGGTCCTGCCTCTTCTTAATTCTTTGCGACAGCGGGTTGGGCTGTCGTCGGCGCTACTGGTTCCCGCCAGCCAACAGCGAGGCCGTTGGCGTAGCGCAGATCGATGCGCGCAATGTTCGTAATCTGTTCTTTGAGCGTCTTGTCATAGATGGCAATGAAGCGGCGCATCTTTTCCACCAGGTTGCCGCGTCCCAGCAGCAGCTCGATCCCGGGGCCGGAACTGCCGGCACCGGTGGTCAGGAACCAGCTGCCACGTTCACGCAGCTCGAGCCGCGCAATCGAGAAGCCCAATGGCCGGAGCATCTGGCTCAGCACCTGGTATTGCTGCATCACTTGCTGCTGGGCCCGCTGTGGACCGAACAGCTGCGGCAGGTGTTCGTAGTTCGCCAGTTCCTTGGGCGTGAACGCCTGGCCCTGGTTGTTGAGCAACGACTCGTCGCCCCAACGGGCCACCGGCAGTTGCTCTTCGAGGCGGATCACCACCTGGTCCGGCCACACCCGACGTACTTCGGCGTGGGCGATCCACGGCATCTGCTCAAGCTCCGTGCGCATGCTCGCCAGGTCGATGGTGAAGAAGCTCGACGCCACATACGGGGCGATCCGCTGCTGCACCGCTTGCTGACTGATGTAACTCAGGTCGCCCTGCACCGCGATCTTGGTGATTGGCCGGTCGGCGTACGGCAGCAGACGCTGTGCGCCTTCGTAAGTGCCGAACCCCAGAGCCACCAGCAGCACCGGCCAGAACAGACCTTTCAGGAAACCAAAGTTGGCTTTCGGCAGGCGCGCGGACATCGGCTCTTTGGCCACCATTCGGCTGGCACCCCGCGGCACCGGCTTGCGGCCGGGGGCGGGTGGCTGATGTCTGAGATGAGCGCCTTGCATGGTCTTAACCTCGCGCCTCTTTCTTGCCATCGGCATCGACACTGGCGGCCAGAATGGCCAGGACCAGTTGCTGGAAATCCAGACCGGCCGCTTTCGCCGCCATCGGTACCAGGCTGTGATCGGTCATGCCGGGAGCGGTGTTGACTTCCAGGAACCAGAACTTGCCGTCGGCGTCCTGCATCACGTCCGCCCGACCCCAACCGGCAATACCCAGCGCCTCGCAGGCTTGCGCCGTGAGGTCCATGAGTTCTTTTTCCTTGGCGGCATCGAGCCCGCACGGAATCCGATACTGGGTATCGTTGGCGATGTACTTGGCGTCGTAGTCGTAGAACGTGTGCGGCGTACCCAGGGCGATAGGAGGCAACACCTGGTCACGCAGGGTGGCGATGGTGAACTCGGGACCGTGGATCCATTGCTCGACCAACACTTGCGAATCGTAGGTACTGGCCGCTTTCCATGCGTCGATCAACTCGGACGCGGAACTCACTTTGGCCATCCCGATACTTGAACCTTCATGCGCCGGTTTGACGATCAAAGGGAAGCCCAGTTCCGTCGCTGCCGAAATACAATCGGCCTCGCTGCGCAGCACGGCGTGACGTGGCGTCGGAATCCCGAGCGTGTGCCAGACCTGCTTGGTGCGCAGTTTGTCCATCGCCAGCGCGGACGCCAGGATGCCGCTGCCGGTGTACGGAATGCCGGCCACCTCGAGCAGGCCCTGCATGCTGCCGTCTTCACCGCCGCGACCGTGGAGGATGATGAACGCGCGGTCGATCTTCTCGCTCAGCAGGCGCTGCAGGATATCGGCGCCGACATCGATGCCGAACGCGTCCACACCCGCGCTTTGCAGCGCACTGAGCACGGCATTGCCGGACTTCAGCGAGACTTCACGCTCGGCACTCAGGCCACCGAACAGCACGGCCACACGGCCGAAGTCCTTCGGGGCGATGGTGGAGAACAGGTTGGCGTAGGCAGCAGTCATTTCAACTTCCCCTCGACCGATGCCGCCACGGCACCGGCGAACAACTCGCTTTTCAACAGTTTCGGTGCGAGGCCGCCGATGTCACCGGCGCCCTGGCACAGCAGAATGTCGCCGGCACGCAGCAGCGGCTTGACCAGCGGCGCCAGATCGACGCCGCGCTCGATGTAAATCGGGTCGAGCTGACCGCGCTGGCGGATGCTGTTGCACAGCTTGCGGCTGTCGGCGCCCGGAATCGGCTCTTCGCCAGCCGGATAGACTTCCATCAGCAGCAGCACGTTGGCGTCGGCCAGTACATTGACGAAATCGTCGTACAGATCACGGGTGCGGCTGTAACGGTGCGGCTGGTAGACCATCACCAGACGGCGCTCCGGCCAGCCACCACGCACGGCTTTGATGACTGCTGCGACCTCGGTCGGGTGGTGACCGTAGTCGTCGACCAGCATCACGTTGCCGCCGTCCACCGGCAGTTCGCCGTAGACCTGGAAGCGTCGGCCGACCCCCTGGAACCCGGACAGGCCCTGGACGATGGCTTCATCGCTGACGCCTTCGTCGGTGGCGATGCAGATGGTCGCCAGGGAATTGAGCACATTGTGGTTGCCCGGCATGTTCACGGACACATCCAGCGGCTCGCGATCAGGGCGCAGCACGGTAAAGAAGGTCTGCATGCCCTGCTGACGAACATTGATCGCGCGCACGTCGGCGTCTTCGCTGAAGCCATAGGTCACGGTCGGACGCTTGACCAGCGGCAGGATTTCACGCACCACCGGATCGTCCAGACACATCACCGCCAGACCGTAGAACGGCAGGTTGTGCAGGAACTCGACGAAAGTTTTCTTCAGTTTGTTGAAGTCACCGTCGTAGGTCGCCATGTGGTCGGCGTCGATGTTGGTGACCACGGCCACCAGCGGTTGCAGGTGCAGGAAGCTGGCGTCGCTTTCGTCGGCCTCGGCGATCAGGTAACGGCTGGTGCCGAGCTGGGCATTGGTGCCCGCAGCGTTCAGACGGCCACCAATGACGAAGGTCGGATCCAGACCACCGGCGGCGAACACCGAAGCGATCAGGCTGGTGGTGGTGGTCTTGCCGTGGGTACCGGCGACGGCGATGCCGTGGCGGTAGCGCATCAGCTCGGCGAGCATTTCGGCACGCGGCACCACCGGGATGCGGCGTTCCAGCGCAGTCGCGACTTCCGGGTTGGAGGTGTTGACGGCGCTCGACACCACCAGCACATCGGCGGCAGCGGCGTTCTCGGCACGGTGGCCGATGAAGATCTGCGCACCGAAGGATTCCAGGCGCTCGGTCACCGGCGAAGCTTTCAGGTCGGAACCGGACACTTCATAGCCCAGGTTCAGCAGCACTTCAGCAATACCGCACATACCCACGCCGCCGATGCCGACGAAGTGGATGCGACGGATGCGGCGCATTTCCGGTTGCGGCATGGCTTTCTGATTCTCAACCATGGGCCACCTCCAGACAGGTATCGACCACGCTGCGGGTGGCTTCGGGTTTCGCCAGACGGCGGGCCGCTTGGGCCATTTGTTCGAGTCGTTGCGGTTGCATCAAGACCTCTGTCAGGCGCGCGGCAAGGTCCGCGGCACCAGTCGTTCTTTGCGGCATCAGGAAGGCAGCGCCTTCGCGGGCCAAATAATCGGCGTTGCGGGTCTGGTGATCGTCGATCGCGTGGGGCAAGGGCACCAGCATCGAGGGCAGACCGGCGGCGGCCAGTTCGCTGATGGTCAATGCGCCGGCGCGGCACACCACCAGGTCAGCCCAGCCATAGGCCTGGGCCATGTCTTTGATGAACGGCTGCACCTGCGCGTCCACGCCGGCGGCGCGGTAGCGCTCTGCAGTCACTTCATCGTGGTTTCTGCCGGCCTGATGAAACACTTCCGGACGCAAGTCGGCAGCGACTTGTGCCAGGGCTTCAGGCAGCAACTTGTTCAACGGTTCTGCGCCCAGGCTTCCGCCCAGGATCAGCAAACGCGCCTTGCGTCCGGCCAGGGCCGGGCGCGGTGTTTCGAGGAACAGCTCGCTGCGCACCGGGTTACCGGTAGTACGGCGGCTGTCCGACAGGGTAAAGGTGTCGGGGAACGCTTCACACACCCGGGCGGCGAACGGCACCAGCAACCGATTGGCGGTGCCGGCCACGGCGTTCTGCTCATGAACGATCACCGGCACGCCGGCCAGTTTGGCGGCAAGACCACCGGGGCCGGTCACATAGCCGCCGAATCCGACCACGCACACCGGCCGCAAGCGGCGAATGATCGCCCGCGCCTGCCATACCGATTTCAGCAGCATGAACGGCGCCTTGAGCAGCGACAGCTTGCCCTTGCCACGCAGGCCAGTGGCGTTGATGCGGTGCAGTTCAATACCTGCCGCCGGTACCAGATCGTTCTCGATCCCGCGCGGCGTCCCGAGCCAGTGCACGGTGTAGCCGCGCGCCTGGAATTCGCGGGCACAGGCCAGCGCCGGGAACACGTGGCCACCGGTACCGCCGGCCATGATCAATACGTTAGCGCCCATGGTTCGGCTCCTCGGCGAAGTCGCTCTCATGGAATTCCATCTCTTCACTGCCCAGGTGGGTCCGGCTCTCCCACTCGATCCTCAGCAACAGGCCAAGGCAGGCGCAGCAGATCACCAGGGAACTGCCGCCATAACTGAGGAACGGCAAGGTCAGGCCCTTGGTCGGCAACAGGCCGACGTTCACGCCGATGTTGATCAGGAACTGGCCGATCCACAGGAACGACAGGCCGTAGGCAACATAAGCGGCAAAAAACTGTTTGGCCTTCTCGGCCCACAGACCGATGTACATCCCGCGAATACACACGAACACGAACAGCGCCACGGTGCACAGCGAGCCCACGGCGCCGAGCTCTTCGGCGAGAACCGAGAACACGAAGTCGGTGTGCGCTTCCGGCAGGTAGAACTGTTTCTGCACGCTGTTGCCAAGACCAACACCCAGCCATTCACCGCGACCGAACGCGATCAAGGCTTGCGACAATTGATAACCGGCGCCGAACTGGTCGGCCCACGGGTCGGCGAAGTTGGTCAGACGCGCCATCCGGTACGGCTGCATCTGAATCAGCAACACCACCGCACCAACGGCCAGCACCACCATGAGCGAGAACCGGAACAGCCCGACCCCGCCGAGGAACAGCATCGCCGCCGCAGCGCCCATCATCACGACGGTGGCACCGAAGTCCGGCTCCATCAGCAGCAAGCCCGCCATCGGCAGCAGCACGATGAATGGCTTGAAGAAGCCCATCCAGCTCTCGCGCACCTCTTTCTGGCGACGCACCAGGTAACCGGCGAGGTAGATCACCACGAACACCTTGGCGATCTCGGACGGCTGTACGTTGAAGAAGCTGAAACCGATCCAGCGCATCGAACCGTTCACCTCACGGCCGATCCCCGGGATGATCACCATCACCAGCAGACCGAACGCACCGATCAGCATCATCCAGCCGAGGCGCTGCCAGGTGGCGATCGGGATCATCATGGTGACGATGCAGGCACCGAGGCCCAGCACCACGTAGATCAGGTGACGAGTCATGTAATAGAGAGCACTGCCCGACTGCGCCGCGCCGACTTCTGTCGATGCCGAGGCGATCATGATCAGGCCCAGACCGAGCAGCGCCAGGCAACCGGCGAGCATCGGGAAGTCGAGGTCGATTCCGCGTCCGGTAATCAGCGGCGACGGATATGGCTTGATGATGTTTCTCAAGCTCATGCCAGATCCTCCACGGCGCGGACGAACTGGTGACCACGGTCTTCGTAGTTCTTGAACATGTCGAAACTGGCGCAGGCCGGCGACAGCAGCACCACGTCACCCGGCTGGGCGGCGGCGCGGCATTGGGCGACCGCGTCGACCAGCGTGGTCGCGCGAATCAGCGGCACGGCATCGCCGATCGCTTCGCCGATCTTGTCGGAGTCGCGACCCATCAGGATCACGGCGCGACAATGGGCCGCCACCGGATCGCGCAGGTCCTTGAAGTCGGCACCCTTGCCGTCGCCACCGGCGATCAGCACGACCTTGCCGTCGATGTCCGCACCCAGACCTTCGATGGCGGCCAGCGCAGCGCCGACGTTGGTGGCCTTGGAATCGTTGTAGTAACCGACGCCGTCCAGATCACGTACCCACTGGCAACGGTGTTCGAGACCGGCGAAGGTGCGCAGCGCCGCCAGCATGGCGTCGAACGGCAGCCCGACCGCGTGGCCGAGCGCCAGCGCCGCCAGGGCGTTGGACTGGTTGTGGGCGCCGCGAATCTTCAGTTCGCGCACCGGCATCAGGTTCTGGAATTCGAAGGCCAGGTATTTCTCGCCATTCTCTTCGCGCAGGCCAAATGCCTTGAAATCGGGTTTGGTCAGGCCGAAGGTCCAGCACGGCTGGCCCTCGCCCATCAGCGGACGGGTCAAGGCGTCCTGGCGGTTGACCACGAACTGCTTCGCACCCCGGAAGATCCGGTGCTTGGCCAGGTGGTAGGCCGGCAGACCGCTGTAGCGATCCATGTGGTCTTCGCTGATGTTGAGCACGGTCGCCACTTCGGCGTTGAGCTGGTCGGTGGTTTCCAGCTGGAAGCTCGACAGCTCCATCACGTACAGCTCGACGTCATCGCTGAGCAGATCCAGCGCCGGCGTACCGAGGTTGCCGCCCACGGCCACGCGCTTGCCGGCCGCAGCCGCCATCTCGCCGACCAGGGTGGTGACGGTGCTTTTCGCGTTGGAACCGCTGATGGCCACGATCGGCGCCTTCGCGTTGCGCGCGAACAGCTCGATGTCGCCGGACAGCTTCACGCCACGGGCCGCGGCGGCTTGCAGGGCCGGGGTCGCCAGCGCCAGGCCGGGGCTCACGTAGAGCTCGTCGGCACGGCACAGGAATTCGACGTCCAGCTCGCCACAACGCACTTCCACGTGCGGATAGTCACGCTGGAGCGTGGCCAGTTCCGGTGGATTTTCCCGCGTGTCGGCCACGGCAAACGCCACGCCCCGGTTCGCCAGGAAGCGAACCAGGGACATGCCGCTCTTGCCGAGGCCGACAACGATGCGGAAGTGGTCAGAAGCGATCAGAGACACTCGTTCTACCTCAGCTTCAGGGTGGCAAGGCCGATCAGCACGAGAATCACGGTGATGATCCAGAAACGGACGATCACGCGCGGCTCGGGCCAGCCCTTGAGTTCAAAGTGGTGGTGAATCGGCGCCATGCGGAACACACGGCGACCGGTCAGCTTAAAGGACGCAACCTGAATGACGACTGACAGGGTTTCCATCACGAACACGCCGCCCATGATGAACAGGACGATTTCCTGACGGACGATCACCGCGATGGTGCCCAGGGCCGCGCCCAGCGCCAGTGCGCCAACGTCACCCATGAAGACTTGCGCCGGGTAGGTGTTGAACCACAGGAAGCCCAGGCCGGCACCGATCAGCGCGCCGCAGAACACGATCAGCTCGCCTGCGCCAGGTACGTAAGGGATCAGCAGGTACTCAGCAAATTTCACGTTACCCGACAGGTAGCAGAAGATGCCCAGGCCACCGCCCACCATCACTGTCGGCATGATCGCCAGGCCGTCGAGGCCGTCGGTGAGGTTGACCGCGTTGCTCGAACCGACGATCACAAAGTACGTCAGCACGATGAAACCCGCGCCCAGCGGAATGCTGTAGTCCTTGAGCATCGGCAGGATCAGGGTGGTTTCCACCGGTGTGCTGGCCGTCATATAAAGGAAGATCGCCGCACCGAGGCCGAACACCGACTGCCAGAAATATTTCCAGCGGCTCGGCAGGCCACGGGAGTTCTTCTCGATCACCTTGCGGTAGTCGTCGACCCAGCCGATGGCGCCGAACAGCAGGGTCACCAGCAGCACGACCCACACGTAGCGGTTGCTCAGGTCAGCCCACAGCAGAGTGCTGACTCCGATCGAAGACAGAATCAGCGCACCGCCCATGGTCGGCGTACCGGATTTGGACAGGTGCGATTGCGGGCCGTCGTTACGAACGGACTGGCCGATCTGACGGTTCTGCAGGGTGCGGATCATCCACGGGCCGTAGCACAGCGACAAGACCAGCGCGGTCAGCACACCGAGGATCCCGCGCAGGGTCAGGTACTGGAAGACCGCGAAGCCTTTGTAGAACTGTTGCAGATACTCCGCTAGCAGCAGCAGCATTAATGTTTCTCCAGACTGGACCCGCACAGGGCCGCAACGATGTTTTCCATCGCTGCGCTGCGCGAACCCTTGATCAAAATGGTGGTGTTTGTGTCCTGCTCGGCGCCGAGGGCCTGGATCAGTTCGGCTTGTGTGCCGAAGTGCTGCGCCTCGTTACCGAATGCGTTCACGGCGTGGACCATGTTCGGCCCGACAGCGTAAAGCGCGGAAACCTTGCCCCGGGCGTATTCGCCCACGTCGCGGTGCCCCTGCTCCGCCCAGTCGCCCAACTCGCCGATATCCCCGAGCACCAGAACGGTGCGACCGGAAAAGCCGGCGAGTATATCAACGGCCGCGCACATCGAGGTGGGGTTCGCGTTGTAAGTGTCATCGATCACGCGCATGCCGTTTTTCGCCAGTTGCGCGACGGTGCGACCCTTGACCGGTTGTACCGCGCCAAGCCCGGTGGCAATGCCGAACAGCGACACGCCCAGGGCGTGAGCGGCAGCGGCGGCGGCCATGGCGTTGGCGACGTTGTGGGTGCCGAGCAGGTTCAGTTGAACCCGTTCCACACCTTCAGGAGTGTGAAGGTTGAACGCCGGGCAACCACGGGCATCGGTGGCCAGGTCGCTGGCGTAAAAATCCGCCTGAGTGTTGCTCAGGGCAAACGTCAGCACCTTGCGCGCGCCGGCGCGGGTCTTCCAGATACCAAACGCCTTGTCATCGAGGTTCAGCACGGCGACGCCATCGGCCGCCAGCCCGTCGATGATCTCGCCCTTGGCTTCGACGATTTTCTCCGGCCCGCCGAACTCACCGACGTGGGCGGTCCCGGCGTTGTTGAGGATCGCTACGTGCGGCTTGGTCAGCCCTACGGTGTAGGCGATTTCACCCAGACGCGAGGCGCCCAGTTCGATCACCGCCGCGCTTTGTTCCGGGGCGAGTTCGAGCAGGGTCAGCGGCGCACCCAGATCGTTATTCAGGTTGCCACGGGTCGCCAGCACCGGACCGCGTGTGCGCAGGATGCTTGCGAGCATTTCCTTGACCGTGGTCTTGCCACTGGAGCCGGTAACCGCAGCGACCGGTTTGGTGAACGCGGCACGGTTCAAGGCACCCAGCTGGCCGAGCGCCTGGCGAGTGTCCTTGACCAGCAATTGCGGCAGCGTGCTGTCGGCGACTTCGCGCTCGACCAATGCAGCAACGGCGCCTTTGGCGGCGACTTCATTCAGATAGTCATGACCGTCGAAACGCGGGCCGGTCAGGGCGATAAACAGTTGGCCAGCCTTGATCGCGCGGCTGTCGATGCTCACGCCGTCAAAACTGGCGTCGGCGCTGATCAGGCGGGCGTCGAGCGCGCTGGTCAGCTCGCTGAGTTTCAGGGCCTTAAGCATGGGCCACCTCCCACGCGGTCAGGGCGTGATCCGCCTCGACCAGATCAGAGAATGCATGGCGCTCGCCGTTGATTTCCTGATAGTCCTCGTGACCTTTGCCGGCCAGAACGATCACGTCATCCGCCGAAGCGCCGGCAATCAGTTGCGCGATGGCCTGGCCACGACCGGCCACGAACGTCACCTTGTCCACAGCCGTGAAGCCGGCGCGGATATCATCGAAAATCACCGCCGGGTCTTCGGTGCGCGGATTGTCATCGGTGACCAGCACGCGGTCGGCCAGACGCTCGACCACTTCAGCCATCAACGGACGCTTGCCGCGATCGCGATCACCGCCGCAGCCGAACAGACACAGCAATTGGCCTTTGACATGCGGGCGCAGTGCGGTCAGCACTTTTTCCAGGGCATCCGGAGTGTGGGCGTAATCGACCACCACCAGTGGCTGAGTGCCGCCGCCGAGACGCTGCATGCGACCGGCCGGGCCTTCGAGCTTTGGCAGCACCTTGAGAATTTCGTCGAGGGCGTAATCGAGACCGAGCAATGCACCGACGGCGGCCAGTACGTTGCTCAGGTTGAAACGGCCGAGCAGCGTGCTGCGCAAATGGTGTTCGCCCTGCGGCGTGACCAGTGTGGCACGCACGCCTTCGTCGTCGAACTGCGCTTCACGCACATAGAGATAGGCGCTGCTGTCGAGCAGGCTGTAAGTGATCAAACGTGACTCACGTTTTTCAGCGGCCAGTTGCCGGCCGAAATCGTCGTCGAGGTTGACCACGCGGCACTTCAGGTCATTCCAGGCGAACAGCCGGGCCTTGGCCTCGGCGTACGCTTCCATGGTGCCGTGGTAATCGAGGTGATCACGGGACAGGTTGGTCATCACTGCCACATCGAATGCCAGCGCGGTAACCCGGCCTTGATCCAGACCGTGGGACGAGACTTCCATGGCCACGGCTTTGGCGCCGGCCTTTTTCAGGTCGCCCAAGGTCGCTTGCATGGCAATCGGATTCGGCGTGGTGTGCAGGCCGCTTTGCAGCGAACCGTGGAAACCGGAGCCGAGGGTGCCGACGATGCCGCAATGCTGGCCGAGCAAGTCCAGCGCCTGCGCCACCAACTGGGTCACGCTGGTCTTGCCGTTGGTGCCGGTCACGCCGATCAGGTTCAGGTGATGACTCGGCTCACCGTAAAAACGCCCGGCGATGTCCGACAGTTGCGCCGCCAGCCCCTTGACCGGAATCAGCGGCACTTCGGTGATCGGCAGCACCGTTGCGCCTTCCACTTCATAGGCCACGGCAGCAGCACCGCGCTGCAAGGCGTCGGCGATGTGCGCACGCCCGTCGAACTTGCCGCCCGGCACCGCGAGGAACAGATCACCCGCGCGTACATTGCGACTGTCGAGCGCCAGTTCACGGATCAACAGATCATGGCCGGCGTGGGGGAAAATCTTGTTCAGACTCAGAGACATCAGCCGCGCCCTCCATTGGCTTTCAGCGGAACGACCGGGGTGGCGTTGGCCTGTTGTGTGGTCGGCAGGTTGTCCGGGGTAACGTTCATCAGGCGCAGGGTGCCCGACATCACGCGGCTGAACACCGGCGCCGAGACCAGACCACCGAAGTAACCGGCCTTGGTCGGTTCATCGATCACCACGACGATTGCATAACGTGGATCGCTCATCGGGCCGAAACCGGCGAACAGCGAGCGGTAAGAGTTTTCGGCATAGCCCTTGGTGCCAACCGATGTCTTACGCGCGGTACCGGACTTGCCGCCCACGTGATACGCCGGCACCTGCGCACGGAACACGCCGCGCGGGGCTTCGATCACTTGTTGCAGCATGCCTTGCATGGTTTTGGCGACGGCTTCCGGCAGCACCTGGGTGGTCTGCGGCGCTTTGTCGGTTTTGATCAGGGTCAGTGGTGCCAGACGCCCGTTATTGGCCAGCGCCGAGAACGCGTGCACCAACTGGATCGCGGTCACCGAGATGCCGTAGCCGTAGGACAGCGTCGCGGTCTCGGCCTTGCGCCACTCGCGGTAGTTCGGCAGGTTGCCGACACGTTCGCCCGGGAAGCCGAGGCCGGTGTCCTGGCCGAGGCCAACTTTCTGTGCGAGGCGGAAAATGGTTTCGCCGCCGATATCGAACGCGACCTTACTCATGCCGACGTTACTGGAATTGATCAGAATGCCGGTCAGGTCGAGCACCGGACCTTCGGTCTTCGATACGTCCTTGATCGTGTATTTGCCGATCTGCAGGGAGCCCGGATACACCTCGACGGTGTCGCTCGGTTTCCAGCGGCCGGTTTCGATCGCGGCGCTCATCGAGATCGCCTTCATGGTCGAACCGGGTTCGAACACATCGATCATCGCGCGGTTACGCATCATCGCCGGCTGCAGGTTGCGACGGTTGTTCGGGTTGTAGGTCGGCTGGTTGACCATGGCGAGAATCTCGCCGGTCTTCACGTCCATGATCACCAGACTGCCGGCTTTCGCACCGTTCTCAATGATCGCGTTGCGCAGTTCGCGGTTGGCCAGGTATTGCAGGCGCAGGTCAATCGACAACGCCAAGGGCTTGCCGGCCTTGGCGTTTTTGGTGACCTGGACATCCTTGATCAGCCGTCCACGCCGATCCTTGATGACTTGCCGCTTGCCGGGTACGCCGGCCAGCCATTCGTCGTAGGCCAGTTCGACACCTTCACGACCGTGGTCATCGATGTCGGTGAACCCGACCATGTGCGCGGTGACTTCACCGGCCGGGTAGAACCGGCGGAACTCTTCGATGCCGTAGACGCCCGGCACTTTCAGGTCGAGCACGGCCTGGCCCTGCTCGGGGGTCAACCCGCGCACCAGATAAATGAATTCCTTGTTGGCCTGGGCTTCGAGGCGTTCGGCCAAGGCTTTAGGATCCTGCCCCAGCGCGGCGGCCAGTGCCGGCCACTTCTCTTTGGCGGTCTGCATTTCCTTGGCGTTGGCCCACAGCGTGGTCACCGGGGTACTCACGGCCAGCGGCTCGCCGTTACGGTCGGTGATCAGACCACGGTGAGCCGGAATCGGAATGTGCCGAAGACTGCGCGCGTCGCCCTGGCCTTTGAGGAAGTCACGGTCAACCACTTGCAGGTCGATGATGCGCCAGCAGATCGCCGCGACCATCACGCCGAGCAGTGCCACCATCAGACGGAAGCGCCACGGGAAAAGAGCCCCCTCGAGTTTCATCATGGCGCCACCATCTTCACGTCAGCCGCGCCGGGGATGTGCATCTTCAGTTGTTCGGTGGCCAGTACTTCGATCCGGCTGTGGGCGGTCCAGGTGCTTTGCTCCAGGATCAGGCGCCCCCATTCGGCCTGCGCCTTGTCGCGCACGCTCAGTTCGTTGTACAGGGTGTTGAGCAACTGCCGGTTCCAGTGAGCGCTGTAAGACACGCCGATGGCCGACACGAGCACGCCGATGAACAACAGCAGCATGAAAAAGCTGCCGCCGGGCAGTGGCTTGGCGAAAAGCTTGCTCACCGCAGCTTCTCCGCGACGCGCATGACGGCGCTTCGGGAACGTGGGTTGGCTTTGAGTTCGGCGTCGGAGGCCGTCTGCGCTTTGCCATGGACTTTGATTTTCGGTTCGAACGCAACGTGGCGAACCGGCAGGTTGCGCGGCAGGTTGTCGGCTTCGCCTTTCACCAGCTTGCGCATGAACAGTTTGACGATACGGTCTTCCAGCGAGTGGAAGCTGATCACGACCAGACGACCGCCCACTTCCAGGCATTCGAGCGCGGCTTCAAGACCCGCTTCCAGATCGCCCAGTTCGTTGTTGACGTGAATGCGCAGGCCCTGGAAAGCGCGAGTTGCCGGGTTCTTGCCCTTTTCCCACGCCGGGTTGGCGACTTTCAGCACTTCGGCCAGATCGGCGGTGCGCTCGAACGGCGTGATGTCACGACGTTCGGCCACGGCACGGGCCATGCGACCAGAGAAGCGTTCTTCGCCGTATTCCTTGAACACACGGGCGATTTCTTCCACGGGCGCGGTGTTGACGAACTCGGCGGCGCTGATGCCACGGGACGGATCCATGCGCATGTCCAGCGGACCGTCGTTGAGGAAGCTGAAGCCGCGCTCGGCATCATCGAGCTGCGGCGAAGACACGCCCAGATCCAGCAGAATGCCGCTGACTTTGCCGGCCAGACCCTGTTCGGCAACCACCGAACCGAGCTCGGCAAAGCTGCGCTGCACAACGACAAAGCGGCCGTCTTCGGCCGCTAGCGTTTGCCCGGTGGCAATCGCTTGAGGATCCTTGTCGAATCCGATGAGCCGACCATCCGGCCCGAGCTTGCTCAGGATCAACCGGCTGTGCCCGCCGCGACCGAACGTGCCGTCCAGATAGCAGCCATCAGGACGTACGGCGAGAGCCTCGACGGCTTCGTCAAGCAGTACGGTGATGTGGTTAAAGCCGCTATCAATAGTCACAGGATCAGATCACGCAGTTCGTCAGGCATGGCGCCCGGTTGTTGTATGGCAGCCAGGTCAGCGGCAGAAACCGCGTTCCAGGCATCTTCGTCCCACAGTTGGAACTTGTTCAGTTGGCCCACCAGCATCGCGCGCTTGTCGAGCTTCGCGTATTCGCGCAGGCGCGGCGGCACCAGGAAACGACCACTGCCGTCGAGCTCGAGGTCAACGGCATTACCAATCAATAAACGTTGCAGACGACGGTTCTCTTCGCGAAGCGAAGGAAGCGCGCGCAACTTGGTTTCAATAATTTCCCACTCATCGAGCGGGTAGACACACAAACATGGATCAACGGCATCAATGGTCACGATCAACTGGCCGGAGCTGCGCGAATCGAGCTCGTCACGGTACCGGCTCGGCATGGCGAGACGGCCCTTTGCATCGAGACTGATAGCGTTAGCTCCGCGAAACACGTCTGCGTTTCTCCAATTTTTATCGTTTTGAGCTCAAAAAACCCACTTCATGCCACTTTCCGCCACTTGCGCACACTATAGGAATGCGCCCACCACACCGTCAAGGCGCGGATTAAAGGAAAACCCTTACAGAACGGAGATTTAGGAGCATAAAAGGAGGAGCAACGAGAATCTGGCGGATGCTTTTATCCAATAACTTGAAGCAGCACTGAAAGCTGCGCTCGAAAGTTAAAGTAATTTGTTAAGAGTAAGATTTTTTCGGTATTACAAAAGCGCTTCTGCTGTTGATTGAAGCAAGGTGGGAAATGGCTATTACTGCGTTTGCCGCTGCCAGGTTTCCAGCGCAGGCCTGCTGATAATAAACAGCCCTGTCGCCTTTAATTCAAGCAGGGAAAAGAAAAAGGTGGAGAGTCGATCTGTAAGCCGGGTTCTGTCTTGAACAGTCATTCGTCTACGATGGCCATCACTGGACATCTTTAGCAACCTACCCGGTCCCAGCGCGGGCCACGCCTTGGGACCCTATTTGGTCTTGCTCCAAGTGGGGTTTACCTAGCCACGAACTGTTGCCAGACGTGCGGTGCGCTCTTACCGCACCTTTTCACCCTTACCGGCGCCGAAGCGCTTAGGCGGTTATTTTCTGTGGCACTTTCCGTAGGCTCACGCCTCCCAGGCATTACCTGGCACTTCGCCCTATGGAGCCCGGACTTTCCTCCCCCCCCTAATTTTCATAGAGGGCAGCGACTGTCCGATCGACTCTCCGCCGCGCAGGTTAACGGCAGAGCGGCCGAAGAACAAGCGCTAATAGCCCGCAAACCGGTCTGCGCGACGGGTTACGCGTCTTTTTGCTGATCCAGCGCCACCTGGTACAGCACGTTTTTGCGCTCACCGGTGATTTGCGCCGCCAAGGCCGCCGCACGCTTGAGCGGCATCTCTTCCAGCAACAGATTGAGGATGCGCATCGCCTCGCTGCTGACGGCGTCTTCGGATTCCGGCGCGGTCCAGCCCGCCACTACCACAACGCATTCGCCGCGCTGCTGATTACTGTCCGCCTCGACGAACGCCCGCAACTCGCTCAACGGCAATCCCTTGAGGGTTTCAAAAGTCTTGGTGATCTCACGAGCGAGCAATGCAGGACGATCAGCGCCGAACACCGCCTCCATATCCTGCAGGCATTCAAGAATGCGATGCGGTGCCTCGTAGAAAATCAGCGTGCGCGGTTCTTCCTTGATCGCTTCCAGGCGCGCTTTGCGCCCCACGGCCTTGGCCGGCAAAAAGCCTTCGAAGATAAAACGGTCGGACGGCAGACCGGCAGCCGACAACGCCGCGATCAATGCGCACGCACCTGGCACCGGCACCACATTGATCCCCGCAGCACGCGCCTGACGCACCAGGTGATAACCGGGATCGGAAATCAGCGGCGTACCGGCATCGGAAATCAGCGCGACGTTGTCTCCTGCCAGAAGACGGGTGATGAAACGACTGCCTTCGTCCCGCTCATTGTGCTCATGACAGGCTGCCAGCGGCGTGGTAATGCCGAAGTGCTGCATCAGGCGTTGGGAGTGGCGCGTATCTTCGGCGGCGATCAGCGCCACCTCGCGCAGGATCTTCAACGCCCGGGCGCTGATGTCATCCAGGTTGCCGATGGGCGTCGCCACCACATAAAGCGAGCCCGCAGCGGAATTCAAAGGACCTGGAGCAGTCAAAGCGCACACCTCATGATCGGTAAAAGCCGCCATTGTAGCGCGTCGTGCGCCGGACGATGCGTCCGGGTCGGACACGGTTTGTCGCACCATTGTGAGGCTGCGCACTCTTTGTATCAGCTAAATTGACGGTTTCACGCCAGTAACATCGCGCCCCGGCCAGTGCTTGGGTACAATTCGACGCTAATTTGATCGAGTATCAGGAACACTTACATGATCGCTTGCCTGCGGCTGTTCACTGCCCTCTGCCTCGCTGCCTTGCTGGCGGCTTGCGCCAGCTCCCCTTCCTCCAGCCTTGGCGAACTTCCACGGACCCCGGATGCCACTATCGAGCAACTGCTCGAACAGGCTGCCCAGGCCAAATCGCCGGATAAGGCTGCGCTGCTGCGCCTGAGTGCGGCAGACATGGCGTACCGCCAAGGCAATGCCGGACAGTCCGCGCAAATCCTGCAACAAGTGCCGATGGAACAACTCCAGCCTGGCCAGCAGGCATTCGCCAGCACCCTGTCTGCTGAGCTGGCCATGACCCGTAATCATCCGAAAGCCGCGCTGACCGCCCTGAGCCACCCAAGCCTGCAACGCCTGAGCGAAATGTCCGTACCGCTGCAAGTTCGCGCCGGCACCGTTCACGCCCGCGCCCTTGAAGCCGATGGCCAGACCCTGGCGGCCGCCCGCGAACGCATCTTCATCGCGCCGATGCTGGAAGGCGAAGCCGCCAGCAAGAACCACGAAGCGATCTGGACCCTGATTGCGTCGCTGCCGGCCGATCAACTGCAAGCGAACACCACCGATGACCTTGGCGGCTGGATGAGCCTGGCTCTGGCAGTGAAAACCGCCGGCACCCTGGAGCAACAGCAAGCCGCCATCGACAACTGGCGCAACCAGCATCCGAAACACCCAGCTGCAATCAACCTGCCGCTGCCCCTGACCAAACTCAAGGAGCTGGCCAGCCAGCCTCTGAGCAAGATTGCCCTGCTGTTGCCACAGGACGGCCAACTGGCCTCGGTCGGCAAGGCCCTGCGTGACGGCTTCATGGCCGCGCACTATCAGGCTCAGCAAGCCGGCCAGAAACCACCGGCCATCGAATTCTATGACAGCTCGAAACTGACCAACCTCGACGAGTTCTACCGCAAGGCCCAGGCCGATGGCGTGCAACTGGTCGTCGGCCCGCTGGAGAAGCCGCTGGTCAAACAGCTGAGCACTCGCCCGCAACTGCCGATCACCACCCTCGCTCTGAACTACAGCGAAGGTGACCAAGGCCCGGCGCAGCTGTTCCAGTTCGGCCTGGCCGCTGAAGACGAAGCCCGCGAAGTCTCCCGCCGCGCCCGTGCCGACGGCCTGCACCGCGCCGCCATCATGGTGCCGAAAGGCGAATGGGGCGACCGCGTCCTGCGCGCCTTCAGCCAGGACTGGCAAGCCAACGGCGGCAGCATCGTCGCCACCGAACGCGTCGATCAGCCAGTGCAACTGGCCCAGCAGATCGCCGACATGTTCCAGCTGCGTCAAAGCGAAGCTCGCGCCAAGAGCCTGCAGAATGCTGCCGGCACCAACGTTGCCGCCCAGCCTTCGCGTCGCCAGGACATCGAATTCATCTTCCTTGCCGCCACTCCGCAGCAGGCGCAGCAGATCAAGCCTACCCTGAACTTCCAGTACGCCGGTGACGTGCCGGTCTACGCGACCTCCCACGTGTTCAGCGCCAGCGGCGACGTGAACCAGTACAACGACATGAACGGCGTGCGCTTCTGCGAAACCCCGTGGCTGCTGGAAACCAGCGATCCGCTGCGCCAGCAGGTCACCGCGCAATGGCCACAAGCCGCCGGCAGCCTGGGCCGCCTGTACGCGATGGGCGTCGACGCCTACCGCCTGGCGCCACGACTGGATCAGCTCAAGGCACTGCCGGACAGCCGTATCGAAGGTCAGTCGGGCAGCCTGGGCATGACCCAGTCCCAGCGCGTTGTGCGTCAGTTGCCATGGGCGCAGTTCGTCAGCGGTCAGATTCAGCGCCTGCCGGACACTTCACGCTGATGCCCGACAGGTCACACCTGCAAAGCGGCAAGGATGCCGAGCGCCAGGCGCTCGAGCATCTGCAACACCAGGGTCTGCGCCTGCTGGCGCAGAACTGGTTATGCAAACGCGGTGAGCTTGATCTGGTCATGCTTGATGGCGATACAGTAGTATTCGTCGAAGTCCGTTACCGAAAGAACACTCAATGGGGTGGCGCACTCGACAGCATCGATGAGCGCAAACGGCAGAAACTGATTTTCGCCGCACAGTATTTTCTTCAGCGCGAGTCGCGTTGGGCCAATTCCCCCTGCCGCTTCGACGTGGTGGCCATCGACAGCCGCCACGGTCAGCTGAACTGGTTGCAGAATGCGTTCGACAGTTGACCGCCTGCTCCGACCCGGACACTTTCACTCAACACTTTTGCTCTTTGCTTTGCGGGCTGCACATTCACGTGCCGGACAGCCGCGCTAATTAAGGTCACACAGATGGACATGCAATCCCGAATTCGCCAGCTTTTCCAGGCCAGCATCGACACCAAGCAACAGGCGATGGACGTACTTGCACCGCACATCGAGCAAGCCAGCCAGGTGATGGTCAACGCCCTGCTCAACGAGGGCAAAATGCTCTCGTGCGGCAACGGCGGCTCGGCCGGCGATGCCCAGCACTTCTCCTCGGAACTGCTCAACCGCTTCGAGCGTGAGCGTCCTAGCCTGCCAGCCATCGCACTGACCACCGACAGTTCGACCATCACCTCGATTGCCAACGATTACAGCTACAACGAAGTGTTCTCCAAGCAGATCCGCGCACTCGGCCAGCCGGGTGACGTGCTGCTGGCGATTTCGACCAGCGGCAACTCGGCGAACATTATTCAGGCGATCCAGGCCGCACATGATCGCGAAATGATTGTCGTAGCATTGACCGGACGCGATGGCGGCGGCATGGCTTCACTGCTGCTGCCTGAAGACGTCGAGATTCGCGTACCGGCCAACGTCACCGCACGTATTCAGGAAGTCCACTTGCTGGCGATCCATTGCCTTTGCGATCTGATCGACAGCCAACTGTTCGGGAGTGAAGAATGACCCCTAATCGCCTTGGCCTTCTGGCCTTGACCCTGTGCCTCGGCATCAGCGGCTGCACCTCTGTGGTGAATGCCAGCCGTGAAGCGCCGATCGAAGACGACCGCGGCACCCGCACTTTCGGCAGCAAGATCGATGACTCGCTGATCGAAACCAAAGTCGGCGTTAACGTGGCCAAGGCCGATCCGGCCCTGGACAACGACTCGCACATCGTCGTCACCAGCTTCAACGGCGTTGTGCTGCTGGCCGGCCAGACCCCGCGCGCGGACCTCAAGGAGAAGGCCGAACAGGCCGCCGCCAACGTTCAGCGCGTGAAAAAGGTCCATAACGAACTGCAAGTGTTGCAGCCCTCCTCCCTGCTGGCCCGCCAGAACGATGCCTGGCTGACCACCAAGATCAAGACCCAGATGCTCACCGACGCCAGCATTCCCGGCTCGCGGATCAAGGTCGTGACCGAGAACGGCATTGTCTACTTGCTGGGACTGCTGACCAAACAGGAAGCCGCCCAGGCGACCAATCTGGTGCAGGGCGTTTCCGGTGTGCAGAAGATTGTGAAGCTGTTCGAGTACATCGACTGAGAACGACTTGCCCTCGGTGGCGCTTACGAAAGCGCTATCGCGAGCAGGCTCGCTCCCACTGGCACAAAAAAGGCGATCCAACCGGATCGCCTTTTTTATTACTTCACCACTTTCAGGCTTGGCCGGCCGCTTGGGCGCGGCGGCTCGCTGTCCGGTGGCGGAACATCGTCGTCCTGCTCGATCTCGTCCTCGTCATCCATCGGCGACTCGAGATCGAACACCATGCCCTGACCGTTTTCCCGGGCGTAGATGCCCAGGATTGCAGCAATCGGCACGTACAGACTATGCGGGACGCCGCCGAAGCGACCTTCGAAGGTCACAACGTCGTTGTCCATGTGCAAATGCCGCACGGCACTTGGCGAAATGTTCAGGACAATCTGCCCGTCGCTGGCAAATCCCTGTGGCACCTGCACCGCCGGGTACTCGGAATTGACCAGCATGTGCGGGGTGCAATCGTTATCTACAATCCACTCGTAGAGCGCGCGGACCAGATAAGGTCGACTGGAGTTCATAGCGGCTCCTTAAGCCTTAGCGCATGTCGCGTTCGACACCAGACAGACTCGCCTGGAATGCCTCACGCGCAAACTGACGCTCCATATAATCAAGCAGCGGCTTGGCCGGCCGCGGCAGTTCTATACCCAGAATCGGCAAACGCCAGAGTATTGGCAATAGGCAGCAATCCACCAGACTTTGTTCCTCACTGAGGAAAAACGGCTTGTCGGCAAACAGCGGCGACACGCCCGTCAGGCTTTCGCGCAATTCCTTGCGCGCCACGGCACGAGCCGCTTCCTTGGTGCGCGAATCCAGAATCAGATCCACCAGACCACACCAGTCGCGCTGAATACGATGAATCAGCAGACGGCTGTTGGCACGCGCCACCGGGTACACAGGCATCAACGGTGGATGCGGGTAACGCTCATCCAGATACTCCATCACCACGGTCGACTCCCACAACGCCAGGTCACGATCGACCAGCGTGGGCAGACTGCCGTAAGGGTTCACTTCAATCAGTTTAGGCGGCTGACGACCAGCCTCCACAAAAATGATTTCGGCGCTGACACCCTTCTCTGCAAGCACGATGCGCACTCGGTGGGAATAGTGGTCGGCGGGGTCGGAGTAACAGGCCAACCGATTGGTCACGCCCATGGCGATCCTCCTCGCTTGTTGAAATAGTCGGAGCCGGAAAAACGCGCGCGCCCAGAGGGCGCCTCCCGCAACGGCTGGTGAACCAGGCGTTGCGTTTTCAGAGGCGCCCTTGGGCGCGCGCGATTAACAGCAATTGCTTGAAGCGTTATCAGTGCACGTCTTTCCAGTATTCACGCTTGAGCAGGTAGGCGAACACAAAGAAGAACGCCAAGTACAACAAGACGTAAGTACCGATGCGCTGATGTTGCAGCTTAACCGGGTTAGCCGAGTAAGCCAGGAAGGTTACCAGATTCTTGACCTTCTCATCGAACTGCTCTTCGTTGAGGGTTCCGGTTTTCGGCACGATGGTCAACTGATCGCACGCTTCATGAGTCAAAGGCGTACCGGTCAGCGGGTCATATTGCTTCTTGCCGTCTTCGACGATCTGTACCTGTTTGCAACCTACGACCTGACGACCTTGCAGGCCGACCAGCACGTTAGGCATGCCGACGTTCGGGAAGACCTTGTTGTTCACGCCCCATGGACGTGCAGGATCTTCGTAGAACGACTTGAGGTAACCGTAGAGCCAGTCGGTGCCGCGAACACGAGCCACCAGCGTCAGGTCCGGCGGCGCTGCGCCGAACCAGGTCTTGGCGTCGGCCGGCTGCATACCGATGTTCATGTGATCGCCGATCTTGGCGCCGGTGAACACCAGTTTTTCCAGCATCAGCTCGTGCGGAACACCGAGGTCATCGGCGACACGCTCGTAACGCTGAAACTTGGCACTGTGGCAACCCATGCAATAGTTGGCGAAGGTACGCGCGCCATCCTGCAGGGCAGCCTTGTCGGAAACGTCGATGTCGACCTTTTCCAGTTCCGGACCACCGTGTTCAGCCGCGAAAGACAGCACTGGCAGAGCAGCAAAAATCAGAGCAAAAAATAACTTTTTCATCAGCCAGTCACCCTTTCCGGAACCGGTTTGGTCTTCTCGAGCCTGGTGTAGAACGGCATCAGAATGAAGTAGGCGAAGTACAGGAAGGTGCAGACCTGCGACAGCAGCGTACGGCCTGGCGTCGGGGCCAGAACGCCCAGAATGCCGAGGATCACGAACGAAATGCAGAACACCACCAGCCAGATCTTGCTCATCCAGCCTTTGTAGCGCATCGACTTGACCGGGCTGCGGTCCAGCCATGGCAGGACGAACAGCACCGCAATGGCCGCCCCCATGGCGATAACGCCCATGAGCTTGTCAGGGACCGCCCGCAAGATTGCGTAGAACGGTGTGAAGTACCAGACCGGTGCAATGTGCTCAGGGGTCTTGAACGGGTTGGCTTGCTCGAAGTTAGGCTTTTCGAGGAAGTAACCGCCCATTTCCGGGAAGAAGAACACAATGAAGCAGAAGATGAACAGGAACACCACGACGCCGACGATATCTTTCACGGTGTAGTACGGGTGGAAGGCAATGCCGTCCAGCGGGATACCGTTTTCATCTTTGTGCTTCTTGATGTCCACGCCGTCAGGGTTGTTCGAACCGACTTCGTGCAGCGCCAGGATGTGCAGCACCACCAGACCGAGAATCACGATCGGCAGCGCGACCACGTGCAGGGCGAAGAAGCGGTTCAGGGTGATCCCGGAAATCAGGTAGTCACCACGGATCCACTGGGTCAGGTCGTTGCCGATGACCGGAATCGCGCCGAACAGCGAGATGATCACCTGGGCACCCCAGTAGGACATCTGGCCCCACGGCAGCAGGTAACCCATGAAGGCTTCAGCCATCAGCGCCAGATAAATCAGCATCCCGAAGACCCACACCAGCTCGCGCGGTTTCTGGTACGAACCGTAGAGCAGGCCACGGAACATGTGCAGATAGACCACGATGAAGAACGCCGAAGCGCCGGTGGAGTGCAGCAGGCGCAGGATCGAACCGTACTCGACGTCGCGCATGATGTATTCGACGGAAGCGAACGCTTCTTCCGCCGACGGGGTGTAGCTCATGGTCAGCCAGACGCCGGTGACGATCTGGTTGACCAGAACGAGCAGCGCCAGCGAGCCGAAGAAATAGAAGAAGTTGAAGTTTTTTGGAGCGTAATACTTGCTGAGATGGTCTTCCCACATTTTGGTGGCGGGGAAGCGTGCATCAACCCAATCCATGAACTTGCTCATCACGCTTTCTCCGTATCGACGCCAATGACAATCAGGTCATCGGTCTCATAGGAATGCGGGGGTACTGGCAGGTTCAAAGGCGCAGGTTGCGACTTGTAGACGCGGCCAGCCAGATCGTAGTGGGAACCGTGGCAAGGGCAGAAATAACCGCCTACCCAGTCTTTGCCCAGATCCGCGGGTGCCACTTCGGGACGGAAGGTCGGTGAGCAACCCAGGTGAGTGCAGATCCCGATCAGCAGCAGGATTTCCGGCTTGATCGAGCGCACTTCAGGGTCGACATAAGTGGGTTGCGTGGAGTTTTTGGAGGTCGGATCGGAGAGTTGGCCTTCGATCTTTTTGAGATTCCCCAGGATTTCCTCGGTACGGCGGACAATGAACACCGGCTGGCCTCGCCATTCAGCAATCATCTGCTGTCCTGGCTCGATTTTGCTGACATTCACTTTCACCGGTGCTCCGGCAGCCTTCGCCTTGGCACTGGGAAACCATGACCCCACGAACGGGACCGCAGCCCCCACCGCTCCTGCAGCACCCACCACGGATGTGGCTGCTACCAAGAAGCGACGCCGGCCTGCATTCACGCCGTCATTGCTCATTCAGTCCTCTCCCATCAGCTTTGTGGCCTGTTAAATCAGGCGTCTACTAAATTGAAACTATGTACTTATAAAAATTTTGCCGAATGGTAATGAAAACCCCCAATTCTGACAAGGTAATTACCCGGAGGGCTGGCCCTCAAGCCTTGTAGTATAGGGGGTCTACGAATGTGGCAAGTTGTCACAGCGCAATTATTCAAGAAATCGCACGCATAAAAAAACGCCCGGTTCCGTGAGGAATCGGGCGTTCTTTTTGAACGTGGAAGCGAAATTAACGCTTCGAGTACTGCGGACGCTTACGCGCTTTACGCAGACCAACTTTCTTACGTTCAACTTCACGTGCGTCGCGAGTAACGAAGCCAGCTTTGCGCAGAGCGCCACGCAGGGTTTCGTCGTAGTCCATCAGAGCGCGAGTGATGCCGTGGCGGATTGCGCCAGCCTGACCACTTACACCACCACCGATGACGGTGACGTAGATGTCGAACTTCTCGACAGTCTCAGTCAGTTCCAGCGGCTGACGAACTACCATGCGGGCAGTTTCGCGACCGAAGAACGTGTCCAGGGAGCGGTTGTTGATGGAGATGTTACCAGTACCCGGACGCAGGAAAACGCGTGCGGTTGCGGTCTTGCGACGGCCAGTGCCGTAATTTTGAGTCGCCGACATAATGAACTATTCCGTTAAATCTTCAGTTCTTGGGGCTGCTGAGCAGTATGAGGGTGTGCAGCGCCCGCATAGACTTTCAGCTTACGGTACATGTCGCGACCCAGTGGGTTTTTAGGCAGCATGCCTTTAACCGCGGTCTCGATCACGCGCTCAGGGGCCTTGGCGATCAGCTTTTCAAAGTTGATCGACTTGATGCCGCCCGGGAAACCGGAGTGGGAGTAGTACATTTTGTCAGTGGTTTTAGCGCCGGTAACACGGATCTGCTCAGCGTTGATTACGACGATGTAGTCGCCGGTGTCAACGTGAGGAGTGTACTCAGGCTTGTGCTTGCCACGCAGACGGCTCGCGATTTCGGTGGCCAGACGACCCAGGGTCTGACCAGCAGCGTCGACGACAAACCAGTCGCGCTTTACTGTTTCCGGTTTAGCAGTAAAAGTTTTCATTCTTTATAGCCTCAGGGGCCGCCTGTAAATAAGACGGCGGATCTTACTGAATAGTGCGTACTTTGACAAGTCAAAGGCAGCCGGATACAGACGCTTTCGGGGGCTCGGGTCGGCGCGTCCGTTCAACGGCAAGATTCTTCGGCGGCGGGGCATCACTTCCACTGCAGAAAGAGGTCGGCAATTATGCAGATTGCGAAAAAAATTTCAACCTGCTTTTATGCTTGTTTTGCCCAAGGAGCACCCGATGGACTATCGCCAGCTAGGCCGTACCGACCTGAACGTAAGTGCAATCTGCCTCGGCACCATGACCTGGGGCGAGCAAAACACTGAAGCTGAAGCCTTCGCCCAGATCGAACGGGCAAAAGAGGCCGGGATCAATTTCCTCGACACCGCCGAGATGTACCCGGTGCCACCGAAAGCCGAAACCTACGCCACCACCGAGCGCTACATCGGCAATTACTTCAAGAGCCGCGGCGACCGCGCCGACTGGATCCTCGCCAGCAAGATCGCCGGCCCCGGCAACACCATCGACTACATCCGCGACAGGAACCTGCGCCACAATCGCCAGCACATCACCGAAGCCGTGGACGCCAGCCTCCAGCGCCTGCAAACCGACTACATCGATCTGTATCAATTGCACTGGCCGGAGCGCAGCACCAACTTTTTCGGACAACTGGGCTACAAGCACCAGACCGAAGCCAACCTGACGCCGCTCGAAGACACCCTTGAGGCGCTCGATGAGCAAGTGAAGGCCGGCAAGATCCGCCACATCGGTCTTTCCAACGAAACGCCGTGGGGCACCATGCGTTTTCTCGCCCTGGCCGAAGCGCGGGGCTGGCCGCGCGCAGTGTCGATCCAGAACCCGTACAACCTGCTCAACCGCAGTTTTGAGATCGGCCTGGCAGAAATCGCCATCCGTGAACAGTGCGGCCTGCTCGCCTATTCGCCGCTGGCGTTCGGTTTCCTGTCGGGCAAGTACGAAGGTGGGGCGCGTCCGCCGAAAGGCCGCCTGAGCCTCTACAGCCGCTTCAGCCGCTATTTCAACCCGCAATCGGAAGCGGCGTGCAGCCGTTATGTGGCACTGGCTCGGGAACACGGTCTGGATCCGGCGCAAATGGCCCTGGCGTTTGTGAATCAGCAACCGTTCGTCACCAGCAACATCATCGGCGCGACGACGTTGGAGCAACTGGACAGCAACATCGCCAGCTACGAGCTGAAACTGTCGAGGGAAGTGCTGGAAGGGATCGAAGCTATTCACAAGGATCATCCGAACCCGGCGCCTTGATCCAAGACGATGATCGTTCCCACGTCGAGGCGGCGAACCGTCTGCGTGGGAACGATCACACTGCATTACAGCGACCGCGCAATGATCTCCTTCATGATTTCATTGGTCCCGGCATAGATCCGCTGCACCCGCGCATCCGCCCAGGCCCGGGCCACCGGGTATTCCCACATGAAACCGTAGCCACCATGCAGTTGCACGCACTCATCGAGCACCTTGCATTGCAGATCGGTCCCCCAATACTTGGCCATCGCCGCTGTCGGCACGTCGAGCTTGCCTTGCAGGTGCAGCTCCAGGCAGCGGTCGACGAACACTCGGCCGATCTGAATCTCGGTGGCCATTTCCGCCAGTTTGAAGCGGGTATTCTGGAAGTCGGCAATCGACTTGCCGAACGCCTTGCGCTCACGGGTGTAATCCAGCGTCCATTGCAGCGCCGCCTCGGCTGAAGCCAGACCGCCAATCGCCACGGTCAAACGTTCCTGCGGCAGTTCCTGCATCAAATAGGCAAACCCAGCCCCGGCCTGACCCAAGAGGTTTTCCTTCGGTACGCGCACGTCCTGGAAGAACAATTCCGACGTGTCCTGCGCCTTCATTCCGACCTTCTCCAGGCGCTTGCCCTTGTCGAAGCCCGGGGTGTTCGCCTCCACCAGAAACAGGCTGGTGCCTTTGGCGCCGGCCTTGGGGTCAGTCTTGGCGACGACGATCACCAGATCCGCCAGGAAGCCATTGGTGATAAAAGTTTTCGAACCGTTGATCACATACTCATCGCCATCCAGTACCGCCGTGGTCTTGACCCCTTGCAGGTCGGAACCGGCGCCCGGCTCGGTCATGGCGATCGCGGTGACCATCTCGCCGGACACCAGTTTCGGCAGGTACTTCTGCTTCAGCGCCTCGCTGCCGTAATGCAGGATGTACGGCGCAACGATGTCCGAATGCAGCGAGAAACCAATGCCGGTCAGGCCCAACCGGCCGACTTCCTCGATCACCACCGCACTGTAGAGAAAGTCCGCCCCCAGCCCGCCGTATTCCTCCGGCAAGTGCGAACAGAGCATCCCCGCCTCCCCCGCCTTGTTCCACAGTTTGCGGTCGATGTAGCCTTGCTTTTCCCATTGCCCATGGAACGGCACGGCCTCTTTTTCGAGGAATGTTCGTACGCTGTCGCGGAACAATTCGTGCTCGGAGCTGAACAAGGTTCTGGGAATCATACGGCACCTTTTCTTTATTGTTGGACGGATCAGACCTTCAGAGACTAAGCCTCACTTCCGATACAGGACACTGGACACATCCGACAAAAAATAAGACGATCCAGCCGTCTGGTGACCACTTTCCCTTATAAAAACAAAAGTTGAATTATGTCCAAGCACGTCTCCCCGCCCTTGCGGCGCGTCAGCATCCTGGCGATCGACCGGGTTTTCGCTTCTACCCTCATGCAAGCCAAGGATTTCTTCCATCTGGCCAGCCTGCGTTACGGCAAACAACTGGGCCACGGCCTGACTCCGGCGTTCGAAACCCGCCTGGTCAGCCCCGACGGCAAACCGGTGAACAGCTTCAGTGACGTGATCATGCCGGTGGACGGCGGCCTGGAAAACGCCGACGTCATCATCCTTCCGGCCTTCTGGGACGATTTCGATACCCTGTGCCAGCGTTATCCACAAATCCTGCCGTGGCTGCGCGAACAGCATGCCCGGGGCGCCGTGCTGTGCGGCGAGGCGACCGGGGTGTTCTGGCTGGCCGAGGCCGGATTGCTCAACGGCAAGGAAGCGACCACCTACTGGCGTTTCTTCAACGCCTTCGCCGAGCGCTTCCCGCAGGTCTATCTCAATCAGGACAAGCACCTGACCGACGCCGACAACCTGTATTGCGCCGGCGGTACCACCTCGGCCTGCGATCTCTACATTTACCTGATCGAGCGCTTCTGCGGCGCCAACGTGGCCCAGGCAGTAGCTCGCGACATTCTCTATGAAGTGCAGCGCAGCTACGCCCCGGGACGCATCGGTTTCGGCGGTCAGAAGCTGCACCAGGACGTGATCATCCTGCAGATCCAGCATTGGCTCGAAGAGCATTTCGCCGACAAGTTCCGCTTCGAGGACGTGGCGCGGGAGCACGGCATGAGCATCCGCAACTTCATGCGCCGCTTCCAGACCGCCACCGGCGACAAGCCGCTGCACTACCTGCAACGGCTTCGCATCGAGACCGCCAAAGGGCTGTTGTCCGGCAGCCGCAAGAGCATCAAGACCATCAGCTACGAAGTCGGCTACGACGATGCGAGCTTCTTCGCACGGCTGTTCCGCCAGCACACGGAACTGTCGCCGAACCAGTATCGACAGCAGTTTCAGCAGGCTGCCTGACGACTCGACCAGACACAAAAAAGGGCCTGCATCTGCAGGCCCTTTTTGTTTGCCGAATCCGCTTAAGGTTTGTGTGCCCGGGACAGGAATTCGTGCGATTGCATCTCCAGCAGACGGCTGAGGGTACGCTGGAACTCGAACGTCAGACGCCCGCCGGTGTACAGGTCTTTCAACTCGACTTCGGCAGAAATGATCAGTTTGACGTTACGATCGTAGAACTCGTCGACCATGTTGATGAAGCGTCGGGCGATGTCGTCGGTGGTGACGCTCATCTGCTCCACGCCACTGAGCAGCACGGCGTGGAAAATCTTGCCCAGTTCGATGTAATCGTTCTGGCTGCGCGGACCGTCGCACAGTTCGCGGAAGTCGAACCAGGCCACGTCGTCGCAAGTGCGCAGGGCCCGGATTTCGCGGTTCTCGATGATCAACACATCGTTTTCCACCGCCGCCGTGCATTCCGGCGTCAGCGCGCGGAAGCTCTTGCGCAGGCTTTCATGAGCGGCTTCGTTGAGCGGGAAGTGGAACAGTTCCGCTTGTTCGAGGTGACGCAGACGGTAGTCGACGCCGCTGTCGACGTTGACGATTTCGGTGTTCTGCTTGATCAGCGCGATGGCCGGCAGGAAGCGCGCGCGTTGCAGGCCGTCCTTGTACAGGCCGTCCGGCACGATGTTCGAAGTGGCGACCAGGGTCACGCCGTTCTTGAACAGCTCTTCCATCAGCGTGCCGAGGATCATGGCGTCGGTGATGTCGGAGACGAAGAATTCATCGAAGCAGATGACCCGCGACTCCGTCGCAAAACGCTTGGCGATGATGGTCAGCGGGTTTTTCTCGCCGCCGAGGGTTTTCATCTCTTCGTGCACACGCTTCATGAAGCGGTGGAAGTGGGTACGGGTCTTTTCCTTGAATGGCAGCGCCTCGAAGAAGGTGTCCACCAGGTAAGTCTTGCCGCGACCCACGCCGCCCCAGAAATACAGACCCTTGACCGGCGTCTGATCCTTTTTGCCAAACAGCTTGCCCAGCAAACCCGGCTTGTTCTGCTCGGCCGCGATCAGATCGTCGTACAGGCGTTGCAGATGACGAACGGCAGTTTCCTGCGCGGCATCATGGAAGAAGTCCGGGCGTTTCAGATCAGCTTGATATCGTTCTAGGGGCGTCATAATTCGTTAGCAAGGCAACAAAAACGGGCCGTCACTGTAGCGATGGCCCGTGGGAATGGCAATCGGCCCTTGGTCGGGCCGAGCCGTTGATTATTCCTGAACCGGTGTCAGAGCGATCCGCAAGGCCTCGACAGCTGCATCCCGCGCAGCCACGTCGGCGAACGCCGGGCTGTCGCCGACGCACTCGCCTTCCAGCCAGACACTGAAGCCCAGGCCTTCGCTACGTACATCCAGCGCCTGACCCGATTGCAGCTGCTTGGTCACCTGACCGGCGGTTTTACCGTCGGCGAAGTTGCGCGACAGCAGCAGTTGCTCGCCGTCAGCCGCCAGCAGACGGAAACGGAAGCTGCCGTCGTCTTCACGGAAGCTGACGAAACGTGCGGCTTTCGCGGCTTTCTTCTTGGTAGTCGCGGCCACCTGAACCTGATTGACGAAGGAACGCAGGCCGACCGCTTCGCGCAGCTCGTTGAGGAACGGCGTCGCCACCGCACGGGCCTTCTGGGCGCCGTGTTGCAGGATGTCCTCCAGATCTGCCGGACGTTCGATCAACTGGTGATAACGCTCGCGGGATTCGCCCAGCTCGTTGTCGAGCAGCTGGAACAGACGGTTCTTCGCCTCGCCCCAACCCAGACCGCCCAGCAGCTCGCTGCGGAACTCGTCGGCCTGCGCTGGCGTGGAGAAAGCCTGGAACAGGGTGAACAGGTGCGAGTTGTCCGGATCCTTGGCTTCGCCCGGCGCGCGGGAGTCGGTAACGATGCGCGAGATCGCGTCCTTCATTTCCTTGGCGCTGGAGAACAGCGGGATGGTGTTGTCGTAGCTCTTGGACATCTTGCGACCGTCCAGGCCCGGCAACGTGGCCACGCTTTCCTCGATCAGCGCTTCAGGCATGGTGAAGAATTCCTTGCCCTGGCCAAACAGGTGGTTGAAGCGCTGACCGATGTCGCGGGCCATTTCCACGTGCTGGATCTGATCGCGACCGACCGGCACCTTGTGCGCATTGAACATCAGAATGTCCGCCGCCATCAGCACCGGATAGCTGTACAAGCCCATGGTGATGCCGGCATCCGGGTCTTCGCCGGTCTCGACATTCTTGTCCACCGAAGCCTTGTAAGCATGGGCGCGGTTGAGCAGGCCCTTGGCGGCGACGCAGGTCAGCAGCCAGGTCAGCTCGGGGATTTCCGGGATGTCGGACTGACGATAGAAGGTCACGCGATCCACATCCAGGCCACCGGCCAGCCAGGTCGCGGCGATTTCCAGACGCGAGCGCTGGATGCGCAGCGGGTCATCGCACTTGATCAGGGCGTGATAGTCGGCCAGGAAGTAGAACGAATCGGCATGGCTGTCGCGGCTGGCGAGAATCGCCGGGCGGATGGCGCCGGCGTAGTTGCCCAGGTGCGGGGTGCCGGTGGTGGTGATGCCGGTGAGGATGCGGGTACGGTTCGTCATGGGTAATCGCTTGTCAGACTGCAATCAATTCGAGAGACGCGGCAGGATCAGATCCTTGAGATCGGTCAGCTTGCCATGAAAAAAGTGTCCGCATTCTGCCACTTTCAGCAGCTCATGGGGGCGCTGGAGTTTTTCAGACCAGTCGTAGACCATCTGCGGATCGATCACTTCGTCGGTTTCCGGCTGGATCACGGTCAACTCGCCCTGCTGCGGCAGTTGATCCTGCTCGCCCAGGCGCATCACCGCCGGCGCGACCATGAACAGATGCTTGAGCTGAATGCCTTGGGCTTCGAGACGGCCGCCGAGACTTGCTGCAACAAATCCGCCGAAGGAGAAACCGAACAGGGTCAGCGGCAGATCCGGATGCTTTTCCAGCAACCAGGCGGCAGCGGCCTGGGCGTCCTCGACTTCACCGGTGCCCATGTCATGGGAGCCTTCGCTGGCACCGACGCCGCGATAGTTGAAACGCAAGGTGATCAGGCCGGCGTCGCGTGCGGTGCGCTGCAGGGTCGAGACGACCTTGTTGAGCATGGTGCCGCCCTGCACCGGGTTAGGATGGCAGATCAACGCGATGCCGCGCGGCTGCTCGTTGTCCAGATACAAAGACTCAAGTTGCCCTACCGGGCCATCAATCACTACAGGGGTTTCACGCATCAGCAAGGAAGGAACTCCGTGACCTCGGATCGGGTCGACTCGTCTAGCAAATTGTCTGTGCCAGTCTATTGCGAGTGAATCGCGGTATACAGCGCAGGTTCGAGCCGTTAACGTAAAGCAAAGCCGTTTATAGAGGAAGGACTCGTGGAACACTCGCTCTTAGTTTGGTTGTTACCGACTCTTGCCCTGGTTGTGGGTGTCGCCATTGGTTTCCTGATCGCTCGCGTTGCGCCGAACGCCGCGCCAAGCCGCACGCAGCGTCAACTGGACGATATTCAGGAACGTTTCGACAGTTATCAGAACGAAGTGGTAACCCACTTCAACAGCACCGCCAATCTGGTCAAGAAACTGACCCAGAGCTATCAGGAAGTGCAGGATCACCTCGCCGAGGGTGCCAACCGCCTGGCCCTGGACGAACAGACTCGTCAACGCCTGCTGGCCTCGCTGCACTCCGAAGCAGCACAGGCCCCACGGGAACGCCTGACGCCACCACGGGATCAGGAACCGCCGCGTGACTACGCGCCGAAGACCCCGAACTCGCCGGGCATGCTTGATGAGCATTACGGCCTGAAGAAGTAATCAAGCAACACCACAACACAAATTCGAACCAAAAAAAAACCCGGCAAGCATTACGCTTGGCGGGTTTTTCGTTTTCCAGGGAGCGTGAGGCCACTGAAATGCCGTCTCACCACTCCACTGCCGGACATGCAGCACATACCTGGATTACCTAACGGCGGGGTCCACACGCTATCATGCGCAAAAATTCAGTCTCGCCCGGTGACGAAGACATGAATCCGATGCCTCGCCCATGCCACAGGCTCAGGATGGTGCAGCAACCCGGGGATCACACTCTCGACCGAGTTTTGCAGCCAGTAACCATTTTTTGAAGATGCTGCGGATATCGCTGGCAAGAAAGAAATATTCTCAATACGTCGCACACGGGTGCGCCAGAAAGGACAAGCAGAATGGCCGTGCCATCCCATCATAATAATTTCAATTTGCTGCGACTGGTGTTTGCAACGCTAGTTGTGTTTTCACACTCGTATGCCTTGCTGGGTTACGAGGAGCCGATTATATGGGGTCGGTCTCTTGGAAACCTTTCCGTTCATGGCTTCTTCGTCATTAGCGGATATCTGATTTGCCAGAGCTACTTGAGAAGCAGCACGTTTGTTTCCTTTGCTGCAAACCGGGTGTTGCGCATATTGCCAGGACTGCTTGTCGCCATGTTTGCAACAGGATTGATTGCCAGTCATTTCGGAGGTTTCAAAGAGAACCCCGTACCGTATATCGCAAACGGCCCGGTCTGGACGTTGACCTGGGAAGTTGTGTGTTATTTGATGCTTGCCGTACTCGGACTGCTGGGAACACTTAACCGTGACGGATTCTCGGTATTCTTTGCTGTGGCCTGGCTGCTCTATCTCTTGAACCTGTCCAGTGACAGTGCGCCTGTTCTGGTCATTGCCCCGCTGATCATGATGTTCCTGGCGGGGATGTTCATTGCGCTTGTTGAAGCCAGATTGTGCTTCGGAAAACTCGCAGTGTGGTCTTGCGCCATCTTGGCCTTTCTCGCCTACCTGCCCCTGCCGCTGGCAATCTACGAATGGATCTCCAGTAACATTCCGTTTTTGTGGGGGCCAAAAGTATCATTTGAGCAGTTTGTACGAATTGGCTACATGGTGGCATTTCCAGCCTTCATCATTTACCTCGGCAAACACACCAGGCCTCTGATGAGTTTGAAGAACGACATTTCTTATGGCGTTTACATTTATGGCTGGCCGATTGCGCAGGCAATCGTTGCAATCGCAGCACAACACAGCGTCAAACTAAATGTTTTCAGCTACTTCCTGATTACGATGGTGGTACTTGCCCCAGCAGCATTTGTGTCCTGGAAAGTCATTGAAAAACCATCCATGTCGCTGAAGAAGTGGTTTGATCGCCCACTTCCACAGGCAAAAAGCGTGGAAAAGACTTCGCCTTGAGAAGCACCGTGGACGCGCCTGCGCCATGATCCGTAGCGCTCACGCAAAAGTATTCAAAAAAAAACCGACAGCGAACTGTCGGTTTTTTTGTTCGGCCCTTTTTCAGTACTGCTGAACAGGCTGGCCAGGTTGTTGATACTGCTGGCCCGGGATCGCCTTGAGGTTCACCTCGACGCGGCGGTTCTGCGCCCGGCCGTTGACGTCACCGTTGCTGGCGATCGGGTTATCCGGGCCGGCACCGCGGGCGCTCAGGTTGGCACCGCTGACGCCTTGCGAAGTCAGGTAGGTCGCCACGCTCTGCGCACGACGCTGGGACAGGTCCATGTTGTGCTGACGACTGCCGGTGCTGTCGGTGTAGCCGACGATTTCGATCTGGTTCTGGTTGAACTCCTTCAGGGAGTTGGCCAGATTGTTCAGCGGCTGATAGAAGCTGGAAGCGATGTTCGCCGAATCGGTGGCGAAGGTGATGTTGCCGGGCATGATCAGCTTGATCTGGTCGCCCTGACGCTGCACTTCAACCCCGGTGTTGGCCATGCTGGCGCGCAGTTTTTTCTCCTGCTGGTCGGCGTAGTAGCCGTAACCGGCGGCCGAGGCACCGACCACGGCTGCGCCGATCAGCGCACCCTTGCCGCGGTTGTTGTGGTCGATGGCGGCACCAGCCAGCGCGCCGGCCAGTGCACCGAGGCCACCGTACTTGGCGGTTTTGCTCATGCCCTGAGAGCCACCGTCGGCCTGACCCTGATTGTCATACGGGTTGGGCGAGGCGCAGCCGGACAAGACGGCCACGGCAGTAGCGACAATAATCAAACGACGCGTGGTGAACATGGAGTGCTCCTACATTTTGCATTCTGTGATGCCGCGGCCATTGGCAATTGGCCCGTGCGGGCGTTGGATCATGACAATGCACAAAAATTCCGCTGGGCACCCGTGACAAAATGTTTAGGCACGCACAAACGGGTTCTCGCGCATTTCATCCCCAAGACGCGTATCCGGACCATGCCCGGCCACAACGGTCGCGTCTTCATCCAGGGTGTACAGCCGCTGCTTGATCGATCGCACGATGGTCGCCTGATCGCCGCCCCACAAATCCGTGCGCCCTACTCCGCGACGAAACAGCGTGTCGCCGGCTATCAACAGCTTAGCCTCGGAAAACCAGAAGCTCATGGAACCTGGTGTATGCCCCGGCGTGTGCAACGCCACGCCACAGCCACAGGCCAGCTCTTCATCGTCGCTCAACCAGCGATCCGGTGACGGCACCGGGGTATAAGGCACACCAAACATCTGGCATTGCATCTCGAGGTTGTCCCACAGGAACTGATCCTCTTTATGCAGGTGCAACGTGGCGCCGGTCTTCTCTTTCATCTGGCCGGAAGCCAGGAAGTGATCGAGGTGCGCGTGGGTGTGAATGATGCTGACCACTTTCAGACCGAGCGCATCGAGGCGAGCCATGATCAGGTCAGAATTGCCGCCCGGATCGAGAACGATGGCTTTTTTAGTGATCGGATCGCCGATGATCGTGCAGTTGCACTGCAGAGGACCGACAGGGAAGGTTTCGCGGATGAGCGTTGGAGCGGTGACTGTCATAAGAGATGAGGTTCCTGGACAAACGGCACTGAAACAGCCTCAGGATTCTACTGTAATCGCCGATACATTCCGCCAAGTCAGCAATTTGACGCCATTGATCCGAAAAATAGTGGCACAGTGATGTCAAACTCACTGTGACTCGTGCAAAATCGCTTCTTTTTTTGTAGCGGCCGCATCCAGGAAGGGCCGCAGAGCACTCAGGAAATCCGCATGCCCAGCCCGATTGGTTACTCCTATAGTTCAAATGTCGATCTCACCGGAAACGCGCAGATCGACAGTCTGTTGTTCGGTACCAAATGGATGAACAATCCTTTGAACCATACCGGCGCCATCACCAGCCTAACCTACAGCTTTCTTTCGATTGGCCAATCGAGTTTCGCTCGCAACTACAGCAGTAATAACGAATTCCTGAAGAGTTTTGAACTGACGGACGTACAGAAAACGGCCGTCCAGAGTGCCTTGAGCGCATGGAGCTCGGTCGCCAACGTCAAATTCATACAAGTCACCGAGACCTCGAGCAATGTCGGAGACCTGCGTTTTGGCGGCTATTCGAACATGCCAGACGGCACGGTGGCATGGGCGTACTTGCCCGACGATACTCCGCGCGCCGGAGACGTCTGGATCGGTCCGGAAACCGACAGCCTGGATCCGTCGAAAGGCTCCTACGACTACCTGACCTTCGTACACGAGATCGGTCACGCCCTGGGACTCAAGCATCCGTTCAGCATTGGCATCGGCAACTTCAACACCTTGCCCTATGCACTGGACGATGTTCGCTACACCGTCATGAGCTACAACGATGGTTATGCTTTCCAGCCCACCACGCCGATGATGCTGGACATTGCTGCCATGCAGACAATCTACGGCGCCAATACTCAATGGCAGACAGGTAACAACACCTATAGCTGGGCGCCCGACCAATCTGTTTTCGAGACCATTTGGGATGCCGGCGGCAACGATACGATCGATGCCAGCAACCAGAACACCGCCGTTATCCTGAACCTCAATGAAGGTCAGTTCAGTCAGATCGGCAAGGCGTTCCTCAAATACGACAACATGACCATGTTCAACCAGGGTCTGGCCATTGCTTATGGAACCCAGATCGAGAATGCGGTCGGCTCAGCGCAAAATGATGTACTTATCGGAAACGCGCTGGCCAACGTCCTTGACGGGCGTGGCGGGGCTGACACCATGAATGGCGGGGCCGGCAACGACACCTATGTTGTGGACAATATTGCCGACTCCGTCGTGGAAACCGGCAGCTCGCCCTGGGAGATCGACACAGTTCTCTCGTGGGTGGATTACAGCCTTACCGCCAACGTCGAAAACCTGACGATGATGGGCACGGCCAACCTCACTGCCAATGGCAACGCGCTCAACAACGCTCTGACCGGCAACGCCGGGAATAACGTGCTCAATGGTGGTGCCGGCGCAGACGTACTCATCGGTGGGCTGGGTAACGACACCTACCTGGTCGAGAACCCCGGTGACACCATCATCGAAACGAGCACCTCTCCAACGGAGATCGATACTGTCCTGTCGGCAGTGAGCTGGACGCTGGGGGCGAATCTCGAGAACCTTACCCTGCTCGGCGCCGCCCACCTGGCCGGTGTCGGCAACGCCCTCAACAACACCCTGATCGGCAATGCCGGCAACAACGTGCTCGATGGTCTGGGTGGCGCCGACACCCTGAGCGGCGGCGCGGGTAACGACACTTACATCGTCGACAACGCCGGTGACGTGGTGATCGAAAACAACGCTTCGCCAAGCGAAGTCGACACCGTGCTCTCCTGGATCAATTACAGCCTGGGCGCCAACGTTGAGAATCTGACTCTGCTGGGTGGCGACAACCTCAACGCCACCGGTAACGCCGGCAACAACGTGCTGACCGGCAATGCCGGCAACAACGTGCTCAACGGTGGCCTCGGCGCGGACATCATGAACGGCGGCGCCGGCAACGACACTTACATCGTCGACAACGCTCTGGACGTGGTCATTGAAACCGGCACCAGCGCCAGCGAAATCGACACCGTGCAGACCTCGGTCAGCTGGACGCTGGGCGCCAACCTGGAAAACCTCACCCTGCTCGGCAGCGCCAACCTGGCCGGCGTCGGCAATGCCCTCGGCAACACCCTGATCGGTAACGCCGGCGACAACGTGCTCGACGGCCTGGGCGGTGCGGACATCATGAACGGTGGTGCCGGCAACGACACTTACATCGTCGACAATGCCGCCGACACCATCATCGAAACCAATGCCTCGCCAACCGAGGTCGATACCGTCTGGTCGTGGATCAGCTATGGCCTGGGCAACAACGTCGAAAACCTGACCATGCTCGGCAGTGACAGCCTCAGCGCCGTCGGCAATGCCCTCAACAACACCCTGATCGGCAATGCCGGCAACAACGTGCTCGATGGTCTGGGCGGTGCGGACACCCTGAGCGGCGGCGCGGGTAACGACACCTACATCGTCGATAACGCCGGTGATGTGGTGATCGAAAACAACGCTTCGCCAAGCGAAGTCGACACCGTGCTCTCCTGGATCAATTACAGCCTGGGCGCCAACGTTGAGAATCTGACTCTGCTGGGTGGCGACAATCTCAACGCCACCGGTAACGCCGGCAACAACGTGCTGACCGGCAATGCCGGCAACAACGTGCTCAACGGTGGCCTCGGCGCGGACATCATGAACGGCGGCGCCGGCAATGACACTTACGTCGTCGACAATGCCCTGGACGTGGTTATTGAAACCGGCACCAGCAGCAGCGAAATCGACACCGTGCAGTCGTCGATCAGCTGGACACTGGGCGCCAACCTGGAAAACCTCACCCTGCTCGGCAGCGCCAACCTGGCCGGTGTCGGCAATGCCCTCGGCAACACCCTGATCGGCAACGCCGGCGACAACGTGCTCGACGGCCTGGGTGGCGCGGACATCATGAATGGCGGTGCCGGCAACGATACTTACATCGTCGACAACGCCGCCGACACCATCATCGAAACCAATGCCTCGCCGACCGAGATCGACACCGTCCTGTCCTGGATCAGCTATGGCCTGAGCAGCAACGTCGAAAACCTGACCATGCTCGGCAGCGACAGCCTCAGCGCCGTCGGCAATTCCCTCAACAACACCCTGATCGGCAACGCCGGCAACAACGTGCTCGATGGTCTGGGCGGCGCCGACACCCTGAGCGGCGGCGCGGGCAACGACACTTACATCGTCGATAACGTCGGTGACGTGGTGATCGAAAACAACGCTTCGCCAAGCGAAGTCGACACCGTGCTCTCCTGGATCAATTACAGCCTGGGCGCTAACGTCGAGAACCTGACCCTGCTGGGTGGCGACAACCTCAACGCCGCTGGCAACGCCTTGAATAACGTGTTGATCGGCAATGCCGGCAACAACGTACTCAATGGTGGCCTCGGCACGGACGTCATGAACGGCGGAGCCGGCAACGACACTTACATCGTCGACAACGCTCTGGACGTGGTCATCGAAACCGGCACCAGCGCCAGCGAAATCGACACTGTGCAGAGCTCGGTAAGCTGGACGCTGGGCGCCAACCTGGAAAACCTGATTCTGGTCGGCAGCGCCAACCTGGCCGGTGTCGGCAACGCCCTCGGCAACACCCTGATCGGCAACGCCGGAGACAACGTGCTCGACGGCCTGGGCGGTGCGGACATCATGAATGGCGGTGCCGGCAACGACACTTACCTGGTAGACAATGTCGGTGACGTCGTGATCGAGACCGGTACTTCCGCCTCTGAAATCGACACTGTCATGTCGTGGATCAGCTACAGCCTGAGTGCCAACGTAGAAAACCTGCTGTTGCTGGGCGGGGGCAATTTCAGCGGCACCGGCAATACCCTCAAGAACAATCTGGTAGGGAATGCCGGCAATAACATCCTTGATGGCGGAGCTGGGGCCGACCTGCTGACCGGCGGAGCCGGTGCCGACACCTTCGTGTTCTCGGCAGTCAATGAGATGGGAACCGGTGCCAACCGTGACGTCATCACTGATTTCAGCAGCCTGCAGGGCGACAAGATCGATCTGAGCAAATTCGACGCCAACCTGTTAAGTGCCGGTTTCAACGGTTTCAGCTTCATCGGCGCGAATGACTTCACCGGCGCAGGCCAGTTGCGCTTTGTCGATCACGTGCTGTCAGGCAATGTCAGCGGCAACGCCGGTGCGGACTTTGAAATCCAACTGGTGGGTGTGAACAGTTTCAGCGCCAATGATCTGGTGGCCTAATCTGCGAACATGACCTGAAACAGGTCAGCCCGTAAAACAAAACGCCCCGACTGGTTCGGGGCGTTTTGTTGTGTGGAAACCTGTACCGATCAACTCAAGACCCCCAGCTCCTTGGCGCGTGCCACTGCCTGTGTACGTCGCTCGACTCCGAGTTTGCTGTTGATGTGGCTGGCATGGGTCTTCACGGTATGCAGGGAAATAAACAGTTGATCGCTGATTTCCTGGTTCGAGCAGCCTTGTGCAATCAACCGCAATACGGCCAATTCACGGGAACTGAGCTGCTCGGTCGCAACGGATTCCGCTTGCGATCGGACGCTCGCCTGCGGAAAGTGCTCCAGCAACTGCTGGCAAAACGCGGTCGCTGCGTTCAGTTGCAATTGCCCGCGCAACCACTCCGAATGCTCTTTGAGCAAGATCTCGAAAGGTTGCAGCACACCGCCAGCAGCCGCCTCCAGCGCCTGCCCCAAAGCCTTGCGAGCCTCGGACTCGCGCCCGCCCGCCAGTAAAAGCACAACCTTTTGCGTCAACGCCATCACGCTGAGCAGTTGTCGTCCGGTCTGCTGACCGTTTTCCAAAAGCACATTCAATCGGCCTTCGGCGAGCATCGGCTGCCCCTGAATGACATCCAGCAACGCCTGCTGCAATTCGACATGCAACGGCAACTGCGGATGAAACTCCGGTGGCGCCGCCGCGCGTTCACCGGTGTAAGTCTGCCCCAGTCGAGCCAGCCAGGCTTCAGCCAGATCGATGCGCCCCTGGGCCAGCCACAGTTCACATTTGACCAGGGTGATCATCGCCAGGTAGTAGATCGGCGGAACGTCCCAAATGTGCATCAGACGTTCGGCCTCGGCCAGCTCGGCGAAGGCCTTGGCGAAATCGCCGCTGCTGCCGTCGAGTCGTGCAATCACGCAGTGGCCGATCAACACACTGATGTCACGACAGGCCCGCGCTTCCGTCAGGCCTGCCTGCAATCGCGCCCTTGCCGCCTGCGGCTGCAACCGCATGGCCAGCAGAAACCCCTCATACAGCGTCAGGCGCGCACGCACGGCGTACAACCGCTGTGCGGACAAGCCGCGCAAGCGCTCCAGCCCCTGGTGCACTTCATCGAGCGCGCGCAGGATTTCGCCGCGCGCCTGCAGGACCCGGGCACGATCGTAATGCGCCAACGCCTCGAACAAGGGATTGCCGACCCGCTGCGCCAGTTCAAGCGACTCGCGGTTCAGGCCCCGTGCACGCCAGAGATCGCCGTCGGCAATCGCCAGATTGGATAAGGTTGAGAGGCACATAAGGCGCTGGCCGTAACGCTTGGCCGGCAGGCTTTCCAGTGCCTCGCTGCAATACTCGATGGTCTGCTCGCGATGACCCCGTCCACGGGCGATGATGCCTTTGAGCGCCAGCCATTGGGCGAGCATCGACTTCTGGGCGGTTGCCGATGGCGCCGGCAGAAACCGGCTCAGATGGCTGGCCAGTTCTTCGGCCGCGTCGAGCTGACAGGCCAGCCCCAACGCCCAACTGTACAACACGATCAGGCGCGGGGTGCTGATCAGCAGGCTGTCAGGCAAGTCCATTTTCCAGCGCAGCAGCATGCCGACATTCTGCTCGGCCAGCAGTTGTTCTTCGGACAGGTTCTGCACCAGATTGGCTGCGACATCCAGATGTCCTGCGCGCAGGGCCTGCTCCACCGCTTCATCCAGCAGGCCCTGGGCATTGAACCAGCGGCAGGCGCGCAAGTGCAGCGTGGCGGCCGGGACTATCGCCCGAGTGATCGGCCGACTGCGCAACAGATCGGAAAACAGATGATGGTAGCGATACCAGTGACCGTGCTCGTCCAGCGGCACCAGGAACACCTGATGCGCCAGCAGGAAACGCAGGATTTCGGCACTGTCGTGGGCTTCGCGCACAGCATCGCAAAGCTCGCTGCAAAAGCGCTCCTGTGGTGCGGTGTCATAAAGGAACGCTTGCACCTCGGCCGGCAGACAGTCGATGACTTCCTCCAGCAGGTATTCACGGATCAGCCCTTCCCCGCCGTTCAAAGCCTGCGGCAACGCCGATTCGGTACCTGCTTCAGAAATCGCCAGCAACCAGAATCGCAACCCCGCCACCCAGCCCTCACTGCGCTGGATCAGGCTTTCCAGCGCTTCACCGCGCAAAGAGCTGCTGTGGCGATCGAGTAACGTGAGGGCTTCGTCATGGGTCAGGCGCAGATCCTGCTCATGCAACTCCAGCAACTGCCGCGACAGACGCAAGCGCGCCAGATGCCAGTCCGGGCGCTGCCGACTGGTGACCATGACCAGCAGACCATCAGGCAAATGGTTGAGGAAAAATTGCAGGCAACGATCGAGCACCGGCCCTTGGGCGAGGTGGTAATCGTCGAGTACCAGCAGCAGCGGCGAAGTCGGTAGCAGGTGCAGAGCCAGCTCATCGAGCAAGCCGTCGAGCCATTCTTCGAAGGCGAACGGCTGGTGACGCTGGCGCATTTTCAACAAACCGAGTGCGCCGCTGCCGAGTTCGGGAAAGTAGTCCTGCAGGCCCTCGAGCAAGCGTTCGAGGAAGCGTCCCGGGTCACTGTCGCGGGCGCTCAGCCCCAGCCACAAACTTTGCCAGTGCGCCGGCAGACTCTGACAGAACTCCACGGCCAGCGAGCTTTTGCCAAACCCGGCCGGGGCGCTGACCAGCAACAGACGTCCACCGAGCCCGGCTTGCAGGCGCTCGCAAAGTCGTGGTCGCAATACGTACCCATCAGGCAGCGGAGGACGGAAAAAACGTCCGTCCAGTGCCGCGACGGCAACGCTTGCGGGACCCGGAAGTGGGGACAGATCAGTCATGGCCGGCTCTTGTTCGTATGGCTGTTGGCGGCGTAGCAGATGTCCGCAGACTAGCCTTAAACGGAGCGGTTATGAAGGTCGTTGCTACAAATGGCTACAAAAAGCCTACGGAAAAACTGCAAGCAAAAAAAACGCCCCGAACCTGTCGGGGCGTTTTCACGAGGATGCGGCCTCGATTTACAGGCGCTTAGCGAACACCATCCTGACGCAGGGCGGCCGGGGTGAAGTCGCTGGTGGTGGCAGTGAAGCCGAAGTCATACGCCGACTTCTCTTCGTTCTTCATGCCCAGCGCCAGATAGCGACCGGATTGCAGATCGTAGAGGGTTTCCAGGGTGTACCAAGGCACCTGCACGTTGTAGTAGTTCTGGGAGTGGGCTTCCGCCACGCGCCACAGTTGGTTGCGACCATCGTAGTGATCGATCACCGCCGCTTGCCAGGTGTCCTCGTCGATGAAAAAGTCACGCTTGGCGTAGATGTGGCGCTGACCTTCCTTCAGCGTCGCGGTCACATGCCAGACGCGACGCAGTTCATAACGCGCCAGATCCTGGTTGATGTGCCCGGCCTTGATGATGTCGGCGTACTTGAGTTTCGGATCGTCGAGCTTGTAGCTGTCGGAGGCGATGTACATCTCCTGCTTGCCGACCAGTTTCCAGTCGTAGCGGTCCGGCGCACCGTTGAACATGTCCAGGTTGTCGGAGGTACGCAGGCCGTCTGCCGCGGTACCCGGGCCGTCATAGGACACTTGTGGCGCACGGCGTACGCGGCGCTGACCGGCGTTGTAGACCCACGCCGAACGCGGCTCCTTCACCTGGTCGAGGGTCTCGTGCACCAGCAGCACGCCACCGGCCAGACGTGCCGGCGCGGTCACTTTCTGCTTGAAGTAGAACAGGATGTTGCCCGGGTTCGCCGGATCGTAGTCCTTCATCTTGTCGCGGAACACGAACTGATCCTGGAAGTACACCAGACTGAAAGAGCCGTTCGGTTGCGGCGTGGCCTGGGTCACCAGACGGGTCACGCTGCCGCCGCGATAGCGGGTGATGTGGTTCCAGATGACTTCCACACCGGTTTTCGGGATCGGGAATGGCACGGCGGTATCGAAGTTTTCCAGGCCGTTGCCGCCCGACACCAGGGTTGTGGTGGTGGCGTTCTTTTTGATGGCTGCGAACACCGCATCCGGCACGGTGGCACCACGATGGGACGGATAGACCGGCATCTTGAAGGTGTCAGGATAGCGCTGGAACATCGCGTACTGGCCCGGCGCGAGCTTGGCTTTGTACTGATCGACGTTCTGCTTGGTGATGGTGAACAGCGGTTTCTCACTGGCGTACGGATCGGACAGGAAACCTTTGCTGTCGACGGTGCCGGCATTCTTCGGCATCGGTTTCCAGGCCGGGATCGAGCCGTCGGCGTTGCCGGCCATTTCGGCGCCCATCGGGGTCAAGCTCTTGCCCAGCTTGTCCGCTTCGGCGGCAGGCACCGCCGCCATGACGCCGGTCGCCAGCAGCGACAGGCCCAGAACACCGGCGTGGAACAGACTCTTTGTTATTTTCATAAATTCGTTCGTCCTGAAATGCAGTGCTTAGAAGTTCACGCCGAGGCTGAGCGCCACAAAATCGCGGTCATCCACGGTGGTGTACTTGCCGTCGAAGAAGTTGGTGTACGCCAGGCTCGCGGTGTAGGTGTTCTGGTACTCGGCGTCGACGCCCAGGCTGACGGCCTTGCGACCTTCCTCGAAGTTGCCGCCAGGGCCCGGCGAGTAGCCGCTGACGTCGTGGGACCAGGCCACGTTCGGCTTGAGGTTCACGCCGGCGAAGACATCGTTGTATTCCCAGATTGCACGGCCGCGGTAGCCCCAGGACATCGACGTGGTGAAACCGTCGTTGTCGCAATTGCGGCTGCGGTTGTTCTGCGGCGAACCTGGTCCGGCGCCGTTGATGGTGCCGTTGTTGAGGATGTTGACGCAGGTGTTGGTGGTACCGGTGGCTGGCAGCTCGCCCGGGCCATAGACCGGATCGCGGCCATAGCGCTTGTCGGATCGGCTTTCGAGGCCGCCCACATAAGTCATGCCCACTTCACCCACGAGGGTCAGGCGGCTGGCGCCCATGACCTGATCGAAGAAGTGCGTGAAGGTGGTTTGCAGTTGAGTGATTTCCTTGCGCTCGTAGCCATGCAGATCCTGACCCGGCACGCCATTGAGCAGCGATGCGTTGGCGTAAGGGCCACCCAGTGGACGCACACCGGCGAACAGGATGTCGGTGGAGTTCAGTTGCACCGGTGCATTCGGGCGATAGCTGATCTCACCGCTCCACGCCGTACCGGTAGGCAAGGTGGTGGAGAAGCTCAGACCGTAGAGGCGGATGTCTTCAGGGTATTCGACGAAGTACTTCGAATTGCCGGCAACCAACAGAGGCCCGAGCGCCTGAAACGGACCTGGCAATGCAGCTACGCCGTTGTAGACCGATTGCGGCGCGCCGGTGGCACTGAAGATCGGCGCACGACTGTGGTAATTCATGAAGTAGGCACCGAATTCGGTGTCCAGCGGTTCGAACATGTACTTGAGGGACGCGCCCCACTGGCCGCTGTCCCGCGCATCGCGATCGGCGCCGCGCGGCACCAGCACACCTTCTTCATTGACGTTGACGCCGTTGGCCGCCAATGGCCCCAGGGCAATGGCCGGGATCTGCGAGCGCTTGTTCAGTACGCGCAGGTTGTCGGTGCAACCGTCGGCAATGATGTCCGGTTGGGAGAAGAACGTGCCGCAGTTGTCGACGACGGTCTGGTCCCACTCCAGCTGATAGAAGGCTTCGGCCGACAGGTTGTCGGTCAGGCTCTGGGACACGTAGAACATGTTGACCGGGATCAGGCCTTCCTTGATCTCGGCGCCCGGACGACGGAACGCGGAAACGTCGATCGGGTTGATCGAGTTGATGCCGCCGCCGATGAAGGTACTTTCACCCCAGCTCACCACCTGTTTGCCCAGACGCACGGAGCCTGGCTGATCGGCGATCGCGTAGTTGTGGTAGACGAAGGCGTCGAGGATCTGACCGCCGGCGGACTTGGCGCCTTCCTTGCGGTTGCTGTCGCTGATGTCCTTGAACTCGCGGCTCTCGTCCTTCAGTTCGAAGTCGTACCAGTACTTGCCACGGACGAACACGCCGGTGTCGCCGTATTTCAGTTCGAGGTCATGAATGCCCTTGAAGATCTTCGAGAAGGTTTCGCCGCTCTTGAAGTTGGCATGGCCGTCGTCGGAAGTCTGGGACAGACCGTGACCGCCGTTGTTGACGCCGATGAGGTTCTTGTTCGGGCTCTGGGTGGACCAGCTGGCACCGATCGACAGGGAGGAGTCGAACTGGCCTTCGATTTCACCGACGTTGAAACTGACGCCGAATGCGGGCCCGGCGAGCGAAGAAGCAAGACTGACGGCCAGAGGCAGCTTTGCCCGGCGCCAGAACTGGTTTACTGAGGTCATCGACGCTACTCCATGTGCATTATTGTTATGGCAGTGAGTACTTTTAAAAACGCCTGAAGGACCGGGTGCCAGCGGCTTCCCGAAATCGCTTCAATGTTGCATCGCCCCGTTTGTGCGTGTGCCCCGTTCTTAAAAATCCTTGAGCGGACTATAGCCAGCAGGTGGTACTGCTTGATCCCTCTAAAGTGTGATTTGCAGCTGCCGGCCACTCTGGAACAGTCCTTTCGCCAGTCCGACACATGTCGGCACGGCAAGGATGGCTGAAAATTCGAATTTCACAAGCCAAGCGCTTGCTTGGTGGGTCTGGCGCGCCGTTTTCGGCGCGCCAGCGGACGCTCAAAGCGTCGAGAGGAAGGTGCTGTTGTTGGCCTGCCATTCAGTGATGTCGAGGCGGATGCGCTTCTTGTCGAGCTTGCCGACACTGGTCTTGGGAATTTCAGTAACAAGGGCGATCTGGCTTGGTATCGCCCACTTGCTCAAGTGCCCCAGTTCAACGAATGGCTTGAGGTGTTCCTTGAGCTCGCGTGCCCCGATGGCATGCCCTTCGCGGACCACCAGCAAGGCAAACGGACGCTCGCCCCACTGCGGATCGGCGATGCCCACCACTGCTACTTCACGTACCGCGAAGTGACGACTGATCAGGTCTTCGAGGTCCAGCGAGGAGATCCATTCGCCGCCGGTCTTGATCACGTCCTTGATCCGGTCGCGGATGTCGATCACACCCATGGCGTCGAGCGTCGCCACGTCGCCGGTGTGCAGCCAGCCGCCGGCCCACAGCTCGGCACCCTTCTGCGGTTCGTTGAAATAGCCTTCGGTCAGCCACGGTGCGCGCAGCACCAGTTCGCCCTGGGTCTCGCCGTCGGCCGGGAGGAAATTGCCTTCGGTATCGACGATCGCCGCTTCGACCAATGGCCCCGGCACGCCGGCCTTGATCCGATAGGTGGTGCGCTCGTCTTCGGTGCCCGCCATCAACTCATCGTTCAGATGCGCGCATGAAACCAGAGGCCCGGTTTCCGACATGCCGTAAGCAGCCGTCAGCTGAATGCCTTTGCTCTTGGCCGTTTCATACAGCGTGCGGTTCAGCGCACTGCCGCCGATGACGATTTTCCAGCCGCCGAAATCGATGCCCTGCGCGCCCTTGGCATTGAGCACCATCTGCAGGATGGTCGGCACACAGTGGGAGAACGTGACCTTTTCCTTGCGCCACAACTCGACCAGGAATTCCGGGTCGTAACGCCCCGGATAAACCTGCTTGAGCCCGAGCATGGTCGCCACATACGGCAGGCCCCACGCATGCACGTGGAACATCGGGGTGATCGGCATGTACACGTCGTTGGTGCCCAGCAACCGCACGCTGTCGATGGCGCCCATGATGGTCGACACACCCATGGTGTGCAGCACCAGTTGCCGATGGGTGAAATACACGCCCTTCGGATTGCCGGTGGTGCCCGTGGTGTAGAACGTGGTGGCGACCGAGTTTTCGTCAAAATCCTGGAAGTCGTACTGCGGACTCGCGGCCGCCAGCAGTTGCTCGTACTCGCCGACCAGATTCGGCAGATCTGCGGCTTTATCCGGCAGATCGGTCAGCAGCAGGGTTTTCTCCACCGTGGTCAGGTGTGGCGCAATAGCCTGGTACAGCCCGACGAACTCGCTGTTGACCAGCACGAAGCGGTCCTCGGCGTGGTTCATGGTGTAGAGGATCTGTTCCGGCGACAGGCGCACGTTGATGGTGTGGATCACCGCGCCGATCATCGGAATCGCAAACATGCACTCCAGGTATCGATGGCTGTCCCAGTCCATCACCGCCACGGTGTCACCGGCCTTGACCCCGGCCGCCGTCAGTACGTTGGCCAGCCGCGCGACCCGCTCGATCAGGGTCGGGTAGCTGTAGCGCAGCTGGTCACGGTAGATGATCTCGCGGGTTTTCTCGTAACGGGCGCCCGACATCAGCAGCCGTTTGATCAGCAGTGGATACTGGTACGCCCCTTCGGCGGGCGGAATGACGCGAGTCTGCAACATAAGAATCCCTTTTCTGACTGCACGGTGTTGGCTTTGGAGTTTCGTACTCTAGAACCGTTATACGTCAGCCAAATCAGCCAAAGGAATGATTTGCAGAGCCGTACAAATGCTAGCTTTGCGCCAGCATTTGCCGAAACAGGTGACAGCGCAGAAGGATCAATGCATCTCGGTGAACGCGAGTTTCACGCCGATGGCGATCAGCACCGCGCCCATGGTGCGGTCGAACCAGTGGCCCATGCGGGCGAAACCGGCGCGCACGCGCTGCTGGCTGAACAACATGGCCACCAGGCAGAACCAGGTGGCGGTCGCAACGGCGAGATAAATGCCGTAACCGGCCTGGACTGTCAGCGGGGTGTGCGGGTTGATCACCACGGTGAACAGCGACAGGAAGAACAGCGTGGCTTTCGGGTTCAGGCCGTTGGTCACGAAACCCGAAGTGAACGCGCCACGGGCGGTGCGCTCGCCGGCCTCTTTGTGCAGATCATCGCTCACGGTTTTCGCCGGTTGCGCGCGCAGGGCCTTGAAGCCGATGTACAGCAGGTACGCGGCGGCTGCCCATTTCAAGGCGTTGAACAGCACGATCGATTGAGAAACGATCAGGCCGATCCCCAGCAGCGAATAACCCACGTGCAGGAAAATCGCCGTGCCCACGCCCAACGCGGTCCAGGTCCCGGCGCGTCGACCATGGGTCACGCTTTCGCGCACCACCACGGCGAAATCAGGACCGGGGCTGGCAACGGCCAACAGGTGGATCAGGGCAACGGTCAAGAATTCGGTCCAGTACATGGGGGCTCCTTTGAAGTCATTACATTCCTGTGGGAGCGAGCCTGCTCGCGAAAAGGGAGTGTCAGCCGCCTCATTATTGCCTGACACGACGCCTCGCGAGCAGGCTCGCTCCCACAGGTGTTTCATCTGGTAGGCTCGGCAGATTACGCCTTCCCTTCAAAGCACGACAGGTACAGTTGATGACGAACGCCCACCGCGCCGTATTCCTCGATCACCCTTCGCTGGATCTTGGCGATCTCGATCTGAGCCCTTTGCGTGACTGCTTCAGCGATCTGCAACTGTTCGCCCAGACGTTGCCTGCGCAGGTAGCCGAGCGCCTGCAAGGTGCAACCGTGGCGATCAGCAACAAAGTGCTGATCGATGCTGCCGCCATGGCCGCCAACCCACAACTGAAACTGATCCTGATCACCGCGACCGGCACCAACAACGTCGATCTGGCCGCCGCCCGCGCCCACGGCATCACCGTGTGCAACTGCCAGGGCTACGGCACCCCATCGGTGGCGCAGCACACGATCATGCTCCTGCTCAACCTCGCCACGCGCCTGGCCGATTATCAAAAAGCCGTCGGCGAAGGCCGCTGGCAGCAGGCGAAACAGTTCTGCCTGCTGGATTACCCGATCGTCGAGCTGGAAGGCAAAACCCTCGGCCTGCTTGGACACGGCGAACTCGGCGGCGCGGTCGCGCGTCTGGCCGAAGCCTTCGGCATGCGTGTGTTGCTGGGGCAGATTCCGGGGCGACCGACCCGTCCGGATCGTCTGCCGCTTGAGCAATTGCTGCCACAGATCGACGCTCTCACCCTGCACTGCCCGCTCAATGAGCACACCCGGCACTTCATCGGCGCCCGCGAACTCGCTTCGATGAAACCCGGCGCTTTCGTGGTCAACACCGCCCGTGGTGGACTGATCGACGAACAGGCCCTGGCCGATGCCCTGCGCAGCGGTCATCTGGGCGGCGCGGCCACCGATGTGCTGAGCGTCGAGCCGCCGAGCCAAGGCAATCCGCTGCTGGCAGCCGACATCCCGCGCCTGATCGTTACCCCGCACAACGCCTGGGGCAGCCGCGAAGCGCGGCAGCGAATCGTCGGCCAACTGGTGGAAAACACCCAGGCGTTCTACAGCGGTAAGGCGCTGCGGGTCGTCAGTTGATAAACTGCGGCACTTTTTTTCACAGGAGCAGTTATGGATCCGCGCAGTGAAGTACTGCTTCGTCAGGCCGAGTTATTCCAGGGTTCAGTGTTGCTGGCCGGTTTGCCTGCCGATGATCTTTTGGGGCGCCTGCCCGAGGCGTTTGGCTGGTGCTGGCACGCCGGCGACCAGGCTGCACTCGATGCGCGCTTCGAAGGGCGCAGCCATTTTGGCGTGAACGTGCCGGAGCGCTCGTTCGACACGGCGGTGGTGTTCCTGCCCAAGGCCAAGGACCTGACCGATTACATCCTCAATGCCGTGGCTTCACGCCTGGCCGGGCGCGAGGTGTATCTGGTCGGGGAAAAACGCAGCGGTATCGAAGGCGCCTCCAAACAGCTCAACCCGTTCGGCAAGCCGCGCAAGCTCGACAGCGCGCGCCATTGCCAATTGTGGCAAGTGACGGTGGCCAACGCTCCCGAAGCCAAACCGCTGGAAAGCCTGGCGCAGACCTACGAACTGCCGCTGGCCGAAGGTCCGTTGAAAGTCATCAGCCTGCCGGGCGTATTCAGCCACGGCCGACTGGATCGCGGCAGCGCCCTGCTGCTGGAACATCTGGACAAACTGCCGAGCGGCCATCTGCTGGACTTCGGTTGCGGCGCCGGCGTGCTGGGTGCGGCGGTCAAGCGTCGTTACCCGCACAATCAGGTCACCTTGCTCGACGTTGATGCCTTCGCTGCCGCCAGCAGCCGGTTGACCCTGGCGGCCAACGGTCTGGAAGCCGAAGTGCTGACCGGTGACGGGATCGATGCCGCACCGATGGGCTTGAACGCGATCTTGAGCAACCCGCCGTTCCATGTCGGTGTGCATACCGACTATTTCGCTACCGAAAACTTGCTACGAAAAGCGGCCAAACATCTAAAAAACGGCGGCGAACTTCGTTTGGTTGCCAACAGTTTCCTGAAATATCAACCGCTGATCGAAGAGCATCTCGGGGTGTGTGCGATCAAGGCCGAAGGCAATGGATTCCGGATTTACCGGGCCAAGCGCGGCTGAAAATTTGTTCTTGCTCTATCGGATTCGCGAAGGCAGAATCCGCTCCGTCCTAGGGGAGTAGTCTCCCACGAGCGCCAAGCTCGTCCGGCATACGTCAACATACTTGATCCTCAGATCATGGCGTATGCGACTCAAGCGTCCGCAGCAGACGGATCGCAGGGTTTGACAAGACCTATGACACGCACACCTTACCCGGGGCGGGAAGGCTGTACGTGTCATAGCCGTGTCGACCCGCCCCTTAGGAAATCCTGATGCTGGACTCGTTACTCGTTCCCACCGCAATCGTTGCCTTGGCCGAAATCGGCGACAAGACGCAACTGCTCGCGCTGATTCTCGCCGCTCGCTTCCGCAAACCCTGGCCGATCATCGCCGGTATCGTGGCTGCGACCCTGGCCAACCACGCGGCAGCGGGTGCGGTCGGCGCCTGGTTCGGCAGCTTCTTCTCCGATTCGGTCCTGCACTGGATTCTTGCCGCGAGCTTCGCCGCCACCGCCCTCTGGACGTTGGTGCCGGACAAGATGGATGACGATGAAGCCAGCACCGCCCGCAAGTTCGGGCCATTCCTGACCACGCTGATTGCGTTCTTTCTTGCGGAAATCGGCGACAAGACCCAGATCGCTACCGTGATGCTGGCGGCGCAATACCCGGAGCTGTGGCTGGTGATTATTGGCACCACGGCGGGCATGCTGATCGCGAACGTGCCGGTGGTACTGGCGGGTAATTTTGCGGCAGAGAAACTGCCACTGACCCTGATCCGTCGACTGGCCGCCTCGGCGTTCCTGATCCTGGCGATCGTCGCGGTGTACAAGGCGATGCAGAGCAGCGGCTGGGTTTGATCCGGCAGATCGCTCCCGCACCGAGTGCGGGAGCGATCATGGCTTCAGGACTTGGGCGCTTTCTCGTAAAGCGGCATGACCTTCGGAATCGCCGCCTGCAACGCAGCCGTGCGGCTGCTGGAAGACGGGTGAGTGCTCATGAACTCCGGCGGCGCGCCTTCAGAGGCCTTGCTCATCTTGTCCCACAAAGTGATGGCGGCGTTCGGGTTGTACCCGGCACGCGCGGCGAGTTCCAGACCGATCAGGTCGGCCTCGTTTTCGTTGGCGCGGCTGTTGGGCAGCGTCATGCCGTAGTTGGCCACGGTGTCGGCCAGCGCCAGGCTGTCCTGACCCAGGCCGAGCAACGCACCGGCGCCCTGCTTGGCCATTTCGATGCCATAGGCCTTGGACATCGCTTCCCGACCGTGCTCGCGCAAGGCGTGGGCGATTTCATGGCCCATGACTGCGGCGATTTCATCGTCGGTGAGTTTCAGGCTGTCGATCAGCCCGGTGTAGAAAATGATCTTGCCGCCAGGCCCGCAGTTGGCGTTGAGCTCGTCGCTCTTGATCAGATTCACTTCCCATTTCCACTGCGCCGCATCCGGACGGAAGTTCGGTGCCTGAGCGATCAAGCGGTTGGCAATCGCCTGAACACGCTTGGCATCGTTGCTGGTCTTGTCCAGCACGCCTTTGCTGGACGCTTCGCCCACGGTCTTCTGATAGGACTGGGCATACATCTGGTCGACCTCTTGCGAGGACAGCATGCTGAACATGTACTGCTTGCGTTCCACGCCCACGGCACCGCCGCTGGTGGTGTTGACCGACTGACAACCGGCCAGCAACAGCGCTGCGCCCAGTGCACTTACAACCAATGTCTTGTTCATTCAAAAGCTCCCTGAAAACCTGTCGCGTATCCTAGGCGGGTAATTGTATCGGCGCCAGATACAACGGACGTGATGCACCTGTTTTCATAACACGCCCGCCAGCCCTGCAGGAAAAGATTCACATCCGCCGCCAATCCCTCTGTTACAGCGTCGCGCACTGATCCATTTGCGACATCCGCCCTCAATTGATCCCTCTTCACCTCATGGCGCAATAGTGGCTGCCGATACAGGAGCGCAGACGTCCTCTCGCGTGCGGAGCTCCCATGAAGTTCAAGTCGATCCAGTTTTCCGTGGCCGCCCTGGCCGGCGCCATCGTACTCAGCGTGGTCGCCGCGCTGGTGCTGTATGCGCTGTTCTCCGGTGCCCGCACCCAGGAAATGGTCCAGCAACGGACCCAGGCCCAGTTCGAACAAGTCATCGAACAGCGCCTGACGTCGCTGGCGCAGACTCAGGTCAGCCAGATCCAGCGCGAACTGGAAGCGCCGCTGTTGATAGCCGGCGGACTGGTGCGGGTCAACGCCCTGCTCGGCACACCGGGCACCGACGGCCAGCCACGCCTGACCGTCAGCCGTGAGCAACTGATCAGCCTGATCAAGGAAAACGTCGAGAAGAATCCGAAGATTCTCGGCACTTACATCGGCTGGGAAAAAAACGCACTGGATCATAATGACGCGGCCTACGTCGGCACTCAGGTTGTCGGCATCGACCCTGGCAACGGCCGCTTCCTGCCGTGGTGGTTTCGCAATGACGACGGCACCCTGGGCCTGGACAAACTGGTGGACGTCGACGACCAGAAAGTCCTGTCCACCGGCGTGCGCGCCAGCGAGTACTACCTGTGCTCGAAAGAAACCAGGAAATCCTGCGTGATCGATCCGGCCCCGTACAAGGTCGGCGACAAGATCGTCATGCTCGCCTCCTTTATCGAACCGATCATGCTCAACGGCGCCTTCCAGGGCATCGTCGGCGCCGACCTGTCGGTGAACTTCATCCAGGAAATGCTCCTGAGCGCCAACCAGAAACTGTACAGCGGCGCCGGGCAAATGGCCCTGATCGGCGGCAACGGCCGGATCGTCGCCTACACCAAGGACCCGAGCAAATTCGGCGAGAAGGTCAGCGACATCCTCGACGCCCAGCAGATTGCCAACATGGCCAATCTCAAGCGCGGCGAAGTGACGTACACCGTCAATAAAGAGCAAGGCCGGATCGAGTTGTACCTGCCGTTCGGCATCGGCCAGACCGACGCACGCTGGACGCTGATGCTGCAACTGCCGCTCGACGCGGTGATGGCCGACCTGCAAAAGCTCCAAGGCGACCTCGACGCCCAGCGCAAATCCGACACCTTCGGCATGGCCATGGTCGGCCTGATCATCGCCGGCCTTGGCTTGCTGGTGATCTGGCTGGTGGGCCACGGCATCGCCCGTCCGCTCAAACAGATGGTGACCATGCTCGATGACATCGCCCAGGGCGAAGGCGATCTGACCCGTCGCCTGACCAGTGATCGCAACGACGAACTCGGTTCAATCGCCAAAGGCTTCAATACCTTCCTCGCCAAATTGCAGGGGATGATCACGCAGGTGGTGTCGTCGGTACAGAGCGTCAGCGATTCCTCGGAGCACACGGCGGACATCGCGATCCGCACCAATATCGGCATTCAAAAGCAGATGGCCGAGATTGATCAGGTCGCCACCGCCGTGCAGGAAATGACTGCCACCGCGCAAGACGTGGCGCGTAACGCGACCCAGGCAGCACAAGCGGCCAGCCACGCCGATCAGGCCGCCAGCCAGGGCATGCAGATCGTGCGCGACACCTCCAACTCGATTGGCGTACTGGCCGTGGAAATCGGCAAAGCTGTGGACGTAGTACAGACGCTGGCCAAGGACAGCGAGAACATCAACGCGATCCTTATTGCCATTCGCGGGATCGCCGAGCAGACCAACCTGCTGGCCCTCAACGCGGCGATTGAAGCGGCTCGTGCGGGTGAACAAGGACGCGGTTTTGCGGTAGTGGCCGATGAGGTGCGCAACCTGGCGCAGAAGACCCAGAAGGCCACCGAAGAAATCCAGAGCATGATCCAGCAACTGCAACAGGGCACACGCGATGTGGTGCGGGTCATGGAGGACAGCCAGAACCGCACCGACGAAAGTGTGCAGCACGCGGCGAAGGCAGCCGAAGCACTGGAAACGATTACTCAGGCGGTTTCGGTGATCAACGACATGAACACCCAGATCGCCAGCGCTGCCGAAGAACAGAGCGCGGTGGCCGACGATATCAACCGCAATGTGATCAATATCGGTCAGGTGGCGAACGAAGTGGCGGGTGGTGCGGATGAGTCGAGTTCGGCGAGTGCCGATCTGACCAAACTGGCGGAGCAGCAGCGGCGGTTGATCAACCAGTTCAAGGTTTAAGAGCCACCCCCTCACCCCAGCCCTCTCCCGGAGGGAGAGGGAGCCGACCGAGCAGTCTTGAGCTATCCGTCGACCTGAAAAACCGAGTCGATTATGGATTCAAAGCAAATCGTGCAGGTCAGTACATTACTGAAGCATCCCCCAATCGGTCCCCTCTCCCTCTGGGAGAGGGCTAGGGTGAGGGGCTCTTGATCTGCTGCTAGGCCGGAGTCAGGCACTCCGGCCCGTTGAGCTTCGGATCATTGACCAGGTTCGCCAGCACCCGCTCGCGCAAGGCGGCGGGCTCGCTGGCGAGCAAACCTTGCAGGACATGCAGCGGCGTTTCGGGATCAAGCCACGCCGCCTGCCCCGCCTCATCGAGAATCAGCGGCCGGCGCTGACTGGCCGCCGGCTGGGTGATCACCGCCGTGCTCAGCCACACCTGTTCCTGCACCGGATACGCCTCCCAGATCGCCGCAAAAAACAACGAAGCCCCTTCTCCCGGTGTCAGCCAGTACGGCCGCTTGCGCACGTTGCCGCGCCATTCGTAAAACCCGTTGGCCGGCAGCAGACAACGACGCAAGCGCAGGGCTTCACGGAACATCGGCTGTTCGGCGACAGTTTCGGCCCGAGCGTGGGCCGGGGTGCGCGACAGGTCGGTCAGCCACGGCGGTGTCAGCCCCCAACGGGCACGGGCCAGCGTGCGCTGGCCGTCGGGTTCGGCGCGCAGCATCAACACCGAATCGTTGGGGGAAATGTTCCACTGCGCCTGCTGATCGGCAGGAAAACCTGGCAGGGACGCGAAATCGCGGTTCCAGCGAAACAGGGCATAACGTCCACACATGGGGCAGCACGACTCACAAATAAAACGAACGCCAGCCTAACAGACCAGCGTACCGGGGAAGCTCTCCGGTTCATCGCCGGGCAGCGGCAGCGCGGCATTGTACGCGGTGATCAGCTCGCGGGCGTACTCGGCCTGATCGTTATCGACCGACAGTCCCAACAGGCCGAAGATCGGCAACTCACCGGTGCCCCCGAGCAAGTCCCGCCCCACCAGATGCGCCTCGATGCCTTCGCTGGCCAGCATGCCCTTGAGCATCTCGCCTTCCATCAGGTTTTCCGGCTCGTAGATTCGCTGCATGGCCGTGCCTCACTCGTTTTCGCTGAAGACTTCCAGAAACCAGTCCTCTCCATGGACCTGCAACACAAAGGTGATCGGCCGACAACACACCTGACAGTCTTCAATATAGGTCTGGTCGCCAGCGGAGAGATCCACGGTCGTCTCGACCTCTTCACCACAATACGGACATTCATATACTGCGCTTTCCAGCATCGCGGTCTCCCGGGTGACTTGTGCGTATAATCGCCGGTCTATTTGCAGGGCTATTTTTGTCTGGCTACTTTTTCAGACCGTGCCCCGTTGGTTTTCGATCAAAACCTTTACTTACCCTAGCCGTTTCCAACAAGAGAGCATGATGGGCGAATTCGATGCCATCCGACCTTACGACGACAGCGAAGTACCTGCGGTACTGGCGCGACTGCTCGGCGACAAGGCGTTTCTAGATATCCTCACCCACTTCCGCTTCCCGCGTTTTGCCGGTGCCTTCGGCTGGATGCTCAAACCACTTATAGCCCATCGGCTGCGTCGTGAGTTTGCCGACGTAACCTCCGTGGCCACGTTGCAGGACAAGGTCGAGTTCTACGTCGACCACACCATCGAGCGCGCCACCGACGGCGTGACCTACACCGGTGTCGAGCAATTCAAGTCCGGCAGCGCTTATCTGTTCATCGCCAACCACCGCGACATCGTGATGGACCCGGCCTTCGTCAACTACGCCGTGTACCACGCCGGCCTGCCGACCCCGCGCATCGCGATTGGCGACAACCTGCTGCAAAAGCCGTTCGTCAGCGACCTGATGCGCTTGAACAAGAGCTTCATCGTGCACCGCTCGATCACCGGGCGCCGCGAGAAAATGGCCGCCTATCAACTGCTGTCGGCGTACATCAACCACTCGATCCGCAACGATTGCGCCTCGATCTGGATCGCCCAGGCCGAGGGCCGGGCCAAGGACGGCGATGACCGTACCGAGTCGGCGATTCTCAAGATGTTCCACATGAGTCGCAAGGACGAGCCGTTCGGCGAAGTCATTCAGTCGCTGAACCTGACCCCGGTGTCGATCAGCTACGAATACGACCCGTGCGATCAGGCCAAGGCCCGCGAGCTTTACATCCGCGCCACCACCGGCACCTACAGCAAGGCGCCGGGCGAGGATGACGTCAGCATCGCCAAGGGCATCACCGGCTACAAGGGCCGGGTGCACGTGAACTTCGCCGCGCCGATCACCGAGCTGTACGAGGACACCAAGCAATTGGCGGTCGAGATGGACAAGCAGATTCTCGGCGGCTACCGGTTGTTCCCGGTGCATTACCTGGCATACGCGCAGTGGGCTGACGCCGATCCGCAGTTGAACGTACCGAAGGCTGCCGAAGTGTTCGGTGCCGAGGAACTGGCCAAGGCCCAGGAAGAATGGCAGAACCGTCTGGACGCCTGCCCCGAGGAGCATCGTCCGTATCTGGTGCTGCAATATGCGACGCCGGTGCGCAATCAGTACCGGGTCAAGGCTGGCCTGCCGCTGTAAGCGGTTTTGGCCGGATACAAGAACGGCGCCTTCGGGCGCCGTTCTTCGTTCAAAAGCGGGTACTGATCCACGACACCAGCAGCGCCAGGCCCAGGCAGGCAAAACCGAAGCGATAGAAGAAGCGGTTCATGCGCAGGGTCGCCCAATCGAGCACCGGTTCCTGATCCGGCTGACTCTGACGCTGGGCCGCGATACTGGCCATGGCCCGTTGTTCACGGCGGCGGGTCGCGTGCAGCAGCCAACTGCCGGGAAAGGCCAGCAGCAGGGCCAACAGGTTGATCAGTTTGGCGGGATGGGCGGTAAACAGCGTCATCAAGTGCAGCGACATCACAGACCTCAATCTAAACCGGTATGGCGAGCGCCAGACCGACGACCGCGGCGCGGATTCTACCGGAACCCTCCCCGACTGCCCTACCCTTTGCGACAAATAGCCCCTCAATCGACCGATGGCTGTCCTGTGTCACGGCATCGTCATTTGTTTCAGTCACCCTGCGCGCCTCGAAACCGACACGGAACGCGACATGCTTCACGCTGAAAACCAGGATCGCCTGTACCTCATCTCTCCGTCCGACGAGCAGCAAGCCCTCGTCGGCAGCCTGGCCTTCAATGTTCAGGACCGTCACTGGCTGGTGTATTGCGCCCTCGGCGGGCACCAGCATGCAGACTTGCCCGAGACCGATCTGCTGACCGGCGTCAGCGTCCTCGACTTCTATTCACAAGCCGCCTGAACGAAAAAGCCCGGAGCCATCACTGGCCCCGGGCTTTTTTCGCAGCAACCGAATACTTACTCGGCGAGGACCTGACCCACGGTCGGATCCTTGAACAGACGGGTCAGTGCATCGCTCAGCACATCGCTGACCAGTTTGGTGTTGGTTTCCTGGTTCGGCGCCATGCCGAAACGCTGATCCAGCGAGGCACCGTAACGGCCGCTGTAGCGACGGTTGGCGTTCTGCACGTCGGAGCGGAAGGTGGCGCCGATGGTGGCTTCGGTCACGTACATGCCTTCTTTGGGCGACTGGTACTTCAGCTCGGCCAAAGTCACGGTCAACTGCGGTGCATTGGGCGCGTTGTTGGTCGGGGTGAACCCGAGCAGACGCACGGCGGCTTCAGCCTGGGCCTGCAGCTTCGGCAGGATCTGCTCGCGCTGCACGGTGATGGCGCTGGTTTCCGGGTACAGGCCGCCACGGGTGCCGAGGGTTGGCGACGGACGACCGTCGACCACGCGAACCACGACAGGCTGGCCATGGCCGACCGGTGCCAGCTGAGTGGTCAGCTTCGGTTCCGGGCTCAGTTGTTGCGGGCTGTGGGCGCAGCCAACCAGGGTCAAACTGGTCACAGTGATCAAACCGAACAACAGGCGTTGCAACATGCTCTTCTCTCCAGAATCAGGCACAGACAGGCCGGCAGTATAGCGGTGGGCCACTGTGGGTCACCAGCACTGAAATCTCTGACAAAACCCGCTGCCAGCGGTTCCTGTCACACATTCGTCACCCCCCATACACGTGCGCGTCACGGCCCTTTGCCAATCTTCCTCACAGATCCCTAAAAGGAGCACTGCCATGCGCTATCTGATCTCGTTGTTCGCCCCACGCCCACTGCACCGCAGCTTCGCCCTGCTCGACCGCAACGGCCATTGCCAGGCCTTCAAGCAATGCAGCCTGCAACCGATGGGTGATGGCTGGGTGGAAATCGAGGAAATCCGTCTCAACTGGCTGCATCAGCCACTGCCCGCCAGCGCCCGGGTCGAACAGCAGCGCCCACGCGCACGGGCTCAGGCGATGTTGAGCATCTGACCGGATGCCTAATAAAAGTCATTAAACTCGACCAACTCCGCGCATTTCTTCGATACAATCTCCCCCCGATTATAAGGACGTCTCCTGATCGGGCCCCGCAACAGCGTCAATGCGCTTGCATTGGCATCCAAATCGCCCACAGAGAGCCGCCCACACAGATCGAGTGAAGCTGGCGTGCTTGCTGTTTCCCTGGCAAATCCCGCTTTTCGCGAATCTGCAGAGCTGTCATGACGCTCGGCCACTGAGTTGTTTGCCCCTCCGGGCACGGTGCCAGCCCCGGACAGCCCTTTTTGAGGTTCACGTCTTCAAAAGAGCGTGAAAAAAACGGGTTTTCACAACTTCACAAGAGTGTGGCGAGCAAATGAATAGTTTTGCGTCTGAACATGCACCATTAGCGTCTGAAACAGCCCAACGACACAGGAACGGGAACGCCTCGACTACCGGAGCCTGAAGCCTGTCCGCTACGGATTTGGTTGCACAAACGGATGTCTCGACCATAAGTCGAATTGCCAGCCCCGTGCCGAAATGAGTTCATGGGACTCTTGAAGCCAGGCCGCACGCATCCGTCGAAGTTGCGAAAAATTGCGAAGATTCGGACATGGCACACCTGACCAAGGATACCCGGGGCTCAACTGACCTGCCCTGGACGCCTGGCAGCCATGCCGACAATTTGGTGCTGCAGATTTTGGAGACGCGTTAAATGGCGCATAACGAAGCAGTCGACGTAGTTCTGGTTGGGGCCGGCATCATGAGTGCCACCCTCGCAGTACTGCTCAAGGAACTCGACCCGGCGATCAAGCTGGAAGTCGTCGAGCTGATGGATTCCGGTGCCGCGGAGAGTTCCAACCCATGGAACAACGCCGGTACCGGCCACGCCGGCCTGTGCGAGCTGAACTACACGCCGCAGGCTGCCGACGGCACCGTCGACATCAAAAAGGCCGTGCACATCAACACCCAGTTCGAGGTGTCGAAGCAGTTCTGGTCGTACCTGACCAAGAAAGGCACGTTCGGCTCGTGCAAATCCTTTATCAGCCCGGTGCCGCACCTGAGTTACGTCGAGGGTGAGAAAGGCGTGTCGTTCCTCAAGGAACGTTTCAATACGCTGCGCAAGCACCACGCCTTCGCCGACATGGAATACACCGAAGACAAGGCGAAGATGACCGAGTGGATGCCGCTGATGATGCCGGGTCGTCCAAAAGACCAGGTACTCGCCGCCACCCGCGTGATGAACGGCACCGACGTCAACTTCGGCGCCCTCACCAATCAGTTGCTCAAGCACCTGACCAGCGCACCCGATGCCCAGGTCAAGTACTGCAAGCGCGTGACCGGCCTCAAGCGTAACGCCAACGGCTGGACCGTCAGCATCAAGGACGTCAACAGCGGCAGCAGCCGTGAAGTCGACGCCAAGTTCGTGTTCCTCGGCGCCGGTGGCGCGGCCCTGCCGCTGCTGCAGGCTTCGGGCATCGAAGAAAGCAAAGGCTTCGGCGGCTTCCCGATCAGCGGCCAGTGGCTGCGTTGCGACAACCCGGAGGTGGTCAAGCATCACCAGGCCAAGGTTTACAGCCAGGCCGCCGTGGGTTCGCCACCGATGTCCGTGCCGCACCTGGACACTCGCGTGGTCGACGGCAAGAAATCCCTGCTGTTCGGGCCATACGCCGGTTTCACCACCAAGTTCCTCAAGCACGGCTCCTTCATGGACCTGCCGCTGTCGGTTCGCGCCGGCAACATCGGGCCGATGCTGGCCGTGGCGAAAAACAACATGGACCTGACCAAGTACCTGGTCAGCGAAGTGATGCAGTCGATGGAACAGCGCCTGGAATCCCTGCGTCGTTTCTACCCGGAGGCGAAAGCCGAAGACTGGCGCCTGGAAGTGGCCGGCCAACGGGTGCAGATCATCAAGAAAGACCCGAAAAAAGGCGGCATCCTGCAGTTCGGTACCGAACTGGTGGCTGCGAAGGACGGCTCCCTCGCCGCCCTGCTCGGCGCTTCGCCAGGCGCTTCGGTGACCGTTTCGATCATGCTCGAACTGATCGAGAAGTGCTTCCCGGCCAAGGCCAAGGGTGAATGGGCTGCCAAACTGGCGGAAATCTTCCCGGCCCGTGAAAAGGTCCTGGAAACCGACGCTGCGTTGTATCGCAAGATCAACACGCAGAACAACGTCGCGCTGGAACTGGTTGAAGCCAGCAACGAGACCGAAAGCTACGCCTGATTCGTCTCCATGAAAAACGCCCCGCACTCGGTGAGTGCGGGGCGTTTTTTTATGCCTGTGGAAAACTTCGGGCGATCAGCCGCGGGCTTTCTCGATCAGCTCGATGTATTCCGGGGCGTTGCGCTGATCGCGGATCTGGTCGACGAAGGTCTTGCCGTGCTCGTCCTGGCCGTCCACGTCATAACCGGCTGCAACGAAGAACGTCAGAAAACGCTCGAAATCGTCGATGCGCAGGCCACGGTAGGCCTTGACCAGTTTGTGCAGCGACGGCGAGGTGGCGTCGACCGGCTCAAAATCGAGGAACAGCTTGATCTGCTCATCGCCGATCTCGTCACCAATCACTTGCTTCTTATCTTTACGCATTGCCGACTCCAGCTCGCAGACATTTCACGGGGCGGGCAGTTTACCCCTGCGCAGGCATAAGGCTCAACGCGAGCGCGTGCTGCCGGTGTGCAAATCGGCCCAGATGTGGCCGTTGGTGTAACTGAGAAATTGCACGTAGACCGTATCGTTGCGCAACAGATCGACCACCACCCGGTACTGGGCCAGCGGGTAGTAGAGCGTCAGGGTCTTGCTCTTGTCGTCATACACCGGTTTTTTCAGGCTTTTGCTTTCGCCATCAAAGTTGACCAGCACCTGATTGATCGTCGCCCCTTTGTTCAGGGACTTGCCTTTGAGGCGGATCATCAACGAAGAGGTGACCGGAATCGGCTGCTGATTGGACTGGCGCTGAGCGCCGACCACTACGGAATAGTCGGTGACCTGCAACAGTTGCTGCTGCTCGGGCTCGGCATCACGCAGGGTCAGGTCGTCCGGCGGCAGGAATTGACTGTGCATCGGGGCGGCGGCCAGCGGCAGGCTGAGGGTCAGCAACAGGGCGGCGCAGCTGCGGATCAAGAGGCTCATGACAGGCTCCGGGGGACGGGGCCGAGCACTCTAGCATGGGATTCGGGGTGGATCAGCACACCCAAAAACAACTGTGGGAGCGAGCCTGCTCGCGATGGCGTTCTATCAGTCGACATCAATGTTGTCGACATACCGCCATCGCGAGCAGGCTCGCTCCCACACGGGGCAATGCAGGTTCTTACATGCCTTTGACGGCGAAGATCCCGTTGGCGTTGCGCCAGTAGCCTTTGTAGTCCATGCCGTAGCCGAAGATGTAACGGTCGATGCACGGCAGACCGACGAAATCGGCTTTCAGGTCAGGACGGGCCTTGCGGTCGTGGTCCTTGTCGATCAGCACGGCGGTGTGCACTTTGCGCGCGCCGGCGTGACGGCAGAAGTCGATGATCGCGCCCAGGGTGTGCCCTTCGTCGAGAATGTCGTCGATGATCAGCACATCACGGTCGATGAACGAGACTTCCGGCTTGGCTTTCCAGAACAGGTCGCCGCCGCTGGTTTCGTTGCGATAGCGGGTGGCGTGCAGGTAGGACGCTTCCAGCGGGAACTGCAGATGGGTCAGCAGTTTGCCGGAGAAGATCAGGCCGCCGTTCATCACGCAGAACACCACCGGGTTGCTGTCGGCCAGTTGTTCGTTGATTTGTGCACCGACGCGGGCAATGGCAGCCTCGACTTCAGCTTCGGTGTACAGGCAGTCAGCCTCTCGCATGATTTGACGGATATGCTCGAGATCAGCGGACATGGCGCTCTCCAAGGGGGGTCTGTTTCGGAAAAGCGAGCAAAGGTACGCATCCCGCACGGCCGAATCAAGCATTTGTGGACTAACGTACTGTATGTCCTATAGGACATCACCGTCGGATAGATTAATCTAGGCCGGTTTTTTTGCCCGCCGCCGGAGCCTTTCCCCATGTCCATCCAAGAGATCCGCCATCCGCTGATCCGTCACAAACTTGGCCTTATGCGCCGTGCAGACATCAGCACCAAGAATTTCCGCGAACTCGCGCAGGAAGTCGGTGCCCTGTTGACCTATGAAGCGACCAAAGACCTGCCGCTGGAAACCTACGATATCGAAGGTTGGTGCGGCACCGTGTCGGTCGAGAAAATCGCCGGCAAGAAGATTACCGTCGTGCCGATCCTGCGTGCCGGCATCGGCATGCTCGAAGGCGTGTTGAGCCTGATCCCGGGCGCAAAAGTCAGTGCCGTGGGCGTTGCCCGTAACGAAGAAACCCTGCAGGCCCACACCTACCTGGAAAAACTGGTTCCGGAAATCGACGAACGCCTGGCGATGATCATCGACCCGATGCTCGCCACCGGCAGCTCCATGGTCGCAACCATCGACCTGCTGAAGAAAGCCGGTTGCAAGGACATCCGCGCGATGGTGCTGGTTGCCGCGCCGGAAGGCATTGCCGCTGTCGAGAAAGCTCACCCGGACGTGATCATCTACACCGCGTCCATCGATCAAAAACTCAACGAGCACGGTTACATCATTCCTGGGCTTGGCGATGCCGGTGACAAGATCTTCGGCACCAAGCAGAAGGACGCGTAAGCATGCAGCAAGAGTTCAACGATCCGCTCTGGCGCACGGTGCTGTCCGGCGCACAGATGCTGTTCGTGGCTTTCGGCGCCCTGGTGCTGATGCCACTGATCACGGGCCTTGACCCGAACGTGGCACTGTTTACCGCAGGTCTGGGAACAATCCTGTTCCAGATCGTCACCGGACGTCAGGTGCCGGTATTCCTGGCGTCGAGCTTCGCTTTCATCACCCCGATCATTCTCGCCAAGGGCCAGTTCGGCCTCGCCGCGACCATGGGCGGCGTGATGGCGGCCGGTTTCGTCTACACCTTCCTCGGCCTGGCCGTGAAGATCAAAGGCACCGGGTTCATTGACCGTTTGCTGCCGCCGGTGGTGATCGGCCCTGTGATCATTTCCATCGGTCTGGCCATGGCGCCGATTGCCGCGAACATGGCGATGGGCAAGGCCGGCGACGGTTCGGAACTGATCCATTACCAGACCGCCATGATGATCTCGATGCCGGCGCTGCTGACCACATTGATCGTGGCGGTGTTCGGCAAGGGCATTTTCCGTCTGGTGCCGATCATTTCCGGCGTGCTGGTGGGTTTTGCCCTGTCCTTCTACTTCGGCGTAGTCGACACCGCGAAAATTGCCGCGGCACCGTGGTTCGCCCTGCCGGCCTTCACCGCACCGGAGTTCAACTGGCAGGCGATCCTGTTCATCGTCCCGGTAGCTTTGGCCCCGGCCATCGAACACATCGGCGGCGTGATTGCCGTCGGCAGCGTGACGGGTCGCGACTACCTGAAGAAGCCGGGCCTGCATCGCACCCTGCTCGGTGACGGGATCGCCACCACTGCAGCCGGCCTGTTCGGCGGCCCGCCCAACACCACCTACGCCGAAGTTACTGGCGCGGTGATGCTGACCAAGAACTACAACCCGAAAATCATGACCTGGGCGGCGATCTTCGCCATCAGCCTGGCGTTCATCGGCAAGTTCGGCGCCCTGCTGCAAAGCATTCCGGTGCCGGTGATGGGCGGTATTCTGTGTCTGCTGTTCGGTTCGATCGCGGCAGTGGGGATGAACACCCTGATCCGTCACAAGATCGACCTGGGCGAAGCGCGCAATCTGGTGATCGTTTCGGTAACCCTGGTGTTCGGTATCGGTGGTGTGCTGGTCGGCACCGGCACAGGTCCGGACGACTTCGGCCTCAAAGGCATCGCGCTGTGCGCGGTGGTGGCGATTGCGCTGAACCTGCTGCTGCCGGGCAATGACGGCTGGAAGCAGAAAAAGGCGGATGAGCCGCTGATCTAAACTTTTAGATCTTCATCGCCTGACAGTCAGCCTTCGCGAGCAAGCCCGCTCCCACATTGAAATGCAATCAAATGTGGGAGCGGGCTTGCTCGCGAAGCTTTTGGCTCTTACTAGAGGGCCAGTGGCGCCCGTTCACAAAGTGTTGCCAACGCCTTCGCCCATTGCGGGTCGTCATTCAGGCACGGCACCAGCACCAACTCCTCGCCCCCTGCCTCACAAAACTGTTCCTTGCCGCGATCGCCGATCTCTTCCAGGGTCTCGATGCAATCGGCAACAAACGCCGGGCACATCACCAGAATCTTCTTCACGCCGCTTTTGGCCAGCTCATCCAGCCGCGCTTCGGTGTAGGGCTCGATCCATTTCGCCCGGCCCAGCCGCGACTGAAACGACACCGACCACTTGCCGTCCGGCAGCCCCATGCGCTCAGCGAACAACGCCGCTGTGCGCAGACATTGGGCGCGATAACAGGTGGCCAATACGGCAGCCGAGGCGTTCTTGCAGCAATCTTCATTTTTGAAGCAATGATTGCCGGTCGGGTCGAGCTTGGTCAGGTGCCGCTCAGGCAAACCATGGAAGCTCAGCAACAGGTGATCGTAATCCTGCTGCAAATGCGGTTTGGCGCTGGCCACCAGGGCGTCGAGATATTCCGGCTGATCGTAGAACGGCTGCAACACCGACAGTTGCACATCGAGTTTTTTCTCGCGCACCACCCGCTTGGCTTCTTCGATCACGGTGGTGGTGGTGCTGTCGGCAAACTGTGGATAAAGCGGCGCGAGGGTGATGCGTTTGTGTCCCGCCGCGACCAGTTTCAGCAGATTTGTCTCGATGGACGGCTCACCGTAACGCATGGCCAGCTCCACCGGGCCGTGGGTCCACTGCGCCTTCATCTGCTGTTGCAGGCGACGACTGAGTACCACCAGCGGCGACCCTTCGTCCCACCAGATCGAGGCGTAGGCATGGGCCGACTGCTCCGGGCGCTTGATCAGAATCAGCGACACCAGCAGACGCCGCACCGGCCACGGCAGGTCGATCACGTACGGGTCCATCAGGAATTGATTGAGATAGCGGCGCACGTCGGCCACCGAAGTGGAGGCCGGCGAACCCAGGTTGACCAGAAGCAAGGCGTGATCGGTCATGCAACGTCCTATTTCAGAGGCGGCTGGAAAGATCGTCCAGGGCCGCGCGTAAATCCGTGAACCGGAAAGTGAATCCCGCTTCCAGCAAGCGTTTGGGCGTGGCCCGTTGGCCACCCAGCAACAGCAATGACATCTCGCCGAGCCCGACCTTCAAGGCGAGGGCCGGCATCGGCATGAACGCCGGGCGGTGCAACACGCTGCCCAGGGTCTTGGCGAATTCGCGATTGCGCACAGGTTTCGGCGCGCACGCATTATAAGGACCGCTCGCCTGATCGCGGTGCAGAAGAAAATCAATCAGGGCGATTTGGTCATCGATATGAATCCACGGCATCCACTGCCGACCGTTGCCCAAAGGCCCGCCCAGCCCGAGCTTGAACGGCAGCAGCAGGCGCGACAAAAAGCCGCCCTCGGCCGACAGCACCAGCCCGGTGCGCACCAGCACCACGCGAATGTCCATCGCTTCGGCGCGTTGCGCGGTCTCCTCCCAGGCGATGCATAACTGACTGGCGAAATCGTCAATCACCGGTGGCGAGTCCTCGGTCAACTCGCGCTCGCCGCCGTCACCGTACCAACCCACGGCCGAGCCCGAGATCAGCAGCGACGGTTTCTGCCCGCGATGTTCCAGCCACGCCAGCAACGCTTCGGTCAGCGTAATCCGACTGCTCCACAACAACGCCTTGCGCCGATGGGTCCACGGCCGGTCGGCAATCGGCGCGCCGGCCAGGTTGACGATCACGTCGACCGGTTCGTCGCCAAGGTCCTCCAGACGCGCAATGCCACGCACCTGGGCGCCACAGATTTTCGCAACTTTTTCCGGACGACGACTCCAGACCGTCAGGCGATGCCCCTGGGCGGACCAGTGTCGGCAAAGCTGACGTCCGATCAATCCAGTACCGCCGGTCAGCAATATGTGCATGACTTCTTCCTCGCGTGGCGTTTTACCCCGATCACTAGTCTATTTTTATAAACAGGGATCTTTTCTATCGGGCAGGCTCTATTGTTTAACCATAGGCCAAGCTGTCAGAACAAGAACGCTGGAAGTTATACCAAAAAACATAATTGTACAGGTTTCATCCACGGCGTAGTCTGTACAGAAAGGTAAACGAGGCCCCTATGACTGTACCTATCGCAATCATTGGCACCGGCATCGCCGGACTCTCCGCCGCCCAGGCGCTGACAGATGCCGGGCATACCGTTCAGTTGTTCGATAAAAGTCGCGGCAGCGGCGGGCGCATGTCGAGCAAGCGCAGCGATGCCGGTTCGCTGGACATGGGTGCGCAATACTTCACCGCCCGTGATCGGCGCTTCGTGACCGAAGTCCAGCGCTGGCAAAGCAAAGGCTGGGTCGCCGAATGGGCACCGCAGCTCTACACCTTTCATGGCGGGCAGTTGAACCTGTCGCCTGACGAACAGACCCGCTGGGTCGGCACGCCGCGCATGAGCGCCATCACCCGGGGCCTGCTCGATGGCCTGGAAGTGCATTTCGCCTGCCGGATCACCGAGGTCTATCGCGGCGAAGAACACTGGCACCTGCAAGATGCCGAAGGTTTCACCCACGGACCATTCAGCCACGTGGTGGTCGCCACACCGGCGCCTCAGGCTACTGCCCTGCTGGCCTCCGCACCGAAACTCGCCGGTGCCGCCGCCGGCGTGAAAATGGACCCGACCTGGGCCGTCGCCCTCGCCTTCGATACACCGCTGGATACGCCAATCGAAGGCTGCTTCGTCCAGGACAGCGCCCTCGACTGGCTGGCCCGCAACCGCAGCAAACCGGGACGCGACACCACGTGCGACACCTGGGTCCTGCACGCCACCAGTGCCTGGAGCCGGCAGCACATCGATCTGCCCAAGGAAGCGGTGATCGAACAATTGCACGGCGCCTTCGCCGAGTTGCTGCACAGCGCCATGCCGGCCCCGACCTTCAGCCTCGCCCACCGCTGGCTCTATGCCCGGCCGGCCAGCAGTCATGAATGGGGCACCCTGGCCGACGCCGATCTGGGCCTGTATGCCTGTGGCGACTGGTGCCTGTCGGGTCGGGTCGAAGGGGCATGGCTCAGTGGCCAGGAGGCGGCAAGACGCTTGCACGAACACCTGCAGTGAATCGCATCAACCCCCGCAAATTGCTGCTGTCGAAATGGACAGCAGCTCACCCGCAAAACCGTGAAAAGCATTTTCTGGTGACCGAACTGTTCCGCGACGAGGACGGCACGGTGCTGGAAATCGAACTGCAGGCGGTGCTGACCCGGCGTACCGAGCAATGCGACTGGCATGCCCTGCAGGATGATTCACGCTGGAAAATGGGCTGGCGCTAAAAACCTCAAAAAAACTTATACAAACAGTTTGACTTGTACACCCATAAATCTATGCTGAAAGCATGGTGTACAAATCTATTTGTCTGTACAGGTTCAGATTCGAGGTTGCTGCATGTCCGACTCATCGACGTCCCTACCGAAAATCGCCATCAGCGCCTGCCTGATGGGCGCCGAAGTGCGCTACAACGGCGGGCACAAGGAATCGCGGCTGTGCAGCCGCACCCTGGCCGAGCATTTCGAATTCGTTCCCGTCTGTCCTGAGGTAGCGATTGGCCTGGGGATTCCCCGCGAGCCGATTCGTCTGGTGGGCGATCCGCAAAAGCCTGATGCAGTCGGCACCGTCAATCCGTCGATCAACGTCACCCAGCCATTGGCCGCCTACGGCGAGAAAATGGCCGGGGAGCTCAATGACATCTGCGGCTACATCTTCATGCAGCAATCGCCGTCCTGCGGACTTGAGCGAGTCAAGGTCTACCACGCCAACGGCGCACCGGTGAATGGTGGTGGGCGTGGCATTTACGCGGAAGCGTTCTGTGCACAGCATCCGGATCTGCCGGTGGAAGAAGCCGGGCGTCTCAACGATCCGGTGCTGCGGGAGAATTTCATCACCCGCGTGCTCGCCTACCGCGAATGGCAACAAGTGCTCAAGCAGGGCCTGAGCCGCCGCGTACTGACAGAATTTCACTCGCGCTACAAATACCTGCTGATGGCGCACAACCCGGTGCAATACAAGGCGCTGGGCAATCTGCTGGGCAACATGGGCCAGACCGACCCGGCCGAGCTGGGCCCGCGCTATTTCAGCGAACTGATGGCGGCACTGAAAAAATGCGCCACCCGCCGTACCCACAGCAACGTCCTGCAGCACATCAGTGGCTACCTGAAACAGGCGATCAGCCCCGAAGACAAACAGGAAGTGCAGCACATCATCGGCCAGTACCGGCACGGCATCGTGCCGCTGGTGGTGCCGTTGACCCTGCTCAAGCATCACTTTCGCCTCCACCCGGATCCCTACATTGCGCAGCAGGTTTACCTGCAACCGCATCCGGAAAACCTCAGCCTGCGAAACGCCATTTGATGAATGACTCACTCGACACCAGCGCCCGGGAAGACCTCGGCGCCGACTTCAAGAAAGCCCTCGACGAGGGCTGGCTGCCGATCCGCGAAGTCGCCCGTCAGACCGGCGTGAACGCCGTCACCCTGCGCGCCTGGGAACGGCGCTATGGGCTGATCGTTCCGCAGCGCACGCCCAAGGGCCATCGCTTGTACAACGCCGAGCATGTGCAACGTATCCAGAACATCCTTACCTGGCTCAACCGTGGCGTAGCGGTCAGCCAGGTCAAACCGCTCCTCGACACTGCGCAGACGTTCAACGAACCAGCGCAGGACGAATGGCATCCACTGCGCCAGGCCGCCCTGCTGGCGGTCACCCACCTGAACGAGCGCAGCCTCGACGACGGCATCAACCAGGCGATGGCGCTGTATCCGCCACGCACTCTGTGCGAGCAATTGCTGCTGCCGCTGGTAAGCGATCTTGAACAGCGCTGGCAGGGCCAGTTCGGCGCGCAGATGGAGCGGGTGTTCTTTTATGCCTGGTTGCGCAGCAAATTCGGCGCACGCATCTACCATAACAATCGTCAGTTGCGCACCGCGCCGCTGCTGCTGATCAACCAGTCGGACCTGCCACTGGAGCCGCATCTGTGGCTCTGCGCCTGGCTGATCAGCAGCGCCGATTGCCCGGTGCAGGTATTCGATTGGCCGCTGCCGGCCGGCGAACTGGCGTTGGCAACCGATACCCTGCAAGCCCGTGGCGTACTGCTGTATTCCAGCAAAGCCCTGAACCTGGCGCAGCTACCGAAACTGTTCAACGGTGTCAGCTGCCCGAAACTGATTGTCGGACCAACGGTGTGTATTCACCACGCCGAGTTGTCCGCAAAGACTTCCGAACTCGCTGATCTGTTCCTGGCCGAAGACCCCCTTTCGGCACATCGGGCACTCATTGAGCGTGGGTTGATTTAATGATTCCGACAGAGACCGACATGCAATTGATCTGGCTGCGCAGCGACTTGCGCCAACATGACAACACCGCCCTCGCGGCCGCCGCCGAACGCGGCCCGACCGTCGCCGTGTACCTGTTGAGCCCTGAGCAATGGCAGGAACATGACGACGCGCCGTGCAAGATCGATTTCTGGCTGCGCAATCTGCGTGAATTGAGCAAAAGCCTTGGCGACCTGAACATCCCGCTCCTGATCCGCACCGCGCCTCGCTGGGATCAGGCACCCGCCGTGCTGCTCGAACTGTGTCGGCAACTGAAGATCGAGGCGGTGCACGTCAACGAAGAATACGGCATCAACGAAAGCCGTCGCGACGAGGCAGTTGCCGAAGCGTTGCAAGCGGCAGGCATCACCTTCCACAGTTACCTCGACCAATTGCTGTTCAAGCCCGGCAGCGTGCTGACCCGAACCGGCACTTACTTCCAGGTGTTCAGCCAGTTCCGCAAGGTCTGCTACGAACGCTTGCATCGCTCGATGCCTTCGCTGAAACAGGCCCCGGGCAAACAATCGGCGTTGAACATCGACAGTGACCCCGTTCCAACAACCATCGAAGGGTTCCCGACACCCGGCGACTCCCTGCGCGCCTTGTGGCCCGCCGGTGAATCCGAAGCCCGGCGTCGCCTCGACACGTTCGCCGATGCACAGATCGACTACTACAAGAGCGAACGAGACTTCCCGGCCAAACCCGGCACCAGCCAGCTTTCGGCCTATCTGGCCGCCGGTGTGATCTCGCCGCGCCAATGCCTGCACGCTGCCCTGCAGAGCAATCAGGGCGAGTTCGAAAGCGGCAAGGTCGGCGCCGTCACCTGGATCAACGAACTGCTGTGGCGCGAGTTCTACAAACATATTCTCGTCGGTTATCCGCGGGTTTCACGGCATCGCGCATTCCGTCCGGAAACCGAAGCCCTGGCCTGGCGCGACGCACCAGAGGATCTGGCCGCCTGGCAAGAGGCGCGCACCGGCTTGCCGATCATCGATGCAGCCATGCGCCAACTGCTGGAAACCGGCTGGATGCACAACCGCCTGCGGATGGTGGTGGCGATGTTTCTGACCAAGAACCTGTTGATCGACTGGCGCGAAGGCGAGCGTTTCTTCATGCGCCACCTGATCGACGGCGATCTGGCCGCCAACAACGGCGGCTGGCAGTGGAGTTCCTCGACCGGCACCGATTCGGCGCCGTATTTCCGCATCTTCAACCCGCTCAGCCAGTCGGAAAAATTCGACAGCGAAGGCCTGTTCATCAAGCACTGGCTGCCGGAGCTGGCCGGGCTGAACAAGAAAGAAGTGCACAACCCGGCCAGTGCTGGCGGGTTGTTCGGCGTCGCCGACTATCCGGCGCCGATCGTTAATCTGAATGCATCACGGGAGCGGGCGCTGGCAGCGTTCAAGAACCTGCCGTCGCGCGCGTCTCAAGGAGTGAGCGATGAGTGAATTCCTGCGCGGTTTCGCCCAGCGGTTCGCACAGTTGAACAAAGACAACTTGCGCACCCTGGACGGACTGTACAGCGAGGACATTCATTTCACCGATCCGCTGCACGAAGTGCAGGGGCTGACGAACCTGCGCGGTTACTTCAGCGAGTTGTACGCCAACGTCAACGAACTGCGCTTCGATTTCCACGGCTTCGACCAGATCGGCGAAGGCGAAGGTTATTTGCGCTGGGTCATGAGTTACCGCCACCCGCGCCTGAGCGGTGGACAACTGATCCGCGTCGCCGGCTGCTCGCACCTGCTCTGGCGCGACAAGGTTTACCGCCACCGGGATTACTTCGATGCCGGAGCGCTGCTTTATGAACATTTACCTGTATTGGGCCGGGTGATCGCCTGGCTGAAAAGGAGATTGGGATGAGTCGTACAGCTCCACGTCGTTACTGGTTGACCGGTGCCAGCAGTGGCATCGGCGCAGCACTCGCGGAAGACATTCTCAAAAGCGGTGCACAGCTGGCGGTCAGTTCCCGCCAGGTCGCGCCGCTCAAGGTTCTGTCACAACGGTATCCGGGACAGGTTCTGGTGTTGCCCGGCGATCTGACCAACAGCCAGACCGTACGCGAAATTGGCGAACAGATAGCCGCGGACTGGGGCTCGCTGGATACCGTCATCCTCAATGCCGGGACCTGCGAATACGTCGACGCTCACCAGTTCGACGCCTCGATCATCGAGCACGTGGTGCGTACCAACCTGCTCGCCAGCAGCTATTGCATCGAAGCCGCCCTGCCCTTGCTGCGCAAAGGTACGGCACCGCATCTGGTGGGGATGGCCAGCTCGGTGACCTATGTGCCGCTGCCACGCGCCGAAGCCTATGGCGCATCGAAGGCCGGGCTGCGTTATCTGTTCGAATCCCTGCGCATCGACCTGGCGGACGAAGGTATTGAAGTCACGGTAATCAGCCCAGGATTCGTCGATACACCGCTGACCGCCAAAAATGATTTTCCGATGCCACTCAGCTGGCCTGCGGACAAAGCCGCGCGGCATATCTTCGCCAAGCTGAAGGATCGGCCGCTGGAGATCGCCTTTCCCGCACTGTTCATGGCAGCTCTGTGGCCCTTGTCGAAAATGCCCGCCCGCGTACAACTGGCGATTGGCAAACGCATGGTGCGCAGCAACCCGCCGCTCAGGGATGCAACATGAAAATCGCCATCGTCGGCAGCGGCATCGCCGGTTTGACCTGCGCGTACCTGCTCGCACGCCGACACGAAATCACCGTGTTCGAAGCAGACGCCCGGATCGGCGGCCATACGCACACGGTGCCGGTCACCGTGGACGGGCGCGAGTATTCGGTGGACACCGGCTTCATCGTGTTCAACGACTGGACGTATCCGAACTTCATTCGTTTGCTTGGCCAACTGGGTGTGACGTTCAAACCCACCGAGATGAGCTTTTCGGTCAACGATCCGGACACTGGCCTGGAATACAACGGCAACAACCTCAACAGTCTGTTCGCCCAGCGCAGCAATCTGCTGTCGCCCGGATTCTGGGGCATGTTGCGCGACATCCTGCGGTTCAATAAAGAAGCCCGGCGCGACCTTGCCGAACAGCGGATCGCCACCGACACCACCCTCGACGATTACCTCAAGGCCGGCGGGTACGGCGAGCGTTTCATCCTGCATTACATCGTGCCGATGGGCGCGGCGATCTGGTCGATGCCGATGGCCGAGATGCTTAATTTTCCGTTGCAGTTCTTCGTGCGTTTTTTCGAGAATCACGGGTTGCTGTCGATCAGCAACCGGCCGCAGTGGCAGGTGATCGAGGGTGGCTCAAGTGCTTACATCGCGCCGCTGACCGCGTCGTTCAAGGAACGGATCCGCCTGAACTGCCCGGTGAGCCGGATCGATCGCGATGCGCACGGCGTGGTTATCCACAGCCCGGCCGGCATCGAACGTTTCGACAAAGTAGTGCTGGCCTGTCACAGCGATCAGGCGTTGCGACTGCTGGGAAGTCCTGACGATAAAGAACGGGAAATCCTCGGCGCCCTGCCCTACGCCGACAACGAAGTGGTGCTGCACACCGACACCCGTCTGCTGCCCACACGCAAACGGGCCTGGGCCAGCTGGAATTATCGCCTCGGCGGAGCGGGTCATACCCGGGCAGCCGTGACCTACGACATGAACATTCTGCAGGGCCTCCAGAGCGACACCACGTTCTGCGTGAGCCTTAACCAGAGTGCCGGCATCACGCCGTCCAAAGTGCTCGCACGCTTCACCTACGCCCACCCGCAATTCAGCCTCGCGGCGGTGGCGGCGCAGCAACGCTGGGCAGAACTGGACGGCTTGCACCACACGCATTATTGCGGCGCCTATTGGGCCAACGGTTTTCATGAGGACGGCGTGGTCAGCGCCCTGCGCGTGGCCGCAGCCTTCGGAGAAAGCCTGTGAACAGCGCGCTCTACAGTGGCTGGATCGCCCATCGGCGATTTGCTCCGCGCCGTCATGAATTCCGTTACCGGATCGGCATGCTGTATCTCGATCTGGCTGAGCAGGAGACGGTGCTGGGTCTATCCCGGCTGGCCGGTGCCAGCCGCTTTGCGCCGTTTTCATTCCGCGAAACCGACTACCTGAAAACCTTCACCGGCCGGGGCGTGCGCCTGAGCGATGCGGTGCGGCAACTTGTCGGCGAAGCCCTGGGCCATGCGCCGCAAGGTTCGATCTGCCTGCTGACCCAGCCGCGCAGCTGGGGCCTGTCGTTCAACCCGGTGAGTTTTTTCTATTGCCACGAGGCCGACGGCCAACTGGCGGCGATTCTCTGCGAAGTCCGCAACACTCCGTGGCGCGAGCGTTTTCACTACGTGTTGCCGGCCAGAGCGCCCAGCAATCTGCAGGACTTTCACCAGCACTTTGCCGTGGCCAAGGCGTTTCATGTCTCGCCATTCCTGCCGCCGGACCTGGAATACCGCATGAGCTTCAGCCCTGCCGCGCAGGTCCTGGGCGTGCACATGGCCGACTGGCAAGGCGAGCAAAAACTGTTCGACGCCACCCTCGATCTGCGACGCGTCCCCCTTGATCGGCGCCACTTGCACCGGCACCTGTGGCGCTTTCCCTGGATGACCGCCAAGACCGCGCTGGCGATTTATTGGCAGGCGCTGCGCCTGTTGCTCAAGCGCACCCCGGTGTATGACCACCAGCGTGCCGACGACCGCTTTCGAACCGCCACCGTACCGACCGAGGAACGCCACCATGAAATCCACTAGCGTCTCGGCCAAAGCCAGCCTGCTCAGCCCCCACGGCCTGAGCGGATCGCTGCTGCGCCGGGGAGTGCTGCGCAAGCTCGAGCAGCTCAAGCAGGGTCAACTGATCGTGATCGAGGACGGCGAACGCCACGTCTTTGGTACGCCGGGCAGCACGCTGGTGGGGGAAATTCAGGTGCTGGATCCCGCCGTCTGGGGGCTGGTCGCCGGCAATGGTTCGATCGGTGCCGGTGAGGCCTTTATTCATGGCTACTGGCGCTCGCCGGATCTGACGGCCGTAGTGCGTGTGTTCGTCAGCAACCTTGAAGTGCTCGACGCCATGGAAGGTGGCCTGGCCCGGCTCGGTCGCCCGCTGGTGCGCGGGCTGCACTGGCTCAACCGCAATACGCGCCAGGGCTCGCAGAAAAACATCGCCGCGCATTACGACCTCGGCAATGACCTGTTCGAGCAGTTCCTCGACCCGACCATGATGTATTCGGCTGCGCAGTTTCTCAGCCCCGACGACAGCCTGGAGCAGGCGCAACTGAACAAACTGGAGCGGATCTGCCAGAAACTCGCGCTCAAGCCCGGTGACCACCTTCTGGAAATCGGCACCGGCTGGGGCAGCATGGCGCTCTATGCGGCGCAGCACTACGGCTGCAAAGTCACCACCACCACGCTGTCGAAGGAGCAGTTCGCCTTCACCGCGGCCCGCATCGAACGCCTCGGTTTGCAGGATCAAGTGACGCTGCTGCTCAAGGACTACCGCGACCTCACCGGCCAGTACGACAAACTGGTGTCGATCGAAATGATCGAGGCGGTCGGCCACCGCTTCTTGCCGACCTACTTCAAGCAATGCGCGCACCTGCTCAAGAGCAACGGCCTGATGCTGCTGCAGGCGATCACCATCCGTGAACAGCGCTACGAACAGGCGCGCCGTGGCGTGGACTTCATCCAGCGCTACATTTTCCCCGGCGGCGCCCTGCCCTGCGTGCAGAAAATGCTCGAAATCGTCGGCCGCGACACCGACATGAACCTGTTGCACATGGAAGATTTCGGCCTGCATTACGCCCGCACCCTGCGTCTGTGGCACGAGAACTTTCGCCATGCGCACGGCCGTCTGAGCGAACTGGGCTATGACGATTACTTCCTCAGGTTGTGGGAGTTCTACCTGTGTTACTGCGAGGGTGGATTCCTCGAGCGCACCATCGGCACCGCACAACTGGTGCTGGCCAAACCGGCGGCGATGACGGCGCCTTTGCTGGGCCGGTTCGATGCTTGAACGGTTGGCCAACGCGGTGCTGTTCCAGATCGGCTGGCTGGCCTGCGTGCTCGGCGGTAACAGTTTGTGGTTGCTGCTGGCGCTGGCGGTGCTGGTGATTCATCTACGCTGGATCAGCAATTGGGCGCATGAAGGCCGATTGATCCTCAGCGTGGTGATTATCGGCACGGCGGTGGACAGCGTGTTGCGCGGCCTCGGGGTTTTCGAGTTCAAGGATCTGTCGCCGCTGATTCCGCTGTGGCTGATGTTGCTGTGGGCGTTGTTCGCCACGACATTGCGTCATTGCCTGCAATGGAGCGCACGGCCGTGGTGGCTGGCCAGTCTGCTCGGCGCGGCAGGTGGCGCGCTGTCCTATGGCGCCGGCGGACGACTGGCCGGTGTGCAATTTCCTTTTGGTGAGTTACCGACCCTGATCGGCATCGCACTGCTGTGGGCGTTGCTGTTTCCGCTGCTGCACCAATTGTCCCGACGGCTAGCGCGTTAAACGCCTGTCAGACCTTTCACACGCTCACGGGTCACTGCCGTACACTGGCGCCATGAAAACCATTCCCCATCGGCAAATTGCCGAGCCTGAGGTCACCTGTTCGACCTGTGCAGCCTGCTGCTGTCAGCTTGAGGTGATGCTGATCACCGACACTGGCGTCCCCGAACGTTTTATCGATACCGACGATTGGGGTGGCGAGGTGATGCTGCGTCTGGATGACGGCTGGTGCGCGGCGCTGGATCGCGACACGATGATGTGCACGATTTACGAGAAGCGCCCGCTGATCTGCCGCGAATTCGAAATGGGCGCTCCGGAATGCATCGACGAACGCCAGGGAATTGCCACGGCGTATCGCTGACAGTTCAGTCTCCCTAAAACGACTGTGGGAGCGAGCCTGCTCGCGATAACGGATCACCAGTCAACATAAGCATTGAATGTGAAATCGCAATCGCGAGCAGGCACGCTCCCACTCTTTTTACATGAAGCCGTTTTACAGCGGCATCGTGTAATGCAGTGCGTAGCTTTCCACCCCGTCGTTGTCGCTGCTCAGACCGGCGTTGGAATAGTGCGTCGCACGGATCCCGACTTCATGCCCGCCATTGAAGCGCAGGCCGAAACCGATACGGTCTTCGAACTGAAAGGAGCCGCCGAGCTTGTTGTCTTCGTATTCGGTGTTGGAGAACAGCGCCACGCCGATCCCCGCCTCGACATACGGTTTGACCGACTGACCGGCAAACTCGTAAACAAATACCGGCGAGAACGACAGGCTGTTGTTGCTCGACGTCTTGTCGCCTTCCCAATAAGTGTAAGCCCCGCTCCAGTAACCGGTCAGACGACCGACGTCACTTTGCAGCCAGCTCTTGTCCCAGTCGAAATTCATGCCCAGGCGATAAGTCATCGTCGAATCGCTGGTAGCACCCACTGCAAACTCGACGCCAGCAGCCTGTGCGGTAAAACTTTGCCCCATCAGTGCAGCCGCAATCGCGGCCAAGCAGAATAGTCGCTTCACTTTGAAACTTCCTTTTCCGGAACGATCGTTTGGTTTTCTAGGTCACTCTGCGCTATAGAAATCTGCGCTTGGTCAGAAGTTCAGCTGACTTTTTAGATATTTCACATTTTTTTTACAAAGTGAATCTTTTAACGTCGCCAACGACTTGGTCCAGCAGGACCAGGGTCTTGCGTAAAGACGCGGGATCGGCGCTGGTCCAGAATCTGACCGGTCGGTTCGGACCTTCGGCGAGCAGATCACGCTCGGCCAGCAGCCGCTGCAGTTGCCGCGCTACCGCCGCGCCGGTATCGATCAGGCTGATGCTCTCGGGGATCATCGACTTGAGCATCGGCTTGAGAAACGGGTAATGGGTGCAGCCCAGAATGATCGTGTCGCAGCCGTTGGCCAGTAGCGGGTCAACGTAGTGCTTGAGCAATGCACGCAACTCGGCGCTGTGCAGATCGCCGCTTTCAATGCGCTCGACCAGTCCGGGACACGGCTGAGTGATGACCCGCACATCCGTGGCGAAGCGGTCGAGCAATGCGGCGAACTTGGCGCTCTGCAAGGTGCCGGTGGTGGCGAGTACGCCGACCACGCCGCTGCGGGTGGCCGCGGCGGCCGGTTTGACCGCTGGCTCCATCCCGACAATCGGCCAGTCGGGAAAGTCCCGGCGCAGATCGGCAACGCCGGCCACGGTCGCGGTATTGCACGCGATCACCAGCGCCTTGGCCCCCTGCTCACGGAAAAAACCGGCCATCACGCTACAACGCTGGCGGATGAATTCCGGGGTTTTCTCGCCATAGGGAATATGGCCGCAATCGCCGAGGTACAGCAGTGATTCATTCGGCAGCAGGTGCTGGATTTCCGCCAGTACCGACACGCCACCGACGCCGGAGTCGAATACGGCGATCGGCGCTTCACGCATGCTGCGAACCACAAACGCTGCAACCGGGATCGCGCTTGACCCGCAGCTCACGGAAGCGCGAACCCAGCGCATCGATCAACAGCAGACGGCCCACCAGTGGTTCGCCAAAACCCGCCAGCAACTTCAAGGCTTCCAGCGCTTGCAGACTGCCGACCAGACCGACCAGCGGCCCGACCACGCCGGCTTCGCTGCAAGTCAGTTCGGCTTCGCTGCCGTGACCGTACAGGCAGTGGTAGCACGGGCTCTCGGCGCGACGTGGGTCGAACACCGAAAGCTGTCCTTCAAGGCGAATCGCCGCGCCGCTGACCAATGGCTTGCGCGCCACCACACATGCGGCATTGACCGCTTCGCGAGTGGAGAAGTTGTCCGAGCAGTCGAGCACCAGATCCACCGCCGCCACGGCGGCAGCGAGAGAATCCTCGTCCAGCGCCTGACGATGAGGCACCAGTTTGATTTCAGGATTGATCGCGCTCAGGCGCTTGAGCGCCGAGTCGACCTTGGTCATGCCGACGCTGTCGGTGTCGTGGATGATCTGGCGTTGCAGGTTGGTCAGGTCGACCGTGTCGAAATCCGCCAGGTGCAACTCACCGACACCCGCCGCCGCCAGATACAAGGCCACCGGCGCACCGAGACCACCGAGGCCGACGATCAATACCCGGCTGTCCTTGAGCTTCAACTGGCCATCGATGTCGATGTGTTGCAGCAGGATCTGCCGACTGTAGCGCAACAATTCCTGATCATTCAGCACGGCAGGCGCCCCAGGCTGATCCGTTGATGGCCGCCCAGATCAGTGCGGCTGTGGACTTCGTCGAAACCTTGCGTCAGCAGCAGATCGCGCACGGCTTCGGCTTGATCATAGCCGTGTTCGAGCATCAGCCAGCCACCGGCCTCGAGATGGGACGGCGCCTGGGCGATGATCAGCCGCAGATCGTCGAGCCCGTCGATGCCGGCCACCAATGCGCTTTCCGGCTCGAAGCGCACATCGCCTTCCACCAGATGCGGATCGGCCGCGGGGATGTACGGCGGGTTGCTGATGATCAACTCGAAACGCTTGCCTTCGAGGGCGCTGAACCAGTGGCTGCTCAGCACCGTTGCGTTATTCAGGTGCAGGCGCTGACGATTGCGCTCGGCCAGGGCCACGGCTTCCAGCACGCGATCCACGGCGGTGACCTTCCACGCCGGGCGCTCGCTGGCCAGAGCCAGGGCAATCGCCCCGCTGCCGGTGCCGAGGTCGAGCACTTTGGCCGGGGTCGCCGGCAACAATTCCAGCGCGGCTTCCACCAGCAGTTCGGTGTCCGGGCGTGGGATCAGCGTGTGCGGTGCGACTTCCAGATCGAGCTTCCAGAAACCCTGCTGGCCCAGAATGTAGGCCACCGGCTCGCCGCTGCGGCGGCGTTGCAGGTACTCGGCGAAGACCAGTGCGGCTTCGCTGGGCACGATGCGCTCGGGCCAGGTGTGGAGAAAACTGCGCGACTTGCCCAGCGCGGCGGCCAGAAGCAATTCGGCGTCCAGACGCGCGCTGGGCGAATCCGGCAATTCGGCGGCGCGCAACAGGCTGGCGATGATGGTCATTTACTCACCTATCGCTGCGAGCTGGTCGGCCTGGTATTCGGCCAGCAACGGCTCGATCACCGCTTCGACGCCACCGGCGAGGATTTCGTCGAGGGAATACAGGGTCAGGTTAACGCGGTGGTCGGTGACCCGGCCCTGGGCAAAGTTGTAGGTGCGGATGCGCTCGGAGCGGTCACCGGAACCCACCAGCAATTTACGTTCGCTGGCGATGGCGTTGGCCGCCGCAGCGGTCTGCTGGTCGTTGAGCTTGGCCGCCAGCCAGGCCATCGCCCGGGCACGGTTCTTGTGCTGGGAACGTTCTTCCTGGCACTCGACAACGGTGCCGGTCGGGATGTGGGTGATGCGGATCGCCGAGTCGGTGGTGTTGACGTGCTGACCACCGGCCCCGGAGGAGCGGTAAGTGTCGACGCGCAAATCCGCCGGGTTGATCTCGATGGCTTCGCGCTCGTCCGGCTCGGGCAACACCGCCACAGTGCAGGCCGAGGTGTGGATACGGCCCTGGGATTCGGTGGCGGGTACACGCTGTACGCGGTGCGCGCCGGATTCGAATTTCAGCTTGCCGTAAACGTTGTCGCCTTCGATGCGGGCGATGACTTCTTTATAGCCACCGTGTTCGCCTTCGTTTTCCGAAAGGATTTCCACCCGCCAGCCACGCCGTTCGGCGTAACGCGAATACATGCGGAACAGGTCGCCGGAGAAGATCGCCGCCTCGTCGCCACCGGTGCCGGCGCGGATTTCGAGGAACACGTTGCGCCCGTCGTTAGGATCCTTGGGCAGCAGCATGCGTTGCAGGTCGGATTCCAGCGTGATCAGCAATTCCTTGGCTTCGCGGACTTCTTCCACGGCCATTTCACGCATGTCCGGGTCGCTGTCCTTGAGCAGCGCCTGCGCGCCTTCAAGATCGCATTGTACGCCGAGCAGCTTTTTATAGCCTTGCACCACCGGCTCAAGTTCGGCGTATTCCTTGGAATAGGCGCGGAATTTGGTCTGGTCGGAAATGACTTCGCCGTCGCCGAGCAGCGCGGTCAGTTCCTCGAAACGGTCCTGGAGAATGTCCAGCTTATTGAGCAGTGACGCTTTCATTGCGGTTTTTTATCCGAAAAGCTATCCGGTGAGCCCTCGAGGGCAAAGAGTTCCTGAGCCATGGCCAGCGCATCGAGGCGGCCTTCGGCAGAAAGCTTTTTCAACTGCACGCTCGGGGCGTGCAGGAGTTTGTTGGTCAGGCCACGGGCCAGTTGCCCGAGGACGTCTTCGGCGTTGCCGCCGTTGGCCAGCAGGCGCAGCGCCTTTTGCAGCTCTTCGTCGCGCAGGCGTTCGCTCTGTTGACGATAGGCCTTGAGCACATCGACCGCCGCCAGCTCGCGCAGGCGCACCATGAAATCGTCGGCGCCGACCGAAACCATCTCTTCGGCCGCCTGCGCTGCACCCTGACGGCTCTTGAGGTTTTCGGCGACCACTTCGTGCAGATCGTCGACGCTATAGAGGTAAACGTCGTCGAGTTCGCCGACTTCCGGCTCGATGTCGCGGGGAACAGCGATGTCGACCATGAAGATCGGCTTGTGCTTGCGCAGCTTCAGCGCGCTTTCCACCGCACCTTTACCGAGGATCGGCAACTGACTGGCGGTGGAGCTGATAACGATATCGCTGCGCACCAGTTCAGCCGGGATGTCCGACAGCAACACCGCGTGGGCACCGAACTGCTCGGCGAGCAGACTGGCGCGCTCCAGCGTCCGGTTGGCGACCACGATGCGCTTGACCCCCAGTTCATGCAGATGGCGGGCGACCAGGGTGATGGTCTCGCCGGCACCGATCAGCAGGGCCTGGCTGCGTTGCAGGTCGCTGAAAATCTGTTTGGCCAGGCTGACGGCGGCAAACGCCACGGATACCGGGTTTTCACCGATGGCAGTGTCGGTGCGCACCTGCTTGGCGGCATTGAAGGTCGCCTGGAACAGTCGCCCGAGCAGCGGCCCGATGGTGCCGGCCTCGCGGGCCACGGCGTAGGCCGATTTCATCTGGCCGAGAATCTGCGGTTCGCCCAGCACCAGCGAGTCGAGCCCGGAGGCGACGCGCATCATGTGACGAACGGCCGCATCGTCTTCATGCACATAAGCACTCGCCCGCAGCTCTTCGAGGCTCAATTGATGGTATTCGGCCAGCCAGCGCAACACGATGTCCGCCGACACGTGATCCTGTTCTATATACAGTTCACTGCGATTGCAGGTGGAGAGGATCGCAGCTTCGCGGCTGTCGGTGAGTCGGCAGAGCTGCTGCAAGGCCTCCACCAGCTGCTCAGGGGTAAAGGCCACGCGCTCGCGGACGTCTACTGAAGCAGTCTTGTGGTTGATACCGAGTGCAAGGAAGGCCATTCAAGGTCGCTGATGGTGACGTGAAGCCGGCAATTGTCCTACTTCGTCAGATTCAGAACAACTACCGCTGACTATTGTCCCAATTGCCGGCCCCTATAATGGCCACAATCGAGACTCGGTTATGTTTGGCCGAAGGCTTGTGTCATGATGATCCGACCGCAGGTTAGTCGTCCTCTTCCTATATGAATAGATCTTCCGCGTTGCTCCTCGCTTTTGTCTTCCTCAGCGGCTGCCAGGCCTTGGCCCCCGTTCCGCAGGACGGTGCCTCACCGGTCGAAGACACCACGCCGGCCCCTGAAAAGCCCAAGGTTTACAGCTCGTTCAGCCAGGAAACGGTGTTCAGCCTGCTGAGCGCCGAGCTCGCTGGCCAGCGCAATCGTTTCGATATTGCCCTGGACAACTACGTGACCCAGGCCATCAATACCCAGGATCCGGGTGTTTCCGAGCGTGCGTTCCGCATCGCCGAGTACCTGGGCGCCGACCAGCCGGCCCTCGATACCGCGCTGATCTGGGCGAAAAACGCCCCGGACGACCTCGAAGCGCAACGCGCCGCCGCCGTGCAACTGGCCCGCGCCGGGCGCTATGACGACTCGATGGTCTATATGGAGAAAGTCCTGCAGGGCAAGGGCGACACCCATTTCGACTTCCTCGCGCTGTCGGCCGCCGATACCGATCAGGAAACCCGCAACGGCCTGATGAAAAGCTTCGACCGCCTGTTGCAGCGTCACCCGAACAACAATCAGCTGATTTTCGGCAAGGCCCTGCTGATGCAGCAGGATGGCGACAGCAAAGGTGCGCTTGCCCTGCTCGAAGACCATCCGCCGGAAGACGGCGAGATCGCCCCGATCCTGCTGCGCGCGCGCCTGCTGCAAGGGCTGAATCGCGGCGACGAAGCGCTGCCGCTGCTGCAAAAGAGCATCAAGAAGTATCCGGACGACAAGCGCCTGCGCCTGACCTACGCGCGGATGCTGGTGGAACAGGACCGGATGGACGACGCCAAGGTCGAGTTCTCCACCCTGGTTCAGCAATACCCGGAAGACGACGAACTGCGTTATTCCCTGGCGCTGGTCTGCCTGGAAGCCAAGGCCTGGGACGAGGCCAAGGGCTATCTGGAAGACCTGATCGCCCGGGAAAGCCATGTCGACTCGGCGCACCTGAACCTGGGCCGCATCGCCGAAGAGCGCAACGACCCGCAAGGCGCGCTCATCGAGTATGCCCAGGTCGGCCCGGGCAACGACTATCTGCCGGCGCAACTGCGTCAGGCCGATATTCTGATGAACAACGGCAAGACCGCCGAAGCCCAGAGCAAACTGGCCGCCGAGCGTGACGAGCAGCCGGATTACGCGATCCAGCTGTACCTGATCGAAGCCGAAACCCTGTCCGCCAATAATCAGGGCGACAAGGCCTGGAAAGTCCTGCAACAAGCCTTGCAGCAGTACCCGGACGATCTGAATCTGCTTTACACCCGCGCGATGCAGGCGGAAAAACGCAATGACCTGGCGCAGATGGAAAAAGACCTGCGCCTGATCATCAAGCGCGATCCGGACAACGCCATGGCCCTCAACGCTCTCGGCTACACGCTGTCCGACCGCACCACCCGCTACGCTGAAGCCAAGTCGCTGATCGAGCAGGCGCACCAGATCAACCCGGAAGACCCGGCAGTGCTCGACAGCCTCGGCTGGGTGAACTTTCGCATGGGCAATCTGGAGGACGCCGAGAAATACCTGCGTCAGGCCCTCGAGCGCTTCCCCGATCATGAAGTCGCCGCGCATCTGGGCGAAGTGCTGTGGGCCAAGGGCAAACAGCGCGAAGCAAAACAAATCTGGGGCAAGTTCCTCAAAGACCAGCCTGACAGCACCATCCTGCGCAGCACCATCAAGCGCCTGACCGGATCCGAGACTCTTTAACTCATGTTTTTGCGCCACATCATAGTTTTCAGCTTCATCGCCCTGCTCGCCGGTTGCGCGGGCTTCGGCGCCCGTGAATCGGTCGAAGGCCACGGCAATCCGGGCCAATGGCGCGAGCACAAACAGCAACTGACCGGCCTCGACGGCTGGCAGATCGACGGCAAGATCGGCATCCGCGCCCCGAAAGATTCGGGCAGCGGCACGCTGTTCTGGCTGCAACGTCAGGATTACTACGACATCCGCCTGTCCGGCCCGCTGGGTCGTGGCGCGGCGCGCCTGACCGGCCGTCCGGGCGCGGTGTCGCTGGAAGTGGCGAATCAGGGCCGTTATGAAGCGCCGACTCCGGAAGCACTGGTCGAAGAGCAACTGGGCTGGAATCTGCCGGTCTCGCATCTGGCCTGGTGGGTTCGCGGCCTCCCGGCACCGGACAGCAAAAGCCGTCTGACCCTGGACGGCAACAGCCGTCTGGCCAATCTGGATCAGGATGGCTGGCAGGTCGAATACCTCAGCTACGCCGAACAGAACGGTTACTGGCTGCCCGAGCGGATCAAGCTGCACGGCACCGACCTGGACGTGACGCTGGTCATCAAGACCTGGCAACCGCGCAAATTGGGGCAATAACGCATGACCGCTCCACGCCTCACCCTGCCCTCGCCGGCCAAACTCAATCTGATGCTGCACATTCTCGGTCGCCGTGAAGACGGTTATCACGAGTTGCAGACGCTTTTTCAGTTCCTCGACTACGGCGACGAAATCACCTTCGCCGTGCGTGACGACGGCGTGATTCGCCTGCACACCGAATTCGAAGGCGTGCCCCACGACAGCAATCTGATCGTGCGCGCGGCGAAGAAACTCCAGGAACAATCCGGCTGCTCGCTCGGCATCGATATCTGGATCGACAAGATCCTGCCGATGGGCGGCGGCATTGGTGGCGGCAGCTCGAATGCGGCCACCACCCTGCTCGGCCTCAATCACTTGTGGCAACTGGGTTGGGATGAAGATCGCCTGGCAGCACTGGGCCTGACACTGGGCGCGGACGTGCCGGTGTTCGTGCGTGGCCACGCAGCTTTCGCCGAAGGTGTCGGCGAGAAACTGACCCCGGTCGAGCCCGCCGAACCGTGGTACGTCGTGCTCGTTCCGCAAGTCTCTGTTAGTACGGCAGAAATTTTTTCAGATCCTTTGTTGACACGTAACACGCCGCCCATTAAAGTGCGCCCCGTTCCCGAGGGAAACAGTCGAAATGACTGCTTGCCGGTGGTCTCGAGGCGTTATCCAGAAGTACGTAACGCATTGAATTTGTTAGGTAATTTTACCGAAGCAAAACTCACCGGAACTGGAAGTTGTGTGTTTGGGGGCTTCCCAAGCAAAGCTGAAGCTGATAAAGTCTCGGCCCTTCTGACAGAGACCCTTACAGGGTTTGTAGCAAAAGGAAGCAACGTTTCGATGTTGCATCGCAAGCTGCAAAATCTGCTCTAAAGGAATCAAGTGCCCGGCACTTGCAAGCAACAGATACAGGGGCGTCGCCAAGCGGTAAGGCAGCAGGTTTTGATCCTGCCATGCGTTGGTTCGAATCCAGCCGCCCCTGCCATTTTCCTATACTCATCCAGGTATACCCTCAGCCTTCAGGTACTGCGCGTGTCCAAGATGATGGTCTTTACGGGGAACGCTAACCCCGATCTGGCTCGGCGTGTCGTACGTCAGCTGCATATCCCTCTCGGTGACATCTCTGTCGGTAAATTCTCCGACGGCGAAATTACAGCCGAGATCAATGAAAACGTTCGCGGTAAAGACGTCTTCATTATTCAGCCGACTTGCGCTCCGACCAACGATAACCTGATGGAACTGGTAGTGATGGCTGATGCCTTCCGCCGCTCCTCGGCTACTCGTATCACTGCTGTTATTCCTTATTTTGGTTATGCCCGTCAGGATCGCCGTCCGCGTTCCGCACGTGTGGCTATCAGCGCGAAAGTCGTTGCTGACATGCTCACCGTAGTCGGCATCGACCGTGTTCTCACGGTTGATCTGCATGCTGACCAGATTCAGGGCTTCTTCGATATTCCGGTAGATAACATCTACGGCTCCCCGGTTCTGGTGGATGACATCGAAGATCAGCGCTTCGAGAACCTGATGATCGTGTCCCCGGACATTGGTGGCGTCGTGCGTGCACGTGCCGTTGCCAAATCCCTGGGCGTGGATCTCGGGATCATCGACAAACGCCGTGAGAAAGCCAATCACTCTGAAGTGATGCATATCATCGGTGATGTCGAAGGGCGTACCTGCATCCTGGTCGATGACATGGTCGATACCGCCGGCACTCTGTGCCACGCGGCCAAGGCCCTGAAAGAGCATGGCGCAGCCAAGGTCTTTGCCTACTGCACACACCCTGTGCTGTCGGGTCGGGCCATCGAGAATATCGAAAATTCCGTGCTGGACGAGCTGGTGGTCACTAACACCATCCCGCTGTCCGCTGCAGCACAAGCCTGTGCACGTATCCGTCAACTGGATATCGCACCGGTTGTTGCCGAAGCGGTTCGCCGCATCAGCAATGAAGAATCGATCAGCGCGATGTTCCGTTAAGGGCCCTGCCCTTCTCGAAATGTCTCGTTGACGAAAAGCGCCCCGCCCCGGCATTTCTGCCGGGGCGGGGCTTTTTTGCCCATACCGTGTTCGGCGCTGGTCGCAAACGCCACTCGGTCATGGCTATTTTGGAGATACAAAATGAACGATTTTACTTTGAATGCTGAACTGCGTTCCGACCTGGGGAAAGGTGCGAGCCGCCGCCTGCGTCGTCTCGCTGCCCTGGTTCCAGCTGTTGTTTACGGTGGCGACAAAGCCCCTGAATCCATCAGCATGCTGGCCAAAGAAGTTGCCAAACTGCTCGAAAACGAAGCTGCCTACAGCCACGTTATCGAACTGAACGTTGGTGGCACCAAGCAGAACGTGATCATCAAGGCTCTGCAACGTCACCCGGCCAAAGGCCACGTGATGCACGCTGACTTCGTACGCGTTGTAGCTGGCCAGAAACTGACCGCTATCGTTCCTGTGCACTTCATCAACGAAGCTGCTCCAGTGAAGAAAGGCGGCGAAATCTCGCACGTTGTTGCCGAGATCGAAGTTTCCTGCCTGCCGAAAGATCTGCCTGAGTTCATCGAAGTCGACCTGGCTAACGCTGAAATCGGCACCATCGTTCACCTGTCGGACATCAAGGCTCCTAAAGGCGTTGAGTTCGTTGCTCTGGCACACGGCGATGACAAGGCTGTTGCCAACGTCCACGCTCCACGTGTTGCTCCAGAAGCTACCGAAGAAGGCGCAGCAGAGTAATTCACTCTGTCATGCCTGAGTGAGCAGGTAACATCGCGGACTGGAACGTAGCGAGAAAGCGGGCGGGAACGCGGAGTTTACATCCATGGTAAATGAGCATTTTTCGTCCACTTTCGCCGCCTTCCCTGATCGCGGCGATGTTATCCACCACTCAAAGGAAGGGCCCCTATCGTGACTGCCATCAAACTGATCGTTGGCCTGGGAAATCCAGGCGCTGAATACGAGCAGACCCGGCATAACGCAGGGGCCCTTTTTGTTGAGCGCATCGCCCACGCACAGAATGTGAATCTCGTGGCCGATCGCAAGTATTTCGGCCTGACCGGGCGTTTTTCGCATCAGGGTCAGGATGTTCGTCTGCTGATTCCCACCACCTACATGAACCGCAGCGGCCAGGCCGTGGCGGCACTCGCCGGTTTCTTCCGCATCAAGCCCGAAGAAATCCTGGTGGCACATGACGAACTCGATCTGCCTCCGGGCGTCGCCAAACTCAAAGTCGGCGGCGGCCATGGCGGTCACAACGGGTTGCGCGACATCATTGCGCAATTGGGTAATCAGAATACGTTCCACCGCCTGCGGCTTGGCATCGGCCACCCGGGCGTCGCCAGTATGGTTTCAAATTTCGTCCTGGGTCGTGCGCCACGCGCCGAACAGGAAAAACTCGATGCCAGCATCGACTTTGCCCTCGGCGTGCTGCCGGATATCCTCGCCGGTGAATGGAACCGCGCGATGAAAAACCTGCACAGCCAGAAGGCCTGACTCTAATCCGAGGGGAAACACCATGGGATTCAATTGCGGCATCGTCGGCCTGCCTAACGTCGGCAAGTCCACCCTGTTCAACGCCCTGACCAAATCCGGGATCGCGGCCGAGAACTTCCCCTTCTGCACCATCGAGCCGAACAGCGGCATCGTGCCGATGCCGGATCCGCGTCTGGACGCTCTGGCGGCCATCGTCAATCCGAAGCGCATCCTGCCGACCACCATGGAATTCGTCGACATCGCGGGCCTGGTTGCCGGCGCGTCGAAAGGTGAAGGCCTGGGCAACAAGTTCCTGGCCAACATCCGCGAAACCGACGCGATCGCTCACGTCGTGCGCTGCTTCGAAGACGAGAACGTGATCCACGTCTCCAACAGCGTCGACCCGAAACGCGACATCGAAATCATCGACCTGGAACTGATCTTCGCCGACCTCGACAGCTGCGAGAAGCAACTGCAGAAAGTCGCGCGCAACGCCAAGGGCGGTGACAAGGACGCGGTGGCCCAGAAGGCCCTGCTTGAGCAGTTGATCCCGCACTTCAGCGAAGGCAAGCCTGCGCGCAGCCTGATGAAGAACATGAGCGCCGACGAAAAGGCCATCATCAAGGGCTTCCACCTGCTGACCACCAAACCGGTCATGTACATCGCCAACGTCGCTGAAGACGGTTTCGAGAACAACCCGCATCTGGACGTGGTCAAGGCCATCGCCGAAGAAGAAGGCGCGATGGTTGTTCCGGTCTGCAACAAGATCGAAGCGGAAATCGCCGAGCTGGACGACGGCGAAGAGAAAGACATGTTTCTCGAGGCCCTGGGCCTGGAAGAGCCTGGCCTGAACCGCGTGATCCGCGCCGGCTACGAAATGCTGCACCTGCAGACCTACTTCACCGCCGGTGTCGAAGAAGTCCGCGCCTGGACCGTCCGCGTCGGTGCCACCGCACCGCAAGCCGCCGGCGTGATCCACACCGACTTCGAGAAAGGCTTCATCCGCGCCGAAGTGATCGCCTACAACGACTTCATCCAGTACAAGGGCGAAGCAGGCACCAAGGAAGCCGGTAAATGGCGCCTGGAAGGCAAGGACTACATCGTCAAGGACGGCGACGTGATGCACTTCCGCTTCAACGTGTAAAAGCTGCACCCATGAAAAAGCCGCGTTTGATACGCGGCTTTTTTGTGCCTGAAATTCGGCCCGTCAGGCCTTCTTGGTTCTTGGCAGGAAGATCGCCAGCACCCCGAACAGCGGCAGGAACGAGCACAGGAAGTACACGTATTCGATGCCGTGAATGTCCGCCAGATGACCGAGCAACGCCGCGCCAATCCCGCCGAAACCGAACATCAGACCGAAGAACACCCCGGCAATCATCCCGACATTGCCCGGCACCAGCTCCTGCGCGTACACCACAATCGCCGAGAACGCCGAAGCCAGGATGAAGCCTATCACCACGCTCAGGACGCTGGTCCAGAACAGGTCGACATGGGGCATGAGCAGCGTGAACGGTGCCACGCCGAGGATCGAGAACCAGATCACCGCCTTGCGCCCGATCTTGTCGCCAATCGGCCCGCCAAAGAACGTACCCGCCGCCACCGCGCCGAGGAACAGGAACAGATGCAGCTGCGAACTGGCCACCGACAGGTCGAACTTCTCGATCAGGTAGAAGGTGAAGTAACTGGTCAGGCTGGCCATGTAGAAATACTTGGAGAACACCAGCAGCCCCAGCACCACCAGCGCACAGACCACCCTGCCCTTCGACAGTCCATGAGTGGCGGCCTGGCCGGCCTTGAGCTTGAACAGGTTCAGGTGATGGGCGTACCAGCGACTGATGCGATAGAGCACGAACAACGCAAACACCGCGAACAGCCCGAACCAGGCCACGTTGCCCTGCCCGAAAGGAATGATGATCGCCGCTGCCAGCAACGGGCCGAAGGCTGAACCGGCGTTACCACCGACCTGAAAGGTCGATTGCGCCAGACCGAAGCGCCCGCCCGACGCCAGACGCGCGATACGAGAAGCTTCAGGGTGGAAGGTCGAAGAGCCGATACCGATCAACGCCGCCGCCAGCAAGATAAGAGGGAAACTGCCAACCATCGACATCATCACAATGCCGATCAGCGTGCACACGGAACCTGCCGGCAACAGCCACGGTTTCGGATGCCGATCGGTGTGATAACCGACCCACGGCTGCAACAGCGACGCGGTCAACTGAAAGGTCAGGGTAATCAGGCCGACCTGGGTGAAGCTCAGGCCATAGTTGGCCTTGAGCATCGGATAGATCGACGGCAGCACCGACTGGATCAGGTCGTTGATCAAATGCGCCAGCGCCACCGCGCCGATGATGCGCATCACCAGTGGACTGCTCTGGGGAGGAGCGGACGCCGAGGCAGCGGCGGTCTGAACGTTGCTGATAGCCATGGGAATTTCCGGACTGCAGATGGGTGCACGCGGGCAGGTGCGTCAATGTGCCATTTTTCGGTGCGCCAGCGCCATCCCCTTAGCCAGCTAACGAACTATTCAGTCGTCGCGCCGCAAGTGATAGCGCAACGCCATGGTCTGAATCTTGCCTTGCTTATCCGCTTGAACGCGGCGCCCTTACAAAGGGCATCGAGAATGGGAAGTTTCGCTACAGAGCCGGCCTACAGAGCGGGCAAGGGTGAACTTTCGAGGCCTTTTAGCAGGGCACCAATCCCGGTCGCAACGACCGCGATGCACGCCGATGGTGCGTGGTGTCCAGAGGAGTCATGGGGCATGCAGGCTTTTTTATCACCGGGGATCAGGTTGCTGGGGCGATTTGGGTTCGCACGTAAATTCCAGTTGTTGTTTCTGCTGTTTATCCTGCCATTGGCCGGCAGCCTGTTGATGATCGGCCAGGACTATCGCGACAAACTTAACCTGATCGCCGGTGAACGTGCCGGTGTGCGGCAGTTGCTCGCCCTCGATGCACTCGACAACCTGCTCGCCGCCCAACGCGACCGCGCCGCCCGCTGGCGCGCCACGGAAACCAACCGCCAGCCGACACCCGCGACTCTGGCCGCCGTGGCCGCCTTCGATGGCGTGCAGCCTGCCGTTGCCCAGGCGACGCTGGAGCTGGGCAGTGCCTTGCAAGCCGAAGGCGCGGAAGGTGAAACCCTGACCCGCTATCAGGCCCTGCAAGCCGCGCTCAATGGTCTGGACTCGAAAAGCCTTTCCGGTGTCGGTTGGTGGCCGGATGGTTACGACCGCTTCACCAACGCCCTCAGCGCCCTGCAAGCTTTGCGTGAGCAAATCGCGATGGACAATCGCCTGATCCTCGCGCCATGGCTGGAAACCTATCTGCTGACACAGATTTCCACCCAGCACGCACCAGACCTGATCGAGCGGGTCGGCCGACTGGCAGCCGTCGGCCAGGCGTCTGTAGTTTCCGGTCAGTTCACCCTGCAAAGCCGCTTGCAACTGCGTGATCTGCGCAGCCGCATCGGCGATGCCCGCGAGCAGCTGGTAAAAACCGCGAGCCTGCTCGAAGCGCGTCTGCCGCCAGCCCTGCAAGGCTGGGCCGGGCAATATCACGACAGCCTCAAACAGCTGGACGCCGGATTGAAAGTGCTGGATGACGGCGTGTTCGGCGGCAGCATCAATCTCAAGCCGGAAGAGTTCGAGCGCACTCTCGATGCCCTGCTCGGCAACCTCGCCACGCTGCGCCAACAATCGCTGGTGTCGCTGGATCAGCGGCTGGATGACTACCACAGATCGGCGATTCGTCAGTTCATCGTTGTCGCGGCGGTCTTCGGTTGCCTGTTGCTGGCGGCGCTATATTTGTTCGTGTGCCTGCAAGCCTCGATCCGTCGTAGCGCCAGCGGCATCACGCTGCTCGCCGAGGCTCTGCGCGACGGCAATCTGAGCTTGCAAGTGCCGGTCGTGGGCCGTGATGAACTGGCGTCGATCAGCACCGCGCTCAACGTGGCCGTAGTGCAACTGCGCACCAGCCTGCTGGGTGTCGATCACGAGACTTCGCAACTGAGCAACGCGGTACGCAGCCTCAACGATCACTCCAGCGGCGCTCTCAGCGAAGTCGAAGCGCAACAATTGCAGATCAGTCAGATCGCTGCAGCGGCCACGCAACTGGCGGCGACGTCCCAAGGCGTGGCGCAGAGTTGCGAACAGGCTTCGGGCAGCGCCCAGCACACCCAGCGCATCGCTGCCGACAGCAGCCGTGACAGTCAACGCACCACGGCGAGCATCCAGCAGCTCAATCAGCGTCTGAACGAAACTGCCGCAGCGCTCGGCCGGGTCAGCGAGCAAGGGCAGCAGATTCAACTGGTAGTCGACACCATTCGCGGCGTCGCCGAGCAGACCAACCTGCTCGCACTCAACGCCGCTATCGAGGCCGCTCGCGCGGGTGAACAAGGTCGTGGCTTTGCCGTGGTGGCCGACGAGGTGCGCAGCCTGTCGCAACGTACGCAATCATCCACGGCGCAGATCGCCGGTACGGTCGACAGCCTGCGCAATACGGTCAACGAAGCCGTGAGCCTGATGGAAGCGGCATGCGGTCAGGCGCAATCAGACGCGGAAGCGGTCACCGGACTGGGCGAACGCCTGGGGGAAATCGCCAGCGCCGTGCAGAGCGTCACCGACACCCTCGCCCAGATCGCCACGGCGGTCGAAGAACAGGCCAGCACCGCCGATGAGGTCAGCGGCAATATCCAGCAGGTGGATCAGGCGGCGGTTCGCCTGCTCGAAGGCGCGCGGGCCGTGAATCTTGCGGCGGACACCTTGAGCCAGGGCAGCCATGCCTTGAGTGCCAACACCGGAAGATTTCAGCTGCGTTGAAAGCCCCTCCCGCGCCGATTTTCGGCGCGGGAGGATAAGCGGTTGAAAATAAGAAGAAATATTTTGAATTTACGCTTGACGCTTTTCCATTTCAGGGGAATAATGCGCGCCACTTGGCTACATAGCTCAGTTGGTTAGAGCATAGCATTCATAATGCTGGGGTCCGGGGTTCAAGTCCCTGTGTAGCCACCAAGTACTAAAAACGGCTTACCGAAAGGTGAGCCGTTTTTTTATGCCTCGAGAAAAGTGCCCTTCCTCAGTGAATCGGCTGGCTCCGTAGGAACCGGGTGCGAAAAGCGTACGAAGAGGATTTTTCGTTCGTTCAGGCACCTGCATCCCTACCAGTCGATTTGATCGCCATCGCGATTGGCCGACAAGCTCCCCTGTCTCGATCCAACGACAGACAGGGAGTTGTCATGGACCCGGACAAAAACCTTTTCGATGATATCTGGCGCCGAAAGCTTCTGAACGGCGGTGCCTCATGGGCCGCCTGGTTTCCGCCCCGAGAGCCGGAACCCGTCTACGTTCCAACAGATGAATGGCCAACCCCAAAGCCCCGCGACGATCTGGTATTTGCCAAGTCCTGCACACCGGACAACTGGTGTCGAACGGATGCCGGCACAACACCTGAGCCCGCCTCCAGTTTCGGCAAGATCATGGTGGCGGGCGCCATACGCTTTCCCGCAGCCAGTAAGGTCGTAGCGAAAGCAATCGGCGCCGATCTGGCCTTGGGGCGCATGGCGGGCGGTGGAATTCTGCAACAACGTCTCAACTGGGCAATCCGTGGTGCGACAGGCCCGGCCAGTGTTTTCATCCTAGGGATGCTGCCGGCCAGAATGGGCGACGGCACCCTTTATACCGACGAACAACTGCGCACCCTACCCCGCGCCACCACTCGCGTGCGCTTCCAGTTCCGGCGTGATGCCGAAGGGGTCATGCAGGTTTACGGCATCCACACCGGCGTCTCGGGCGACGACTCCGTGCGTACCGTAAAAGTCGAGTGGAACAACGACAAGACCGCCATGGAGGCAAAGCTCAACGGCATCACGATTTTGTGGACGCCGCAACGCGGGCCGCTGGGATCGATGCCGCCGCTGGTTCATCCGGAGCACGGCGAAGCACTGAGTACGATCCTCGTCCACCCGATCGCCGCGAACACCGACAGCCAGATTGAAATCCTGCCCGGCGAAGACATCACCGCCGAGGATTGTATTCTGGTGTTTCCGGCGGAGACCGGGCTGAAGTCGTTGTATGTGGTGTTTTCGAAGCCGGCCAGATTGACGCCCGGGACGGTGACGGGGATTGGTGAGGATGTTTCCGGGATATGGCTGGCGGGAGCAGGAACGGGGATTGGTGTGCCAATTCCCACGCGAATAGCGGACAGGCTCAGAGGGCGGGAGTTTTCAAGTTTCGACGCGTTCAGAAAAGCACTCTGGCAAGCCGTGCGGGATGATCCAGAACTTTTCGATCAGTTCAATTCGGATGCCCAAGATCGTTTAATGTCGGGCAACGCACCCGCGGTTCGAGACAGGGAGTCTGTAGGCACAAGAGGGGTATTTGAAATACATCACGTCGAGCGGATTACTGATGGCGGCGCTGTCTACGACATAGACAACCTCCGAATCAACACCCCTAAAAATCACATCTTTCAACATAAAAAACAGTGAACACACATGGAAAAAATATCTGAATACACTGAAACCGAATTTATCCGTTTCATCGAAAAAATACGTGCCACCAATAAAAGTGGATCGGATACGGAGCTTGGCGAGCTGCTGGCACAATTCAGAAAGCTTACGGGTCACCCGGATGGCACCGACTTGATTTTTTATCCCGAACCAGGAGAGGACAACTCTGCCGTGGGCATTACGAAGACCGTGAAAGAATGGCGTGCGACCAACGGACTGCCTGGCTTCAAGCAGTGAACATCAGGCCCCCATAGTCCCACCACTGCAAATATCCAAGCAGTCAAAACGGCTTACCGAAGGGCAAACCGTTTGTTTATACCTGTTATCCCAGGGCCGCGAGCCCTTTCGCCCAGATCTGCCGCGTGCGCAAACCGACCATCGCCCGCCAGTCCGGATCGGCGGGATAGAACTGCTCCAGCAGATTCAGTTTGATCTCGCGCCCCGTCGCATCCAGCGGATCACCATGCAGATGCAGCCAGTGATCGTCGCGCAGGTAACGATGCACGTCCGGCCCTGGGTAAGTCCCGCACTCGATCACGAACGGCATCAGTTGCACATTCGGTAGCGCACTAAGCAGCGCCTGCGAGGTGTAACCCGTAGCGGTTGCCGCAACACCGGTATCACTCAAGGTTTCGGCACCGGTGTGCAGCGTGTAGAGCCAAGGGCCGTAAATGGATTGCGCTTGGGCCAGTGCCGGATACGGCGCCTGGGTAATCGTCAGCAGCATCGGATGCCCGTACTCGCCGGCGCCGGTGTGCAGGTCGAAACACATCACGGTTTCAGCACCGGCCAGATGACTCTCGATGATTGAATGCAGCGTGCGATTCGACCAGCTCGGCGCGAGCCCGCCAAAAAACAATCCGTCGGGATGACTGTGCTGCCCGCCCTCGACAATCGACATGACTGCCGGCCAGCCATGCTCGGTAATTTGCGCATCGAGCAAGGCATCAGCCTTTTGCCGCTCGGGACCATTCAAGTCGGTGCAGGCGTAGATTTCATGCAGCGCGGCGTAAGCACGGTTGTCCGGAAGCGGTCGGTTGAAATCCAGGTGATTGCGGTTGAGGTCGATGTTGTCTTCATTGACCCGCCGCAGCCACGCCGTGCCCCACGGGTTGATCAGGTGAACCATCACCACCGCGACATCCTTCGGCAGCGACTCCGGCGTGAAATGCTTCAGCCAGTCGATCTGGCACTCCGAACCGTAATAACCCTCAACACCGTGGGTGCCGCTGAGCGCCACCAGGCGCCGTTTGGCCGCTGGATCCCCCAGCACCGCGACATCGGTACCCAAAGACTCGCCAAACGGCCCATTGAGCGGATGCACGTACAAAGAGAGCGTGGCACCCGCCACCTTCGCGGCGGCAAGAAAGCGCTCGCGCTGTTCGCGATAGCTGGGCTGTGTCGGAAATGCGTTGTGCATGGCGGCCTCTTGTTGATTGTTCTGGCTTCACTATTGGCTCTGACCCTACAGAAAATTCGCCAAGGCATGAAGGACAAACACACCTGCGGTTTGCGTCGTACACGGCCGGTCGATACAGTCCGTCAGACTTTTATCCCACGGACGGAGAGCCCCGCGTGTTTCCAGCCCTGCCCCTGAACCGTTTCCGCCTGCCCGCCTTGACGCTGATCGTCAGCGCCATCGCCCTCACGGCCTGCAACGCCCCGCCCTCCTCGACCCTGCCGCTGGCACCGGAAGCCGCCTCCGGTTACCGCACCGGCCTGCAAGCCAGCCACGCCGAAAAACACATGGCCGCCGCTGCCAATCCATTAGCCGCCGAGGCCGGGCGCGAGATGTTGCGTCAGGGTGGTTCCGCCATCGATGCCGCCATTGCAATGCAAGCCGTGTTGACCCTGGTCGAACCGCAGTCCTCGGGGATCGGCGGTGGCGCGATGATCGTGCTGTGGGATGGTAAACAGGTGCGCACCTATGACGGTCGCGAAACCGCACCGGCCGGTGCGACCGAAAAGCTGTTTCTACAAGCCGACGGCAAACCGATGCCGTTCCCGCAGGCGCAGATCGGTGGACGCTCCGTCGGCACGCCGGGCGTGATGCGAGCGCTGGAACTGGCGCACAAAAAGCACGGCCGCTTGCCGTGGGCCAAGCTGTTCGAACCGGCGATCAAACTGGCCGGGCAGGGTTTTGCGATCTCCCCGCGCCTGCATTCACTGCTGGAATCCGACCCGGTGATTCGCCGCTCGCCGGACATGGCCAGGTACTTTCTGAACAGCGATGGCAGCGTCAAAGCCGTCGGCACGCGACTGCAAAACCCGGCGCTGGCCGCCGTGCTCAAACGCATCGCCAACGAAGGTGCGGACGCACTGTACAAAGGCCCGATCGCCGAAGAGATCGTGGCCAAGGTTCAGGGTCACGCCAACCCCGGCAGCCTGTCGCTGACCGACCTTCAGCACTATCAGGCCAAGGAGCGCGCGCCCCTGTGCACCGACTACAAGCGCTGGCAGGTTTGCGGAATGCCGCCGCCGTCATCGGGCGGGATTGCGGTGGCACAGATTCTCGGCACCTTGCAGGCGCTGGAAACCCGCGATCCGCGCCTGTCCCTGACGCCGCTCAAGCCTGTGAAGACCGATAAACCGGCCGGCATCGAACCGGCACCGCAAGCCGTGCACCTGATCGCCGAAGCCGAGCGCCTGGCCTACGCCGACCGCGCGCAATACGTGGCCGATACCGACTTCGTGCCGGTGCCAGTCAAGGGCCTGGTCGATCCGGGTTATCTGGCCAGCCGCGCCAGCCTGATCGGCGAACGCAGCATGGGCACAGCCAAACCCGGCACACCTCCGGGCGTGCAGGTTGCCTACGCGCCGGATCGCTCGCCGCTGCGCATTTCCACCTCGCAAGTGGTTGCCGTGGATGACTTCGGTGGCGCCGTGTCGATGACCACCACCATCGAAGCAGCGTTCGGCTCGCACCTGATGGTTCAGGGCTTCTTGCTCAACAACCAGATGACCGACTTCTCGTTCATCCCCGAAGAGAACGGACAGAAAGTCGCCAACCGCGTGGAGCCCGGCAAACGCCCGCGCTCGTCGATGGCGCCGACCCTGATCTTCGACCGCAACAGCGGCGAGTTCGTCGCCACCGTTGGCTCTCCCGGCGGCTCGCAGATCATCGAATACGTGGCCAAAACCACCGTCGGCCTGCTCGACTGGAACCTCGACCCTCAAAGCGCCATCAGCCTGCCCAACTTCGGCAGCCGCAACGGCCCGACGGAACTCGAACAAGGCCAGTTCAGCCCGACGCTGATCCAGGCACTCAAGGACAAGGGCCACACCGTCAACGAAATCGACATGACCAGCGGCACCCAGGCCATCGTGCGGGTCAAGGATGCTACGGGGAAGGCAACGCTGTCAGGTGGGGCAGATCCTCGGCGCGAAGGAGTAGCGTTGGGGGATTGAATCAGCGCTGCCAACCGAAAAAGGCTTACCGAGAGGTAAGCCTTTTTTGTAGGTCCATGAATCAAATTCGCCAGCAACCGACCCCCTCAGGCGTCACCCTTCTCCCCCGCCACCCGAACCAGCAGATCACCGGGCTGACAGTTGAGGTACTCGCAGATGGCATCCAGGGTCGCCAGGCGCAGCCCTTTGACCTTGCCCTGTTTGAGCAGCGACAGGTTGGCCTCGGTGATGCCGATGGCGGCTGCCAGGTCTTTGGATTTGACCTTGCGCAGCGCGAGCATCACATCCAGTTGAATCACGATAGGCATGAGGACCTCAAATAAACGTACGGTTTTCCCGATCCACTTCGCTGGCCTGCGCCAGAATCCGCGCGATGATCGAAATGCATGCGGCCAGAAACAACGCGACGAACGAGGCCGCCGTGATGCTCAGGGTAAGCAGCCGCTCACCGACCGGCGCATTCTGGGTGACCCACAGGCTGAGCATCGGCTCACAGAGGAAATCCAGCAGCACCCAGATCGCCACGGCTCGCCCGACCTTGCCCAGATGCTCCGCTGTTTCCCGGGCGAAATACTCACCTCGCGCGTAACTCTGAAACAGCCGGCGCAAATGGTTCAGGCCCGACGCCAGCGCCAGCAAGGGAATGCTCGACAGCACGATCCCGCCCAGCTTCTGCCACCACGGAAACAGCGTGGCGGTGTCGGCCATGTGTGACAGCTGGCGCTCGGTCAGCGCAAACCCCAATCCCCAGCCTTCCTTTTCCGCCAACGGCGGGTAAGCCCATATGACAGCATTGAGCAGCAGCATCACGACGATCAGGATCAACGTCACCGTCGCCATGCGCCGACTGAATTGCACGAGCCCGTGGGTGGTCATGGGAAAGCCTCACAAGAATGAATGTGAGCGCCACCCTAACGATTAAAATTATCGGATAACAATAATTAATTGCTGCAAAACATTAATAACCGTCAGGCATCCAGACTTTTACCGACCACTGGATCACCGATCTTCAGAAAGTTGCCACCGGCCACGTGATGCAGCGTGCGCAGCTCATCGTGCCCTTCAAAATGCCAGCGTCCATCGCTGAAGACCCGCGAATCAGCTTGCGCCGCGATCACCTCGGCCAGAAACAGATCGTACTGTTCGTGATTGCGCGGCTCCGGCAGCAACCGGCATTCGAGCCAGGCCACGCAACCGTCCAGCATCGGTGCCTCGACCTGCTCGCCAGCGAAGCTCTGCAAGCCGTACGCCTGGAACTTGTCCTGACCTTGATCGCGATTGATTTCCAAGCCCGAAGTCGAGCCGACGGTCTGCACGATGTCAGCCTGATTCACACAAGGAACGTTGAGAACGAAGGTGCCCGACGCCTCGAGCAGTTGCCGGGTCCAGGTTGATTTGTCGAGGACCACCGCGACTTTCGGCGGTTCGAAATCCAGCGGCATGGCCCACGCCGCGGCCATGATGTTGCGCTGCCCGGCATGGGCGGCGCTGACCAGCACGGTCGGCCCGTGATTGAGCAGGCGGTAGGCTTTGTTCAGGGGAACCGGGCGACGGAAAGACTCGCTCATGGGATCTGCTCCGGGAAAAAGAGCCGATTGTAGCGGGATAAAAACCGCGAAGGGATTGCCATGGACAATCCCTTCGCCTGACAGCATCAGCTGGATAACTGATTGGCAAACTGGCCGACCGCGTTCACCACTTTCTGCGCGCCGTCCTGGATCTCGACGATCACCGTACCGGCCTCGGCCGCCAGCGCCAGCCCTTGTTCGGCCTGTTGCTTGCCGTCGGTCATCAGGGCCACGGCGTTGCGCGCCATGTCCTGGTTCTGGCGCACCACGCCGACGATTTCCTCGGTCGCCTGGCTGGTGCGCGAGGCCAGTTGCCGCACTTCGTCGGCCACCACCGCAAACCCGCGCCCCTGTTCACCGGCGCGAGCGGCTTCGATGGCGGCGTTAAGCGCCAGCAGGTTGGTCTGTTCGGCAATGCCGCTGATGGTCTTGACGATGGTGCCGATCACTTGGGATTGCTCGTTCAGCGCCTCGATGCCTTCGCCGGCAGTCTGCATGTGCCTGGACAAATCGCGCATCACATTGACCGCTTCAGTCACCACACGGGTGCCGCGCTGGGCCGTGCTGTCGGTCTGCAGGGACGTGCTGTAGGCGATATTGGCGGCATCGGCAACGGCCTGTTCCTGATTGACCTGATCGGTGATCACCGTGGCGAACTTCACCACTTTGTAGAGTTTTTCGTTGGCATCGAGCACCGGGTTGTAAGACGCCTCCAGCCAGACGACACGACCATGGCTGTCGATCCGCTTGAAACGGCCGGCGACAAATTCGCCGTTGTTCAGGCGACGCCAGAAGTTCTGGTACTCGGCGCTGTTGTACTCCTCCGGCTCGCAGAACTGGCGGTGATGTTTGCCCTTGATCTGCGCCAGGCTGTAACCCATGCCCTGGAGAAACCGGTCGTTGGCACTCAGCACGTTTCCGCTGAGGTCGAACTCGATCACGGCGGTCGAACGCACCAGTGCGCCGATCAGGTTTTCGTGTTCGCGGGAGGCCTCGATGGTGCGGGTCAGGTCGCTGGAGAAAATCGAAAAATGTTTGATCCGGCCATCCGATGAACGAATCGGCTGCACGATCGAACGCAACCACGCCTCTTCGCCATTACCGCGGGAAAGACGCACAGCGCCGGCGAAATGCTCGCCACGGGTCAAAGCGGCCTTGAAGCGGTGATGAAACTCGTCGGATTTCACATGGGCCGGCACGATGTCTTCGATGGCGCGGCCGATCAGGTCGTGGCTCTTGTAGAGCATTTCGCTGAGGAAGTTCTGGTTGACCGACTGAATCCGTCCGTCAGGCTCGAGATTGAGCACCAGCATCTCGCTTTCCAGGCTCTCCTTCACTTGCAGAAGGCTGGAGAGTTCTTCACGAAGAGCCGCCAGCTCTTGCTTCAGGCGTTTGTTGAACATGGGGGAGAGCACCGATGGACTGGATGGATAGCGGACACACAGCCTAACCATCGGCCTTGGAGGGCTTTTCTGAAGAGCGTTTGAGACGTGTCCTACAAAAATAGTTACGCCTCGACAACTCAGGCGGTGCCGGCCACGGCACACTGCTCCGCGCGTGGCATTCGCGAACCAAAATACGCCGCACTGGCGACACCTACCGCGCCCATCACAGCGCAGAACATCACACAGATCCACGGACTCCACGGCATCAGACCGATCAGCAGCAACGGTGTGACACTCGCCCAGGCGGCGTAGGCAATGTTGTAGGTGAAGGAGATCCCGGAAACGCGGATCCGCGCCGGGAACAGGCTGACCATCACCGACGGCACCGCACCGACCACGCCACAGCACAATCCGGCGACGGCGTAAGCCAGACCGACCCAGTCACCGCCGCTGATCAGGCAGGTGTAAAGCAGGCCGATCCCCAGTGGCAGCAACAGACTGTAGAGCATGACCGTGCGCCACGCGCCGATGCGATCGACCAGTCGACCGGCAATCACACAACCGATATTCAGGAAGACGATGCCCAATGCGCTGAGCGCGAAGGTGTGGCCGGCGGTCATGCCAAAGGATTTCTGCATCATGGTCGGGGTGATGACCACGAACACCACCACCGCCGAGGTCAGCACGCAGGTCAGCAGCATCGCCGGCAACATGGCCAGGCGGTGATCGCGCAGTACGGTGCGCAGCGGCAGTTCGACCCGCGCCTCGCGCTGCGCCTCCATGGCCATGAACACCGGGGTTTCGCTCAGCCAGCGGCGCAACCAGACGCCGATCACACCGAACACGCCGCCGAGCAGGAACGGATAACGCCACGCGTAATCCAGCACTTCGGCGGGGGTGAACACTTGCGCCAGGAAGGTCGCAGTCAGTGCGCCGATCAAATAACCGAAGGTCAAACCGGCCTGCAGAAAGCCCAGGGCATAACCGCGATGGCCGGCCGGCGCATGCTCGGCCACGAACACCCAGGCGCTCGGCACTTCACCGCCCACCGCCGCGCCTTGCAGGATGCGCAGCGCCAGCAGCAACAGCGGTGCGAAATAGCCGATCTGCGCGTAGGTCGGCATGATCCCGATCAGCAGGCACGGCAGCGCCATCATCAGGATGCTCAGGCTGAAAACCTTCTTGCGCCCCAACCGGTCGGCGAAATGCGCCATCAGGATCCCGCCCAGCGGGCGCGCCAGATAGCCGGTGACGAAGATCCCGAAACTTTGCAGCAGGCGCAGCCACTCGGGCATTTCCGGCGGGAAGAACAGCTGGCTGAGAGTCAGGGCGAAGAACACGAAAATGATGAAATCGTAGATCTCCAGCGCCCCGCCCAGGGCCGCAAGGCCGAGGGTCTTGTAGTCGGAACGGCTGAACGGCGCCGGTCGGGCAGTGGAATGGGCAGTCATGGCAAAGAACTCTGGCAGGCAAAAAACCAAGGCGCCCATGGTCTACGCAAACGGGCCGCCGGACAACCCGTTAGACCATAGTCTGATTCAGCAAAACACGGTCACAAAAATCCGCCGGTTGATTTACTGTTGGCACCTGTCCAGACGGGCCGGCCAGGCCCCGAAGACCACAATAAACATAAAAATCCGAGGTACTCCCGTGGCCGTTGATATCGAAGATAGCCGCTCTGCGCGCTTTGCCTTGCGCTGTTCAAGTTTCGCCGAACGATGGTTTCCCGACTCCTGGGTCTTCGCCGCGCTGGCGGTGATCATAGTCGCGCTGGGGACCCTGGCTATGGGTGCCAAACCCACCGACGCCGCCATGGCCTTCGGGGACGGGTTCTGGAGCCTGATCCCGTTCACCATGCAGATGGCCTTTGTGGTGATCGGCGGTTACGTGGTGGCCAGTTCGCCGCCTGCCGTGAAGCTGATCGATCGCCTGGCGCGGATCCCGAAGAACGGCCGCTCCGCCGTGGCCTGGGTTGCGCTGATCTCGATGGTCGCGTCCCTGCTCAACTGGGGGCTGTCGCTGGTGTTCGGCGGTCTGCTGGTCCGCGCCCTCGCCCGCCGCACCGATCTGAAAATGGACTACCGCGCCGCCGGTGCCGCCGCCTACCTTGGCCTCGGAGCCGTGTGGGCCTTGGGGCTGTCGTCGTCCGCCGCGCAGTTGCAGGCCAACCCGGCCAGCCTGCCGCCGTCGATCCTGTCGATCACCGGGGTGATTCCGTTCACCCAGACGATTTTCCTCTGGCAGTCGGGAGTCATGCTGCTGGCGCTGATCGTGATTTCGATCATCATCGCCTACGCCACCGCGCCCGGCCCGAACTCGGCACGTGACGCCAAGGCCTGCGGCATCGACCCAGCCTTCAATTTGCCGCCGCTGCAACCGCGCACCCGGCCCGGCGAATGGCTGGAGCACAGCCCGCTGCTGATCATTCTGCTGGTGCTGCTGGCGGCCGGATGGCTGTTCCACGAGTTCTCGACCAAACCTGCGATCACCGCGATTTCCGGGCTCAACACCTACAACTTTCTGTTCATCATGCTCGGCGCGTTGCTGCACTGGCGCCCGCGCAGCTTCCTCGATGCGGTGTCGCGCGCCGTGCCGACCACCACCGGGGTGCTGATCCAGTTCCCGCTGTACGGCTCGATTGCGGCGCTGATGACCACGGTCAAGGGCACTGACGCCCAGACTCTGGCCCATCACATCTCGACCTTCTTCGTCAGCATTGCCTCCCACGACACCTATGCACTGCTGATGGGCGTGTACTCGGCGATTCTCGGCTTTTTCATTCCGTCCGGCGGCGGCAAGTGGATCATCGAGGCGCCGTACGTGATGCAGGTGGCCAACGATCTGAACTATCACCTCGGCTGGGCGGTGCAGATCTACAACGCCGCCGAAGCCCTGCCGAACCTGATCAACCCGTTCTACATGCTGCCGCTGCTGGGCGTACTGGGCCTGAAGGCGCGGGATTTGATCGGTTTCTCGTTCGTGCAATTGCTGGTGCACACGCCGCTGGTGCTGGTGTTGCTGTGGGCGCTGGGCACGACGCTTTCCTACACACCACCAGTCATGCCGTAGGAAACGGAACCAAATGATGGGCTGGGCTCATCTTCTTACATCCACCGCAGCCCTATCCCACCTGACAAGTGGGAAAGGGCTGACTTTTTCCGCCGGCGCCATCGATTAGCCTTTCGGCTTTCAATCCTCCCCTGCTCCAAGGAAGAACCGATGACACCCATTTCCAAAACACTGGAAGAGCTGATCCGCGATATTTACCAGGATGATCACGTGACCGTGGTTGAGTACAGAACACTGCGCGACGACGCCGATCGGCGCATGGATGCGGTTGTTCGTGAATTCGGCCTGCACAACAATATGACTGCCTTCCAGAAAGCCATGGACGTGGCGATGCAGTTATTGCAGAGCGCCGTGATTGATGCAAAAAAAGGCAAGCTGAGCGACACCGGCGAAGCCGTGGTCAAAGATGCCGTAACCGCCCAGGTAAGGTACCTGCAAGCAGGGAGCGAGCTCGCCTTGCGACTGCTGTAGAAGGTGGCGTCCTGGTTCAGCTCGCAAAGACAGATTGCGGGCTGGATCGACATTGTCCTGCCCCCCCCCCCCGTTAGACCAACCCGGAGCGCCTGCGATTTGAGCTGGAGAACGTTCCGGGGTACTCCTCTCTCGACCGCCCGCCGCAAATAATGGCTCAGAGCCATCATCTTTCTTTACCGCGCCACTGCCTCGGTAATATTCTTGCGCGCCAATATCTGTTTCATTTTTTGTCTGAGCGCAAAGGGAGTTCGTTGCAATGATCGTCGGGATTGACCTGGGAACCACCAACAGCCTTGTTGCCGTATGGCAGGGCGACGCCACCGAGTTGGTGCCCAACGCCCTGGGGCAGTTCCTGACACCTAGCGTGGTGGGTCTGGACGATCAGGGCCGGATTCTGGTCGGGCAAGCCGCCCGTGAGCGTCTGCACACCCATCCGCGCCTGACCGCGTCGCTGTTCAAGCGCCATATGGGCAGTGCGACGGAGGTCTACCTCGGGGATAAAAAATTCCGCCCGGAAGAGCTGTCGGCGCTGGTGCTCAAGAGCCTGAAAGAAGACGTCGAGCGCACCTACGGCCAGACCGTTACGGAAGCCGTGATCAGCGTGCCGGCCTATTTCAGCGACGCCCAGCGCAAGGCCACGCGTATCGCCGGTGAGCTGGCGGGCCTGAAAGTCGAAAAGCTGATCAACGAACCCACCGCCGCCGCACTGGCTTACGGCCTGCACCAACGGGACAAGGAAACCTCGTTCCTGGTGTTCGACCTGGGCGGCGGCACCTTTGACGTGTCGATTCTCGAACTCTTCGAAGGCGTCATGGAAGTGCGCGCCAGCGCCGGTGACAACTTCCTCGGTGGAGAGGATTTCGACAACGTGTTGCTCGAGCACTTTATCGACCAACATCGCAACGTGTCGGATTTCCCCGAGCGCTCCACCATCCTCCAGCCGCTGCGCCGCGAAGCCGAGCGTGTGCGCCGCGCACTGGGCCAGGACGCCAGCGCCGAATTCCGAGTGCAAGTCGGCGAAAAACAATGGACCCAGACCATCACCCAGGCGCAAATGGCGACGCTGTACATGCCGCTGCTCGAACGCCTGCGCGCGCCGATCGAACGAGCCCTGCGCGACGCACGCATCCGCGTCAGCGACCTCGACGAAATCCTGCTGGTCGGCGGCACCACCCGCATGCCACTGGTGCGCAAACTGGCTGCAGGGCTGTTCGGCCGCTTCCCGTCGATCAGCCTCGATCCGGATCAGGTCGTGGCACAGGGCGCCGCCATTCAGGCAGCGCTCAAGGCCCGTTCGGCCGCGCTGGAAGAAGTGGTGCTCACCGATGTCTGCTCCTACACCCTGGGGATCGAGACCTCCACCCAGGTCGGTCGCCAGTATGAGAGCGGTCATTACCTGCCGATCATCGAACGCAACAGCATCGTTCCGGTCAGCCGGGTGAAAACCGTGCAGACCCTTCACGACAACCAGGAACAGGTCGTCGTGAAAATCTTTCAGGGCGAAAGCCGCCTGGTCAAAGACAACGTGGCGCTCGGCCAACTGGACATCAAGGTGCCCAAGCGCAAGGCCGGCGAAGTCGAGCTGGATGTACGCTTCACCTACGACAACAACGGCTTGCTCGAAGCCCAGGTCAGCATCCCCCTGACCGGTCAGCAACACTCGCTGGTCATCGAGAACAACCCCGGAGTGCTGACGCCCGAGGAAATCCAGCAACGTCTGCAAGCTCTGGCGCAATTGAAGATCCATCCACGCGAGCAGCAAGTGAACACCCTGCTCAGTGCACGGCTGGAACGTCTGTATCAGGAAAGCCTGGGCGACCTGCGCGATCAGATCGGCCATTGGGCCAAGCAATTCCAGCACGCCCTGGACTCTCAGGACGAGCGGCAGATCCGAGAGACCCGCACCGAACTGAGCAAGCAGTTGAGCGCCCTCGACCGCAGCCCCTGGCAGTAAGGAAGCACGACATGGAATGCTGGTCCGTCCTGCAACTGCCCGAAGACGCCGGGCTGCGCGATATCAAGCGCAGCTATGCGCGCCTGTTGAAAGTCTTCCGGCCCGATGAAGATGCCGCAGGCTTCCAGCGCCTGCGCGAGGCCTATGAGCGCGCACTGTCGATTGCCCAATGGCGCCTGGAAAACGAAGAGACCGAGGAACACGGCGACGTCATCCAGGCTCCGGGGATCGCCGCGCTGGCGGCACAAGAGCAGTCCATGGCTCAGCCGCTGCAGAAGACAGGGACCGATGCCTGGGATTACCCTTCGGCGCTATTTGAACCGTTGACCCCGGCCGCGCCCGAAGCACCGCTCGAATCGCCGATCTTGCGGGTACAGCCCCTGAATCCGGAGCCTCTTAACCTGGAACCCGAGCAGCTGACTGCCGACCCGGCCATTGAAGCCGCATCGCAATTGCTGAACGGCCTCTCGGAAGCCAACCTGGACGAGCGCTGGGAGCAAGCGCGCCAGCAGGATTGTGCGCAGGCGTTCCAGACATTGTTGCTGACGTTGTGCTTCGATCAGCCCGCCCTGCGCCTTTCGATTGCCCGTTGGGCGGTGCAGCACCTGGGTTGGCTGGGCCCCTGGCAGGAGATCGTCATCGGCGACGGGCAGCGCAGCATTCTCGCCAACGAGCTGCTGACGGATTACCGGCAATCGCTGGAAACGCTGCTCGCTTCGCAAAACGAGCGCGAATTTCTCGCGCTGCTCAGGACTTATACGGCCCAACCGTGGCTCCAGGTGTTCGACCGTCGGGAACACTGGCAGCAGATCATCCTGCAACTGCTGCAGGACACGGAGTGGAGCGTGCCGCTGTTCGACCGTATCTCCCAATTATTTGGCTGGGACGACACCAAGGGCATTCATCCGCAACCGGACTGGCTCTGGCAGGCGCTGATCGAGCGCTGCAACCAGGAAAGCCTCTACGACACTCTTTGCGCCCGGGCCGAAGATCTGCGCAACGGGTCGCCCGACGCACTGGCCGCGCGCATGCTGATCAGCCCGATGAAGCCGCGGCAACACAAAGACCTGACCGACCGCTTCATTCCGGCGGACTGGCAGGCCTGCCAGCAGTTGTCGGAAACCCTCAAGTGGCGCTTCCCCGACCTGCTCGCCCGCCTGCCGTACGCCGACGTTTTCTACTGGCGACGGTTTCTGCCGCGCTACATCGCCGCCGAAACCTGGTTGCGCTCCTGGGCCGCGATTGCGCTGGCGCTGTGGCTGTTCTATCTGCCCGCCGAGCACAAGACCACGGCAATGAGCATCGTCATTCCCCTGGCCTTCGCCTGCGTTCCTGTCTGGTTTTTCCGGATCGGCTTGAGTTATTGGTTTCTGATCAGCGCCCATTTGATCGTTCAGGATCTGTGGTTGACCGAAAGGATCATTCCACGCCGATGGAACCCTGATACCCGCTGGCTCGTGCTGCGCCATGGCGTACCGCAAGCCGTCATGATCCTGCTGTTCTCGGTCATGCTTGGTGGTCTGGGAGCCTTCACCTATATCGGCGTAATCGTGATCGGGCTCTGGCACAAGCGGCGCATCGGTACGCTCGACCCGGAGTTCAGCGACAAGCACCCATGGCTGACCGCGCTGCACTGGGCGCATTTCAGCCCGCTGCAATTGCTGTTTCTGGTGGTCATGACCAGCGTGATTCTTGCGAGTCAGCTTGGTTATTCGCTGAAACTCCTGTTCCCCGGCTAGGCTAGACGCGGGCCGGATTGCCCTCCACCAAGGTTTTACCCTCGCTGAAAAGGATCTGAGCATGTTGAAACTTGCAGGCCTCACCCTCGCGGCGCTCACGCTGAGCGCCGCCGCCCACGCCGATGTCGACCTGAAACTGGGCAGCACCGAACGCGTCACCCGCCTCTTCGCCTACCCCAACAATTGCAGCGTGATCTGCTTTCGCAACTGGACGCTGGAGCAGACCGTCGCCCATTACCTGAGCCAGAGCGTGCAGCGCGACGGCTACACCAACGCCAAAGTGCTGGTGAAAAACGACAACGATCAGCTCTACGCCGAAATCAGCGGCGTACCACAGGGCTACGACAAACCGCTGACCGCGCTGCTGGACGCCGGCGACCTGGCGTACAACGGCGCCAGCAAACTCAATGCCGACGGCAAATGGGCGTACAGCTGGTACCTGTTCCTGCCACTGGGCATGGCCCTGGAAAACCGCAAGAGTGTCGAGCTGCTGCACTTCCCGCCGGATTACTCGCTGACCCAGGCCCAGGATTACCTGCGCTCGAACACCACCGACCGCTGGGCCGCGCTGCTGACCGACAATGGCATCCCCGCCGACCAGACGCCGGCCTACCAGACCATCGTCGACATCGCCCCGATCGCCGCGCCTGCCAGCGCCGGCAAGGATCTGGAAGGCGTGTACGACTACTTCAAGGACTACCAGACCACCATGGTCAAGCAGGTCAGCCAGAACGCCAGCGGCGCCGTACTGCCAATGGTTGCCTTTGGTGCGCCGGTGCGTAACTGGATCAAGCAGCAATACGGTGCGAGCGTGAATGTACTGGGCCTGGCGACCATCAGCCCGAGTGCGGGCGTAAATGTGCCGGTGCTGGGTTCCAACCACCCGAGCTACATCTGGTATGCCGCCGACCCGAGCAACTACACCGGCGACGATGCCCAGGCCAAGGCCGATGCCGCGGGTCTGAAGGTGATGGGTCAGGACTTGAGCGCCGCCTGCTGGCAGGCCGGGATGGGCAGCAAACCAGGCACCGACCCGAAAACACTGCTCACCAGCTGCACCCAGACCTGGCAAGTAACGCAGAAAGCCAAGACCTGCGAGCTGTTCTACACCACGATCCGCAACGAGACCGTGGCACAAGCGGACAAAACCTGCTCGACCTCACCGGTCAAATCCCAGCTGCAAGAGCTGAAAAGCCCATTGCCGGACATGGCCGCGCCCGCCGCCCACCTCTGAGCAATCGGACGTTCTTCCCGTGTCAGCCCTGGCTGACCCGGGAAAGCGTCTATTTCGCCTGTCAGATCTGACAGTAGACCGTTAGTGTGATTTGCGCGATCTTGGATCCAATCATCGTGTTGCAGGACTGACAGGACGCCAGCCGAGGGAAGTCGCGACACCGAAGCCAACAGGGACCGTTATGAACACTTACGCACTACCGGGTAAACCGGCGCGCGATACCGAGGGCATTTATCCTTTTGCCGGGCTCCCCGTGCGCATGGGATTTCCGTCGAAGCAGGATTTCGAGATTGTTCACGATCCCGAGGGCGTGGCCACCGCTGTCGTAGCATGCCGGGCATTCCTGCGTATCACCCGAATGTGCCGGGTTTCTGGCCAACTGCTGCCCTATCGATGCCGGCAGACCCGGCAACTGCTGGCCGGTATCCACCTCTACGATCCGCGTTTTTGCGGCGCGTTCGAGCATTCCTGCGACCCGAACACCTTTCTCGACATGAGCGAGTTATGGGTATGGGCCCTGCGCGATATTGTGGAGGGTGAAAGGCTGACCATCGATTACACCGCCACCGAAGACAAACTGCTGCGGCAGTTTGCCTGTGGTTGCGGGTCCTCGAACTGCCGTGGGTGGATCACCGGTTACGACGAAACACCCAATCTTGAAGGCCAGCGCTATTTGCTGAACTGGCGGCGTCGGCAAGGTTTACGCTGAACGACCGATCAAGGCGCGCCGACCGGACGCAAACGGTACTGCGGCGGCAATTGCTCGAAACCGCTGATCGTGGTGTTCAGACTTTTCCAGCGACCATCCTTGATGCCGTAGATGCAGCCGTGGATCGACAGGCTCTGCCCGCGATGCCAGGCGTTCTGGATGATGCTGGTGTGGGCGACGTTGGCCACTTGCTGGATCACGTTGAGCTCGCACAGACGGTCGACCTGTTCTTCTTCGGTCGGCAGCCTGGCCAGTTCTTCGCGTTTTTCGTAGTACAGGTCGCGGATCGAACGCAGCCAGCCATCGATCAGGCCGAACTGGCGATCCTGCATCGACGCCCGCACACCGCCGCAGCCGTAGTGCCCGGTCACCAGGATATGTTTGACCTTGAGAACGTCCACCGCGTACTGGATCACCGACAGGCAGTTGAGGTCGGTGTGCAGCACCACGTTGGCGACGTTGCGGTGAACGAACAGATCGCCCGGCAGCATGCCGACGATTTCGTTGGCCGGCACCCGTGCGTCGGAGCAGCCGATCCACAGATATTCAGGTGTCTGCTGACGGGCCAGCTTGGCGAAGAAATCCGGGTCTTCCTTGGTGATCGCGTCAGCCCAACGCTCGTTGTTATCAATCAGGTCTTGTAAGTCATGCATGCTGTAAGGCCTCAAGAAAGATGCGCTGGTATGACAGTCGACCGCCCGTCGGGGTCACGCAGGGATCGCGGGTGATTTGCTTTGAATTCTCGCGCGCCTGGTGAGTCCACCTCAGTAAGGCCCACAGTATGAGGATTTGCCATGACTGATTCACGACGTCCGTACGATGCGGTGCAACCGGAGCCCATCGATGATAACGAAGACCGCATGGGGTCGGTGCACGAGCTGGATTTCGACGACGAAGAGCCCAGTGCGAAGATCGGCGATGAACTGCCTGAACGCGAGCGCGAACAGTTGATGCCCCGTGACCGCGTGCGCGAAGCCGGTTTGACCGGGGCATCGACCGCCGATCATGAACCTACCGACGACGACCTCAGCCCGGAAACCCTGATCCGTGAAGATGGCGCCCGGGATGCCCAGGAACTCGGAGAAGGCAATCAGGCCGATTGGGATCTGAGCGTGGTCGACGAGGACGACATCGGCGGCGGCAATGGGCTGGATGAAGCGGAACTGGCGCGGCGTGATCCGCTGGATGGCAACCGCTGACGGGCGTCGCCAGGCAGACCGCTATCGCCAGCAGGCTGGCTGGCTGGCTCCCGCATTGGAATGCATTTCCTTGTGGGAGCCAGCCTGCTGGCGATTGTTTTGATCAGTCGACGAGCGTGCAGGCCATGACCACGGCATCTTCACGCCCGCCGACCGCCGGGTAGTAATCCCGACGTCGGCCGATCTCGTTGAAGCCATAACGTTCATACAGGCGAAACGCCGAGGTGTTGCTGTCGCGCACTTCCAGGAAACATTCCCGGGCATTGGCGGCGTAGGCGCGGGACATCAGGTATTCGAGCAGGGTCAGCCCCAGCCCGCGCCCCTGGTTTTCCGGCTTGACCGTGATGTTGAGCAGATGCGCCTCATCGAGAATGATCTGCACCACCCCGTGTCCCACCTGTTGCTCGCCTTCGAACATCAGCCAGATCTGGTACTTGCCCAGGCCATCGAGAAAAATCCCGCGGGTCCACGGATGGCTGTACGCGGCGAATTCAATCTTCAGCACGGCGTCCAGATCCGCCTCGGTCATCGGGCGAAACGATACAGCGTCACTCATTCGATTCTTTCCAGCGCGCCATCAGCCGACGCATGGCTTGCCACACGGCGGCCTTGCGCTGTGGCTCTTCCATCAACAATTCCAGCCCCGGCACGGCCCACGCCAGGCCAAGACCCTCGATTTGCAATTCACGGTTGAACGCTTCGGCATCCGCCTCACCGGCAAAGCGCACCGCCGGCAGGCCGATCAGCCACAGGCAGGCGCACGGCGCCGCCTCCATCTGCACCGACAGGAAACCCTGGACGAAATCCCGGGCCGCTTCAGGGCCCTGATCCATCGTGCCGCGATTCAGCCATGGCCAGCGCACCGGCTCACCGACAATCTGCGGCGCGTCCGGCAGGCCGGCGGCACGCAGCATGTCCTTGAGCAACAGATAGGCAGGATCGCGCGACTGGAAGGCTTCGCCTGTGGGTAACTCCACCAGCAGCAGGCAACGGCCGGCGCGCAGCAATTGCAGGGCGAAACGCGGTGGCGGCACCGGCGCCGGCTTGGCCACCACGGGTGTGTCGTCGACTTCTTCGACCGGTTTGGCGCCCGTACGGGTGCTGGCCAGCGAAGGTCGCGGAACCTCGATCTTCGGCCGCTCGACCGGACGCGCAGCCGGCTGCTCCGGCGCTTCGGCCGGGGTTGCCGGAATCACCGGCGCGGCAATCCCGGGCTCGGGCTCGGGCATGTCCAGCAGCTCGGGCCGCGACGGCGCGGCAAAGGGCAATTCGGTGCGCGGCAGCCAATTGACCACCTGCATGGCGTTCAAATAGGCGCGGCGGCGGGACTCGATTAGCAAGGGTCGGCCACTTGTGGATAACTGAAGTGCGCTGATTCTACCGCCCTTCGCTCAAGATCGCGCGCTGTTGATCGATAGTCTTGACCGATACCTTGACGCAAAGAAAAGCGACAGCCCGTCCCGAGAGTGAATCGCATCCTTCGTGATGCAGTACAATCGCGGCTTTTAATCGCCAACCAGCCGGCCATTCCGATGATCGAACCCAAGCGCGTCTTGCGCGCCCTCGCTGAACACTGGGCACTTCTGGAGCCACTGTGCGAGCACTTCGACCAGGGCACCCTGAGCCTCAACGAACTGCGCACGCAACTGGCCGCCCAACAACTGGACAGCACGCCGCAGGACATTACCAGCCTGCTCGACGTGTGGATCCGCCTCGACATTCTGGTTCCCGTGGCCAAAAGCCCGAACCGTTTCGAGCTCAATGCGCAGATTCACGACTTCCTCGCCTACCTGCGCCGCGAGCACCGTCTGGGCCTGTGCCTGGAAATCGAAGCCTATCTGCGTCACCTCGAGCGTCTGGCCGGTTATATCCAGGATGCGTTCGACGTCCGTGACGGCAATGATTTGGCCCGTCAGCTGCGTCTGCTCGACATGCGCGTGCGCGACGTTCTGAAGAAACTCGACAACGACGAACAGGCGTTGGTGGCCGTGGCCGAACGGGCCAAGACCAGCGACCGGCAGATCCCGCTGCGTCAGCGTTATGCCGAAGTGCTGGCGACCTGGGACGAATATGTCGAGCCGATGATCGATCTGGTGAACGCCGACGGCGCCTTCGAGCAAGGCGTGCGCAAGGTCGAAACCGTGCTGCTGAAGATGCTCAGCGAACAGCAGCGCCTCGGCCATCTGGTCGATGACGACATGCTGCTGCGCACCCACGCGCGCATCCTCGAAATGCAGACCAGTGCCCAGTTGACCTTGCGTCACGCCCGGGAACTGTTGCTGCCGCTGCGTGAAGAGGCTCGCCGACACAACGCCGTGACCCGTGGTGCTGCACTGGCGCTGGCCGCGATCCGCCGCAAAGGCATTGACGCCGTACCGCAAGCCGCGATGCCGCTGTTCACCCGGCCGCAAAGCACCTTCCTCGGCAGCGCCAGCCAGGTTGAAGCCTACGTCTACGCCCTGGCCCGTTTCGAGCCGAAACCGGCGCGTTTCCCCAAGGCGCACAAGTCGCAAAAGAGCGGCGATGCCCCGCGCGCACCGCGCACCGTGCGCGAGATGGTCGACCGCTGCGAAGAGTCCCTGCCGATGCCGGACCTGATGACCTGGCTGCTGGAGCAGGAACCGGACGGCGCGACCGACGAATTGCTTTACTGGTTCTCGCGCCTGTCGCGGGAAAAACGCTTCAAGCGCGAGCGTCTGGAACGCCGCGAATATCACACTCACGAGCACCAGGTCAGCCTGCGCTCCTTCGCCCTGCTCTCGGCCGCCGACACCGCCGCCGAGGATTCTGCGAGCATCCCCAATGCATCTTGATCTATCCGAACTGTCGCAACTCGCGCCGATCTTCCGCGAGCTGTTCAAGGGTTACCACGTCAGCCGCCGCGACCCGGAGCTGTACGCACAACTGTCGAACTTCCAGGACCAATACCGCACGCTGTTCAAGGCACTGGGCTTCGAACTGGTCTGCGACACCCGTGGTTTTTATTACTTCGTGCCGGACATGGCGGCTGCGGCGGTGAACAAGACTGCCCAGCGCCTGGCGCTGTTCACTTTCATCCTGGTCGAACATCTGGCCGATCAGGGCCGCGACCCGATCGCCGTGCTCGACGGTGGCAGCCTCGGCCGTGAAGAACTGCCGTCGCTGCTGGAAAAGTACCGCGACCTGTTCATCCAGGCCGAAGTACAGACCGTCGAAGAACTCGAAGAAAAAATCATGCGCCGCATGACTCAGCTCGGCTTCGCCAGCGAGGAAAACGGCGTGTACCGTTTCCTGCCGCCGATGCACCGGTTCCTCGACGTCTGCCTGTCGGTTCAGCAGGACCGCGATCTGGCGGCCAGCGTGCACAGCGTTCTGCCCCTGCCGGCACCGGTGCTGATCGACGAAGAGGCCGAGGCGAAATTCCTCGCCACCGACGACCCGCTCGATCTCAGCGAATTTGAGGAAGAGAGCGAAGAAGACGCACTGGCCCGCGCCATTGCCGAAGAACAGGAGTCCGACGCATGAGCCAGGAACGCTACGGCATCCGCCGCTTTGCCCTTTTGAACACCGCCGGTTACAGCCTCGGCCTGTTCCCGCTGGAAGAACCGCTGTCGGTCTACGGCGCGAACAACCTCGGCAAATCCGCCTCGATCAACGCCTTGCAGTTCCCGATCCTGGCGCGCATGTCGGACATGAGTTTCGGCAAGTACAGCCTGGAGCAGTCCCGGCGCTTCTACTTTGCCTCCGACACCAGCTACATCCTCGTCGAAGTGAACCTGCCTCATGGCCCGCACGTGATCGGCGTGGTCGGTCGCGGCCCGGGCGGCGGTTTCGGTCACCAGTTCTTTGCCTACGCCGGCAAGCTCGATCTGGCGCACTACCAGAAAAACGACACTTGCCTGCGGCAGAAAGAGCTATTCAGCAACCTTGAGAAAGAAGGCCTGAAAGCCTACGAACTCAAGCCTGATGAGCTGCGTCGCTTGCTGGTTGGCGGTCACACGTCGATCCCGCTGGATCTGACGCTGATCCCGCTGCGCTCCACCAGCGAGCAGAGCCTGAAGACCTTCCGCGCGCTGTTCATCAACCTGCTGCACATGCGCGAAATCACCGCGGCCAAGCTCAAGCAATTGTTCCTCGATGCCTTCGAACACAGCCTGCGCTCTGGCAGCGTCGATTACATCGCCGCGTGCGAAGAAGCCTTCCGCGATGTGCGTCGCATGGAACAGGACTACAACTCGCTGGTGGCTGCCGGCCCGCTGGTCGAAGCCTTGGCCAACGGCGTGAAACAGCGCGACGTACTGCGCGGCAAACTGCATCGCCTGTCGCCGCTGCTCGACTCGTTGCTCGGCACCTGGTCGGACTACGCCACGGCGCGCAAGGAAGAACTGACGATTCAGGCCGAACACTACCGTCGCGAGCAGGACGATCTGCAAAACGATCAGCGTGGCGGCACTCAGGAACTGATGCGTCTGGAGCGGGAAATCTCCGGCATCCAGCGCTGGCTCGGCGAGTTGTCGGTGCTGAAGAACCGCTTCGCCCTGGTCGATGACGTCAAGGTTCTTGAGCAGCAATTGCTGGCAGCCAAGGACGCTCACGACGAACTGGCCGGTGCGCTGGCGCAGTCCCGCCAGTTCAGCGCCGAGGATCTCGAAGAACGTCTTCGCGATCTGGAAAAGCGTCTGAAGTCGGTGAAGCAGCAACTCGATCACGCCGACAACAACAGCTACGCCCGCCTGCGCGAAGAATTTTCGCAACAGGACGTCGAGCGCCTGATGCGCCTGTTCAACAGCGCACTGTTCAGCCTGCCGCTGGGCGAACACGGCATCACCCTCGACGACGATGGCGAATGGGTGAAGTCCGTCGAACTGATCCTCGACGGCTTCAAGGGCGAGCGTTTCGAAGTGCCGGGCCTGTCGATCGACATCTCGCACATCGAGCCGCCGGCTCTGCAAGCACTGGCCGACCGTGCCGCGTTGCGCGATCAGAAAGAGCGTCTGGAAAAAGAGCTCAAGCAACTCAAGACCCAGCAAGCCGTGGCCGCTGACCGCGCCGCGAGCAAGACCCAGACCGAAGCGCTGTACCAGCAGGTGCTGGATGCGCAGAAAGCGCTGGAAGACTTCCGCCGCACCCAGACCCTGAGCGCCGAAGAAGGCGACAAGCTGGAGCAACTGGCGCAGATGGAAGCCGCGCAGGACGAACTCAAGCGTTCCAGCGATGCGTTCACCGAGCGCGTCCAGCAGCTGTCGGCCAAGCTGCAACTGGTCGGCCGGCAGATCGCCGACATGGAAGCCAAGCAACGCACCCTCGACGACGCCCTGCGCCGTCGTCAGCTGTTGCCGGCGGACCTGCCATTCGGCACACCGTTCATGGATCCGGTCGACGATTCGATGGACAACCTGCTGCCGCTGCTCAATGACTATCAGGACAGCTGGCAAGGCCTGTTGCGCGCCGATGGCCAGATCGAGGCACTGTACGCGCAGGTGCGCCTCAAGGGCGTGGCCAAGTTCGACAGTGAAGACGACATGGAGCGCCGCCTGTCGTTGCTGATCAACGCTTACGCGCACCGTACCGACGAAGCCCTGACCCTGGGCAAGGCCCGTCGTGCAGCCGTGACCGATATCGCACGGACCCTGCGCAACATCCGCAGTGACTACGACAGCCTCGAGCACCAACTGGCGCTGTTCAACCGCGAGATCAACAAACGTCAGGTGTCCAACCTGCAGAGCTTCCGCATCGTGCTCGCGCCGAACAAGGAAGCGCTCAAGCACATCGACCAGATCATCCACAGCGCCGGTCAGTACGAAGAAGGCGAAACCCTGTCGGTGTTCGACCTGAGCCAAAGTGCGGAACAGGACAACAAGAACGAAGAGGCCAAGGAATACCTGGCGCGGCTGGTGGCGGCGAACCACAACCAGCTCGGCCTCAAGGACTTGTTCGAACTGGCGTTCGAGATCACCAAGGTCAACGGCCAGCCAGTTATCCACACCGACATCGATGGCGCAGCGTCCAACGGCACCACGATGACCATCAAGGCGCTGACCAACATGTACCTGTTGCTGCACTTGATGGACCGCGACCTGGCCGGTCGCGTGCGCCTGCCGTACTACCTCGACGAGGCGGCGGACATCGACGAGAAGAACCAGGCTGCGCTGCTGGAAACCAGCCTGCAACTGGGCTTCGTGCCGATTCTGGCGAGCGTGAAGCCGCAGGTCTGCGCCAGTGTCGCCATCGACCTGGAAGGCGGCAGCGGCCCGGCCGGGATCTACATCGACGAGGCGGACTGGAAGTACATCCGTCGCCACGATGCGGTGAAGGCCACCGTCAATGTCCAGGCCGACGAGCCGGAGCTGGATGCGGTTTGATGCGTAACTGACGGGCACAAAAAAGGGCCGCGATCCATTGGATCGCGGCCCTTTTTTATGTCTTGGAATTTTGTGCTGAATGACAAGGCCTATTCACGGGTAAGCCCGCGAAGGCGTCCTCAACAACGCCCCATATTTCCCGAATTATTTACCGAGGGGGATTTTCGGTGCCCAGTTCAGCCACTCGTCTTCGAACTTGTCGAACAGCGGGAAGGTTTGTTCGGCGCGCGCGGGGTTGCCCATCTGCTCGCCGTCCGGCGTGGCGAAGGCAATGCCGCCCTGAATAGCTGTCTCAAGCGACTCCGTGCGCACCGTTACGCCTTTGAACAGCCCGATGTCGAAACCAACGCCACTGGTGTTCCAGAAGCGACTGCCGCTGCGTACCAACGGGGCGTATTTCGGCTCGATCAGGATGTGCACCAGTACGCGATCGGCGGTCTGGCCCAGTTCGTAACCGGTAACTTTACCTACGGTGATCTCACGGTAGGTGACCGGCACGCCCGGTTTCAGCGAGCCACGACGGGCAGCGCTCAGTACCAGACTCAAGCCAGCCTCTTGCTTGGTGACTTCCGGCGCATTGGCCAGGGCCACGAAGTTCTTCTGCGGGCCGAGGTTCTTGGCCGCCGGTTGCACTTCGATGTACTGGCCGGTGACCAGGGTTTCCAGGTTCGAGGTCTTGATCAGCCCCAACTCCGGTTTGACCACCCAGAACTGGCTACCGACACGGGCGATCTTCTCCGGGACTTCGGTGATGCGCGCGGTGAGGATCACCGATTGCAGATCATCGGTCAGGTCGACACTTTCGATCTTGCCGACGTCCAGCCCCTTGAAGCGCACCGGGGTGCCGCTGCGCAGACCGTCCGCGCGATCGACCTTGATGGTGACGACGGCGCCTTTCTGATTCGCTTCATCATGGTTGGCGAACAGACGGAAACGCGGAATACGTTTTTGCAGCGGTGCCTTGGCTTGCGGCGTTTCGAAGGCAATGCCGCCGGCCATCAGCGTCTGCAGCGACTCACTCTTGACCTGAATCCCACCGGTCAAACCGCCGGTCAGCGTGACGCCGCTGACGTTCCAGAATCGGGTCGAAGCGTTGACCAGGTTTTCGTATTCCTTCTCGATGTGGACGCCGATCACCAGTTGCTTGCGGGTCTTGGAGAACTGATAGCTCTGCACCGAACCGACCTTGACCTGCTTGTAGAGGATCGGACTGCCGACATCGATCGAGCCTAGGGTGTCGGTGAACAGCACCAGGTGCAGGCCGGGTGCGCGCAGATCCAGCGGCGGCGCTTTGGGCCGGGCCTCGAACTCACGCTGTGGCGCACCGCCCTTGTCGCCCGGACGTACGGCGATGTAGTTACCTTTTACCAGCGCTTCCAGACCGGTGATGCCGGCCAGAGAGATCGAAGGTTTGACCACCCAAAACTGCGTGCCGGTGACCAGATAGTCCTCGGCCAACGGATCGAGGGTCAGCTCAGCGGTCGCGCTGGACAGGTCCGGATCGATCTTCAGCGCTTTCAGGTTACCGACCTGAATGCCCTTGTACATCACCGGAGTGCGCCCGGCTTGCAGGCCTTCGAAATCGCTGAGTTTGACCTTCACGCGGATGCCGGCGGCGGCCGCATCGAAGTCTTCGTAGAGACGGAACGGCAGGCTTGGATCGGTGGGCGGGCTGTCCTTGCGGTTCTCCGGGGTGGCGAAGGCGATGCCGCCGGCAACGATGCTGGCAAGGGATTCGCTGCGCACTTTCACGCCGGACAGGTTGGCGTCGATGCTGATGCCGCTGGCATTCCAGAATCGTGTGTGTTTGCGCACCAGTTTGGCGTAGGTCGGTTCGATGAACACCTTGAGCTCGACCGTGCTCTGGTCTTCCGACAGCACGTAACTTTTGATCTGACCGACTTTGATCTGCTTGTAGAACACCGGGCTGCCGCGATTCAGCGAACCGAGGCGATCAGCCTTGATCGTCAAGTGCAGACCGGGCTTGGAGTCCGACAGCGGCGGTTCTTCGGCCAAGGCCTTGAACTTTCGGGTCGGTTCGCCTTCACCAGGGCTGATAGCGACGTAGTTACCCGATACCAGAGTTTCCAGACCCGTGATCCCGGCCAGCGTCACGCTCGGTTTGACCAGCCAGAAACGGGTACTGGTCTTCAGGTACTGATCAACATCCTTGTTCATCTCGATAGTTGCGATGACACCTTTGGAGTTGCCTTCATCATCGAGCTTGAGGGCTTTCACCTTGCCGACCGGCATGCCTTTGTAGACCACTTCGGTCTTGTTGGCCTGAATGCCTTCACCACTTTCAAACCGCACCTGAATCTCGATACCGGTTTCATTGTAGGCACGCCAGCCGAGCCAGCCGCCGATAATCAGGGCGATCAGGGGCAGCACCCAGATGGCAGACCAGTTCGAAGCCGGTCGGGTTTTCGCTACAGGCAAATCAGTCATGGTCGGCGTCCGACTCCGTGTTATCCCAAATCAGTCGGGGATCGAAAGTGACAGCGGCGAGCATCGTCAGAATCACCACAGTGGCGAAGGCGATGGCGCCAAGATTGGCTTCGACACTGGCGAGCCGGCCGAAGTTGACGACCGCCACCAGAATGGCGATCACGAAAATATCGAGCATCGACCAGCGGCCGATGAACTCGATGAAGCGGTACATCCAGATCCGCTGACGTGCGGACAAGGGCTGGCGGCGCTGTACGGAAAACAGCAGCAGCGCGATGCCCACCAGCTTGAATGTCGGCACCAGGATACTGGCGATGAACACCACGGCGGCGATGGGAATCATGCCGTGCTGCACCAATTGGATGACACCGGACATGATCGTGCTCGGATCCCCCTGACCAAGCGAGCTGACTGTCATGATCGGCAGTACGTTGGCCGGGATGTAGATAATCGCGGCCGTGATCAGCAACGCCCAGGTTCGCGCGAGACTATTGGGCCGCCGGGCGTGAACCAGCGCACCGCATCGGGTGCAGGTCTGCACATCGCTGTCGGTATCCTGCCTGTTCAGTTCGTGGCATTCGGTACAGATCAGAATGCCTGCATCAATCGCCCGCATGGGCATCTTCTCCTGATAACGCCTGCCAGATCTGGTGCGGCGACATCACCACTTCGAGCCAAACCTGAACCAGTAACAAACCGATGAAACATGCCAGACCGAGGCCGACGGTGATGGCCGCCATGTCCGCCAGTTTGACGATCGCGACAAGGACGCCCATGAGATAGACCTCAAGCATGCCCCAGTCTTTGAGGTGGTGATAAATGCGGTAGAGCAACAGACCATAGCTGCGGCCGACATTGAAGCGAATTGTGAGTAAAACGAACAACTGGCAGAGCAGCTTGAGCAGCGGTATGGCCATGCTGCACAGAAATACCACGATCGAAACGCCCTGCATGTCAGTGTTGAACAGACCGAGCACGCCGCTCCATACCGTATCCTGCGAGGATTGCCCGAGAATATTGAGCTGCATGATGGGTAAAAAGTTTGCCGGGATGTACAACAGCAATGCCGCAATCACCAGGGCAAGGCTGCGCTGCACCACATTATGGCGATGGGCATACAGTTCGTAACCGCAACGTGGGCAGAGGGCTTTTTCGCCATGAGCAAGGGTTGGCTTGCGCATCAGCAGGTCGCACTCGTGACAGGCCACCAAGTCTTCCAGCGGTAATTCTGACAGCCCTTGGGCGCCAACCGGATCTGACATAAAGGCTCTGGCTCCAAAAAAGGTGGGACTATTCTAGTGTTCTGATTCGAAAATAACTGTGCAAATTTGTTCGCTGTCGCGAGTAAAACTTTTCAACGGACAAAACAAAACCCCAACTGCTTTCGCAATTGGGGTTTCGGAATTTAATCTTGACGATGACCTACTCTCACATGGGGAAACCCCACACTACCATCGGCGAT